>NZ_NJIC01000009.1:179865-356263 GCF_013620825.1 Rhodanobacter sp. PCA2 | reverse complement strand
GCGGCCGGGCTTTTCGAGCGGGCATCCTGCCCGCGCGAAAAGGCGAGGCCATCCATGGCCTCGCCCGCTGCGCGGCCTGATCGTCCACGACTCACCACCGCCGAGGGGCCCCCGAAGAGCAGGCGCGCATCGTGCGCGCCAGAAGCAACGGCTACATCAAAAGCAACGGCAAAAGCGAAGCTCCGCGAGTTCGCGGCGCATCGCTTTTGATTTTGCTCGTCATCACGGCGAAGGCTGGACAAGCGCAAAGCGCGCAGAACGCCTGCAGGGCGACCCCGAAAGGGCGAGTGCGGCGAGTCATCCAGTGCCTGTACGCCGCGGAACGCCAAGGCGCTGGATGACCAGCTTCGCTGTTGTGAAGCGCCTCCTGCTTGACCGGCCCTTCGGCCGTTGAAAGCCGCAGGAATGACGAGCAGGCAGTCGATTGATCAGGCCATCCTTGGCTTTGGCTTTGGCTTTGGCTTTGGCTTTGGCTTTGGCTTTGGCTTTGGCCCTGGCTCTGGCTGTGCCCTGCTGTTGCTTCTGCGCGCCGGGAGCGCGCTGCTCTATCGGGGCCCCTATGGCGCGGCGGGCGGGTGGAGGAAAGTCCGCAGGATGGCCGGCATGAATGCGGGCTACACGGCAAGCGCGACCCCTCACCCCAACCCTCTCCCCGAAGGGAAGAGGGAGCAAGGCGCACCTCGGGAGGATCAAAGAGGACGTCTGGCGTCCCCCACCTGCGGCAACCGCAAACTCACCCGCAAACCACCGCCCTCGCGATTGGCCAGCAGCACCCGCCCGCCATGCGCCTCCGCGATCTCGCGCGCGAGCGCGAGGCCGAGGCCGGTGCCGGAGCGCTTGGTGGAATAGAACGGCAGCAGCGCCTGCGCCAGCACGGTTTCGCTCATGCCGGGGCCGCGGTCGGCCACTTCGATGCGCAGTTCGTTGCCGACCTCCAGCAGGGCCAGGCTGACCTCGTCTTCCGGGCTGCCGGATTCGTGGGCGTTCTTGATCAGGTTGATCAGCACCTGCTCGATCTGCACCGGATCGAAGCGGGCGGGATGCGTGGGCGCCGGCGCGGCAAGCCGGTAATGGCAATGCAGCGCCAGCGAGGCGAGGAACGGCTCCCATTCCACCGTATGCGGCTGCGGCGCCGGCAGCTTGGCGAAGCTGGCGTAGCCGGCTATGAAACCATGCAGGTGCCTGGCGCGCTCGCTGATGGTGGCGAACACGCCGGGCAGCCGATCCAGGTTGCCGCGGCGCGCCAGCTCGGCGCCGGAATGCGCCAGCGAGGAAATCGGCGCCAGCGAGTTGTTGAGTTCGTGGCTGATCACGCGGATCACCCGCTTCCAGGTCGCCACTTCCTGCCGCGACAGCTCGCGCGTCATGCGCCGGAACAGGTGCAGGCGATGCGGGCGGCCCTGCAGGCGGAACGCGCGTTGCGACAGGTGGAAGGTTTCCTCGCTGCCGTCCATCTCCACGCTGAGCAAGGCATCCTCGCCGCTCTCCACCGCGCGGGACAGCGCCTCGGGCGCCGCGGCAAGCATTTTGGCGAAGTCCTGCCCGTTGAGGCTCCTGCCCTCGTTGAACAGGTGGCGCGAGGCGATGTTGGAATAGGCCACGCGGCCGCTGCCGTCGGTGAGCACCAGGGCCACCGGCGTGTTCTGCACCACGGTTTCCAGCAACAACTCGCGCTGCACCAGGTGCTGGCGCTGCTCGCGCAGGGTCTGGCCCAGCGCGTTGTGCATGCGGATCAGCTCACCCAGCTCGTCGCGCCGGTTGGCGGCGATGGAGAAGCTGAAATCGCCGTCGCGGTAGCTCGCCACCGCGCCTTCCAGCGCGCGCAGCAGGCGGCTCACCGGCGCCATCACCAGGTGCGCCAGCCACCATGCCAGCGGCAGCAGCACCAGCGCGCTCAGCGCGAGGGCGCCGTAGATGCCGAACTGCGCCGGCGCGCGGATCGGCATCGACAGATCCTTGTGCAACCACTCGATCAGCTGCGGCAGCGGCCACTGGGTCAGGCCCACGTAGACCAGCACGCCGGCCACCGCGGCCACCGCGAGCAGCAGCGTGAGCCGACCCTGCAGCGAATTCAGGCGGCGCCACATCGGCGGCGGCTCAGCGGCACGCGGGATCGTGCGGGGTCTGCGCGCAGCTCACCGGCGGCTGGCCGTTCTGCCACGGACGATCGGTACCCATCACCGCGCTCTTGTCGTTGGCCCGCGGCGGCGGCGGTTCGTCCCGCCAGGCCTTGCGCTCGCTCTTGAACTTGAACGGCGAGGGCTTCGCCGTCGCATCGTCGCTGCGCGGCACATGGTCCTTCGCGAAGGTGACGCTGCCGGCCGGTGCGGGGCGCGTCCACTGGTCGGACGCGGGCGGCGTCTGCGCCACGGCCGCGAAGGCCAGCAGGCAAAGCGGAAGGGAAACCAGGATTCGTGTTCGCATGTCGGTCCCAGGACGGCCCATCGGGCGTCGAAATGATTTCGGAACTTGCTGCCTGCAGCCTCGGCGCCCCGCGCCTATGGGCACTCGGGCTTCATGGCCGAGACCATGCACTCCACGCCGGGCCGCGCGTAACGCACCAGCGCATGGTTGGCCATCCGGTGCTCCTGCGCCAGCATGCGCACCGCGCCCTGCCCCATCTGCCGCGCCCAACGCGTGTCCGCCCGGTTCCCATCGCCGAACCGGAACTGCACCCTGGGCGGCGTCGCGTACGCCGTGTCTCCCGGCAGCCGCGGAGGCTGCCCGGCCGGCGCCACCGCGGACTGGGCGCAAACGCCCGCGCAAAACAGCGAGAGGAACCACGCCGGCAACATCCGATGATTCATGTCCGCTCCTCTGGCGGCCCGCGAAAATCCCGCCCACGACCGACCGCAGTTATACCGCAACTATGCAGTCAGTCCGTAGCGCTCCATCCGCCGGTACAACGCCTGGCGCGACAGCCCCAGGTACTGCGCCGCGCGGCTCACCACGCCCTCGGCCTGGTGCAGTGCGCCCTCCACCGCCTCGCGGCTGGGCTCGTCGAGATTGCGCGCGGCGGCCGGGGCCACCTGCGGCAGGTTCAGGAGTTCCGGCGTGATCGGCTTGCCGCCGGCCAGCAGCGCGGCGCGCTCGATCGCATTCTTCAGCTCGCGCACGTTGCCCGGCCACGGGTAGGCCAGCAGCGCCTCGCGCGCCACGTCGCCCAGCACGGCGCGGCCGGCGAGGAAGTGCTCGGCCAGCGGCAGCACGTCGTCCACACGTTCGGACAGCGGCGGCAGGTTCACCTCGATCACGTTGAGGCGGTAGTAGAGATCCTCGCGGAAGGTGCCCGCGCGTATCATCGCCTTCAGATCGGCGTTGGTGGCGGAAAGCACGCGCACCTTGGCCTGCCGCGTGCGCCCGGAGCCCAGCCGCTCGAACTGGCCGGTTTCCAGCACGCGCAGCAGCTTCATCTGGCCCGGCAGCGGCAGGTTGCCGATCTCGTCCAGGAACAGCGTGCCGCCGTCGGCCAGCTCGAAGCGCCCCTCGCGCGCCTTGTTCGCGCCGGTATAGGCGCCGGCGTCGGCGCCGAACAGCTCGGCCTCGATCAGCTCGCCCGGCAGCGCACCGCAGTTCACCGCGACGAACGGCCCCTTCTTCACCAGCGAGTTCGCGTGCACGATCGCCGCGATGCGTTCCTTGCCGGCGCCGTTCGGCCCGGTGATCAGGATGGGCACCTCGGCGCGCGCCACCTGGCAGGCCAGTTCCAGCGTACGCGCCATCGCCTCGGAGGCGAATACCAGGCCGTCCAGATCGTAGGTGTTCTGCAACACTTCGCGACGACGGCGGCGCTCGCGCCGTGCGCGGCTTACTTCGCGCGTGGATTCGGAGAGTTCGAGCAGGTTTTCCACGGTGGTCAGCAGCTTGTGGTCGTCCCAGGGCTTGGCGAGATAGTCGGCGGCGCCGGCCTTCACCAGTTCCACCGCGGTCTCGAGATGCGTCCACGCGGTAAGCAGGATCACCGGCAGGTCGGGATGCTGTTCGCGGATCGCGCGGAACAGCTCCACGCCTTCCTCGCCCGAGGTGGTGTCGGCGGTGAAGTTCATGTCCTGGATCACCGCGTCCACGCGCCCGCGCTCCAGCGCAGCCAGTCCCTCGGCCTGGTTCAGGGCCACCAGCGGCCGGATGTCGTGCAGCGAGAGCAGCAGCGACAGCGCCTCGCCCACGGCCGGGTTGTCGTCGATGATCAGTACGGTACGCATCGTTTTCCTGCACATGTCCGCATGGATGCGGCTCCGGTCGAAAAGGTTGCCATGACCACTGGCCTACGTACACGAAAATTTCTGCGCATCACACGCTGCGCGTCGCCACCACCGGCGGCACGGCCGCGGCGCGCAGCGCGGGCGACAGCACCGAAAGCTGGCCGAGCACCCACAGCACCAGCGCGCCGATCGGCAGGTACCACAGCGGCAGGCGCGGCAACTCGTAGCGCGTCATCAGCAGCAGGTTCAGGCCGATGGCCAGCAGCACGCCCGGCACCACGCCTGCCGTGACGATCAGGAAGTTCTCGTCCTGAAAGTAGCGCAGGATGTCGTGGTGCGTGGCGCCGATGGCTCGGCGGATGCCGATGCTGCGCGTACGCTGCTGCACCCAGAAGTTGGCCAGCCCGGCGATGCCAAGCGCGGTGACGAACAACAGGCCCAGCGCGGAGGCGATGAGCAGGCCGATCATGGTGGTGTCGCGCTGGAAGTAGGCGGCGCGGATCTGGCTGTAGGTTTGCACCCGCGCGGGGTTGATGATGCGGTTCGGGTTGACCTTCCACAGTGCGGCGGTCGCCGCCGCAAGCACGCGCTGGCGATCCTGCGGCGCGCTGCGCAACACATAGCGCGCGCTGGCGCCGTCCGGCGCCTGCGGCAGGATCATGCTGTCGTTGTCGACGCCAGGCGTGCGCAGCTCCGGGCGCAGCAGCGAATCGACGATGCCGACCACGCGAATGAACCGGTCGCCGTCGTACATGCTCTGCCCCAGCGCCGGCTTTCCGGGGTACAGGTGTTGCGCCAGCGCGCGGGTGACGATCGCCACGACCGGTTTGCCGTCGGCCACGTAGTCTCCCTGCTGGAAATCGCGGCCTTCGACCAGATGCAGGCCCAGGGTATCGACCAGGCCAAGGGTGCCGTCGTAGATGCTGGGTTCCATGCAGCCGCTGCCGTCGATCGAATTGCGCTGGATCGCGCGATCCAGCGCCTCCTTGCTTGGGCAGATGCCTTGGGTATCTTCGTTGCGGTTGAGCGGCAGCGAATAGCTGACCGCCGCCGCCGCACGCACGCCGGGGACGGCGCGCAACGTGGCGAGATCGGCGGCGAGCTGCGCGCGATGGTTTGCCGCCTTGTCGATGGCCGTGCTGGGAATCGTCGCAAGCTCGTTCTCGGCAATGCCGGTCGGCACGCCGATCCGCTCGATGCGACCGACGATCATGTGCATCACGTTGCACACGATGGCGAGGGTGAAGGCCACCTGCAGCATCAGCAGGCCGGCGGTCAGCTTGTGGTGGCGCAAAGTGGAAAGAATCGGTCTTGTTTGCATGATCGTGTCTTCTCCGTAACCGTAACCGGCGACGCGGGCTCCATCGCGTGCAGGCCGCGTTCCTACATGGTTTTCAACTGCAGCGCGGGCGCCACACGGCAGGCGCGCCACGCCGGCAGCAGGCCGGCAAGCACGCTGGCGGCGATGGCCAGCGCCAGCGTCCCGAACAACATCTGGACGTCCATTTGCGCGATCCTGGCGTAGTCGTCGGGGCGCTGGCGGATGCTCCACAGGCCGAGCTGGGCGATGGCCAGGCCCAGCGCGCCGCCGGCCACGCCGATCAGCGCGGACTCGATGCCCAGCTGCACGAAGATGTCGCGCCGCCTGGCGCCCAGCGCGCGGCGCACGCTGATCTCGCCGCTGCGACGCAAGAACTTCGCCAGCAGCAGGGCCACGATGTTCAGCATGCACACGAACAGGAAGCCCAGCGCCAGCCACAGTTGCAGGCGCACGTCGTTCGGCACCAGGTCCTCGTGCGCCAACCAGCCCATCAGCCCGTACAGCTTCGCGTTCGCTGGCGGGCGCTGGAAACGGCCCAGCGCCTTCTGCTGCGCGGAATAATCGACCAGGTACTGGCGATAGGCCGCCACCTGCGGCGGGGTGTCCAACTGCACCCAGAACTGCAGCCAGCTGGTGGTCGGGCTGACCATGCGCGAGTCGGCGTCATTCTTTTCCCAACTGCTGAAGTTGCCGTTGACGTCCAGCTTCTGGTCGACCGCGGTCGACAGCGGCAGGAAGAACCGGTCGCCATCGCTGTAGCGCTTGGCCGAGGCGTCGGCATAGAACAGCGGCGACGGCTGCCAGTCCCGCGTCACGCCGACCACGCGGTAGTCGTGCTCGCCAAGCCGCACCATGCGTCCCACCGCATCGTCCGCGCCGAACAGCTTGCGCGACAGGCTCTCGGCCAGCACCACCACCCGCGCGCCGACCGCATCGTCCGCCGCGCCCCAGGCACTGCCCCGCAGGAACGGCACGCCGAACATCGGGAAGAAATCCGCCGTGGTGTAGCGGCCATCCACGTCGAACGGTCGCACGTCGGCGCGCGCCGGGCGTACCAGCATGGAGCCGCCCGCCATCGCCGCCTGTCGCGTGGCGCGATGCGCCTTCAGCAAGGCCATGGCATCGGGCCAGGTGAGGTTGTCGCTGGCATCGGGCCCGTCGCCGCGACGCTTGTGATCCAGCGGCAACGGATCGAGATGCGGCGTGTACAACTGCGCGCTGCGCCCCGGCAGCGGATCGTCCGTCATCACGTGCAGCACCGTGAGCATGGTCATCGACGCGCCGATGCCAAGGCCGATCGCCAGCACCATCAGGCCGGTGAGGATCGGCGAGCGCTTCAGGCTGCGCCATGCCAGGTCGAGGTAGTAGCCGAACATCCCGTTTCTCCTTGAAGAATTCCGTCCCGCGGACAGCGGACCGAGCCTCACACGCTGCGCGTCGCCACCACCGGCGGCACCGCCGCGGCCCGCAGCGCGGGGCCCAGCACGGCGAGTTGGCCGATCGCCCACAGCACCAGCGCACCCACCGGCAGGTAGATGCCCGGCAACCGCGGCAATTCGTAATGCAGCATCAGGAACAGGTTGATGCCGTAGGCGAGCACCATGCCCAGCACGATGCCGAGCGTGGCGAGCAGGAAGTTCTCGGTCTGGAAGTAGCGCAGGATGTCGCCGCGCGTGGCGCCCAGCGCACGGCGCACGCCGATGCTGCGGCGGCGCTGGCCCACCCAGAAGCTGGCCAGGCCCACGATGCCCAGCGCGGTCACCGTGAGCAGCGCCACGATCACGCCGACCAGGATGCCGGCCATCGCGCGGTCGTTGGCGAAGAACTCGCGGCGCGCCTGGTCGTAGGTGCGCTTCACCAGCACCACCCGGTTGGGGTCGATCTGCTTCAGCTTCGCCACGGCGGCTTCCAGCACCGCTGCGCGGTCCTGCGGTGCCGTGCGCAGCACGTAGTCCGCGCCGTCGGCCGAAGTCATGTGGATCGGCCACACCACGGTGTATTGCGGCCCCTTGTTCAGCATGTTGGGCCGCGCCAGGGACTCCACCACGCCGATGACGCGCAGCGGTATGCCTTTCCCCACGTACGCCGTCTGGCCCAGCGGGGCCTTGCCCGGCCACAGCCGATCGGCCAGCGCCCGCGTCACGATCATGGATTGCGGCAGGCCTTTGGTGTCGCCGGTTTTCAGGGCCGCGAGGGCGATGTCCAGGTCGACGTATTCACCCGGCTGGAAGTCCCGCCCGGCCACCAGCCGCAACCCGAGCGTGGGCAGGATGTTCTGCCCCATGTACTGCGACACGGTGACGGTGGGCTGCTGCTGTCGCGGTTCCAGCATCAGGCCGCTGTTCGACGAACCGCCGAAGCTGAACGGGAGCTCCTCCGTCAGCCCCGCCTGTTTCACGCCGGCGATCTGCCGCAGCGCGGCCAGGTCCGTTTCGGTCTGCGCCTTCGCATCGGGGTTCTTGCCGATGTGGCCCAGCTGGATCTGCACCAGTTCGCGCTCGGCGATGCCGCTGGGCAGGTCCATGCGGTGAAGCCGCTGGCTGATCAGGAACACGGCATTGCACACGATGGCGCAGGTGAGCGCGATCTCCAGCACCAGCAGCCACGCGGTGAACTTGTGCCGGCGCAGCGTGGAAAGAATCGGTCGCAGTTCCATGATGGCGCCCTCCTTCAATTGCTCTTGAGCTGGAGCGCCGGCGCGATCTGGCACGCGCGCCAGGCCGGCAGCAGGCCGGCCAGCAGGCTCGCGCCCAGCGCCAGCAGGAACGTGGCCAGCAGCATCGTGGGGTCGAGATGCGCCAATGCGGCATAGCTGGCCGGCTGCCGCCGCACCAGCCACAAGCCGACCAGCGCCAGCAGCAGGCCACCGATGCCGCCGACCAGGCCCACCACGCCGGCCTCGATGAGCAATTGCGCGAACAACGAGCGCTTCGATGCGCCAAGCGCACGGCGCACGCCCAGCTCACCGGAACGGCGCAGGAACTTCGCCAGCATCAGGCCCACCGTGTTGACCAGGCACACCAGCAGGAAGCCGAAGGCAAGGCCGTTCTGCAGGCGTACGTCGTCCGGCACGACCTGGTTGTAATCCAGCCATTGCATGACGTCGCGCAGCTTGATGTTCGGCGGCCGACCGAAGCGCCCCAGCTCCTTCTGCTGCCTGGAGTAGCCGACGAGGAAAGCCTCGTACGCCGCGACCTTGGCCGGACTGTCCAACTGCACCCAGAACTGCAGCCACACGCACGGCGAGTTGTGGTCGGGCGTATTTCCGCCGCCGCCATTGCCCCAGCAATCGACGCCGCCGTCGTGGGTCATGCCAAGATCCTGCGACGTGGACAGCGGCAGGTAAACGCCTTCATTCTCGTTGTAGCTCTTGCGATTCAAGTCGTAGAAGTGCGGATTCGGGTTCCAGTCGCCGATCACTCCGACGACGCGAAACATCGCACCGGACAGCCGCAGCGGCTTGCCCGTGCTGTCCCCGCCTCCGAACAGCTTGTCGTTGAGCTGGCTGCTGATCACCGCCACGCGCGCATGCGCCGCGTCGTCCGCCTCGCCCCATGCATGCCCGTACTTGAACGGCACGCCGAACATGGCGAAGAAATCGACCGTGGTGTAGCGCGCACTCTCGTAGAACGGGTCGAGCGTGCTGTGGTCCGGCTGGATAGCCACGTTGCCGCCGGTCATCAGCGCCTGGCGGTCCGCCCGCCTCGCCTGCAGCAGGTTCATGCCGTCGATCCAGCTCAGCTGGTCCAGCGGCTCCGTCTTGCCCGGCACGTAACCCAGGCTGTCGCGCGGGTCGATCTGCGGGTAGTAGAGCGATCCGCTGCGCCCCGGCAACGGATCGCCCGCCAGCACGTGCAACACGGTGAGCGTGGTCATGGACGCGCCGATGCCCAGCGCAATCGCCAGCACCATCAGTGCGGTGAGCGCCCGGTTGCGCTTCAGGCCGTGCAGCGCCAGATCGAGGTAGTAGCCGAACATGCGATCGTCCTCATTGCGAAACCCGCCCCGCACCCGCACTCCCGCCGTTCCGGCGGAAGGAAACTCACACGCTGCGCGTCGCCACCACCGGCGGCACCGCCGCCGCCCGCAGCGCGGGGCCCAGCACGGCGAGCTGGCCAAGCACCCACAGCGCCAGTGCGCCGACCAGCAGGTAATGCGCCGGCAGGTGGGCCAGCTCGAAGCGATGCATCAGGAACAGGTTCAGCGCATACGCGAACAGCGCGCCCAGCAGCACGCCGGCACTGACGATGAGGAAATTCTCGACCTGGAAGTAATGCAGGATGTCGCCGCGTGTGGCGCCCAGCGCGCGGCGCATGCCGATCTGGCGACGCCGCTGCTGCACCCAGAAGCTGGCCAGCCCGCTCACGCCCAGCGCGGTGACCACCAGCAGGATCAGCATGATCGCCACCAGCATGCGGCCGGCGGCGAGGTCGCTGCGGAAATAGTTCTCGCGCAGCTCGGCCATGGTGTACAGCTTGCTCTGCACGTGGCCGGGGTTGGCCTTCTGCAGGGCGGCGGCAGCGGCGGCCAGCACCTCGGGCAGGTGCGCGGGATCGCCGGCGCGTATCATGAAACCGCCGCCGACATTCTGGTTCCCGAGAAGGAATTCGGCGACCAGCGCGTAGTCGTCGTCGGCGCGTCCGGTGATGCCGCCGCGCAGGTGGTCCACGATGCCGACGATGCGCATCGGATTGGAACCGCCGTCGTAGATCACCTTGCCCAGCGCGTGGCCGTCGGCGAACAAACGGGATGCCAGCGCCTGGGTCGCCAGTACCGGAACCTCGGTGTCCTTGGTGGCGTTTTCCGCCACCGGCAACTCGTCGCGCGCGGGCGCCCTCCCCTGGATGACGCGCAGGCCCAAGGTACTCACCAACCCCTGGCTGCCCTGGAATTCGTACACCTTCGCCAGTGCCTGCTTGCGCGAAGGATCGACAAAGACCGGATTGCTCTGCACGAACCAGAGCGGCGGACCGCCGTAAGCCGCATCCGCCACGCCGGGAACGGCGCGCAGTACGGCGATGTTTCCGGCCGCCGTCCCGGGATTGTCCTGCCCGATCACGCCTATGCTCTGGATCAGCCCGATCCCGCTTTCCGCCACGCCGGTAGGCACGTGCGCGCGCTGGATGTTGCCGTAGACGATGAACACCAGGTTGCCGAGCACCGCCATGGTCAGCGCGATCTCCAGCACCAGCAGGACCACGGCGGCCTTGTGGCTGTGCAGCGCGGCGAGGATGGGCCGTACTTGCAGATGGATTCTCATAGCGACTTCACCTGCAGGGCGGGCGCCACGCGCGATGCGCGCCAGGCCGGCCACACGCCCGCGAGCAGGGACGACAGCACCGCCAGCAGCAGCGCCACGCCCAGCATGGACGGATCGAAATGCGCGGAAGCGGCGAAGCTCACCGGCTGCTGCCGCACCATCCACAGGCCCAGCCACGCCAGCGGCAGGCCGAGCAGGCCGCCGGCCAGGCCGACCACGCCGGCCTCGATCAGGCATTGCGCGAACACGTCGCGGCGCGAGGCGCCCAGCGCGCGGCGCACGCCGATCTCGCCGGACTTGCGCAGGAACTTCGCCACCATCAGGCCGACCGTGTTGACCAGGCAGATCAGCAGCACGCCGAACGCGATCCAGGTCTGCATGCGCACCGTCACCGGGATCACGCGCTTGTAGTCCAGCCAGTCGAGCAGGCCGCGCAGGCGCACGTCCGGATCGCGCTGGAAGCGGCCAAGCTGGTGCTGCTGCGCGCTGTACTGCACGAGCGCGGCGCGGTAGTCCGCCGCCTGCGCGGGCGTGTCCAGCTGCACCCAGAACTGCGCCCAGGTGCACTGCTGCACCCTGGGATCATGCGTGCCGGCGTTCGGATCGTTGCCCCAGCAGTTCATCGGGCCGTAGCCGTAGTCCTGCGGCAGGTCCAGCCAGGCGAAGAACGGCAGGTACATCTGCTCGGGCTTGCCGAACGCGCCGCCGTTGACGTCGTAGAAGCGCGGTTGCGGGTTCCAGTCGTCGATCACGCCCGCCACGCGGAAGGTCTTGGTGGCGATCACCAGGGTCCTGCCCACGCTGTTCCCGCCGCCGAACAGTTTCTGGTTCATCGCCCGCGACAGCACCACCACCTGCGCATGGCTGGCATCGTCCTGCGCGGACCACGCGGCGCCGTACAGGAAGGGCACGCCGAACATCGCGAAGAAGTCGGCGGTGGTGGCGCGGTCGGTGTACATCGCCAGCGGGCTGTCCGGCGCATCGGCCCGCACGGGCAGCCAGTTGGAGCTCATCACAGCGCGGCGCGGCGCAATGCCCAACTGGTACAGGTTCACCGCGTCGATGTAGGTGAGGTCGTCCGGCGGCTCCACGTCGGCGCCGGACAACTTCGCCGGACGCGGGTCCACCTGCGGATGGAACAGCACGCCGCTGCGCCCCGGCAGCGGATTGCCCGAGAGGTTGTGCAGCACCGCCAGCATGGTCACTGAGGCGCCGATGCCCAGCGCGATCGCCAGCACCATCAGCGCCGCAAGCACCTGGTGGTGCCTGAGGCTGCGCCATGCGAGATCCAGGTAATAACCGAACATGTCCACCCTTGTGTTGATGAAATCCGTACCCGTACCCATGCCCGGAAACGGGCCGGTGCAACCGTCACGCGCTCCGTGTCGCCACCACCGGCGGCACCCGGGCCGCGCGCAGCGCAGGCCCCAGCACGGCGAGCTGGCCCAGCACCCACAGCACCAGCGCGCCCACCGGCAGGTAGTAGCCGGGCAACCGGGCCAGTTCGTAATGCGCCATCAGCAGCAGATTGAGACCGTAGGTCAGCACCATGCCGAGCGCGATGCCCAGCGAGGCGATCAGGAAGTTCTCGGTCTGGAAGTAGCGCAGGATGTCGCCGCGCGTGGCGCCGATGGCCCGGCGTATGCCGATCTGCCGGCGCCGCTGCGCCACCCAGAAACTGGTGAGGCCGACGATGCCCACCGCGGTGACCACCAGCAGCAGCACGCACACGCCCACCAGCATCCAGGCCATGGCGCGGTCGTTGCGGTAGTACTTCGCGCGCTGCGATTCCAGGGTGAACGCGTACTTCGGCGAGATCAGCCGCAATGGGCCGCTGGCCTTCAGCGTGCGCAGCACGTCCTGGATCACCGCATCGCGCCGCATCGCATCCTTGACCCGGATCACGTAGGCGCCTTCGGTGTACGGCAGCGTCACCGGGAACAGCATGGCGTAGCCGTAACTCTCCGTGGGACCGGAGTCGCGCGGCTGCACGAGGCGGTCCAGCACGCCCACCACGCGGTTGGCGCCGAACGCGTAGATCGTCCTGCCGACCGCCGACTCGCCCGGGAAAAGATGCTCCGCCAGAGCCTTGGTGATGATCACGGGCAGACCGGAGCGGCCGGCCTCGAGCTGTTCTTCAGTGATGAACTCGTCGGGCTTGAACCACTGGCCCTCCGCGAGTTTCAGGCCCAGCGTGTCGGCCAGGTTCGCGTCGCCCATGTACTGCGTGACCGAGATGCGCGGCGCCTTCGCATCGTCGCTCAGGCCCACGCCGCTGGCGCTGAACGAGTTGCCGAACAGCGTCTGGTTGACGACGGCCACGTTCGCTACGCCGGGGATCGCGCGCAGTGCGGCGATGTCGGTGCGCGTCTGCGCCATCACGGCCTCGGCCGAACCGGGCGTGACGCTGCCGATGAACATCTCGACCACGTGCGCCTCGTCCACGCCGGTGGGCCGCTGCATGCGCTCCAGCCGGTTGCCGATGAGGAACAGCGCGTTGCAGACCACCGCGCAGGAGAACGCGATCTCCAGCACCAGCAGCGCCACGGCGATACGGTGGCGGCCCAGCGCATTGAGGATGTGACGGAAGTGCATTGGAGAGTCCCCTCGCCCGCTAGTTCGACTTGAGCGCCACCGCCGGCGCCACCTGCATCGCCCGCCACGCCGGCAGCAGGCCGGCCAGCAGGCTGCTCGCCAGCGCCAGCGCGAACGTGAGCAGCAGCATGCTCAGGTCCATGTGGATGTATGCCGCGTAATCGGTCGGCTGGTGCCGCACCAGCACCAGGCCCAGCGCAGCCAGCGCCAGGCCGAGCACGCCACCGGCCAGCCCCACCACGCCGGCTTCGACCAGGCATTGCAGGAAGATCGCGCGGCGCGAGGCGCCCAGCGCACGGCGCACGCCGATCTCGCCGCTGCGGCGCAGGAACTTCGCCAGCAGCAGGCCCACCGTGTTGAGCAGGCAGATGCCCAGGAACCCCAGCGCCAGCCAGGTCTGCAGCCGCACGTCGGAGGGCACCACGCCCTTGGCGTCCAGCCATTGCATCACGTCCAGCTCCTCGGCCAGGCCGGGATGGCTGAAACGGCCGCCCTGCTGCTGCAGCGCGATGTAGTTCTGCAGGTACTGGCGATAGGCCGCCGCCTTTGCCGGCGTGTCCAGTTCCGCCCAGTACTGCAGCCAGATGCAGGGCGCTTCGGGGGCGCGGGAGTCGGGCGCACTGCCCCAGCAAGTCAACGAGCCGCTGGTGGAAAGCTTCAGGTCCAGCGCCGTCGACAGTGGCAGGAACACCTGTTCGCTGTTGCCGAACTGGCCGTTGCTGAGGTCGTAGAAGCGCGGGTTCATGGCCCAGTCGCCCAGCACGCCGACGATGCGCAGGGACTGGCCGCCCACCTGCAGCGTCTTGCCCACGCTGTCCTTGCCGCCGAAGAGCTGTTCGTTCAAGTCGCCCGAAATCACCGCCACGCGCGCGCGTGCCGCATCGTCTTCCGGCCGCCATGCTTGGCCGTAACGCATCGGCACGTCGAACATGGGGAAGAAATCCGCGCCCGTGTAACGCGTCGCCACGCGCAGCGGCTCGCCCTGCGCGGATACCACCACCATCGCGCCCGCCGACATCGCCGCCTGGTGGTCCGCCTTGCCGTCGCGCAGCAGCGCCTCGGCATCGCGCCGGGTCAGGTTGTCCGGCACCTTGTCGCCCTGGCGAAAGTGGTCGTCCGGTGACACATCCATGCGCACGCGGAACAGCTGCGCGCTCTTCTGCGGAATCGGGTCGCCCGACAACACGTGCATCACCGTCAGGGTGGTCATGCTGGTGCCGATGCCCAGCGCGATCGCCAGCACCATCAGCGCGGTGAGTACCCGGTTGCGCTTCAGGCTGCGCAGCGCCAGGTCGAGGTAATAACCGAACATCCTCACTTCTCCCCTTGTCCGTACGCTGCCGCCATGCAATCGGTGCTCATGCCGTCCTCGTCGCCACCACCGGCGGCACCCGGGCCGCGCGCAGCGCGGGGCCCAGCACGGCGAGCTGGCCCAGCACCCACAGCGCAATCGCGCCCAGCGGCAGGTAGTACAGCGGCAGGTGCGGCAGCTCGTAGAACTTCATCAGCAACGCGTTGAGCACGAAGGCCAGCAACATGCCCAGCGCGATGCCGAACGTGACGATCAGGAAGTTCTCGGTCTGGAAGTAGCGCAGGATGTCGCCGCGCGTGGCGCCGATCGCGCGGCGTATGCCGATCTGCTTGCGGCGCTGCGCCACCCAGAAGCTCGCCAGGCCTACGATGCCGAGCGCGGTGACGCCGAGCAACGAGACGATCACGCCCACCAGCATGCCGGTCAAGGCGCGATCGGCCTGGAAGAAACGTGTGCGCAGCGCCGGCAGCGTGTCGCTCTGCTGGTGGTCGACCACGGCGTCGGGTGCGATCTTGGCCAACGCGGTCCTGGCATCGACCATCACGCGGTCCAGCTCGCGTGGATCGGCGCGGACCAGGTACGTACCGGCAAGCTGCGGACCCGGCTGCACGGGCACGAACACGGTCCATTGCGCCCCGCGCTCGCCTTCCTCGTCGTATTGCTGCACCGAAAGCTGCGCTACCACGCCGATCACGCGGAACTGGTTCCGCCCGGTCCAGAACGTCTTGCCGAGTGCGTCCTCGCCGGGCCACAGGTGCTCCGCGAACACGCGCGTGACCAACACATTCGAATTGGCCGGCAAATAGCCTTCCAGCACGGTCTGGTAATCCTCCGCACCCGGCATGCGGCCCGCGACCAGCTTCAGTCCAAGGGCTTCCGGCGTGCCCGGTGCGCCGAGGTACAGTTCGGGAACGCCGCGGAATTGCTTGCCCGCCTGATCCAGCGTGACGCCGAAGGCGCCGGCCGCCGGCCCGAACGGCACCGAGTTGATGACGCGCACGGCTTGCACGCCCGGGATGGCGCCCAGGCCGGCGACCACCCGTGCGTTGAGATCGTGGGCGGACTTCGGATCGAAGCCCCCGAGCTGGATGAAACCCAGCGACGACTCGTCCACGCCGCTGACAAGCTGCATCGCCGACAACCGGCTGGCGATCATGAACACGGCGTTGCACAACACCGCACACGCCAAAGCGATCTCAAGCGCAATCAGCAGGGTCGCAAGCCGGTGCTTCTTCAGGGCCACGAGGACGGGTTTGATCTGCATGGCGCGATTCCTCACAGGATCTTGAGTTGCAACGCTGGAGGAACCCGACTGGCGCGTAGCGCCGGCAAGGAGCCTGCGAGCACGCTCACCACCACCGCCAACACGAAGGTGATAAGGAACATGCCCCCGTCCAGATGCGCCAGGTCGGCATACGGCGTGGGCTGGCGACGCACCAGCCACAATCCGAGCAGGCTGAGCAACCAGCCTCCCACGCCGCCGATGAAGCCGATCAGCGCGGCCTCGGTCAGGCACTGCGCGAACACCGCACGCCGCGAGGCGCCCAGTGCGCGGCGTACGCCGAACTCGCCGGCGCGGCGCAGGAACTTGGCCAGCAGCAGGCCCACCGTGTTGAACAGGCAGATGCCGAGAAAGGCGAACGCCAGCCAGGTCTGCAGCTTCACGTCGCGCGGAATGGCACGGTTGAAATCCAGCCAGCCCATCAGGTCGCGCAGGCGCGTCCCCGTGTAATTGAAGCGCCCCAGTGCCTTCTGCTGCTGCGCGTAGTTGTCGAGGAAACCGCGGTACGCGGCGGTCTTGGCCGCACTGTCCAGCTCCACCCACAAGCCGACCCAGTTGCAGGGCGCGTTCTCCAGATGGCCGGGCGTGGCCGGGGCCGCCCAGCAATTGAACTGCTGGAACGCGCCCTGATTGATCTCCAGCGCACTCTGGAACGGCACGAACACGTCCTCCGGCTTGCCGAAGTAGCCGGCCGTGTCGCCGTTGGCGAAACGGCCGCCGGCAACGGTGTAGAACTGCGGCGCGGGTCGCCACGGCTTGAGCACGCCGACGATGCGCACGTCGCTGTCCCTGAGGCGCAGGGTGCGACCCACGCTGTTCTCACCGCCGAAAAGCTTGTCGTTGAGATCGGCGGAGATCACCGCGACGCGCGCGCGCTGGGCATCGTCCTGCGCCGTCCACGCTCCGCCGTACTGGAACGGCACCGCGAACATCGGAAAGAAATCCGTGGTGGTCGCCAGCATGGTGAGCATCAGGGCCGGCATGTTCGCCTTCGGCGCCGTGGCCTTGAGCTGGCTGTCCACGATCAGCGTCTGGCGATCCGCACGATGCGCGCTCCACAGATCCACCGCCGACCGGTAGTCGAGCTTGTCGGACGGCTCGCGGTGGTCGCCGCCGTGCGGCGTGGGATCCGCATCCACCTGCGCATAGAACAGGTGCGCGCTGCGCCCGGGCAACGGATCGCCGGAAAGCAGGTGCATCACCGTCAACGTGGTCATGGACGCGCCGATGCCCACCGCGATCGCCAGCACCATCAGCACGGTGAGCACGCGGTTGCGCTTCAGGCTGCGCAGCGCGAGGTCGAGGTAGTAACCGAACATTCCACGTCTCCTTGAATCGTCCCCTCCCCCTGCTTGCGGGGGATGTCGGGAGGGGCCGCGTTCTCAAACCAAAAGCACCCCACCCCAACCCTCCCCTGCATGCAGGGGAGGGCGTGAAGCAACCTCACACCGGACGGATGGCCGTCACCGGTGGTGAAGCAATCTCACACTGCGCGGGTGGCCGTCACCGGCGGCACGTTGGACGCGCGCCGCGCGGGCACGAACACGGCGCACTGGCCCAGCACCAGCACCGCGATCACGCCGATCAAGGTGTAGAGCACCGGCAGGCGGTCCATCTCGTAGTAGCGCATCAAGGCCAGGTTGAGGCCCACCGCCATGCCGATGCCGATCAGCGCGCCGCTGCCCGCGATCAGCAGGTTTTCCAGCTGGAAGTAGTGCAGGATGTCGACCTTGCGCGCGCCCAGCGCGCGGCGCACGCCGATCTGGCGGTGCCGCTGGCCGACCCAGAAGCTGGTGAGGCCCACGATGCCTGCGGCGGTGACGCTGAGCAGGACCAGGCAGATCACGCCCATCAGTATCGCCATGCCCACGTCGGCGCGGTACGCCTTGGCGCGGATGTCGCCGAACGACTTCACGCTGTCGTCGTCGAGCACGCGCAGCGGATTCACCTTGTACAGCGTGGGCGCCACCGTGCGCATCACCGCATCCAGTTGGCCGGGCTTGGTGCGCACGGCGTAGCGGGAGAAGTTCGCGTTCAGGCGGGTCGGGACGAGGGTGGAATTCCAGGCGAAGTTGTTGGTCCAGGTGCCGCTGCCCGGCACCTGCAGGCGCGCCACCACGCCGATGATGGTGCTGGGCGAGCCGCTGCCGTCGATGTAGACCGCCTTGCCCACCGCGTCGCCTTTCGGGTACAGCTTGTCCGCCAGGTCCTTGGTGAGGATGACGATGGGGCGTGGCGGGTTGTCGCGAAAGCCCTGGTGCTGCACGTCGGCCGCGGTGAAGTTGCGGCCGGCCACCAGGCGCAGGCCCAGCACGGGAAGTACGTTCTCGTCGCTGAAGTAGTAGGTGGTGCGCACGTTGTCGCCCTTGTCGCTGAACTTCCTGTCCGGCTTGGTCGAGACCGAGCCGTTCCACGACGAATTGAGCAGCGGCACCGAGTTGATCGGCGCCACCGAGGCCACGCCGGGCAGGTTGCGCAGTGCGGCCAGGTCTTCCTTCAGCATGGCGTCCAGCCTGGCCACGCCATCGGGCGTGTCGGCGCTGGGCGCGCCCACCCACTGCTGGGTGGCCAGGAAGAGGTTGCCCTCGTCCAGCCCGGTCGGCCGGTTCACGCGGTCGATGCGCTGGCCGATGATGAAGATCGCGTTGCACACGATCGCCAGGGTCAGCGCGATCTGCAGCGCGATCAGCACCACGCCCGCCTTGTGCTTGCGCAGCGCCGCGATCATGGGGTGCAGTTTCATGGCGGAATCCTCTCTGCTCGTCGTTCCGGCGCACGCCGGAACCCAGTGCCGTGGCGATGGTTGGAAGTCGCTGCGCCCCGGCCTGCGCCGGGGTGACGACCGGTCAGTTCGATTTCAGTTGCCACGCGGGCTGCACCCGCGAGGCGCGGTAGGTGGGATACAGGCCCGCCAGCATCGTGGCGACCACGGCCACCAGCAGGGTCAGCAGCAGCAGCGAGACGTCCAGCCGTGCAAGGCTGGCGATGTCCTTCGGCATCACCCAGCCCACGCTGGCCACGCCCGCGCAGGTGAGCAGCAGGCCGAGCACGCCGCCGGCCACGCCGACGATGCCGGCCTCGGTGAGGAACTGCGCGTAGATCGCCGAACGCGGTGCGCCCAGCGCGCGGCGCACGCCGATCTCGCTGCTGCGGCGCAGGAACTTCGCCAGCAGCAGGCCGATGGTGTTGACCAGGCACACCAGCAGCAGGCCCAGCGCCACCAGCAGCGAGACCTTGGTGTCGCTGGGCACCACGTGCTGGTTGTCCAGCCACTCCGGCAGGCTGCGCAGGCGGTTGTTCGGCGCCCAGGCGAAGCGCCCGGCCTGCTGCTGCTCGCGCGCGTAGCCCTGCAGGTAGTCGCGGTAGGTCGTCACCGCCGCCGCGTCGTCCAGCTCGGCCATGAAGGCGATCCACACGCACTCGGAATGCTGCAGGCCGGCGAAGCCGGGTTCCTTGGGCACCGCGTTGCAGTTGGTGTTGCCGTCGTTCGGGATGTTCGCCTGGATCGCGGTCTGGAACGGCAGGAACACGTCCTCGGTGCCGCTGTCGAAACCGCCGGAATTGACCACGTCGTAGAAGCGCGGCTGCGGGTTCCAGTTGTCCAGCACGCCGACCACGCGGTAGTCGGCGCGCTCGATGTTGACGCTCTTGCCCACGCTGTTGGTGCCGCCGAACAGCTTCTCGTTGAGCTTGCTGCTGATCACCACCACCTGGGCGCGGTTCGCATCGTCGCTGGCGCTCCAGCCGCTGCCGTACAGGAACGGCACGTCCAGCATCGGGAAGAACTCGCCGAACACCGCATGGCCGCTGACGTTGATCGGGTGCTTGCTGGCCTCCGCCGGCACCACCGAGGGCGAGATCTGGTACATCGCCGACTGCAGCCGGGCGCGGTGGTCGCGCATCAGCGCGGTCGCATCGGTGTAGTCCATCGCGTTCGGCGGGTCGCCGTCGGCGCTGCGGCCGTTCGGGCCCCAGTTGTCGATCTGCGGCACGAACAGCTGCGCGGACTTCCACGGAATCGGGTCGCCCGACACGGCGCGGAACACCGACCACGAGGTCATCGACGCGGCCACGCCGAAGCCGATCGCCAGCACCATCAGCGCGGTGAGGCCGGGGCTGCGCTTGAGGCTGCGCAGTGCCAGGTCGAGGTAGTAGGCGAACATGGTCGGTCCTCGGGAAGGAAATGGGGAATGCGGGGTGCGTCAAACGGGGCGCGTCGCCTCCACCGGCGGCACGCGCGAGGCGCGCAGCGCCGGCGCGAACGTCGCGCCCTGGCCCAGCAGAAGCAGCACGATCACGCCGGCCAGCACGTAGACCGTCGGCATCCGTTCCATTTCGGCGTGGGTGATCATCCAGAGGTTCATCGCCACGGCGAGCACCACGCCGACCAGCGCGCCGGCCACGCCGATCAGGAAGTTCTCGGTGAGGAAGTAGCCCAGGATGTCGTGGCGGGTGGCGCCCAGCGCACGACGGATGCCGATCTGCCGGCGGCGCTGGCCGACCCAGAAACTGGTGAGGCCCACGATGCCGGCGGCGGTGATCGCGAGCAGCGCGGTGCAGATGATGCCCATCAGGATCGCCGTGCCGCGGTCGCTGTCGTAGGCGCGCCGACGGACTTCGGCGTAATCCTGGATGCCGTCCTTGGCGTCGATGATGCGCATGCGGCTCTGTGCGTACAGCGCCTTGGGCGCCTCGCGCATGGCGTCGGCGAGCTGGCCCGGCTTCGCGCGCACGATGTAGAACACGCCGCGCGCATCGTCGGGGCGCGCCGGCCAGATCAGCGACTGCCCGGCATAGGCCTTGTTCCACGAGGACGTGCCCTGCCGGTGCAGCGGATCGACGATGCCGATGATGGTGCTGGGCTTCGCGCTCATCGCGTAGATGTTCTTGCCCAGCGCATCGCCGCCGGGGAACAGCCGGTCGGCCAGCGCCTTGCTCACGACGGTCACCGGCGGGGCGACCGCTTCCTGGGTGCCCATCACGCCGACTTCGTCGGGACGGAAGTTGCGCCCGGCGACCAGGCGCAGGCCCAGCGTGCCGATGAAATGCTCGTCGCCCACGTACACCGCGGAATCGGTGGTGGGCTCCACCTGGTCCGGCGTCATCATCACGTAGTTGTCCCAGCCGCCGCCCTGCAGCGGATAGCCGGTGGCGGCGCTGGCGTCCTGCACGCCGGGCAGCTGCCGCAGCGCGAGCAGGTCGGCCCGCACCTGGGCGTCGACCTGCTGCGTGGTGCGGTCGATCACCGCCCACTGGTTGCGGATCACGAACACGTTGGCCTCGTCCACGCCGCTGACCTCGGCCATGCTGGACAGGCGCTGGTGGATGATGAACAGCGCGTTGCAGACGATCGCCAGGGTCAGCGCGATCTGCAGCGCGATCAGCAGCGTGCCCGCCTTGTGCCGGCGCAGCGCGACGAGGATGGGTTTGACGTGCAGGCTCATCGCCGTCGCCTCAGTTCGACTTCAGTTGCCAGGCCGGCTGCACGCGCGCCGCGCGCCAGGCCGGATAGAACGCCGCGAGCAGGGTCGCCACGACCGCCACCAGCAGGGTCAGCCCCACCAGCGAGAAATCCAGCTCCGCCAGCTGCGCGATCTTGGGCGGGAACAGCAGGCCCACGCCCGACACGCCCGCGGCGGTGAGCAGCAGGCCCACCAGGCCGCCGGCCAGGCCCACCGCGGCCGCCTCGATCAGGTATTGCGTGTAGATCTCCCGCCGCGTGGCGCCCAGCGCGCGGCGCACGCCGATCTCGCCGCTGCGGCGCAGGAACTTGGCCAGCAGCAGGCCCACGGTGTTGATCAGGCAGATCAGGAAGAAGCCCAGCGACACCAGCAGCGACATGCGGCTCTCCGGCGGCACCACGTGCTCGTAGTCCAGCCACTCCGTCACGTTGCGCAGGCGCACGTTGGGCGCCCAGTCGAAGCGGCCGGCCTTCTGCTGGTCGGCGGCGTAGCTTTCCAGGAAGCGGCGATAGCTCGCGACGTCCGCGGCGCTGTCCAGTTCCACCCACGGCGTGACCCACACGCAGTTGCTCTGCAGCCAGCCGTCCCAGGTGGTGAAATCCAGCTTGCCGCGGCAGCTGTTGCGGCCGCCGGTGCGCATCTGCAGGTCCAGCGCGCGGTTGAACGGCATGTAGAAGTCCGAGGGCTCCTCGAAGCCCTGGGTGCTGAACAGGTCGAAGAAGCGCGGGCGCGGATTCCACGGGCGGGTCACACCCACGATGCGGTAATCGTGTCCGCCGAAGTCGACGCTGCGGCCCACGCTGTCGGCGCCGCCGAACAGCTTCTGGTTGAGCTCGGCGCTGATCACCACCACCGCCGCGCGGGACTGGTCGTCCTGCCGGCTCCAGGCCGCGCCGTACTGGAACGGCACCTCGAACATCGGGAAGAAATCGCCGCCGACGGCGTAGCCGTTCGCGTTCAGCGGCAGGTCGCGCTCGCCGTCCGGCATCACCGACATCTGCACCATGTACAGCAGGGTCTGGCGCTTCGCGTGCAGGGTGCGCATCAGCGCCATCGCGTCCACGTAGCCCAGCGCCTCGGCCGGCTCGCCCTTCAGGTTCTGCTGCGGCCCCCAGGCGTCGACCTGCGGCGTGAACAACTGCCCCGACTTGTCGGGGATGGGGTTGCCGGACACCGCGCGGAACACCGAATACGTGATCATCGACGCCGCCACGCCGAAGCCGATCGCCATCACCATCAGCGTGGTGAGCGCCGGGTTGCGGCGCAGGCTGCGCATGCCGAGCTGGAGGTAGTAGGCGAACACCGCTCAGTCCTCCGCACTTGAGCCCCTCTCCCCATGGGAGAGGGATTGTGGCGAGGGTTCGGCCGAAGCGGGGCGCCACGCCCTGCCCGCACCCTCTCCCTGGGGGAGAGGGGAAAAGCGCATGGCAAGATTCGCGCTCATTTCAGCAACCCGTTGACCGCCTGCAGGTCGGACATGTCGATGGTGCCGGCGGCCTGCTTGAGCAGCAGCTTGTTGAGGATGAACTGGTGGCGCACCACCGTGTATTCGCTCTGCATGTTGGCGAGGTACTGGATGGCGATCACCACGCTGGTCAGCGACTGCGTGCCGATGGAGTAGCCCGCGCGCATCGAGGTCACGGTCTTCTCCGCGGCCTCCACCGAGTCGCGTGCGCTGGCTACCTGCTCGATGCCGTCCTGCACCAGGTTGAAGTAGTTGGCGGCGTCGCGCGCGGCCTGGCGGCGCTGGCTTTCCAGCACGCCCTCGTCCGCGTCGCGCTGATAGAGCGCCTGCTTCACCCGCGCATGCGTGAGCCCGCCGCTGAACAGCGGGACGGTGAGCGTGAGGCCGACCGTGGTGGTGGCCGGTCCGTAGGCGCCCGTGCCCGGCGCCGTGTTCGACCACTGGCCGAACTTGTTGTAGCCCACGCCCGCGGTGAGCGTGGGCAGGTGGCCGGCGCGCGCCGCCGACACCTTGTGCTCGTCGCTGCTGACGGCGTAGCGCGCGGCGAGCACGGCGGGGTTGGTCTTCAGCGCCGCATCCACCCAGGCCTTCTCGTCGTTCGGCTGCGGCGCCTCCGTGGGCAGGTCGTCGCGCAGCTTCAACAGCGTGCCGACCGGCTTGCCGGTGATCTGCTGCAGCGCGCGGCGCGCGTCCTTGAGGCTGTCCTCCGCGCCGATCCGCTGCGCCTTGATGTACAGGTACAGCGCCTTGGACTGGCTGACGTCCGCCGCCATCGACAGGCCGTTCTTGAAGCGCGTGGAGGTCTGGTCGTACTCCTGCTTGTAGGCGTCCTCGTAGGCGCGGTTGATGCCCACCATGTCCTCCGACACCAGGACGTTGAAGTACGCGTTGGCGACACGGACGTACAGGTTCTGCAACGCGGCCTGGTAGGTCTGCTCCTGCGCATCGTCGGCCGCGTGCGCGGCGCGCAGGTTCGCGATCGCGGACAGGTCGATGATGGACTGGCTCAGGTTGCCGGTGAAGTTGCGGTCGCGCGTGTGGCCGCCGCCCGCGGTGCTGATGATGTTGCCGCTGCTGTTGGTGGTCTGGCCGTTGCCGCCGCTGTGGATCTGGTTCAGCTGCAGGCCCGCGGACAGTTGCGGCAACAGCGCCGACCGCGCGATCGGCACGCCCTCGGCCACCATCAGGCGCTGCGCGTCGGCGGTGGCGAGGACGGGATCGTTGGCGACGGCCTGCCGGTAGGCGTCCATCAAGTCCTCGGCGCGCCCCGGCAGCGGGGCGACGGCGAGCAGGAGCAGCACGGGCAGCAACTTCAGACGCATGGACGGGACTCGCAGGATGGTGGTCGACGGGGGCTTCAGGCCGGATTGGCGTTGCCGCGCGCGGCGGCCACGCTGGCGTGGAAGCGCGGGTCCTCGGACAGGTCCACCACCTGGCCGTCGATGATGTGCACGTTGCGCTGCGCGCGCGCGGCCAGTTCGGGATCGTGGGTCACCATCACGATGGTGGCGCCGTCGCGGTGGATCTCCTCCAGCAGCTCCAGCACGCCGCGGGCCATCTGCGTGTCCAGGTTGCCGGTGGGTTCGTCGGCGAGCAGCAGGCGCGGCGAGCCGGCCAGCGCGCGGGCGATCGCCACGCGCTGCTGCTGGCCGCCGGAGAGTTCGGCCGGGTAGTGCTTGAAGCGCGAGGCCAGACCCACGCGCTCCAGCGCGTCCATGATGCGCTGCTTGCGCTCCGGCGCCTTCATGCCGCGGTAGCGCAGCGGCACTTCCACGTTGTCGAACACGTTGAGGTCGGGAATCAGGTTGAACGCCTGGAAGATGAAGCCGATCTTCTCGTTGCGGATCTTCGAGCGCGCGTTGTCGTTGAGCTGGCTCACTTCGCTGCCGTCGAGGTGGTACTCGCCGCCGGTGAAGGTTTCCAGCAGGCCGGCGATGGTGAGGAAGGTGGTCTTGCCCGAACCGGACGGACCGGTGACGGCGACGAACTCGCCTTCCTTCACGTCGATGTTGAAGTCGCGCAGCGCGTAGGTCTCCACCACTTCGGTGCGGTAGACCTTGGACAGGTGGGTCATCTTGAGCATGGTTCACGTTCCTCGGTGGTGGATGGTTCTTCGTTCTTCTCCTCCCCCTGCCCGCAGGGGGAGGTCGGGAGGGGGTACTGCCCTTATCGACTGATCGCCACGCGCTGCGCGCCCTTGAAGCTGTCGGTGCCGGAGATCACGATGCGGTCGCCCTCCTTCAGGCCTTGCAGGATCTCGACCTTGTCGATGCTGCTGACGCCCACGCGGATCGGCGTCTTGGTGGCGATGCCGTCCTTGACCAGGTAGGCGTAGCTGCCGCCGGATTCGTCGACGAAGGAGCCGCGCTGCACGGTGAGCACGTTGTCGCGCTTGTCGAGCAGGATGCGCACGGACAGGCGCTGGTTCTGGCGCAGCTGCTGCGGCGTGGCGCCTTCGAAGCGCACGCGGGCGGCCACTTCGCCGTTCACCACTTCGGGCGAGATCGCGCTGACCAGGCCCTTCCAGGTGTTGCCGTTGCCGCTGATCTCGCCGGTCATGCCGATCGCGAGGTCGCGGGCGAAGCTCTCGGGCACCTTCACTTCCACTTCCAGCGCGGTGAGGTCGATCACGCTGAGCAGTTGCGCGTCCTTCGCCACGGTGGCGACGGGCGCGATGAAGAGCTGGCCGACCTGGCCGTCCACCGGCGACTTCACGTTGAGGTCGTCCACCTGGCGCTTCAGGTCCTGCACCGCCAGCATCTGGTTGTCGTGCGCCAGCTTCTTCGACTGGATGTTGAAGTTCAGGCTGTCGTTGCTCATGCCGAGGTCGGCCTTGGCATGCGCGAGGGTGATCTTCGCCTTCTCCAGGTCGTCCTTGGCCTTGTCGACCGCCACGCCGGTGGAGGCGCCGGCGGTGTAGGCCTTCTGCTCGCGGTCGAGGTTGTTGGCGGCGCTCTTCTCGTCGATCTGCGCGTTGTCGTAGGCCTTCTGCAGTTCGCCGCGCTTGGTGCGCGCGTCGACCTGCGACTGCAGGTAGTCCACCTGCATCGCATCGGCCTTGGACTGCTCCTGCGCCAGCTTGTTGCGCAGCTCGGGGCTGTCGATCACGGCGAGCACCTGGCCCTTCTTCACCGCGTCGCCGGCGCGCACCTTCAGCACCGCGGCGCCGCCGTAGGTGGCGTAGAGCGTGGGGCTGTTCGCCGCCACCACCTTGCCCTCGGCGGCGATGTCGCGCACGAACGGGCCGCGCTCGACGGTGGCGAAGGCCAGCCGCGACGCGCTCACCGAAGCGTCGGCCGAGAACAGGCGGAGGATGCCGGGCAGCGCGAACGCCAGCACCACCAGCAAGGCCACGCCGCCGCCGACGAACATCATGCGGCGCTTGCGGTTGGGCTTGGCTTCAACGATGCGGTCTTGAGCGGAAGTGTCGCGGATCATCGTGCATTCCCTGGCCGCGGACAGTGCGGCCCCCGACCTGTGCTCAGCAATCCGCGTGCCAAGCGTCGGTGCACGAAAAACATTCCATACATCAAATGCTTGTACTGACCGAGCGCAACGGACTCGGTGTCCGCGGACACCATGCGGACAGTGGACAAGCCGGGGCGCCGCTCAGTGCAGGGCCAGTCCCTCGGCCTGCGCGATGCCGCGCGCGATCCTGCCGCTGAGCGTGGATACCTGCGCCGCGGGCCGCGCATCCAGCACTTCGAACCCCGCCAGCCGGCCGCAGCGGAAGTCCAGCAGCCGGGCCGCCGCGATGCGTTCGTCGTCGGGGCGCTGGCCAGCCGCGGCGTGTACCGGCAGGCCCGCCGTCAGCAAGGCATCCCAGCCCAGATAGTCGCTGTCAGGCAGCAGATGCAGGCGGGCGCACAAGCGGCCGTCGCGGCCCCGGCATTCCAGCCATTCGTGCGGCCCGTCGCTGCCGATCGCGCTGGCGGCGACCAGCCAGTGCACGCACAGCAGCGGCGCCAGCTCGCGGCTGCCCGCCAGCAGGCCGGGCACGATCCGTTCCGCCAGCGCGGACGAGGCGCACGGCAGGTACAACACGCAGCCGGTCGCCGGCAGGCAGCGCGCCAACCGCTGCGGCGCGATCCGCAGCCAGCGCCGCTCCACCGCCACGCCGGTGGCGTGCGGACAGACATGGGCAACATGGGTAGCCAGCCAGCCGAACATCGCCGTCTCCTTTGCTGGATTGGCTGGCCGTGCCGCGCTTCGGGCGCCGCGCCGTGCTGGCGGGTGGTTGCGGGGGCCGGGCCGTTCGCACGGCCCGGCGCCGGGGGGCATCACTTGGTGAGGATGAGCTTGTCGTTGCGGGTGAGCCGCAGGTGGTACTCGCTGCCCTGGTGCTGGATCACCAGCTCGCGCTCGCCCTCCAGCAGCGACAGGCTGCTGACCCGGCGCACGGCCGCGCGCATTTCCACGGGCCGGGTGCGCGGGGAAGCAAGCGGCAACGAATGGGCAAGCCGGCTGGCGGCAACCGGCAGACTCAAGGGGGTGGCGATCGACATGGACGACTCCGCGGTGGGTTTCAGGCGGAGTTGATGATAATGATTCTCATTAATGTGTCAACTGGCGCGACGGCCGACACGGCCTCACGCGACGGCCTGCGCCACGCGCTGGCGCATCGCCTCGTCCAGCCTCGGCAACACATCCAGCGCGGCCAGGTTGTGTTCGAGCTGTTCCGTCCGGCTCGCCCCCAGCATCACCGTGGACACGTGCGGGTTGGCGAGGCACCAGGCGATCGCGAGTTGCGCGGTGCTGCAGCCCAGTTCGTCGGCCAGCGGCCGCAGCCGGCGCACCTTCGCCACCTGCTCGCCGCGCTCGCCCAGCACCTTGTCGTGCAGCCAGGCGTAGTCGGGTTGCGCCAGCCGCGAATCGGCGGGCACGCCGCCGTCGTACTTGCCGCTGAGCAGTCCCGAGGCCAGCGGCGACCAGGTGGTGGTGCCCAGCCCGTAGTCCTCGTACAGCGGCGCGTATTCCAGCTCGACCCGCTCGCGGTGCAGCAGGTTGTACTGCGGCTGCTCCATCGTCGGTGCGGTGAGGTGATTCTCGCGGGCGACCCGGAACGCCTCGCGGATCCCTTCGGCCGGCCACTCGCTGGTGCCCCAGTACAGCACCTTGCCCTGGCGCACCAGGAAGTCCATCGCCGCCACCGTTTCCGCCACCGGCGTATCCGGATCGGGGCGATGGCAGAAGTACAGGTCGAGGTAGTCCACGCGCAGGCGCTGCAGCGCCTGCTCGCAGGCCTCGATCACGTGTTTGCGCGACAGGCCGCGCTGCGTGGGCCGGGGATGGTCCTGCGCGCCGAAGAACACCTTGCTGGACACGCACCAGCTGTCGCGCGGAAACCGCAGGTCGGCCAGCACGTCGCCCATCAGCGCCTCGGCCACGCCGTTGCCGTAGGTCTCGGCGCTGTCGAAGAAGTTCACCCCGCGGTCCCAGGCCAGCGCCAGCATGTTGCGCGCCAGCGAGCGTCCCACGCTCTTGCCGAACGTGGCCCAGGTGCCCAGGGAAAGGACGGAAAGCGGCAGGCCGGAATGGCCGAGGCGGCGATACTGCATGGGAAACTCCATCGACTGACGGGCGACCGACCGATGCCGCCCCCTTCCGCATGCTGCGTCCGCGCGTCGGCCCGATGCAAGCTTTTGCACCCACTGGCTGCAGCATGCACGCCGATCGTCGCGGAATCGGCAGGCGATCGCCGACATGATCATGTATGAACATGATCGTCATATTTGAAATATAGTGACCCGGACCACATCACCGCAGCTGCTCGTGGAGACTCACCCCATGGATCGTCGTCGTTTCCTGCTCGCCGGTTCGGCCGCCGCCTCGCTGGGCGCGCTGGGCCTGCCCCGCCTGGTCCGTGCGGACGCCGCCGCCACCGCCACGCCCACCGCGCCGCGGCCGCGCCCGACGGTGCAGCAGTTGCGCTGGCAGCGCGAGGAACTCGCGATGTTCGTGCACCTCACGGTGAACACGTTCACCGACAAGGAATGGGGCGACGGCGCCGAGTCGCCGTCCATCTTCAACCCGCGCAAGCTGGATGCCGGGCAATGGGCGCGCGCGGCGAAGCAGGCGGGTTTCCGCAGCATGATCCTCACCGCCAAGCACCACGACGGCTTCTGCCTGTGGCCCACCGCCACCACGGCGCATTCGGTGAAGAACAGCCCATGGAAGGACGGCCACGGCGACGTGGTGCGCGAATACACCGACGCCTGCCGCGCCGAGGGCCTGGGCGCGGGCCTGTACCTGTCGCCATGGGACCGCAACGCGAAGGTCTACGGCAGCGGCGAGGCCTACAACGATTTCTACATCGCCCAGCTCACCGAACTGCTCACGCACTACGGCCGGATCGTGGAAGTGTGGTTCGACGGCGCCAACGGCGAAGGCCCGGACGGCCGCAGGCAGGCCTACGACTGGCCGCGCATCCACGCCACGGTGCGCCGCCTGCAGCCGGACGCCATCATCTACTCCGACGCCGGCCCCGACGTGCGCTGGGTCGGCAACGAGAAAGGCGTGGCCGGCAGCACCTGCTGGACCAGCATCGATCCGGCCAGCGTGCCCTACGCCGGCTACGACCGGCCGTGGGTGGGCGAGCTGCTGGGCCACGGCGATCCCCACGGCAGCGTGTGGCGCCCCACCGAAGCGGACGTGTCGATACGCCCCGGCTGGTTCTGGCACCCCGCGGAAAACGACAAGGTGCGCACGGCGGACGACCTGCTGGACCTGTATTTCAGCTCGGTGGGCCGCAACGGCAAGCTGACGCTCAGCCTGCCGCCGAACCGCGACGGCCTGTTCGACGCCACCGACATCGCCTCGCTGCAGGGCTTCGCGGCGAAGCGCACGGCGCTGTTCGCCAGCGACCTGCTGCAAGGTGCCAGGGTGCGCGCCAGCGGCAGCGATGCGCCGCACCTGCCGGCGAAGGTGCTGGAGGCCGATCCGGACACGTACTGGAGCGCGCCGCCGAACGCCCGCGACGGCTGGCTGGAATTCGAGCTGCCGCAGGAGATCGAGTTCGACACGCTGGAACTGGGCGAGGCGATCGCGCTGGGCCAGAACATCGCGAATTACCGCGTGGAACTCTGGGACCAGGGCGCGTGGCGGCAATTCGCCTGGGGCACCACCATCGGCAACCGGAAGCTCGCGCGCTTCGACCCGGTGCGCGCGGGCAAGCTGCGCGTGGCGCTGGAATTCGGCTACGGCACGCCGCGGCTGGCGCGGGTCGCGGCCTACCGCGGCCCGGACCGCCGCTACGGCCCGGGCCACGACGAGAAGTGACGTCGCCTCAGGCGCCCGCGGCCGCGAACGCCGCCAACGCCTCGGACAGGTAGTCGAACACCAGCCGCACGCGGCGGTTCGCGCGCTGGTCCTCGTGCATCACCAGCCAGGTATCCAGCTCCAGCGTGATGGCGCCCGGGAGCACCGGCAGCAGCGACCGTTCGCGGCGCGCCAGCGCGTGCTGGCACACGCCGATGCCGAAGCCCGCACGCAGCGCCGCCAGTTGCGCCCACGCGCTGTCCGTGCGCAACGCGAAGTTGGCGCGTGCGTACATCTCGCCGCCCGGCACGCGGGCGATCATCGCGCGCAGCGCCGGCGTCTCGCGGTCGAAGCCGATCAGCGCGTGCTGCCGCAGCTCGGCCAGCGTGCGCGGCACGCCATGCGCCTTCAGGTAGCGTCGATGGGCGTACAGCCCCATCCCGATCGCTCCCACGCGCCGCGCCACCAGCGCGACCTGGCTGGGCCGCAGCATGCGCACCGCGATGTCGGCGTCCTTGCGCAGCAGGTCCTCGATCGCATCGGACAGCGACAGCTCGATCACGATGCCCGGCTGCCGCCGCCGCAGCTCGGCCAGCATGGCGGGCAACACCCCGCCGCCGACCATCTCGCTGCAGGTGATGCGCACCGCGCCGCGCACCTCCTGCCGGCTGCCGGAAGCCGCGCGCCGCAGCGCGGCCGAGGCCGCGGCCATGCCGCGCGCATGCTCGGCCAGCTCGGCGCCCACCTCGGTCAGCGCCAGGCCCTGCGGCGAACGCGTGAACAAGGCCACGCCCAGCCGCGTCTCCAGCTGCCGCACATGCCGCCCGAGACTGGGCTGGGTCATGCCCAGCATGCGGGCCGCCGCGGACAGGCTGCCTTCGTCCGCCACCGCGAGGAAGGAACGATAGAGATCCCAGCCGAGCTCGTCGGTATCCATGCATTTATTTATAGCAAATGTTTGACATTGGGCAATTTTCAACTACCCATTCCCGCGCGAAACTGGCCCCATCCCTCCCGGAGCACGACCATGAACGCATCGAAGACAGCCCTGATTCTCGGCGCCACCGGCGGCGCGGGCGGCGAGATCGCCGCGGCCCTGCTGCGGCGCGGCTGGACGGTACGCGCGCTGGTGCGCAACGCCGTGCGTCCCGGCCTGGACCCACGCATCGACTGGCGCACCGGCGACGCCCTGCAGGCCGGCGACGTGCTGCAGGCCGCGGCCGGCGTGGACGTGCTGGTCCACGCGGTGAACCCGCCGGGCTACCGCGACTGGGACACGCTGGCGCTGCCGATGCTGGACAACAGCCTCGCCGCCGCCCGCGCCAACGGGGCGCGCCTGGTGCTGCCGGGTTCGATCTACAACTACGGCCCCGACGCGTTTCCCCTGCTCGCCGAGGACGATCCGCAGCGGCCGCTGACCCGCAAGGGCGCGATCCGCGTCGCGATGGAGCGGCGCCTGGCGGAGGCCACCGACGTGCGCAGCCTGATCCTGCGCTGCGGCGACTTCTTCGGGCCGGGCGCGCGCAACAACTGGTTCGCGGAGATGATCAAGCCCGGCCGCCCGGTGCGCTCGCTGCTGTACCCGGCGCGCCACGACCTGGGCCATGCCTGGGCCTACCTGCCCGACGTGGGCGAAACGGTGGCGCGCCTGCTGGAGCGCGAGGGCGAACTGGAACGCTTCGCCCGCTACCACTTCGCCGGCCACTACGTGGATGGCGACGCCCTGCTCGCCGCCACGCGCCGCGCCACCGGCAACCCGGCGCTGCGGCTGCGCGCGTTTCCGTGGTGGCTGACCTGGCTGGCCGGGCCGTTCGTGGTGCTGCTGCGCGAAGTGCGCGAGATGCGCCACCTGTGGCGCGAACCGCTGCAACTGGACAACCGCAAGCTGCTGGCGCGGCTGGGCGAGGAACCGCACACCCCGCTGGACCAGGCGGTCGCCGCGACCCTGCGCGGCTTCGGCTGCCTGCCGTGAACGCTCAGCGGAGGAAGTGCAGCGCGATTCCCAGCACCACCGCGGCGAACGCGCCGGCCACCACGTCGTCCACCATCACGCCGAGGCCGCCCTTGAGGCGGCGGTCGAACACGCGTATCGGCCACGGCTTCCACACGTCGAACAGGCGGAACAGCGCGAAGCTGGCCAACACCGCCCACCACGGCGCCAGCAGCGCGGGCAGCAACGCGATCCACAAGCCGACGAACTCGTCCCACACCAGCGCGCGGTGATCGTCCACGCCGAGCGCGCGGCCGGCGCGTTCGCAGGCCCACACGCCCAAGACGAAACCCAGCCCGATGACCAGCAGGTTGAGCGGCAGCGACAGCCCGCGCAGCAGCAGCCACGGCAGCAGCGCCGCCAGCGAGCCGAACGTGCCCTGCGCCACCGGCGCGAGGCCGGAACCGAGGCCGCAGGCGATCCAGCCCGCGGGCGTGGCGAGCAGGGCGCGGCGTTGCGCTGCGGTGAGCGTCTTGCGTTCGACGGGAGCGTTCATGCGGCGAAATGATCCCAGCCCGCGCGCTCCGGTTCCAGCCAATCGCCGCCCGCATCGCGCACGCGCACGCCCTCGCCCGCCACGATGCGGCCGATGCGCGTGGCGCCGCCGCCCAGCCGCGCCAGGTCGGCCTGCACCTCGCCCACGCGCGCGGCGGGCACGGTGAAGCACAGCTCGTAGTCGTCGCCGCCGGACAGCGCGAAGTCGCGCGCGGCGCCGTCGTCGAACAGGCCCAGCAGCGCGGACGAACACGGCAGCAGCGCCGCGTCGATTTCCGCCCCCACGCCGCTGGCCGCGCACAGGTGGCCCAGGTCGGCGAGCAGGCCGTCGGACACGTCCAGGCAGGCGCTGGCGCGCCCGCGCAGCGCCAGCCCCGCGGCCAGCCGCGGCACCGGCCGGTTCAGGCGTTCCACCAGCGCATCGCGCATGGCCGTACGGCTGTCCACCTGCATCGCCGTCTGCAGGCAGTGCAGGCCCGCGGCCGCATCGCCCAGCGTGCCGGTGACCAGCACCGCATCGCCCACCCGCGCACCCGCGCGCGTCAGCGCCTGCTCCGGCGGCACGAAGCCGTGCACCGCCACGCTGAGCGTGAGCGGGCCGCGCGTGGTGTCGCCGCCCACCAGGGCCAGCCGGTGCTGCCGCGCGAGCTGCGCGAAACCGTCGGCCAGGCCGTCGATGAAGGCGGCGTCCGCCTGCGGCAGCGTCAGCGCGAGCAAGGCCCAGGCCGGCACGGCGCCCATCGCGGCGAGATCGGACAGGTTCACCGCCAGCGCCTTCCAGCCGATGTCGGCCGGCGCGGTGCCCAGCGGGAAATGCACGCCCTCCACCAGGGTGTCGATCGCCACCGCCAGTTCCTGCCCCGGCGGCACCGCCAGCAGTGCGGCGTCGTCGCCGATACCCAGGCGCACGTCCTCGCGCCCCTGCTCGGTGCGCTCGCGGATGCGGTCGATCAGGCTGAATTCCATGGCGATCCCGGGTGGCGGCGACTCCAGAGCAGAGCATCCGCACGCACGCGGCGCAAGCCCGTGACCTGCGGCGCATGCACGGCGGCCACGGGCGTGCGAGGCTGGCGACCATCCCCCGCCCGAGTCGCCGCCATGCGCCGCATCCGTTTCCCTGCCGCCACCTTGTCGCTCGCCCTGCTGGCCGGCCCGCCGGCAATGGCTGCACCGTCGCTCGCCGCGAGCACGGACGCGGCCGTGCTGGCGCCGGTCCGTGCGTTTTTTTCGGCGATGTCCCGCTACGACCAGGCCGGCATGCGTGCGCTGGTGCTGCCCACCGGCATGGCCACGCTGATGCGCCAGGGCAAGCCGGTGCAGCTCGCGCTGGGCGAGTTCGTGGACCACGTGAAACCGGGCAAGGCCCGCATCGAGGAGCGCATCCGCGATCCGCAGGTACGCGTGGACGACAACATCGCGGTGGTGTGGGCGCCCTACGAATTCCTGCTCGACGGCAAGCCGCACCATTGCGGCACCGACGTGTTCAACCTGGCGCGCGTGGACGGCCGCTGGCTGATCGCCGGCATCGCCGACAACAGCCGCGATTGCCCGGCGAAGTGAGCGGCCCGCTCAGCGGGTGAACACGAGGATGGAGTCGCCGTGGTACACGGTGCGCCTCCATTCGCGGAAGCCGGCCTTCACCGCAACGCGGATGGAGGCCGCGTTCTCCGGCTCGATGATGCACGCCGCGGTGCGGCCGGGCAGCTCGGCCTCGCTCCAGGCCAGCGCCGCGGCCAGCCCTTCGCTGGCGTAGCCTTTGCCGTGCGCATCCGCGGCCAGCACCCAGCCGGTTTCCAGCATGCCGTCCAGCGGCGGGTCGATCTCGCGCTTGAAGTCGGCGAAGCCGATGTCGCCGATGCAGCGACCGCTGGCCTTCTCCTCCACCGCCCAGAAACCGTAGCCCAGCAGCGCCCACAGGCCGGGATAACGCAGCATGCGCATCCACGCATCCTGCCGCGTGGGCGAAGCCGCGCGGCCCAGGTAGCGGGTGACCACCGGATCGGACCAGATCGCCGCGAACGCATCCAGGTCGTCGGCGCGATGCGCGCGCAGGCGCAGGCGCTCCGTTTCCAGCACGGGCGCCGTGCGCGCCGTGGTGCCGGCCGGCGGCGTCAAGCCTTCTTCTCGGCGCTGCGCAGTTGCGCGGCCAGCTTGTCCAGCACGCCGTTGACGTAGCTGTGGCCGTGGTCGGCGCCGAAGCGCTTGGTGACCTCGATCGCCTCGTTGATGACCACGCGGTACGGCACGTCCAGCCGGTACTTCAGTTCGTAGGCGGCGAGGCGCAGCGCGGCGCGCTCGATGGGATCGACCTCGGCCACCTCGCGGTCCAGGTAGGGGCGCAGCGCGGCGTCCAGCGCGTCGACGTGCATCTCCACGCCGCGCAGCAAGTCCTCGAAGTAGTCCAGGTCGGCCACTTCCATGTCCTGCTCGTGGCGGAACTGCTCGATCACCGCGTTCATGTGGCTGCCGGAAAGCTGCCACGCGTACAGCGCCTGCAGCGCGCGGCGACGGGCGCGCGAGCGCGCGGCGAGGTCGATGCCTTCGGGACGCGTGTGCATCACAGCTTGCCGTACAGGTTGACCATTTCCAGCGCGGCCATCGCCGCGTCCGCGCCCTTGTTGCCGGCCTTGGTGCCGGCACGCTCGATCGCCTGCTCGATGGAATCGGTGGTGAGCACCCCGAACGCCACCGGCACGCCCGAATCCAGCGCCGCCTTCGCCAGGCCCTTGGCACACTCGCCGGCCACGTAATCGAAATGCGGCGTGGAGCCGCGGATCACCGCACCCAGCGCGATCACCGCCGCGTACTTGCCCGACGCCGCCAACTTGTGCGCCGCCAGCGCGATCTCCCACGCCCCCGGCACCCGCACCAGCTCGATGCCGTCGTCCTTCACGCCGTGCCGCAGCAGCGCGTCGCGCGCCCCGGCCACCAGCGGCTCCACGACGAAACCGTTGAAACGGCCCGCCACGATGGCGAAGCGGCCCTTGGGCGTGGCGAAATCGCCTTCGATGGTCTTCATGTTCGGTGCATCCCTGGACGGGCTGGGCGCCCGTGCGAAGCGGGTATTTTACAGGCTTGGGGCCATACCCGCTTGTATTCCACAGAAGATCGGAGGCATTACCGCCGCTGCCAGAGTGTGCACGGCGCGAACCTTAGGGACGTCGGGCCTCGCTCAAGCCACATGGGGGCCGCCACGATCCATCCCACCACACCAAATCCATCCATGCGCTTGCTGGCGCCAACTCCGAGTGAGAGGATCGCCGCAGCCCCTTGGGAAGGCTGCAAGATTAGACTGCGAATATAGGCGGCGCGACCAGGGAAACTTGTTAATTCGTGTGAAAAATTTCCGCCAGCCCCGGCCTGATTTATCAAATTAGGCCACGGGATTAGCCTTAATTAAACAATCGATTTTAAATTATCCGCCACAACGGACGCACATGAGCACTCCCGCAAACATTGAAGTCTTCAACGTGGTTGCCGCCAAGGTTCTTGTTTTGCTCTATGAGTCGTTTCCAACTCCCACGAATGTTGACCCCCTTGCGGTTGGGCTAGATATCCTTTTCGGCGAGAATTACGAAACGGATAGTCCGCAGTACAACCACCTAATCACGGGCGCAGAGGCAACCGCGCAGTTCCTTATCGACGAGGGTTTTATTAGAGTTGCGAATGGCCCGCAGTACCTTGAGGTGCGCGGCTTCCAAAACATTGTGCTCACCAGTAAAGGTTTCGCTCTGCTACAAAAAACTCCCGAGGCAGTTGACTGTACTGTCGACCGGCGAAGCTACTTTGAACGGCTAAAATCAGCAACGATCTCCGGAGCCAAGGCTGTAGCTGCCGAATCTATAGGGGCGGTTGTTTCTCGCCTTCTAGGTGCGGGCTAACAGTTCGTTCGAGGCAGACGACTTCGCTGCCGCTTAACTCAAGCGCTGGCAATCAAGGCAACGATCCTATATTAAACGCAGACATCACCAGACACCCGAAGAATACCGCCACGCCAATCCATCCAGTGATCACCAACCAAAACCCAAGTCGATCTTTTGACCTAAAGGCTTTCCTTCCGTTTATGAAAACAAATCCTCGCCTGAGGGATTTGCAGATATTCCACAGACAGAAGGCCGCAAAAATCACTGCGGCAAGATAAAAAAATCTGTCGACGGCTGCAAAAGTTGACTCCCGCATGAATTTACTCTACACGCTTTGCACGATCTTCTACAACCGTCGCGACGGCATTGTCAGGGACGTGATGAAAGTGGCCAAGCTATTACGCGGCAAGGAAAAGACGGTGTGCGCCGATACCGGTTATCAAGGTGCTGAGAGGTGCGCGCTCACTTGTGCTGATCTGTAGCGGTTTCGTCCGGTATGACATGGACGGCCACGTGCTGGCGGATTCGAGAACGTTTCCTGCGCGGCCAGCGGCGGGTCAGGCGATTTGGAGCGGCCTGATCGGGCCGCACCATGTCAAGAATGTCGGCAGCGAGGTGCTCCACATCCTTGCGGTTGAGATAGGGGAATAGCACAACCTCGCGGGACGAGAACCCAGCAGCACCGTCACAGGGCGGGCGGTTCCGCCGCCGCCCTGCCCCAGCATTACGCCGCAGTCCCACCCACCGTCATCGCATCGATCTTCAGCGTGGGCTGGCCCACGCCTACCGGGACGCTCTGGCCGTCCTTGCCGCAGACGCCCACGCCTTCGTCCAGCTTCATGTCGTTGCCGATCATGGAGACGCGGGTGAGCACGTCGGGGCCACTGCCGATCAGGGTGGCGCCCTTCACTGGGGCGGTGATCCTGCCGTCCTCGATCAGGTAGGCCTCGCTGGCGGAGAACACGAACTTGCCGTTGGTGATGTCGACCTGGCCGCCGCCGAAGTTCGGCGCGTACAGGCCCTTCTTCACCGAGCGGATGATTTCGTCGGGGTCGTGGCTGCCGCTGCGCATGTAGGTGTTGGTCATGCGCGGCATCGGCAGCGCGGTGAAGGATTCGCGGCGGCCGTTGCCGGTGGGCGCCATGCCCATCAGGCGCGCGTTGAGCTTGTCCTGCATGTAGCCCTTGAGGATGCCGTCCTCGATCAGCACGGTGCAATTGGTCGGCGTGCCTTCGTCGTCCACGCTGAGCGAGCCGCGGCGGCCGGGCAGCGTGCCGTCGTCCACCACGGTGACGCCGGGCGCGGCCACGCGCTGGCCGAGGCGGCCGGCGAAGGCGGAGCTGCCCTTGCGGTTGAAGTCGCCTTCCAGGCCGTGGCCGATCGCCTCGTGCAGCAGCACGCCAGGCCAGCCGGGGCCGAGCACCACGGTCATCTGGCCGGCGGGCGCGGCGACGGAATCCAGGTTCACCAGCGCCTGGCGCACCGCCTCGTCGGCGAAGGCGAGCGCGCGGCCGTTCTCGACCAGCTCGCGGTAGCCGTAGCGGCCGCCGCCGCCCGCGTAACCCTGCTCGCGGCGGCCGTTGGCCTCGGCGATCACCTGCACGTTGAGGCGCACCAGCGGACGCACGTCGGCGGCGAGCGTGCCGTCGGAGGCGGCGATCAGCACGGTGTCGATGGTGGCGGCGATGCTCACGATGACCTGGGTGATGCGCGGGTCGCGCGAGCGCGCGTAGGCGTCCACTTCGCGCAGCAAGGCGATCTTGTCGGGGTTGGGTAGGCTCTCCACCGGGTCGATGGCGGGATAGAGCTGCCGCGTGTCGCCCAGCGCCAGCGGCCGGCCGGCGCCGCGACCGTCCCGGGCGATGGCGCGCGCGGCCTTCGAGGCTTCCAGAAGCTGCGGCAGCACGATCTCGTCGGAGTAGGCAAAGCCGGTCTTCTCGCCGGAGATCGCGCGCACGCCCACGCCCTGCTCGATGGAATGGCTGCCGTCCTTGACGATGCCCTCTTCCAGCATCCACGACTCGCTGCGCGAATGCTGGAAGTACAGGTCGGCCGCGTCGATGGACGGGCCCATCAGCTGCGCGAACACGCGCTCCAGATCGGCGGACGCCAGGCCACCGGGCGCCAGCAGCTGTCGTTCGGCCTTGGCAAGCAGTGAGCCCATGAAAAATCCGCCGTGCGCGAAGTATCGGAAAGAACCAAGATGAGGCCGAATCCTGCGGCTTAAAGCCCCCGGCGGCAAGCGCCGCGGTATCATGCGCGCCGCTGGCCGCCGGCGATGGAGCGGCATACATAGGGAAGTGGGCATGTCCGAATCCAGGCGCAACGGCACCCGGAAGGCGCTTGACGCGGCGGTGCAGAAACCGGCGGAAAAGATCGGCGCGGTGATCGACGAAACGCGCGACCTGTTCCACCGCAGCGGCGAGCTGAAGCCCGGCAAGGCGATGATCAGCACGGCGCTGGCGATGGCGCTGGGCATCCTGTGCCTGCTGGGCGTGGTGGCGTTCCATTTCCCGCAATACCTGACCACGCCGGAGCTGCGCCACCAGTATTCGGTGGACGTGCTGCGCCAGGCGATGTTCGTCGCGCTGCTGGTTTCCGGCGGTCTGTCGCTCGCGAACGTGATCCTCAACCGCCAGCGCAAGCTCAACGTCGCCGCGTTCGCGATCGTGGTGCTGGCCGTGGCGCTGGGCGGTTCGCGCGTGCCGGTGGGCACGTTCCCCGACCACACGCCGTACATCGGGCTGGACTGGTTCGTGCTGGACCTGCTCGGCTCGACCCTGATCTTCGTGGTGATCGAGAAGCTGTTCCCGCTCTACAAGGGGCAGGCGATCTTCCGCGCCGAGTGGCAGACCGACCTGAAGCATTTCGCGGCGAACCACTTCGTCGTGGGGCTGATCCTGCTGATCGTGAACCTGGTGCTGCACCACGGCTTCGGCTGGCTGGTCAGCAGCAGCTTCCAGCAGTCCGTGCAGCACATCCCGTTCGTGCCGCAGCTGCTGCTGTGCATACTCGCCGCCGACCTCGCGCAGTACTGGGCGCACCGCGCCTATCACGAGGTGCCGCTGCTGTGGCGCTTCCACGCCGTGCACCACAGCGTGAAGACCATGGATTGGCTGGCCGGCTCGCGCCAGCACATGCTGGAGCTGGTCGCCACGCGCGTCTGCGTGCTGGCGCCGCTGTACGTGCTCGGTTTCAGCGAAGGCGTGATGGCCGCCTACATCCTGGTGGTCGGCTTCCAGGCCGTGTTCAACCACGCCAACGTGCACCTGCCGTGGGGGCCGCTGAAGTACGTGCTGGTGACGCCGAACTTCCATCACTGGCACCACGCCTCCGACGACGAGGCGATCGACAGGAACTACGCGGCGCACTACGCATTCCTCGATTACCTGTTCGGCACCGCGGTGAAATCCAGCAACAAGTTCCCGGAAAAGTACGGCGTGGTCGGCGACTACGTGCCGGACGGCTTCGTCCGGCAGCAGATGTTCCCGTTCAACGGCTCGACCAGGCCGCGCGGTTAAGGAAGGTCTTGTTTTGCTCGTCGTCCCGGCGAAGGCGGGAGGTGCTTCACAACAGCGCAGCTGGTGGTCCGGTGACTGCAAGCCACGGAACGCCAAGGCACTGGATTCCTGCTTTCGCAGGAATGACGAGCAGGCCGCAGGAATGACGAGCAGGCGGTCGATTGATCAGGCCATCCTTAACGGCTGGACCCCGCTTTCACAGGGATGACGAGCAAGCCGCAGGGATGACAAGCAGGCGGTCGATTGACCAGGCCATCCTCAACGGCTGGACGACGATGCCGGTAGCGCCGGCGACACGTCGAGCAACGGTATCGTGATGGCCGGGCTGGACGAGGGCGCGGCCGGCAGCAGCGGCGGCTCGATGGTGGCCGGGGCGGCGGGCGCAGCGGGCAGCGAGCGCTTCTCGACCAGGGTCATCACCGGTTTGTCCCAGCTTCCGGTGACGTGGTAGCGCGCGCCGGCGGTCTTGTTGAGGCCGTGGCCCAGCAGGCCTTGCACGGCGAGGCCGGCGGCGACGCCGACCGGGCCGCCCACCACCGCGCCGATCACCGGCAGGCTGTTGCCGATGTGCGGCACCACGGTCACCTGCTGGTCGTAGTCCTTGGCGCGCAGGCCGGTGCGGCCGGTGATGCCGATCTGCGCGGCCGGCCCCTTGATCACCAGGTTGCCGGTGGTGGCGCTGCCGTTGGCGAGCTGGAAATCGCCCTTGATCGAGTCGAAGCCCAGGCCCTTGCCGAACACGTCGCCGAAATCCAGGGTGAGCCGGCGCGGCAGCTCGGCCAGCGAGACCAGCCCGAACAGGCGCCCCACGCCGGGCCCCACTTCGGGAATGCGGCCGTCGCTGACCTGGATCGCCAGCGTGCCGGTGGCATTGGCGAGGCTGAAGGACGAGGGCGCGCCGGGCCAGCTCGCGTCGAGCTGGTCCTGGGTCTTGCCGCCGTTGACCAGGCCGGTGAAGCCGAACGCGGTGAGCATCTTGCCGAGGTCGTCGGCGGCGAAGCTGATGCGCATGCGGGTATGGCTGTCGGTGGGCGTGCCGTTCCAGTCGCCGCTGCCGGTGATCTGCACGCTGGGCGACAGCGCGCGCAACTGGTCGATGCGCATGCCTTGCGCGGTGGGCCAGCTTTCCAGCCGCGCCTCGCCCAGCTTGGCGTCGCCGAAGCTCAGCTCGCCCACCCACAGGTGGAACGGCGGCAGCGAGGCGGGGTCGATGCCGGTGTTGGCGGGGTTTTCCTCGGGCTGGCTGGCGGCCGCCTTGCCAGGGGGCGGCGGCGGACTGCCGGGCCAGTGCAGGTGGGTGAGGCGCGCGGTGATGCCGCGCTTGTCCAGTTCCCTGGTGGGCACGGTGTAGCGCCCGGTCATCGCTGGGCCGGTCACGTCCACCTGCAGGTTGTCCGCGGTGGGCGTGGCCTGCAGCGTCATCGCGCCCAGCGGATGGCCGAACCATTCGGCATGGTCGGTGCCCACGTCCACGCTTTCCAGCGCCGGCCCGCCGCTGGCGGTCACTGGACTGGCTGCGCCGGGCGCGCTCGCCGTGCCGGTGATGTTGGTCGGGGCGGCATGCCCGCCCGCGGTCAGCGCGATCGCCTGCTGCACCCAGCCGGTGACATCCAGCTTCGCCGCGTGGCCGCGGATGCGCAGCCCCTGCGCCGGCAGGTCCATCGGCATCTGCGTGCCGAACGCCAGCGTGCCGGCCAGCGGCTTGTTGCCGTCGCCGAGGCGCAGGTGGCCGCGCGCCTGCTCGCCGAGGGCGATCTTCAGGTCGGCGCCCTGCATCGGCAGGGTCATCACGAGATGGAGCGGCAGCTCGGTCGCGGCGGTCTTCTTCAGCGGCACGGGCACGTCCAGTGCGATACCGGCCAGGGTGGAGTCCAGGGTCAGGGTCTGGACCAGCGGGCCGTCGTTCGCCGGCTTGGTGAGGCTGAAACCGATGTCGAAAGGACTGCGCCCGCTGCCCAGCGGATTCAGCCAATCCAGCGAGGGATAACCCGCGGTGAGTTCGGCGAAGCTGTAGCTGCCGCTCAGTTTGGCCGTCAGCGCCGTGGCGGGGTCGCCGGTGGCGCCGGCAATCGCCAGGTCCAGCGTGGAAGGCTCGCCGTGCGCGATGCCGCTCAGCGGACCGGCATGGAAGCCATGGCCGTCGAAGGTGGCCGGGCCGCTGAGCTTGTCCAACTGCAGTTGCCAGTCGGGATTGCCCACGTCCACGTTCTTGAGCTGGGCGGTGCCGGCGAGGGTGAAATCCTCCGCATGCGCCAGCGGCAGCGAGAGGTGGAAATCGAAGCTGCCGCTGCCGCCCAGTTTCAGCTTCGCCAGGGCGTCGGCCTGGTGGCTGGCGATCGGGCTCTTGAACACGAAGCCGAGCAGGCTGGCGCCGCTGCCGCCGCCGCTCACGTTGAGGTCCAGCGTGCCGTCGCCGAATTCCGGGATCAGCGCCGTCGCCTTGTCGACCTTCACGCCCAGCGAGGAGCCGGCGTCGGCCTGCACCAGCATGCCGCTGTTGACGAAGCTGGCGACGGCGTGGACGCCGGTGGCCTCGGGCCAGTCCTTGCCGTAGTGGAAGGTGAGGTCGCTGATCTCGGCGCGCGCCTCGAAACGCCCCTCGTTGTGGTGGAACGGCCAGTCCCTGAGGTCGCCGCGCACCACCACGTCGCCATGGTCGATGCGGCCGCCGACCAGCGCCTGGTCCAGCCACGACACGGTGGCCGCCGGCATCGAATCGATCGGCCAGAACAGCTTGGCGGCAGCCACGTCGGCGTGCGCCAGCGCGACGTAGAGGTCAAGGAACGGCGGGCCGCCGGCGTCGTGCAGGGCGATCTCCCCGCGCAGCTGGCCGCCGTAGCCGCGGCCCTCGAAATCCAGCGGATCGATGCCCAGGTGCCAGTCGCCGTCCGCATGCCAGAACGCCAGCGTGCCGCCCAGCTTGGCCATCGCGAACGGCTGGCGGAAGGTGTGCGGCAGGTTCACCGTGGCGCCCTGCGCAGGCAGTTCCAGCGACACCGCCTCGCCATCGCCGCGCAGCGTGCCGCCGAGATGATCCACGCCGGGCAGCTTGCCCGCCGGGTCGATGGCCAGTCCGCTGAACGTGGCGGCCAGCCGGTCCAGGCCGCCGGCCCGGGTCCAGCCCAGCGCCACGCTGTCCAGCTTGCCGCGCGGATGGCCCTCGCCCAGCCACTTCGCCAGCCCGGGCGACATGTTCGGCGCCAGCCCCAGCCAGGGCAGCAGCGGCGCCAGTTGCAGGTCGCGCGCCGCCGCCTGCACGGCCAGTTGCGGCGTGCCCGGATGGTGCAGCCACACCGCCAGCGCGCCCTGGTCGTCGCCGGCCCAGCGCAATTCGTAGCCGTCGGCGCTGCGGCCCAGCTCGGCGTCGCCGTGCAGACCCGGCACCGCGACCGCGCCATTGGCGCCGGCGATGCGCAGGTCGTCGAGGTCGAGGCGGGTGAAGTTGCGCACCACCTTGCCGTGCTGCCAGTCCAGCCAGGACGCCACGTTGCCGTGGCCGCCCTGCACGGTGTAGCCGCTCAGGTCCACGCCGGCCAGCATGCGCGCCAGGTCGACCTGCTGCCCGGACAGCCACAGCCGCCCGTCGCTGCCGTCGTCGCGGAAGCGGCCCGCGCCGCGCACCACGCCCCCCACGCCTGCACGGTGCAGCAGCGCGCCCACGCGGATGTGGTTGCCCTGGCGGCTCAACCGCAACTGGTCGACCACCAGGCTGTAGTGCTTGTCGTTGGCGGCGTCGGCGATGTTCAGGCGCAGGTTGTCCAGCCACAGCGCCACCGAGAGCTGGCTGAAGCCGGGCTGCTGCTCGGCGTCGCCGCCCGTGCCCAGGCCGTTGACGTGCCAGCGGCCGTCGGCGTCGCGGCTGAGGTCCAGTTGCAGGTCGCGCGTGCGCAGGTTCACCAGGTGCCGCGAGGGCAGCCAGCCGCCGAAATCCAGCCGCAGCTCGGATTCGGGCACCTTGATCGGCGTGCCCTTGACGCCCGGCGGCACGCCCACGGTGACGTCGTGCAGCACGAACAGCGGGCCGGAACCGGTCCACCTGCCCTCCAGCGAGGCGAAGCTCACCGGGCGCTGCAGCTTCGCGGAGAGTTCCCGCGCCACCCACTCGGGATGCCGCGCCAGCAGCGGCAGCAGCAGCTGCGCCAGCGCCATCAGCACCGCCAGCGCGATCACGCCGCTGCCGGCCACCCAGCCCAGCGCGCGCGCGCCAAGGTGCAGCCGTCGCTGCCACGTGGGATTCATCGACGTGCGGCCGCGGCAGGCGTCGGCTTAAAGCAGAACCACATCAAACTGTTCCTGCGAATAATGTTCCTCGGCCTGGAAGCGTATGCTCTTGGAGATGAACTCCTCCAGTTCGGCCACCGCGGCGGACTCTTCCTCGAGGATGCGGCCGACCACCGACGGGCTGGCCATCACCAGCAGTTTCTCGGCGTCGAACTGGCGCACGGCGCGGGTGATCTCGCGGAAGATCTCGTAGGTCACCGTTTCGGCGGTCTTCAGCGTGCCGCGGCCGCCGCAGGCCGGGCACGGTTCGCACAACTGACGCTCCAGGCTCTCGGTGGTGCGCTTGCGGGTCATCTCGACCAGGCCCAGCGAGGACATCGGGTACACCGTGGTCTTGGCGTGGTCGCGCGCCAGCCCCTTGGCCAGCATGCGCAGCACCTGGCGCTTGTGCTCCTCGTCCACCATGTCGATGAAGTCGATGATGATGATGCCGCCCAGATTCCGCAGCCTGAGCTGGCGCGCCGCCGCCTGCGCCGCCTCCAGGTTGGTGCGGTAGACGGTCTCCTCCAGGTTGCGCGTGCCCAGGTAGGCGCCGGTGTTGACGTCGATCGTGGTCATCGCCTCGGTCTGGTCCACCACCAGATAGCCGCCCGACTTCAGCGGCACCTCCTTCCTCAGCGCGTGCTGGATCTCGTCCTCCACGCTGTACAGGTCGAAGATCGGCCGCTCGCCGTCGTAGTGCTCCACCCGGTCGTCCAGGCTGGGCATGAACTTGTGCACGAACTTCACCACCTTCTCGAAGGTCTCGCGCGAGTCCACGCGCACCTTCTCGATGTCGTCGGTGAGCATGTCGCGCAGGCTGCGCAGCGGCAGCGAGAGTTCCTCGTACACCCGCTCGCCCACCCTGGCCTTGGCGATGTTCTCCTGCACCACGCGCCACACCTTGCCGAGGTAGGTCACGTCGAAGGCCAGCGATTCGCCGCTCTGCCCCTCCGCATTGGTGCGCACGATGTAGCCCAGCGGGTTCTCGCCGATCAGGGCGCCCATCGCCTCGCGCAGGCGCGTACGCTCGGGTTCGTCCTCGATGCGCGCGGAAATGCCCAGGGTGTGCGCATGCGGCAGCAGCACCAGGTAACGCGACGGGATCGACAGGTGGGCGGACAGTCGCGCGCCCTTGCTGCCGATCGGGTCCTTCACCACCTGCACCACGATTTCCTGGCCCTCGTGCACCAGCTCGCTGATCGCCGGGGTATGCCCGTTGCCGTGGCCGGCGGCCGGCTCGGCGCCCTCGGCGACGGGCGGCCGCACGATGTCGGAGGCGTGCAGGAATGCGGCGCGGTCCAGCCCGATCTCCACGAACGCGGCCTGCATGCCCGGCATCACCCGCTGCACCCGGCCCTTGTAGATGTTGCCCACGTAACCGCGCTTCGATGCGCGCTCGACATGCACTTCCTGCAACATGCCGTTTTCGACCACGCCCACCCGCGTCTCGCGCGGGGTCACGTTGATCAGGATTTCTTCACTCACTGCGCAACTCCCCGAATGGACAACCTTTATAGCCGTTGCCCGCCGCCACTGTCGATGCGCGGCGCATGGTGCAAAAAGGTGAATGCTTTGCTAAGCGAGCCCAGCCACAATGGAACGCGCCAGCCCGTGGCTTGGACAAGGAAAACGGCATGAAATTGCTGCTGGTGGAGGATTCCGAACGCTTGCGCCAGACCCTGCGCCACGGCTTGCAGGGCGCCGGCTTCACCGTGGACGCGGCCGGCGACGGCGTGGAAGCCTGCGGTTTCCTCGCGGGTTACGACTACGACCTGGTGGTGCTGGACCTGATGCTGCCCCGGCTGGACGGCATCGGCGTGCTGCGCAGCCTGCCCCCCGGCGGCCGGCGGCCGCGCGTGCTGGTGCTGTCCGCCCGCGACCAGGTGCCCGACCGCATCGAGGCGCTGAACGCCGGCGCCGACGACTACCTGGTCAAGCCGTTCGCGTTCGACGAACTGGTGGCCCGCCTGCATGCGCTGGCGCGCCGCCCGCAGCAGGCGCAGCCCGCGGTGTTCAGCCACGGCACGCTGGCGCTGGACCCGCGCTCGCACAGCGTGAGCGTGGAAGGCCAGCCGCTGGCGCTGACCCCGCGCGAGTTCGCGGTGCTGGGCCTGCTGCTGCGCCATCGCGGCCGCGCGTTCAGCCGCCAGGAAATCCTCGAACGCACCGCGGGCAGCGACAGCGAAGCCTCGGACCGCAGCGTCGAGGTGCTGGTATTCGGCCTGCGCCGCAAGCTGGATGCCGCCGGCGTGACCGGCCTGATCGAGACGCGGCGCGGCGCGGGTTACCTGATCCCGTGAAGCCGAGCTCGCTCTCCGCCCGCGTCACCTTGCTGCTGGCCGTGGTCTGCCTGCTGGTGCTGGGCGGCGGCGCGCGGCTGATGGACTGGCGCATCGACCACGAGCTGGCCACCCGATTCCGCGCCGACCTGCTCAGCCAGGCCCGCGCCGTGGGCAACATGGCCGCGCTGGAACAGGACGGCCCCGCCGACCGGGCCGTCCCCGGGCTGGCGGGCGGCGACACCTGGTACGAGCTGCGTTGCGACGGCGCCACGCCCCAGTTCAGCGACCCGCCGCCGCCCGCCTCCCCCAGGGGCTGGCCCGAAGACGCCGGCCCGCAGCCGCGCTTCGCCCGGCTGGGTCGCCACGACCACCACCTGGAATCGGTGCGGCTGAGTTTCCCGCACCCTCCTGGCGAGGATGGCGACGCCCGCGCCGCCGGCACGGGCGCACACGCCACCTGCCGGCTGCTGTTCATGCAGGACCGCCATTCGCTCGACGAGTTGCTGCTGGCGATCGACTGGGTGCTCGGGCTGGGCCCCGTGCTCGCCGTCGCGATCGCGCTGATCGCGGTGCCGCTGGTGGTGCGGCGCGGCCTGCGCCCGATCGGCGCACTGGTGGAGCGCATGCGTGACATCGGCCCCAACGCGCCCGGCCAGCGGCTGGCCCCCATCGGCCTGCAGGAACTGGACCCATTGGTGACGCGCTTCAACGACGTGCTGGGCCGCATGGACGACGGCCTCGCACGCGAGCGCCAGTTCGCCAGCGGCCTCGCCCACGAGACACGCACCCGGCTCGCCGAACTGCGCGCGCTGGCCGAGGTGGAATCGCGCTACCCCAGCGGCCGCAGCACGCCCGAGCTGCTCGCCGAGATCGGCAGCATCGGCGCCGAGCTGGAAGCCACCGTCACCGCCCTGCTGCTGCTCACCCGCCTGCAATCCGGGCTGGAACGGCCGCAGTGGCAGACGCTGGCGCTGGCGCCGTGGCTGGAGCGCCAGCTGCAACGCCAGCAGGCCACGGCCACGGCGCGCCGCCTCGCGCTGGTGAGCAAAGGCACGCCGCCGGAAGCGCTGCACACCGACCCCGCGCTGCTGGAAGTGATCGTGGGCAATCTGCTGGGCAACGCCTGCGCCTATGCGCCCGAGGGCGACACCGTGCACCTGCGCGTCGATGCGCGCGGCCTCGCCATCGACAACGCCGCGCCCGGCCTCACCGACGCGGACCTCGCCAGCTTCGGCCAGCGCTTCTGGCGCAAGCAGTTGCCGCACGCCGGCCACGCCGGGCTGGGCCTCGCGCTCACCACCGCCGCGGCGCAGGCGCTGGGCCTGGCGCTGGAGTTCCGGCTGGATGCGCAGCAGCGCCTGCACGCCACACTGGATTGGCGCACCGCCATCGCCGTGGAAACCCCCTCGCCATGAACGCCACCGCCACACCCATCCTGCTCGCATGGAGCGGCGGCAAGGACTGCCTGATGGCGCTGCAGCGCCTGCGCGCCGATCCGCGCTGGCAGGTGGTTGGCCTGCTCACCACGGTCAACCGCAACTACCGGCGCATCGCCATGCATGGCGTACGGCAGGACGTGCTGCAGGCCCAGGTGGATGCGCTGGGCCTGCCGCTGGTCGAAGTGCTGCTGGACTGGCCCGGCAGCAACGAGGCCTACGAAGCCGCGCACGCGCAGGCGCTGGTCGAGGCGCGGATGCGCTGGCCCGGCATCCGCCACTGCGCGTTCGGCGACCTGTTCCTGGAAGACGTGCGCGACTATCGCGTGCGCCAGCTCGGCCGCGACAACTGGCGCGCGATATTTCCGCTATGGGGCGAGGACACCACGGCGCTGTCGCGGCGCTTCGTCGCCGAAGGCCATCGCGCCATGCTGTGCTGCGTGGACACGCAACAGCTCGACGCGCGCTGTTGCGGCCGCGCCTACGACGCGGCCCTGCTCGACGCGCTGCCCGCCGGCGTCGACCCCTGCGGCGAACGCGGCGAGTTCCACACCCTCAGCTACGGCGGCCCGCTGTTCAGCCGAACGCTCAAGCTCAGGCGCGGCGAATCCGTGCTGCGCGACGACCGCTTCCAGTTCACCGACTTCCTGCTCGACGATGACGCGCAAGGCTGAGCCCCATGTGCTGCCCGACGTGCTGCAGCCCGGCCTCGCCCTGGTGTTCTGCGGCACCGCGGCCGGCAAGCGCTCCGCCGCCGAACGCGCCTACTACGCCCACCCCGGCAACCTGTTCTGGCGCGCGCTGCACGAGGCCGGCTTCACCCCGCGCCTGCTCGCGCCCGCGGAGTTTCCGCTGCTGCCGCAATTCGGCATCGGCCTCACCGACCTCGCCAAGCGCCACAGCGGCAACGACGACGAACTCCCGCCCGGCGCCTTCGACGCCCCCGCGCTGCACGCGAAGATCGGACGCTACGCGCCCCGGATGATCGCCTTCACCAGCAAGAACGCGGCACACGCCGCGCTGGGCCGCGCCGTCGACTACGGGCTGCAGAGCGAAGGCATCGGCAACACGGAAGTATTCGTGCTGCCGTCGCCATCGGGGCAGGCACGGGGGCATTGGGATATCGGTAGATGGCGCGAACTGGCAGCGCTGACGCGCACGCGCCGGGGAAGGTCTGATTGATCGACTACTCGCCCGTCATTCCTGCGAACGCAGGAGGCGCTTCACAACAGCGAAGCTGGTCGTCCAGTGCCTTGGGGACGACGAGCAAAACCAGGCCATCCCCGGCGCGCCCCGTGCGACCCGAACATCGATGCCCAGGTGCCGCGTCGAAACACGCGCGACACGACAAACTCACGTCCCCGCCTTCCCGTCCGCCAGCACGCCGCAGCGCAGCGGCGGCTGCACGCTGCCGGCCGGCTGCGCGTGCATGTCGGCCGGCAGTTCGCGGCTGGCCAGCCATGCCGCCACCGCGGTGATGTCGGACTCGCTGAGGCGTCCGGCCACTTCGGCCATGCAATCCGGCGCCACGGTGGCGCGGGTGTGCGTGCGCCAGGCGCCGAGCTGGGCGCTGATGTAGTCGTAAGGCAGGCCGACCAGGCCGGGGATGTCGGGTTCGACGCCGGTGAGCTGGTTGCCGTGGCATTGCTGGCAGGCCGGAATGCGGCGCGCCGGATCGCCCGCGCTCACCAGCTGCTCGCCGCGCTGCAGCGTGGCGGCGGGCAACGCCGGCAATGCGGAGCGTGCATACGGCACCTGCTGCGCGGCGAAGTACCCGGCGATCTCGCGCAGATAGGCCGGGTCCAGCCCGCGCACCGTGTATTCCATGGGCGCGTACTTGCGCAGGCCGTTCTGGAAATCCTGCAATTGCCGCTCGATGTACACGGCCGGCTTGCCGGCCAGGCGGGGAAAGAAGCCGCTGTCGGGCGAACCCTCGCCATGCACGCCATGGCAGCCGGTGCAGGCGGCGATGCGTTGCTGCAAGGTGTCCGGCACCGGCGGCGACACCGGGGATCCCGCGGGCGCGGCCGCGAACGCCGGCGCCAGCAGCAGCGCGAACCCGAGCAGGGACACGCAGCGCAAGGCGCGCATGGCGACGGCAGGTGTCAGGCAACGCAGGTGCAGGTTCATCGGTCGAGTATAGGCAAATCCGGCACCTGTCGCGGCGCCGCGGATTATGCTTTGGCTGGCGCGCCACCTCGCCTCGCGCCCCGGGGGATGCCATGCCACGCCGACTGTTCGCCCGTACCCTGCTCGCCACCACCCTGCTCGCCGGCATGCCGCTGTGCGCGCAGGAGCACGACGATGCCTGGGCCTCCATCGCCCGGTTGCAGCAGCGCATGGACGACGGCGCACTGGACAGCCACGCGCTGACGCAGCAATTCCTCGACCGCATCCACCGGATCGACCAGAACGGCCCCGCGCTGCACGCGGTGCTGGAAACCAACCCCGACGCATTGAAGATCGCCGCCGCGCTCGACGCAAAACGCAGCAAGGCGCACGGCCCGCTCTACGGCATCCCCGTGCTGTTGAAGGACAACATCGACACCGGCGACCGCGAGTCGACCACCGCCGGCTCGCTGGCGCTGCAGGCCGCGCCGGCACCGCATGACGCCACGGTGGCGGCGAAGCTGCGCGCCGCCGGCGCCGTGATCCTCGGCAAGGCCAACCTCAGCGAGTGGGCGAACTTCCGCTCCAGCCACGCCTCCAGCGGCTGGAGCGCGGTGGGCGGCCAGACCAGGAACCCCTACGCGCTGGACCGCAATCCCTGCGGTTCCAGCGCGGGCTCGGCCGCCGCGGTGGCCGCCGGGCTTGCCACGGCGGCGGTCGGCACCGAGACCGACGGCTCGATCATCTGCCCCGCCGCCATGAACGGGCTGGTGGGCATCAAGCCCACGCTGGGCCTGGTCAGCCGCGCCGGCATCGTGCCGATCAGCCACAACCAGGACACCGCCGGCCCGATCGCGCGCAGCGTGGCCGATGCCGCCGCACTGCTGGGCGCGATCGCCGGCAGCGACCCGCGCGACCCGGCCACCGCCGAGGCCGACCGGCACGCCACCGACTACACGAAATTCCTCGACCCCGACGGCCTGAAAGGCAAGCGCATCGGCGTGGTGCGCGAACTGGCCGGCAACGAGCCGAATGCCGACCGCGTGCTGGACGCGGCGATCGCCACGATGAAGGCGCAGGGCGCGATCGTCGTCGATCCGGTGAAGCTGCCGCACCTGCGCGAACTCGGCGACGCCGAGATGACCGTGATGCTGTACGACTTCAAGCACGACATCGACGCCTACCTCGCCACGCGCACCGGCCTGGCCGTGCACACGCTGGCCGACCTGATCGCCTTCGACAAGGCGCACGCCGCGGAGGAGATGCCGTGGTTCGGGCAGGAGCTGTTCGAGCAGGCCCAGGCCAAGGGCCCGCTCAGCGACGCGGCCTACCGCGAGGCGCTGGCCAAGGCGAAACGACTGTCCGGCCCCGAGGGCATCGATGCGGCGCTCAAGGCACAGCACCTCGACGCACTGCTCGCGCCGTCGTGGGGCCCGGCCTTCGTGACCGATCCGGTGCTGGGCGACCACATCGTCAGCGGCGACCCGACCATCGGCGGCGTGTCGCAGCCGGCCGCGGTGGCGGGCTATCCCTCGATCACCGTGCCCGCGGGCTGGGCGCACGGGCTGCCGGTAGGCATCGTGCTGTTCGGCGCGAAGTGGAGCGAACCCGCGCTCATCGGCATCGCCTACGGCTTCGAGCAGCACACGCACGCATGGCAGCCGCCGAAATTCCTCGACACCGTGGGCGGCAAGCCGGTGGCGCCGGGACGCTGAGCACGCACGCCGCCGGGGCTCAATGCAGGTACAGCGTGGGCCCCAGCACCAGGGCGAACGCCAGCGTCGTCGCCAGGCCGGCGACCAGCAGCGCGGGATGCCGGGCTATGCGGAACGCGGCGGGCGCTTCCGGCCGCACCGGCCCATAGGCCACGTTGAACAGGCCCGCCGTGCCGCCGAACGAGGCGGCCACCGCGGACAACAGCGTGATCACGATGCCGTGCGGATTCAGCAGCCCCACCAGCAGCGCGCTGACGCCGCCCACGATGTACACGGTCAGCGCCACCTGCCGGCGCGTGCGCGCCGCCTGCTCGCCGCCGCCCAGCATCGCGCCCAGGCTGCGGATCGCCAGCTTCACCACGCCGATGTAGGCGACCAGCCCCACTGCCGTCAGCACGATGCGCCACAGCCACGGCGCCGGCAGCGGCCCTATCCCGCCGCCCTCGCCAGGGCCCCAGTCGCCGAAACCGCTGACGCCGGAGAACAGCCAGTAGCCGGCCGCCACCATGCCCTTCACCACGAACACGATCCACAGCGCGAGCCGCGGCAACGGCCGCGTGCTGCGGCGCCAGGCGAGAAAGGCCAGCACCGCGAGCAGCACGTCCATGCCGGTGCCGGCCATCGCCACCAGCCGCCCGGGCCAGCCGACCGCACCGGGACATTCGATGTAGTACGCGCCCAGCTCGCTGGGTCGCTGGCCCAGCGCGACGCAGCTGAGCGCATGGCCGCCCAGCTCGTGCGCCATGGTCAGCAACGGCAACAGCAGCAGGCTCAGCCCGACCAGGGTCCAGCGGTCGATCAACGGCAACGGCGCGGCGGCGTTCGTGGACATGGCGCTACTCCCGGTGGCGTGGTCATCCTCCGGGATGGCCGGCCGGTGCACAAGCCGCGCGCATCAGGTATCCGCGATGACGATGGTCACCGGCTGCCGGCGCGCGGGCGTCAATCCAGCGACGCGCCGAAGCGGCCGCTGCGCGGGAGGTAGTGGCGGGCGGGGTCCAGCGAGATCGCCACGTAGCGCGTGCGCCCCACGATCTCGTCGCGCGGCACGAAGCCGAAGTAGCGCGAATCCATGCTGTCGTCGCGGTTGTCGCCCATCAGCAGGTAGCGCCCGGCCGGCACCGCGACCGGGCCGAAGCTGCTGACCGGTCCCGGCCAGCGCGACAGGCGCACCAGGTGATGCAGGCGGCCCAGGTCCTCGCTGGCGTAGCTGGCCGGGTTGTCGCGGTCCGCGGCCACGCCGGCAACCATGGCCGGCTGGTAGCTCGCGCGCTGCCCGTTCACCCACAGCACGTTCTGCCGCAGCGCCACCACATCGCCCGGCACGCCGATCACCCGCTTCACCAGCCGCTCGCCGGCGGCGCTGGAATCGGCGATCACGATGTCGCCGCGCTGCGGGTCGGCGACGTGGTACAGCGAGAGATGCGTGAACGGCACGCGCAGGTCGTAGGCGGCGCGGTTCACGAAGATGCGGTCGCCGATGCGGATGGTGGGCAGCATGGAGCCGCTGGGCACCACGTTCCAGTCCGCCACGGCGCTGCGGAACATGAACATGCACAGCAGGAACACGATGAAGCCGCGGTTGCGCTGCAGGAATGCCTTGAATGAGCGCATGGTCGATGTCCCCTCTGCCCCGGGCCCGCGACGCGGGCCATCCCGCAGAATGACCGCGTCCGCGCCCGACAGGTTCCCCGCCGCCCCGCACCGGCGGCCCGCGGGATCAGTCCGCGTGCACGCCCGCCGACTTGCGCACGATCAGCATCGCCAGTTCCAGCGACTGCTCGTAGTTCAGGCGCGGATCGACCATGGACTTGTAGGCGCGCTCCAGGTCGGCCTCGCCCAGCCCGCGCGCGCCGCCGGTGCATTCGGTGACGTCCTCGCCGGTGAGTTCCAGGTGCACGCCGCCCAGCCGCGTGCCGGCGGCAGCGTGGATGTCCAGCGCCTGGTCCAGTTCGCCGCGGATGTTGTCGAAGCGACGCGTCTTGTAGCCGTTGGACGTGCTCTCGGTGTTGCCGTGCATGGGATCGGCCACCCACAGCACGCGCCGCCCCTCGCGCTTCACCGCCTCCAGCAGCGGCGGCAGCGCGTCGGCGATCTTCGCGTTGCCCATGCGGTGGATCAGGCTGAGCCGGCCCGGCTCGTCGTGCGGGTTCAGCGCGTCGATCAGCGGCAGCAACTGTTCCGCGGTGACCGTGGGGCCGACCTTCACCGCGACCGGGTTGCGGATGCCGCGGAAGTACTCCACGTGCGCGCCGTCCAGCGCCGCGGTGCGCATGCCGATCCACGGGAAGTGGGTGGAGAGGTTGAACCAGCCCGGGTGGCGCGGCACCTGGCGGGTCAGCGCCTGCTCGTAGTGCAGCAGCAGCGCCTCGTGCGAGGTGAAGAAGTCCACCTTGGAGAAGCCGGCGATCGGCCCGGCCAGGGTTTCCATGAAACGCAGCGAATCGCCGATGCCGGCCACCATGCGGCGGTACTCGGCGGCCAGCGGCGAGTGCTCGACCCAGGCCAGATCCCAGTACTCGGGGTGGTGCAGGTCGGCGAAGCCGCCGTCGATCAGCGCGCGCACGAAGTTCATGGTCAGCGCGGAATGGGCGTGGGCGCGGATCAGCCGCTGCGGATCGGGGCGGCGCGCGGCGGCGGTGAAGCCGGGGCTGTTGACCACGTCGCCGCGGAAGCTGGGCAGGGTCACGCCGTCGCGCGTCTCGGTGTCGGCCGAGCGCGGCTTGGCGTACTGCCCCGCGAACCGCCCCACCCGCAGCACCGGCTGCTTCAGGCCGTGCACCAGCACCAGGCTCATCTGCAGCAGCACCTTGAGCCGGTTGGAGATGATGGGGCTGCTGCAGTCGGCGAAGCTCTCGGCGCAGTCGCCGCCCTGCAGCAGGAAACGCCGGCCTTCCTGCGCCTCGGCCAACGCCTGCTTCAGCGCCAGCACCTCCCACGAGGTCACCAGCGGGGGCAGCCCCGCCAGTTGCGTGGTGGCCTGCGCCAGCTCGGCGGCGTCCTCGTACTGCGGCTGCTGCAGCGCCGTGCGGCCCTGCCACGAGGCAGGCGTCCAGTCGGCGGCAAATACCGCTGGCGACATCCCGTTCATCGACGTGCTCCCTTCGGGCGACGCGCACCGGCCACGACCGCCCAGGCGCCCAGCAGGACGAACCAGATCAGCGACCACCACGGCATCGAAAGGCCCAGGATGGGCTGCACCGCGGCGCACTCGCCGGAGCCGCTGAGCACCTTGAGCAGCACGCCGACCAGGCCGCCGTTGCCGGCACGGGTTTCCAGCAGGTAGCCCAGCGGCGCGCCACAGCTCGGCACCTGGCCGGGCGGCAGCGACTGTATCCACAGATGCCGCGTGGCGATGCCGATGCCGACCAGCGCGACCAGCACCAGCAAGCCCACGTAGACCCAGCGGCCACCGCCGCGCGGCGCATGCAGGCCGCCCAGCAGGAACACCACGCCCAGCGCCATGAACACCACGCGCTGCAGGATGCACAGCGGGCACGGATCCATCTGCAGCACGTATTGCGCGTACAGCGCAAAACCGATCAGGGCGGCGCAGACCAGGAAACCGGCCAGCAGGCTGACGCGAAACGAGCAACGCAAGGGGTTCATGGACGGCATGGCAAGGAGCGGAAACATGACATTACCCGCTTGCCGGCTGACTGTCAGCATCGGGGCAACGCACGTCTTGACGCAGACATGAAAAACCCCGGCAGGTCGCCCGGCCAGGGTTCTCGTTCGGACGTCTGGAAGTCCGTATGTGCGGACGCTTACTCGGCGTCGACCGCTTCGGCCTGCGGACGGCCGACCAGCTCGACATAGGCCATCGGCGCGTTGTCGCCGTCGCGGAAGCCGCACTTCAGGATGCGCAGGTAGCCGCCGGGACGCTCGCGGTAACGCGGGCCCAGCTCCACGAACAGCTTGCCCACCGCTTCCTTGTCGCGCAGGCGCGCGAAGGCGAGGCGGCGGTTGGCGACGCCGTCGGTCTTGGCCAGGGTGATCAGCGGCTCGGCGACGCGGCGCAGTTCCTTGGCCTTGGGCAGGGTGGTGCGGATCAGCTCGTGCTTGAACAGCGAGGAAGCCATGTTCTTGAACATCGCTTCGCGGTGGGCGCTGGTGCGGTTGAGCTTGCGACCGGATTTCATGTGGCGCATGGCGGAATACTCTCTCTAAGGGTCTGTTGTTATGAAGCGCCGGCACCTGTGTCCGACACCCCGCGGTTGCCCGCTTTTATGGCCTCGTCAAAACCAAGGCTCTTTTTAAGCATCCCCACCGGAGCGACAGCTCTCGTGAGGAGTGCGGCCATGGATGGCCGCTTTTGGCGCTTGGCCAGGGCGCTATGCACGCCCTGGCCAAGATTGAGCTACACGGCGATCAAGGACGATCGCACCAGTGACTCATCAACCAAGCTGCATGCCGTGCGAGAGGCCGGCCGGCGGCCAGTTCTCGAGCTTCATGCCCAGGGCCAGGCCGCGCGAGCCAAGGACGTCCTTGATCTCGGTGAGCGACTTCTTGCCCAGGTTCGGGGTCTTCAGCAGCTCGACCTCGGTCTTCTGCACCAGGTCGCCGATGTAGTAGATGCTCTCGGCCTTCAGGCAGTTCGCCGAACGCACGGTGAGCTCCAGATCGTCGATCGGGCGCAGCAGCAGCGGGTCGAAACCGCTCTTCTCGGCCTTGTCGGTGGCGCTCTCGCGACGCGAGAAATCGCCGAATACCGACAGCTGGTCGTTGATGATCTCGGCCGCCTTGCGCACCGCATCCTCGGCGCCGATGGTGCCGTTGGTCTCGATGTCCAGCACCAGCTTGTCGAGGTTGGTGCGCTGCTCGACGCGAGCGGCGTCCACTTCGTAGGCCACGCGCAGCACCGGCGCGAACGACGCGTCCAGCTGCAGGCGGCCGATCGGGCGAGCCTCGTCGTCCGGATGGACGCGCGAGCTGGCCGGCTGGTAACCCACGCCGCGACGCACCTTGAGGCGCATGTTGAGCGCGATGTCCTTGGTCAGGTGGCAGATCACGTGCTCGGGGTTGATGATCTCCACCGAGTGGTCGACGACGATGTCGCCGGCCGTGACCACGCCCTTGCCCTTCTTGGACAGGGTCAGGGTGACCTCGTCGCCGGTGTGCTGGCGGATCGCCACGTCCTTGAGGTTCAGCAGGACTTCGATCACGTCCTCCTGCAGGCCCTCGAGCGTGGTGTATTCGTGCAGCACGCCGTCGATCTCGACCTCGACGATGGCGCTGCCGGGGATCGAGGAAAGCAGCACGCGCCGCAGCGCGTTGCCCAGGGTGTGGCCGAAGCCGCGCTCGAGCGGCTCGACCACCACCTTGGCGCGATTGGCTCCGAGCTGTTCGACGCTGAGGCCGCGTGGCCGCAGCACGCTAGTTGACGAAACTGCCATGCAGAGCTCCGGTGATTACTTCGAATAAAGCTCGACGATCAACGCTTCGTTGATGTCGGTCGGCAGGTCGCCGCGATCCGGCACCGCCTTGAACGTGCCTTCGAACTTCTTGCTGTCGACCTCGACCCAACCCGGACGCAGGTCCATGGTGTCGAACACGGTCGACGCTTCCTGCACGCGCAGCTGGGTGCGGGCGCGCTCGGTCAGCGCGATCGCGTCGCCAGGCTTGACCTGGTAGGACGGGATGTTGACCTTCTTGCCGTTGACCAGCACCGCCTTGTGCGAAACCAGCTGGCGGGCCTGGGCGCGGGTGACCGCGAAGCCCATGCGGTAGACGACGTTGTCCAGGCGGCTCTCGAGCAGGCGCAGCAGGTTCTCGCCGGTGTTGCCCTTGAGGGTCGACGCCTTGGTGTAGTAGTTGCCGAACTGACGCTCGAGCACGCCGTAGATGCGCTTGACCTTCTGCTTCTCGCGCAGCTGGACGGCGTAGTCGGACATGCGCATGCGCTTGTTGGCGCCATGCTGGCCGGGCTTGTTCTCCAGCTTGCACTTGGAGTCGATCGCGCGGGCCGGGCTCTTCAGGCTGAGATCAGCGCCTTCGCGGCGGGCGAGCTTGCAGGTAGCTCCACGATAACGGGCCATGGTGACTACTCCTTAGACTCGACGCTTCTTGGGGGGACGGCAGCCGTTGTGCGGGATCGGCGTGACGTCGATGATGTTGAGCACCTTGTAACCCAAGGCGTTCAGCGAACGCACGGCCGACTCGCGACCCGGGCCCGGACCCTTGATGCGCACTTCCACGGTCTTCACGCCGTAGTCGCCGGCGGCACGGCCAGCCTTTTCGGCGGCGACCTGGGCAGCGAACGGGGTCGACTTGCGCGAACCGCGGAAACCCGCGCCGCCGGCAGTCGCCCACGACAGGGCGTTGCCCTGGCGGTCGGTGATGGTGACGATGGTGTTGTTGAAGGAGGCCTGCACGTGGGCCACGGCATCCGTGACAACGCGCTTGATCTTCTTCTTGGTCTTGACAGGCTTGGCCATATTCTCGATCCGTTACTTCTTGATGGCGCGACGCGGGCCCTTGCGGGTGCGTGCGTTGGTACGCGTGCGCTGGCCGCGCACCGGCAGGCCGCGACGATGGCGCAGGCCGCGATAGCAGCCCAGATCCATCAGGCGCTTGATGGCCATGCCCACTTCGCGGCGCAGATCGCCCTCCACGACGTACTTGGCGATTTCCGCGCGAAGCTTTTCCACTTCGCCCTCACTGAGCGACTTGATCTGGGTGGTGGGAACCACGCCAGCGTCCGCGCAGACCTTCTTGGCCCGGCTGCGGCCAATGCCGTAAATGCTCTGCAGGCCAACCCAGACATGCTTCTGGACCGGCAAATTGACACCTGCGATGCGCGCCATGATGTGCTTTCTCCGAGTGCTTTCGTGCGCGGTAAACGCGCAATTTTAACCTGAATTACCTTGACAGGAAAGCCCCGCGGCGCTCAACGCCGCCAACCTTCCGGTTTTTCGACCCCTCCGTACGCACCAGCAGCCACTAGTTGCGACGGAGATTGGCCTTCTTGAGCAGACTTTCGTACTGATGGCTGACCAGATGCGCCTGCACCTGGGCCGTGAAATCCATCACCACGACCACCACGATCAGCAGCGAGGTGCCGCCGAAATAGAACGGAACATGCCAGAACTTCTGCATGAACGACGGCACCAGGCAGACCAGCACCAGGTACAGCGCGCCGACGCCGGTCAAGCGGGTCATCACGCCGTCGATGTAGCTGGCGGTGGCGCGACCCGGACGGATGCCCGGGATCAGCGCGCCGGAGCGCTTGAGGTTGTCCGCCGTCTCATCCGCGTTGAACACGATCGCGGTGTAGAAGAACGCGAAACCGATCACCAGCACCGAATACACGATGTCGTACAGCGGCTCGCCCGGGTTCAGCGCCTGGGTCAGGTCCTGCAGCCAGCGCGACTGCTGGCCCGTGCTGAACCAGCTCACCGCGGTGGCCGGGAACATCAGCAGGCTGGACGCGAAGATCGGCGGGATCACGCCCGACATGTTGATCTTCAGCGGCAGGCTGGAGCTCTGGTTCTGGTAGGCCCGCTGGCCACCGGAACGCCGCGCGTAGTTCACCGTTATTCGTCGTTGCGCGCGCTCCATGAACACGCAGAACGCGGTCACGCCCAGCACGATCGCGAACACGATCAGCAGCATCAGCACCGACAGCTCGCCGTTGCTGGACATGCCCAGGGTGTGCACCACCGCGCCCGGCAGCCCGGCCACGATGCCGGCGAAGATCAGCAGCGAGATGCCGTTGCCGATGCCGCGCTCGGTCATCTGCTCGCCCAGCCACATCAGGAACATGGTGCCGGCGGTGAGGCCCACCACCGAGGCCAGCACGAAGCCGAAGCCCGGGGTGTACACCACCGGCGCGCCGCCGGCCGCGACCTGCTTCTGCAACGCCACCGCGATGCCGAAGGACTGGAACAGCGCCAGGCCCACGGTGCCGATGCGCGTATACATCGTCATCTTGCGCTTGCCGGACTCGCCTTCCTTGCGCAGCGCCTGCAGGCTCGGGATCACCGAACCCATCATCTGCACCACGATGGACGCCGAGATGTACGGGATCACGCCCAGCGCGAACACCGAGAAACGCTCCAGCGCGCCGCCCGAGAACATGTTGAACATGTCCATCAGGCCGTTGCCCTGGACCAGGTTCGTCATCGCGTCGGGGTTCACCCCCGGCACGGGGATGAACGAACCGAGACGGAACACCACCAGCGCACCGATCACGAAGAAGATGCGCTGACGCAGTTCGGTCAGTTTGCCGAGCTTGCCGAGTGCGTTGCCCTTGGCTTGAGCCACGTGATTACTCCACGCTGCCGCCGGCCGCCTCGATGGCAGCCTTGGCGCCAGCCGTGGCCAGCAGGCCCGACAGCTTCACCGCACGACCGATTTCGCCCTTCAGCACCACCTTGACCTTCTTCGCGCGGCTGTCGATCAGGCCGGCCTGATGCAGCACGATCGCGTCGATCACGTCGGCCTTGAGGCCGGCGAGCTGGTACAGGAACACCTGCTGGCTCTCGGCCTTCAGCTTGGAGCGGAAGCCGACCTTGGGCAGGCGACGCTGCAGCGGCATCTGGCCGCCCTCGAAGCCGTACTTGTGGGTGCCGCCGGCGCGGGCGTGCTGGCCCTTGTGGCCGCGGCCGGCCGTCTTGCCGAGGCCCGAACCGATGCCGCGACCCACGCGCAGGCGCGTCTTGCGCGAACCGGCGGCGGGCTTGATGTCGTTGAGACGCATGATGATTACTCCTCGACCTGCACCAGGTAGTAAACCGTGTTGATCAGGCCACGCACCTGCGGGCTGTCCTTCAGCTCGCGGACGTCGTTGGTCTTGTTCAGGCCCAGCGCCTTGACGCTGAGACGATGCCGCGCCTGCACGCCGCGCAGGCCCTTCACCAGGCGCACGCGCACGGTGCCGGCGGTTTCGTTCTTCTTAGCCATTGCCCAGCACCTCTTCCACGGTCTTGCCACGCTTGGCGGCGATCTGCTTCGGCGAGGCGACCGCCTGCAGGCCCTTGATGGTGGCGCGCACCAGGTTGATCGGGTTGCGCGAACCGACCGCCTTGGCCAGCACGTTCTTCACGCCGACCACTTCCAGCACGGCGCGCATGGCGCCGCCGGCGATCACGCCGGTACCTTCGGAGGCCGGCTGCATGTAGACGCGGGCCGCGCCGTGGTTGGCCTTGATGGCGTACCACAGGGTGCCGTTGTTCAGGTCGATGTTGACCATGTTGCGGCGCGCGCGCTCCATCGCCTTGGAGATGGCCACCGGCACTTCACGCGCCTTGCCATAGCCGAAGCCGACCTTGCCCTCGCCGTCGCCGACCACGGTCAGCGCGGTGAAGCTCATCTGGCGGCCACCCTTCACGGTCTTGGCCACGCGGTTGACGGCAATCAGCTTCTCGAGCAGGCCGTCGGAATTTTCGCGATCGTTGGAAGACATTTATCGATTCCGTATGCCCGGACCATCCGGGGCTTTTGCTTGCGGCTGGGCCGCTTGTTGTTGTGTGTTGCTGGTACCGGGCGGAATTCAGGGAATCCCGACCCTTGCGCTTAGAACTTCAGGCCGGCCTCGCGGGCCGCATCGGCCAGCGCCTTGATGCGACCGTGGTAGCGGAAGCCGGAGCGGTCGAACGCCACCGACTCGACGCCGGCAGCCAGCGCGCGCTCGGCCACGGCCTTGCCCACCGCCGCGGCGGCGGTCAGGTTCTTGGTGCCCTTCAGGCCTTCGGCCACCGACTTCTGCAAGGTGGAGGCAGCCGCCACCACCTTGTCGCCGGAGGCGTCGAACACCTGGGCGTAGAGATGCTGGCCGGTGCGATGCACCGACAGGCGCGCCACGGCCAGCTTGCGGATGCGCGCACGCGTGGACTTGGCACGGCGCAGGCGGGATTCGTTCTTGTTCATCATCATGTTCCTCGAAAGCGGATCGGCGGTAGGTACGCAGTGCTCTTGTGAGTAGCGCGGCCATGGATGGCCGCTTCCACACGCAGGGAAAGCGTACTCAAGCCTTCTTGGCTTCCTTCAGGGTGATCTTCTCGCCGGCATAGCGGACGCCCTTGCCCTTGTAGGGCTCCGGCGCGCGGAATGCGCGGATCTTGGCGGCGACCTGGCCCACGGCCTGCTTGTCGGCGCCCTTGACCAGGATCTCGGTCTGCGACGGCGTCTCCAGGGTGATTCCCGCCGGAGCCTCGAACACCACCGGGTGCGAGAAGCCCAGGCTCAGGTTCAGCGCCTTGCCGGCCATCGATGCGCGGTAACCCACGCCGACCAGCTCCAGCTTGCGCTCGTAACCCTCGGACACGCCCTTGACCATGTTCGCCAGCAGCGCGCGGGCGGTACCGCCGAACTTGTCGTCGGCGCCCTCGGCCAGCTGGATGTTGACGGCCGAGCCGTCCACCGCGACGGACACGCCGGGCAGCGCGTGGACCGACAGCTCGCCCTTCGGGCCCTTCACGGAAACGCCGTCGGCCGCAGCCTTCAGCTCCACGCCCTTCGGCAGGTTGATCGTCTTCTTGGCAACACGTGACATCGTCGGCTCCTTAGGCGACCTGGCCGATGACTTCGCCGCCCAGGCCCTTGGCGCGGGCCTGCGCGTCGGTCAGCAGACCGGCGGACGTCGAGATGATCGAGATGCCCAGACCGCCGAGCACCTTCGGCAATTCATCCTTGCCGCGGTAGATGCGCAGGCCGGAACGGCTGACGCGGGAAATGGCCTCGATGGCCGGACGGCCCTCGAAATACTTCAGCTTGATCTCGAGCACGGGCTTGCCCTCCTCCTGGGAGGTCTGCACGTCGAGCACGTAGCCTTCGTTCTTGAGAAGGTTGGCGATGGCCACCTTCAGCTTCGACGACGGCATGCGTACCGTCGACTTGCTCATCAGCTGAGCGTTGCGGACACGCGTGAACATGTCGGCGATGGGATCAGTCATGCTCATGAAAACATCCTTCAGAGTGCACCGATATCCGATAAGACCGGAAATCTTCTAGATTGTGATGCCGACAGATCGTCGGCCTGCGTTGCGCAGACCGCCGACTATAGCAGCTTTTTCCGGTTTTGCGAACATCGGCGTGGAATGCGCCAACGGCTGCCGCCCCCGGGGCGGGCCGCCGCATCGGGCCGGACGGGCTTGCGCCCGCCGCGCCCTGTGGGGTCTTACCAGCTGGCCTTGCGCAGGCCGGGCACGTCGCCGCGCATGGTGGCTTCGCGCAGCTTGTTGCGGCCCAGGTTGAACTTCGCGTACACGGCGCGCGGACGGCCGGTCAGCGCGCAACGGGTGCGCTGGCGAACCGGGCTGGCGTCGCGCGGCAGCTTCTGCAGCTTGCCCTGGGCTTCCATCTTCTCCTCGTAGGAGGCGGTGGGGCTCAGCACGATCGCCTTCAGTTCGGCGCGCTTGGCAGCGTGCTTCTGGACGAGCTTGGTCCGCTTGATGTCGCGGTTGACCATCGAGGTCTTTGCCATATCTATTCTCTCGCGTCTATCAGTTGCAGCGCGCTTAATTGCGGAAGGGGAAGTTGAACGCTTCCAGCAACGCCTTGGCCTCGGCGTCGGTCTTCGCGGTCGTGGTGATCGCGATGTCCATGCCGCGCATCGCGTCGACGGCGTCGAAGTCGATCTCCGGGAAGATGATCTGTTCCCTCACGCCGAAGTTGAAGTTGCCGCGGCCGTCGAACGCGCGGCCCGACACGCCGCGGAAGTCGCGGGTACGGGGCAGCGAGATGTTGATCAGGCGGTCGAGGAACTCGAACATCTGGGCGCGGCGCAGGGTGACCTTGCAGCCGATCGGCCAGCCGTCGCGGATCTTGAACGAGGCCACGGAAACGCGCGCCTTGGTCGTGATCGGCTTCTGGCCCGAGATCTTCGCCATGTCGGCCACGGCGTTCTCGAGGATCTTCTTGTTGCCCGCGGCTTCGCCCACGCCCATGTTCAGCGTGATCTTGGTGATGCGGGGAACCTGCATCACGTTCTGGTAGCCGAACTTCTCGGTGAGCTTCGGCACTACCTGCTCTTTGTAAAACGTCTCAAGGCGCGTCATGTCATTAATCCTTACGCGTCCACGACCTCGCCATTCGAACGGAACACGCGGACCTTGCGCCCATCAGCGAGCGTCTTGGTGCCAACGCGTTCACCCTTGTTCGTGGCGGGGTTGAACAGCTGCACATTGGAGAGATGGATCGAAGCCTCGCGCTCGACGATGCCGCCGGCCTGGTTGGCCTGCGGATTCGGCTTGGTGTGGCGCTTGACCAGGTTCACGTTGGAGACGAACACGCGGTCGTCTGCAACACGCAGCACTTCGCCGCGCTGACCCTTGTTCTTGCCGGCGATCACGAGGACCTGATCGCCTTTGCGGATACGGTTCATGTTCTTGACTCCGCTCAGAGCACTTCGGGCGCGAGCGAGACGATCTTCATGAACTTCTCGCTGCGCAGCTCGCGGGTGACCGGCCCGAAGATACGGGTGCCGATCGGCTCGAGCTTGTTGTTGAGGAGCACCGCTGCATTGCCGTCGAAACGGATCAGCGAGCCATCGGGACGGCGGACGCCCTTGGCGGTACGCACCACCACGGCATTGTACACCTCGCCCTTCTTCACCTTGCCGCGGGGAATGGCATCCTTCACGGTGACCTTGATCACGTCGCCGATCGCGGCGTAACGGCGCTTGGAGCCGCCGAGCACCTTGATGCACATCAGTTCCTTGGCACCGCTGTTGTCCGCCGCGGAGAGCGTGCTTTGCATCTGGATCATGTCTGCACCCTCCTCTTAGACGGCCGCGCGGGTGACGATTTCGACCACGCGGTGATGCTTGGTCTTGGACAGCGGACGGCACTCGGCGATGCGCACCAGGTCGCCCTCGTTCGCGCCGAGGTCGTCCTGCGCATGCAGCTTGGTCGACCGGCGCACGATCTTGCCCAGCAGGCCGTGCTGCACCTGGCGCTCGATCAGGACGGTGACCGTCTTGTCCATCTTGTTGCTGATGACGCGGCCCTCGAGGGTGCGCGCCTGCTTCTGGTTGTCGCTCATGTCGGCGGTCCCTTACTTCTTGCCGCCGAGCACGAACTTCGTGCGGGCGATGTCGCGCCGGACGCGGCGCAGCTGATGCGGCTGGCTGAGCTGGCCGGCACCCTTCTGCATGCGCAGGTTGAACTGCTCCTTGCGCAGGTCCAGCAGGTGCTGATTGAGCTCTTCGGCCGACTTGGTGGTCAGATCTTTGATGGCCATGTCACATCACCGCCCGGGTCACGAACTGGGTCTGCACCGAGAGCTTGGCGGCGGCCAGGCGGAACGCCTCGCGTGCCGAAACCTCGTCGATGCCCTCGATTTCATAAAGCATGCGGCCGGGCTGGATCGGGGCGACCCAGAACTCCACGCCGCCCTTGCCGGCGCCCATACGCACTTCGATCGGCTTCTTGGTGATCGGCTTGTCGGGGAACACGCGGATCCACAACTTGCCGCCGCGCTTCACGAAGCGGGTGATGCAACGGCGGCCGGCCTCGATCTGGCGCGCGGTGAGCGCGCCGTGGGTGGTCGCCTTCAGGCCGAATTCGCCGAAGCTCACGAGGTTGGCGCACTGCGCCAGACCGTCGTTGCGGCCCTTGAACTGCTTGCGGTATTTGGTTCGCTTGGGTTGCAGCATGGCAACTCTCCTTACTTCGCCGCGCGGTCGCGACGGCCTTCGCCATCACGACGCGAATCGCGGTCACGACGACCTTCGCCACCCTCGCGGCCTTCACGGCCCTCGCGGCGCGACGGTGCGGGGGACTCGTCCTTCGGCTCCTGGCCGATCTGGGCCACGTCGAAGACTTCGCCCTTGTAGACCCACACCTTGATGCCGATGATGCCGTACTGGGTCTTCGCTTCGGCGGTGCCGTAGTCGATGTCCGCACGCAGGGTGTGCAGCGGTACGCGGCCTTCGCGGGCCCACTCGGAACGGGCGATCTCGGCGCCGTTCAGACGGCCGGACACGTTGATCTTGATGCCCAGCGCGCCCAGGCGCATCGCATTGCCGACCGAGCGCTTCATCGCACGGCGGAACATGATGCGGCGCTCGAGCTGCTGCGCGATCGACTCGGCCACCAGCTGGGCGTCCAGCTCGGGCTTGCGCACTTCGTTGACGTTGATGTGCGTGGGGACGCCCATCAGGTCGCTGACTTCCTTGCGCAGCTTCTCGATGTCCTCGCCCTTCTTGCCGATCACCACGCCCGGACGGGCGGTGTGGATCGTCACGCGCGCGGTCTTGGCCGGGCGCTCGATCTGGATCTTCGAGATGCCGGCGGCGGCCAGCTTCTTCTTCAGCATCTCGCGGACCTTGATGTCCGCCACGAGATACTTCGCGTAGTCGCCCTTGTTGGCGTACCACTTGGCGTTCCAGTCCTTGGCGATGCCGAGGCGGATGCCGGTGGGATGAACTTTGTGACCCATCGTCTTCTTCCTCTTACTCGCCAACGACCACGGTGATGTGGCTGGTGCGCTTCAGGATGCGGGAACCGCGGCCTTTGGCCCGGGCATACATGCGCTTCATCGCCGGACCTTCGTCCACGAAGATGCGCGAGACCTTCAGCTCGTCGACATCGGCGCCGAGGTTGTTCTCGGCGTTGGCGACGGCCGACAGCAGCACCTTGCGGACAAGGTGGGCGGCCTTCTTGTTGGTGAACTGGAGCACGTCGCTGGCCCGGCCCACGGGCATGCCGCGGACCAGGTCTGCCACCAGGCGTGCCTTCTGCGCCGAGATGCGGGCGCTGCGCAGGATCGCTTTGGCTTCGGTGCTCATCACTTGCCCTTCTTGTCGCCGACGTGGCCCTTGAAGGTGCGGGTCACCGCGAACTCGCCGAGCTTGTGCCCGACCATGTTCTCGTTGACGAGCACCGGCACGTGCTGGCGGCCGTTGTGGATGGCGATGGTCAGGCCCACCATTTCGGGCAGGATCATCGAGCGGCGCGACCAGGTCTTGATCGGACGCTTGTTGTTGGCGGAAACCGCGGCTTCCACCTTCTTGGCGAGGTGAAGGTCGACGAACGGACCTTTCTTCAGAGAGCGTGGCATGTCGGTTTCCTGTTACTTGCGGCGACGCACGATGAACTGCTGCGTGCGCTTGTTGTTGCGGGTCTTGTAACCCTTGGTCGGCGTGCCCCACGGGCTGACCGGATGACGGCCGCCGGAGGTACGGCCTTCACCACCGCCGTGCGGATGGTCGACCGGGTTCATCACCACGCCGCGCACGGTCGGGCGGATGCCCAGCCAGCGCTTGGCGCCGGCCTTGCCGAGCTTCTTCAGGCTGTGCTCGCCGTTGCCGACTTCGCCGATGGTGGCGCGGCACTCGACCGGCACGCGGCGCATTTCGCCGGAGCGCAGGCGGAGCGTGGCGTAGCCGGACTCGCGGGCCACCAGCTGCACCGAGGCGCCGGCGCTGCGGGCGATCTGCGCGCCCTTGCCGGGCTTCATCTCGATGCAGTGGATCGTGGAACCCACCGGGATGCTGCGCAGCTGCAGGCAGTTGCCGGCCTTGATCGGCGCGTCGTGGCCCGACAGCAGGCGGTCGCCCACCTGCACGCCCTTCGGCGCGATAATGTAGCGGCGCTCGCCGTCGGCGTAGCACAGCAGCGCGATGTGCGCGGTGCGGTTCGGATCGTATTCGATGCGCTCGACCTTGGCGGCAATGCCTTCCTTGTCGCGCTTGAAGTCGATGATGCGGTAATGCTGCTTGTGACCGCCGCCACGATGACGCGTGGTGATGCGGCCGAAGTGGTTGCGGCCGCCGGTCTTGGACTGCGACTCGGTCAACGCCGCGTACGGCGCGCCCTTGTGCAGGCCCTCGGTGCGGACGCTGACTGCGTCGCGACGACCGGGCGAGGTCGGCTTGTGAGTGATCAGTGCCATCTCAATTCAACTCCTGGCTCAGGCCTTGGCCGACACGTCGATGGTCTGGCCATCGGCGAGGCGCACATAAGCCTTGCGCTTGCCCTGGCGGCTGCCAGCGCGGAAACGGAAGGACTTGACCTTGCCCTTGCTGTTGACGAGGTTCACCTGCTCGACCTTGACGTCGAACATCTGCTCCACCGCCGCGCGGACATCGGCCTTGGTCGCCTCGGGGGCCACCACGAAAACGTACTGGTTGTGCTCGCTGACGCGAGCCGACTTCTCGGAGATGTGCGGCGCGCGCAGCGTGTCGAGAATGCGTTCGTTGCTCATGCCAGCCACTCCTCGATCTTCTTCACGGCCTCGACCGTCATCACCACGTGGTCGGAACCGACCAGGCTGACGGGGTTCAGCGCCATCACGTCCAGCACATGCAGGTACGGGATGTTGCGCGCGGCCAGGTACAGCGCCTCGTTCGCATCCTCGGACACCAGCAGCACGCGACCGGACACTTCCAGCTCGGCGAGCTTGGCGACCATCGCCTTGGTCTTGGGCTGGTCGACGCCGAAGCTCTCGACCACCTTGATGCGACCCTGGCGGTTCAGCTCGGAAAGGATCGAGCGGATCGCCACGCGATAGGCCTTGCGGTTGACCTTCTGCTCGAAGCTGCGGGGCTTCGCGGCAAAGGCCACGCCGCCGCCCACGAAGATCGGGGCGCGGTAGTCGCCGTGACGGGCGCCGCCGCCCTTCTGCTTCTTGAACTTCTTGGTGGTGCCCGACAGCTCGCCACGCGACAGCTGCGCCTTGGTGCCGGCGCGACCGCCGGCCTGGTACGCAACCACCACCTGGTGGATCAGGGCCTGCTTGAACTCGCCGCCGAACACTTCGTCCGACACGCTGAGCGGCTTGGCGCCAATGACATTCAGTTCCATGGCGTCTCTCCTCAACCCTTGGTGGTCGGACGGATGACGACGTCGCCACCGGTCGCGCCGGGGACAGCGCCCTTCACCGCGATCAGGTGACGCTCGGCGTCGACCCTGACCACTTCCAGACCCTGCTGCGTGCGGTTCACCGCACCCATGTGGCCGGCCATCTTCTTGCCCGGGAACACGCGGCCCGGCGTCTGGCGCTGGCCGATCGAACCCGGCGCGCGGTGCGACAGCGAGTTGCCGTGCGTCGCATCGCCCATCTTGAAGTTGTGGCGCTTGATGGTGCCCTGGAAGCCCTTGCCCTTCGAGACGCCGGCGACGTCGACGATCTGGCCGACCGAGAACACTTCCTCGGCCTTGATCTCCGCGCCCACGCTGTACTTGCCGAGGTCTTCCGCGGTCACGCGGAACTCCCACAGGCCGCGGCCCGGCTCGACCTTGGCCTTGGCGTAATGGCCCTTCATCGGCGCCGTCAGCAGACTGGCGCGCTTCACGCCCGTCGCGACCTGCACCGCGCTGTAGCCGTCGTTGTCTTCCGTCTTCAGCTGGGTGACGCGATTCGGGGTGGCCTCAATCAGGGTCACCGGAATCGAGCGTCCGTCTTCAGTGAAGAGCCGGCTCATGCCGCACTTGCGGCCTACCAGTCCGATACTCATGTTCGTATCCTGTCTGTCGCTCAACCGAGCTTGATCTGAACATCGACGCCAGCGGCGAGATCAAGCTTCATGAGCGCGTCCACGGTCTTGTCGTTGGGGTCGACGATGTCGAGCACGCGCTTGTGCGTACGGGTCTCGTACTGGTCGCGTGCATCCTTGTCGACGTGCGGCGACACCAGAATGGTGTAGCGCTCGATCTTGGTCGGGAGCGGGATCGGGCCGAGCACCGTGGCGCCCGTGCGCTTGGCCGTCTCGACGATCTCGCTGGCCGAACGGTCGATCAGACGATGATCGAACGCCTTGAGGCGGATGCGAATCTTCTGGTTCGCCATAAAACCGTGTCCTGTTATCAAAAGAACTTGAATGTGCAACGAGGCGGCTTCTCACCGCATCGCACTGCTCTCTGGAACCATCGGGACCGTACGGAACCCAATCCCGACCTGAAAAACGCCAAGCGAGCACATGTGGGCTCGCCTGGCGCAAATCCTGCTGCGCAATGGACGTGGCGACGGGCGGGACCCGGAACTGCGCCGCATGCGATGACCGTCCACGGTCTGCGAACTCGAAGCACTTCCTGTGCCTCATTTCGCTGTAAGTCGAACCAGAATGTCATCTGGCTGACAAGTGAGCTGCGAAGTATATCCGCAAACTCCCCCGAAGGGAATAGGGTCCGGAAGAGGAACCCGGTCCATGCGGAAAGGCGTGCCTTTCCGTATCCCGAATCCCGCCTCCCGAATCCCCGCTTTGTTGCTTACTTGATGACCTTCGCCACCACGCCGGCGCCGACGGTGCGGCCGCCTTCGCGGATCGCGAAACGCAGGCCCTGGTCCATCGCGATCGGGTGGATCAGCGTCACCACCATCTTGATGTTGTCGCCCGGCATGACCATTTCCACGCCTTCCGGCAGCTCGATCGCACCGGTCACGTCGGTGGTGCGGAAGTAGAACTGCGGGCGGTAGCCCTTGAAGAACGGGGTGTGACGGCCGCCTTCGTCCTTCGACAGCACGTACACCTCGGCCTCGAACTCCGTGTGCGGGGTGATCGTGCCCGGCTTCGCCAGCACCTGGCCACGCTCCACGTCGTCGCGCTTCAGGCCGCGCAGCAGCAGGCCGGCGTTGTCGCCCGCCTGACCCTGGTCCAGCAGCTTGCGGAACATTTCCACGCCGGTCACGGTGGTCTTCTGCGTCGGACGGATGCCGACCACTTCGATTTCGTCGCCCACCTTGATCACGCCGCGCTCGATACGGCCGGTCACCACGGTGCCGCGGCCCGAGATCGAGAACACGTCTTCCACCGGCATCAGGAACGGCTGGTCGATCGCGCGCTGCGGCTCCGGAATGTAGGTGTCCAGCGCGTCCACCAGCGAGATGATCGCCGGCACGCCGATTTCCGACTGGTCGCCTTCCAGCGCCAGCTTCGCCGAACCCTTGATGATCGGCGTGTCGTCGCCCGGGAAGTCGTACTTCGACAGCAGCTCGCGCACTTCCATCTCGACCAGCTCGAGCAGCTCGGCGTCGTCCACCATGTCGGCCTTGTTCAGGAACACGACGATGTACGGCACGCCCACCTGGCGCGACAGCAGGATGTGTTCGCGCGTCTGCGGCATCGGGCCGTCCGCGGCCGAACACACCAGGATCGCGCCGTCCATCTGCGCCGCGCCCGTGATCATGTTCTTCACGTAGTCGGCGTGGCCCGGGCAGTCCACGTGCGCGTAGTGGCGCGTCGGCGACTCGTATTCCACGTGCGCCGTCGAGATCGTGATGCCGCGCGCCTTTTCTTCCGGCGCCGCGTCGATCGCGTCGTAGGCCTTGAATTCGCCGCCGAAGCGTTCCGCACCGACCTTCGTCAGCGCCGCCGTCAGCGTCGTCTTGCCGTGGTCCACGTGACCGATCGTGCCCACGTTCACGTGGGGCTTGGTGCGCTCGAACTTGCCCTTTGCCATGACTTGAGACCTCTGGATAGAACTTCTGTCAGTGCGGCGATTGCCGCGTCGCTTGATTCACGCGACCCGCAGGCCGCACTGGTTTTTTCTTCTGAAAGTGCGGCCACGGATGGCCGCAAAGGTTTAAGCCTTCTTCACCACCTGCTCGGCGATGTTGTTCGGCGCCTCGGCGTAGTGGTCGAACTCCATCGTGAAGGTGGCGCGACCCTGGGTCAGCGACCGGATGGTGGTCGCGTAACCGAACATCTCGCCCAGCGGAACGAACGCGTCGACGGTCTTGCCCGACGGCGTGTCTTCCTGGCCGCGCAGGATGCCGCGACGACGGCTCATGTCGCCCATCACGTCGCCCACGTATTCCTCCGGCGTCACCACCTCGACCTTCATGATCGGCTCGAGCAGCACCGGCGAGGCCTTCGCGAAGCCCTGCTTGAACGCCATGGAGGCGGCCAGCTTGAACGCCATTTCGGACGAGTCGACGTCGTGGTACGAACCGAACACCAGCTTGACCTTGACGCCCACCACCGGGAAGCCCGCCAGCGGACCGCTGGTGATGGTTTCGCGCAGACCCTTTTCGACCGAGGGGATGAACTCCTTCGGAATCACGCCGCCGGTGATCTCGTTCTGGAACAGGAAGTCGTCCTTGATCTGCGAGGACAGCTTCTCGTCGGCGCGGTCGGCCTCGCTGATCGGCGACATCTCGATCACCACGTGACCGTACTGGCCCTTGCCGCCGGACTGCTTGGCGTGCTTGTAGTCGGACTTCACGTCGCTGCTGCGGATCGTCTCGCGGTAGGCCACCTGCGGCTTGCCCACGTTCGCTTCCACGTTGAACTCGCGCTTCATGCGGTCGACGATGATGTCGAGGTGCAGCTCGCCCATGCCGGAGATGATGGTCTGGCCCGACTCCTCGTCGGTGCGCACGCGGAAGGACGGATCCTCCGCGGCCAGGCGACCGAGCGCGATGCCCATCTTTTCCTGGTCGGACTTGGTCTTCGGCTCGACCGCCATCGAGATCACCGGCTCCGGGAACGTCATGCGCTCCAGGGTGATGATGTGATCCTGCGCGCACAGCGTGTCGCCGGTCGTCACGTCCTTCAGGCCGACCGCGGCGGCGATGTCGCCTGCGCGGACTTCCTTCAGTTCATGACGATCGTTCGCGTGCATCTGCAGCATGCGGCCGATGCGCTCCTTCTTCGACTTCACCGGGTTGTAGACGGCGTCGCCGGCATTCAGCACGCCCGAATAGACGCGGAAGAACGTCAGCGAACCGACGAACGGGTCGGTCATGATCTTGAACGCGAGCGCGGAGAACGGCGCGGCGTCGTCCGCCTTGCGGGTCGCCTCCTGGTCGTTCTCGTCCATGCCGGCCACCGGCGGACGATCCACCGGCGACGGCAGCAGGTGCACCACCGCGTCCAGCATCGCCTGCACGCCCTTGTTCTTGAACGCGGTGCCGCAGTAGACCGGAATGATCTCGCTGGCCAGCGTGCGCGCGCGCAGGCCGCTGATGATCTCGTCCTCGGTGAGGGTGCCCTCTTCGAGGTACTTGTTCATCAGCTCCTCGGTCGCCTCGGCGGCCGACTCGACCATGAAGTTGTGCGCCTCGGCGGACTTGTCCGCGAGGTTCGCCGGGATGTCCTGGTACTCGAACTTCATCCCCTGGGACGCCATGTCCCAGATGATCGCCTTCATCTTGAGCAGGTCGACCACGCCCTCGAAGTCGTCCTCGGCGCCGATCGGCACCACCATCGGCACCGGGTTCGCGCCCAGGCGCGCCTTCAGCTGGCCGACGACCTTGTCGAAGTTCGCGCCGGTGCGGTCCATCTTGTTGACGAACGCGAGGCGCGGCACCTTGTACTTGTTGGCCTGGCGCCACACGGTCTCGGACTGCGGCTGCACGCCGCCGACCGCGCACAGCACGAACACCGCGCCGTCGAGCACGCGCAGCGAACGCTCCACCTCGATGGTGAAGTCGACGTGCCCGGGGGTGTCGATGATGTTGAAGCGGTACTGGTCCATCGACCCGTCCATGCCCTTCCAGAACGCCGTGGTGGCGGCGGAAGTGATGGTGATGCCGCGCTCCTGCTCCTGCTCCATCCAGTCCATGGTGGCCGCACCGTCGTGCACCTCGCCGATCTTGTGCGAGACGCCGGTGTAGAACAGGATGCGCTCCGTGGTCGTGGTCTTGCCGGCATCGATGTGGGCCATGATGCCGAAGTTGCGGTAGCGCTCGATGGGAGTGGTGCGTGCCATAGTCGTATCCGACGGAGATCCATCCCCGAATGGGCAAGAGCGGCCATCCTGGCCGCGCTGTCGTGAAAAAAATCCGGCAGGCATGCCGGTTCACTCGGCGTCGCCCGTCATGGGCGACGCGGCATGCCGCCGATTACCAGCGGTAGTGCGAGAACGCCTTGTTCGCTTCCGCCATGCGGTGGGTTTCCTCGCGCTTCTTGGCGGCGCCGCCGCGGCTCTCGGAAGCCTCCTGCAGCTCGGCAGCCAGCTTGCGCGGCATCGAGGTCTCGCCGCGCTTGCGCGCCGCCTCGATCACCCAGCGCATGGCCAGCGCCATGCGGCGACCCGGACGCACTTCGACCGGCACCTGGTAGGTGGCGCCGCCGACGCGACGGGACTTCACCTCGACGGCGGGCGCGACGTTGTTCAGCGCCTTCTCGACCAGAGCCACCGGCTCGGCGTGCTTCTCGCCCAGATGCTCCAGCGCGCCGTAGACGATGCTTTCGGCCACCGACTTCTTGCCGCTCTTCATCACCATGTTGATGAAACGGGCGATCAGCTGGCTGCCGTGCTTCGGATCGGGCAGCACCAGGCGGGCGGGGTGGGAACCTTTACGCGACATGTTTGGTATCCGTTGTTACTCGGGCATCCAGGGCCCTGAACGCGACCATGGATGGCCGCTGCTGATTAACTCTTGGGACGCTTGGCGCCGTACTTCGAGCGCGACTGGCGACGCTTGGTGACGCCGGCGCAGTCCAGGCTGCCGCGCACCGTGTGGTAGCGCACGCCCGGCAGGTCCTTGACGCGGCCGCCGCGGATCAGCACCACCGAGTGCTCCTGCAGGTTGTGGCCTTCGCCGCCGATGTAGCTGATCACCTCGTAGCCGTTGGTCAGGCGCACCTTGGCAACCTTGCGCAGGGCCGAGTTCGGCTTTTTCGGGGTGGTCGTGTAAACGCGCGTGCAGACGCCGCGACGCTGCGGGCTGTTCTGCAGGGCAGGCGAATCGCTCTTGTAGCTCTTCGGGCTGCGGGATTTGCGCACCAACTGGTTGATAGTCGCCATGCGAAGCCTATTCTGAAAACATAAAGGCAGCCCGAACAAGCTCGGTCTGCCAAGAAGCGGGAATATAACACGGACGGCCTGTCAGAGACAAGCCAAGGTCCCGCCTTCCATGACCCGAACACGAGGTGCATCCATGCACCTCATTTCGTATGTCTAGCGAGATGAGCCCGGAACGGGCTTACTCGACGCCACTTTCACTACCGGCCGGCGCCTCGGCGAACGAGACGGCGGAAGCGGTACCGGAAAGCGTCTGCAACTCCGAGGCGGTCAGGCCGCCCTGACCGCGACGCGAGGCGTGATACGCCAAGCCGGTACCCGCGGGAATCAGACGTCCGACGATAACATTTTCCTTCAGGCCCCGCAAGGTATCGCGCGTGCCACGGACCGCCGCCTCGGTGAGGACGCGGGTGGTCTCCTGGAACGAGGCCGCCGAGATGAACGACTCGGTGGCCAGCGATGCCTTGGTGATGCCGAGCAGCACCGACTGGTACTCGGCCGGACGCTCGCCCTTGCTCACCGCGCGATCGTTCTCGGCATTGATGCGCACGCGCTCCACCTGCTCGCCGCGCAGGTAGTGGCTGTCGCCCGTCTCGGTGATCTCGACCTTGCGCAGCATCTGGCGAATGATCGCTTCGATGTGCTTGTCGTTGATCTTCACGCCCTGCAGGCGGTAGACGTCCTGGATTTCCTTGACCAGGTAGCCGGCCAGCGGCTCCACGCCCAGCAGGCGCAGGATGTCGTGCGGGCTGGGCTCGCCGTCCACCACGGTTTCGCCCTTCTCCACGTGCTCGCCTTCGAACACGATGACCTGGCGCCACTTCGGGATCAGCTCCTCGTGCTCGTTGCCGTCGGCGTCCTTGATGATCAGGCGCTGCTTGCCCTTGGTGTCCTTGCCGAAGCTGATCACGCCCGAACGCTCGGCCAGGATCGCCGGCTCCTTCGGCTTGCGCGCCTCGAACAGGTCGGCCACGCGGGGCAGACCGCCGGTGATGTCGCGGGTCTTGGAGGCGTCCTGCGGGATACGCGCCACCACGTCGCCCACGCCCACCGCCGCACCGTTCTGGATCGACACCAGGGCGCCGGCCGGCAGCATGTACTGCGCCGGCACGTCGGTGCCCGGCAGCTTCAGCTCGCGGCCCTTGGCGTCTTCCAGGCGCACGATGGGACGCAGGTCCTTGGCGGCCGTGCCGCGACGCTTCGGATCGGTCACCACCGCGGATTCCAGGCCGGTCAGTTCGTCGGTCTGGCTCTGCACGGTGACGCCGTCGATGAAGTCGATGAAGCGCACGGTACCGGCCACTTCCGACACGATCGGATGGGTGTGCGGGTCCCAGTTGGCCACGGCCTGGCCGGCCTTGACCGCGGCGCCGTCCTTCACCGCGATGGTGGCGCCGTACGGCACCTTGTAGCGCTCGCGCTCGCGGCCGCTGGTATCCAGCACCGACACTTCGCCCGAACGCGACACCGCCACCAGGTGGCCCTGCGCGTGCTGCACGGTCTTGATGTTGTTGAACTTCAGCGTGCCGGTGGTCTTCACCGTCACGTTGTCCACCGCGGCCGCACGCGATGCCGCGCCGCCGATGTGGAAGGTACGCATGGTCAGCTGGGTGCCAGGTTCGCCGATCGACTGCGCGGCAACCACGCCCACGGCCTCGCCCATGTTCACCAGGTGGCCACGGGCCAGGTCGCGGCCGTAGCACAGCTTGCACACGCCGTGGCTGGCGGCGCAGGTGATCGGCGAACGCACCTTGATCGACTGCACGCCGGCCTTGTCCAGCTTCTCCACCAGCGCCTCGTTGAGCAGCGTGTCGCGCTCGACGATGGGCTGGTCGTCGTTGCCGGGGGCGTAGACGTCCTCGACCACCACGCGGCCCAGCACGCGCTCGCGCAGCGGCTCGACCACGTCGCCGCCTTCCACGATCGGCTGCATGATCAGGCCTTCCTCGGTGCCGCAGTCGTCCATGGTGACCACCACGTCCTGCGCCACGTCCACGAGGCGGCGGGTGAGGTAACCGGAGTTCGCGGTCTTCAGCGCCGTATCCGCGAGGCCCTTGCGGGCGCCGTGGGTGGAGTTGAAGTACTGCAGCACGTTCAGGCCTTCGCGGAAGTTGGCCTTGATGGGGGTCTCGATGATCGAGCCGTCCGGACGCGCCATCAGGCCGCGCATGCCGGCGAGCTGGCGGATCTGCGCCACCGAACCACGGGCGCCGGAGTCGGCCATGATGTACAGCGAGTTCATCGACTTCTGGGCGACCTGCTTGCCGTCGGCGTCGGTCACCGTCTCGGTGCCGATGCCGTCGATCATCGCCTTGGCCACCAGCTCGTTGGTGCGCGACCAGATGTCGACCACCTTGTTGTAGCGCTCGCCGGCGGTCACCAGGCCCGACTGGTACTGCTGCTGGATCTCGACGACTTCCTTCTCGGCTTCCTCGAGGATCGCCTTCTTCTCGGCCGGGATCTTCATGTCGTCGATGCCGATGGAGATGCCGGCGCGCGTCGCGAAACGGTAGCCGGTGTACATCAGCTTGTCGGCGAAGATCACCGTTTCCTTGAGGCCCAGGCGGCGGTAGCTGGCGTTGATCAGGCGCGAGATGGCCTTCTTGGTCAGCTCGGTGTTGGCGAGCTGGAACGGCAGGCCTTCCGGCAGGATCTCGGCCAGCAGCGCGCGACCCACGGTGGTCTCGACCAGCGAGAGCTCGCTGTGGCGCTCGCCGTGCTCGTCCACGCGCACCTGCTTCAGGCGCACCTTGATCTTCGCATGCAGCTCGACCGCGCGGTTGTCGTAGGCGCGGCGCACCTCGCTGATGCCGGAGAACACCATGCCGGTGCCCTTCGCGTTCACCAGCTCGCGCGTCATGTAGTACAGGCCCAGCACCACGTCCTGGGTCGGCACGATGATCGGCTCGCCGTTCGCCGGCGACAGGATGTTGTTCGTCGACATCATCAGGGCGCGCGCTTCCAACTGCGCCTCGATCGACAGCGGCACGTGCACGGCCATCTGGTCGCCGTCGAAGTCCGCGTTGAACGCGGTACACACGAGCGGGTGCAGCTGGATCGCCTTGCCTTCGATCAGGATCGGCTCGAACGCCTGGATGCCGAGGCGGTGCAGCGTCGGCGCGCGGTTCAGCAGCACCGGATGCTCGCGGATCACCTCTTCCAGGATGTCCCACACCTGGCCTTCCTCGCGCTCGACGAGCTTCTTGGCGGCCTTGATCGTGGTCGCCTCGCCGCGGGCCTGCAGCTTGGCGAAGATGAAGGGCTTGAACAGTTCCAGCGCCATCTTCTTCGGCAGGCCGCACTGGTGCAGGCGCAGCGTCGGACCCACGGTGATCACCGAGCGGCCCGAGTAGTCCACGCGCTTGCCCAGCAGGTTCTGGCGGAAGCGGCCCTGCTTGCCCTTGATCATGTCGGCCAGCGACTTCAGCGCGCGCTTGTTCGTGCCGGTGATGGCACGGCCGCGGCGGCCGTTGTCGAGCAGCGCGTCCACCGACTCCTGCAGCATGCGCTTCTCGTTGCGCACGATGATGTCGGGCGCATTGAGTTCGAGCAGGCGGCGCAGGCGGTTGTTGCGGTTGATGACGCGGCGGTACAGGTCGTTCAGGTCGGACGTGGCGAAGCGGCCGCCGTCCAGCGGCACCAGCGGACGCAGGTCCGGCGGCAGCACCGGCAGCACGGTCAGCACCATCCACTCCGGCTTGTTGCCGGACTCGACGAACGCCTCGATCAGCTTCACGCGCTTGGTGAGGCGCTTCAGCTTGGTCTCGGAGTTGGTGGAGGCGATCTCTTCCTTCAGGCGGATGATCTCGCCCGGCAGGTCCAGCGACTTCAGCAGCTCGTACACCGCCTCGGCGCCCATGCGCGCGTCGAACTCGTCGCCGTGCTCCTCGACCGCTTCGAGGTACTGGTCCTCGCTGAGCAGCTGGCCGCGCTCCAGCGCGGTCAGGCCCGGATCGATCACCACGAAGGCTTCGAAGTACAGGATGCGCTCGATGTCGCGCAGCGTCATGTCCAGCATCAGGCCGATGCGCGAGGGCAGCGACTTGAGGAACCAGATGTGCGCGGTCGGGCTGGCCAGCTCGATGTGGCCCATGCGCTCGCGGCGCACCTTGGCCAGGGTGACCTCGGTGCCGCACTTCTCGCAGACCACGCCGCGGTGCTTCATGCGCTTGTACTTGCCGCACAGGCACTCGTAGTCCTTCACCGGACCGAAGATCGCGGCGCAGAACAAGCCGTCGCGCTCGGGCTTGAACGTGCGGTAGTTGATGGTTTCCGGCTTCTTCACTTCGCCGTAGGACCAGGAGCGGATCAGCTCCGGCGAGGCGAGCGCGATCTTGATCGCGTCGAACTCGGGCGTGGCGCGCTGCTGGTTGAACAGATTGAGCAAGTCTTTCATGTGAGTCTCCGCTTGGAGCTGTCTCTATGGTCGGGAGCCACGGAATAACCGGGGGTCTGGCTTATCCGGGACCCGGGGGATCGCCCCGGGTCCCGACCATTCACTTGATCTCTTCCAGGTCGATGTCGATGCCCAGCGAGCGGATTTCCTTCACCAGCACGTTGAAGGATTCCGGCATGCCGGCCGCCATCTCGTGGTTGCCGTCGACGATGTTCTTGTACATCTGGTTGCGGCCCTGCACGTCGTCGGACTTCACCGTCAGCATTTCCTGCAGGGTGTAGGCCGCGCCGTAGGCTTCCAGCGCCCAGACTTCCATTTCGCCGAAGCGCTGGCCGCCGAACTGCGCCTTGCCGCCCAGCGGCTGCTGGGTGACCAGCGAGTACGGGCCGGTGGAGCGGGCGTGCATCTTGTCGTCGACCAGGTGGTTGAGCTTCAGGTAGTGCATGTAGCCCACGGTGACCGGGCGATCGAACGCCTCGCCGGTGCGGCCGTCGAACAGCGTGGTCTGGCCCGACTCGGGCAGATCCGCCAGCTTCAGCATCGCCTTGATCTCGGTTTCCTCGGCGCCGTCGAACACCGGCGTGGCCATCGGCACGCCCTGTTGCAGGTTGTTCGCGAGCGCGAGGATCTCGTCGTCGGTCAGCGACTTGAGGTCCACGTGCTGCACGGCGCCGGCGACGTGGTGGTTGTAGATCTGGTCGAGGAACTCGCGGATCTGCTTGACCTTGGCCTGCGCCTCCATCATCTGCTGGATCTTCCTGCCCAGGCCCTTGGCCGCCCAGCCCAGATGCACTTCCAGGATCTGGCCGATGTTCATGCGGCTCGGCACGCCCAGCGGGTTCAGGCAGATGTCCACCGCCGTGCCGTCGGCCATGTGCGGCATGTCCTCGACCGGCACCACGTTGGAGACCACGCCCTTGTTGCCGTGACGGCCGGCCATCTTGTCGCCCGGCTGGATGCGGCGCTTCACGGCCAGGAACACCTTGACCATCTTCAGCACGCCCGGCGCGAGGTCGTCGCCCTGGGTGATCTTGCCCTGCTTCTCCTTGAAGCGCTTGTCGAACTCCTCCTTGTGGCGCTTGACCTGCTCGGACGCGCGCTCGAGGAACTCGGTGACGGACTCGTCCTTGACGTTGATCTTGAACCAGTCGTCCTTCTTCAGGCCGTCGAGGTAGGCGTCGGTGATCTCGGTGCCGCGCTTCAGGCCGCCCGGACCGCTCATCGCGCTCTGGCCGACCAGCTGGACGCGCATGCGGTTGTAGATCGCGCCTTCCAGGATGCGGAACTGGTCGTCGAAGTCCTTGCGGATGCGCTTGACCTCGGTTTCCTCGATCTGGCGCGCGCGCTTGTCCTTCTCGATGCCGTCGCGGGTGAACACCTGCACGTCGATGACGGTGCCGTCCATGCCCGGCGGCACGCGCAGCGAGCTGTCCTTCACGTCGCTGGCCTTCTCGCCGAAGATCGCGCGCAGCAGCTTCTCTTCCGGCGTGAGCTGGCTCTCGCCCTTCGGCGTGACCTTGCCGACCAGGATGTCGCCCGCCTTCACTTCGGCGCCGATGTAGACGATGCCGCTCTCGTCGAGGCGGGCCAGCGCCTGCTCGCCCACGTTCGGGATGTCGGCGGTGATTTCCTCGGCGCCCAGCTTGGTGTCGCGCGCGACGCAGGCCAGCTCCTCGATGTGGATCGAGGTGTAGCGGTCTTCCTGCACGACGCGCTCGGAGAGCAGGATCGAGTCTTCGAAGTTGTAGCCGTTCCACGGCATGAACGCGATCAGCATGTTCTGGCCGAGCGCGAGCTCGCCGAGGTCGGTCGAGGAACCGTCCGCCAGCGTGTCGCCCTTCGCCACCACGTCGCCCACGTTCACCAGCGGACGCTGGTTGAGGTTGGTGTTCTGGTTGGAGCGGGTGTACTTGGTCAGCGTGTAGATGTCGACGCCGGCGTCGTTCTCGCCCACCTCGTCCTCGTTCACGCGCACCACGATGCGGCCGGCGTCGACCTGGTCGATCAGGCCGCCGCGCTTCGCGCTGACGGTGACGCCGGAGTCGCGCGCCACGGCACGCTCGATGCCGGTGCCCACCAGCGGGGTCTGCGAGCGCAGCGTCGGCACGGCCTGGCGCTGCATGTTCGCGCCCATCAGCGCGCGGTTCGCGTCGTCATGCTCCAGGAACGGCACCAGCGCCGCCGCCACCGACACGGTCTGCATCGGGGAGACGTCCATGTAGTCGACTTCGGCCGCCGGACGCAGCTCGGACTCGCCGCGGAAACGGCAGGACACGAATTCCTCGACGAAGGCGCCGTGCTTGTCCAGCGGCGAGTTCGCCTGCGCGATCACGTGGTCGCCTTCCTCGATCGCCGACAGGTAGTCCACCTTGTCGGTGACCTTGGCGTTCGCGACCTTGCGGTACGGCGTCTCCAGGAAGCCGTACTGGTTCGTGCGCGCGTACACGGCGAGCGAGTTGATCAGGCCGATGTTCGGGCCTTCCGGCGTCTCGATGGTGCAGACGCGGCCGTAATGGGTCGGGTGCACGTCGCGCACCTCGAAGCCGGCGCGCTCGCGGGTCAGGCCGCCCGGGCCCAGCGCCGAGACGCGGCGCTTGTGCGTCACTTCCGACAGCGGGTTGTTCTGGTCCATGAACTGCGAAAGCTGCGAGGAACCGAAGAACTCCTTCACCGCGGCCGCCACCGGCTTCGCGTTGATCAGGTCCTGCGGGGTGAGGCCGTCGGCCTCGGCCAACGACAGGCGCTCGCGCACCGCGCGCTCCACGCGCACCAGGCCGATGCGGAACGTGTTCTCGGTCATCTCGCCCACCGAACGCACGCGGCGGTTGCCGAGGTGGTCGATGTCGTCCACGGTGCCGTGGCCGTTCTTGATGTCGATCAGCACCTTCAGCACGTCGAGGATGTCGGAGGTGTCGCCCTGCGCCTTGACCAGCGCCTGCGCGGCCTCTTCCTTGCGCTCGCCGAAGTACTTGTGGTCGTACAGCACGCCCGGGCCCAGGATGTCCTTGCGGCCCACGCGGCGGTTGAACTTCATCCGGCCCACCGCCGACAGGTCGTAGCGGTCGAACGTGAAGAACAGGTTGAAGAACAGGTTCTGCGCGGCGTCCTTCGTCGGCGGCTCGCCCGGGCGCATCATGCGGTAGATCTCCACCAGCGCCTCGAGCGGGGTGCGGGTGTTGTCGATGCGCAGCGTGTGCGAGATGTAGGCGCCGCGGTCGAGGTCGTTCACGTACAGCGTGGGCACCACTTCGATGCCGGCCTTGCGGAAGTTCTCCAGCTGCTCGGCGGTGATTTCGTCGTTCGCCGAGGCCAGCAGCTCGCCGGTCTTCGCGTCGACGATGTCGGTGGCGAGGATGCGGCCCACCGGGTAGTCGTCCGGCACTTCCAGCGCGGTGATGTTCTCGGACGCGAGCTGGCGCACGTGGCGCGCGGTGATGCGCTTGCCCGCCTCCACCAGCACCTTGCCGCCGACCGCGAGGTCGAACGACAGCGTCTCGCCGCGCAGGCGCTCGGCGACCAGCTCCAGCGTGGTGCCACCCTTCTTGCCGAGGTGGAACACGTTGTGCTCGAAGAAGATCGCCAGCATCTCCTGGTTGCTGTAGCCCAGCGCGCGCAGCAGCACGGTCACCGGCAGCTTGCGGCGACGGTCGATGCGGGTGAACAGCGCGTCCTTCGGGTCGAACTCGAAGTCCAGCCACGAGCCGCGGTAGGGGATCACGCGGGCGGAGAACAGCAGCTTGCCCGAGCTGTGCGTCTTGCCGCGGTCGTGGTCGAAGAACACGCCCGGCGAACGGTGCAGCTGCGAGACGATGACGCGCTCGGTGCCGTTGATGATGAAGGTGCCGGTGTCGGTCATGAGCGGGATCTCGCCCATGTAGACCTCCTGCTCCTTGACGTACTTCACGGCCTTGCGCGAGGCCGGGCTGTCCTTGTCGTAGATCACCAGGCGCACGGTCACGCGCAGCGGCGCGCCGAAGGTCATGCCGCGGTTGCGGCACTCGCGCTCGTCGAAGCCCGGCTCGCCGAGGCGGTAGTCCACGTATTCCAGTGCGGCGTTGCCCGAGTAGCTCACGATCGGGAACACCGACTTCAGGGCGGCGTGCAGACCCTTGTCTTCGCGCTGTTTCGGAGCGGTGTGCTCCTGCAGGAATTCCCGGTAGGAATCGGTCTGGATGGTCAGCAGGTTGGGCACGCCCAGCACGGGGGGCCGCTTGCCGAAATCCTTGCGGATGCGCTTCTTCTCGGTAAACGAGTAGGTCATGGGTTGACGCCTCGGTTCGCAGTGACGCCGGTGGTGCACGCACCGGCTGAATGGGGATGCTTGGATCTTGGGGAATCGCGGTTGAAGACTTGTCACCAGTCCTCAGCCGCCATGCCCCACAGCAAAAGCATCCGTGCCTGATGTGTCCGGAATGGGCTCCTGCCCATTTCGGACTCGCCCGCCGGAGGCGGGCTCCGTGAACCAGGCGCAAGCACCTGGTTCACGGCGAGCCATCCATGGCTCGCAGCACGCTCCGCGCCGCCCGGTTCCTCAAGCGGGCAAAGCCCGGGGGCTTTCGCCCCCAGGCTTGCTTGACGCTAAGCCAAACTGACGGCGCGCAAGGGCGCCGATTACTTCAGTTCGACCGTGGCGCCGGCAGCTTCCAGGTCCTTCTTGAACTTGTCGGCGTCTTCCTTCGACACGGCTTCCTTCAGGACGCCGCCCTGCTCGGTCAGGTCCTTGGCTTCCTTCAGGCCCAGGCCGGTGATGGCGCGGACGGCCTTGATCACGTCGACCTTCTTGTCGCCGGCGGACTTCAGGATCACGTCGAACTCGGTCTGCGCCTCGGCGGCCGGGGCGGCAGCGCCACCGGCGGCGGCCACGGCGACCGGGGCAGCGGCGGAAACGCCAAACTTCTCTTCGATGGCCTTCACCAGCTCCATCACTTCCATGAGCGACTTGGCGGCGACGGCGTCAACGATCTGTTCGTTGGTCAGGGACATTTTGATTTACCTCTGGAAATGGATTCGATACGGATAAGCGTCGGGATCAGGCGGCCGCAGGGGCTTCGGCGGCGACTTCGCCACCACCCTGCTTGTCGGCCACGGCCTTGACGGCGCGCGCGAACATCGCAGCCGGCTCGGCCAGCACGCGGGCCAGCATCGCCAGCGCCTCTTCGCGGGTCGGCAGCGAGGCCAGCACGTCGACGTGCGCGGCGGGCAGCAGCTTGCCTTCCACCGAGACGACCTTGGCCTTGAGCTTTTCGTTGGTCTTCGCGAATTCCTTGATCAGGCGACCGGCAGCGCCGGGCTCCTCGGTCGAGAACGCGTACAGCAGCGGACCGGTCAGGACGTCCTTGACGACCTCGAACTCGGTACCTGCCACGGCGCGCGACGCCAGCGTGTTCTTGACAACCTTCAGGAACACGCCGGTCTCGCGGGCCTTCTTGCGCATCGCGGTCATCTGTTCGACCGTGGTGCCCGCGTACTCGGCAGCGACCAGGGAGTGAGCCTTCGCGGCGACTTCTGCCAGCTCGGCGACTACTTCTTGCTTCTGGGACAGATTGAGAGCCATTGCACTCCTCCAAATGAACTCCGCTCACGGCTCCTGCCGCTTGCGGTCCTGGGCGACGCCTTCCGTGACGTCGGGGACACTGGGTGTCCCGGGTGGTGGCCTTTCCAGAACGACGAATCATTCCAGTGGGGGCGACACCATCTGCGCAGGCCGGATGCGGGCATCCGATTAAGCGACCGGCTTGGCGACGACGGCGATTCCCTGCCATGAGCGAGCTCCCTGCCCGTCGTCGTCGCGCGCTGGTCGCGCCTGCGGTCTTTGACGGCTGCCCGGATCGCACGACCCGGGCCGCCCTCAAAAACGGTCCGCGCGGCAACCGGCCGCGCGGGAAAAACCTTGCTTACTTGGTCGCGATGTTCAGCGACGAGGCATCCACGATGACGCCGACGCCCATCGTGCTGGACAGCGCCACCTTCTGCAGGTACTGGCCCTTGGCGGTGGCCGGCTTGGCCTTCAGCAGGTCGTTGACCAGCGCGTTGAGGTTGTCCGCGAGCTGCGCGGCCTCGAACGTGGCCTTGCCGATGGTGGCGTGGATGATGCCCGCCTTGTCGTTGCGGAACTTCACCTGGCCGGCCTTGGCGTTCTTCACCGCGGTGACGACGTCGGCGGTGACCGAGCCGTCCTTCGGGTTCGGCATCAGGCCGCGCGGGCCAAGCAGCTGGCCGAGCTTGCCGACCACGCGCATCGCGTCCGGCGTGGCGATCACGCGACCGAAGTCGAGGTCGCCGCCCTGCATGCGCTCGGCCAGGTCGTCCATGCCGACGGCATCGGCGCCGGCGGCCTTGGCGGCCTCGGCCTTCTCGCCCGCCGGGCAGAACACGGCGACCTTGATGGTCTTGCCGGTGCCGTGCGGCAGCAGCGAGGAACCGCGCACGCCCTGGTCCGACTTCTTGGCGTCGATGCCGAGGCGGACGGCCACGTCCACGGACTCGGCGAACTTCGCCTTGGCGTTGTTCTTGACGATGTTCAGGGCCTCTTCGAGACCGTAGACCTTGCCCGGCTGCACTGCGGCCTGGGCGGCCTTCATACGCTTGGTGATCTTTGCCATGTCTTAACCCTCCACCACCAGGCCCATGCTGCGCGCGCTACCGGCAATGGTGCGCACCGCGGCGTCCAGATCGGCAGCCGTGAGATCCGGCTCCTTCTGCTTGGCGACGTCTTCGAGCTGCTTGCGGGTGATCTTGCCGACCTTGTCGGTGTTCGGCTTCGACGAACCCTTGGCGACGCCCGTGGCCTTCTTGATCAGGATCGTGGCCGGCGGGGTCTTGGTGATGAAGGTGAAGCTGCGGTCGGAGTACGCGGTGATGATCACCGGGATCGGCAGACCCGGCTCCATCTTCTGCGTGGCGGCATTGAACGCCTTGCAGAATTCCATGATGTTCAGGCCGCGCTGACCCAGCGCCGGACCGACCGGCGGGCTGGGGTTGGCCTGACCGGCCTTGACCTGCAGCTTGATGTAGCCAACTACTTTCTTTGCCATTGGATTTTCCTCGCGAGTTCAGGCGCCTTGCGGCTCCTCGCCGTGCAACTTCCCTGGTTGAGAGGGGAATCCGCAGTCCCGCGGATTCCTGAAACACGGACACGCCGGGTCGAAAGACCCCGGCGGGAACCGTGCAGTATAAAGATTGACCAACCTCCAAGCAAGCCCCATGCCGAAACCCTTCTCCCCTCCGGGGAGAAGGTGGCCCGAAGGGCCGGATGAGGGGCTGGACTGGCCTTGACGCCAGACCAAGGTGCGCACTGAATCAATCTTCGCGCAAGCCCCGGCCCCTCACCTCAATCCTCTCCCCAAAGGGGAGAGGAGGCGGACGTGCGGTGCAATACCGCTTCGCCCCAATGTTCCGGCCGGATCAGGCCTTCTCGACCTGCCCGAACTCCAGTTCGACAGGAGTGGAGCGGCCGAAGATCAGCACCGCCACGCGCAGGCGGCTCTTCTCGTAGTTGACTTCCTCGACCACGCCGTTGAAGTCGTTGAACGGGCCGTCGGTGACGCGCACCATCTCGCCCGGCTCGAACAGCACCTTGGGCTTGGGCTTTTCCACGCCTTCGCGCACACGGCTGAGGATGGTGTCGGCCTCGCTGTCGCGGATCGGCAGCGGACGGTCGGCGGTGCCGCCGATGAAGCCCATCACCTTGGGCGTTTCCTTGACCAGGTGCCAGCACTCGTCGTCGATGCGCGGCGCCTTGCCCTCGGTGTTGGTCTCGATCTGCACCAGCACGTAGCCGGGGAAGAACTTGCGGTCGCTGCGGCGCTTCTGGCCGCCGCGCATCTCGATCACTTCCTCGGTCGGCACCAGCACTTCGCCGAACTTCTCTTCCATCCCGGCGCGCAGGATGCGCTCGGACAGCGCCCGCTTCACCTGGTTCTCAAAGCCCGAATAGGCGTGCACCACATACCAACGCTTGCTCACGGCTTTGACCTCACAGCTTGAGCAGCCAGTCCAGAATGACCGACTTGAGAAGAAGGTCGATCAGGCCCAGCAGCAGCGACAGGATGATGACCACCAGAATGATGATGCCCGTGGTCTTGATCGTCTCGTCGCGAGTCGGCCAGACCACCTTGCGCATTTCGAACTGCGATTCGGCGAGGAAGTGGCGCACGCGGCGCCCCAGCGCGGTGAACGCGGCGATCGCCAGCGCGATCACCAGCGCCGCCAGCACGCCCAGCAGGCGCGCCACCGGCGGCACCCGCGTGTCGTTGCCGAACCACGAATACGCCACGATGCCGGCCACCAGGATCACGGCGGCCAGCACCAGCTTGCCGATATCGCCGGCGGTCGTGCCCTTGGGCTGTTCTGCCTTGGTATTCATGCGCTGCCTGCGGATGTCGTCGGCCGCCGGATGGCATAAAGCGTCCGGCACGCCACCATCCGTCGTCTATCCTCGGAAAGATGGCACGCCAGGAGGGACTCGAACCCCCAACCTGCGGTTTTGGAGACCGCTGCTCTGCCAATTGAGCTACTGGCGTACTAAAACGGGATTGGGGACCCGCGATGCGGGACCCGGTCAATGCGAAAGAGCATGCCCTTCCGAATGCCGAATCCCGCCTCCCGAATCCCCGCTTTGTTGCTTACTTGATGACCTTCGCCACCACGCCGGCGCCGACGGTGCGGCCGCCTTCGCGGATCGCGAAACGCAGGCCCTGGTCCATCGCGATCGGGTGGATCAGCGTCACCACCATCTTGATGTTGTCGCCCGGCATGACCATTTCCACGCCTTCCGGCAGCTCGATCGCACCGGTCACGTCGGTGGTGCGGAAGTAGAACTGCGGGCGGTAGCCCTTGAAGAACGGGGTGTGACGGCCGCCTTCGTCCTTCGACAGCACGTACACCTCGGCCTCGAACTCCGTGTGCGGGGTGATCGTGCCCGGCTTCGCCAGCACCTGGCCACGCTCCACGTCGTCGCGCTTCAGGCCGCGCAGCAGCAGGCCGGCGTTGTCGCCCGCCTGACCCTGGTCCAGCAGCTTGCGGAACATTTCCACGCCGGTCACGGTGGTCTTCTGCGTCGGACGGATGCCGACCACTTCGATTTCGTCGCCCACCTTGATCACGCCGCGCTCGATACGGCCGGTCACCACGGTGCCGCGGCCCGAGATCGAGAACACGTCTTCCACCGGCATCAGGAACGGCTGGTCGATCGCGCGCTGCGGCTCCGGAATGTAGGTGTCCAGCGCGTCCACCAGCGAGATGATCGCCGGCACGCCGATTTCCGACTGGTCGCCTTCCAGCGCCAGCTTCGCCGAACCCTTGATGATCGGCGTGTCGTCGCCCGGGAAGTCGTACTTCGACAGCAGCTCGCGCACTTCCATCTCGACCAGCTCGAGCAGCTCGGCGTCGTCCACCATGTCGGCCTTGTTCAGGAACACGACGATGTACGGCACGCCCACCTGGCGCGACAGCAGGATGTGTTCGCGCGTCTGCGGCATCGGGCCGTCCGCGGCCGAACACACCAGGATCGCGCCGTCCATCTGCGCCGCGCCCGTGATCATGTTCTTCACGTAGTCGGCGTGGCCCGGGCAGTCCACGTGCGCGTAGTGGCGCGTCGGCGACTCGTATTCCACGTGCGCCGTCGAGATCGTGATGCCGCGCGCCTTTTCTTCCGGCGCCGCGTCGATCGCGTCGTAGGCCTTGAATTCGCCGCCGAAGCGTTCCGCACCGACCTTCGTCAGCGCCGCCGTCAGCGTCGTCTTGCCGTGGTCCACGTGACCGATCGTGCCCACGTTCACGTGGGGCTTGGTGCGCTCGAACTTGCCCTTTGCCATACGCCTGAATCCCGGTGAGTCAGAGAGAGAAAGCAACCGCCCGGTGCGGGCGAGACCTGCAGATGATGGTGCTCATGACTGGAATCGAACCAGCGACCTCTTCCTTACCAAGGAAGTGCTCTACCGACTGAGCTACATGAGCGTGACTTTCGGCCATCCTCCGTGACGGCGAAGAGCGGACCTGCCTCCATGCAGGACGCTTCAAATTTTCGACAAGCCCCGCCGGGTGGCGGGCCTGTCGCTTGCCGTCGCCATGGAAGGCGACCCGGGGCAGCGCAATGGAGCGGGAGACGGGAATCGAACCCGCACCATCAGCTTGGAAGGCTGAGGTTCTACCATTGAACTACTCCCGCCCTGCGTGGAGCCCGTTGCCGGAACGACCGAATCGTTCCGGCGGACCAGCCCACCCGCAGACTTTCGCGGAATCGACTGGTGGAGGGAGGTGGATTCGAACCACCGAAGGCGTAAGCCAGCAGATTTACAGTCTGCCCCCGTTGGCCGCTTGGGTATCCCTCCAACAAAGAACGCGTATTGTGTGGATCGCCCCGCTGACTGTCAACACCTTCGGGTGCCTTCCGGCACCCTGCAGGCATGCCCCGCACTGGGATTTCAGGCCGGATTCCGCCGGTTTTCGTCCGCGCGCAGGTCGACCAGCTGGCCCATCTCGCGCGACAGCGCCTGCAGCCGGCGCGCATGCGCCTGCAACTGGCGTTCGCCGTCGTCGCGCGGCTCCCAGTGCGGCACCGGGGTGGGCTTGCCGTCCGGGGCGTCCAGCGCCACGAACACCATCACGCAACTGGTCGCCAGGCGCCGCTCGTCCTTGCGCAGGTCGCTGGCCAGCACGTCCACCGCCATGTGCATGCTGGTGGTGCCGGTATGGATCAGCCGCGCCTGCACCGTGACCAGGTCGCCGATCAGGATCGGCGCCACGAACTGGATGCCGCTTACTGACGCGGTGACGCAGTACGCCCCGCTCCACGCCACCGCACAGGCGTAGCCGGTCTGGTCTATCCACTTCATCACCATGCCGCCGTGCACCTTGCCGCCGAAATTGACGTCGGTGGGCTGGGCAAGGAAACGGAAATTCACCTCGTGCTGCTGGCCTGGCATGCGCGACTGGCTCCGGACGCGGGATCAGCCCGCATTATGCCCCGCCGTCATCGCCCCGGACGCCCCCGTTTCCCGCCGACGCCGGCATGGTGAGCGTATCGTCGCGATAGATCGCCACGTGCGGCACGCCGTCGGCGCCAATCCAGCCACGGTACATGCCCTCGGTGTTGAACGGCAGCGCCACTTCGCCGTTGCCGCCCAGCACGATGGCGCCGCCATCGCCGCCCATGCCGGGAATCTCGTCCTCGATCACCGCGCGCCCGGCCCGGGCGGCCGATTCGCCCTCACGCCCCATGCGCATGCAGATGTCCCGGGCGGCGCTGACGCGCAGGTAGTACTCGCCCCAGCCGGTGCCGGACACCGCGCAGCCGGCATCCGCATAGGTACCCGCGCCGATCACCGGGGAATCGCCCACCCGACCGTAACGCTTGTCGGTCATGCCACCGGTGGACGTGCCCGCGGCGAGTCGTCCCATGCTGTCGCGCGCGACCGCCCCCACCGTGCCGAAGTGCCGCGCGCCTTCGCGCGCAGCACTCGCCTGCTTGCCATCCGCCTCGAGCGCCTTCTGCAGCTCCTGCCAGCGGCGCTCCGTGCGGAAGTAGGACGGCTCAACCAATGTCACGCCCACCTCCGCCGCGAACTGCTCCGCACCATCGCCGACCAGCATGACGTGCGACGAATGCTCCATTACCGCGCGGGCCAGCAGCACCGGATTCTTCACCCGGTGCACGCCCGCCACGGCACCGGCAGCCAGAGTGGCGCCGTCCATCACCGAGGCATCGAGCTCATTGCGCCCGTCGTGGGTGAACACGGCTCCACGCCCGGCGTTGAACATGGGATCGTCCTCCAGCGTGGTGATCGCGGCGGTGACTGCATCCATCGACGGATGCCCCTGCTTCAGCTGTTCGTATCCGCGACGCAGTGCAAGCTCCAGCGCAGCGCGCGCCCGCGCTTCGTCGGCTGGCGTCATGCTCGCCCTGTCCACGCCGGCCCCGCCGTGAACGGCCAGCACGACGGGCTGTTCGCCATGCAGGCGCAGCGTGCCCTGCTCGACGTCGGCGATCGCCCGGAAGGCGGCCTTGTCCACCTGCCAGCCGTTCGCATCGACGCGACTTTGCGGGCCCACGCCCACGATGCGCAGATTCCGGTACGTCAGCGGCTGTCCGGCGCTTGCGCGCTCAGGCTTGCCGCCAGGAACGACCAGCCAGGCAAAGCCGTTGCGCGCAGTGAACACCTGTCCCCGGCCGAGGCCATCGATGCACAGCGCGGTGCGCTCGTCCACGCCGATGCCGATCGCCGCTGGATCGCCCTCGCTGCGTTCGCGCGCCAGAAGCGCCACCAGACGCCCGAGGCGATTCCGTGCCGAGAAATGGGTGTCGGTGACGACATGGCCAAGGAACGGAAGGCGCAGAAAGTCCTCGACGATGGTCACCGGCGCCCCGAACGGGTCAGCCAGCGCCTGCTTCGATTCCAGGCTGCCCCCGTCCATCGCACCATAGACGTGCGCCCCCAGCACGGCCAGACCCGCACTGCTTCCACCGATGGGTTTGCCCGCATGCACGTGCGCATTCAGGGCTTCCTGCAGCGGCGCATCTTTCCAGTAGCGCACGTAGTTGGACTGGTCGCCTCCCGCGAGGAAGATGACATCTGCACGCTTCACCAGCGCCAGCACGTCCGGATCGCTGGCCGCCGCACGCGAACTGAATACCAGCGTTTCCACCGAGGCGACGCCGCCGACGCGGCGATACCAGTCTTCCTGGAGATCCTGTGCACCGGAGGCACGCAGGATCAGTGCGTGGCCATGCCCCCCGCGGGCCGACAGCCAGGTGAACGCCTTGTCCACCCACTCGCCGCCGCCCATCAGCATGGCGCCCGGTTCCACCTTGCCCGGGGTGGGCGCGTGTACGTCGCCGATGGCGTAGTACGCGTAACCGTTGCCGTGCGGCGACAACGCGGCGCGCACGTGGAACGGCGCAACAGCCATCATCGCCAGCAGCATGGCGGAACAGAGGCGCAACGACAGTCGAATGGAGGACATGGCGATTCCTGCGACAGAGCGGCGACTTGCCGGCCCCGCACTCCCTGGCGACCGGCCCCATTCCGTACCGAGACGATTGGCGCACCCGCATCCCCCACGTCTGCGGCGAACGCCGATGGCACATACCCAGGCCTGTGAAATGCCGTTATGGTCGATGGCATGGACGATACCCTCGACGCCTGGTTCATCCGCGAGATCGTGGTGCACGAAGCCGCCCTGACGCGGTTGTTGCAGCGCATCTGCCTGCAGCGCGACGACGTCCACGACCTGCGCCAGGAAGTCTATGTGCGCGTCTACGAGGCAGCGGGCAAGAACCTGCCGACGCAGCCCAAGGCCTTCCTGTTCTCCACCGCACGCCATCTGGTCACCGATCGGCTGCGTCGCAGCCGCGTGGTGGCCATCGACGCCGTGGGGGATATCGACGCCCTGAACGTCTTGATCGATGAGATCTCGCCGGAACGCCGGCTGGACGGGCGGCAGATCCTCAAACGGCTTGCCGATGCCTTCGACCAGTTGCCGGCGCGCTGTCGCGAGGTGGTCTGGATGCGCAAGGTGCAGGAACTGCCGCAGAAGGCCGTGGCCGAACAACTCAGAATTACCGAGAAAACGGTGGAGAAACAGGTCGCCAAGGGAGTCAGGCTGATCGCCGACCACTTCTACGGCGAGGGTGTCGGCCACCGCGCTGCGCCGCAGCAACATGCCTCATTGCCGAACGAAGCAGTCCATGGTCAGCAGCCGACAGATTGAGCACATCGCCGCCGCATGGCTGGCACGCCGCGACAGCGGGCGATGGTCTGCGGCCGATGAGGCGTCGCTGGACGAGTGGCTGGCCGATGCGACGGCGCACAAGGTGGCGTTCCTGCGCCTGGAAGCCGCGTGGCGCGAAGCCGGCCGCCTGCAGGCGCTGGGCGCCGGCCTGTCCGGTGACCGCGTCCCTCCGCCCGGCCGCTGGGCACAGCCGCACGAGGTGGAACTGGCTGCACCGTCCGTATCGCGCCGGCGCCACACCCGGCGCCGCCCGCTCCTGCGTTGGCTCACCGGTGCCGCGGCGGTGGCGGTGCTGGCCGTGGCTGGCACCGTGTCCTGGCAGCGCGGCGGCATCGAACCGGTCGTGCAATACGACACGGCGGTCGGCCAGCTCAGCGAGGTTTCGCTGAGCGATGGTTCGCAGGCGACCTTGAGCAGCGACAGCCGCATCCGCGTCGCGTGGACGCGCAACCGACGCCAGATCGACCTGGAACGCGGCGAAGCGTATTTCCACGTCGCCAAGAACCCCGGCAAGCCGTTCGTGGTGGAAGCGGGCAAGCGTCAGGTCGTGGCGGTAGGCACCCGTTTCGCGGTGCGCCGCGACGGCGACGCATTGCGCGTGGTGGTGACCGAGGGCGTGGTGCGGCTCGAACCGGCGGGAGCCGACGGCAAGGGCAGCCTGTCCACGTTGCTGCCTGCCGGCAGCGTTGCGCAGCTTGACGGCAACGGCCTGCTGGTGCGCTCGCTGCCACTCGCACAGGCGAAGCGCTACCTGGACTGGCGTGACGGCTACGTAAGCTTCCACGACACGCCGCTGGCCAGTGCGGTCATGGAATTGAACCGCTACAGCGTGCGAAAGATCGTGGTGGTCGACCCGGCCATCGCCCACCTGCCGCTGGGCGGCCATTTCCGCTGGTCCAACACCCAGGCGTTCGTCAACCTGCTCACTGCTGCCTTTCCGGTGCGAGCGGTGCAACAAGGCAACCAGGTGCTGCTCTACGCCCGTTGAGCAACAACTTGCGTCGCGGGTGCGGGGTTTTCACGATTCGTTCGTCATGACAGTCAGTACGACGTCACCACAACGTCTCGGGGGAGACCATGATCGCACTACGCACCACGCTGTTCTTCGCGCTGGCCAGCGCGCTGTCTTTGATGGCACACGCCCAGGAAGCCTCGGCCCGCATCGACATTCCGGCCGGCAACCTGGTGGACGGACTGGACAGCCTGGCCAGACAATCGGGCGCACAGTTTCTCTATCGATCCGACCAGTTGAAGGGGCTGTCGACCACCGGCGTGCACGGCGACATGACCCCGCAGGCGGCCCTGGCGCTCTTGTTGCGGGGCACCGGCTACACCATGCAGCGTGATGCGTCCGGCGCCCTGGTGATCGTGAAACAGACCGCCAAACCAGCCGCGCCCGCCACCGCCAGACCGCCCGCCGCGTCGACGGTGCCCGCCCCGCCGGTCACACGCGACCTGGAAGCGGTGACCGTGACCGGCTCGCGCATTCCGCGCTCGGAAATCGAAGGACCGGCTCCGGTAATCGCGATCACCGCGCAGGACATCCAGCAGCGTGGCTTCGCCAGCGTCCCCGAACTCATGACATCGCTGACCCAGAATCTGGGGGCATTGGACAACAACCAGTACACCAGCGGGTTCACGGTGGGCGCCCAGGCCGTGGACCTGCGCGGACTCGGACCCAACCACACGCTGGTGCTGGTGAACGGACGGCGCATCGCGGACTACCCGCAGTCCTACGGCGGCAACAGCAACTTCACGGACATCTCCAACATCCCGACCTCGCTGATCGAACGAGTGGAAGTCCTGTCGGGAAGCGCCTCGGCGGTATACGGATCGGACGCCATCTCGGGCGTGATCAACATCATCCTGAAGAAGAAAGCCGACGGCACCACCATCGACTACCGGGCCGGCGCCACCGAGCACGGCGGCGGCGGCTCGCAGCGACTGGACATCACTTCCGGTTTTTCGAAAGGTCCGTTCGATGCCGTGTTCGGCCTCGAGTTGATCGACCAGAAACCGCTTTGGGCCTACCAGCGCAGCTACACCGACTCGCGTTTGGACAGCCCCGTCGCGCCCTCGCGCAACTATCCGGGCCAGGTGTGGCTGCGCTCGAACATCGACGACGACTACCTCGATCCGGGCAAGGCCACCTGCGATGCATTGGCCAGCTACGACAAGGGCACCATCATCCACGGTTATCGCCGCAACTATGGCTACTACTGCGGCAGTTACTCCGATGTCGGCTTCGGCACGCTGCAGAACAGCCGCAAGATGGCCAGCTTCTTCGGTTCGGCCACCTACCACTTCAACGACCACACCGACTTTTACCTCGACGTGCTGGCGGGCACCTCGCACCAGGACAGCTACAGCTCGCCCAAGGCCTGGTTCAACTGCGAGCCGCTGAACGGCGACTGCGCGGACACCCCGTTCTACAACACCGCGACCGGCCAGGTCGAACAATGGGGGCGTCGCTATTTCACGATCGAGGAATGGGGCGGATTCAAGCGCGGCATGATCCGCAGCATCAACAACACCCTTTCGCTCAACACCGGCATCAGGGGCACCTTCGGTTCCGACCGGGCCTGGACCTACGAGGCCAACTTCGGACACACCCAGAACACGCTGGAACAGAAGTGGCCGGCGATCGTGGCGGCCAAGGCACAGGCGCTGTACCTGGGACCCTCGCTCGGGATCGATCCGGATAGTGGCTACAAGATGTACGACGCCCCGGTCAGCCGCCTGTACACGCCGCTGACGGTGGACCAGTTTCGTTCGATCAGCCAGGACTCGAACGATCACGACAAGGCGCGCGCCGAGAACTGGTCGCTGACGCTCACCAACACCGACTTGTTCAAGTTGCCTGCCGGCTCGGTCGGATTCGCGGGCGTCGCGGAATACGGCACCTCGTACTTCGGACTCAAAGCCGACCCGATGTCGCTTGACGGCTCCTACTACAACCTGCACAACACCGACGCGGTCGGTTCGCGCAGCCACGCCGCGCTCGGCTACGAGTTCAACATCCCCGTGTTCTCGCAGCTTACGGTCACCACCGCGGGGCGCTATGACCGTTACGAGTACAGCGACACGCGCAACGGCAAGTTCACGTACGCGTTCGGCTTCGAGTACCGCCCCGTCCAGAGCCTGCTGTTGCGCGGCTCCTTTTCCACGGGCTTTCGCGCACCCGACCTTTCCTATCTGTATGCCGGCATGAGCGGCTCGGGTTCCAGCGGAACGGACTACTACCAGTGCCGCCTTGCCAATCCGGAGCACGGCTACGACTGCGTGGGCGATTCCGATTACGACGCGAGCTACAACGGCCGCAGCCACGGCAGCACGACGCTGCAGAACGAAACCAGCAAGTCGTTCACCTATGGCTTCGTGTTTGCGCCGACGTCCAACCTGGACATCAGCGTCGACTATTACCGGATCAAGCTCAAGAACGAAGTCGAATACCAGGGCAGCGACGACATCCTGCGCCGCGAAGCCGATTGCCGGCTGGGCCAGACCACGGGCGGCGCGCCAGTGGACGGCGGTTCCCAATACTGCCAACAGATCGAAAGCCAGGTCGTGCGCAATGCGCCTGACGCGTCGTACAACCCCAACGCCGTCACCTCGGTGCTCGTGCTTCCGATCAACGCCGCGATAGACCAGACCTCCGGCGTGGACATGAACACCCGCTATCGCCTTGGCACGTCGCGCGCCGGTTCGTTCGACTTCAACCTCGGCGCGACCTACGTGATCATGCACAAGACCCAGTTGAGTGCGGATTCACCGGTCGAGAACCAATTGACCGACCTGTACAACTACCTGATCCCGCGCACCAAGATCAACGCCTCCGCAACCTGGAACTTCAAGGACTTCACCACGACGCTGTACGGCGCGCGCCTTGGCGGGATTCCGAACTATGTCGGCACCCAGCGCCTGGGACCGACCTTCATGTACAACCTGACCATGGGTTACCGGATATCCCCAACCATCAACGTTTCGTTGACGGTGGACAACCTGTTCGACAAACGGCCTCCACGCGACTCCACATGGACGGCATGGCCCTATTACTACCGTGCGTGGTTCAGCCCCGTCGGACGCGCCTACTTCCTCAACCTGAGCATGAAGTTCGGGGGCAGGAACGGTGGTTGAACCTTCGCTCCCCGAAGGCGATCCGGGCGGCAACACATGGAACCACCGATCCCACGCGCCATCCGCCGGTGTCGCCGTCTTCCTGCTCGCATGCCTTCTTGCGGGGCCCGCCACAGCGGCGCCGGCGCAAACGTTCCGGCTGGACGACCTGGAACGGATCGTGACGCTGCGCGACGCGCAGATTTCCCCAGACGGGAAAAGGGTCGCGATGATCGTGTCCGTTCCGGACTCGAAGACGGACGAATCCACCAGCGAAATCACCCTGGTCGATGTCTCCAGCGGCACGCGCCGGGCCTTGACCCGGGGTCGCAAGGGCATTTCCTCGCCGCGTTGGTCGCCGGATGGGGAGAACCTGGCCTTTCTGGCAAAAGATGCAGGAACGCGGAAGAACCAGATTTTCATCATGCCGATGCAGGGCGGCGACGCAAGGTGCGTGACAAGCAGCAGCGAGGGCGTGGAGCGTTTTTCGTGGAGCCCGGACGGAAAATACATCGCGTTCGTCGCACAGGACCCGCCGCTCAACGCCGAGGCGATCAAGGCGCACAACAAGGTGTTCCGTGTCACCGACGGGCACTTCCTGCTGAAGCAGGAAGTGGCGCCCTGGCATCTGTGGATCGTTCCGGCAGCGGGTGGCGATGCGCGTCGGCTGACCCAAGGGAAATTCAGCCTGGGCACCGAATCGGGAAGCATCGCCACCCCGGCATGGAGCCGCGACGGCGAACGCATCGCTTTCACGCAGTTTCCCGGCGCTTACTGGGCACCCTCATTCCGCTCCGTGATCGGCGAAGTGGATGTCGGCCTCGGTACCACACGCGTTCTGGTCGCGGACCAGGGTGCGCGATACTTCACGTACGCGCCCGCTGGCGACGCCTATGCATTCCAGCGCTCGCGAAATGGCGATCAGAACAACGGCACCGCGGTGTACGTGCACGCGAATGGCCGGAGTTACGACGCAACCGCAGCGCAGGCGCGCCATTACAGCAGTTACGCGTGGATGCCGGACGGCAAGACGCTGATCATGGCAGGCCCCTCGGGGACGCACTCGGTACTTTGGCGACAGCCACTTTCGGGCAAGGCCACATTGCTGGACCTCGGCAACGTCGAGGCCAACAACGGGCTCGGAACCACGACCAGCGCCAGTTCCTCCGACATCAGCGTTTCCAACACCGGGACCATCGCCTTCATCGGCAGCACCGCCAACCACCCTGGCGAGCTGTACGTTCTGGATTCAACCAGCAGCAGACCACGCCGGCTCACTCACGTGAACGACTTCGTGGATGGCCTGGACCTGGGACGAACGACAGCCGTCGAATGGACGACATCCGACCACCTGGCTGGCGACGGCGTACTCACCTACCCGGTCGGGTTTCAGGCAGGCAACAAGTATCCCCTGGTCCTCCTGATCCACGGCGGCCCAACGCTCTCGTCGAATCAGGGTTTCCAGCGACTGGCGCAATTGCTGGCCGCATCGGGCTACCTGGTATTCCAACCGAACTACCGCGGCAGCAACAATCTCGGCGATACGTACCAGCACGCCATTTACCGCGACACGGGAGACGGACCCGGCAGGGACGTGATGGCGGGGTTGGCGGCCGTTGAAAAGCTCGGCATCGTCGATCCGGATCGGATCGGCGTCAGCGGCTGGTCCTATGGCGGCTACATGACGGCATGGCTCACCAGCCACTACGACATCTGGAAGGCCGCCGTTGCCGGCGCGCCCGTCACCGATTGGCTGATGGACTACAGCATTTCCTTCTACCAGGAAGGCGACGCCTATCTTTTCGGCTCATCGCCCTGGACCAGCGAGGGCTGGGACATCTGGCGCGCGCAATCGCCGATCAACCATGTCCGGAACGTGAAAGCCCCCACGCTCATCATGGGCACCGTGATGGATACCAACGTACCGCTGGTGCACGCATTCGAGTGGTATCACGGGCTGCGCGACAATGGCGTCCCCGTCGAGTTCTATGCCTACCCCATCGAATCACACGTGCCCAACGACACGGTGCAGGTCACCGACATGTATCGCCGCTGGATAGGGTGGATGCAGAAATACCTCCGGTGAAGGAACCTCACCGGAGGCTGCTGTTCTCGCGGGCTCGTGGCGCGACGTCCGGCCGCCACGCACCGAGCGCTCCAGACGGACCGGCCCGAACGGACTCAGACGTTGAACAGGAAGTGCAGCACGTCGCCGTCCTTCACGACGTAGTCCTTGCCTTCCTTGCGCAGGCGGCCCGCCGCGGCGGCGCCCTGCTCGCCCTTGTACTGGATGAAGTCGTCGTAGGAGACGGTTTCGGCGCGGATGAAGCCGCGCTCGAAATCGGTATGGATCACGCCGGCGGCCTGCGGCGCGGTAAAGCCGCGCTTGATGGTCCAGGCGCGCACTTCCTTCACGCCTGCGGTGAAGTAGGTCTGCAGATCGAGCAGTTTGTAGCCGGCGCGGATCACGCGGTTCAGGCCGGGCTCGTCCAGGCCGAGATCCTTGAGGAATTCGTCGCGGTCGGCGTCGTCGAGCTGGGCCAGTTCCTCCTCGATGGCGGCGCACACCGGCACCACCTCGGCGCCCTCCTCCGCGGCGCGTGCGCGCACGGCGTCGAGGTGCGGGTTGTTCTCGAAGCCGTCTTCCAGCACGTTGGCGATGTACATCAGCGGCTTGAGCGTGAGCAGGAACAGGTCGCGCACCAGCGCCTTTTCCTCGTCGTCCAGCTTCACGCTGCGCGCCGACCGGCCCTCGTTGAGCGCCGCGGCGAGCTTCTGCAGCACCGGCTTCTTCGCCAGCGCTTCCTTGTCGTTCGCCTTGGCCGCGCGCTCGGCGCGGTTCAGCGCCTTGTCCACCGAATCCAGGTCGGCCAGCGCCAGCTCGGTGTCGATGGTCTCGATGTCGGCGATCGGGTCGACCCTGCCGGCCACGTGCACGATGTCGCCGTGCTCGAAGCAGCGCACCACGTGGGTGATCGCGTCCACCTCGCGGATGTGCGCGAGGAACTTGTTGCCAAGGCCCTCGCCCTTGGACGCGCCGGCGACCAGGCCGGCGATGTCGACGAACTCCACCGCGGTGGGCACCAGCTTCTGCGGCTTGACGATCACCGCCAGCGCGTTGAGGCGCGGATCGGGCACCGGCACCACGCCCACGTTGGGCTCGATGGTGCAGAACGGGAAATTCGCCGCGGCGATGCCCGCCTTGGTCAGCGCGTTGAACAGGGTGGACTTGCCGACGTTGGGCAGGCCGACGATGCCGCATTTGATGCCCATGTGAAGCTCCGGGATTCGGGGTGGAGGGATGGGGGATCAGGGAAAACGGGGCGCCAGACTTCTGACGAATCCCGAATCCCGAATCACGAATCCCGGCTTGTATGCAACTGCTGCATCGCCTTCTCGAACTGTCCGGCCGCCGCCAGCGGCAGCACGTCCAGCGCGCGGGCGATGCCGTCCACGATCGCGTCCTCGTCCTGCGCCGACGGGCGGCCCAGCACCCACGGGGTGACCTGGTCGCGATGGCCGGGATGGCCGATGCCGATGCGCAGGCGATGGAACTTGCCGTGGCCCAGGTGGGCGACGATGTCGCGCAATCCGTTCTGGCCGCCGTGGCCGCCGTCGAACTTCAGGCGCGTGGTGCCGGCGGGAAGGTCCAGGTCGTCATGGGCGACCAGGCACTCCTCCGGCGAAATCTTGTAGTAGCGCAGCGCGGAGGCGACCGCGATGCCGCTCTTGTTCATGAACGTGGCGGGCTTGAGCAGCCACACCGGCTCGCCGCCCAGGCGCACCTTGCAGCTCTCGCCGTGCAGCTTGCCGTCGAAGCTCCAGCGCCCGTCCTGCCCCGTCGCCAGGGCGTCCACAAGCCAGAACCCGGCGTTGTGCCGGGTTCGGAGGTATTCGGCACCGGGATTGCCCAGCCCGACGACGAGTCGCAAACCTGCCATGACGGCCAGCAAGCGCCTGGGCCCGCACCCCGGCGGGGTGCGGGCCGCAGCGGCTTACTTCTTGGCGTCCTTGGCCGGGGCGGCGGCGTCCTTGGCCGGCGCAGCCTCGTCGGCGGCACCCTCGGCGGCCGGCGCTTCCTCGACCTCTTCCTTCACCGTGTTCGCGGTGACGACGGCCGCGTCGTGGTCGGCGCCCAGGTGCAGCGCCACGATCTCCACGCCCTTCGGCAGCTTGAGCTGCGACAGGTGGACGATGTCGCCGGAGTCCAGCCCGGCCAGGTCCAGCTCGATGAACTCGGGCAGGTCCTTGGGCAGGCAGGAGACTTCCACTTCCGTGAGGTTGTGCGAGATCAACACGCCGGCGGTCTTGGCGGCGGGCGACTTCTCCTGGTTCAGGAAGTGCAGCGGCACGTTCACGCGCACCGCCTCGTTCTCGTTGATGCGCAGGAAATCCATGTGCATCATCTGCTGCTTGAACGGGTGCTTCTGCCAGTCGCGCACCAGCACCTTCTGCACCTTGCCGTCGACGTTCAGGTCGAGCACCGAGGAGAAGAACCACTCGTGCTTGGCGGCGAGCAGGATGGTGTTGTGCTCGATCTGGATGCTCTGCGCGGGCTGGCCCGCACCATAGACGACGGCCGGGACGTAGCTCGCGCGACGCAGGCGGCGGCTCGCACCCTTCCCTTCGTCCTTGCGGCTCTCGGCCTTGATTTCATGAGTCTTTGCCATTGCTTTCACTACCTTGGGAGTTGGGCCACCTTGCGGTGGCTGGGTGACTCCCCCGCGACCAGGGGAGTCGGGTTTTCGGACCGGGAAACCGGGCTGGAGGCTCGAATGGCGGTGGTGCCGCTGTTCCGAATCCCCGATCCCGTCTCCCGAATCCCGTAATCCAAATCAATCCACGTACAGCGAACTCACCGATTCGCCGAACGCGATGCGGCGTATCGTTTCGGCCAGCAGTTCGCCCACCGAGAGCTGGCGGATCTTCGCGCAGGCCTGCGCCTCGGCGCTGAGCGGCAGCGTGTTGGTGACCACCAGCTGGTCGAGCTGGGAATTCTCCAGGTTGCTCATCGCCGCGCCGGAAAGCACCGGGTGCACGCAGTAGGCCACCACCTTGCGGGCGCCGCGTTCCTTCAGCGCCGCGGCCGCCGCACACAGCGTGCCGGCGGTGTCGACGATGTCGTCCACCATCACGCAGGTCTTGCCGTTGACGTCGCCGATGATGTTCATCACCGTGGCCACGTTCGCCTTCGGGCGGCGCTTGTCGATGATCGCCAGGTCCGCGTCGTCCAGCCGCTTGGCCAGCGCGCGGGCGCGCACCACGCCACCCACGTCCGGGCTGACCACGATCATGTCGTCCATGCTGAAGTGGCGCCAGATGTCGGCCAGCAGCACCGGCGAGGCGTAGACGTTGTCTACCGGAATGTCGAAGAAGCCCTGGATCTGCTCCGCATGCAGGTCCACCGTGAGCACGCGGTCGACGCCGGCGGTGCTGATCAGCTTGGCCACCAGCTTCGCGGTGATCGGCACGCGGGCCGAGCGCGGGCGGCGGTCCTGCCGCGCGTAGCCGAAGTACGGGATCACCGCGGTGACGCTGGCGGCGGATGCGCGCTTCAGCGCGTCGGCCAGCGCCAGCAGCTCGACCAGGTTCTTCGCGCTCGGTGCGCCGGTGGGCTGCAGCACGAACACGTCCTGGTTGCGCACGTTCTCCTCGATCTCGATCTGCACCTCGCCGTCGCTGAAGGTGCTGACCAGGGCCTTGCCCAGCGGCACGCCAAGGCGGTGGGCCACATCCTCCGCCAGCGCGGGGTGCGCGTTGCCGGTAAACAGCATCATCGGGCTGGACCTGTCCACGCTTGCGTTCCTCGGAAAATTCAACCTGTGCTTGCTGGGTGGCTGGGGCGGCAGGATTCGAACCTGCGCATGCGGGAATCAAAATCCCGTGCCTTAACCAGCTTGGCGACGCCCCATCATCTCGTTTGCTGCGCCACGCTCCGGTGGCCTGAAACTCCCCGGCCATCCTGACCGGACTTGCGATACCTGCCGCGCCGCTCGCGTCGCGGCATGGCCTCAACCCGTTTTTGTTCCGCCCGAAACCGCACGATGGCGTTCCAGCGCCGCGAGCAGCGGCGAGCGGTTGACGCCGTTCGCCACGTGGACGCCGAACTCGCCCGGGCACTGCGCCGCCACGGCCTCGGCCTGCTCCCGCGTCGCCGTTTCCAGGAACACGCAGCCGCCGCTGCCGGAAAGCCGTGCCGCCCCGTGGCGTCCCAGCCAGTCCAGCGCCGCCGCCACCCGCGGATGGCGCTCGCGCACCACCGGAGTGAAGGCGTTTTCCGCCGATTCGCCCGAAACAAAGGACGAAATTGTCGCCGGAGGCGCATTTCGTGTCAATTCAGGGGCTTGAAACAGCGCTGCGGTGGGCACCTGCTCACGCGGATCCAGCACCACGTAATGCCGGCGTGGCAGCGCCAGCGGGGTGAGCCGCTCGCCCACACCCTCGGCCCAGGCCGAGCGGCCGCGCACGAACACCGGCACGTCGGCGCCCAGTTGCCGGCCCAGTTCGGCCAGCGCGTCCTCGTCCAGCCCGCAGCGCCACAGGTGGTTCAGCGCCACCAGCACGGTGGCGGCATCGGAACTGCCGCCGCCCAGGCCGCCACCCATGGGGATGCGCTTTTCCAGCGCGACCTCGGCCCCGGACGCGCTGCCGGTGCACTGCTGCAGCAGCCACGCGGCGCGCACCACCAGGTCGTCCGGCTCGGGCACGCCCGGCACGTCTCCCAGGCGGCGGATCACGCCGTCCCCGCGCACGCGCAGGCGCAGGGCGTCGCCCCAGTCCAGCAGGCGGAACACGGTCTGCAATTCGTGGTAGCCGTCCGCACGGCGGCCGGTGATGCGCAGGAACAGGTTGAGCTTGGCCGGCGCCGGCCAGCGCGTCCAGCCGTCCGGCGAGACGCGCAGCCGGCGGCGCATGAATACGCGCAGATGCAGGGGGAAGCCGCGCTCGCGGTCGTGCTCGTGGTGCTCCGCCAAGGCCCGCGTGTAGTGCCGCGGATCGATGGCCTCGAAACCGTGGCGCGCATAGAACGGCGCATTCCACGGCACGTCCGACAGCGTGCCCAGCACCACCGACGGATAGCCCGATTCGGCCGCCCACGCGCAGGCGTGCTCCAGCAGCGCCGCGCCGATGCCGCGCCGACCGTGGCTGGGCAGCACGTCGATCTCGGCGATGCCGGCCTCGCCGTCCTCCACCTCCACGCCCACGAAGCCCACGGCGTCGCCGCCCTCGTCCAGCGCGACCCAGACGCGGCCGGCGGCGATGGCGGCTGCCAGCGCCTCCGGGTCCATCGTCGCAGCGGCGTAGGAGGGCCACGCCGGATGGCCGCGGAACAATTCCTGCGCCGCGCGCTCGATGTCGCGCAGCGTGTCGGCCTGGTCGAGGCGGGCGGGAACGATGGTGCAGCGCATGCTGGGAAACCCTGGCGGGCCGCGCAGTCTAGCGGATCGTCCAGTTCTCCACCGACAGCCGCACCTTGTACGGCGGCCGCGAGGCGAAGATGGTGGTGGGCAGCGGCGGTTGGCGGGCGGTGTCCCACGCACGGTAGTCCACCGCCCAGCCGTCCTGCTGCAGCAGCGACGGCAGGCGGTTGTCGCCGAACGCCAGTTCGGCCGGGCCGCTGTCCGCGCGCAGGCCCAGTACCCAGGCGCGCAGGTCGTGCAGCGGCACCTCCCAGCCCAGCGCGCGGCGCATCAGCGCCTCGGCGTCCGGGCCCTGCAGCGGGCCGCCGTCCAGCCCCTGCAACAGCGCGCTGCCGGGGCTGCCGCTGAGCTCGAAGCTGCGGCCGGTGATCGGCGTGCGGAACACGAAGCGGTAGCTGTCCCCGTCCTGGGTCCAGGTGAAGCCGCCGCTGCCGCCGTCGCGGCCGTCGGACACGCCGAGCCGGCCTTCCAGCGTCCAGTGGTCGGTGTGCGCCAGCGCCTGTTCGCGCGCGGCCTGCGCATCGAGCAGGGCGGCATCGCCCTTGATGCGCACGAGCTGCGGCGCACAGGCGGCGAGCAGCAGCGGCAGCGCCGCCGCGAGGAATCGAAAGGAACGCTTCATGGATGCAGCCGCTTCAAGGTGCTTTGCAGGCTGGCGTTGTGCGGATCGATCTTGTGCACCTCGTCGAACACGTGCTGCGCGTCCTGGTGGTCGCCCTGTTTCCAGAGCACCTCGCCCAGGTGCACGCCCACGTCGGCGTCCTTGGCCGCCTGCCACGCGACGCGCAGCGCCTGCACCGCCTGGTCCAGATGGCCCAGCCGGTACTGCAGCCAGCCCCAGGAGTCGGCGATCGCGGGATCGTTCGGCCGGGCGGCGCGCGCCTTGCCGATCAGCTGCTCCGCCTCGGGCAGGTCGCGGCCCGCGTCGGCCAGCGTGTAGCCCAGCGCGTTGCTGGCGTCGATGTCGTCCGGCTTGAGCTTGAGCAGGCTGCGGAAGTCCTGCACCGCGAGATCGGTCTGGTCGGCCTCGGCGTAGGCCAGGCCGCGGCCGTACAGCAGGCCCGGATCGTTCGGCACCACCTGCAGCGCACGGGTGAACGCCTCGACCGCCTGCGGGTAGCGCTGCTCGCGCATGTAGAGCTCGGCGTCGAGCTGGTAGGCCTGGCGCAACCGGGTCGGCTGGTCCAGGTAGTCCAGCTGCAACTGCCCCAGCAGCTCGTGGGCCTCGGCGCTCTTGCCCTGTGCCTGCAGCAGCACGGCGCTGCGCAGGTCGGCGTCGAACGCGTGCGGGTCGTCGTCGCCGACCTGGCCGTACCAGGCCAGCGCCTCGGCGCCGCGATGCTGCATCTCGGCGAGCTGGCCCAGCAGGAACGCGTTCTGCGCGCGCACGCGGGGCGTCGCCTGCTGCAACTGGCGGTACAGCCCGGCCAGCGTCCTGGTGTCGTTGCTGCGCGCGGCCAATGCGGCGCGCAACTGGTAGGTGTCGGCGTTCTGCGGGCCGTGGTCCAGCAGCTTCGCGGCGGCCGCGTAGTCGCCGGCCGTGCTGAGCATGCTGGCGTAGACCAGGCGCAGGTGCACGTTGTCGGGGGACTTCGCGATGGCTTGCTGCAGCAGCTCGCGCGCGCCCTTGGCGTCGCCGTTACGGGCCTTCATCTGCGCTGCCCAGGCGTAGACCTCGGCATTGCTGCGGAAGCGCGTCATCGCGGCGTCCGCGATGCGCTGCGCGTAGGCGTGGCGGCCCAGCTTGTCGCCCAGTTCGCTCATCGCCAGCCAGGCCTGCGGATCGGCCGGCAGGCGCTGCGGGGTGGCCAGCGCCTCCAGCAACTGCCCGGCCTGAGCCTGGTCGCGTGCGCCCAGCAGCACCTGGCCGAAGCCGCGCCAGGCGTCCTTGTGGTGGCTGTCCGTGAGTATCTTCAACTGGCGCTGCGCCTCGGCGGTGTCGCCGCGGTTCAGTGCGAGCTGGGCGCGCGCCTGCGCCATTCCCGCCGGCTTGGCGCCCAGCGCCTGCCAGCGGTCCAGCGCGCGTCCGGTGGCCGCATCGTCGTGCACCGCGATCGCCAGCATCGCGGCATGCTCGGCCACGGCGGGATCGTCGCTCAGCGCCATCGCCTTGCCGTAATACCGCGCCGCGGCCTCGAGGTCGCTCCGGCCCAGCGCCATTTCGCCGGCCAGCAGTTGCGCCAGCAGGTCGTGGTCCTCGTCCGGGGTCGCCACCGTCATCCGCGCCATCGGCTGGACGGGCGCGGCGGCCGGCTGGGCGGCGGGTTGCCGCAGCGGCGCCTGGGCACAGCCGGCCAGGCCGAGCATCAGCGCCGCGGCTGCCGTAAAATGCCGCATCTGCTTGAATCCGCAACGCCTGCTTCGCACACTGACCACCGTCTGTCCGTACTCTGCCCATCCTGCCACGACCGCGTCCATGTCCGCGGCGCCTCGACGACAAGCTTAGCCTACGCCGCCAGACATCCGCCGGAACCTTCGCCCAGCCATGCCTCTCGTCGCCCTCGGGCTCAACCACCTCACCGCGCCGGTCACCCTGCGCGAACAGGTGGCGTTCGACCCCGAAGCCACCACCGCCGCGTTGTACGAGCTGCAGCGCGAACCCGGCGTGGAAGAGGCGATGATCCTGTCCACCTGCAACCGTACCGAGCTGTACGTGAGCGTGGCCGCCGGCGCCGAGCAGTTGCCGCAGGCATGGCTGAACCGCCATCACCGTCTGACTCCCGGCAAGCTGGACGAGTTCCTGTACCGCCACGACGAGCAGAACGCGGCGCGCCACCTGTTCCGCGTCGCCACCGGACTGGATTCGATGGTGCTCGGCGAACCGCAGATCCTCGGCCAGGTGAAGGACGCCTACCAGCTCGCGCGCGAGGCGCACACGCTGAAGGCGCCGCTGGACCGCCTGCTGCAGCACACCTTCGCGGTCGCCAAGCGGGTGCGCACGGAAACCCGGATCGGCGCGCACACCGTGTCGGTCGCGTTCACCGCGGTGCGCCTCGCCGAGCAGGTGTTCGCCGACCTGCGCGAGGCCTGCGTGCTGCTGATCGGCGCCGGCGACACCATCGAACTGGCCGCGCGCCACCTCGCCGACAAGCAGGCGCGCCGGCTGATCGTGGCGAACCGCACGCTGGAAACCGCGCAGGACCTCGCCGGCCGCTACGGCGGCTACGCGGTCGCGCTGGCCGACCTGCCGCAGCACCTGGCCGAGGCCGACGTGGTGATCTCCTCCACCGCCGCGCGCCAGCCCGTGTTGACCCGCGCGATGGTCGAGCAGGCGCTGGCCGCGCGCCGGCGCAAGCCGATGTTCCTGGTGGACATCGCCGTGCCGCGCGACATCGAGCCCTCGGTGGCCGAGCTGCCCGACATCTACCTCTACGGCATCGACGACCTGCAGCAGGTGATCGACGACAACCGCCGCTCGCGCGCCGCCGCCGCGCGCGAAGCCGACGCCATCATCGACCTGCAGGTGGACCGCTACATGGCCTGGCGCCGCGCGCTCACCCTGCACAATCCGGCGCTGGACCTGCGCCAGCACGCGGAGGGCTATCGCGACGAGGTGCTGGACAAGGCCCGCGCCATGCTTGCGCGCGGCAAGTCGCCCGAGGAAGCGCTGGGCTTCCTCGCCCACACGCTCACCAACAAGCTGTTGCACCACCCCAGCGCGCGCCTGCGCGAAGCCGCGCTGTCCGGCGACCTGGACCTGCTGCACGCGGCCGGCCGCCTGTACGGCCTGGACGAGGAAGACCCGGAAACGCGGAAGGTCTAGCGAGGGCGGCTGGCTGCCGCCTCCTGCGTCTCGCGCGGCCGCCCCGTCGGCCGTTCCGTTCCCGCTTCCCGCCTCGTGCCCATGACGCCATCCATCCACCGCAAACTCGAAACCCTCGCCGAACGCCACGAGGAGATCGGCCTGCTGCTGGCCCAGCCCGACGTGCTCGCCGGCGGCGCGCGCTTCCGCGAGCTGTCGCGCGAATACGCCCAGCTCGAACCCGTGGCCGCCGCGCTGCGCGAGCACGCGGCCGCCACGCGCGAACTGGCCGAGGCACGCGCGATGCTGGACGATCCCGAACTGGCCGACATGGCCGCCGACGACATCGCGCGGCTGGAGCGGCGCCTGGCCGAACTCGACGGCGAACTGCAAGTCCTGCTGCTGCCGAAGGACCCGCGCGACGAGGCCAACCTCTACCTCGAAGTGCGCGCGGGCACCGGCGGCGACGAGGCGGCGATCTTCGCCGGCGACCTGTTCCGCATGTACGCGCGCCATGCCGAGCGCCGGCGCTGGCAGGTGGAAATCCTCAGCGAACACGCAGGCGAGCACGGCGGCTACAAGGAGATCGTCGCGCGCATCGACGGCCAGGGCGCGTATTCGCGGCTGAAGTTCGAATCCGGCGCGCATTGCGTGAAGCGCGTGCCGGCGACCGAGGCGCAGGGGCGCATCCATACGTCGACGGCCACGGTCGCGGTGCTGCCGGAGATGGACGAGATCGAGGACGTGGCGATCAATCCGGCGGACCTGAAGATCGACACGTTCCGCGCTTCCGGCGCCGGCGGCCAGCACGTCAACAAGACCGACTCGGCGATCCGCATCACCCACCTGCCCACCGGCACGGTGGTGGAATGCCAGGACGAGCGCAGCCAGCACAAGAATCGCGCCCGCGCCATGAGCCTGCTGAAGGCCCGCCTGCTCGACGCCGAACGCGAGAAGCAGAGCCACGCGCAGGCGCAGCAGCGCCGCCTGCAGGTCGGCACCGGCGACCGCAGCCAGCGCATCCGCACCTACCGCTACAAGGACAACCTGGTCACCGACCACCGCATCGGGCTGGAGCTGCACGACCTGCCGCAGATCATGGAAGGCGAGCTGGACGAACTGTTCGACGCGCTGGCCCGCGAGGCGCAGGCGGACGAGTTGAAGGCGCTGGCCGGCGGCTGAGCCGCCGTCGCGCGCGAGCGCGCGGCCTATACTGCCCCGACCTTCCGCAGGAGCGTCGCGCATGGCCAAGACCACGAACTACCGGAAGCAACTCGAGGCGCTGCAGATCGAATTGCTGGGCGTGCAGCGCTGGCTGCACACCAGCGGCAAGCGCCTGCTGGTGATCTTCGAAGGCCGCGACACCGCCGGCAAGGGCGGCACGATCAAGGCGATCACCGAGTCCATCGACACCCGCGGCTACCGCGTGGTGGCGCTGTCCAAGCCCAGCGAGCGGGAAGCCGGGCAGTGGTATTTCCAGCGCTACGTCGCGCACCTGCCCAACCCCGGCGAAATGGTGCTGTTCGACCGCAGCTGGTACAACCGCGGCGTGGTCGAGCCGGCCATGGGCTTCTGCAGCAAGGCGGACACCGAGCGCTTCCTGGAGGCCGCGCCGGTGTTCGAGAAGCTGCTCACCGACGACGGCATCATCCTGCTCAAGTACTGGCTGGCGGTGGACCAGGAGCAGCAGGAGCAACGCTTCGCCGAACGCGCCGACGATCCGCTGAAACGCTGGAAGCTGTCGCCGGTGGATATCGCCGGGCGCGACAAGTACGCCGAGATGGGCAAGCTGCGCGACCGCATGATCGAGCGCACGCATGCGCCGAACGCGCCGTGGTTCGTGGCCGACTACAACGACCAGAAGCTCGGCCGCCTGAACCTGATCCGCCACCTGATCGACCAGTTGCCGAACACCGACGTGGAGGCGCCCAAGGTGAAGCTGGCGAAGCTGCACGGCAAACCCAGGAGCGAACGCGTCACCGCGCGGGCGTTGCGGGTGCCGCAGGTGTATTGAACGCGCGGCTTCAGCCGATGCCGAAACCGTGCAACGGCTGTTCCGCCAGGTCTTCCCGCGTCAGCGATTCGACGCGGGCCAGGGGCGGCCCATGGCGCAGCCAGCGTTCCAGTTCGGCCAGCGCGCCGGGCTCGCCCTGGGCCAGCACTTCCACGGAACCGTCGGCGCGATTGCGCGCATGGCCCGTCAGCCCAAGCTGCAGCGCCTCTTCGCGCGCGCTGGCGCGGAAGAACACGCCCTGCACCTTGCCTGCGACGAGGAAGCGCGCTGCCGGCATCAGCGCTTGCCCGCGCCGATCGCCGCATCCAGCCTGGCGGCATCGATCGGGCCGATGAAGTGTGTCGCCACCGTGCCGTCCGGCGCGATCAGCCAGGTGGTGGGCAGGCCGCGCGGTTCGTCGAAATCCTTCAGCGGCTTGTCCAGCGTGACCTGGGCGACGGGATACGACACCGGGTGCTTCTTGAGGAAGGCCTGGATGTCGGCGGCCTCGCTGTCCTCGTAGGCCAGACCGATCGCGCGCACGTTCGGGTGCGTGGCCACGTAATGCGAGAGTTCCGGCATCTCCGCGATGCACGGCACGCACCAGGTGGCCCAGAAATTCACGATCACCCAGTGCCCGCGCTGCGCGGCGAGGTCGTAGGGCTTGCCGTCCAGCGTGGTGACGCGGATGGACGGATACGCGGGCATCGCGGCTTGCGCCGTGCCCAGCAACGCCAGCGGCAACAGCAGCGCGGCAAGGCGAAGGAATCTGTTCATGCGGAATGATCCTGTGGTTCGGGGGTTCCGGCGCTCACCGGAAAGACTTGGCCCAGCGGCGTCGCCAGCGTGGAACGCAAGGCGGCGGCAAGTTCGGCCAGCATCGCCAGCAGCTCCCGCGGCAGTTGCAGGCCCAGCGTCGTCGCCTCCTGCGTCGGTTGCAGCGGCAGGCGGTAGTCGCTGTGCCGATACACGCGCAGCAGGTCGGCGGTATCCAGGCTGCGACTGAGCAGCCAGCCGCCGGACTCGCCGCGCTGGATCAGGTCGGCGCGCTGCAGATCGTCGAAATACGCCGCCACCCGGGCGCTGCTCAGGCGCGGCTCGCGCGCGCGGATCGACGCCGGGTCCACGCTGGCGCCGCAACGCTGCGCGTCGATGAAGTGCCGCAGCACCAGCAGCAGGCCCAGGAACTCGGCGCCGGCCGGCAGCGTCTCGGTGGGCGGCTGGTAATCGAATGCCGACACCGATGCGGCAATCGACGCGCCGAGGATCACGATCACCCACGACAGGTAGATCCACAGCAGGAAGATAGGGATCACCGCCAGCGCGCCGTAGATGTCCTGGTAGGTCTGCGCATGCTGCACGAAGCGCGCGAAGCCCCAGCGCGCGATCTCGAACAGCAGCGCGCCGAGCAGCGCGCCGATCGCCGCGTTTCGGCGCGACACCCGGCTGTTGGGGATCAGCACGTACATCATCCACAACGTGACGAAGGTCACCACGAACGGCAGCGTGCTCAGCAGGCGCTGGCCCATGCTCATCAGCTGGCCGCTCGCGGCCTGCAGCATCGGTATCGCGGTGACGTAGGAAGTGAGCACGATGCCGCCCATCACCAGGATCGGCCCCAGCGTCAGCGCCGCCCAGTACAGCAGCAGCCGCGAGCCCCAGCCGCGCGGCTGGTGCACGCGCCAGATGCGGTTCAGCCGGTCCTCGATGCTCACCATCATCGAGAGCGCGCTGAACAGCATCACCAGGATGCTGATGCCGGTGAGCTTGCGCGCGTTCGTGGCGAACGCCAGCAGCGTCTCCTGCACCTTCTCGCCCGCCGCCGGCACGAAATTGCTGAACACGAAATTCAGCAGGGTCTCGCGCGCGTTCTCGAACATCGGGAACGCCGCGAACATCGTCAGCACCGCCACGGTGAGCGGCACCAGCGACACCAGCGTGGTGTAGGACAGCGCACCGGCGGTCTCGAAGCACTTGTCGTCGACGAAGCGCTGCCACAGGAAGCGGCCGAAACTCTGCAGGCGGTCGCGATCGAAACGCAGATTCATGGGTGGCTCGCAAAATCGGCTGCGTTCGGGCCGGGCGTGGCGGAACGGGGTTCCGCGAGAAGGGACCGCCGGGCGTCCGCGACGCCCTGCACTCCGGCTTCGGCCCTGCGGGCCCGCGCCCGGGCGAACGAATGCCGGGATAGCTTCTACACTAACGCATTGCCCCCACCGCGCCCACACGCATGAACGACATCCTCGTCCTCTACTACAGCCGCAACGGCCACACCGCGCAGCTGGCGCGATTGATCGCACGCGGCATCGAGGAAGTTCCCGGCATGCGCGCGCGCCTGCGCCAGGTGCCGCCGGTGGCGCCGGTCACCGAAACCGCGCAGCCGCCGGTGCCGGACGAGGGCGCGCCCTACGCGACCAGGCAGGACCTCGCCGACTGCAGCGGCCTCGCACTCGGCAGCCCCACCCGCTTCGGCAACATGGCCGCGCCGCTCAAATACTTCCTCGACAGCACCGGCGCCGAATGGGCCAGCGGCGTGCTGGTGGGCAAGCCCGCCGCCGTGTTCACCTCCACCAGCACCATGCATGGCGGCCAGGAATCCACCCTGCTGACGATGGCCCTGCCGCTGCTGCACCACGGCATGCTGCTGCTCGGCATCCCGTTCACCGAACCCGCGCTCACCGCCACCCAGAGCGGCGGCTCACCCTACGGCGCCAGCCACGTCGCCGGCCCCAGGGGCGAGAACGCGATCAGCGAACACGAACGCGAACTGAGCCGCGCGCTGGGCCGCCGCCTCGCCGAAACCGCCCGCAAACTGGCCGCGGGCGCATGAGCGCTGCTGCATTGCCGATCGAACAGAAGCTCGGCCTTGCCGCCTGGGCCGCGCTCGCCACGCTGCAACTGCTCTGGCACGGCTGGCTGCAGCCGTCGCAAAGCCTGCCCGTGGCAGCGGTGCTGGCGATCACCGTGGTCCCGCTGCTGCTGCCGCTGGCCGCGTTGCGCCAGCCGCGCCGCGCACTGCTGTGGGTAGGCATCCTCGCCTTGTTCTATTTCTGCCACGGCGTGGCCGAAGCGTGGAGCGCGCCGGCCGAACGCGCGCTAGCGCTGGCCGAGATCGCGCTGACCCTGCTGCTGATCGGCGCCCTGGGCGCAGGCGTGCGCCGTCCGCGCCGCTGACGCCGCTTCATCCACCGACCGGGAGACCCGCATGAACCAGCCCCGCGCGTTGCTGAAAGCCGCCGACATCGAGGCCATGCAGGCGGTGCCCAGTCCCCACCCGCTGAACCCGAACGCGCTGCGCCTGCGCAAGTCGCTGGGCGACGCCACCGGCCTCACCCGGTTCGGCTTCCATCGCATCGAGCTGGCGCCGGGCCGCGACTCCAGCGAATACCACGTCCATCACTACGAGGAAGAGTGCGTCTACGTGCTGGCCGGACACGGGCACGCGCTGATCGACGAGCAGAGCCACGCCATCGGCCCCGGCGATTTCCTCGGCTTCCCGCGCAACGGTCCCGCCCACGTCATCACCAACACCAGCGACGCCCCGCTCGTGCTGCTGGTGGCCGGCCAGCGCCTCGAACAGGACATCTGCGACTACCCGCACCGCCGCAAGCGCCTGTACGTGCGCGGCGAAGCGGGTGACCTGGTGGATTTCGATGCGATCGTGGCGGACTGAGGCCGGACGCTTCACGGCACGCCACCGCCATTTGCCTATACTCCTCGGGAAGGTCTGATTGATCGACTGATTGCTCCTCATTCCTGCGAAGGCAGGAACGACGGGCAAGATCAGATCTTCCTCGGCAGGCCACGCCTGGAGTGCCCATGGGATTCCTGCAAGACGCACCGCAACTGCCGCATCCGTGGCGCAGCGACCGCCTGCTGCATGCGCTGCTCGACCGCGCCCTGCCCGCCTCGCGCCGTGCCGCGCTGGATGCCGATCTCGATGCGCTGGGCGACTACGCGCTGATGGCGTGGCAGCGGGCCGGCGTGACCACGCGGCGCAAGCCGGTGCTCACGCAGTGGGATGCCTGGGGTCGGCGCGTCGACCGCATCGAGCTGACCGCCGCGTGGCAGGAAGGGCCGCAGCTCACCACGCGCCACGCGGTGCTCGCCAGCGGCCACGAGAACCACGAGCACGCGCGGCTGGAGGAATTCGCCCGCGTCTACCTCTACCACGTGGCCAGCGAGTTCTACACCTGCCCGCTGGCAATGACCGACGGTGCGACGACCGCGCTGAAGGCTTCCGGCAACCGGGCACTGATCGAGCGCGCGCTGCCGCATTTCCTCAGCCGCGACGCCGCGACGTTCTGGCTCAGCGGCCAGTGGATGACCGAGACGCACGGCGGTTCGGATGTGGGGCACACCGAAACCGTGGCGCGGCAGGGCGCCGATGGCCAGTGGCGCCTGCATGGCCGCAAGTGGTTCAGCTCCGCCGTGGTCGGCGAGGCCGCCCTGGCGCTGGCGCGCCCCGAAGGCGCCGGTGCCGGCTCCGGCGCGCTGGCGCTGTTCTACGTGGAAACCATGGACGGCGCGCAGCGCAAACCCGGGCTGCTGATCGACCGCCTCAAGGACAAGCTGGGCACGCAGGAACTGCCCACCGCCGAGATCCATCTCGACGGCCTGCCCGCATGGCCGCTGGGCGAACTGGCGAACGGCGTGCGCCAGGTGGCGCCGATGCTCAACGTCACGCGCACCTGGAACGCGGTGTGCGCCATCGCCAGCATGGCGCGGGCGATCGCGCTGGCGCGCGACTACGCCGCGCGGCGCCAGGCGTTCGGTCGCCCGCTGATCGAGCAGCCGCTGCACGCGCAGACGCTGGCCGACATGCAGGCCGAATTCGAGGGCGCGTTCGCGCTGGCCTTCGAGGTGGCGCAGCTGCTGGGCCGCGTGGAACACGGCGCAGCTGCGCCGCATGAGGCGCAGCTGCTGCGCCTGCTCACCCCGCTGGCCAAGCTGTGGACCGGCAAGCTCGCCGTGCGCATCTGCTCCGAGGCCATGGAATGCTTCGGCGGCGCCGGCTACATCGAGGACACCGGCCTGCCGCAACTGCTGCGCGACGCGCAGGTGTACGCGATCTGGGAAGGCACCACGAACGTGCTGTCGCTGGATGCGCTGCGCGCACTGGCGGGCGACGGGCTGGGCGGCCTGCGCAGCGCGGTGGCCGGCTGGCTGCAGGGCGCGGACCCGCACGCCGCGTTCGCCATCGACGCCGCGCTGGACGCCGCCGCCGGCCACCTCGACACGCCATCCACCGACCGCGCCACGCTGGAAGCCGGCGCGCGTGGCCTCGCGCTTACGCTCGCGCGCAGCGCGGCGGCGGCGCTGCTGGCCCGGCAGGCGGCATGGGCCCAGGCGCGCGGCGACAACCGCCCTGCCGCCGCCCTGCGCCGCTTCCTCGGCCACGGCCTGCTGCGGCTGGCCGATACCGGTGCGGACGACACCCATCTGCTGCTGGGCGAGTGATGGCGCCCTCCGGCGAAGCCGCGTGGCTGCCGCTGCCGGAACTGGGGCGGCGCATCTGCATCCTCGGCCCCTCCAACAGCGGCAAGTCCACGCTGGCGGAGGCGATCGCGCGCAAGTGCGGGCTGGCGGTGGTCCATCTCGACCAGTTGCACCATCTTCCGCACACGGACTGGCAGCCGCGGCCTCCGGGCGAATTCCTGGCCCTGCACGACGAGGCGATCCGGGGCGACGCCTGGGTGATGGACGGAAATTATTCCGGATGCATGCCGCAGCGGTTCCGCCGGGCGACGGGCGTGATCCTGCTGGACATCCCCACCCCGCTCAGCCTGTTCCGTTACGTGAACCGGTGCCTGTCCGGGCGCACGCGCGCTGGCGGGCTGGCAGGCGGTCGCGACCGCATCACGTGGGCGATGCTCCACCACATCGCGATCGTCACGCCGGGGAACCGCCGGCGCTACGCGGAAATCCATCGCCAGCTCGCCCTGCCCAAGCTCCGGCTCGCCTCGGCGCGCGCCATGGACGCGTGCTGCCGGCAATGGGGGCTGGAACGAGCGTAAGCCGACCGGGGCGCAACTGCCGGTTACGGCCGCGAACGGCGGAGCGTTAGACTGGCGGCCTTTCCATCCACTCGGCTTCGACCATGCAGCATCTCACCATCGTCACCACCGGCGGCACCATCGACAAGATCTACTTCGACGACAAGTCGGACTACAAGATCGGCGCGCCGCAGATCGGCGAGATCCTGGGCCAGCTGGGCGTGGCGTTCCAGTTCGACGTGATCCCCATCCTGCGCAAGGACAGCCTGCACGTCACCGACGAGGACCGCGCGCTGATGCGTTCCACCATCGAGGCGCAGCCGCACCGCCACGTGCTGGTGACGCACGGCACCGACACCATGGTGGAAACCGCGAAGGTGCTGGCCGGCATCCCCGGCAAGGTGATCGTGCTCACCGGCGCGCTGAACCCCGCGCGCTTCCAGGGCTCGGACGCGGTGTTCAACATCGGCTGCGCGGTGGCCGCGGTGCAGACCCTGCCCGACGGCGTCTACATCGCCATGAACGGACGCGTGTGGGACCCGGCCAAGGTGCGCAAGAACCGTGCGGAAAACCGCTTCGAGGAAGTGAAGGGCTGAGCGGCGTCTTCGTTGCGGAGGCAGCGGCAGGGTGGTCCCTGCGGCGGCACGGGCTCGTCACGACGCCCATGCCCGGCATGGGCCGCGGCGAAATCCGCAGCGCCACTTACCCACCGGAATCGGGAAGCGCGGGCGGACCGGCAGCGTCGGACGGCTCGTCATGGTCGTCGTGGCGGTGCCAGATCGTATGGGCATCCACCTGCACCCGCGTCACCGCTTCCAGCGCGTCGATGGCCGACTGGCGCTCGGCCAGCATCGCCTCCTGCTCGGCGCGCCGCGCGGCCAGCAGCTCGGCGATGCCGGCCTCGCCCAGCGCATAGGCGCGGGCCGCCTTGGCGGCGCTGGCGCTGGTGACCTGCAGCGCCTCGCGCCGGCTTTCCCAGATGGCGTGACCCGCCCGCGCGGCCGCCACCACCATGCGCGCGTCGCGCCCGATGTCGCGCCGCACGGTCGCAAGATCCGCTTCGGCCGCCAGCGTGTCGGCGTCGGCCTTGAGCGCAGCCGCGCGCCGATAGCTGCCGCCCAGCGGAATGCCCAGCACCACGCCGTAGGCGCGCTCGCGGCCGCCCAGGTCGTTGAGCATGCGTATGCCCAGCGTGGGGTCGGCCACGCGGTCGGCGCGCGCACGGCGCGCTTCGGCGTCCTTCTGCCGCGCCAAGGCTTCGCTCGCGCCGATTTCGTGGCTGCGCGTCACGATCAGCTGCACCCAGGCACCGTCGTCGCCGTCCAGCGCGGGCGGCGCGTACGTGCCGTCAGCGGTGCGCTCCGGCAGCGGCACGGAGGGAAACTCGCTGCGCCACGCCAGCTCCGCCCCGGTCAGGGTCGACTGCGCGCGCAGCAGCGCCGCCTGCGCCTGCGCCAGCGCCGACTCGGTGGCGAGGCGCTCGCGCTCGGCGGCATCGCCCAGTTGCACCCGCCGCGCCACCGTGTCGCGGTCGCGCCGGGCGATCTCGACCAGTTGCCGCAATTGCTCGTGTTCCGCCCGCGCCCGTTGCCACTGCGACCACGCGGCGAGCAGCCGCCGCGCGGCGGCATGGTGGGCGTCTTCCAGCAACAGCCGGGCGGCTTGCTGCCCGGCGGCGCCGATCTCGCGATCCAGCCGCGCCTTGCCGGGCAGGCGCACCGGCCGCGCCACATCCAGCTCCCATTCGTTGTAGTCGCGGTCGCCCTGCACGCGGCGGCGCTGGGGGATCACCGTCACCTGCGCCTCGTGGCTGCCCACGGCACGCATGCGCGCCTGCGCATCGGCCGCCGCCACCCAGGCTTCGGCGCGATGCACCTCCGGCGTGGCGCTGACCGCCTGCAGCACCAGGCTGGCCGGCGGCAGCATGGGATCATCGCCATCGGCCGCATGCGCCGCCGCACAGGCCATGACCAGCAGCAGTCCGATCCAGCGCTTCATGCCAGCCGCCCCATGGTCTCCACCGGTTCGACCCACCACACCACCTCGCTCTGCGGCAGCGCCGCGCGCAGCCGGGACAGCACCCGGTCCACCGTTTCCGCCGGCAGCACCAGCCACAGCAACACGCGGTCGATGCGCCCCTGCACCCGTTCCGCCACCCGCGCCTGCTCGAAGCCCTCGCCGTGGCCGGCGACTTGCGCGGTGGTGAAGCCGGGCAACGCCGGATGCATTTCCAGCAGGGCCGCGACGAGGTCCTCTTCCAGCGCGCGCGGCGCCACCAGGGTCAATCTTTTCAGTACGTACGGCATGGCTTATCTCGTGGCGCAAAAGCGACGGAACAACACCGGCATCAGCAACAGCGTCAGCGCGGTGGAGGTCACCAGGCCGCCGATCACCACGACCGCGAGCGGCCGCTGCACTTCGGAACCCGGGCCGCTGGCGAACAGCAGCGGCACCAGCCCGAGCGCGGTGATGGAGGCCGTCATCAACACCGGACGGAGGCGGCGCAGCGCGCCCTCGCGCACCACGTCCGCCAGGGGCATGCCGGACTCGCGCAACTGGTTGAAGAACGACACCAGCACCAGGCCGTTGAGCACGGCGATGCCGAGCAAGGCGATGAAGCCCACCGACGCCGGCACCGAGAGGTACTGGCCCGACAGCCACAGCGCGACCACGCCGCCCACCATGGCGAAGGGAACGTTGCAGAGGATCAGCAGCGCCTCGCGCACCGCGCCGAAGGTGAAGAACAGCACCAGGAAGATCATGCCCAGCGCCGCCGGAACCACCAGCCCCAGGCGCGCCGCCGCGCGCTGCTGGTTCTCGAACTGTCCGCCCCAGCTCACGCGGTAGCCCGATGGCAGGTGCACTTCGCGATCCACGGCGGCGCGCGCCTCGGCGACGAAGCCGACCAGGTCGCGCCCGCTGACGTTGGCCTGCACCAGCGCATAGCGCGCGGCGTTCTCGCGCCGCACCTGCACCGGGCCGCTGGTGGCTTCGAGTTTGGCGAGCTGTTCCAGCGGCACTTCGCCGCCATCGCCACGAGCCACGCTGATCTGCCCGAAGCGTCCGGGCGCGTGGGCGATCTGCTCGTCGCCGCGCACCAGGATCGGCGTGCGGCGCTGCTGTTCGATCACCACCCCGGCGCGGCGCCCTTCGAGCTGGGCGCGCAGTTCGTCCTGCACGGCGGCGACGTCCAGCCCGTAGCGACCCGCCGCCTGGCGATCGATCCGCACGCCGAGGTAGCGCATGCCCTCCTGGGTCTGCGCAAGCACGTCCTGGCTGCCCTTGGTGCGCTCCAGGATGGCGGCGACGCGGTTGGCCAGTTCGTTGAGCATCTGCAGGTCGGTGCCGAACACCTTGACCGCCACGTCGCCGCGGCTGCCGGTGAGCATTTCGGACACGCGCATCTGGATGGGTTGGGTGAAGCCGTATTCCACGCCGGGGAAACCGCCCATCACTTCGCGCAGCTGCTGTTCCAGCCACGCGGCATCCGGGCCGCGCCACTGCTTGCGCGGTTTCAGCTGCAGGAACATGTCGGTCTCGTTGAGCCCCATCGGATCGAGGCCGAGTTCGTCCGAGCCCAGGCGCGCGATCACGTGCTCCACTTCGGGCAGCTTCGCCTTGATGGCACGCTCGATCTCCAGGTCGAGGTCGCGCGAGGCCTCCAGCGAGACCGAGGCCGGCTTCACCAGCTGCACCAGCATGTCGCCCTCGTCCATGGTGGGCATGAATGTCTTGCCGGTGCCCATGTAGGCCACGGCGCCGACGCCGAGGCTGACGACCGCGATCGCCGCCACCGCGCGGCCATGGGCGAGCGACCAGTCGAGCAGCGGGCGATAGCCGCGTTCGAGCTGGCGCATCAGCCAGGGTTCGCGATGCGCGCCTTCGCGCAGGAACATCGAGCACAACACCGGTATCACGGTGAGCGACAGCAGCAGCGACGTCGCCAGCGCGAACACGATGGTCAGCGCAACCGGCGCGAACAGCTTGCCTTCCAGTCCCTGCAGGCTCAGCAAGGGCGCGAACACCAGCATGATGATGACGATGCCGGCGGCGACCGGCGCCGCCACCTCGCGCGCGGCGCGGTAGACGAGGTGCAGGCGCGGAAGCGCCGCCGCCTCGCCATGCGCCGCGGGAGCAAGGCGGCTGACCGTGTTCTCCACCACCACGACGGCCGCATCGACCAGCATGCCGATGGCGATGGCCAGGCCGCCGAGGCTCATCAGGTTGGCGCTCATGCCGACGAAGTGCATCAGCAGGAAGGTGCCGAGCACGGCCAGCGGCAAGGTCACCGAAACCACCAGCGCCGCGCGCACGTCGCCGAGGAACAGCAGCAGCAGGATCACCACCAGGATGCTGGCTTCGATCAGGGCCTCCTGCACCGTGCCGACCGCGCGCTCGACCAGGCCGCCGCGGTCGTAGAACGTCTCGATGCGCACCCCGGCCGGCAGGCTGCGCTGCAGCTCGGCCAGCCGCTCGCGCACCGCGGCGACGGTCTGCGATGCATCGGCGCCGCGCAATCCCACCACCAGGCCTTCGACGGCCTCGCCTTCGCCATCGCGCGTGACGGCGCCGTAGCGCGTCACCGCGCCGTAGCCGACCTTGGCGACGTCGCCCACGCGGATCGGCACGTCGCCGCGCATGGCGACCACCACCTGGCGCAAGTCGTCGAGCGTGACGATGGCGCCGGCCGTGCGCACGATCAGCGCATCGCCGCCATCGCGCAGGCGGCCCGAGCCGTCGTTGCGGTTGTTGCGCTCGACGGCATCGACGACGTCGCGAAAATGCAGGCCGGCCGCGGACAGCCGCGCACGGTCCGGCGTCACCAGAAAACTGCGGACCTCGCCGCCCAGCGCGTTGAGATCCGCCACGCCGGGAATCGTGCGCAGGGCGGGCCGGATGGTCCAGTCCAGCAGATTGCGGCGCTCCGCCAGCGAAAGATGCCCGCCCTCGATGGTGAACATGAACATGTCCGACAGCGGCGTGGACATCGGCGCCAGCCCGCCGCTCACGTCGGAGGGCAAGACGGCCGATGCGCCGGCGTAACGCTCGGCCACCTGCTGGCGCGCCCAGTAGATGTCCGTGCCCTCCTGGAAATCGAGGGTGATGTCCGCGATGGCGTACTTGGCGGTCGAGCGCAGCATCACGGCCTTGGGCACGCCCAGCAGTTCCATTTCCAGCGGCACGACCACGCGGCTCTCCACCTCTTCGGGCGTCATGCCGGGCGCCTTGAGGATCAGCTTGACCTGGGTGGGCGCGATGTTCGGGTAGGCGTCGATCGGCAGGCGCAGGAACGCCCACGCGCCAGCCGCGACCAGGCCGAGCGCCACGACCAGCACGAGCAGGCGTTGCGCCAGCGAGAATGCGATGAGTCGCTGCAACATCTCACCGCCCCTCCGTGGCCGTGCGCGCCTGCAGCGTGTCGAGCGCGCCCGTGGCGACTTCGTCGCCGTGCTTCAGCTCGCCGCGCACGATGCGCCGCGATTCGCCGTCGCGGGCCAGCAGGCTCACCTTCACGGCGCGGAACCCGGCGGCCGTGCGCACGAAGACGCGCATGGCGTCGCCTTCGCCCAGCAGCGCATTGCCGGGCACCGAGACGGCATCCGGCGGCGCGGGCAGCCACAGCGTGGCGCTGGTCTGCATGCCGGGCAGCAAGGCGCCGGCATCTCCTTCCGCGCGGACAAGCACCGTCTGGCTGGCCGCATCGAGCACGCCGGCGGTTTCGCTGACGTGCGCCACGGCGCCTTCGCTGGTGCGCACCTCCTGGCCACGGCGCACCTGGCCGGCCAGCGAGGCGGGCACCCGCAGCTCGAGCATCACGCGCTGTCCGGCAGTCAGCACGAAGGCCTTCGCGAGAGCATCGTAGGTGCCGCCGGGCTGCACGGCGCGCTCGATCACGCGGCCCGCCATCGGCGCCCGCAGTTCGTAGACGCCCATGCCCGACCCAGTCACCGCGGGCGCCCAGGCACGGGCGGCCTGGAGTTCGCGGACGCGCGCCGCCGCGGCGTCGCGCGAAGCGATGCTGGCCTGCACCCGCGCCTGCGGCACGATGCCTTCCTTCAGCAGTTGTTCGTCGCGCTTCGCCTGCGCCGCAGCGACGCCATAGGCGCCCTGTGCAGCCGACAGGTCCGCGCCCAGCGTCATCGCCTCGCGGCTCTGCAGCCTGGCGAGCGCCTGCCCGCGCTTCACCGCATCGCCTTCGCGCACCAGCACGTCGAGCACGATGCCGCTCAACGGCACCACCACCACCGACGTCCCTTCCAGCGGGAGTTTCACGGTGACCGGCAACTGTTCCAGCGGAACGCGTTCGGTGCGTTCGACCCGCGCCGTCGGCACGGCGACCACCGGCCCAGCTGCCAACGCAGCTTGAGCCACCAGGGACGCGAGTCCGAGGCCTGCAAACCAACGGCGCATGCTTGATCTCCCGAATCGACTGCTGGGGAGTATCGGAATGGCCAGCTTTGAAGGCGCTTAAAGCTGCGGACAGATCGCTGCCTGCGACAGCACGCCGCAGCAAAGTGCGGCGTGCGCGGCATGCATCAGCGGATGCGCTTGCGTCCTTCGGGCAGCATGCGGACCAGCGTGTCGTCGCGTTGCACGAAGTGATGGAACACGGCGGCGGCGGCGTGGGCGATGGCAAGCCACATCAGCACGTTGCCGATGGTCTCGTGTATGCCTTCCAGCGCGTGCGCGAGATCGGGATCGGGCGTCGCCATCACGGGCAGCGGCAGCCCGAGCAGGTTCCACGGCTTGCCGGCGATGAACATCATCGACACGCCGAGCAAGGGCACGGCGAACGCAAGCAGGTACAGGCTCAGGTGGACGAGCTTGCTCAGCACATCCTGCCAACGCGGTAGCGGCGGCGTGATCGGGGGCGCCGCATGGCGCAGGCGAACCAGCAGGCGGGGCAGCATCAGCAGCAGCACGGCGATACCGAACTGCATGTGCCCCCACTTCACGGCCGTGCGCGTGGCCGAACCCCGCGGGAACCATCCCTTGATCTCGATGAGCACCAGGGCAAACACGATGAACCAGGCGACCGCCCAGTGCAGGCGCCGCACCCATGGCGCGTAACGGTTGGCAGACATGATGACCTCTCTCTGTAGTGGCGACAGGGCCAGGTCTTCGCGGCATGCGTCGGGACCCGCCTTGGCAAGCTTTGGATGCTCGAGCTTTGGCTTTGCTTAAGCGCGGGTCCGGATCAAGCGCCTGCGACCCCATGGACAGGATACGGAGGGTCTGATTTTGCCCGTCATCCCGGCGAAGGCTGACGAGCAAAATCAGGCCGTCCTAGGTATTGATGGAATCGATGTCCGGCATTGGCCCCAGGATGGCCCACAGCACGCCTTCGCGCAGCTCGAAGCGCAACACCGTGGCAAGCACGGCGGCCAGCGTGCTCGCCAGCGCCAGGCCCAGCCCGCCGTGCCGCGTCGCCTCGCGCGCCGGCGACTTGCGCCAGAAGCGCTGCCCGAGGTGCGGCAGGTCCGCCTCGGTCAAGTCGGGCGCCGCATTGCCGATGCGCAGCAGCCATTGCCCCTGGTCCTTGCCCAGCACGACCGCGATGCGACTGCCGGGCGGCGCGTATTCGTGCGCATTCAGCAGCAAGTTGTCGAAGATGCGCTCCAGCAAGGCGGGGTCGGACTGCACCCAGGCCTCCGCCGGCAGCGTCGCATCGATCCGCGCACCGGCGCCCATGGCCCGGCGCAGCAGGGGCACCACGTCCATCGGCTCCAGTTCCGGTTGCGCGAGGCCGGATTCGTAGCTGGATACCGCCAGCAGGCTGTCGATGCAGCGCTGCATGCGGTCGATGGCGGCGACGGCGTTGTCCAGCGAGCCGCCCTCCGGATCGCGCCGCGCCAGTTCCAGCGTGGTGCGCATCTCGGCCAGCGGCGTACGCAGTTCGTGGGCAACGTCGCGCGAGAAGCGACGCTCGCGCTCCATGCCCGCATGCAGGCGGTCGAAGGCCGCGTTGAGGGTTTCCGCGAACGGCGCCAGTTCCCGCGGCAACTGCTGTTGCGGCAAGTGCGGCGCGGCGTCCGGCGCGCGCGCCGCCTTTCCGAACGCCAGCAAGGGCCGCAGGCCGCGCCGTACCGTGACGATGGCCAGCAGCGCCGCCGACAGGGCCGTGCCGATTACGCCCATCAGCAGCGCAACGTGCACGCTCTGCTCGAAGCGGTCGACATGCTCGCGCTCCTCCGCCACCGCCAGCGTGGCCGGCTCGCTGGTGCCCGGGAACAGCAGTCGCAAGGCCACGGCGCGACCGCGATGGTTGTCGGGCAAGGCGAGGTCGTAGAAGAGCGGCTGGTTGGCCTTCACGCCCGTCGGCAGTTCGAGCCGCCCGCCCACATTGCTGCCGGACACCGCCAGGGTACGGCCCTCGGCGTCCCACACCTGCAGGAATTCGGTGTGGCCGCCGCCGGCATAGGCGGGATGCAGGGTCTGCAGGCGCGCCATCGCCACGTCGATGGGCGGGGTTTCCAGCAATGCCGCGACGCCACGCGCACGCTGCAGCAGGTCGTCGTCGAGCCGCTGGTAGATCTTGCGGTCGATGTTGTAGTCGAGCGAGACGAACATGGCGGCCATCAGCAGGCTCAGCCCCACGCACAGCGTGAGCAGCAACCGCCCATGGATGGAACCGGACAGCCAGTCACGCAACGACATAACCGTACCCGCGACGCGTTTCGATCAGCTCCGGCACGCCGGCGCGCGCGAGCTTGGCGCGCAGCGTGCTCACCAGCACCTCGATCACCTTGTCGGAAGCCTCGCTGCGCGCGTCGTACAGGCGCTCGAACAGCTCGCCGCGCGCCAGCACCGTGCCGCGCTGGACCAGCAGGGCTTCCAGCAGCGCGTACTCCTTGGGCGTCAGCGCCAGCACTTGGCCGTCGAGGCGCGCCAGCCGGGCGCGCGGGTCCACTTCCAGCGGGCCAGCGCGCAGCAGCGGCGACTGCGTGTGCCCGCGCCGGGAAATCGCAAGGATGCGCGCCAGCAGTTCGTCGTAGGCGAACGGTTTCACCAGGTAGTCGTCCGCGCCGAGGTTGAGCGCCTGCACCCGGTCAGCCACCTGGTCGCGCGCGGACAGCACCAGCACGGCGGGACGCCCCTCGCCCTGGCGGATACGCTGCAGCACCTCCCAGCCGTCCACCTTCGGCAGCATCAGGTCGAGGATCACCACGTCGTAGGCATAGGCGGCGGCGAACGCCAGCGCCTGCGCGCCATCGACGGCGAGGTCCGCCGCGTGCCCGTCGCGGGCGAGCGCCGCGCGCAGGTCCGGCCCCAGCGTGGGCGAATCCTCGGCGATCAGCAGCCGCATGGGGACCGCCGCCGAAACGGCGCCTCGCCGGGACGGGCGGCGCTCCGCCCGGCACCTTGCTGCTGCAGGAGTCGCAAAATCATGCGGCGATCATAGGACATGCAAGGAATCCCGCCTGCCGGCGCCGCCCGAATCGTCCGGTGGCGCATCCCGGGGGAAGCAACGGTTCACATCATCCCGGTCTCGAGCTTGGCCGCGTCGGACATCATGGAGTAGCTCCACGGCGGATCGAACACCAGGTCGACGTCGGCCTCGGCGATGGTGGGAATCATCTCCAGCTTGGTGCGGGCGTCGTCCACCAGGATGTCGCCCATGCCGCAGCCGGGCGCGGTGAGCGTAAGTTTGACGTAGACCTTGCGCTGGCCGTCCTCGCGCTGCTCCAGGCTGAGGTCGTAGACCAGGCCCAGCTCGACCACGTTCACCGGGATCTCCGGGTCGAACACGGTGCGCAACTGGTCCCAGGCCAGCTTTTCCACGTCGGCGTCGGTGGCGTCCGCCGGCACCTCGATCGGCGGCGGCGGCTCCTTGCCCAGTGCGTCGGCGTCGCTGCCGGCGACACGGAACAGGTTGCCGTCCACGTACACGGTGAAGCTGCCGCCCAGCGCCTGGGTGATGTAGCCGATCTGGCCGGCGGGCAGGCGCACCGTCTCGCCTTGCGGCACCATCACCGCATCGCAGTCGCGCATCAGGGTGAAGGGTTCGCTGCTCAGACTGAAACCGCTCATGCCACTCGCCAATCCGTCGTCCAGGGGGGCGCGCGACACGGCGCCCAGGCTGCCCATTATGCCGCGGCGCGGCACCGTCCACCTGTTCCAGATCAGGGCACCGCGGGCGGAACGCAATCGCGGCACGCCGGCGCAGCGCCAGGCGGCGACCGGCGGCGACCGGCTATGATCGGCGCTTTGCCTGACGGACCCCCGCATGCCCCGTTTCCCCTTGCACGGCCATCCGCAATGAAGCCGCGCGACGTGCCGCTGTACCTCTTCGCCCTGTTCTGCGCCGCCATGATGGGCCTGGCCGTGGGCGCGACGTGGATGGTGGCGGCCATGTACCTGCGCCAGCCGGCGCCCTGGCTGGCGCTGCCGGCCGGCGTGCTGCTGGCGTGGGCGATCCGCCACTGGGTACGCCGCCCCGGCCCCGGCGCCGCCGTGCTGGCAGCCATCGCCACCTTGCTGGCGGCGCTCTACTTCAACGTGCTGATGAGCGCGGTGAGGCTCGCCGGCGACTTCGGCATGGGACTCACCGAGGCCTTGCGCACGGCCGGTGCCGGCATGCTGCTGGCGCTGGTGCGGCTGGGCCTGCGCCCGGCCGATGCGGCCTGGTACGCGGCAGGCGCGCTGCTGGCGGCGTGGGTGGCGTGGCGGCGGAAGAGGTAGGAAGGCGGCGGCCTGCCGGCACCCTTGCGATCGTCCCTGGTCGCGAGGATCAAACGGGCGGCCATCCACGGCCGCACCACGTTTGCTTTTGCGATCGTCCCTGATCGCGGAAATCAAACGGACGGCCATCCATGGCCGCACCACGTTTGCTTTTGCGATCGTCCCTGATCGCGAGGATCGAACGGGCGGCTATCCATGGCCGCACCACGTTTGCTTTTGCGATCGTCCCTGATCGCGAGAATCAAACGGGCGGCCATCCATGGCCGCACTCTTCAATGGAGGGGCTTCAGCCGTCCAGCGTCTTCAGCTCGCTTACCAGCTGGCCGGCGGCGGCCTGGCCGTCGCCGTAGAGCATGCGGGTGTTGTCGGCGTAGAACAGCGCGTTCTCGATGCCGGCGAAGCCGGTGCCCTTGCCGCGCTTCACGACGATCACGTGCTTCGCCGCGGCCACGTCCAGGATGGGCATGCCGTAGATCGGCGAGGTCGGGTCGGTCTTCGCCATCGGGTTCACCACGTCGTTCGCGCCGATCACCAGCACCACGTCGGTGTTCGGGAACTCGGGGTTGATGTCGTCCATGTCCTCGATCAGGTCGTAGGGCACGCCCGCCTCGGCCAGCAGCACGTTCATGTGGCCCGGCATGCGGCCGGCCACCGGGTGGATCGCGAACTTCACCTTCACGCCGCGCTCGATCAGCAGCTTGGCGAACTCCCACACCTTGTGCTGCGCCTGCGCCACCGCCATGCCGTAGCCGGGCACGATCGCCACGCGCTCGGCGTAGGCCATCATCACCGCCGCGTCCGCAGCGTCGATCGGCTTCTGCGCGCCGGCGATCTCCTGCGCCACGCCGCCCGCCGCCGCGCCGAAGCTGCCGAACAGCACGTTGCCCAGCGAGCGGTTCATCGCCTTCGCCATCAGCTGGGTCAGCAGGGTGCCGGCCGCGCCCACCACCATGCCGGCGATGATCATCGCCTCGTTGCCCAGCACGTAGCCCTCGAACGCCACCGCAAGGCCGGTGAATGCGTTGTACAGCGAGATCACCACCGGCATGTCGGCGCCGCCGATCGGCAGCGTCATCAGCAGGCCGAACAGCAGCGACAGCGCGAAGAACGCCACGATCACCGGCAGCGTGAGGTGCCCGGTGGCCAGGATCACCCCCAGCACCAGCGCCGCCAGCAGCACCAGCAGGTTCACCACGCGCTGGCCCGGGAACACGAAGCGCTTGTCCATCCAGCCCTGCAGCTTGGCGAAGGCGACCAGCGAACCGGAGAAGCTCACCGCGCCGATCAGCGCGCCCAGCACGCCCAGCGCCAGGGCCACCGCCGACAGCGGCTCCGGCGCGCCCGCCTGGGCCTGGTGCACGGCGTCGATCGCCCAGGCTTCCGGGCGCAGCGGCGAGGTGTCCGGAATCCCCGGCAGCGCGCGGCGCACGTGGGCCACCAGCTCCACGGCGCCGATGCCGGCCGCCGCGCCGCCGCCCATGCCGTTGTACAGCGCCACCATCTGCGGCATCGCGGTCATCGCCACGCGGCGTCCGCTCCACCATGCCGCCGCCACGCCGATCAGCACGGCGGCGAGGATCAGCCCGCGGTTGTGCATGTCCGGCAGCGCGAACGTGGCCAGCACCGCCAGCAGCATGCCCACGCCCGCCCACACGATGCCGCCGCGCGCGGTGCGCGGCGAACTCATGCGCTTGAGACCCAGGATGAACAGCAGCGCGGCCAGGAAATAGCAGGCCTTGACCAGGGTGGGCAGCCAGTTCATGCCTTGTCTCCCGGCTTGCCGGCGCTGGGCTTGAACATCTCCAGCATGCGCTCGGTGACCACGTAGCCGCCGGCCGCGTTGCCCGCGCCCAGCAGCACCGCAACGAAGCCCAGCGCCGTCTCGAACGGCGTGGTGGCATGGCCCAGCGCTATCATGGCGCCCACCAGCACGATGCCATGAACGAAGTTGGACCCGGACATCAGCGGGGTGTGCAGGATCACCGGCACCCGCGCGATGATCTCGTGGCCGGTGAAAGCGGCCAGCATGAATATGTAAAGCGCCAAGAACCCGTCGATCATGAACCCCGCTCCCATGAGTGCAGCCAGCCTGGACAGTCCCGCTCCCGCATCATACGGGCGCCGGTCAACCCGCGCGAGTCTGCAACGTTGAGCACGGGTGTCGAACCGATGGAGCCCAGGCATGCAGCAGCCGACGATGCGGACGAGGCGGCCGTGAACGGCCTCGCCGGCGCACTCGATGCCGACCTGCTGGAAACGACCGCACGGGAGGCCCCGGCCACCTTCGACGGCTTCCTGGCACAGGTGGAGCGGCGCGCCTTCCGCGTAGCCGAACTCAACCTGCGCCACCGGGAAGACGCCATGGACGCGGTGCAGGACGCGATGCTGCGCCTGGTCAAGCACTACCGGGACAAGCCGGCCGCCGAGTGGGCGCCGCTGTTCTGGGGCATCCTGCGGCGGCGCATCGTCGACTTGCAGCGCCGCCGCAAGGTGCGCTCCATCGTGGTGGGCTGGCTGGGCGGCGGCCGCGACGACGATGGCGACGAGCTGCCCAGCTGGGACCCGGCCGACCACGGCCCGGGCCCGGAGGACCGCCTGCAGGATGCGCAGTCCTGGACCGATCTCAGCGCCGCGCTTGGCAAATTGCCGCGGCGCCAGCGCGAGGCCTTCATGCTGCGCATGCTGGAGGGTCTGGACGTGGCCGAGACCGCAGAGGCCATGGGCTGCTCCGAGGGCAGCGTGAAAACGCATCTTTCGCGCGCCATGCAACGGCTGCGCGAGCAACTGGAGGACTGGCGATGAAGACGAACACGCCGGACGGCACGACCGACAAACGGCTGCAACAACGCGCCCGCGAGCTGTACCACGAGGCTGCCCGGCGCATCGACCCCGTCACCGCCGGCCGCCTGCGCGCCGCGCGCCGCGAGGCGCTGGCCGGGACGCGGCACGCGCCCCTGCAGCACCCGTTCGCGCGCTGGCTGGTGCCGTCCGGCGCCTGCGCGGTGATCGCGCTGGCGGCCGTGCTGGCCTGGCCCACCGCGCCGCGCTCGATCACCGCGACGCCCACCGCGGTGACCGCCATCGCCGGCAACGGCGGCGAAACCGACAACATGCTGCCGCCCGACCCCGAGCAGGCCGATCCCAACCTCTACCAGAACCTGGACTTCTACGGCTGGCTGGCCGCCCACGACGACCAGCCCCCCACCCGCTGAGCCATGATCCTGCCCGCACGCCTGCTGCAACCGCTCGCCTTCGTCGCCCTGCTCGGGAGCCTCGCCGTGCCGGCCCTGCATGCCCAGGACGCGCCGCCCGCGCCGATCGCCTGGAACAGCCTCACGCCGGCCCAGCGCGACGTGCTGGCGCCGCTGCAGCAGGAATGGAACGGCATGCCGCCCGGCCGGCAGCAACACCTGCTGGAGAAGAGCCAGCAATGGGTGACGTTGCCACCGGCCAAGCGCGAGGAGATCCGCCAGCGCATCGCGCGCTGGCAGCAGATGACGCCGGCCGAGCGCGACCAGGCGCGCGAGAACATGCGGCTGTTCCGCGAACTGCCGCCGGCCCAGCGTGCGCAATTGCATTCGGCCTACGAACGCTTCCAGCAACTGCCCCCGGACCGCCGTGCCCAGCTGATGAAGCAATGGCATGCGATGCCGCCCACGCAGCGGCTGCACTGGCTGCACCAGGGCAACGGCATGCCGCCGGGTCCGCGGCCGGCAATGCCGCCGCGCCGCTGATACGGCGGCGGCGGATCAGTTCCCGAACAGCACCTCGCCGCCGCGCACCAGGCAGCTCTTCGCCACCAGCTCGTCGTCGAAGTCCGGCTGCAGCGCGCCGTCCTTCAGCAGCAGCTCGGCGAAATTCACCACGTTGCGCGCATACATTTCCGAGGCATGCAGCGGCGTACCGGCCGGCAGGTTGAGCGGCCCCAGGATGGTGACGCCGCCCTGCTCCACCCGCTCGCCCGGCTTGGTCAACTCGCAGTTGCCGCCGCCCTCGGCGGCAAGGTCCACGATCAGCGCACCGGGCTTCATGCCCGCGACCATCGCGGCCGTGAGGATCTTCGGCGCCGCACGCCCCGGCACCGCGGCGGTGGAGACCACCACGTCGAAGACCTTGAGGTGGTCGGCCAGCGCCTGCTGCTGGGCGGCGCGCTCCTCCGCCGACAGCTCGCGCGCGTAGCCGCCGCTGCCGGCGGCGCTGACGCCGAGGTCGAGGAACTTCGCGCCCAGCGATTCGACCTGTTCGCGCGTTTCGGGGCGCACGTCGTAGCCCTCGGTCTGCGCGCCCAGCCGGCGCGCGGTGGCGATTGCCTGCAGGCCGGCCACGCCGGCGCCGATCACCAGCACCCGGGACGGGCGGATGGTGCCGGCCGCGGTGGTCAGCATCGGGAAGAATTTCGGCGCCGACTCGGCGGCGATCAGCATCGCGCGGTAGCCGGCCACGGCGGCCTGCGAGCTCAGCACGTCCATCGCCTGGGCACGGGTGGTGCGCGGCAGCAGCTCCAGCGCGAACGCGGTGAGCTTGCGCGCGGCCAGTGCCGCGATGCGCGAGTCCGCGCCATAGGGACGCAACTGGCCCACCACCACGGCGCCTTCGCGCAGGCTGGCGAACACCGCGTCGTCCGGCGGCTGCACGCAGGCCAGCAGGTCGGCCTGGGCCAGCACGCCCGCGGCGTCGGCGAAGTCCACGTTCGCATAGGCCTGGTCGGGAAAACCCGCCGCCGTGCCCGCGCCGTGCTCCAGCAATACGCGCAGGCCCTTGCCGCCGAGCTTCTTCGCCATCTCGGGCGTGATCGCCACGCGGCGTTCGCCCGGGGCGGTTTCGCGCAACGCGGCTACGGTGACTGGCATGGTGCATCCCCTCGTGGACGATTCCCGCATCTTAGAGCCTGTGCGGCCTCTGCGCACCGCCTGCGCGGGAACGCTTGGACGCACCGGCGACGCGCGCTAATCTGGCCCGCCGCCGGGGGTTCGCGGAGAACTCGATGCCCGTAACCACCCCGAACCACGACTTGCTGGCGCTGGCCCGTGCCGCGCGCGAGCAGGCCCACGCCCCCTACTCCGGCTTCGCCGTGGGCGCCGCCCTGCTGGCCCGCGACGGCCGCCGCTTCGCCGGCTGCAACGTGGAGAACGCCTCCTACGGCCTGTGCAACTGCGCCGAGCGCACCGCGCTGTTCGCCGCGATCGCGGCCGGCTGCAAGCCGGGCGACTTCGCGGCCATCGCGGTGATCGCCGACACCCCGGAACCGGTGAGCCCCTGCGGCGCCTGTCGCCAGGTGCTGAGCGAGCTGTGCGACGGCGACATGCCGGTGCTGCTCGCCAACCTGCGCGGCGACACCGCGCAGACCAGCGTGGCGGCACTGCTGCCCGGCGCGTTCACGCTGCCGCCACGCTGAAGCCCCGCGGCCTGCGGGTTACCATGCGGCTTTCCGCATCGCGATCCCGCCATGGCCGCCCCGCTCGAACTGCTGCAGCAGCGCCACTCCGTCCCCTCGCGCCAGCTCGGCGCGCCCGCGCCCGACGAGGCCACCCTGCGCGAGCTGCTCGCCGCCGCGATCCGCGTGCCCGACCACGGCAAGCTGGTGCCGTTCCGGCTGATCCGCCTCGAAGGCGACGCCAAGCTGCGCTTCGGCGAGCGGCTGGCCGAACTCGCGATCCGCAAGCAGCCGGAACTCTCCGACGCCAAGCGCGAGAAGGAACGCCTGCGCTACACCTTCGCGCCGCTGGTGATCGCGGTGGTCGCGCGCCTGGACGCCGCCAGTTCGGTGCCCGAGATCGAGCAGCGCCTGTGCGCCGGCAACGTGGCCTACAACCTCGTGCTGGGCGCGTACGCGCTGGGCTACGGCGCGCAGTGGCTCACCGGCTGGGCCGCCTACGATCCCGACGCCGCGTCCCTGCTGGGGCTGGCCCCGAACGAACACGTGGTCGCCTTCGTGCACCTGGGCACGCCGCAGGTCGAGGTGCCCGACCGCGAGCGCCCCGCGCTGGACGACGTGCTGAGCACGTGGGCGCCATGAGCGCGAAGCGCGCCGCCGCCCATCTGGTGGACGGCAGCCTGTACGTGTTCCGTGCCTGGCACTCGATGCCGGACGAGTTCCGCGATGCCGACGGCCATCCCGCCAACGCCGTGCACGGCTACACCCGCTTCCTGTGCGAACTGCTGGAGAAGGTGCGGCCGGAGCGGCTCGCGGTGGCCTTCGACGCCTCGCTCACCAGCTCCTTCCGCAACGCGATCTACCCGCCGTACAAGGCCAACCGCGAGCTGCCGCCGCCCGACCTCGAACGGCAGTTCGTGCTGTGCCGCGAAGTGACCGCGGCGCTCGGCATCCCGGTGATGATCGACCACAGCTACGAGGCCGACGACCTGATCGGCAGCGCGCTGTGGAACCTGCGCGCGCACGCTGTGCCCGCCGTGATCGTCTCCGCCGACAAGGACTTCGGCCAGTTGCTGGGCGAACACGACGAACAATGGGACTACGCACGCAACCTGCGCTGGGGTCCCGCGGGCGTGCACGAAAAGCTCGGCGTGCACCCGCACCAGGTGGCCGACTACCTCGCGCTGTGCGGCGACGCCGTGGACAACATCCCCGGCGTGCCCGGCATCGGCGCCAAGACCGCCGCCGCCCTGCTCACGCACTTCGGCAATCTCGAAGCGCTGCTGGAACGCGTCGACGAAGTGGCCTTCCTGCGCCTGCGCGGCGCCGCCAGCTGCGCCGCGAAACTGCGCGAGCACGGCGACCAGGCCATGCTCTACCGCCGGCTCACCCGCATCGCGCTGGATGCGCCGGTGCCGGAAGGCGCCGACGCCCTGCGCCGCGGGCGCGGCGACGGCACCGCGCTGCAGGCCCTGTGCGAACGCCTGCGCTTCGGCCCGCTCACGCGCGCCCGGCTCAACGCGCTGGTCGACGGCGGCACGGGCGGCTGACGCCGGCAGCGTGGCATCATCGCCGCATGCAAGGCGTACCGGGCCAGTTCGACCATCCCACCGACATCGCGCAGTTCCGGCATCCACCGCACCGTGCCGGCGTGGAGCTCTACCGCGCGCACATCGTGCAGCACGCGTTCGAGCTGCACTGCCACGACGGCTTCGGGCTGGGGGCGATCGAATCCGGCGTGGAGCGGTTCCGCTACCGCGGTGCCGAGCATCTGGCGCCACCCGACTCGCTGGTGACAATGCACGCCGACGAGCTGCATACCGGCAGCGCCGTCACCGCCGCCGGCTGGCGCTACCGCATGCTGTACATCGAGCCCGCGCTGGCCGCGCGAATCACCGGCGAGCCAGGCTGGTGGTTCGACCAGGCGGTACGCGCGGACCCGGCCGGCACGCGCGAGATCACCGCGTTGCTGGATGCGCTGTGGCAGGCGGACGAACCGCTGGCGTTCGACAGCCTGCTCGCCGTGCTGCTGGACCGCTTCCGCCGGCACGCACGGGTGCCGCGCGCGGTACCCGTGCGGGCGCCGTCCCGCTTCGCACCAGTAATCGACTACCTGCATTCGCACCTGGCCGAACGCCTGAGCCTGGATGAACTGGCCGCCGTGGCCGGGCTCAGCCCGTTCCATTTCCTGCGCCAGTTCCGCACGCAGCATCACGCCACCCCGCAGCAGATGCTGATGGCGCTGCGGCTGGCCCGCGCCAAGCGCCTGCTCGATGCGGGCGAGCCGCCCGCCCGGGTGGCGGCAGACACCGGGCTCAGCGACCAGGCGCATCTCACCCGCGCGTTCCTGCGGCGCTACGGCGTCACGCCGGCGCGTTACCAGCGCCAAGTGGCGGCGCCGCTGCGCCCATAGCAATCTGCTGCAAGACGGCCGCGCCGGCAGCTGCCATGCTGCGCGCATGTTGAAAGGAACCCTCTACGCACTGGTGGCCGGCCTGATGTGGGGCATGGTCTTCGTCGCCCCCTTGCTGCTGCCGGAGTACCCGCCGGCCCTGCAATCGGTGGCGCGCTACCTCGCCTTCGGCCTGATCGCGATGCCGCTGGCGTGGCTGCACCGCGACGCCTTGCGCCAGCTGACCCGCGCCGACTGGATCGAGGCGCTGAAGCTGGTCGCGGTCGGCAACCTGCTGTACTACCTGTGCCTGGCCAGCGCGGTCCAGCGTGCCGGCGCGCCGCTGCCCACGATGATCGTCGGCACCCTGCCGGTGGTCATCGCCATCGCCGCGAACCTGCGCAACGGCCGGCGCGATGGCCGGCTGCCGTGGCTGCGGCTGGCGCCGCCGCTGCTGCTGATCGTCGCCGGCATCGCCAGCGTGAACCGCGCCGAGCTGGTCGCGCTGCAACACGCGCCGGGCGGCCTCGCGCGCTACGCCTCCGGCGCCCTGTTCGCCTGCGCCGCCGTGGCCTGCTGGACCTGGTATCCCCTGCGCAACGCCGACTGGCTGCGCCATCATCCCGACCGCAACCCGCGCGCCTGGGCCACCGCACAGGGCGTGGCCATGCTGCCGCTGGCCGCGCTCGGCTACGCCGCGGTGTGGGGCACGATGAAGGCGGGCGGCAGCACGTTCCCGATGCCGCTGGGACCGCACCCCGTGCTGTTCGCGTGCCTGATGGCGGCGATCGGCCTGTTCGCCTCGTGGCTGGGCACGCTGTGCTGGAACGAGGCCAGCCAGCGCCTGCCCACGGCGCTGGTGGGGCAACTGATCGTGTTCGAGACGCTCGCCGCGCTGACCTACGCCTTCGTGCTGCGCCACCAACTGCCCGCGCCGTCGGCGATGCTGGGCATCGCCCTGCTGGTGGCCGGCGTGGTGCTGGCCGTGCGCGTGAAACCGGTGCCGCTGCCGGCGACGGACAGCGGCCGCGTGGCCGGCTGAGCGCGGTTGCGCGCCAGCCTGGCGCGCGAAGCCGCCGGTCAGTTTCCCGTGTCCTCCGTGGACTGCTTGTCGCCACCCACGGCCAACGTGCGCACCTGCAGTTGCTTGCCGTCCGGGCTCAGTTCGGAGACCTGCAGGTTGCCGCCCTTGTCGCCGCCCTGCGCCATCACCACCGGCATGGCCCGGGCATCCAGCAGCATGAACATCGTGTTGCCCTTGCCGTCGACCATCAGGCCGACGCGATCGCGCGCCGTGCCCTTGGGCGTGGTCGGCGCATCCAGTCCCAGCGCCACGCGGCCATTCGCCATGGTTGCCATGCCGCCGCGCTCCAGGCCCGTGCCGTCGTAGAGCACGACACCGGACACAGGACTCATCCGATGGTCGGCGCCGGCGGGATCCTGGCCGATGCGCACACGCACCGTGCCGCTGTCATCCACCGCATAGATGCGATGCACCCGTATCTCGCGCTGCACGATGCCGCCTACGCCGTACCAGGCGAGGAACATCGCCACCACCAGCAGCAACAAGCCGAACAGGCCCCAGCGCGCGCGTCGCAAGGAACGCTCCAGCCGGACCAGACGCACTTCAAGGGCTTCCGAAGTCACGGAATTCATGCACGTTCCTTGGTGGGGATGGGGTGGCGCCAACGCTAGCACTCGCCCGACTCCGGCGACAATCGGCCGGCCTGTCGAAAACCTGCGAGCCTGTTCGTCGCTGCCATGAAGGGCCGCCGTCGCGGCCAGCCGGGAAACCCCATGAACCTGCAGCTCTACATGCACCCGCTGTCCTCGTTCTGCCACAAGGCGCTGATCGCCCTGTACGAGAACGACACGCCGTTCGAGCCGCGCATGGTGCGGCTGGACGACGAAGCCTCGCGCGAGGCATTCCGCAAGGTGTGGCCGATCCTGCGCTTCCCGGTGCTGCGCGACGAGGCGCGCGGGCGCATCGTGCCGGAGTCCAGCATCATCATCGAATACCTGGCGCTGCATTACCCCGGGCGCACGGCGCTGCTGCCGGCCGATCCGCAGGCCGCGCTGGAGGTGCGCGAGCGCGACCGCTTCTTCGACCTGTACCTGCACGTGCCCACGCAGAAGGTCATCACCGACCGGATGCGCCCCGCGGACGGCCACGACGAGATCGGCGTGGCGCAGGCGCGCGCGCAGTTGCGCACGGCCTATGCGCTGCTCGAACGGGAGATGGGCGGGCGCACCTGGGCAACGGGCGACGATTTCACCATGGCCGACTGCGCGGCGGCGCCGCCGCTGTTCTACTCCGCCTGGGCCGAGCCGCTGGACGATTTCCCGCACGTCGCCGCCTACCGGCAGCGGCTGATGGAACGCCCTTCCTTCGCCCGCGCACTGCGCGAGGCGGAGCCGTATCTCCACCTCGTGCCGAAGGCGCCGGCGTGAGGCTCAGACCAGGGCCAGTACGTCGCCCAGCAAGGCCTGCGCGGTGACTTCCGGCCCCGCGCCCGGTCCCTGGATCACCAGCGGCTGGGTGTGATAGCGGGTGGTGGTGAGCGCGAACTGGTTGTCGGTGCCGTAGAGGCGTGCGGCCGGATGGTTCCCGGGCACCTCGGACAGGCCCACGCGGGCGTGACCGCGCTGGTTGAGGCGGGCGAGGAAGCGCAGCACGTTGCCGCGCGCCCTGGCCTCGGCGTGGCGGGCGGCCAGCGGTTCGTCGAGTTCCTCGAGGCGGGCGAGGAACTGCCCGGTATCCACCGCGCGCAGCGGCTCCGGCACCAGGCCTTCCACCTGCACCTCGTCGGCGCCCAGCGCGAAGCCGGCGTTGCGGGCCAGGATCAGCAGCTTGCGCGCCACGTCCTCGCCGGAGAGGTCGGCGCGCGGATCGGGCTCGGTGTAGCCGCGCTCGCGCGCCTCGCGCAGCAGCACGGAAAACGGCCGGCTGCCGTCGTAGCTGTTGAACAGGTACGAAAGCGAGCCGGAGAACACGCCTTCCAGCGTGAGCAGCGCGTCGCCGCACTGGCGCAGGCGACGCAAGGTGGAGAGCACCGGCAGGCCGGCGCCCACGGTGGCCGCATCGCCATAGCGCGCGCCGTTGGCCAGCGCGGCCTGCAGCGTGCGCCAGCCCGACAGCTCGCCGCCGCCCAGCGACTTGTTCGCGGTGACCACGTGGTAGCCACGCGCCAGCCATTCGGCGTGGCGCGCGGCAAGTTCGGCACTGGCCGTGGCGTCCACGATCACCTTGACCGCGATGTCGCTGGCATCGAGCGCGGCGAGCAGGGCCGCATCGTCGCGCGGCGCGCCGCTGGCCTTGAGCTGCTCGCGCAGGTTGCGCTCGGCCAGCTTCGCGGGCTCCGTCTGCTGGCGGCGCGAGTTGGCCGCGCCCACCAGCCGCAGCGCGGCGGCGGCCGGCGTGTTCAGCAGCTTGAGGAAGGCGCCGCCGACGACGCCGGTGCCGAGCAGCACCACCGCGATCGCGGACGCCGCTTCGCGCCTGGCCGACGGCTTGGCCTCCTCCGCCAACACCGCGCTCATGCGCTCACCCGGCGTTTGGATTTGTCCGCGGCAACGGCGCGGGCCAGGCCAGCGTCGAGGTCGCGCAGCAGGTCGTCGCCCTCCTCGATGCCCACCGACAGCCGCAGCAGGGTGTCGGCAATGCCCGCCTTGTGGCGCGCCTCCGGCGCCATTGCCGCATGGGTCATGCTGGCCGGGTGCGCCACCAGGCTTTCCACGCCGCCGAGCGACTCGGCCAGCGAGAAGTATTCGAGGCCGTCGACGAAGGCGGCGATCTGCGTCTCGTCGCCTTCCAGCTCGAAGCTGAGCATCGCGCCGAAACCCTGCTGCTGGCGCGCGGCCAGTGCGTGGTAGGGGTTGGCGGCGAGGCCGGGGTAGTAGACCTTGCGCACGGCGGCGTGGCCGTTCAGGTGGTCGGCGATGCGCGTGGCGTTTTCCTGGTGCTGGCGCAGGCGCACGCCCAGGGTGCGCAGGCCGCGCAGGGTGAGGTAGCTGTCGAACGGCGCGCCGGTGAGGCCGTTGCAGTTGCCCCACCATTTCAGCTGATCGGCCACCGCCGGGTCGCGCGCCACCACGGCGCCGCCGACCACGTCGCTGTGGCCGTTGATGTACTTGGTGGTGGAATGCACCACCACGTCGGCGCCCAGCGCCAGCGGCTGCTGCAGCGCAGGCGAGAGGAAGGTGTTGTCCACCACCACCAGCGCGCCGACGGCATGCGCGGCCTGCGCCACGTGGCGGATGTCGGTGATGCGCAGCAACGGGTTGGACGGCGTCTCCACCCACACCAGCGCGGGCTTCGCGGCGAGGCCGGCGGCCAGCGCGGCCGGATCGGTGAGGTCGGCGAACTGCAGCGCGAAGCGGCCCTTCTTCGCCCACGCGTCGAGCAGGCGCCAGGTGCCGCCGTAGCAATCGTGCGCGGCGAGCACCGTGGCGCCGGCCGGCACCAGTTCAAGCGCCAGCGCCACCGCGGCCATGCCGCTGGCGGTGATCACCGCCCCGGCGCCCTGCTCAAGCTCGGCGAGCGCGCCGGCGAGCAGGTCGCGCGTGGGGTTGCCGCTGCGCGAGTAGTCGTAGGGCCGCTTCTTGCCGAAGCCCTCGAAACTGTAGTTGGTGGACAGGTGCAGCGGCGGCACCACCGCGCCGTGCTGGGTGTCGCTCTCGATGCCGGCGCGGACGGCGCGGGTACAGGGGGACGTGGTCTCGCTCATGGTGATGCTCCGGAAATTTCGATGTGTCGCGGGGATGTCGTGATGGTTATGTTCAGCGCAGGGCTTCGCGCAGCAGCGGCGCGAGCTGCTCCGGTTCCTTGAGGAAGGCGTCGTGGCCGTAGGGCGACTCCACCACCTCCAGCGTGGCCGGGCCGCGCAGGCGGCGCTGCAGCTCGCAGAGGTCGGCCAGCGGCACCAGGCGGTCGGAGGGAAAGCCGATCAGGGTGGACGGCACCGGCACCTGCTCGGGCGCCACGTCGTGCAGGTCGATGGACTCGGACAACGCGAGGAAGCGCTCGGCGTCGAAGCGCTCCACGAAGCGGCGGCCCTGGTGCTCCAGGTAGTCCTCGACCGGGAAGTGGAAGCGGTCGCCGCGCCATTCCGGGTCGCCGGCGAAGCGGCGGCCGAATTCGGCGCTGCCGCGGTAGGTGGTCATCGCGAGCTGGCGCGCCAGCGCCAGCGCCTCGTCCAGCTGACCGCTCTGCTGGCCCAGCCGCACGATGCCGCGCTGCACGCTGCGCTGCGCGGTGGAAAGCGGATGCGTGCGGTGCGCGCCGGCCAGCAGCACCAGCCGCTCGGTCTGCTGCGGATGCCGCGCGGCAAACGCCAGCGCCACCATCGCGCCATAGGACGAACCCACGAACGCATGCGCCCGGGCGATGCCCAGCGCATCCAGCAGCGCAGCCAGCGCGTCGGCCTGGTCTTCGCTGGAGACGGTGCTGGTGCCGAGTTCGGCCGGGATGAGCCAGTCGATCGCCAGCACGCGGAAGCGGGCGAGGTCGATCGCCGCGCCGTCGCCCACCAGCGCCTGCCACCAGCCCGGCGCGGCATCGGCCGGCGCCGTGACATAGCGATCCGCGGAGATGCCGCCCTGCACGATCACGGTGGGCGCGTCGGCCACGCCGCTCCACAGGTAGCGCACATCGACCTCGCGCGGGCCGTTGCCGTACTTCGGACTGAGGGAGATCCGCCGCGCGCTCTGCTGGTCGCCGAACGCGACGCGCACCCGCGGCGCGACCGGGAAGTCGACCACGTCGGCGGTGCGTGCGTTGCGGGTTTCGGGCAGCTGGCTCATGCGTCTCTCCGTTCGGCATCGCCTGCGGATGCCGGAGAGGAGCCCCGCGCGTACGGCATACGACGCCGCCTGCGCAAGCTGCCCATCTGCCGGGGCGCCTTGCGCCACCGCAGGAGTTGGCACCGTCGCGGAACATTCCGCAGGTTGCCCCGGCTTCAAAGGGCCTGTCCCTCAGCCGGTCTCGATGAGTGGCGGAAATAGTGCCCGTGCCACGCAACACTGTCAATAGACGTCTAAACGTCTGGACGTTCATATGCATATTCGTGATATGTATTTGCCGGTCGCGGCGCGGCCGGCGCAGGCTGGATGCACCGTTCGCGAAGGAGAACCCGCATGAGTCTGCAACTGGGCGACACCGCCCCCGACTTCACCCTCGATTCCACCGCCGGCACGGTGCGCTTCCACGACTACGCCGGCTCGCACTGGGTGGTGTTCTTCTCGCATCCCAAGGATTTCACGCCGGTGTGCACCACCGAGCTGGGCGCGTTCGCCAGCCGCAAGGCGGAGTTCGACGCGCGCGACACGAAGCTGATCGGCCTGTCGGTGGATTCGGTGGCCGACCACAAGGGCTGGGCGCAGGACGTGGCCGACGTGGGCGGCACCGCGCTCAACTACCCGCTGCTGGCCGACCCCGAGCTGGAGGTGGCGAAGCTCTACGGCATGTTCCACCCCAAGGCCGACCCCAAGGTCACCGTGCGCTCGGTGTTCGTGATCGATCCGCAGAAGAAGGTGCGGCTGATCCTCACCTATCCGCCCAGCGCGGGCCGCAACGTGGACGAGGTGTTGCGCGTGCTGGACTCGCTGCAGCTCACCGACGGCCGCAAGCTCACCACGCCGGTGGACTGGCAGCCGGGCGACGACGTGATCATCGCGCCTTCGGTGTCCGACGAGGATGCGCGCAAGCTGTATCCTGCCGGCTGGAAGACGCTGAAGCCCTACCTGCGCCTGGTGCCTGCGCTGGAAGCCTGATCCCCCGCCCCCCGCCACGCGGGAAGGCCACGCGCCGTCCCGCCCGAATCGCCGCATCGACCATGAGCATCCAAGCCGACCTTTCCGCCAGCGTGGGCCACACCCCGCTGATCCGCCTGCGCCACGCCAGCGAACTCACCGGCTGCGAGGTGCTGGCCAAGGCAGAGCTGCTGAACCCCGGCGGCTCGATCAAGGACCGCACCGCGCTGGGCCTGGTGCTGGACGCGGAGCGGCGCGGCGAGCTGCGGCCCGGCGGCGTCATCGTGGAAGGCACCGCGGGCAACACCGGCATCGGCCTGGCGCTGATCGGCGCCAGCCGCGGCTACCGCACGGTGATCTTCATGCCGGACACGCAGAGCGCGGAGAAGATCGCCGCGCTGCGCGTCACCGGCGCCGAGGTGCGGCTGGTGCCCGCGGTGCCGTACAGGGACCCCAACCACTACGCCCACCACGCGCGGCGCCACGCCGAGGCGCTGAACGCCGCGCGGCCGGGCAGCGCATGGTTCGCGAACCAGTTCGACAACACCGCCAACCGCGACTGGCACGCCGCCACCACCGGCGTGGAGATCTGGGAGCAGACCGAAGGCCGCGTGGACGGCTTCGTCTGCGCCGCCGGCACCGGCGGCACGCTGGCGGGCGTCGGCCATGCGCTGAAGGCGCGAAAGCCCCTGGTGCGCATCGCGCTGGCCGACCCGGCCGGTTCCGCGCTGGCCAGCTACGTGCGCACCGGCGAGCTTGCCGCCAGCGGCAACTCGATCAGCGAAGGCATCGGTTCCAGCCGCATCACCGCGAACTTCGAGGGCGCGGCCATCGACCTCGCCTGGTCGATCCCCGACGACGAGTCGGTGCCGCTGGCGCACCGCCTGCTGCACGAGGAAGGCTGGTGCGTGGGCGGTTCCAGCGGCGTGAACGTGGCCGGCGCGATCCGGCTCGCCCGCGCACTCGGACCGGGCCACACCATCGTCACCGTGCTGGCCGACGCCGGCACGCGCTACCAGGCCAAGCTGTTCAACCCCACGTTCCTGCGCGACAAGGGCATCCCGGTGCCGGCGTGGCTGGAACAGGCGTTTCCGGACGCAGCCCCGGCCAAGCCGCAGTCGCGAGCGGAAGTCGCGCCGCTCGCCTTCGCCAAGGCGCTCTGAAGCTGGCGCCAGGCGCCCGGCCGCCCGTGGCGGCAGCCGGATGCCGCCACGGGCGCTTCCTGCTAGCGTGCACGCATGAATGCCCCCACCCCTGCCGATCCGCGCGTCGCCCTGCGCCGCGACGGCTACGCCTTTGTCACCGCCGACGCCATGCGCGGACTGCTGGACGCCGGCACGCTGACCGACTGGCCCGCGTTCGCCGCCAGTTGGAACGACCTCGGCGACGACGCCTACCTCGCCGCGCGCGGCCGCCGGCGCCGGCGCCGCCATGCCGTGTTCGCCGCGGACGCCGGCGGCGCGATCCGCCGCGAACCGCACCAGCCGCATTACCAGAGCGTGGCCTACAACCCCCTGCAGGGCGGCATCGAGCGCTGGTTCGAGCCGGTGCAGCCGGCCATCGCGGAGAGTGCCAGCCTGCGCCGCATCCTCGGGTTCTGCCGCGACGGCTTCGGCGCACTGGCGCCGGACGTGCGGCAGTGGCGCATCGAGGTGCACCAGTTCCGCATCGAGGCGCGTGCCGACGAAGCCGGCGAACCCACGCCCGAAGGCGTGCATCGCGACGGGGTGGACTACGTGCTGGTGCTGCTGGTGGACCGCGAGAACATCGAGCGCGGCACCACCACCATCCACGCCCCCGACGGCCACGAACTTGGCCAGTTCACCCTGGTCAACGCGTTCGACGCCGCGCTGGTCGACGACCACCGCGTCGCCCACGGCGTCACCCCGGTGGCCCCCAGGGACCCCGCACTGCCCGCGCATCGCGACGTGCTGGTGGTGACGTTCAAGGCGGCCTGACGGAACCTGAACCGCAAGAATTAGCGAATTCCGTCACGCACGGACTTGTGCCTGCAATGCGGACTTAACGCGAGTATCTTCGTGAACGCAACATCAAGCGCAGCGGCATCGCTCCGCTGCATTTCATGCTGTCTTGGGGGACAGCGGTCTGCGTCAGGGAGGTGTCACATGACTGTATGTCGCCACTTGCGGCCGGCGTCGGCGTTGCGGCCGAACGGCTTCCGTCCACATGCTCTTGCCAGTGCCTGCGCCATGGGCCTGTTCGGCCTAGTGCTGTCCACCACTGCCACGGCACAGGAAACCACGCCCGCGCCGGCCAGCAAACCAGCCAACCAGACCAGTACGGCCACCGACAAGAACACCAGGAAGCCCGCCGCCAACGGGGACAAGGTGAGCACCCTCGACGCGGTGGTGGTCACCGGCATCACCGGCAGCATCGAGAACTCGATCAAGGCCAAGCGCAACTCCAACCAGATCATCGAGGCGATCTCGGCCGAGGACATCGGCAAGCTGCCCGACGCCAGCATCGCCGAGAGCCTGTCGCGCCTGCCGGGCCTGGCCACGCAACGCATGAACGGCCGCGCCAACGTGATCTCCATCCGCGGCTTCTCGCCCGACTTCTCCGGCACCACGCTGAACGGTCGCGAGCAGGCCACGGTGGGCGAAAACCGCGGCGTGGATTTCGACCAGTACCCCTCCGAACTGATCAGCGGCGTGACGGTGTACAAGACGCCCGAGGCCAACCTGATCGGCCAGGGCTTGTCGGGCACGGTGGACCTGCACACGATCAGGCCGCTGGACCAGCCCGGCCGGGTGATCACCGCGAACCTGCGCGGCGAGTACACCTCGAACGGCGACCTCAGCCCCGGCACCGACGTGGGCACGCTGGGGCACCGCGCCAGCATCTCCTACATCGACCAGTTCCTGGACCACACGCTGGGCGTGGCGATCGGCTTTGCCCAGCTCGACTCGCCGATCCAGGAGAAGCAGTACCAGGCCTGGTGGTGGAGCGTGGACAACGGCACCGCCGGCATCGACCAGAACTGGGGCGGTCCGCACACGCCGGGCATGCCCGACAACGTGGTCTCGCAGGAAGGCATGCAGTTGCGCGCGCAGTCGCAGCGCCAGGTGCGCAACGGCCTGATGGCGGTGCTGGAGTGGGCGCCGGGCGAGCACTACCACTCCACGCTGGACATGTACTACTCCAACTTCGACAACAAGAAGTTCACCAACGGCGCGCAGTGGTCGAGCAGCCCGTACGACAACGTCAGCTACGCCAACGTGGGCACTGCGCCTTCGCTGCCCTACCCGCTGGTCACCTCGGGCACGGTCATGGGCTTGTCGCCGATCCTGCAGAACGAATACACCCGCGAGCACGACAAGCTGTTCTCGGTGGGCTGGAACAACCAGTACGACTTCGGCAACGGCTGGACGGCGATGGCCGACCTGTCCTACTCCCGCGCAAACGTGAGACTGCGCGACGCCTACCTGTTCAGCGGCCTCGCCGGCGGCGCGTTGATGAATGCCACGTTCAACACGCCGGTGGGTATCGGCTACCCGGACTTCTCACCCTCGGCGAACCTGGGCGACCCGTCGAACGTCGTGTTCATCGACCCGGGCAACCCCACGGGCACCCCACGGGGCTACGGCTACAACGGCCGCGAGGAATTCGACCGCCAGAAGGACACGATCAAGGCATTCCGGATGGAAGTCAGCCACCCCGCGGGCTGGATCTTCAGCGACTTCGTGCTGGGCGTGGACTACTCCGAACGCACCAAGACCAAGCAGGCCGATGTGTTCTTCGCGTGGCTGAACGGCAACGGCTCCACCTCCGACACCTACGATCCATTGTTCAGCGCGCCCATCGGCAACCTCGGCCAGCCTACCCGGCTCCGCTACGGCGGCATTCCCGGCATCGTCTACTACAACGTGGCGGAAGCTCTGGCCAACCAGTTCTACCTCACCGAGGAGAACCGCCAGGGCGACTGGAGCCGCAATTACTCGGTGAAGGAAAAGGTGCCGGTCGGCTACCTGAAGTTCGACATCGACACCACGCTGGGCAGCATCCCCGTGGGCGGCAACGTGGGCGTGCAGGTGGTGCGCACCAAGCAGTCTTCGGAGGCCGTGCAGACCAACGGCGACACCCGCGTCGGCACGCTCACCGGCGGCGTCAGCTATACTAACGTGCTGCCCAGCCTGAACCTGGTGTTCCACCTCACCGACAACCAGGACCTGCGCTTCGGCTTCGCCAAGACGCTGGCGCGCGGCCGCATCGACGACGAGAAGGTCTCCAGCTCCGCCAGCGTGGCGGTGGTGCAGCAAGGCCCGGCGACCGGCCAGGTGCTGTGGTCGGGCAGCGGCGGCAACCCCAAACTGAAGCCCTACGTGGCGGTGGGCACCGACCTGTCCTACGAGTACTACTTCGGCAAGTCCAGCTACTTCGCCGCGGCGGTGTTCAACAAGAACCTGCTGAACTACATCTACAACCGGACCGTGCTGGACTACGACTTCTCCGGCTACACCAACAACGACCCCACGCTGACGCCCACCCGCAACATCGGCTCGTTCACCCAGCCGCGCAACGGCACCGGCGGCAAGATGCAGGGCCTGGAACTCTCCGGTGCGCTGGAAGGCGGCCTGCTGGCGGAGGCGCTGGACGGCTTCGGCGCGCAGGCGAACTTCTCGCTGACCAACAGCACCATCCCGCAGAGCGCGGTCGACTCGATACCGGGCGCGCCGTCCACCCTGCCGGGGCTGTCGCGCAAGGTGGCCAACCTCACGCTGTACTACGAAAAGTACGGTTGGTCGGCGCGCCTCGCCGAACGCTACCGCTCCTCCTACACCGGCGAGGCGGTGGCGCTGTTCGACCAGCTCGGCTACACCCGGATCCAGGCCAGCAAGCAGTACGACTTCCAGCTTGGCTACGCTTTCGACCAGGGCAAGTGGAAGGGCCTGAGCCTGCTGTTCCAGGTGGTGAACCTCACGAATTCGGCCGACAAGACCGTGCAGATCTCCGGCCTGCCGAACAACGTGCAGCTGACCCGCCCGCTGGAACTCGACACCTGGGGCCGCACCGTGATGTTCGGAGCGAGCTACAAGCTGTAACGCATCGACGCCGGCCCGGGGACTTCCCGGGCCGGCGCTGCGCATGCGGAGGGTGGGGGTCGCCCCGGCCGGGGCGGCCAACGAGGCTATAATGGGCGGTTCCCGCGCCCGCACACGCCGCCATGTCCACCCATCTCGCCGAAACCCGCCGCCGCCGCACCTTCGCCATCGTCAGCCATCCCGACGCGGGCAAGACCACGCTGACCGAAAAACTGCTGCTGTTCGGCGGCGCGATCCAGATGGCCGGCTCGGTGAAGGGCCGCAAGGCGGCGCGCCATGCGACCTCGGACTGGATGGCGCTGGAAAAGGAGCGCGGCATCTCGGTGACCTCGTCGGTGATGCAGTTCCCCTACGAGGGCAAGATCGTCAACCTGCTGGACACTCCCGGCCACGCGGACTTCTCCGAGGACACCTACCGCGTGCTCACCGCCGTGGACTCGGCGCTGATGGTGATCGACTGCGCGAAGGGCGTGGAGGAGCGCACGATCAAGCTGATGGAGGTGTGCCGCCTGCGCGATACGCCGATCATGACCTTCATCAACAAGCTGGACCGCGAAGGCAAGTCGCCGATCGAACTGCTGGACGAGGTGGAATCCGTGCTCGGCATCGCCTGCGCGCCGCTGACCTGGCCGATCGGCATGGGCAAGCGGCTGAAGGGCGTGTACCACCTGCTGCTGGACGAGGTGCACCTGTTCGAGCAGGGCAGGAATTTCACGCGGCAGGATTCCACCATCTTCAAGGGCCTCGATGCCCCCGGGCTGGAAGCAGCCATCGGCAGCGAGGCGCTGGCCGAACTGCGCGAGGAGCTGGAGCTGGTGCAGGGCGCCGCGCCCTCCTTCGACCTCGGCGACTACCTCGCGGGCAAGCTCACCCCGGTGTTCTTCGGCTCGGCGGTGAACAACTTCGGCGTGCAGCTGCTGCTGGATTTCTTCGTGGAGCATGCGCCCTCCCCGCGCGCGCGCGCCACCACCTCGCGCGAGGTGCAGCCGGAGGAAGAGAAACTCACCGGCTTCGTGTTCAAGATCCAGGCGAACATGGACCCCGCGCACCGCGACCGCGTGGCCTTCATGCGCGTCTGCTCGGGCACCTACACGGCCGGCATGAAGATGATCCAGACGCGCACGAACAAGGAAGTGCGCATCGCGAACGCGCTCACCTTCATGGCGAGCGACCGCGAGATCGTGGAAACCGCCTATCCCGGCGACGTGATCGGCCTGCACAACCACGGCACCATTTCCATCGGCGACACCTTCACCGAAGGCGAGCCGGTGAGCTTCACCGGCATCCCGAATTTCGCGCCCGAACTGTTCCGCCGCGCGCGCCTGCGCGACCCGCTGAAGATGAAGGCGCTGCAGAAGGGCCTGGCGCAGCTGTCCGAGGAAGGCGCCACCCAGTTCTTCCGCCCGCTGATGTCGAACGACCTGATCCTGGGCGCGGTGGGCGTGCTGCAGTTCGACGTGGTGGCCTACCGGCTCAAGGACGAATACGGCGTGGACGCCGCGTTCGAGCCGGTGACCGTGGCCACCGCGCGCTGGGTGCACTGCGCGGACGAGAAGAAGCTGGAGGAGTTCCGCGAGAAGAACGCGATGAACCTCGCCATCGACGGCGCCGGCGAACTGGTCTATCTCGCGCCGTCCCGCGTGAACCTGCAGCTGGCGCAGGAGCGCTCGCCCGCGGTGCGCTTCGACGCCACGCGCGAGCACGCGGCGGCCGCGGAAATTTGAACCGCGCGGCATGACGGCCGTCACTACCGTCTAGCGGTAATCGCCTGCCAGACTGGCGCACGTCCACCCGCAGAGCCTTGCGCCATGTCCAATCCGACCGTTGCCTTCTCCACGCCCGCGACCGCATCCGGGTGGAAGCGCTGGCTGGTGTTCTCGCCCGTGGCGCGCATCATGATTTTCGTGGTCGCGATGGCCGTGCTGAGCACGATCTCCGGCACCGTCGACCACTTCGCCTTCGGCGGCAGCAGGCACATGACGTTCGGAACGCCATCCGGCGTGGCCGTGTATCTCACCACGATGGTCCTGCCGGCGGTGCTGGCCTACCTGTTTCTGGTCCGCGTGGTGGAACAGCGGCGACTGGGCGAGCTGGCCGCACATCGCTTGCTGCGCGGGGTGATCTCCGGAATCCTGGGCGGCCTCGCGTTGTTCAGCGCCGTCGTCGGCATCCTGTGGTTGCTGGGCAGCTACCACGTCACCGGCACCAGTTCCGATGTGCACTGGCTGCTCGCCCTGCTGTCGGTGGGCGTGGGCGCCGGCATCGGCGAGGAGGTGTTGTTTCGCGGCGTGCTGTACCGGATCGCGGAGGAAGGCCTTGGTACCTGGTGGGCGTTGCTGATCTCCGCGCTGTTCTTCGGCTTCGCACACTCGCACAACCCGGGGGCGACGGCATGGAGTTCAGCCGCCATCGCCATTGAGGCCGGCATTTTGCTTGCGCTGCTGTATCACGTCACCCGTTCGCTGTGGCCATGCATCGGCCTGCACGCGGCATGGAACTTCGCGCAGGGCACGATCTACGGCATCCCGGTATCGGGCAGCGCGGCGAGTGGCTGGCTGGTGTCCACCCGGACCGGACCGGACTGGCTCAGCGGCGGCGTGTTCGGCGCCGAGGCCTCGGTGGTGGCGCTGGCGCTGTGCCTGTTGTGTTCGGCGGCATTGCTGGCGGTCGCGCTGCGTCGCGGCAGCTTCGTTCGGCCGTCCTGGCGGCGCAGACGCTGAATCGCCGGACACGGCCGGCGACGGGGCGCGCGCGTTGCGCCGCTCATGTCGCCCAGGGCGTGAGCGGCAGCCCAAACAGCAGCGCGCCCAGCGCGAACAACGCCGTCAGCACGTGGATCAACGGCTTGTCGTAACGCAGGAAAACGAACTGCTCGATCAGGCGGCCGAGCCAGAACAGCGCCATGCCAGCCAGCAGCGCATGGCCCAGTCGCGTGTGCAGCAGATCGCCGGGCAGGGCGAAGCACAGCGCGGCCACTCCGAGAAATACGTGGATCAAGCGCAGGTTGAGTATCTGCGTCACCGCCCGGGTCGCCACGTTCGTCTGCCGCAGCGCGGCCGGCCAGTCGAACAGTTTCCAGAATGCGAGATGGAACGCGGCGAAACCCAGGCTGTGCGCACCGCACAGGTACACCAGGGTTTCGCCGCTGACGCTCACGGCGTCAGGCCACGTCCGGCAACTTCTTCCGCGCGTCGGCGCGCGTCACCGCCGCCCGCAGTTCGGAGGGCTCGAAGTCGTCCACCGAGATGAACTCGAACGCCGCGTCGTGCACGCGCTTCAGCAGGTCGCGCTCGGCCTGGCTGATGACGTTGGCGGCCAGCGCCTGGTCCAGCTGGCCGTCGTAGTCGTGCGCGCTGAACTGACCGGCCTTCAGGCCCTTCAGGAATTTGCGCTCCACCGGCTCGGCGGCGATCACGTCGGGAAGCAGCGCGTTCATGCGACCCACCGTGTTGTTCGCCGTGGGGGTGAGATACACCCACTCGGTGAGGCGTGCGCGCGCCTCGTTCGGCGCGGTGAGCAGCGCGGCGACGCGGCGGCCCAGGCGGTCGGACGGCGGCACCTCGCGGCGGCCCAGCGGGAACACCAGCGCGCGCAGCAGCCATGCCACCGGACGCACCGGGAAGTTGCGGATCGCACCATCCAGCGCGTTCTGGATCAGCCACATGCATTCGTGGAAGCCCCAGGCGAGGAACGGACGGTCCGCCTCCGGCCGGCCGGTGTCCTCGTAGCGCTTGAGCATCGAGCTGGCGATGTAGAGGTAGCTCAGCACGTCGCCCAGGCGCGCGGAGAGCTTCTCCTTGAACTTCAGCTTGCCGCCCAGCACGCCCATGAAGACGTCGGCGCACAGCGCCAGCGCCGCGGAGTAGCGGTTGAGCTTGCGGTAGTAGCGGCGCGTATAGGCGTCGCCCGCGGCATCGCCCATGCGGCCGCCGGAAAGGCCCATCGCGAAGCTGCGCACGGCATTGGAAAGACCGAAGCCGATGTGGCCGAACAGCGCCTTGTCGAAGCTGCGCAGGCGGTGTCCGTAGTCTTCGATGGACAGCGCCCCCATCTCCTTCAGCACGTAGGGATGGCAGCGGATCGCGCCCTGGCCGAAGATCATCAGGCTGCGCGTCATGATGTTCGCGCCTTCCACCGTGATCGCGATCGGCACGCTGGTCCAGCCGCGCCCGGCGTAGTTCTTCGGCCCCAGCTGCACCGCCTTGCCGCCGTGCACGTCCATGGTGGCGCCGGCCACGATGCGCGCCCACTCGGTGGCGTGGTACTTCGCGATGGCCGAGGGCACCGCCGGCTTCTCGCCGCGGTCCACCGCAGCCGCGGTGGCGCGCGACAGCGCGGCGGTGGCGTAGGTGAGGCCGCCGATGCGGGCCAGTGCCTCCTCCACGCCCTCGAAACGGGCGATGGCGAGGCCGAACTGCTTGCGCATGCGCGCATACGCGCCGGTGGCCGCGGCCGAGCCGCGCATCGCGCCGGTGGCGTTCGAGGGCAGCGAGATCGCGCGGCCCACCGACAGGCATTCCACCAGCATGCGCCAGCCGTGGCCGGCCATGTGCGGGCCGCCGATCAGGGTGCTGAGCGGCGCGAACACGTCCTTGCCGCGCACCGGGCCGTTCTGGAACGGGATGTTGAGCGGAAGGTGGCGACGACCGATCTCCAGCCCCGGGGTGGAGCGCGGCAGCAGCGCCAGCGTGATGCCGAGGTCGTCCTTGTCGCCCAGCAGGTGTTCCGGGTCGTACATGCGGAACGCCAGGCCCACCACGGTGGCGATCGGCGCCAGCGTGATGTAGCGCTTGTCGAAGCTGAGCCTCACGCCCAGCGTCTCGACGCCGTCCACCACCTGCTTGCAGACGATGCCGAAGTCGGGGATGGAGGTGGCGTCGGAGCCCGCGTACGGGCCGGTGAGCGCGAAGCAGGGAATCTCCTCGCCCACCGCCAGGCGCGGCAGGTAGTGGTTCTTCTGCTCCTCCGAGCCGTAGTGCAGCAGCAGTTCCGCCGGGCCCAGCGAGTTCGGCACCGCCACCGTGGAGGACACCGTGGCCGACATCGTGGAGAGCTTCTGCAGCACCGCCGAATGCGCCAGCGCGGAGAACTGCAGGCCGCCGTACTGCTTGGGGATGATCATGCCGAAGAAGCGGTTCTTCTTGATGAAGTCCCAGATCTCCGGCGGCAGGTCGGCCAGCTCGTGGGTGATCTGCCAGTCGTCGATCATCCCGCAGAGTTCCTCCACCGGGCCGTCGAGGAAGGCCTGTTCCTCCACGCTCAGCTCGGGCCGGGGCTGCCGCAGCAGCTCGTGCCAGTCCGGCTTGCCGGAGAACAGCTCGCCCTCGAAACCCACGGTGCCCGCTTCCAGCGCGGTCTGCTCGGTTTCCGACAGCTTGGGCGTGACCCGGGCGAATATCTTCAGCACCGGCGCGGTGATGCGCTGGCGGCGGAAGCCGTCCATCAGCAACGGTACCGCGATGCCCAGTTCGACGATCAGCAGGACGACCATCGTCCAGTACGCACCGGTGAGCAGGCCCACGACCAGCGTGACCAGCGGCGCCACGATCGCGAACGTGCGCAGGCTGGTGCGGTGGTAGGCACAGGCGCCGCTCGCGATGAGCGCCGCCAGCAGGGTCAGTATCACGGCCATCTCGACATCCTCGTTGCGGTCATGCGTGTTGCGATGGGGTGGTGCGCCGGCCGGCACGGGTCGGCGCAGCGTCCAGCGACTGGATGAAACTTGCGATCTCGCGGGTGAACGCGTCGTTGGCGTCGCCCGCCAGCATGTGGGTGGCGCCGGGTACCTCGACATGCCGCGCATGCGGCACCAGTTGCAGGAACTCGGCGACGGTGGCGTGCGAGACCACGTCGCTGCGCTCGCCGGAGAGCAGCAGCACCGGCACGTCCACCTGCCTGGCGGCGGCGAACAGGCGCGGCTGGTAGCGCTCGCTTTCGGCAATCAGGTCGCCGGTCAGCAGCGCCGGGTCCCAGTGCCAGCGCAGGCGGCCGTCGACGCCTTCGCGCAGCAGCGGGCGCAGTTGCTCCTCGCTCTTGCGGCCGGCGCGGTGCGGCAGGTAGGCGGCGATCCGTTCCGCGGCCTCGGCGTAGCCGGCGAAACCGTCCGGATGGGCCTGCATGAAGGCGAGGATGCGTTCCACGCCGCGGGTTTCCCAGCGCGGCGTGATGTCCACCAGCACCAGCGCGCGGAACGGCGCCGGCCGCGCCTCGCCCGCCGTCACCAGGCCCAGCAGGCCGCCCATCGAGGCGCCCACCAGCACCGGCGGCGCGGGCTGCCGCTGCGCCAGTCCCAGCAGGTCGTCGATGAACTGCTGCATGTGGTAGCCGCCGCCGGCCAGATGTCCGCTTTCGCCATGGCCGCGGGCATCGAAGCTGATGCAACGGCAACCCTGCGCCGCCAGCGTGGCCGCGGCCCCGTTCCAGGCACCGCGGGTCTGGCCGAAGCCGTGGGCGAACAGCAGGGCCGGCACGCCCGGGGCGCCACCCGTCTCCACGGCCAGACGCAGGCCGTCGCCGGTGGCGACGAACTCGGTCCGGCCGGAAGGCGGCGATGGCGGGCAGATGTCCATACGGTCGAGTATGGGTCGCCCGATCCAGCCCCGTCAACCCGCCCCGGCGCCTTGCTGCCGTGGATTGCAAAGCCGGGCGCTGGGGCTACCATACGGCCATGGATCCAAGCCAGAAACCGGAACGCACCCGCCTCACCGCGGAAGATTGGGAAGTCGCCGCGCTGCAGATGATCGCAGAGCAAGGGGTGGGAGCCTTGGCCGTCGAAGCCCTGGCCCGCCAGTTGGGCGTCACCAAGGGCAGCTTCTACTGGCATTTCCGTACCCGCGAAGCGCTGTTGCAGGCGGCGCTGGAACGCTGGGAGCAATACGGCGAACGCGAGGTGCTGGGCCAGATCGAGCAGATCGCCGATCCGCATCAACGCCTGCCCGAGCTGTTCCGCCGCGCCGCGCACGAAGTGCAGCCGCACCGCGTCTACGCCGCCCTACTGAAGGCGCTGGACCACCCGCTGGTGGTGCCGGTGATGGCGCGCGTGTCGCAGCGGCGCACCGAGTTCCTGAACACCGCCTACCGCGAGGCCGGCCTGCCGCCGGGCGAGGCGCTGAACCGGGCCCGCCTCACCTACGCCGCCTACGTCGGCTTCCTGCAGCTGAACTTCACCCTGGGCCTGCCGCGCATCAACCACGAGGAATTCGACGCCTACGTGGAACACATGATCGCCACCCTGATTCCGGCCTGACCCTTCCCCCGCACCAGCTTCGAAACGGCGCCGCGGCGCCGTTTTCCATGCCTGCCTGCTGCAGGCAACCTTGCAATGCCAGTATGCGCAAACTACGGTCCCCGCACTTCTTTTCGCCAAGACCAGTGAGGACACGATGGCAAGCACGTTGGAAGCGCTCGAACGCTGGGTCGACGAGGTGGCGGCGCTGGTCCGCCCCGCGAAGATCCACTGGTGCGACGGCTCGGAGGCCGAATACCAGGCGCTGCTGGGGGACATGCTGGCCGACGGCACCCTGGTCGAACTGAACCAGCAGACGCACCCCGGCTGCTATCTGCACCGCTCCCACCCGTCCGACGTGGCGCGCGTGGAACACCTCACCCTGGTCTGCCACCCGGACGAGATCGACGCCGGCCCGAACAACCACTGGATGGACCCGGCCGCGGCGCACGCGAAGATGGACGCGCTGTTCGACGGCTGCATGGAAGGCCGCACCATGTACGTGATCCCGTACTGCATGGGCCCGATCGCCTCGCCGCTGTCGCGCTGCGGCGTGGAGATCACCGACAACCCCTACGTGGTCGCGAACATGAAGATCATGACCCGCATGGGCGACGCGGCGCGCGAGCGCATCGAGCGCGAAGGCGATTTCGTGCGCGGCCTGCACTCCACCGGCGAGCTCGACCCGGAACGCCGCTTCATCATGCACTTCCCGGCCGAACGCACGATCAAGTCCTACGGCTCCGGCTACGGCGGCAACGCGCTGCTGGGCAAGAAATGCCACGCCCTGCGCATCGCCAGCAACCAGGCCCGCGACGAGGGCTGGCTGGCCGAGCACATGCTGATCGTGGGCATCGAGAACCCGCAGGGCGAGACGCACTACATCGCCGCTGCGTTCCCCTCCGCCTGCGGCAAGACCAACCTCGCCATGCTGATCCCGCCCGAGGGCTACCGCCAGGACGGCTGGAAGGTGTGGACGGTGGGCGACGACATCTGCTGGATGCGCCCGGGCGCGGACGGCCGCCTCTACGCGATCAACCCGGAGGCCGGCTTCTTCGGCGTGGCCCCGGGCACCAGCGGCGACACCAACCCGAACGCGCTCGCGAGCATCTCGCACGACACCATCTTCACCAACGTCGCCGTCACCGCCGACAACCAGCCGTGGTGGGAAGGCCTGCCCGGCACGCCGGTCACCGACTGGCAGGGGCGCCCCTGCGACCCGGCCAACGGCCCGGCCGCGCATCCCAACTCGCGCTTCACCGTGAGCGCCCGGCAATGCCCCACGTGGTCGGAGAAGGCCGAGGACGCGCAAGGCGTGCCGATCACCGCGATCGTGTTCGGCGGCCGCCGTCCCTCACTGCTGCCGCTGGTGATGGAAGCCCGCAACTGGACGCACGGCGTGCTGATGGGCGCCGCGATGGGCTCGGAAACCACCGCCGCGGCCACCGGCGCGGTGGGCGTGCTGCGCCGCGACCCGATGGCGATGAAGCCCTTCTGCGGCTACCACTACGGCGACTACTTCCGGCACTGGCTGTCCTTCGACCGCCCCGGCGCGAAGCTGCCCAAGGTCTTCCACGTCAACTGGTTCCGCAAGGACGGGAACGGCCGGTTCCTGTGGCCTGGCTACGGCGAAAACCTGCGCGTGCTGGAGTGGATGATCGCCCGAGCGCAGGGCACGGTCCCCGGCCGGGAAACGCCGGTAGGCATCCTGCCCGGCGCCGGCGAACTGCGACTCGACGGCCTGGACCTGGGCCGCGCCGCGCTGGACGAACTGCTCGCGGTGGACCCGGCCGGCTGGCAGGCCGAGATCGCCGCGATCGGCGAGTACCTCGAAGGCTACGCGCCGCGCCTGCCGCCGGCCCTGCACGCCGAGCAGCAGCGCGTGGCGGCCGCGCTGAATCCCCCGCCGCTCCAGGCGGCCGCGGGCTGAGCGCCCCGGCATCGCCGCGGACCATTCCGGCCGCGGCGATGCAAACCCTGACGCTCCCGGCGGCATCCAAGCTGGCAAGATGATCGCTGCCTGTCCAGCCACCGACCCCTCGATGCCGCCAGCTTCCGCTGCCGCCGACAACGACACCGACGACGCGCGCGCGGCGGCCGGCGGCGACCGCCTGGCGTTCCAGCGGCTGTACCGCCGGCACGCCGACCGCATCCACGGCGCGGTATGCCGCCTGGCCGGCTACGACCACGCCCGCGCCGAGGACCTCACCCAGGAAGCGTTCGTGCGCGCCTGGCAAAAGCTGCCCGGCTTCCGCCACGAAAGCGCGTTCGGCACCTGGCTGTACCGGCTGGCGATCAACGTGGCGCTGATGGAAATCCGCGCCCGCCGCGCGGACCCGGTCGGCTTCATGGACGAAGACCACTTGCCCGACCACGGCGAGACGCCGTTCTGCGCCGCCGAGCGCGAAGAGCTGGAACGGGCGATCGGCAAGCTGCCGCCGCGCGCCCGCGCCGTGCTGGTGCTGCACGACGTCGAGGGCTGGCGCCATGAGGAAATCGGCAACGAACTGGAAATGGCGGTAGGCACATCGAAGGCGCAATTGCATCGAGCGCGGCAACTGTTGCGCCGCGCGTTGGGAGATACACCATGAACGAATTCGAATGGCGACAGCAGATGCGCAGGCTGCGTCAGCCGATCGCCCCGCAGCGCGATCTCTGGGGCGCCATCGAGCTGGCCCTGGAGCAGCGCGACGCCGGCACGGCATCGCCGCAACCGCTGCGCCACGCGACGCGCCGCCGCTGGCTGGTGGCCGCCGCGCTGACCGCCGCATTCGCGCTGGCCGGCGGCATCGGCCTGCACCTGCAGCATCAGGCGCCTGCCGCGGCAGGCGATACGCCCACGCTGGCGAACGCGGCCTGGAACCCGTCCGACCCGCGCCTCAGCGGCGCGGCGATCGAGCTGGGCGCGGCGCGCCTGGAACTGGAGCAGGCCATGCAGCAAGCTCCCCACTCGCCCTCGCTGCAGCGCCTGCTGGCGCGCACCGAACAGCAACAGGCGCAACTGCGCCATCTCGGCCACGAGGCCGGCTGAACCATGCCAGGAACGACCATGAAGATCTCCCGCTACGCCCCGCTGCTGCTGTGCCTGTACATGGGCCAGGCGCTTGCCGACACGCCGATCGACCTGCAGCACGCGGCCACGCCCACCGCGCGCATCACCGTCAGCAACATCTCCGGCGAAGTCCGCATCACCGCCTGGGACAGGCCGATGGTGCAGGTGGGCGGCCAGCTCGGCGACGGCGCCAAGCCGCTGGCGATCACCGGCAGCGACGACGACCTCTCGATCAAGGTGCAACCGCAGGGCGGCGGCGGCATGTTCAGCTGGGGCAGCAACAACCGCATGGGCGCCACCCAGCTGGACCTGCACGTGCCGCGTGCCGCCACGCTGGACGTGCAGGTGATCAGCGCGCCGCTGGTGATCGACGGCATGGACGGCGGCCGCATCAAGGTCGGCACGGTGAGCGGCCGCGCCCGCATCAACACGCGCACGCCCGTGCTGGACGTCGAGAGCGTCAGCGGCAACATCGAACTGGCCGGGCATGCCGCCCAGGCGGACCTGCAGACGGTGAGCGGCGACATCCTGGCGCCGGTGCTGGGCGAGCAGGCGAAACTGCAGACCATCTCCGGCCGCATCCAGGCCAGCGGCGGCCCCTGGCGCCAGCTCACGCTGAGCACGGTATCTGGCGACGTGCAGCTCGCCGGCGGCCTCGCGTCGAACGGCCGGATCGGCGTCGACAGCATGAGCGGCAACGTGCAGCTGCAACTGCCCGCCGGCAGCTCCGCCACCGTGCACGCCAGCAGCTTCAGCGGCGACCTGCGCAGCGACTTCGGCACCACGCAGAAATCCGAGCACGGCCCGGGCAGCAAGTTCGACGGGCGCCTCGGCAACGGCAACGGCTCGATCAACGTCGAGACCTTCAGCGGCGACCTGCGCATCCGCACCACGCACTGAGCCGCGCCCCCGCTTCCGTCGCCGCAAACGAAAACGCCGTCGCTGTGCGACGGCGTTTTCACGGATGCGAGCGGACTCAGAGGTCCTGGTGGTATTGCACGTAAGGCGTGCGCGACTGGTCCGGCTCGGGCCCCATCGGGGTGCTGGCGGGCGTACCCGACGACCACAGGTTCTGCGCACCCACGCTCAGCGAGCCCTGCCACGGCAGGCGCCAGGTCACGCCCAGGTCGATGCTGTTCCAGCGGCGATCCGGGGCGTAGCCGTTGCCCGGCACGCCGGCCAGCGGCGCCATGGTGCGGCCCACGATGGTGCCGCTGACGGGGCCATGGTCGACGCCGAAGCTGACCGCCTTCTGGTCCAGCGTGCTGATGCCCAGCAGGTTGCCCGGCAGCAGATGGATGCGTCCCACGCTGGCGCCCACGTCGATGCCGCTCTTGCTGCCCAGCGCCAGGCGGCCGCGCGCGTTGAGTTCGGAACTGCTGTCGAAACCGGACAGGCCATCCACGCCCGGAGCGACGCCGGGCAACACCCGCGGCAGGCTGGGAGTGTTCGGCGTGCTGCTGGTGCCCACGCTCAGGCCCAGGCTGTAGCGGCCGTCGTTGTACGTGGCGCCCACCTCGCTGCCGACCACCCGCAGCGGGCTGTTGACCCAGGAGTGCTGGTTGACGTCGGCATGCGCCTGCCAGTTCGGCGCGAGGCCGTACTGCAGTCCCGCACTCGTCACGGTGGACGCATCGACGGCATGGAAGGACAGCGGCGTGTCGCGCTGGGCCGCGGCGCCGTTGCGGCTATCGGCCTTGAGCGCGAACAGGCGGCCGTCCGTGCCGCGCCACAGCGGCACCACCAGCCCCGGCTTCACCTCGGCGACCTGCGCCGGCGGCTGCTTCAGCAACTGCGCGGCCAGCTTGCCGTTCGCATCGTCCACGGTCTGACCGGCCGCCGCGAACGGCAGCAGGCACAGCAGCAGTGGAGCAAGCAGGCGACGCATGGCAGGCAGTTCCGTTCCCGTGGGTATCAGCCGGATTGGGCGGCAGAAGTATACCGCATTTTACATTTAACTAACACCAATACAAGCCCTCGGTACAGTAATGAATGGCGTATCGTGACCGTCGTCTCGATAGACCAGCCGCGGCCCGGGCAGGTTCCTGCTGGCGGCGGTACCGACCCGCAGGATATAAGAGGCGTCACACTCCGTCCCGATACCCGGGTTCCGCTTTTCATGAACGCAGCTCCCACCCCGCACCCCGCACTCGCGCCCTCGCCGGCGGACACCCCGCCAGGCGTACCCGTCGTGCCCGCGGCGATCGAACGGCTGCTGAAGGTGCACGACAGCGCGAGCGTGCTGGAGATCTGCGAACACGTGTTGCGGGACCTCGGGATCAGCGGCCACCTGCACTGGCGTCCCCTGGACCACGACCCGGCGGAGGACGCGGGCCGGCGGTTCGACCTGGCGGAAGATACCCAGCACCAGCACGTACTCACCCTCAGCCGCGCCGAACCGATCGGCGAGACCGCCCGCGGGCAGCTTGCCTGGCTGGGCCGGCTCGTCGACACCCGCCTGCGCCAACTTGCCGAATCCAGCCGCCTGTACGAGGCGATCTCGCGACTGGCGCTGGCCGAACGGCTGCAGCGCGCGCTCTATGCGATCGCCGAACACGCCAGCGCCGAGCACGACATGTCCGCGCTGATGCGTTCGCTGCACACCATCGTCAGCAGCCTGATGTATGCGGAGAACTTCTACATCGCGCTGTACGACCCCGCCAGCGACAGCGTGCGCTTCCCGTATTACGTCGACACGCTCGACACCGACCCGCCCTCCCCCGAGCGCAACGTGCCGCTGCACGAGCTGCTGCACGGCATCACCTGGAACCTGCTCCGCCACGGGCGCCCGCTGTTCGGCGCCACCGACGAGATCACCCAGCAGCTCGACGGGCAATTCCAGCTGCACGGCCCGCGTTGCGAGCACTGCATCGGCGTGCCGCTGTTCCGCACCGGGCAGGTGGTCGGCTGCATCGTGGTGCAGAGCTACCGCGCCAACGTGCGCTATACCCGGCACGATCTCGACCTGCTGAGTTACGTGGCGCAGCACGTGCAGACCGCGATCGAGCGGCACAACGCCCACGTGGAACTGGAGCGCCGGGTCGCCGACCGCACCACCGCGCTGCGCGAGGCGAACCGCGTGCTGCGCCAGCAGGTACTGCAGCGCCAGCGCGGCGAGCGGCTGCAGGCGTCGCTGTTCCGCATCGCCGAACTGGCCAGCACCACCGACAGCCTGGAGGATTTCTACCCCGCCGTGCACCGCGTGATCGGCGGCCTGCTGTACGCGCGCAACCTCTACATCGCGCTCAGCGACGAGGAGAACCAGCAGATCAGCTTCCCCTACTCGGTGGACGAGGTGGACAGCGATCGCCCGCCCCGCAGCCACGGCAACGGCGCCACCGAATACGTGCAGCGCAGCGGCCGGCCGCTGCTGGCCGACGCGGCGACGATAGACCGCCTGTTCGCCAGCGGCGAGATCACCCGCTTCGGCTCGCGCTCGGTGTGCTGGCTGGGCGTGCCGCTGATCTGGGGCGAGAAGGTGCGCGGGGTACTGGCGGTGCAGAGCTATTCTCCCGAGCACACCTATACCGAGCGCGACCAGGAACTGCTCACCTTCGTCAGCTACCACGTCGCGAACGCGCTGCAGCGCAAGCATGCCGACGCCACGCTCAAGCAGGCCTACGCCGGCCTGGAACGCCGCGTGGTGGAACGCACCCGCGCGCTGGGCCTGGCGAACCGCGACCTGCGCGAGCAGATCGCCGAGCGCGAGCGCATCGAGCGCCGGCTGAAGTACGAGACCTTGCACGACTCGCTCACCGGGCTGCCCAACCGCACCCTGCTGCTGCAGCGGCTGGAGCAGGCCATGCAGCGCTACCGCGCGAACCCGGAGGAACAGTTCGCGGTGCTGTTCATCGACCTCGACCGCTTCAAGGTGATCAACGACTCGGTGGGCCACCTGGTCGGCGACGACCTGCTGTTCCAGGTCGGCGGCCGCATCCGCGCCTGCGTGAAGACCCGCGACGTGGTGGCGCGGCTCGGCGGCGACGAATTCGCCGTGCTGCTGGAGCACGTGCCCGACGTCGGCGCCGCGCAGCGCAGCGCCGAGCACGTCCTGAACGAATTGCAGACGCCGTTCCGGCTGGGCGCGCGCGAGATCTTCACCTCCGCCTCCATCGGCATCGCGATGTCCGGGCCGCACTACCAGCAGCCGGAAGAACTGCTGCGCGACGCGGACTCGGCGATGTACCACGCCAAGGACGGCGGCCGCCATCGCGCCTCGCTGTTCGACGACCGCCTGCGCCGCGAGGCGCTGTCGCTGCTGCGCATGGAAAGCGACCTGCGCCACGCGCTGACCCGCCGCGAGTTCGTGCCGTTCTACCAGCCCATCGTCTCGCTGGTCGACGGCCGCGTGGCGGGCTACGAGGCGCTGCTGCGCTGGAACCACCCCGAGCGCGGCCTGCTGCTGCCGCAGGACTTCCTGCTGATCGCGGAGGAAACCGGCTGCGCCGAGGCGATCGACTGGCTGATCTTCGAACAGGTCTGCGCCCAGATCCCGCAGCTGGTCGGCGACAAGGGCACCGTGAGCATCAACGTCTCCGGCCTGCATTTCCGCTACGCCGATTTCGACGCCCGCCTGCTGGTGCTGCTGGAGAAGCACCGCGTGCCGCCGTCCAGCATCCGCATCGAGGTCACCGAGCGCACCCTGCTCGACAATCCCACCCAGGTGAAGCAGATGCTGCTGAACCTGCGCAACCAGGGCGTGGGCATCGTGCTCGACGACTTCGGCACCGGCTACTCCTCGCTGAGCTACCTGCACCAGTACCCGTTCGACACGCTGAAGGTCGACCGTTCCTTCGTCACCGGGCTGGGGGACGAACAGAAGGGGCACGGCACGGCGGTGATACGCGCGATCCAGGTGCTGGCCGATTCGCTGGGCATGCAGGTGATCGCCGAGGGCATCGAGCACGACGCGCAACGGCAGGCGTTGCTGGACGTGGGTTGCCGCTACGGCCAGGGCTTCCTGTTCGCGCACCCGCAGACCGGCGGCCACTGGCTGCGCCCCGAGCACGCGCTGGCGGGCGAGGAAGCGGGCTACTGAGACGTGCCCGGGGCGCCCGTCGCCGCCGCATCGCGCAGCAGGTGCTCCGCGTCGACCCGGTCGAACTCGTAACGCTGCGCGCAGAACTCGCAATGCACCTCGATGCGGCCGTCCTGCTCGTCCAGCGTCGCCTCCACCTCGTCGCGCCCCAGCGAACGCAGCATCGCCGCCACGCGCTCGCGGCTGCAGCTGCAGCCGAACGCCAGCGGGCGCGGCTCGAACAGGCGCACGGACTCCTCGTGGTACAGGCGGTACAGCAACTGCTCCGGTGTGGTGGCCAGCATTTCCGCCGCGCCCAGCGTGGCGGTGAGGTGCATGACGCGCGTCCACGCATCCTCGTCCTCCACCGCGCTGTGGCCGCCTTCGCCCGGCAGCTTCTGCAGCATCAGGCCAACGGCGTGCTCGCCGTCGGCGGCCAGCACGAGGCGTGCAGGCAGCTGCTCGGACTGTGCGAAGTAGTTTTCCAGCACGCCGGCCAGGTGCGTTTCGCGCAGTTCCACCAGTCCCTGGTAACGCTGGCCGCGCTCCACGTTGCCGATGGTGATCGCCATCACTGCCTGCGGCAGTTCCGCGAGCGACAGCGGCTGCGGCAACGGCGACTCCCAGCGCGCAAGTCCGCGCAGGCGGCCCTGGTCGGTGCATTCGGCGAACAGCAGGCGCAGGGCCCCGGAACTCTTCAGTTGTACCGAAAGCTCGCCGTCCAGCTTGATGTTGGCGGTCAGCAGCGCGCTCGCCGCCAGCGCCTCGCCCAGCAGCTCGCGCACGGCAGGCGGATAGTCCGCGCGGCCGGCCACCTCGCGCCACGCCGGACCCAGCCGCACCAGCGCGCCGCGCACGCCGGCGCGTTCGAGCAGGAAGCGGTGCAGCACATCTTCGACCAGTACGGTTTCCACGCCATCACCTCGCAAGCCAATCCAGCCAGATGGGGGCGCCTGGCCTCGCCTCAATGGCCCCACTCTATACTGCCGCCGTGCCCCTTCTCCGCCCCGCCATGCCGCGTCGTTCCCTGCCCCGCCGCCTGCTGCGCTGGCTCGCGCTCGCCGCACTCGCGTGGCTGCTGCTCACCTGGCTGGCGGTGCTGCTGTTGCGCTTCGTGCCGCCCGTCACCTCGGCGGTGATGCTGGAGCGCCGCGTCGGCGCGTGGGTGCATGGCGAGCGCGACTTCCGCCTGCGCCAGCACTGGGTACCGTGGTCGCAGGTGTCGCCCTGGGTGCCGCTGGCGATGGTCGCGGGCGAGGACCAGAAGTTTCCCTACCACCACGGCTTCGACTTCGACTCCATCCACGAGGCGATCGACGCAGCCGACGACGGCGCGCGCCTGCGCGGCGCCAGCACGATCAGCCAGCAGACCGCGAAGAATCTGTTCCTGTGGAACGGACGCAGCTTCGTGCGCAAGGGGCTGGAGGCGTATTTCACGGTACTGCTCGAACTCACCTGGCCGAAGCGGCGCATCCTCGAGGTGTACATGAACATCGCCGAGCTGGGCGACGGCATCTACGGCGTGGGCGCGGCCAGCGAGATGTATTTCCGCCAGCCGCCGTCCCGCCTCTCGCCCGCGCAGGCGGCCCGGCTGGCCGCGGTGCTGCCCAGCCCGCGCCGCCTGCATGCGGATCGCCCCAGCGCCTACGTGCAGCGCCGCGCGGACTGGATCGAGCGGCAGATGCGCCAGCTCGGCGGCCCGTCCTATCTCGGCGACCGCCGCTGAGCGCGGGCTTTTTGCAATCGCCCCGATCGCGAATACCTGGCGCGCCAACGCTGCAGCCTCCCGTTTTTCCACGCGCCGCACGCCCCCGCTGTACCCGGCGCGAGCAGCGGCGCTAGACTGGCATGGCCCTCATCCACGGGTTCAACCGGAGGTCCAGGCATGCGTCAGGTCAGGCATCTGCTGGAAGGCAAGGGTGGCAGGATCTACAGCATCGCGCCGGATGCGCCGGTGCTGGAAGCGATCAAGCTGATGGCCGAGCACCGCATCGGCGCGCTGCTGGTGATGCGCGGCGAGCAACTGCTGGGCGTGGTGTCCGAACGCGACTACGCGCGCAACGTGATCCTGCAGGGGCGCTCCTCGGCGCAGACCCCGGTGGCCGAGATCATGCGCGGCGACCCGCTCACCGTGGGGCTGCAGACCGACGTGCTGGACTGCATGCGCCTGTGCACCGACAGCCGCGTGCGCCATCTGCCGGTGCTCGAAGGCGGCAAGGTGGTGGGCATCATCTCGACGGGCGATCTCGTGAAGGCGGTGATCGACGCTCAGGCCGAGCAGATCGAGCACCTGGAGCGCTACATCACGGGCTGAGGCTCAGCCTGGGCGCTTCGCCCCGGCCTGCTCGGGCGTAGCGTCGGGCTCCTCCGGCAGCAGGTCGGGCGAATGCCCGGCCCGATGCGCCACCCATACCGATGCGCTGGAGATCACGGCGCCGAGCAGCGCCATGCCAGCCACGCCCACGCCCAGCTTGCCCAGGCCGCTGACGCCGCTGGTGACCAGCAGGTCGCCGAAGCGCCACACCGCGGTCTCGACGAAGTTCTTGCCCTTGTAGCGCGTCTCGCGCGACACCCGGGTGTACAGCGCATCCACCGCCGGCTTGGTCATGCCGTAGGCGAAGCCGCGCGTCATCACCATCATCACCGCCACCAGCGGCGTGACCGCGGCGCCCAGCACCGACAGCGTGGCGTGCCCGCCCACCGTCACCATCAACAGCAGCGCCACGTTGACCATCGCGGGCAGCACCAGTCCCCAGCCGGCGCCGCGACGGACCAGCAGCCAGCGCGTCAGGGTGAGCTGCAGCACGGCGCCCAGAGTGTTCACCGCCAGGTCCAGGTGGGCGTAGAACGCGGTGCGTTCCGCGCTGGCGGCGAAATGGGCCTTGGCGTAGTCCGCCACCAGCGCGTAGGCCAGCGTGCCGATGCCGTCGCCCAGCACCATCAGTATCGCCATGTAGCGCAGGAACGGCTGCGACCACAGCTCGCGCACGCCGGCCCACAGCGAGCCGCCGATCGCCTCCTCGCGGTGTGCGTGTCCGCTGCCGCGGTATTCGGACAGGCGCAGCAACAGCAGCAGCGCCATGCTCAGCATCAGCGCCGAGACCACCAGCAGCGGCGCCACGCCGAGCAGGCCCACGAGCAGGCTGGTCACCACGGGGCCGAATACCGCGCCGGCCATGCCGCCCAGCGCGATCAGCGGAAACGTGCGCCGCGCCTGCCCGCTGTCGAAGATGTCGGCCATGAAGCTCCAGAACAGCGACACCACGAACAGGTTGAACACGCTGACCCAGACGAAGAACACCGCGCCCAGCACGCGGGCGCCGATCTGCGCCTGCGCCATGAAGGCCGGCACGAACGCGAACAGGCAGGCGATGAAGAAACAGTAGCTCCAGCCCAGCAGGCGCCGGCGCGGGAAACGCGCCACCATCGCGCCGAACACCGGCGTCAACAGCAGCATCGCCACGAACGTGGCGCCGTAGAACAGCGGCAGCTGCGACGAACCCACCGCGCCGCTCAACTGGTCGCGCACCGGCCGCACGATGTAGTACGCGGTGAGCACGAAGAAGAACGCCAGCGCGGACAACGCGGGTTGGGCGCCCTCACGGGTCGCTGCGGCACGGATCGGGCTCACGCGGACATCCAGCTCGGGCAAGGCCCGGGGGGCTGCAAGGCTAACATGCGGCCACATGCCGCGCCCCCGGTGGACCGCGACGGCATCGAACGAATCCGCCCGCATGCGGTCGCGTTGTTCCTCCGCGCAAAGTGCCGGAGAATCGGTGCCTTCACGCGGCCAGCCGCACCGCCTGCGGCCCGTCCATCGGCATATCGCGCCTCCCGAGGGCCTTGCGAAGAACATGCAACTCCGATACCTCCCCCTCGCCCTTGCCTGCACCCTCGGCCTGAACTGCACCGGCCTCCACGCCGCGCCGGCCAGCCAGACCGGAACGTTGCCGCCGGCCAGCGCGCACGTGGTGGCGGAGGAACTTCCGCAGGCGCGCGTGAAGGCCACGCTCGCGGATTACCGGCGCTGGCTAGACGAACTCGACGCGCGCCACGGCGTCGCCGGCATGGCCACGGCGGTGGTGATCGACGACAAGGTGGTGTTCGAGCACACCCTGGGCTTTGCGGATGCGAGCAAGCAGACGCCGATCACGCCCGACACCGTCTTCCGGCTGGCCTCGCTCTCCAAGGCGTTCGCCACCGCCGTCACCGGGGTGATGGTGGACAGCGGCAAGCTGCGCTGGGACATGAAGCTGGTCGACGTGCTGCCCTACTTCAAGCTCAAGGACATGCAGTCCGCCGACCAGGCCACCGTGGCCGACATCCTCGGCCAGCGCCTGGGCCTGCCGCACAACACCTACGACAACCTGCTCGAAGGCGACATCTCCTACCAGGAGCTGGTGCGCAAGCTGGACGAGGTGGACAACACCTGCCCCGCCGGTCAGTGCTACGGCTACCAGAACGTGGCCTTCAGCATGATCGGCGACGTGCTGTTCGCGCGCACCGGCAACTTCTTCGACCGCCTCGTGGACCAGCGTATCTTCCATCCGCTGGACATGGAGACCGCAAACTACGGGCGCTCCGGGCTGGAATCCAGCAAGAGCTGGGCGCGCCCGCACCGCCCCGGCAGCGGCCACAGCTGGATTCCGTTCGAGCCCACCGAGACCTATTACCGCCTGGCGCCGGCGGCCGGCGTCAACGCCAGCATCCGCGACATGGAGAAATGGCTGATCGCGCAGATGGGCGGTCGCCAGGACGTGCTGCCTACCTCGCTGCTCGACGTGCTGCACGCACCGGCCGTGGCGACCCCGACCGAACTGCGCGCCACGCCGTGGCGCCGCGCGCGGCTGAGCGCGGCCCAGTACGCGATGGGCTGGCGCGTCTACACCTACGGCGGCGAAACGCTGATCTACCACGCGGGCGCCGTGGCCGGTTACCGCACCATGATCGGCTTCTTCCCGAAGTACCACGCCGGCGTGGTCACCCTGTGGAACTCCACCGGGCCGATGCCCAGCGGCCTGATGCCGATGGTGTTCGACGGCCTGCTCGGCCTGCCGCACGTGGACTGGGCGGGCGTGGAAAGCCCGGCGCCCGTCGAGGCGGCGCCGGTCAGGAAGAAGCCGGCGCGCAAGGCGCGCGCGCGCCACCATCGCCGCTGATCGTTCGCACCGCAGATCCGCCAGACGAAGACGGCGCATGCCATGCATGCGCCGTCTTCGCTGGTGCGGGCCCCGGGCGCGTCAGCGCCCGGTGCTGAACTCGATCTTCTGCTGCTTGGTGCTTTCCACCGCGACGCCGTCGCGCATCGCCGGCTTGAAGCGGTAGCGGCTCACCGCCTCGATGGCGGAACGATCGAACACGTGGCGCGGCTGGGCGTCGACCACATGCACGTCCGAGGTGCGGCCTTCCGCCGTGACCGTGAAACCGACCACCACCCAGCCGGCCTGGCCGGCGCGCAGGGCCGCGGTGGGATAGCTCGGATTCGCCGCCTTCAGCAGCACCGCATCGGCGGTCTCGGCGCTGGCGACCGGAGCGGCGACAGGCTGCGCCTTCTCCTGGGCGGCCGCCTGTTGCTGCTGCTCCAGCCGCTGCTGCTTCGCCTTGGCCTGCTCGGCCGCCAGCTGCGCCTGCTGCTGTTCGGCCTGCTTCGCGGCCTCCTGCTTCTCGGTGGCGGCCCTCTGCGCAGCCAACTGCGCGGCCTTCTCCTGGTCCTGCGCCTGCTGTTGCTGCTGGCTGGCCAGCTTGCGCTGGGCATCGAGCTTGGAACGCAGGATGGTCAAGGTGTAGTTCGTCGGATCGGCCTTGGCCAGCAGTTCGATCTCGCGCTGCGCCTCGTTGAGGTCGCGTGAATTGACCACCTGCTCGGCATCCGAGGCCGCGTACGGGAAGGTCTCGCGCAAGGCGCTGGTCGCCACCGGATTGTCCGGCTGCTTGGCCAGCACGCGCAGATAGAACTCGAACGCGTTGTTGCCGGCCGGCGCCAGCAGGCGCTGCTCCTTGAGGGCCTTGCTGGCCTCGGCGAGCAACTGGTTGACGTCCATCGCCTGCACGTTGGCGGGCGCGGCCTGGGTCGGCGCCTTCGCCGCGGCGGACACCGCGGGCGCGCCGCCGGCATCCAGCCGCATCTGCTGCTGGTACGGCCGGACGATCAGCAGCCACGCCGCGGCGGCAAGCGCGGCGATGATGGCAACGATGGCGATGGCAACGGGCCGGACGGCCCCGCGCACGCGATGGCGCGCGATAGATGTGTATCGGGTATCCATTGGTCTCTCACCGAGTGTCGACAGATACCCGCGCTTTTTCCCCCTGTCTATCCAGGAGCGACGAGTCCCCTGACTGCATCGCGGCGCGGATGTGTGAAAGGTAACCGCATTGCAACGCACGGGCAAATCGCATGGATTTCCGCCCGCGGCGTCCTGCGCCGCGGCACGGCAAAGACAAATCCTTCACGACTGGAGGCTGGCACGGGAGTCGCCCGGCGGCGCCGGTTTCCGGTTCCGCAAACGAAACGTCCCGGCAAGGCCGGGACGAAGTTTCCGAATCGACCTCCCCGCGCTGGGCACCGCGGGGAGGCAAGTCGATGACGCGTGTTGTTGTGGTGCTTACTTCTTGGAGGTCTTGCTGGTCTTGCTGGTCTTGACGGCCTTCACCACCTTGGCGGCGGCGGGCTTCTTGGCGGCAGCCTTCTTCGCCGGCTTCTTGGCGACCTTCTTGGCCGTGGTCTTCTTCGCAGCCGCCGGCTTCTTGGCGGCAGCCTTCTTCGCCGCCGGCTTGCGGACGGCCTTCTTCGCGGCAGCCTTCTTGACGGCCGGCTTCTTGGCGGCGGTCTTCTTCGCGGTGGTCTTCTTGGCGGCCTTCTTGGCAGCCGGTTTCTTTGCAGCGGATTTCTTGGCAGTGGCCATGGTTCGTCTTAGCTCCTCATCGGTTGGCAGTGGTTGCCCAGTAAAAGCGTGGAGGAACGCCTCGACCAGCAAATCGCTGTTGGTGGCGTGCCTCAAATTTTTCACCTGACGCTCGGTGCGCAGGTCGGACAGCGTTCGCAAAACGTGGAGCGGAATCGAAACGGTGATCTTGCGTACCGCATTCGCCTTCTCACCGTGCTCAACGTAAGGCTTGATGTATTTCGGTGTCACCATGTTGCAGTTCCCCATGAACTTGGGCGAAAGCTATTCCGTAAGATTTCGGCTGTCAATGGATTTTGGCCGAAGAATCAATCCGTTTCGACAACAGGCAAGCGCCGACCGCGCGAATGGCGGCGGAAGCCGGACGCTTCCGTTTTTCTCGTTTGGACGTATGGACATCCAAACGAAAATTGCACGAAATGACACATCCATTCATGGAAAGCGCATGAAACAAGGGGTTTCGTGCTATGCGCGCGTGCCATCGCGAGGAATCTCCGACGCGCGATCGCCATGCACGCGCATGCGCCCGACGACCGTCCCTGCGGCGTTCCCGGCAGATGAACGGGACGCGACCGAATTTTTCGCGCGCGGGTCGCCGCCGGGGCGTTTCGGCACCGGCAAGGGCGGCGAACGCACCCCGTCGGCGCCTCGCGCGCGGCGGCGGCGGGGAGCGGAATCACCCGTCCGCGACGCGCCATCCGGCCCGGAACGCGATTCAAATAGCCGTCCATTTGCCATGTCGCCGCGCGGCAGCGGGGAACGGAAACGACGACGGCCGCACGCGGCGGCCGTCGTCTATCGCACTGCAGCGGGGATGCTCAGTGGTCTTCGTTCTCGACCAGTTCCTCGTAGGCGCTGGCGTCCAGAAGCTGGTCCAGCTCGGCACGGTCGCTGATGCGCACGGTGAAGATCCAGCCGTCGCCGTAGGCGTCTTCGTTGATCGTCTCGGGCTTGTCGGCGAGCGTCTCGTTGACCTCGACCACCTCGCCGGACACCGGCGAGTAGATGTCCGAGGCGGCCTTCACCGACTCCACCACGGCAGCGGCGTTGCCGGCCTGCACGCTGGAGCCGATTTCCGGCAGCTCGACGTAGACCAGGTCGCCGAGCTGGGCCTGGGCGTGGTCGGAGATGCCCACGCGCACCAGGCCGCCGTCCTCGACGCGGGCCCATTCGTGGGATTTGTTGAACTTCAGATCGCCGGGAATCTCGCTCATGGTCGGGTTCCAGTTTGGGTCGGGAAACAGGCGGCCATTCTATCCATAGCCGCCGGGGGATGTCCGGGGTGCGGCCTCAGATGCCTTCGCAGGCCTTGCCGTCGCGCACGAACGGGTACTTCACCAGGCGCACCGGCAATTCGCGGCCGCGGATGTCCACCCGCACCGCGCCGGGTTCGCCGGCCGGGATGCGCGCGAACGCCACCGCCTTTTCCAGCGTGGGCGCGAAGCTGCCGGAGAGGATTTCGCCCTCGCCGTTCGCGGTGAGCACCTTCTGGCCGTGGCGCAGCACGCCCTTGTCGTCCAGCACCAGGCCCACCATCACGCGCTTCACGCCTGCGGCCTTCTGCTTTTCCAGCGCGGCGCGGCCGATGAAGTCGCGGCCCGCGTCCAGCGCGATGGTCCAGCCGAGGTTGGCCTCCCACGGCGAGACGGCCTCGTCCATGTCCTGGCCGTAGAGGTTCATGCCGGCCTCGAGGCGCAGCGTGTCGCGCGCGCCCAGGCCGGCCGGGTGCACGCCGGCGGCGGCCAGCGCCTCCCACAAGGCCACGGCGTGCTCGCCCGGCACGACGATCTCGAAACCGTCCTCGCCGGTGTAGCCGGTGCGTGCCACGAACAGCGGCATGCCGTGCGGGCCCTGAGCGGCGGCGGCGGCGAACTTGCCCAGCTTCTCGATGCGCGCGCGATCCACCTCGTGCAGCAGGCCGAGCACCTTGGCGCGGGCATTCGGGCCCTGCACCGCGATCATCGCGAACTCGGGACGCTCCTTCACTTCCACGCCGAACGCGGCGGCCTGCTTTTCGATCCAGGCCAGGTCCTTGGCGCGGGTGGCCGCGTTCACCACCAGGCGATAGAACTCGTCGCCGAGGAAATACACGATCAGGTCGTCGATCACCCCGCCCTGCTCGTTGAGCATGCAGGAATACAGCGCCTTGCCGTGCGCCTTGAGCTTGTCCACGCTGTTCGCCAGCAGGTGGCGCAGGAAGTCCCGGGTGCGCGCGCCGTGCAGGTCGACCACGGTCATGTGCGAGACGTCGAACATGCCGGCGTCGCGGCGCACCGCGTGGTGTTCCTCGATCTGCGAGCCGTAGTTGATCGGCATGTCCCAGCCGCCGAAGTCGACCATGCGTGCGCCGAGCGCGCGATGGGTGGCGTTGAGTACGGTCTTCTCGGTCATCGCGGGGCGCCTTGCGGGTAAGTGAGACGGGCATTATCCCCTGCCCTCGCCCCCCTTTCCAAGCAAGGCGCTCAGCGCGCCGACGGATCGGTGCGGCGAAACGTGAGGTTGACGCGGGGCGCGGCCAGGCCGCGCACGCGGGGCAACGCGTGCCGGTACAGGTGCTGGGTGGCGCCGGCCATGCGCAGCAGGCTGCCGTGCGGCAGCACCAGCTCGACGGTGTCGCCGGGCTGCGCCGGCTCGCCGCGTGCCCGGCGGCGGCGGAAACGGAAACGCCGCTCCGCGCCCAGGCTCAGCGAGGCGATCACCGGCCGGGCGCCCAGCTCCGGCTCGTCGTCGCTGTGCCAGCCCATCGCATCGTCGCCGTCGCGATACAGGTTGGCCAGCACGCTGTTGAAGCGCGCGGCGCAGGCCTGTTCCAGCCGCGCGCGCAACGCGGCCAGCGCGGCCGGCCATGGCCGCGGCTCGAAGCGGGTACCCGAATAGGTGTAGCCGGCACCGGGATCGCCGATCCAGCAGCTCAGCCGCGGCGAATCGATCTCGCGGCCGAACAGGCGGATGCGGTGGGTTTCCCAGGCGACCGCCTGCCGCAGCTCGGCGAACAGCGCATCCGCCTCGCCCGGCTCCAGCCAGTGCGGCCACAGCGCCACGTCGGCACCCGGCAAGGCGACGCGTTGCCAGCCTGCCGTCGCGTCCATCGCTCAGGCTGCGCCGTCGCCGCCCGGCGTGGCGATGCGCCCCAGCAGTTGTTCGGTCATCTGCTCGGCCAGCCGCTCGGCGCGTTCGCCAGCCGTGTGCAGGTGCACCTCGGGCGCCTCGGGCGCCTCGTAGGGCGCGTCGATGCCGGTGAAGTTGCGGATCTCGCCGGCGCGCGCCTTGCGGTACAGGCCCTTGGGGTCGCGCTGCTCGCATTCGGCCAGCGGCGTGTCGACGAACACCTCGATGAATTCGCCCGCGTCGAACAGTTCGCGCACCGAGTCGCGCTCGCTGCGGTAGGGCGAGATCGCGCTGACCAGCACGATCAGGCCCGCGTCCACCATCAGGTGCGCCACCTCGCCGATGCGGCGGATGTTCTCGACGCGGTCCTCGGGCGTGAAGCCCAGGTCCTTGTTGATGCCGTGGCGGATGTTGTCGCCGTCCAGCAGGTAGGTGTGGTGGCCGAGCGCGTGCAGGCGCTTCTCCACCAGGTTGGCGATGGTGGACTTGCCGGCGCCCGACAGGCCGGTGAACCACAGGCACAGCGGCCGCTGCCCCAACACGGCGCCGCGCACCGCCTTGTCCACGTCCACGTGCTGCCAGTGCACGTTGGCGGAGCGCTTCAGCGCGAAGTCCAGCATGCCGCAGGCCACGGTGGCGTTGGTCTGGCGGTCGATCAGGATGAAGCCGCCGAGCGTGCGGTTGGCGGCATAGGACTCGAACGCGATCGCCTCGTCCAGGCCCACGGTGCAGTAGCCCACCTCGTTGAGCGAGAGATGGCGCGCGGCCAGCTTCGCCTGCGTGTTGACGTCCACCTTGTGCTTGATCGCCATCACCCGCGCATTCACCGTGCGCGCGCCGATCTTCAGCCAGTAGGTGCGGTTGGGCAGCAGCGCGTTATCGCCCAGCCACACCACATGGCAGGCGAACTGGTCGGCCACCGGCGCCGGGCGCAGCGCGTCGGCGATCACGTCGCCGCGGCTGGCGTCGAGCTCGCGGTCCAGGCACAGCGTCACCGCCTGGCCTTCGCCGGCGCTCTGCAGATCGCCATCGGCAGTGACGATGCGCTCGATGCGTGCGCGCTGCACGCCGGGCTGCACCACCACCTCGTCGCCGGTGGCCACGCGGCCGCCGCAGATCGTGCCGGCGTAGCCGCGGAAGTTCTGGTCGGGCCGGTTCACCCATTGCACCGGCATGCGGAAATCGGCCGCGCGCGCGGGCGTGGCGTCGGCCGCTTCCAGCAGTTCCAGCAGGGTCGGCCCCTGGTACCACGGCAGGCGCGCGGAGCGCGCGCCCACGTTGTCGCCGCCCGGCGCGATCACCGGCAGGCAATCGACCTTCGCGATGCCCAGCGCCTGCGCCAGCGTACGATAGGCGTCGGCGATCTCCCGGTAGACGCGCTCGTCGCAGCCCACCAGGTCCATCTTGTTGACCGCCAGCACCACCTGGCGGATGCCGAGCAGGCTGCATATGTAGGAGTGCCGGCGCGTCTGCGGCAGCAGGCCCTTGCGCGCATCCACCAGCACCACCGCCAGCTCGGCGTTGGAGGCGCCGGTGGCCATGTTGCGGGTGTACTGCTCGTGCCCCGGGCAGTCGGCCACGATGAAGTGGCAGCGCGCGGTATGGAAATAGCGGTAGGCCACGTCGATGGTGATGCCCTGCTCGCGCTCGGCGTCAAGGCCGTCGGTGAGCAGGGCGAAGTCCAGCGCCTCGCCCGCATCCGCGTGCAGGCGCTGGCTGTCGCGCTTGAGCGCGGCGAGCTGGTCCTCCGGCACCATGCCGGCGTCATAGAGTAGGCGGCCGAGCAAGGTGCTCTTGCCGTCGTCCACGCTGCCGCAGGTGATGAAGCGCAGGAGACCCTGGCCGGTGCTGTTGGCGTTGGCGGCCATCAGAAATAGCCCTCCTGCTTCTTGCGCTCCATCGAGGCGGTGGGGTCGTGGTCGATCACCCGGCCCTGGCGTTCGGAACTGCGCGACTCGGCCATCTCCCGGATGATCTCGTCCAGCGTGGCGGCGGTGGACTCCACCGCGCCGGTGAGCGGGTAGCAGCCCAGGGTGCGGAAGCGCACCATGCGCGTCTCCACCGTTTCGCCTTCGCGCAGGATGAAGCGCTGGTCGTCCACCATGATCAGCGCGCCGTCGCGCGCCACCACCGGGCGCGGTTTGGCGAAGTACAGCGGCACCACCGGGATGTCCTCGCGGCGGATGTACTGCCACACGTCCATCTCGGTCCAGTTGGAGAGCGGGAACACGCGCACGCTCTCGCCCTTGCGGATGTTGGTGTTGTAGGTGTGCCAGAACTCGGGGCGCTGGTGCTTGGGGTCCCAGCGGTGCTGCGCGTTGCGGAACGAGAACACGCGCTCCTTGGCACGCGACTTCTCCTCGTCGCGGCGGGCGCCGCCGATCGCCACGTCGAACTGGTACTTGTCCAGCGCCTGCTTCAGCCCTTGCGTCTTCATGACGTCGGTGTGCACGGTGGCGCCGTGGGTGAGCGGGGAAATGCCCTGGCGCACGCCGTCCTCGTTGACGTGCACCAGCACCTCGACGTCGCCCTGCGCGGCGACCTGGTCGCGCAGGGCGATCATCTCGCGGAACTTCCAGGTGGTGTCCACGTGCAGCAGCGGGAACGGCGGCTGTGCGGGGAAGAACGCCTTGCGCAGCAGGTGCAGCAGCACCGAGGAATCCTTGCCGATGGAATACAGCATCACCGGCCGGCGGAAGCTGGCCGCCACTTCGCGGAAGATGTGGATGCTCTCCGCCTCGAGTTCGTCGAGGTGGGAAGGCGCCTGCGCCATGTTTTTGCTCATGCTTGGACCGTGACCGACTAGCCGTGCCCGCGCAAGCGCGCGGCGCTGAACCCGGGATGTTACGCGTCCCCTGCCCACGGCCGAAATAACCAGGCCGGCCCGTCTCGCCCGGACGCGGCATATATGTCTTGGCGACGCCCCCGCTTTTGCCCGTCATCCCGGCAAAGCCGAAGGCGCTTCACGGCGGCGCAGCCGGTTATCCGGTGCCTTGATGTTCGATAGCGTGAAGACGCTGGATCCAGGCATTCGCCGGGATGACGCGCAAAGGCATGGAAGGCTCTGGATAACCGGCTGCGCCGCCGTGAAGCGCCTCGTGCCGGTCCTGGAACGACGGCCAAAAACTCGTTGTTCGCCCCTCCTCAGACCATCGCCGGATAGACCGGATCGGCATCCAGCGTTGCCGCGCACACTGCGGCCAGCTCCAGCAGGCGCAGATCCGAGCCGCGTGCGCCCACCAGTTGCAGGCCCACCGGCAGCCCGTTCGACAAGGTGCCCATCGGGATGCTCACCGCGGGACAACCGGCGAGGCTGGCGAAACTGGTGAGGTCGGCCTGGTTGTCCGGCACCGGGCCGCCCAGCGGGAACGCGCCCTGTGGCGTGGTGGGCAGCACCAGCACGTCGATCTGCGAGAACAGCCGGCGCATCTTCAGCGTGGCCGCGTCGAGCACGCGGTCGGCCTTCGCGTAGTCGGCCGCGCTCTTGCGCCCGGCATAGCCCAGCAATTCGCGGAAACGCGGGGAGACCGGGCGCGCCTCGTCGGCTAGGTCGTCGGCGAAGGTGCCGAGCATTTCCGCTTCCATCAGCAGCAGGCCGGCGCGGCGGGTGCGCGCGAAGTCCCAGTCGGCGAAATCCACCGTGCGTTGTTCGCCCAGCGCATGCGCCAGCTGGGCCACCGCCGATTCGAACAGCGCCGCCACCTCGGGCTCCACGCCCAGGGCGGCCAGGTCCCCCAACAGGCCGGTGCGCAGCTTGCCCGGCTCCCAGTCGGGCGGCGCAAACGCCACCCGGCGGCGGCGCGAGCGCGCATCGTCGGCGTCGTAGCCGGCCAGCACCTGCAACAGCACGGTGAGGTCGGCCACGCTGCGCGCGATCAGGCCCACCGCATCCAGCCGGCGCGCCGCCGGCACCAGGCCGCGCGCGGAAATCTCGCCGTGGGTGGGCTTGAGCGCATACACGCCGCAATAGCTGGCGGGGATGCGGATGGAGCCCAGGCTGTCCGAGCCCACCGCCGCCGCCGCAAGGCCCGCGGCGATGGCCGCCGCGGAACCGCCGGAGGAACCGCCGGCGGTGTAGCCCGGCTTCCACGGGTTGTGGGTGGGGCCGAAGTGCGGGTTGTCGGTGACTGCGCCCAGCGCGCCTTCGTCCATGTTGGTCTTGCCCACCAGCACCGCCCCCGAGGCACGCAGGCGGGCCACCACGTGGGCGTCGTCCACTGCCGGCTGTTCGCGCCCCGGCAGGCCGGCGCGGGTGAGCCAACCGGCGATGTCGAGGTTGTCCTTGATCGCCACCGGGATGCCGTCGAGCCGGCCGATCACGCCATCGCGGCGCCGGTGCTCGGCCGTGCGCGCCTGCTCCTGCAGCAGCCCGGGGCTCAGGCCCACGTAGGCGTTGAGCTGCGGGTTGATGCGCTCGATCGCCTCCACGTAGGCCTCCGCCAGCGCCTGCGGATGGGTGCGCCCGGCGGCCATCCAGTGCAGCAACTGGCATACGGTGGCTCGGCGCAGGTCCAGGTCGGTGATCGGCGGCAGCGAACTCATCGGCATTCCCTTGGTGCGGTTGGCGGATTATCGCCATCACCGGCGCGGTTTGCGCAAGTTCGGGCAAGCGGTTTGCCGCGCAAGGCCCGAAAACGGACAATAGCGCATTCGATGCGTCGCGCCGGCCACGGCCGCGATCGCCCGCACAACCTGCCGGAGTCCGCGATGAGCGAACGCGAAACCATGGAATACGACGTCGTCGTGGTCGGCGCCGGGCCGGCCGGACTGTCGTTCGCGATCCGCCTGAAGCAGCTGAAGCCCGACACCACGGTGTGCGTGATCGAGAAGGCTTCCACCATCGGCGCGCAGATCCTTTCCGGCGCGGTGATCGAGCCCGGCCCGCTGGACGCCCTGCTGCCCGGCTGGCGCGACCATCCGCCGCCCGTCTGCGTGCCGGCCGGCGAGGACGAGTTCTGGCTGCTGAGCAAGAC
>NZ_NJIC01000009.1:742-179855 GCF_013620825.1 Rhodanobacter sp. PCA2 | reverse complement strand
CATGCGCACATCGCCCCCAGCGAGACGATGAAGTTGCCGTGGTTGCGCATGCCCGGCCGCAAGCTGCCGTTGCCGCCGGGCATGCGCAACCACGGCAACTTCATCGTCTCGCTGGGGGCGATGTGCGCATGGCTGGCGCCGCAGGCCGAGGCGCTGGGCGTGGACGTGTTCCCCGGCTTCGCCGCCGCCGACACCGTGTTCAACGACGACGGCTCGGTCGCCGGCGTGCGCATCGGCGACATGGGCGTGGCGAAGGACGGCTCGCACAAGCCCGGCTACACCCAGGGCATCGACATCAAGGCCAAGGTCACCGTGCTGGGCGAGGGCGCGCGCGGCAGCCTCACCAAGCAGCTGATCAAGCGCTTCGGGCTGGACCGCGACAGCGACCCGCAGGGCTACTCCATCGGCATCAAGGAGCTGTGGCAGGTGCCCGCCGGCCGCGTCGCGCCGGGCAGGATCGTGCACAGCGTCGGCTGGCCCGCCGACAGCCACACCTACGGCGGCAGCTTCATCTACCACCTGGACCAGGACCGCATCGCGCTGGGCTACGTCAGCGGGCTGGACTACAGCGACCCGAACTACCAGCCGTGGGAAGCGTTCCAGCAGTGGAAGAACCACCCGCAGGTGAAGCCCTTGCTGGAAGGCGGCACCATCCTCTCCGCCGGCGCGCGCGCCATCGTCACCGGCGGCTGGCAGTCGCTGCCGAAGTGCGAGATGCCCGGCGCGCTGCTGATCGGCGACACCGCCGGCCTGCTCAACGTGCCCAAGGTCAAGGGCACGCACCAGGCGATCCGCAGCGGCATGCTCGCCGCCGAGCACCTGGCCGGAAACGGACTCCAGGCCGCCGGCTTCGACGCGAAGCTGCGAGGCTCCGAGGCCATGGCCGAGCTGAAGCAGGTGCGCAACATCAAGCCCGGCTTCAAGAAGGGCCTGTGGTTCGGCATGTTCAACGCCGCGTGGGAAACCGCCATCGGCGGTCGCTCGCCGTGGACGCTGAAGAACAAGCCCGACTGGTCCAGCCTGCACAAGCTGGGCGAGTGCGAGGAGCCGAAGCGCGACTACGTGCAACCCCGCGCACTGCCCCCGCGCGACCGCCTCGCCGGCGTCTACTTCGCCGCCACCGAGCACGACGAGGACCAGCCCATCCACCTGCACGTGGCCGACACCAGCATCTGCGTCGACCAGTGCACCACGGAATACGGCAACCCCTGCACCCGCTTCTGCCCCGCCAACGTGTACGAGATGGTGGAAGACGTGCACGCCGATGGAAGCAAGGGCCGCCGCCTGCAGATCAACGCCGCCAACTGCGTGCACTGCAAGACCTGCGACATCAAGGACCCGTACGAAATCATCACCTGGGTCACGCCGGAAGGCGGCTCGGGGCCGAATTACCAGAATCTGTGATCCTGCGAGAGTCATCCCGCCAGCGGATGGCTCGCCACCGAGTTTCAACAAGGAAGCAACTCTGACCAGCACGATCTCGTGGCGACTCAAACGCCTGCGCTACCTCCTGCAACGTGTGAGCAGCAGCATGGCGCAGCGCGGCGTGCGTGGCACCATGGCGCGTATCGCGCAGGAATTCAGTCCACACAACGCGGCCGACGCGCCATGGCAACTCGAAGCGCTCGACACGCCTTTCGCACCATTCGCCCTGCCATGCGGCAAGACCCCGCGTGTCTCGGTAATCGTGCCAGTTCACGGCAAATTGCCCTATACCGTGGCCTGCCTGCGCTCGATCGCCCGTCACGACGCCCACGCGGCATACGAGGTGATCGTGGTGGACGATGCCTCGCCGGACGACAGCGCCTCTGTACTGGGGCGCATCGACGGCCTTCGCCTGCTCCGCAACGAACGCAATCTCGGCTTCATCGGAAGCTGCAATCTCGGGGCAGCAGCAGCCCGTGGCGAATATCTGCTGTTCCTCAACAACGACACCCAGGTGACGCCTGGCTGGCTGGATCGTTTGCTGGACTGCTTCGTCGAGGAAGCGGATTGCGGCGTTGCCGGCAGCCGGCTGGTCTACCCCGATGGCCGCCTGCAAGAGGCCGGCGGCCTCGTGTACGCCGATGGCAGTGCGTGGAACTACGGCCGCTTCGAAGATCGCGACGATCCGCGCTTTCTTTACCGTCGGGATGTCGACTATGTCTCCGGTGCGGCGCTGATGATCGAGGCGGCGCTGTTCCGCAACGTGGGGGGGTTCGATCAACGCTACGCCCCCGCGTACTGCGAAGACATGGACCTGGCCTTTGCGGTGCGGGCGACGGGCCGCCGCGTGATCTACCAGCCGGAAAGTCTGGTGGTGCATTGCGAGGGCATCAGCTCGGGGCTCGACCCGTTTGCAGGCGTGAAGCAACACCAGACTTCCAACCGCGCCACCTTCGTCGACAAGTGGCAGCCCGCCCTGCAGCACCAGCCGCCACCTCGAACGCCCGTGGAGGCCGTACTGCATCACGATGGCCGACGCCACATCCTGATTATCGACGCACTGACACCCGATGCCTCGCGAGACTCGGGCTCGCTGCGCCTTATCAACATCATGCAGCTGCTGCGCGAGCTCGGCTGGCGCGTGAGCTTCATGGCGGACAATCGCAACGCCACGCACGAAGAGATCCAGAAACTGGGACGTGTTGGTGTGCACGTGCTGTGCAGGCCATGGTCGCCCCCGCTAGCCACCTGGCTGCGCAAGAAAGGTTCCACGCTCGATGCCGTGATGCTGTGTAGGCATTACATCGCCGCCCCACACCTCGAGCTCGTGCGACAGCTTGCGCCGCGCGCCACGGTGCTGTTTGACACCGTGGACCTGCACTTCCTGCGCGAGCGACGGGCCGCCGGGCACGCAAGCAACGCGGCGCTCGCGCGTCAGGCCGAAACCTCACGCCAGCGCGAACTGGCCCTGATCCGCGCCTGCGACGCAAGCTTGGTCGTCAGCCCGGTTGAACTCGAGATGCTGCACTCGGAAACACCCGAGGCACGCGTGGAACTGGTCTCCAACGTGCACAAGACACACGGCCGTACCACCGGTTTCGCCGAGCGTAGCGGATTGATATTCGTGGGCGGCTTTGGTCACCCACCAAACGAGGACGCAGTGCGCTGGCTGAGCAGCGAGATCTATCCGCGCATCCGCGCAGCACGACCGGACATCGAGCTGCACTTGATCGGCGACATCCCCGAAGCCATGCGTCCGCAGTTCGCCGGGGCAGGCGTACACGTCCATGGCCGCATCGCCGACCTCGGACCCTGGATGGCCGGTTGCCGCATTGCGCTGGCACCTTTGCGCTACGGCGCCGGCGTCAAGGGCAAGGTGAACATGGCGATGAGTCACGGCTTGCCGGTGGTCGCCACCCGGCTCGCTGCAGAAGGCATGCAGCTCGTCGATGACCACAACGTGCTGCTGGCCGACGACGCGGATCGCTTCGCCGCTGCCGTACTTCGTCTGTATGAGGATGAGGAACTCTGGCTCAGATTGTCGAACGGCGGCCTGGCCAACGTGCGCGAGCACTTCTCCTTCGACGCGGCACGCGAGGCATTGCTTCGCGTGTTGCCTGCTGCCCCAACGCACTCGCCAACCCGATAAACGGCCTAATACCATACGCTGCCGCACGGCTCGTCGGGACAGGTTACAATTCCATATTGCGTCGCTTTCCCCGCGCCCCGGTGAACCTGGTAGAGGAAATTCCATGAAGATTCTGGTCGGCTACAAGCGCGTCGTAGACTACAACGTGCGCATCCAGGTCAGGCCCGATGGCACTGGCGTGGTGACCGATGGCGTAAAGCTCTCCGCCAATCCGTTCGACGACATTGCGCTGGAAGAAGCACTGCGCATGCGCGAGAAGGGCCTCGTTAACGAAGTGGTGGTGGTGGGCATCGGTCCCGCCGATCTCACCGCGCATCTGCGCAACGGTTTGGCGATGGGTGCCAATCGCGCCATCCATGTCACCACTGCCGAGACCTTGCAACCGCTTACCGCCGCTCGCGTGTTCCAGAAGCTGGTGGAGAGAGAGCAGCCGGACCTGGTGTTGCTGGGCAAGCAGGCGATCGATGACGACGCCAACCAGACCGGCCAGATGCTGGCCGCGCTGTGGGATCGCCCGCAGGCCACCTTCGCCAGCAAGATCGAGATTGCCGACGGGAAGGCCACGGTGACGCGTGAAGTGGACGCCGGCCTCGAAACCATCGAAGTTGAATTACCCGCCGTCATCACCAGCGACCTGCGCCTCAACGAACCGCGCTTCATCAAGTTGCCCGACATCATGAAGGCCAAATCCAAGCCCATCGACGTGATCGAAATGACCTCGCTCGACGTCGATACCAGCGATCATCTGAGGACCACCCTTTACGCTGCTCCACCCAAGCGCAACAAAGGTGTGATGGTGAAGGATGCAGCTGAGCTGGTCGCAGCGTTGAAGCAGAAAGGTTTGCTGTAAACCCTATCATCGCCGCGGGAGCGCACTCAGCATGCGGCGCCCTTGCCAAAAGCATTGCGCACAAGGTGCGCTCCCAAAGGCAGCAGGAGAGTTGATCCATGAGCAAGGTTCTCGTCATCGCCGAACACCTGGACGGCAAGCTGAACCCCGCCACTGCGCGCGCAGTAAGTGCAGCCGCCGCGGTCAAGCCGGAATCCATCGATGTGCTTGTGCTGGCCGCCCATACCGGCACCCTCGCCGCCGACGCCGCGAAGATCGACGGCGTGAGCCGCGTGCTCACCGTCGAGCGCATTGAAAATACCCACCCGCTGGCTGCCATCCTGGCGCCGCAGATCGCGAAGGCTGCCGCCGGTTACAGCCATGTGTTCGCCCCTTCCACCACCTTCGGCAAGGACGTGGCACCTCGCGTCGCCGCCATGCTCGGTGTAACCCAGGTCAGCGATGTGATGAGCGTAGAAGGGAGCCACAGCTTCAAGCGCCCAATCTATGCCGGCAACGCCATTGTGACCGTTGAAGCGGAACCTTCTCACACTGTTGTCGCCACAGTGCGCACTGCGTCATGGCCGGTCGCAGCCATTGGCGCAAACAGTGCGCCGATCGAGGCATTGACGCTCGAGGTGGCACTTCCCACGCATACCCGCCATGTCGGCATGCAATCCGGCAAAAGCGATCGCCCCGACCTGCAGAGCGCAAACACGGTGGTTTCCGGTGGTCGCGGCGTGGGCTCGAAGGAAAACTTCGACATCATTTTCAAGCTTGCCGACAAGCTTGGCGCAGCAGTAGGCGCCTCGCGCGCCGCGGTGGACGCTGGCTACGTGCCCAGTGACCTGCAGGTGGGCCAGACCGGCAAGATCATCGCTCCAGAGCTGTACGTGGCCATCGGCATCTCGGGTGCCATCCAGCATCTCACGGGTATCAAGGATGCCGGGACCATCGTGGCCATCAACAAGGACTCCGAGGCCCCCATCTTCGAAGTCGCGGATTTCGGGCTGGTGGGAGATCTGTTCAAGCTCATTCCGGAACTTGAACAGGCACTCTGAAAGCCGCAGGAAGCCAGCGTTCGCACGCCCGGGAGCGGGAGCCGCATGAATCTCAATTGCTTCAAGGCTTATGACATCCGTGGCCGGGTGCCGGACGAGCTCGATGAAACGCTGGCCCGGCGGATAGGCATCGCCATGGCGAAACAGCTCGGTCCCGGACCGGTCGTACTGGGGCGCGATGTCCGGCTATCCAGCCCTGCGCTGCAAGCTGCCCTTGCCGCCGGCTTCCACCAAGACGGCCGGGAGGTTATCGACATCGGGCTCTGCGGCACCGAAGAAGTGTATTTCCAGACCGCCCATCTTGGTGCCGCTGGTGGCGTCATGGTCACCGCCAGTCACAATCCCATGGGTTACAACGGCATGAAGCTGGTGCGCGAAGGCGCTCGGCCGATCAGTGGCGACAGTGGACTGCATGCGATCCGTGACTTCGCCGCTCGCGAGCAGGCTCCAATCCCGCTTTCCCGTGTTGCGCCAGGCGCGATGCTGGACAAATCCGCATACATCACACACCTTCTGGGCTACATCGAGCACGACCAGCTCAAGCCGTTGAAAATCGTGGTCAACGCGGGAAACGGGGGAGCCGGCCTGATCGTGGATCTGCTGGCACCATATCTCCCGTTCCAGTTCATCCGTCTGCAGCACGATCCTGACGGTCACTTTCCAAATGGCATCCCCAATCCCTTGCTGCCCGAATGTCGCGCCGCCACGGCAGCCGCCGTACGTGCGTACAGCGCAGATTTCGGCGTGGCCTGGGATGGCGACTTCGATCGGTGCTTCTTCTTCGACGCCGACGGCCGCTTCATCGAGGGCTACTACCTCGTGGGCCTACTTGCCAAGGCGCTGCTGGAACACCATCCCGGGGAGCGGGTCGTCCATGACCCCAGGCTGATCTGGAATACCATCGACATGGTGTGCGCCGCCGGCGGCGTGCCGGTGATGAGCAAAACTGGTCACGCCTTCGTCAAGGAGCGCATGCGCGCCGAAAACGCGGTCTACGGCGGGGAGATGAGCGCCCACCACTATTTCCGCGACTTCAACTACTGCGACTCCGGGATGATCCCGTGGCTGCTGATCGCCGGGCTTGTTTCCAGTACGGGAATGTCGCTGGCGGAATTGGTCGAAGATCGCATACAGGCCTTTCCATGCAGCGGCGAAATCAACTTCAAGGTTGACGATGCACGCACCGCCATCGAACGCGTCCTGGCCCATTACGCAAAGTTCGAGCCAGTGCTCGATCATACCGACGGTATCAGCGCCGACTTCGGCAATTGGCGCTTCAACCTGCGCAGTTCCAACACCGAACCGCTGCTACGGCTGAATGTGGAGTCCCGAGGCGACGCGACGTTGCTGCGCGAGAAAACCGCCGAACTTTCATTTCATCTGCGATGAACGGTTGTCCGACACCGTAGACGATCTGCGGCGGCGCATCGTCGCCACAGTTCATCAAGCAGGGAACTTGCCAGCCCGGCTCTCTCCCTATTTGCGAAATTCACCCTGGTTGGCAAGAAACCATCCGTAGGCGTCGCGCAGGCCTTCTTCGAGACCAACTTCCGCCTTCCAGCCCAAAGAAGTCAGCCTCGAGTTGTCCAGCAACTTGCGCGGCGTGCCGTCTGGCTTGCTGGCGTCGAAGACAAGACGCCCTTCAAAGCCAGTCACGCGCGCGATTGCTTCCGCAAGTTCGCGGATTGTGCAATCGACGCCCGTACCGACATTGATGTGCGACAACATGGGCTGTGTATTGGCTTTCCAGGTAGCCGATGGAAGTTCCATCACATACACGCTTGCGGCAGCCATGTCGTCCACATGCAGGAACTCGCGCATCGGCTTACCGCTTCCCCAGATTGTCACTTCCTCCACACTCTGCTGCACGGCCTCATGAAAACGACGCAGAAGTGCTGGAATGACATGGCTGTTCTCCGAATGAAAGTTGTCATTCGGACCATACAGGTTCGTGGGCATCACACTACGATAATCGCACCCATACTGGCGATTGTAGCTCTCGCACAATTTGATGCCAGCGATCTTGGCAATTGCATAAGGTTCGTTGGTCGACTCCAACGTACCGGTCAATAACGAGTCCTCGCGCATGGGTTGTGGCGCGAGCCTTGGATAGATGCAGGACGAGCCAAGGAACAAAAGTTTCTGTACGCCAGCCTCATGCGCAGCCCGCATGACATTGCATTCCATCACCAGGTTTTCATAAATGAACTCAGCCGGATATTCGTTGTTGGCATGAATGCCACCGACCTTGGCGGCTGCCAAATACACCTGGTCGACGCCCGCTTCGCGAAAAAAAGCCTCAACGTCCGCTTGGCGCAACAGGTCAAGCTCCGAGTGTGTGCGCGTGAGTATGTCGACACTGCTTCCATGCACCGCCCGCAGGCGGCGCATGATCGCAGAGCCCACCATGCCTCGGTGGCCGGCAACGAAGATGCGTGATTTCCCGGCCATACTCAGTGCTCCTGCGGCAAGCTGACGTTATAGCCGTGCCGCTTCAACAATGCGTGCCTGCGCGCCTCGGCGAGGTCAGCGGCAATCATTTCGGAGCACATCTCCCGTGCGCCGATCTCGGGCACCCATCCAAGCTTTTCCTTAGCCTTGCCCGGATCCCCGAGCAAAGTCTCGACCTCCGCAGGTCGGAAATAGCGAGCGTCCACTCGGACAATGACGTCTCCGACCTTGAGTGCAGGCGCCTTGTCGCCTTCGATGCGCTCGACAATGGCCTTTTCCTCCGCACCAGTGCCATCAAACCGAAGAAACACGCCAAGATCCTCGGCGGCCCAACGAATGAAATCACGAACCGATTGCTGGACCCCGGTGGCGATGACAAAATCCTCCGGCTTGTCTTGCTGCAACATCAACCACTGCATGCGCACATAATCCTTGGCATGCCCCCAATCGCGCAAGGCACCAAGATTTCCCATGAACAAGCATGCCTCCAGACCTTGCGCGATATTGGCAAGGCCGCGGGTGATCTTTCGCGTCACAAAAGTCTCACCACGCCTCGGGCTTTCATGGTTGAAGAGGATGCCATTGCAGGCATACATGCCATATGCCTCACGGTAGTTCACCGTAATCCAGTAAGCATAGAGCTTGGCCGCCGCATACGGGCTTCGCGGATAGAACGGAGTCGTCTCGCGCTGGGGAGTCTCCTGCACCAGTCCGTAAAGTTCTGACGTGCTGGCCTGATAGAAACGGGTTTTCTTTTCGAGCCCGAGGAATCTGATGGCTTCGAGCAGCCGCAATGTACCGATCGCGTCGACGTCGGCCGTATATTCGGGGGATTCGAAACTGACTGCCACATGGCTCTGGGCACCGAGGTTGTAGACCTCATCCGGCCGCACCTGCTGCAAAATGCGCGTCAGGTTCGAAGTATCCGTTAGATCGCCGTAATGCAGGACGAATCGCGCATGATCAACGTGCGGATCCTGATAGATGTGATCAACGCGATGCGTATTGAATAGTGATGCCCGACGCTTTATACCGTGGACCTCATATCCCTTGTCGAGAAGGAACTCCGCCAGATAGGAACCATCCTGACCAGTTACACCAGTAATCAGCGCCCTCTTCATTATCACCTCAACTTTGCATTCGACATGTACTTGGCAAACGCTAACACACGCCGCCTTGTTTAGATATCTATCCTGCTGGGCACTGAAGCACCCTGACTACCAGACTTCAAAATCGCAGAGTCGTCGGATTCCGCTTCGACCATCGCTTGCACGAAAGGGGACGCGGCCGCCGTTTACCGGCTGGGCGCCCCGCGTCACCGGCTCGCATGATCCGCAAGCGCTGGCTGCCGGCTTCAGATGCCGGCACCAGTAACCTCCCGACGCGCACCTCCGCGACGCATGTTGCTGCCGGCATCGCGACCGATGCATTGCGCGAAGGCGTGTCGACAGAGACTTGCGGGGTGTTCACTGGCCCCTCGTCGCGTGTACCTTTGGTTGCCATCCCAAGTGTAACGGCACCCAGACTGCGTTGAAAGAAGACCCTGGCAGCACCGGCAAACTGGTGGAAACAAAACATCTCAAATGAAAGGCATGAGCCATGGCGGAGAAGAAGTGGTGATGCACCGTGGCTGGCAGCAATCATGCCGCCCAGAAGCCATGCGGCATCCGGTCCACATCGCCGAGCCGCTATGCAATCCCGGAGTCGGCTGCGCACAACATGCAATAAAGGTCATCTAGGATAGCGCCAGGGGATGGTCTTCGGCTGGTCGGCAAAGGAAACCCGGATGACATCCACCCGCTAGCGGATCCTCAAAACATGTATTGCTACGATAGAACAGGGGCAAGTTGACGCTTGCGGTCTGCCATACTCAGCCCAAACCCTGACCGCGTCGATCGTGCATTGATATCGAGATCACCAGAAAGGTGGAATATGGCGACGGACATTGACAGACACAACGAAGAAATCCAGAGGAACCTCGCTCTCTGGAGGAAGAAACCCGTTCTTCAAAAGATTTACCGGCAAATGCACCAGGAGATCGCGCTTGAGCTCAGCTCGGACATCGATGGAAAGATCGTCGAGCTTGGTTCCGGCATCGGAAACATCAAGGACGTGATACCGGACTGCTTGCGCACCGACCTGTTCCCGAATCCGTGGCTTGACCAGACCGAAAATGCCTACGCCCTGTCCTTCGACAAGGAAACGATCGCCAATCTCATCCTGTTTGATGTATTTCACCACTTGCGCTACCCGGGTACTGCGCTACGCGAGTTCCATCGAGCATTGAAAACTGGCGGCAGGGTCTTGATCTACGAGCCTTACATCAGCCTGTTGGGCAAGCTCGTGTACGGCCCCCTGCACCACGAACCAATCGCCTGGAACAAAAAAATCGAGTGGCTGGCTCCAGCGAACTGGAGTGCAGATTCCGTCGATTATTACGCAGCGCAAGGAAACGCCACGCGAATCTTCGCAAATCGCCGCAGGGAATTTGCCAGTGACGATTGGCGAATGATCAAATGCACTCGCTACACCCAGATATCCTACGCCGCCTCGGGTGGATATTCGCAGCCGCAACTGTATCCCGCATCGGCCTACGGAATTATGCGCATGCTGGATCGTGGACTAAATGTGCTACCAAGCATCTTCGCCACTCGCGTGCTGGTAGTGCTGGAAAAGACATAGTCAGCACGGACCATTCTTCGAGATGATGCGGCTCTGGTCGCAACAAACTCCTTTCCGAAGAATCGGGTCAATTGTCCGATGGTTCGAATCGGACATATAGCCTTCACTCTCTCCCGCTTCAACCATCCCATCTCTGATCAGTTGACTGCAAATATCCCAAAGCTTTTACAACGGCCAGCTGAACCCAAGTACTTGATCGCAACGTGAGTTTTTGCACCTGCGGCGGACACTCTTTCCACGTGAAACTTTAAAGTGGTATACGCCGGACTGATGCCACACCCATCAACAAGCAGATTCATCGGGAATAGCCTCATTTTTCATCTGCCTTTTTGAAGCGCAACTCCGTCGCACCCGCGTCGCCCCATCTGGCGCCTGCATCCGGTGCAATGGCTTCGATCCGCACCGTTATGGCCTGTCCACCGCTGGGCACCTCGACCGACCACCAGCCTGCACCCGGCTCGGCAGCTATATCATGCTTCTGGATCGTTTTGCCATCGACGATCGCTTCTTGAACTATCCGATCCGGTAGCCCTCCAGGGGCATAGCCGTCGTGGATGTCCAACTGCAGACCTTGCTGCGAGCCGCCTGGTTGCGTACACACAACCTCGGCGAAATCTCCCGGACGAGGCTCTCGCGGCAACTGGAAGACCACACTATCGCCGTTGAGCGTGGTCAGCTCGCCACGGTCCATATGGCAGTCGACCTCTGTATGCGGCAAGCGAAGTGCAAAACGGTAATGCAGGTCGTCTCTATTCCACTCCTGCACAGCTACCCACGACTGGACTCTGTCATAGTAATGGGAGCTCACAAGGCAAGTTGCCAAGGCGGCCAACGCGCCTGCCACGAATGCTATACCTGCCCGCGGCTGCTGAGACATGCGCACGAGTGCCACCGTCACTACCAGCGCCTCCAGTGCATCAGTCACGATCAGGAATCGTCCTTGCATGGCCACCAGAACATGGATGCCCATTTTCAACAGGATTGTGCCGATCAGAACCAGCATCAGCGCGCTGCGCTCTCTTATGGCGACGAATACAGCACCCACGAACAGCACATGCAACGCGATCAATCCCCAGTAAACGTAGGGGGCCATCTTGGTTGCAAAACTCGTGGCGGCCGTGCGATTGACCTCGCCTTGAACGTTCGGATCGGTCAGCGCCCAGTATTCCAGCGTTCCATCCTTGTCGCTGGCCGCCGCATAGAGCGCTCCCAAGCGCTGAACGACATGAAGTCCCGGGCGCCGCATGATCTCTTCGATGGCGAGCTTTGCCTGCCCGCGCGCGATGTCGCTTGCCCCATATTCGCCTGCCTGCCCGCCACCCGCCGCCGGTGGCGCCTGCTTCACGATGCGGTTGGAAGGATCGAGCAAGGACGGATCCTTGGCGGCGATGAATGGTTGTGGATCGACCCATCCGAACCCGGCTCCCGGTGCATACGAGCCCAAGATGGATGATCCGCCGTGACTTGTTGTCAGGGCAAAGTTTCCCGTGGCTGCATGCCGCTGCATGCCTATACAGATCAACAGCAGCCATGCGGTTCCGGCAAACGCAAGTGTGCGTTTGAGCCGCAGGCCGGAATCGGTCGGCACCCAGCTCGCTGCAATCGCCAGCGGCAACGCGGCCACGAACATTTCCTCGCGTATGTATCCCGCAACGCACCAGAGGAGCGCGGCCCAAACCGGATACCCCTTTCGGCTTCCCCACAAATTCCGCACCACGAGGCAGGCCAGGGGGATGACCGGCAGCATCACCCAGTTGTCCTGGGCCACGACACTGGAAAAAATCACCAGCGCGGGCTGAAAGGCAATAATGGCCGCTGCCAGGAAACAACCCCACCACGGGACCCGATTCCGCAGCAAAAGAAGTGGAAACAACGGCAGCAAGCCAAGCATGATTGCTGTTGTCATCCGTGCCGTGGTGGTCGGATCCGACGGCACCATGACGATCACCAACGACAAGATCGTCGATGTTCCTTGGCTGAACAGGTTCCAGTACCAGCCGCCGGTGGTGATGCCCTGCGTTGCCAGGGCGTCGGCAAAAGCAACGACCCCCTTGAAATCAGAGTCGGGAATGGTGGGGAAACGCAAGGCTAGGAATACGCGTGCGCCAACCGAGGCTGTTACCAGCAACAAGCAACCCAATAGCCACCATACCGGCCATCCCGGCGCCCGCAAAGATCGCATTTTCACGTCAATGCGCCTCAATCAGATGAATTTCAGCTTGCGACTGGCGAAAACCAGCATGACGAGCAACAAAAGGCCATGCCTCCACCGAGAAATGTTGGTAGTGCCATATTTACGTTCGCGGTATGTGATCGGAACCTCCATCACCTGCAGTCCCATCCGGGCCGCACCGAATATCAGGTCGAAATCGCCAAATGGGTCGAAATCGCCAAAGTAGGAGCGATTTGCCGCCAGCCGCTGATAGTTCTCGCGCGTAAGTACCTTTGTTCCGCACAGCGTATCCTTGAACCGCTGCCCGAGAACAAACGAAAAGGCGGCCGCGAAGAATCGGTTCCCAAGCAAGTTCAGGAAACGCATTGCCTGCTGCTCCATTGGATAAACCAGGCGCGATCCATTGACAAATTCCGCCTTGCCGCTGCTTATTGCCTCATAAAACTTGGGCAAATCTTCCGGGGGAACAGTCAGATCCGCGTCAAGGATCATCAGGATGTCCTTGCTGGCCAAACCGAAACCCTTGCGTACTGCATCGCCCTTGCCTTTTCCATCCTGCTTGACCGCAAGTATCTGGCGCTCCGGATGTTTCCCCTTGATTTCCAGAATCCGCTGCCAAGTGTCGTCGCTCGACCCACCCTCGACAAAGATCAATTCATCGTCAGGCCCCATGGGAGGGACCCGGTCTATGATGTTCTGGATGTTTCCGGCCTCATTGCGCGCGGCCACCACCACACTGACACTCGGACGGACGTCGTGCCCAACCTGCGGTACGGGACGAGCCAAGTACACGTTGACCATCGTCAGCGCACGGAAACCCGGCAACGGAGCAACATAGCGATTCATGAACCAGGACAGCAAGGGAATCTGGACTGGCATCAGCACGCGACTGTCCTTGCGTATCAGCTGAAAGTTCGTCAGTCGGAAGAAGTTGTCGATGTCCCCGGCATCCAACCAATTGGATTCCATCGTTTTCCGGCGCCAGCCGCATATCGTCGCCAGGCGCACCAGTGGACGCCATATGCTGCTGTAGGTAACCACCACAAGCCGGGTGCGCGGGTCCATCGTTTCATTCAGGCTTCCCAGGTAGGACTGGACATCCGGCATGTAATGCAGGTTGCCATTGAGAATCAGATAGTCGATCGCGCGCGCGCCCTGCGTCCGCGCCAATTCATCCAGCGATGAAGACTCGATGCCGTCAAGGAAATGGCCCAGTTCATCGGTCAACGGGTCCAATTCGACAACACGATCGGCCGGCCGCGCGTATAGCCTGATGTACTTCGACATCATGCGATAAAAATATTTTCTCACCGTTTTCTCCAGATCGATTCCGTTTCAGGCCGGGCTTCCGCACCATCATCAACGTGCCGTCGCCTCATGGCCCAGATGAATGCCCCTGGAAGCGTAGCGACCGCGGAGCCGGCCCCATACAGGAGCGAGATGGCAAGCGCCGATTCTCTCGATACCGACAATGCCGACAACCCGACCACCATCGCCCCTTCGCGAACCCCCCACCCATTCAGGGAAATCGGCATCAGGGACAAGAATATCGCCATGGCAACAATAGCCAGCAACAGCAGATACGGGACGTCTAGTCCAAGAGCTGCCGCAAACCAGCGCACTCCTGCAATGCTTACGCTATAGAAGATCATGCTCACCAAAAACGCGTACAGTGCGTCCTTGGACAAAACGCTGTCGCGAACCGACAGCAGCAGGTCGATCAGCTTTCGACGACGACCCTCGCCCCTGAAGTTCACGATGAAGGGAAGCTTGGCGAACAACCAAAGTACGCCGCAGCCTCCGAGCAACCCCGCCATCAACACCATGCTCAGCAGCTTCAACGCCAGCGGCAAACGATTCCACATCAGTGGCAATCCCGCGGCCATAACGACGATTACCGCAGCAATACCGACCATTCGATCAAGCAGCAATGCCTGAAGAGCCCGTGCAAGCCGGGCGCGGCCATGCATGAAATATGCGAGACGTACCGCATCGACGCCAACGCCGGCAGGCAGTACCTGCCCTATGAACGTGGCGGCGTAGGTGGCTCGCACGTAAAACCCTCTCGGCAACGCGATCCCGGAAGCAGATGCGCACAAACTCCACCGCCACGCAGCGAGCAATACCGCAGTGGCAAGTGCGAGCATCGCCACTGCAAGCAGTTGCGGGTCCGCCTTGATCAGGATCCCTCTTACGCCACGCCAATCGACCGCGCGGATGAGAATCGCGAACAGGCCTACGCTGATGAGCAGCTTGAGAGATTGCCGCAGCCACACCTTCCATCGACCGTGATGCGCGGGGCCGCGCACATCGTGGTTCGCCTTGTCATTCATGTGGGCAATCCCGGATCAAGACCTGTAAAGGTGTGTCGACGGTGGCGTCTGACGTCGTGGAATATCCTGTCCAGCGCCACGGCCTTGGCAGCCCATGCATGCTGCCGGATCGCGCTCATGGAAAAATCCATCCCCTCGGTAAGATTTCCCGCCAACTTCTTATCGCGCAATCGGGCCAATTGTTCACTCAGCGCGTCCACTTCGGCCGGCACCACCCATCCACGGCGCAGCTGCGCAACAAAAGCATTCGATGGGTCAGAAACTTTCTGAAATACCTGCAGCAATGGCCTGTTGCTGCCGAGATATTCGTAGATCTTTCCTGGCGTCTGTACGGGATTTGCGTTACCAAGATTCACCAGTATATCGGCGTGCCGCTGCACGGCAAGCACTTCATCGTGCTGAAGATTCTGGCGGACCCTTATAACCCGGGAATGGATCTCCGCATAGCCGCTAAGCCACCGCGGAAGACTGGGGGTCACGACATCAAGAACTACGCCGGGCGTGCGAAGTACCGCTTCAAACAGTTCTTTGCCGCTGCGAAATCGGTAGAAGCGCCCCGTATACAGAAGACGCAATTCACGCCCCCCGGAAGGCAAGTCGACGCTCCGTGTACCCAATTCCGCGACCGTCGGATCAAACCCCTGGGAGACCACCGTGACTTTGCTCGCATTTACTCCATGGCGCGTGCCCAGCAAATCGCGCGTTGCGTCATTCGTAGTTACCAATGCATCGGCACGACTACACACCTCCGCTTCGAGTGCCAGCGCCCGTCGGCGCCAATGCAGCGGGGTATAGTCCGTCAGAACTGGATCGCCCAAATCGGCAATCCATGGCAGGCCACGCCGGACACACTCCGTGCCCAGCATGAGGCTGACCGCGGGCTCATGCGAGCTGATCACCAAGTCGGGCCTGTTGGTTCGCAACCATTCCTGCAGCGCTTTCCGGGCAGGCCGAAGCCATGCGCGCCGGGCATCCGGAAATCGCAGCAACCCCGAGACACGCAACAATCCAGACACTGCATGATTGCGCCATGAGAAACCGGCTGCCAGCCCGTCGCCAGCGTGGTGATCGTCCATCCGCCGCCGCAATCTCAGACGCGCGACGGTACGAAGGACGCCATGTACCAAACCGCGGGAAGCAACCCGCACGATTTCCGGGCCGGCTGCCCATGCCGGGAAAGGTGGCGAACGCCCCAGGGGGTCAGCACAAAGCACCGTCACTTCATGTCCAAGCTTGCATAATTCGGATGCCAGGTAACCCCAACGCAGACCCTGCGGAGAATTGGTGGGCGGGTAATCGTGCGCTAGCAGAAGAATCCGCATCTCACGGAACGTCCCGGCCAATGGCTGCATTCATGCGCCGGCGAGGTCCTGCCGCAGGATGTCCACGATCCTGCCAGCAGCTCTCCCGTCGCCATAGGGTGATACCCCACGCGCCATCTGCCGATACACATGAGGATCGGTCAGCAACTCATTGGCTGCCTGCACGATGGCTTCGCGCCGAGGCCCCACGAGGCGCACGACTTCCGCAGCAACTGCCTCGGGCCGCTCGGTCTCATTCCGCAACACCAGCACCGGCTTTCCAAGTGCAGGAGCCTCTTCCTGCACCCCCCCCGAGTCACTGAGGATCAGGTAGGCACGCTGGAGTGCTGCGATGAATGGCACATAATCCAGCGGAGGGCACAAAGTGATTGACGCATGCCTGCCAAGCATTTCCTCTGCCACGGACTTCACGTTCGGGTTGGGGTGCACCGGATACAGTACATGCACATCCGCATGGCATTGCACTATATCGAGCACCGCCTGACATATTTCACGAAACGGTGCGCCGAAATTCTCCCGGCGATGCGCCGTAACCAGGATCAGGCGCTTGCCTTCCGGCAATGCGATATCCAACTTGGGATCCCGCGATGCCACTTGCATGAGCGCGTCAATGACGGTGTTCCCGGTCACATGGATTGACGCGTCGTCAAAGCCTTCGCGCAGCAGATTCTCCCTGGAGCTTTCGGTGGGTGCAAAATGCCAGCGAGCCAGATTGCCGGCCACGATGCGATTCATTTCCTCCGGAAAGGGATTCCCCATGTCCCCCGTGCGCAGCCCAGCCTCGACGTGGCCAACCGGGATGCGGCGGTAGAAACAGGCCAGCGCAACGGCCATCACCGTAGTCGTGTCGCCCTGGACCAAAGCCACATCGAACGTCCGATCGGACAGGACATCATCCATCGCGGCGAGAATCCGCGCCGTCAGCTGCGCCAAGGACTGATTGGGCCGCATGATGTCAAGATCGATATCGGCTCGAATCGAGAAAGCCTCAAGTACCTGATCCAGCATCTGGCGATGTTGTGCTGTTGCCAAAACAGTAACTTTGGCCCATGACTGGTCACGAAGTGCCAGAACCACCGGCGCCATCTTGATCGCCTCTGGCCGCGTACCAACCACAACGAGGATATTTTTCTGCAGACTCATGAATTCAACTCTAAAGACTCGGAGGCCATTCCGCGGATGCCCAAATCATCGATCAGAAGCTTCCAATCACCAATAAACGCGGCGTCGTCGAACTTCGACGCACATCGCCCCATCCGCATGGCAGCTTCGCCATAGCACCTGAACATCTCCTCGATGCGGTCGGCACCTGCAATCGGGTCGTCCGGGTTGTAAAGATGGGCGATGCCCCCGTCGAGCAGTTCAGAATGCGCCGGGATCGCCGACAGAAGCACCGGCACCCCTGCAGCAATTGCTTCAGCCGCTGCCAGGCCGAAAGATTCGCCGCGCGAAGGCGAAACCATTACCCCTCCATGGCAGCGCCACGCCGCCAGAAACAGCGAGGTCTTGATAAAGTGCAGCGGTGGGAGACGCAAAACGCTTCCCCTCAATCCCGTTCTTTCTATCCGACCATCGAGATCGTAGCCCGGTACCTCGGGGCCGACGATGGCTCCAAGATAAGTACCGGGTTGGCGCCGTTCAAGTTCGACCAGGATATCCAGGAACCCCTGGGGGTTTTTCAATTCGTCGACACGACCAAAAAACAGCAACGAACGCCTGCGCCAAGACGGCAGCTTTGGAGGCGACACCTCAATGCGCGGCGACACACAGTTGCGCAACAGGCGGACCCGGTTGTCCAGCATCGGGCGCTCCGCGATCAATGACCGGGCAAAAGTATGCGACGGCACGACAATCTCTTCCACGTGCGGAGGCAGAGAGTCAAGGTAGGCTCGACCCACCTCATAAGCTGTGTGGCATTCGACCACCCAGTGCGCTCTACCCGACGGGCGAACGGGCAACATCTCCGGGGTATCGATCACGAAGACAATGTCGTAACGGGCCGCATCGAACTCCCTGACCACGCGGATGATGCGCTCCAGTCCTGCCAGACGAATCGTCTCGACAAAGGCACTGAGTCCACCTCCGTCTGCACAGTAGTACACGTCAATCCGGACGTTTTCTCCATTCGCTTCGAATGCGCGCGCGCGATTCAGAAATACCCTTTCCACGCCCCCATAGGTTGCCCACTGATATACAAAGCAAACATCAAGTGACATACAGGCTCCTGATACCGGCCCCGTCCGTGACTGCCTGCAGCAGGGCTTCAAAACGTGCGCTCCATGTCGCGCGTGCGAGGTTGAGTTCAATTTCCTGATAGTTCAATTCTACCCGCGCCAACTCCCTGCATGCATCGACAAATTCGGATACCCCTTCAACAACCCGAACCGCTGGCAAGCCGGCAAGATGCGGGATTCCGGTGCAAACCGTCGGCAGCCCAAAATACAAATATTCGTATATCTTGATCGGATCGACGGCGGCAGCGAGGGTCCCCGGCACGAATGGTACCAAGGCCACGTGCCAATGTTGCGCGTACTCCCAAAGGCGTCCGGGCGGTACCTTGCCGAGCAACGTCACGTTGGGCAAGTCATCAACGGCCCGTCGGGCCCACTCGGGCTCGCCGTAGCCTATAAGCTCGAACTTCGCATCGGGCATTGCCCGCGCAGCCGCCAATATCACTCCCCAGTCGAACCACGCATCGGTGAGGTGGCCGAAATATCCGATTCGCATCGAATTCGCCGATTCGCGGACCCTGCTCGCACACCGTGCATGATCCAACCCAAGAACATCGGGTTTGTAGCCATTGCCGATGACGTGTACATCACTACGCAAATCGCTGAACTTCGCAGCCAACGGGGCTGACACAGCGGCAACGGCATCGGCGGCCAATACTATTTCCCGCTCCGATGCGCTATCGAACCATGGAGCCTGTCCAACTTTCGAAAACTCCTCCCACTCGTCGAGAATGTCGTAGACGACGGCCAGTGCGCGAGCCCGCATGGATTCATGCATCCCCACCAGGATAGGTGCCGGCAAGGTAACAACAAAAAGTGACTGTAAATCGCGCCGCGTATCAAGTAACGCTGCGCGATCCGCCAGATCGTACAAGCCGATCTGCCAGATCCCCGGGTAAACCTCACTGCCGGTTCGAGGCAGTACTTCACCCCTGTGCCACTGCCAAGCGACAAAGATCACCTGATAGCCATGCTCGGCGAGATACTTGGCAAGATTGATCGGGCGCTGATTGACCAACTCGTCGAACTCAAAGGCACACGGGACGATGGCCAGTCTGGGCGCCGAGTTGGCCAATGCAATCCAATCAAACGTGCCGACCGTTTCGGGTACCGGACTGGGCTCGGCGCTGGCGGATTGTGCGTGGCTCCTGACGATTCGCTCCCTCAGGCGCATGAGTCGATGCCGCACGCCTTCCGGCAACCGCCAGTAACTGGAACGCATTGCTGAATAGATCAACTCGCGGCGCTGCGCGCGAGATCCCCCAAGCAGTGCACGAACGAAACGCAGCGGATGTGTAATGCGCCATGAAAGGCTGGAGGTAGTTTTGGCAAGCTCGTCGGATACCATGCCAAGTTGCGCGGATGTCTGGTCCAGCGCCTGACAGGAAGCAGCGTGACCGGCTCTTGCCGACGCCAGATCCGCCGTCACCTTCGCCCTGAGGACGCGCTCTTGTTCCAGATCTTCCCCCAATCGTTCCGATTGGCGATGTAAAGCATCAGCAAACCCACTGGCCGCCCTCAACTCGGCTTCCAATTCGCTGCACACGAGCGTCGCATCCGCTATCGCTGCATCGCGCTCGTTCATTATGGACCGGAGTTCAACCTCCATTTGGGCCGCACCCAACACCCTCGTGCACTCGTCGTGCAACTGCGTGCAGAGCCTGTCAACCTCGCCGCGCAGGTCTTCGGCAGCCTGATTGGCCGCGCCAAGCTCAAGCTCCAACGCCGAGCGTGCCGCACCGGCGTCTGCCAAAACCCTGCCCTGCTCATCAATGACAGCCTGCAGTTGCGCCTCCCGCGGCCCCGCCGCCAGAGCCTTGTCGCGCTCATCCTGTAATTGCACGCAGAGCCTTGCAACTTCTTGACGCAGTGCATCCGCGTCTCGACTGGACCTCCCGTGCTCCCCCTCTAATACCGAGCGCGCATTGTTTGCATCAGACAACGCTTGACTGCGCTCCCCCAGGAGCGCCTCGCATCGGGCCTCCCGCTGCGATGCCGCAAGTACCATCTCGCGCGCTTTGGCAACCTCGTACTCGAGCGCCTTTGTCCTTTCACTCAGTATCTCGATGCGTGTCTGTGCCTGCACCAACTGGCGCAAGCGACCGCCTGCGAGCAAGCTGGCAGGCGACTGCCCGTCGATCCGTATGTTTGCCAGCGTCATCGCACCATGCGACATCGCCTCGATTCTGCTATAGATGACCAACACCTGCTTGCCGTTCCAATATCCGGAATCGTCATCGGACAGGTCTTCGATCGCAGCATGCGCAAGCACGAACCCGTTGCGGATAAAAGCCATGTCCCTGGCGTCAAAGGTATGGAAATGCTCGGAAATTCGCTGATATTCCTCGAAAGGCAGCAGCAGCGCGACATGCGATCGGGCAAATGTCGATAGCCTGTCGAATACTTTCCACGGCTCCTGAAAATGTTCAAGAGTATTTGAAGAAAACACCACATCGTAAACAGGCATGGGCTCATTGAGCACATCCCGGCACAGAAACTCCAGATGTCCGTGGTTCGCAGAGGCGTTTGCAATCGCCTCTCCCGAGAAATCCACACCTGTCACCGGTACTGCAAGCCCGGCAGCAAGTTCACTTGTACCGCTACCCTCTGCGCACCCCCAGTCACACACCGTGGCATGACCGACGCGTATCTCCTGAGTAAACCAATCAGGAAAATTCGCCAAAGCAACTCTGGCGAAAAAACGACTTTGGGATGGCCCCCCCAAGTCGCCCCAGTCGGACTTGAACCGGTGCTCCCAATAGTCCTTGCTATTGATGTCACTGGTATTCATGAGGCCGCTCCCGATCCGTCTTCAGGCACGCATACCCGTTGCGTTATGGGCGGCAGGAAAAGTCCGAACAATCTCCCGGATTGAATGGATGAAAAATAATGTGCGCCTTCAATGTACTCGTAATACTGGATCGCCGCCCCGGCGCGTTCTTCGATGGCAACCACCAAAAGATATTGTCCGGTATTCAAACAATTTTCGAAACGAAAGCAGACTTCGTAGCGATCGGAGCTTTCGTCGAACGAATCATGTCCAACATCCGCAGTAGAGGAAACTATCAGGTCTGTTCCCTTCAAATCCTTGATTGAAAACGCCACTGCCAAGGTGGCCTTGGCCGCGCCCTGGGGAACACGGAAAGCAATTCTCACTTCCAGCAATTCCCGATCATGAAATGCGTCGCGACGCTTGCCGCCCTGATCGAAGACCCCGGCCGATTCGACACATCCCAGATGCGACCCCCAGTGATTGACCGGTTTGGTCCGCCCCATTGATTCCGATTCCGACTCCGGAGAAACTTGCGCCGCCGATGGCAAAGTCGGTTGATCGACGGGAGTTTCTGCCGCGTCAAACAGATATTCCATGTACTGGGCAGTCACCGGAAACACGGACCCGTTCAAGCGCAACGAGCCGCTGTCCAGCCACACAGCTCGATCGCATAGCGTTCGGACGGAGCTGACATCGTGGCTGACGTAAAGAATGGTGACACCCGATTCACGCAGCTTCTTGATCCTGTTCAGGCACTTAATCTGGAAGCGCGCATCGCCAACCGCCAATGCTTCATCCACGATGAGCAGTTTCGGATCTACATGAATCGCGACCGAGAATGCCAAGCGGACGTACATGCCGGATGAATATGTCTTGACGGGCTGATCCATGAAACGCCCGATCTCCGCAAACGCCTCAATGTCATCGAAGCGATCATTTATCTCCTGATGACTCAGCCCGAGAATCGCCGCATTCATGTAGGCATTCTCGCGACCAGTGAATTCGGGATTGAACCCTGCGCCCAGTTCCAACAGCGCCGCTATGCGACCATTGACACTGACCTGTCCACTCGTTGGCGTCACCGTGCCACATACAAGCTGGAGTAATGTCGACTTACCGGATCCATTTCTTCCGATGATGCCGACCGACTCGCCTTTCTTCACCTCAAAATTGATGTCCCTGAGCGCCCAATACTCTCGGTACATGAGCTTGCGTCCGCCCACGATCCCCTGCACCAGCCGATGGTGAGGCTTGTCGTAGATGCGGTAGCACTTGCCGAGCCCGACGAGTGAGACCATTGTTTCATCTGGAACGACAACTTGAGCGGCATCAGAGGACATCGGCAAAGCCCCGGCGGGTTTTCTGAAACAAGGCAAACGCAATCGCTGCGAAGATCAAGGCTTTCAGCATGTAGGAAAGCAAACCGTGAAAATCTGGCACATCCCCCCAGAGCAGGACTGCACGAGCCTGTTCGATGAGAAAGGTCAAAGGATTGAAATTCAGATAGGCCCTGAATTTTTCAGGCACCGACGTCATCGGAAAGAAAATTGGTGATGTATACAGCATCACCATCAGCAGCACACCCACGGTCTGGCCGATATCGCGCACATATACGCCAAGCGCACCCAGCACCCAGCTCGTGGCCACCGAGATGACAGCCAACGGCGCCAATATCAATGGAAAGAACAACAACGTCGAAGGAATCGAGCCAACGAAGACGAGCATGAAGCATATATATACGATCAAGCCGATCAACGCATGGAACAACGATGCCATGACCGAAGCCACAGACAATACATCCAATGGAAATATGATCTTTTTCACGTAATTCGCGTTGGCGACAATGAGCTGCGGGGCACGACTGGCGCACTCCGAAAATGCGCCATAGATGATCAGGCCAACAAACATCGCCGTTGCAAAGGAGCCTCGAGTTGCCCCGCCGATTATCCAATGCGATTTGAAGATCACCGTGAAAAAGAACGTGTAGATTCCGAGCATCAACAGGGGCGTGACGAATGACCAAGCGATTCCAATCATTGATCCACGGTATCTCACCAACACATCGCGACGCGCCAATTGCCAGATCAAGTGGCGATTCGAAACCATGGAGCGCAATGCCGACAGCGGGAAAATAGACGTAGTCACCGCAGCCATTTCAGACTCGCCCCATCGCCGCATCGAGATCGGCCCGGAGGTCCGACAGGTCCTCAACCCCAACTGACAGCCGTATGAGCCCCTCATGGATTCCCAGGCGTTTACGGTTGGCCGGGGGCAGGGAGGCGTGGGTCATGCTGGCCGGATGTTCAATAAGGCTTTCCACACCACCGAGCGACTCGGCCAGCGCGAAGAGTTCGCAGCGTTCCAGCATGCGGCGCGCCCTTTTCAAGCCGCCCTTCACCTCGATGGTGACGATGCCGCCAAAACCGTGCATCTGGCGCTTTGCCAAGGCGTGCTGCGAATGGCTTTTCAGACCTGGATAGATCACGCGTTCGACCGCCGGGTGCTTCTGCAGCCAGCCCGCCAGCTCCAGCGCGCTGACGCAGTGCTGGCGCATGCGCAGATGCAAGGTCTTCAGGCCGCGCAGGGCGAGGAAGGCATCAAACGGACCGGCCACAGCCCCTACCGAGTTTTGCAGGAAGGCCATTTTCTGGGCCAGATCCGCGCTCCCTGCTACCACGACGCCGCCAACCATGTCCGAATGGCCGTTGATGAACTTGGTGGCCGAGTGCAGCACCAGATCGGCACCGTACTCCAGCGGACGCTGCACCATCGGTGAGCAGAAGGTGTTGTCGACCACCAGGATCAGACCGTGCTTCTTAGCGAAAGCCGCGACCTTGGCCAGATCGACCAGCTTCAACATGGGATTGGTGGGCGTTTCGGCCCAGATCATCCGGGTGTTCGGCCTCAGGGCTGCCTTCAACACCGCCATGTCGTTCAGGTCGATGAAGCTGAAATCCAGGGCCGCCGAACGCCGGCGCACCCGCTCGAACAAGCGGTAGCTGCCTCCATAGAGATCATCCATGGCGATCACATGACTGCCGGAATCCAGGAGGTCCAGCGTGGTGGCCGCAGCGGCCATGCCGGAGGCGAATGCAAAGCCGGCCACACCACCTTCCAGATCCGCCACGCAGCGCTCGTAAGCCATGCGCGTGGGGTTTTGCGTGCGCGAGTATTCGTACCCCTTGTGCTTGCCGGGGCTTTCCTGCACATAGGTGGAGGTGGCGTAGATCGGCACCATGATCGCGCCGGTCGAGGGATCGGGATGCTGGCCAGCGTGGATCGCGCGCGTTCCGAATCCGGGATGAGAGGCAGAGGTCTTTTTGGGCATCACCAAGCAACCGTGCTAATGGGAGAGGACCGCCGGAAATCGGCCGTCACGTCAATGAACCGTGCATTGTACCTGTGAGACCGGCAGTTGCCTTAACCGCGGCCAGCATCCTACCCGAACGCCCCTCGCTGGCGTATTTGAGTCACGGGGCGGCCATGCAAAAATGAGGCTTTGTAGCTACGCGGATCGCGCGCGCCCATGCATACCCTTCTCGTGACCGGCGGCGCCGGCTTCATAGGCGCGAACTTCGTGCTCCAGGCGTTGGCCGACGGACGGCGCGTGATCAACCTGGACAAGCTGACCTACGCCGGCAACCTCGACACCCTGGCCTCGCTGCAAGGTGACGCGCGTCACAGCTTCGTGCAGGGCGACATCGGCGACCGTACCCTGGTGGCCAAACTGCTGGCCGAACACCGGCCTGGTGCCATCGTGAACTTCGCCGCCGAATCGCACGTGGACCGTTCCATCGATGGCCCCGCCGAGTTCGTGCAGACCAACGTGGTGGGCACGCTGGGCTTGCTGGAATGCGCCCGCGACTACTGGCGCGGCCTGGAAGGCCCGGCACGCGAGAACTTCCGTTTCCTGCACGTCTCCACCGACGAGGTCTACGGCACGCTGGGCGAGACCGGCATGTTCACCGAGGCCACGCCGTACGCGCCGAACTCACCCTACTCCGCGTCCAAGGCTGCCTCCGACCACCTGGTGCGCGCCTTCCACCATACCTACGGCCTGCCGGTGCTCACCACCAACTGCTCGAACAATTACGGGCCGTTCCAGTTCCCCGAGAAGCTCATCCCGCTGGTGACCGCCAAGGCGCTGTCCGGCGAGGCGTTGCCGGTGTACGGCGACGGCCTCAACATCCGCGACTGGCTGTTCGTGGGCGACCACTGCAGCGCGATCCGCCGCGTGCTGGAAGCCGGCCGCGTGGGCGAGACCTACAACGTGGGCGGCAACGCCGAGCGCACCAACATCACCGTGGTAAAGACGATCTGCGCACTGCTGGACGAGCGTCGCCCGCTGTCCGATGGCCGCAAGCGCGAGTCGCTGATCACCTTCGTGAAGGACCGCCCCGGCCACGACCGCCGCTACGCCATCGACTCCGGCAAGCTGCAGCGCGAGCTGGGCTGGAAGCCCTCGCAAACCTTTGAAAGCGGCATCGCCGCCACGGTGGACTGGTACCTCGCGAACCAGCCATGGGTGCAGCGTGTGCTGGACGGCAGCTACCGCATGGAGAGGCTGGGCGCATGAGCACGAAAGGCATCATCCTCGCCGGCGGCTCCGGCACCCGCCTGCACCCGATCACCCGCGCGGTGAGCAAGCAGCTGCTGCCGGTGTACGACAAGCCGATGATCTACTACCCGCTGGCCACGCTGATGCTGGCCGGCATCCGCGAGATCCTGGTGATCAACACCCCGCACGAGCAGGCGATGTTCCAGCGACTGCTGGGCGACGGCTCGCAGTGGGGTATCGATATCCACTATGCGGTACAGCCCTCGCCCGACGGCCTGGCACAGGCCTTCACCATCGGCCGCGATTTCATCGCCGGACAACCCAGTTGCCTGGTGCTGGGCGACAACATCTTCTACGGCCACGGGTTCACCGAACGATTGCGGCGCGCCACCGCACGCGAGCGCGGCGCCACCGTGTTCGGCTATTGGGTGAGGGATCCGGAACGCTACGGCGTCGCCGAGTTCGACGCCGGCGGCAACGTGGTGGGTCTGGAGGAAAAGCCCGCCAAGCCCAAGTCGCACTATGCCGTCACCGGCTTGTACTTCTACGACGACCGGGTCTGCGACTACGCCGCTTCACTGAAGCCCTCGCCGCGCGGCGAGCTGGAAATCACCGACCTCAACCGCTGCTACCTCGACGATGGCTCGCTGCATCTTGAACAGCTCGGACGAGGCTTCGCCTGGCTGGACACCGGCACGCATGAATCGCTGATGGAAGCGGGTAACTACATACAGACCATCGAGAATCGCCAAGGCCTCAAGGTCTGCTGCCCCGAGGAAATCGCCTTCCTCAACGGCTGGATTGATACGGCGCAGTTGCTGTTGCTGGCCGAGCAGTTAGCCAAGACCGGCTATGGCCAGTACCTGCAGCAAATGGCCAGGGAGGGCGTGGCACGATGAAGCTGATCGAGACGCGCCTGCCAGGCGCCGTGGCGATCGAACCGCAGGTATTCGGCGACGCGCGCGGCTTCTTCTACGAAAGCTACAACGAGGCGAAGTACCGCGAAGCCGGGATCGACCGGCGCTTCGTGCAGTCCAACGTTTCTCGTTCCGCGCAAGGCGTGCTGCGCGGGCTGCATTACCAGTGGCCGAATCCGCAGGGCAAGCTGGTCAGCGTGCTTGAAGGCGAGGTATACGACGTGGCGGTGGACATCCGCCACGGGTCGCCGACCTTCGGCCAGTGGGCGGGCGTGATGCTCACTGCCGAAAATCACCGCCACTTCTGGATCCCGGAGGGTTTCGCGCACGGCTTCTGCGTCGTCTCCGAATTCGCCACCTTCAGTTACCAGTGCACCGCGCTGTACGACCCCAGGGCCGATGCGGGCATACGCTGGAACGACGCGGCGCTGGGCATAGACTGGCCGGTCGCCGAGCCGCTGCTTTCCGACAAGGACGGCAGGGCGCCGCTACTGTCCGACGTCCCCCCGGACCGCCTGCCGAAGTATGCAGCATGAGAATCCTGCTGCTGGGCGCCAACGGTCAGCTTGGCCGCAGCTTCGTCGAGGACGACGGCCTGGCCTCGCGCGGCGAACTGGTCACGGCCAGTCGCCACGGACGGCGCCACGATGGCGCCGTCATCGAGCCGGCCGACCTCGCCGCACCGGATACGCTGCCTGCCCTGCTTGACCGCATCCGCCCCGACGTCATCGTCAACACCGCAGCTTATACCGCGGTGGACCACGCCGAGCAGGAAGAGGCGCTGGCCACGCGCGTCAACGGTGAAGCGGTGGGCGTGCTGGGCCGCTGGGCCGCCGCGCACGGCGCTTTGGTAATCCACTACTCCACCGACTACGTGTTCGATGGCACGGCCACCGCGCCTTATCCCGTCGATGCACCCACCGACCCGCTGGGCGCCTACGGCCGCAGCAAGCTGGCCGGAGAGCAGGCGCTGCACGACAGCGGCGCGGCCCATTTCATCTTCCGCACCGCCTGGGTGTACGCACCGCACGGGCAGAACTTCCTGCGCACCATGCTGCACGTGGGCGCCGAGCGCGATGAACTGCGCGTGGTCGCCGACCAGATCGGCACCCCCACTGGCACCTCGCTGATCGTGGGCGGCACGCTGGCGGCTCTGGATGCCTGGCAAACCGCCGGCGCAGAGCGGCGCCATGCTCTCCAAGGCACCCATCATCTCGTCGCCAGCGGCCATACCAGTTGGCACGGTTTTGCCACGGCGATTTTCGATGAATCGCTGCGGCGGGGGCTGTTGCCGCGCAAGCCGCGCGTAATCGCCATTGCCACCGCCGACTACCCCACACCGACGCGGCGCCCGTCCTGGTCGGTACTGGACAATTCCGGCTTCCAGCAGCGTTTCAGCTATGCTTTGCCGGATTGGCAAGATGGCTTGCACGGCATCATCAGTACGCTTCACACAAACTAAGGATGGCGGAACCATGTTGGTCCCCTTGATTCTCAGCGGCGGCAGCGGCACCCGCCTGTGGCCGGTTTCGCGCAGGAACCTTCCCAAGCAGTTTCTCTCCCTGGCAGGCCACGGCACGCTGTTCCAGCAGACTGTCGCGCGCACGCGCCAACTGCCCGACGTGGCCGCGCCCATCGTGGTGGCCAGCGAGGATCACCGCTTTCTCGCCGCCGAGCAGCTGCGCGAAGCCGGCATCAATGGCGGCACCGTGGTACTGGAGCCGCTGGCGCGCAATACCGCACCGGCGATCGCGCTCGGCGCGCTGGAAGCGCTGAAGCGCGATCCCGAGGCATTGCTGCTGGTGCTGCCCGCCGATCATCTCATCAGCGACACAGCCGCCTTCGTCGCAGCCGTCGGTCAGGTCCTGCCATCTGCCCGGCAAGGTTGGCTGGTCACGTTCGGCATCCGCCCGGATCGGGCCGAGACCGGTTTCGGCTACATCCGCCGTGGCGACGCCATCGGCGATGGAGCGTTCCGCGTCGAGCGTTTCGTGGAAAAGCCCGACCTCGCCACCGCCGAGGGCTACCTCGCCGACGGCGGCTACGACTGGAACTCCGGCATGTTCCTGTTCCGTGCCGACCGCTATCTGGAAGAGCTGGGCCAGCATGCCCCGGCGATGCTGCAGGCCGTACGCGCCGCGCACGCCGCGGCCCATGCCGACCTCGACTTCGTGCGCGTGGACAAGGAGCTTTTCGCCCAGGTGCCCGAGGATTCCATCGACTACGCCGTGATGGAAAAGACCACGCGTGCGGCCGTCATCCCGGTGAGCTGCGGCTGGAGCGACATCGGTTCGTGGTCGGCGCTGTGGCTGGCCGGCGAGCGCGACGCGGACGGCAACCTGCGCGAGGGCGACACGCTCGCCGTCGACACGCACAACTCCCTGCTGCGCTCGCACGACCGCCACCTCGTCGCCACCGTGGGCGTGGACGACCTGGTGGTGGTGACCACGCCCGACGCCACCCTGGTCGCGCACCGCGACGCGGCGCAGGACGTGAAGAAGATCGTGGAGCAGCTCAAGGCCGCCGGCCGCAGCGAGCACTCCTTCCATCGCGTGGTGCACCGCCCCTGGGGCAGCTACGACTCGCTGGAAGCCGGCGAACGCTTCCAGGTGAAGCGCATCGTGGTGAAACCCGACGCGTCGCTGAGCCTGCAGAAGCACCATCACCGCGCCGAGCACTGGATCGTGGTCTCCGGCACGGCCGAGGTCACCTGCGACGACAAGGTGTTCCTGCTGGGCGAGAACCAGAGCACCTATATCCCTCTGGGCAGCACGCACCGCCTGCGCAATCCGGGCAAGGTGACGCTGGAACTGATCGAGGTGCAGTCCGGCAGCTATCTTGGCGAGGACGACATCGTGCGCTACGACGACGTATACGGTCGCGCCTGAGCCACACCATCGAAAGCACTTTCCGCGACGCCCGCCGGTTCCGACGGGCGTTTTTCATGGCTACCGCCGGCGCCGCCTGCGCAAGCGGTATTCGTCCCGCGCCACGTAAGCCGCGGCGCCCAGCACCATCAGCGCCAGCACGTACCAGGTGATCAGGTAGTTGAGATGGTGGTTCGGAAAACGGATCACCGTCATGCCGCCGCGCGGCCACTCGGCTGCGCCCGGATCTGATACCGCATCGGCATCCACGAAGTACGGTGCCACGCCCTGCAAGCCGCGCGCTCTGGCGATGGCCGCCACGTCGCGGGTGTACCAGGTGTCGGTGGCGGGATCGTTGTGCCGGAACAGGGCGGACGGCTCGCTGATCCGCAGCAGGCCGGTCACCATGACCTCGCCCGCGGGCGCCGCCGGGCAATGTCCCTTGAAGTCGCACCAGCCGTCCGGCGCGAAGCCACGATTCACCAGCACGATGCTGCCGTCGTCGCGGCGCAATGGGGTGAGTATCCAGTAGCCGCTGCCGGCCTCGGTGGCGGTCCACACCCGCGTCTGGCGCCCGGGCAGCCAGGTGCCGGAAAGCCGCACGTGGCGGTACTCGGCATTCGCCGCGGTGATCCCGGCCCAGTCGGCGGCCGCCGGCGCGGGTACCGGTGGCGCATGCACGCGCGCGTCGACGCGGGCGATCAGCGCGGTCTTCCACGCCAGCCGGTGCACCTGCCAGGTGCCCAGCGCCACGCAGGCGGAGAACAAGGTGACGCCGAGCAGGGCCAGCAACGCCAAGGCCAGCGGACCGCGCAGGCGGCGCTCGTGGTCGTCGGCAGGCAGCGGCATGTCAGGCATGGTGCGTCGTGATGGCCTGCCGCGCGCTGCGCGGCAGGCGCGGGACGAAGCCGTCCATCAATCGTTGGGCAGGCCGTCCGACTGCCGGCTGATCCACAAAGCGACCAGCGTGCCGATCGCGCCCGACAGCAGGTACAGGCCCACGTAGGGCACGCCGGCATACCGGGCCAGCGCCAGTCCCACCAGCGGCGCAAAGCCCGCACCGATCAGCCAGCCCAGGTCGGAGGTGATCATGGCGCCGGAGTAGCGGAATTCCGGCCGGAAATTGGAACTCACCGCGCCGGCCGCCTGCGCGTGCGTGAAGCCGAGCAGCGCATAGCCCAGGATCACGAACAGGTAGCTGTTCACCACGCCGCCGGCAAGCAGCAGCGCGGTCCAGCCGCTGTAGACCGCGATCAGCAGCGCGCCCACCGCCAGCGTGGTGCGGCGGCCGAAGCGGTTCGCCACCTTGCCGGAGAGGAACATGCAGGGCAGGCACACGAACGCGCCGACGATCTGCACCAGCAGGAAGCTGACCGTCGTCTGCTGCGTGTAGAGGATGGCCCAGGACAGCGGGAAGATGGTCACCAGGTAGAACAGCGCGTAGTTCGCCAGCGGCGCGAACGCGCCCAGCGCGATGTTGTCGCCCTGCGAACGGACCAGCTCGCGCATCGAGGTGGGTTCGAGCTCGCGCTCCTTGAGCTGTTCCGCGTAGCGCGGCGCCACCACCATGCGCAGGCTGGCGAACAGCGACACCACGTTGATCGCGAACGCCGCGAAGAACGGATAGCGCCAGCCCCAGTCCACGAATTCCTGCGGCGTGAGGCTGGACCAGATGTACGCAAACAGCCCCGCGGCGAGGATGAAGCCCAGCGGGTCCGCGAGTTGCGGCAGCATGGCGTACCAGCCGCGCTTGTCCTTCGGCGCCTTGATCGCCGCCAGCGAGGCGAGGCCGTTCCAGCTGCCGCCCAGCGCGAAACCCTGCCCGAAACGCAGTATCGCCAGCACCAGGATCGCGGCCCAGCCCCACGAGGAATAGCCGGGCAGGAACGCCGTGCCGGCGGTCGCCATGCCGAGCAGGAACATCGCGATGGTCAGCTTGGCGGGAAGGCCCAGATGGCGTTGCAGCACCACGAAGAACATCGAGCCCAGCGGGCGCGCGAGGAAGGCCAGCGCGAACACCGCGAACGACAGCAGCATGCCGTCGAAGTGGTTGGCGAACGGAAAGAACACCGCCGGGAACGCCAGCACGCAGCCCAGGCCGAACACGAACAGGTCGAAGGATTGGCAGATGCGACCAATTACCACACCCACCACGAGATCGCCCGCCGTGAGCTGGTCGTGCGAACCCGCGTCGTGCGCGAAGGAGGCCGACGGGTCGGCAGACTGGACATTGCTGATTGACATGGGGAATTCCGTGGCGGAGCGCGTGCAACCGGAGGTTGTCGAGCGGAGCGGCGACGGCACGACGGACGCGACCAGCCGCGTTCGCGCAGCCCTGGTCACGTCCCCGTGCAGCCCCGTTCCACGCCCGGACGAAGGGTCCGACCGGCGAAACTCGACTGCCGAGTAGTATTATAGGCACTCCCGGGTGAGCGGCATAAGCAGGCTCCCCGTCATTCCCCTGGACAAACTGCGCGTATCCATGACAGTGAAACGTCTTCGCGGCTTGCTGCTGCTTCCGCTTGCGCTGCTCGCCGGCTGCCATCTGGCACTGATCAGCCCCTCCGGCGACGTCGCCCGGCAGCAGAGCGACATCATGATCATCACCACGGCGATCATCATGCTGATCGTCGGGCCGGTGCTGGTGGCGATCGGCGTCATCGCCTGGCGATACCGATCATCCAACAAAAACGCCCGCTACGACGCCCACTGGGACCATTCGCCACAGCTGGAACTGCTGGTGTGGGCGGCGCCGGTGCTCATCATCGTCGCGGTCGGCGCGATCACCTGGATCGGCACCCACCAGCTCGACCCGTACCGCCCGCTGGATCGCGTCGCCGCCGGCAAGCCGGTGGCCGCGGACGTCAAGCCGCTGGAAGTGGACGTGGTGTCGCTGCGCTGGAAGTGGCTGTTCTTCTATCCGCAGTACGGCATCGCCACGGTGAACCAGCTGGCCGCGCCGGTCGACGTGCCGATCCGCTTCAAGCTCACGTCGGACGAAATGATGGATGCGTTCTCCGTGCCCGACCTCGCCGGCATGATCTACACCATGCCCGGCATGCAGACCGTGCTGCACGCGGTGATCAACAAGCCGGGGCAGTACCCGGGCTTCTCCGCGAACTACAGCGGCGCGGGCTTCACCGACATGCGCTTCACGTTCGAAGGCATGAGCCAGCAGGACTTCGACCAGTGGGTGGCCAAGGCCCGCGATGGCGGCGGCGCGCTCGACATCCAGGCCTACGACCAGCTGCGCCAGCCCGAACGCAACGTGCCGGCGCGCTCCTGGGCCAGCTTCGAGCCCGACCTTTTCCGGCGCATCCTCGAACGCTGCGTCCTGCCCGGCGAGACGTGCATGAGCGAAACGATGGCCGCCGGCGGCCACGCCGGCCATGCCATGCAGGACATGCCGGGCATGCACGAAGACGGCGCCGCGCCCGCGGGCGCCGCCACGCCCGCCGGGACGCAGCCTGCCGCGACGCATTGATCCAGTTCAGAGATCCAAACCATGCTTGAAGCCACCACCCAAGCTGCCGCCAGGAGTTTCCTGTTCGGCCGGCTCACGCTCGACTCGCTGCCGTTCCTGAAACCCGACCTGGAGGGGCGCATCGTCCTGGTCACCCTGCTGGTGGTGCTGGCCGGCGGCCTCGCCCTGCTCGGCTACGTCACCAAGAAGCGGCTGTGGGGCTACCTGTGGCACGAGTGGTTCACCAGCGTGGACCACAAGAAGCTCGGCATCATGTACATGATCCTGGGCACCGTGATGCTGCTGCGCGGCTTCGCCGACGCGGCGATGATGCGCGCGCAGCAGGCGATCGCGTTCGGCCCGAACACGGGTTACCTGCCGCCGGAGCACTACGACCAGATCTTCACGGCGCACGGCGCGATCATGATCTTCTTCGTGGCGATGGCCTACATCGTCGGACTGATCAATTACGTGATGCCGCTGCAGATCGGTTCGCGCGACGTGGCGTTCCCGTTCCTCAACAACATGAGCTTCTGGTTCACGTTCTGGGGCGCGATTCTGTTCATGGTGTCGCTGTTCGTGGGCGACTTCTCCACCGCCGGCTGGCTGGGCTATCCGCCCGTTTCCGAGCTGCAGCAGGGCCCGGGCGTCGACTACTACATCTGGGGCCTGCAGCTGTCCGGCGTGGGCACGCTGCTCAGCGGCGTCAACTTCGTGGTCACCATCGTGAAGATGCGCGCGCCCGGCATGACGATGATGAAGATGCCGGTGTTCACCTGGACCTCGCTGTGCACCAGCGGCCTGATCATCGCCACGTTCCCGGTGCTCACCGCCACGCTGCTGCTGCTCTCGCTGGACCGCTACCTGGGCATGCATTTCTTCACCAGCGACTTCGGCGGCAACGTGATGATGTACATCAACCTGATCTGGGTGTGGGGCCACCCGGAGGTGTACATCCTGGTCCTGCCGATCTTCGGCGTGTACTCCGAGATCGTGCCCACGTTCTCGGGCAAGCCGCTGTTCGGCTATTCGTCCATGGTCTACGCGACCTGCGCGATCATGATCCTGTCGTACCTGGTGTGGCTGCACCACTTCTTCACGATGGGCTCGGGGCCGGACGTCAACTCGTTCTTCGCGCTGACCACGATGATCATCTCCATCCCCACGGGCGTGAAGATCTTCAACTGGCTGTTCACCATGTACCGCGGACGCGTGCAGTTCACCGTGCCGATGCTGTGGACGATGGGTTTCCTGTTCACCTTCACGATCGGCGGCATGACCGGCGTGATGCTGTCGGTGGCGCCGGCGGACTTCCTGCTGCACAACAGCCTGTTCCTGATCGCGCACTTCCACAACGTGATCATCGGCGGCGTGGTGTTCGGCGTGTTCGCGGCGGTCAACTACTGGTTCCCCAAGGCCTTCGGCTTCAAGCTGGACGAGTCCTGGGGCAAGGCCAGCTTCTGGTTCTGGCTGATCGGCTTCTGGGTGGCGTTCACGCCGCTGTACATCATGGGCCTGATGGGCGTGACCCGCCGCCTCAGCCACTTCGACAACCTGGCCCTGCAGCCGTATTTCATCGTCGCCGGCTTCGGCGCCTTCCTGATCGCGCTCGGCATCCTCACCTTCGTGATCCAGATCGTCGTCAGCGTCATCCGGCGCAAGGCCTACGCCGTGGGCAACGACCCGTGGAACGGCCGCACGCTGGAATGGGCCGCCTCCTCGCCGCCGCCGCCGTACAACTTCGCGTTCGTCCCGAACGTGCGGGCGCGCGACGCGTGGATGGACATGAAGGCGCACGGCTACCGGCGTCCGCTGGAGGGCTTCAACCCCATCCACATGCCGAAGAACACCGCCGCGGGCGTGGTCATAGCCACGTTGTCCTTCGTCTGCTGCTTCGCCCTGGTCTGGTACATCTGGTGGCTGGCGGTGGCGTCCTTCGTGGGCCTGGTCGTGGCCAGCATCGTGCACACCTTCAACTACCGTCGCGACTTCCACATCCCCAGGGATGAGGTGCGCGCATTCGAACACAGCGGCAACTGGCAGCCGGAAAACCAGGGAGCCAACGCATGAGCGCCACGGCGGTCGATACCACCGGCAACCTGCAGTCGCCGTTCCTCTGCAGCGAGGAGCCGCACGCGCCGAACGGAAGCCTGCTCGGGTTCTGGATCTACCTGATGAGCGACTGCTTCATCTTCGCGTCGCTGTTCGTCTGTTATGCGGTGCTGGGCACCAGCACCGCAGGCGGCCCGACCGCGGCGGAGGTGCTGGACCTGCCGGGCCTGGCGGTGAATACCGCCCTGCTGCTGGTCTCGTCGGTGACGTTCGGCTTCGCGATGCTGGAGATGGCGCGCAAGCGCAAGACGGCCATGCTGGCGTGGCTGGCGGTGTCCGGCCTGCTGGCGGCGGCCTTCGTGACGCTGGAAATCCACGAGTTCCTCGGCATGATCGCGGAGGGCGCCGGCCCCGGCCGCAGCGCGTTCCTGTCCTCGTTCTTCACCCTGGTCGGCACGCACGGCCTGCACGTTTCCGTCGGCATCCTGTGGCTGGTGGTGCTGATGGTGCAGCTTGGCAAGTTCGGTATCACCGAAGCGAACGTGCGGCGCCTGCAGTGCCTCAGCATGTTCTGGCACTTCCTCGACCTGGTGTGGGTCGGCGTCTTCAGCTTCGTCTATCTGGCAGGTGTGCTGCGATGAGCCATTCCACTTCCCACGACCTCGCGCACGGCCACGAGCCGGGCCACGACGAGCACGCGAACCACGGCACGCTGCGCAGCTACCTCACCGGTTTCGCGCTGGCGGCCATCCTCACCATCATCCCGTTCTGGCTGGTGATGGGCCAGGTGTTCGCCAACCACTGGGTGACCATCACCATCGTGCTGGCGCTGGCGGTGGTGCAGATCTTCGTGCACATCGTCTACTTCCTGCACCTCGACGCGCGCGGGGAAGGCGGCTGGAACCTGCTGTCCTTCGTCTTCACCGTGGTGTTGGTGGTGATCGTGCTGGGCGCTTCCATCTGGGTGATGTACACCGAGAACACCTTGATGATGCCGATGTCGCCGCAGTACCAGCACAGCGCGGATACCTGAGCGCCCGACGCCGCGCCGGCGGATGGCGCCAGCACGGCCACGCACTTCCCGATGCCTTCATGCCGTGTCGAACCACGGCATGAAGGCATCTTCGTTTGCGCAGTCATGCGAACATCCCGGTAGCCGCCTCCGGTTCTTGCCGAAGGGAATCCGGGACTCGCCCATGACCGCGTTTGCCGCACCCCGATCCAGCCGCACCGGCTACCGCCGGCCAGGCCTCATCGCGCTGTGCCTGGCGCTGTTCGCGGGCATCCCGGCGACGTGGGCGGCGACGCCTCCTGCGGAGCGCGCGGGCGCCACATCCCGGGCGACGAAAACCCTGGCGGACACCACTTGCCGGGCCATCGCCACGCGCGTGGACGCGGTCCCGGGGAACGCGCCGCTGCTGCTGCGCAGCTACGACAGCCTCGACGGCCACGGCGCGCCCGGCCTGCCGCCCCTGCACTCGGCGGCCTTCACCTACGACAACGCGCTCGCCGTGATCGCCCTGCTCGCCTGTGGCAAGCAGGCGCAAGCCGAACGCATTGCCGAAGCGCTGCGGCTGGCGGCCACGAACGACTCGCGACTGCGCGACGCCTACCGCGCCGGCGCGGTCGGCAACGGCAAACCGCTGCCGAACGGCTGGTGGGATGCGCGGCAGAAGCGCTGGATCGACGCCGCCCGCGACTACTCCGGCGCCTATCAGGACGGCAGTTCATGCGGCAACCTCGCCTGGGCGGCGCTGGCGTTCCTGACCATGCACGACGCCACCGGCGACGTGCGCTGGCGCGACGCGGCCGTGCGCCTCGCGGACTGGGTGGTGCAACACGCCACGGACGCGCGCGGCGCGGGCGGCTTCAGCGGCGGCATCGAATCCTACCTGCTGGTGCCGCAGAAGGCGCCGTGGAAATCGACCGAGCACAACATCGACCTCGTCGCGCTGTTCGACTGGCTGCAACGCAGCGCCGCCCCGGGCGACTGGGCCGCACAGGCGAGGCGTGCGCGCCGCTTCGTCGACGCCCAATGGGATACGGAGAGCGGGCATTTCTGGATGGGCACCACCGCCGACGGCGCCACCCCGCTGCATGCGCCGTCCGCCCTCGACGTGCAGCTCTGGGCGCTGCTGCTGCCCGATGCGCCAGGCGAGTGGCGGCGCGCACTCGCCTGGGTGGAGCGCACCCACGCCACCCGGGGCGGCTTCGATTTCACCGGCACCCGCGACGGCCTGTGGACGGAAGGCACGGCGCAGGCCGCACTGGTCTATCGCCAACAGGGCCGCGACGCCGAGGCGGACAGGCTGCTCTCGATCCTCGCGCGGCAGGTGTCTCCCGGCGGCTTGCTGTGGGCCACGCCGCAGGAACGCGTCGCCGCGCCGTACTCGTACTACCACCACCAGCCACACCTCGGGGCGACGGCCTGGGCCGTGCTCGCCGCGCTGGATCGCAACCCCTACCTGCCTGCAGGAAGCACGGTCGCGCGACAGGCTGCAGACAGCCGATGAAGTTCCGTCCGCGGATGGACACACCCATTGATTTCCCGTTCCAGCGACACGGAGGACACACACGACTCCCCCCTGGTCCGACAGCTCCGTGGGCGTTTCGCGCCCCCTAACCTGCTGCCTCCGATGCAGCTCCGAGGAAGCGCTCGACGATCCCCGGCAACATCGGATCGACGGGAATCGTGTAGTGGGTGGTGTCCGGCACGATGGCGAACTGGTTTGCGGGCCGCAGGGAGCCATCGATCCCGGCGTCGCGCCGGCCGCCTCCCAAGGCCTTCCAGAATTCGATCATGTGTTTGGGCCGGATGGCGTCGGCGTCGGCATAGACCAGCAGTGTGCGTGCCTGAAGCTTGGCGACCCCGGCGCTCCAGTCGAAGGGGCGTTTGGTCAGGTCGCCGACCTTCCTGAAGAGGTTGGTCCAATCGACATCGGGATACGCCTTGCCCAACGGCGATGCCTCGACGCCAGGGCCGAGCGTGGCGGCGTTGGCTTCCAACTGTTGGAAGGCTGCCACTCCCTCCGGATAAAAGCCGTCCTGCCTCATCGCCGCGGACACGAGTACGAGCCGGTCGACTGCAGCCGGATGGCGGATAGCCGTCTGCAGCGCGACGCTGGAGCCGAGCGAGTAGCCCATGACGTCGGCCTTGCCGAGATCCAGATGGCCGATCAGGGCGGCGATGTCGTCGCCCATCGTTTCACTGCGCAGTGGCCGGTCCGTGTCTGGCGTGCCCCCGTGTGCCTGGAGATGAGGCGCGATCACCTGCCGCCCCTTGGCCAGCGCGGCCAGATTGCTCCCGAAGCTGTCCGGGTCGATGCCGCCGTGGAGAAGAATGAGCGGCTTGCCGGCGCCATGCACGCTGTAGAAGAGATGCTGGCCATTGACGTCGGCAAAATGCTCGTTCGACATGGCGGGAGCCTTCCTGGCTTGAACGGGAAGGACCGCAGTCAGCACTGCGGTCGCCACGGCGGTCTTGAGGAAATCGCGCCTGAGCATATCGTCCTCACATGGCGCCGGACTGGCCGGCGCCGCTGGCGATTGCGTGCTTCACCGTCATCCCTTCCATGCGCCAGGGCCGCGGCGTGGTCACGACCTGTCCGCGAGCAACTCGTCCAGCTGCGCGAACTGCTCGGGCAGGCCTTCCGCCGAACCGGCGAGGGCTTCGTCGAGGGCCGCTTCCGTGGGGTAGCGTTCGTGGAAGGTGACCAGCGTCCTGCCGTCGTTTTCCTCGAACGTCACCGTGGTCACGGCACCCTGATCGCTTTCTTCGTTCGTCCAGACGATGCGCTTGTTCGGCGTGACTTCCCGGTAGGTGCCGAAGAACGCCATCGGCTGATCGAAAGCCGGATGGCTGAACACGAGGCGGTACGCGCCCCCGGTGCGAACATCCATGTCGCACGAGACCAGCGACATGCCCGCCGATTTCGGCACCCACCAAAGCTTGAACAGCTCGGGATTGCTCCATGCTTCGAACACGATGTGCGGCGGGGCATCGAACGTCCGCGTCACGACGAGTTCGCGATCGGACTTGCGTTCCACGGCAGTGCGGTTCCTGGCGACGGAGCTAGCTTCTCTTGCTTTTGGCATCTACCTTCTCCTTGCGTTTCAGGTGTTCGACGAGTTCGTCCAGCGCGTCAAAGCGCGCGCTCCAGAGTTGGCGGTGCTGCTCGATCCAGGCGGCCTCTTCTTCCAGCCGGCGCAGTCCGAGCGTGCAGGTCCGTACGCGCCCGACCTTCTGCGTGGTCACCAGCCCTGCCTGCTCCAGGATGCTGACGTGCTTCCTCATGCCCGTAAGGGTCATGTGGAACCTTTGGGCAAGGTCGGTGATCGAGGCGTCCGCCCCCCCGAGCTGCTCCAGCACGCCGCGTCGGGTGACATCGGCGAGCGCGGCGAACGTTGTGTCGAGGCGGGCTTGATAGTGAACCATATGGTTCACTGTAGGATGCGCATGGGCGATTTGCAAGCGCCCGGCCTCGCGGGCACAAATCGCACGTAGCCCCTTCCGCTCCGGCCCAGGCTGCGCATGCCGAGCGTCGGGAAAATTTCGACCGGCGACTTTGTGGCAGCCGTATCAAGACATCGGACGACTGGCCCAGTCATCCACCACGCAGCCGCGCCCCTCACGCCAGTGGCGAAAGGCAACGATCACCGGTTCGCAACTTTATTGTCCAGGACCCAACTTTATTGTCGAAGGACAACATTCGCGCAAGCCGCGCTGGATCACTCCACCGTCACCGACTTGGCGAGGTTGCGCGGCTGGTCCACGTCGGTGCCACGCAGCACGGCGACGTGGTAGGCGAGCAGTTGCAGCGGGACGGTGAAGACGGCGGGGGCGATGAAGTCGCCGCCGGCGTCGATGCGCAGCAGGTGGCCGCGGGCGGCGTTGCCGTCCATCGGCGCGGCGCTGTCGGCGAACACGATCAGCTCGCCGCCGCGTGCGCGCACTTCCTGCAGGTTGGACTTCAGCTTGTCCAGCAGCGGGCCGTTGGGCGCCACCGCCACCACCGGCATGTCCTCGTCCACCAGCGCCAGCGGGCCGTGCTTGAGCTCGCCCGCGGGGTAGGCCTCGGCATGGATGTAGGAGATTTCCTTGAGCTTGAGCGAACCCTCCAGCGCGACCGGGAACTGCGCGCCGCGACCCAGGAACAACGCGTGGTGGCGCGGGATGAAATGCTCGGCCAGTTCCACGATCTGCGGCTCCAGCGCCAGCGCCCGCTCGATCGCGCCGGGCAGCGCCTGCAACTGCGCGCACAGGCTCGCGTAGCGCGCATCGTCCAGCCCGCGCTGCCGCGCCAGCTGCAGGGACAGCAGCGCGAGCGCGGCGAGCTGGGTGGTGAAGGCCTTGGTGGACGCCACGCCGATCTCGGGGCCGGCGCGGGTCATCAGCTTGAGGTCCGCCTCGCGCACCACCGAGGACTCGGGTACGTTGCAGATCGCCAGCGTGCCGAGGTAGCCGCGCCGCTTCGATTCGCGCATCGCGGCCAGCGTGTCGGCGGTTTCGCCGGACTGCGAGATCGCCACGAACAGCGTGCCCTCGGGCACCACCGCCTCGCGGTAGCGGTACTCGCTGGCCACCTCGACGGCGACCGGCAGGCGTGCGTATTCCTCGATCCAGTACTTCGCCACCATGCCGGCGTGGTAGCTGGTGCCGCAGGCGATGATGTGCACGCCGCGCACCTTGGCCAGCAGCTCGTCGCCGCCCACGCCGAAGATGTTCGGCAGCACGCCGTTCGCGCCCAGGCGCGACTCCAGCGTGTCGGCCACCGCGCGCGGCTGCTCGAAGATTTCCTTCTGCATGTAGTGGCGGTATTCGCCGCGCTCCACCGCGTCGGCGGACAGCTCGCTCTCGTGCACCCCGCGTTCCACCGGCTGGCCGTCGAGGCCGAACACCTGCGCGCGCTCGCGGGTGATCTCGACGACGTCGTCCTCGTCGAGATAGATCATGCGGTTGGTGACCTGGATCAGCGCCTGCGCGTCCGAACCCAGGAAGTGCTCGCCGATGCCCACGCCCACCAGCAGCGGCGCGCCGCGACGGGCGCCGACCACGCGGCCCGGTTCGTCGGCGCTGACCACGGCGATCGCGTACGCGCCTTCCAGTCCACGCACCACGGCCAGCACCGCCTCGCGCAGGCCGAGGCCGCCGGCGATGCGTTCCTCGATCAGCGCCGCGATCACCTCGGTGTCGGTCTCGGAGGTGAACACGTGGCCGCGCGCCTTGAGCTCCTCGCGCAGGCTGGCGTAGTTCTCGATGATGCCGTTGTGGACGATGGCGACGCGGCCGGCGATGTGCGGATGCGCGTTCGCCTCGTTCGGCACGCCGTGGGTGGCCCAGCGCGTGTGCGCGATGCCGGTGCCGCCGGGCAGCGGCGCGGCGAGGTATTGCGCCTCCATCTCGCGCACCTTGCCCTTGGCGCGCACGCGGCGGATCGTGCCGCCTTCCAGCACGGCCAGGCCGGCCGAATCGTAACCACGGTATTCCAGCGCCTTCAGGCCCGCGATCAGCAGGGGCGCCACGTCACGCTGGGCGACGGCAGCGACGATTCCACACATGGCTGAAGCTCCTTGTCGAGTGATGCGTGCCGGCGCGGCCGACGTGAACGGCGACTGTGCCGTGCGCGCGTTTCAACCGGCTTTCAGCCCGCGTACCGCTCAGTTCACCTTGCGGCGCAGCCAGTTGAGCAGGTCGATGCGGGTGATCAGGCCGAGGAAGCGCTCCCCGTCCATCACGATCGCCACGTGGCCGCGCTCGAACACCGGCAGCAGCGATTCGATCGGCGAGCGCACGTCGAGCATCTGCAGTTCGGCGATCATCGCCACCGACACCGGATCGCGGAAGCGCGTCTCGTCGGCATGCACGTGCAGCAGCACGTCCGACTCGTCGACGATGCCCACCAGCCTGTCGCCGTCCATCACCGGAAGCTGCGAGACGTCATACAGTTTCATGCGTGTATAGGCGGTGATCAGCAGCTCGTTCGGGCCGATCACCACGGTGTCGCGCTTGGCGAACGGGCGCAGCAGCAGGTCGCGCAGGTCGCCGTGCTGCTCGCGTTCGAGGAAGCCGTTGTCCAGCATCCAGTAGTCGTTGTAGAGCTTGGAGAGGTACTTGTTGCCGGTGTCGCAGACCAGGGTCACCACCCGCTTCGGGCTGGCCTGCTCGCGGCAATACTTCAGCGCCGCGGCGAGCAGGGTGCCGGTGGAGGAACCGCCCAGCACGCCTTCCTTCGCCAGCAGTTCGCGGGCGGCGAGGAAGCTCTCCCTATCGGAGATCGCGTAGGCCTTCTTCACCCGGCTGAAGTCGCTGATCGACGGCAGGAAATCCTCGCCGATGCCTTCCACCAGCCAGCTCGACGACTTGGTGGAGAGCGTGCCCTCGTTGATGTACTGCGCGAGGATGGAACCCACCGGGTCGGCCAGCACGATCTCGGTGTGCGGCGAGGCCTTGGCGAAGTACTGCGACAGGCCGGTCATGGTGCCGGAGGAACCGCAGCCCACCACGATGGCGTCGATGCGCCCGTCCATCTGCTCGAGGATCTCCGGCCCGGTGCTCTCGATGTGCGCGCGCGGGTTGTCCGGGTTGCCGAACTGGTTGATGAAATACGCGCCGGGCGTTTCGCGGGCGATGCGCTCGGCCATGTCCTGGTAGTACTCGGGGTGCCCCTTGGCCACGTCCGAACGGGTGAGCACCACTTCGGCGCCCATCGCCTTGAGGTTGAAGATCTTCTCGCGGCTCATCTTGTCCGGCACCACCAGGATCAGCCGGTAGCCCTTGGCCTGCGCCACCAGCGCGAGGCCCAGGCCGGTGTTGCCGGCGGTGCCTTCGACCAGGATCGCGCCGGGCTTGATCCTGCCGGCCTTTTCCGCGCCTTCGATCATCGACAGGCCGATGCGGTCCTTGATCGAGCCGCCGGGGTTCGCGCTTTCCAGCTTCAGGAACAGCTCGCAAGGGCCCGCGTCCAGGCGCTGCGCGCGCAGCATCGGGGTATGTCCGATCAGTTCGAGGACATTCTGCTGGACGGTCATGGGGGCTCCGTTGCGTGGCGGGCCGGTGGCAGGCCTGCGTCACCGGGGAAGGGCCATGATAGCCGAGCGCTGCGGACGGGCCGGGTGGAAACGTTGCGGCCCCGGTATCTTCCAGGGCGGAAGCTGCCGGGGCCGTCGTGATCGCGGAGTCGGTTCAGAACCCGCTCAACTGGATAGATGCCGTCGCCCTTCCCACATGCGTTCCAGGCGTATCTTGGCGTGCAGTTTTTCTTTCTTCATGCTGGCTAGGGTGATGTCGTCCAGCGGAAGCACGCCGATCTCGGCGTCGTGCACCTTGCTGTCGAGTTCCCGATGATGCTGATAGAGGCGGCGGAACTCCGCATCGGCCTTCATCAATGCTTCCACGTCATCACGCTGCTGGTTTTCGAACATGATCCAACCTCCTCGTGAGTGAGCATGCGGGCGCCGCTGGCGCCCGTCCGCCGGGTCCGGACACGCGCGCGCCCTCGCCCGCCCGCACCGGCAAGCCGGATGGCGGGCGGAAACTGGCGGGCGGAAACTGGCGGGCGAGTGGTGCATGGTTCGAACCGGCGGGCCATGGAGCGAAACGGCTCCATTGCGGTTGACCCTACTCCCCCCCGAAAAGTGCCGCAAGCGTCCGCGGCAGACATTTCGACGCAGGGGTGTTCACTAGTGAAACCGGCCCGAAAAGCTGTCAAAACAGCTACTTGCGAATGATCGCCGGACTCGCCCCGGGGCACGCGAGGCACGAAGTTTGCACGCGGCGCGGGACCGCGTCGCAGCCGCTGGCGGGAACCCGGGCAGCCGGGGAACGGCTGCCCGCGCCATCCCCGTCGCCGGGGAATCGCAGGGGCTTACGGCTTGCTGCCGTCCTGCATCTGCGCGCGCATGGCCTTGGCGGCCTTGGCCGCCAGTTCGGCCTCGCGCTTGGCGGCCTTGGCGACCCGGCTCTGGGCCTCGGCCAGCTTCTTCGCCTTGGCCGCCTCGGCCTGGGCCTGCTCGGCCGCCTGCGAATAGGCCTGGCCCTGCTCCTGCAGGCGCTGCGCCTCTTCCTGCGCCATCTGGTACTGCAGGCGCTGGCGCTCCAGCTCGCGGCGGGCGGTATCGGCCTCGCGACGGCTGTTTTCCAGCTGGATCTGGTCGTGCTCGCGGTCGAGCTGGGCCAGCTTGGTCTGGGCGTCCTGGAACTGGGCGGAGGCCCGCGCCAGGTCCACCCGCCGCTCGGCGATGTACAAGGCATGCGGCCGCTCGCGCGATCCGGCTTGCGCCAGCTGGGCGATCGCGTTGCGCGCCAGCGCCTGCTCGGCCTGGGCGTAGTTGCCCAGCACCGGGTCGCCGGCGAGCTGGTTGAGGTTGCCGGTCAGGCGGTCGACATCGATGTCGTCGCGCTTGGCGTGGGCGGTGGCGACGATGCCCAGCGCCATCACGGCGGTGGCGATCACGGTGGCGATGCGCTTCATGGCTGGCCTCCCGCAGGCTGGAAGCCCTGGCCTGCGTTCGAATCCTGGTCGCGGGACGGCGGGTTCTGCGCGGGCACGCTCTGGAAGCCCTGCCCCGACGACGACGGCGGCGGCGCGAGTTCCGAATCCGACGGCGCCGGCATGTCCTCCAGCGGGGCCGCGGGTGGCAACGCGCCCGCACCGGCCGGCGGGGGCGCGCTGCCGGCGGTGGCCGGCAGCGGCAAGGGCTTGGCGAACTCGGCCGCAGCCGCGGCGGCGGCCTGGGCGCCCTGCTCGCGCAGCTCGGCGTTCGCGTTCATCTTGGACTGGATCTTCGCCCGCGCGGCGCCGAGGTTGGCCTTGACCCGCGCCAGTTCGGCGTCGGCCCGCGACTCGGCGGCCAGGTCGGCCGCCAGTTCGTACTTGCGGGCGGCCATCGCCCCCTGGGCCTGCTGGAACTTGTCCTGGGCGAAGCCCAGATCCACCGGATCGTAGTCGGCCGCGCCGGCATCGCGCGCGGCCTGCAGCTGCGTCTGCGCCAGGTTCATCGAATCGTTCGGCGGCGGGACGCTGGCGCAACCCGCCAGCACGAGCAGTCCGGCCAGCACGCCGGCCAGCGCAACTTGCCGCCCCGGGCCACGCAGGCGCGCCGGATACCGGGGTGACGAGGGGGAGATGTGCACCATCACGCATTCCTGACTAAGCTTCTGCGCGTATTGTGTGCGGGCACAATCGTTCATTGCAACGAGCACACTCACAGGGGATTTGGCGTGGATATCGGTTACTTCCTCAAACTGATGGTCGACAAGGGGGCCTCGGACATGTTCCTGTCCACCGGCGCCCCGGTGAACATCAAGGTCGAGGGCAAGCTCTATCCGCTCGGCAACACCGGCTTGCCGGGCGGCATGGTGAAAAAGATCGCCTATTCCCTGATGGACGAAGGCCAGGTGCCGCAGTTCGAGCGCGACCTCGAGCTCAACATGGCGCTGGCGGTGAAGGAGGCCGGGCGCTTCCGCATCAACGTGTTCAAGCAGCGCGGCGAAGTGGGCATGGTGATCCGCGCGATCAAGAGCGAGATCCCCAACGTCGAGCAGCTGCAGCTGCCGCCGATCTTCCGCGAGCTGATCATGGAGCCGCGCGGGCTGATCCTGGTGGTCGGCGCCACCGGCTCGGGCAAGTCGACCACGCTGGCCTCGATGATCGACCACCGCAACACCAACTCCGCCGGCCACATCCTCACCATCGAGGACCCGATCGAGTACCTGCACCGGCACAAGCGCTCCATCGTCAACCAGCGCGAGGTGGGGCTGGACACCCACACCTACCACGAGGCGCTGAAGAACGCGATGCGCGAGGCGCCGGACGTGATCATGATCGGCGAGATCCGCGACACCGACACGATGGAGGCGGCGATCTCGTTCTCCGAGACCGGCCACCTGTGCCTCGCCACCCTGCACTCCAACAACGCCGACCAGACGCTGGAGCGCATCCTCAACTTCTTCCCCGAGTCGGCGCACAAGAACGTGCTGATGAACCTCGCGCTGAACCTGCGCGCAGTGATCAGCCAGCGCCTGGTGGTGGGCAGGGACGGTCGCCGCCTGCCCGCGGTGGAAGTGCTGCTGAACACCCCGCTGATCCGCGACATGATCCGCCGCGGCCAGATCCACGAGGTGAAGGAGGCGATGGACCGCAGCCTGCAGGACGGCATGCAGACCTTCGACCAGTCGCTGTACCGGCTGTACAAGGAAGGCCGCATCGAGCTGGACGAGGCGCTCAACAAGGCCGACTCCCGCGACGGCCTGGCGCTGAAGATCCGCCTCGCCGAAGGCGGCAGCAACGCCAGCGAAAGCGCGTTGATGGGCGGCAGCAACGACCCCTACGGCATGGGCTACTGACCGCGCCGGCAGGCGCGCGCCCTACTCGTCGTCGCCGGGTTCCGGCGCCGCCAGCGACTGGCCGTCCTCGACGCGGTTGCGGTACAGCGCCGCGCGCACCAGCAGCATCAGCGTGATCGGCGTGGTCAGGGTGAGGAACACGCCGATCAGCAGCACCTGCAGCGCCGGCCGCCCCTGCGCCAGCGAGAACGCGACCACGCAGGCGGCCACCATGAAGAACGTGCCCAGCGTGCTGCCCAGCGTGGGCGCGTGCACACGCCGGTAGAAGTTGCGCAGCCGCAGCAACCCCAGCGAACCGACGCAGGCGAAGCCCGCGCCCAGCAGCACCAGCACGCCCACCAGCACGGCCGCCCACGGCGGCAGGGCTTCGATCAGGCTCATTCGATCACCTCGCCGCGCAGCAGGAACTTCGCGAACGCCAGGGTGCCGGCGAAACCCAGCAGCGCGATGATCATCGCCGCCTCCACGTACAGCACGCTGTCGCTGCGCAGACCCACCGTCAGCAACAGCAGCATCGCGTTGACGTAGAACGCATCCAGCGCCAGCACGCGATCCTGGGCGCGCGGGCCGCGCAACATGCGCAGCAGCGCGCAGGCCATGCCCAGCACCAGCAGCAGTTGCGCCGCGACCAGCGCGCCGCCCAGGAATGCATGGCTCATTGGAACATCTCCAGCAGCGGGCGTTCGTAGCGGCGCTTGATGGTGTCGATCCAGATCGCCTCGTCGGCCAGGGCGAGCACGTGGATCAGCAGCACGCGCCGCACCGGGTCGTGGTCTACCCAGATCGTGCCCGGGGTGGAGGTGACGATGCAGGCCAGCAGCGCCAGCCCGTACGGGTCTTCCAGCTCCAGCGGGATCGCCACGAAGCCCGACCGGCCGCGCCAGCGCGGCCTCAGCACCACGCCGGCCACCGCCAGGTTGGAGCGCACGATGTCGTACACCACCCGCAGCGCCAGCGGCAGCAGCCGCCAGGGCTGGCGCAGCCGTGCGCGCGGCGGCTGCAGCTTGCCGAACGCCCACGCCAGGCCCAGCGCCAGCGCGCCGCCCAGCAGCCAGTCGCCCGGCGCCAGGCTGCCGCGCATCAGCAGCCATACCAGCAGCAGGAAGCCGGCCATCAGCGGATGCGGCAGCCAGCGCCTCACGGCAGCACCACCCGGATATAGCCGTCCGGCCAGTGCAATTGCGCCGCCGTGGCCTGCAGATAGCGCATCGGCGCCTCGCCCAGCACGGTGAGCAGCAGGCACAGCCCCAGCAGGATCGCCACCGATGCCACCGCGCCGTTGTGGATGGGCGGGAACACCCAGTCGTCCTCCCAGAACACCTGGATGCCCACACGGCACATCGCGACCACCGTGCCCAGGCCGCCCGCCACGATCAACGCGAACAACATCATCGCCTCCGCCCCCGCCCCCACCAGCGGCGCCAGCAGCGCGAACTTGGCGAGAAAGCCGGACAGCGGCGGCAGGCCCGCCAGCAGCAGCGCGGCGATGAAGAATCCGCCGGCCAGCAGCCGCACCGGCGCCGGCTGCGTGGGCTGGCTCTCGTCCTCGTCGGCGTACAACGCGAGGCCGCCCGGATCGTAGGCTTCCAGCAGCGGCGCCTCCTCCGCGTCGTCGCGCGGCGCGATCAGGCCGGCCAGCAGGAAGAACGCCGCCACCGCCAGGGTGGACACCACCAGATAGGCCAGCGCGCCGGCGATCACCGCCGGCTGGCCCACGCCGATCGCGCCCAGCAGGCTGCCCGAGGACACCAGCACGTTGTAGCCGGCCAGCCGGCTCAGCTCGCGCGCGCCCAGCATGCCCGCCACGCCGGTCGCCACGGTAGCCGCGCCGCCCCACAGCAGCCAGCCGCTGCCGAAGCCGGCCGAGGCCGCGCCGGCGCCTGCGCCGAACAGCAGCAGGCTGAGTCGCAGCAGCACGTACACGCCCACCTTGGTCATCACCGCGAACATCGCCGCCACCGCCGACGGCGCGGCGGCGTAGCTGCGCGGCAGCCAGAAACCCAGCGGCCACATCGCCGCCTTCACCAGGAACGCCACGCCGAGGATCGCCGCGCCGGCATGCAGCAGCGCGCGGGTGTTGGCCGGCACCTGCGGCACCAGTTGCGCCAGCGCCGCCATGTTCAGCGTGCCGGTGACGCCGAAGATCAGGCTCACCCCGACCAGGAACAGCAGCGAGGCCAGCAGGTTGATCGCGATGTAGTGCAGGCCGGCGCCGACCCGCTGCGCGCTCGGGTGGTGCAGCGCCAGTCCGTACGAGGCCGCCAGCAGCACCTCGAAGAACACGAACAGGTTGAACAGGTCGCCGGTGAGGAAGGTGCCGTTGAGGCCCATCAGCAGGAACTGCGCCAGCGGCTGCAGCGCGCTGCCCGGCCGCCGCCAGCGACCCAGCACCACCGGCAGCAGCGCCAGCGCCAGCACCGCGGTGAGCAGCAGCATCAGCGCCGACAGCCGGTCGGCCACCAGCACGATGCCGAAGCGCGCCGGCCAGCCGCCGATGCGGTACACCAGCGTGGTGCCGTCGCCCACCACGGCCAGCAGCGCCAGCGCGAAACCCAGCAGGCCCAGGCAGGAAAGCGCGCCCAGCGCGCTGGCGGCGCCGCGGCGGCGCTCGCCCAGCAGCAGTTGCAGCGCGGCCGCGGCCAGCGGCAGCAGGATGGGGCCGGCGAGCAGGTGCGCGTTCACGGCGCACCGTCCTTGCCGTCGACATGGTCGCTGCCGGTGAACCCGCGCGAGGCCAGCAGCACCACCAGGAACAGCGCGGTGGTGGCGAAGCCGATCACGATCGCGGTGAGCACCAGCGCCTGCGGCAGCGGGTCGGCGTACTCGATCAGCCCCGCCCCCTCGCGCAGCACCGGATCGGCGCCCAGTCGCAGGCCGCCGACGCAGAAGATGAAGAGGTTCACCGCATAGGACAGCAGGGTCAGCCCCATGACCACCTGGAACGTGCGCGGGCGCAGCAGCAGCCACACCCCGCTGCCGCCCAGCACGCCGATCGCGAGTGCCAGCACCAGTTCCATCAGCCGTCCTCCTTTCCGGCATCGGTCGGCGCGCGCGGCTGGCGCAGCGACTGGTGCGCCAGCGCCACCAGCATCAGCGAGGTGGCGCCCACCACCACGCCGAACACGCCCAGGTCGAACAGCAGCGCGCTGGCCAGCGGCAACTCGCCCAGCAGCGGCAGCACCACATGGCGCGAATGCGAACTGAGGAACGGATGGCCGAACGCCAGCGCGCCCAGCCCCGTCGCCAGCGCCAGCAGCAGGCCCAGGCCGACCCAGCGCAGCGGCGCCACCTTCAGCCGCGCCTCCACCCAGCGCGCGCCGCGGGCCATGTACAGCAGCACCAGCGCCACCGACACCGTGATGCCGGCGGCGAAGCCGCCGCCAGGCAGGTCGTGCCCGCGCAGGAACAGGTGCATGCCGAACAGCACGATCACCGGCGCCATCAACTGCACGATCAACCCGGGAATGCGCAGGTAGTCGGCGCCGCCGGCATCGTAGCCGTCCTCGCGCGTAGCCCCCTGCAGGCGCTGCTGCATCGGCGCGCCCACGCTCTCCACCGCCGGGCGGAAGCGGCGCAGCAGCGCGAACACGCTGAGCGCCACGATCGCCAGCACGCTGATCTCGCCCAAGGTGTCGAAGCCGCGGAAATCCACCAGGATCACGTTGACCACGTTGTGGCCGCCGCCCTGGCTCAAGGCGTTCTCCAGGTAGAAATGCGAGGCGGAATTGGCCACCGGGTGCAGCATCGCCGCGTAGGCCAGCCCCGCCAGCCCCAGCCCCACGACTCCCGCCACCGCGCCGTCGCGGTAGCGGCGCCAGCGCGCCGGCGGCGCATCGGGCGACAGGCCGGCCACGCGCTTGGGCAGCCAGCGCAGGCCCAGCAGGATCACGATGGTGGTGACCACTTCCACCAGCAACTGGGTGGCGGCGAGGTCGGGCGCGGACAGCCACACGAAGCTCACGCAGGACACCAGCCCCGCCCCGCCCACCAGCACCAGCGCCGCCAGCCGGTGGAACTTCGCCTGCCGCACGGCGCCCAGCGCGCAGACCGCGCCCAGCAGCCACAGCAGCGCGAAGCCCGGGTCCACGGCGGAGGCGCGCAGGCCGAAATGCATGGGCGTGCCGTACATCGCGAGGCCCGCGGCCAGCGCCGCCGCCAGCACGATCACCCGCAGTTGCGGCTGCAGCCGGCGGCCGGAATACGCCGGTTCCAGCGCTTGCGGCAGGGTGGAGGTGAGCAGCGCCAGCACCCGCTCGAACACGCGCTGCGCGCTGAACCGGCCCAGCAACGGCAGCGTCTCGCGGCGGGCGAACCAGCCGCGCAGCCCGGCGTACGCCACGCAGCCGCCGGCAAACGCCAGCACGCTCATCAAGAGCGGCGCGTTGACACCGTGCCATATCGCCAGGTCGAACGCCGGCAACGCCTCGCCCAGCACCGCGCCCGCGGCGAGGTCCAGGGTGGGTCCGATCACCTGCGCGGGCAGCACCCCCACCAGCACGCAGGCCAGCACCAGCAGGCCGATCGGCAGGCGCATCCAGTACGGCGGCTCGTGCGGCGTGCGCGGCAACCCATCGCGCAGGCGACCGAGGAACACGCCCACCGCGAAACGCAGCGAGTAGATCACCGAGAACATGCTGGCCAGCACCGCCAGGCCCGCCGCCAGCGTGTCCACGGTCAACCCGCGGTGGGTGGACAGCGCCGCCGCAAAGAACATTTCCTTGGACAGGAAGCCGTTCAGCAGCGGCACCCCGGCCATCGCCGCGCTGGCCACCAGCGCCAGCGTCGCGGTGATCGGCATGACATGGCGCAGACCGCCCAGCCGGCGCAGGTCGCGGGTGCCGGTTTCGTGGTCCACCGCGCCGGCGGCCATGAACAGCGAGGCCTTGAAGGTGGCGTGGTTGACGATGTGGAAGATCGCCGCCACCGCGCCCAGCGTGCTGCCCAGGCCCAGCAGCATGGTGATGAGGCCCAGGTGGCTGATCGTGGAATACGCCAGCACGGCCTTCAGGTCCTGCTGGAACACCGCCGAGGCAGCGCCCAGCAGCAGGCTGGCCAGGCCTGCGCCGCCGATGATCCAGAACCACGCCTCGGTGCCGGCCAGCACCGGCCACAGCCGCAGCAGCAGGAACACGCCGGCCTTCACCATGGTCGCCGAGTGCAGGTAGGCCGACACCGGGGTGGGCGCGGACATCGCCTGCGGCAGCCAGAAATGGAACGGGAACTGCGCGCTCTTGCTCAGCGCGCCCAGCGCCACCAGCACCAGCATCGGCACGTACCAGGGATGCGCGCGCACCGCGTCGCCCGCGGCGAGGATCGCGTCCAGGTCGTAGCTGCCCGCGATGTGCCCCAGCAGCAGCAGGCCGGCGAACAGGCACAGGCCGCCGCCCGCGGTGACGATCAGCGCGGTGCGTGCGCCCTCGCGCGCCGACGCGCCCTGGTTCCAGTAGCCGATCAGCAGGAACGAAAGCAGGCTGGTCAGCTCCCAGAAGAATGCCAGCTGCACCACGTTGCCCGCGGTCACCACGCCGACCATCGCGCCCATGAAGGCCAGCAGCAGGCCGTAGAAGCGGCCCAGCCTGTCCTCCTCCGGCATGTAGTAGCGCGCGTACACCACCACCAGCAGGCCGATGCCGCAGATCAGCAGCAGGAACAGCCAGGCCAGTCCGTCCACCCGCAGTACCAGGTCCAGCCCCAGCGAGGGCAGCCACGGCAACACCGTGCGCAGCACCGCGCCGTCGGCCAGCCAGGGCCGCACCGCCAGACTCAGTCCCAGGGCCAGCGCCGCCACGCCGATCGCCAGCCAGGTCGCCGCCTGCCGGTGCCGCATCCGCCACGCCAGTGCCGCGCCCGCGAACGGCAGGCAGAGCAAGGCGAACGAAACGGTGTCGTGGGGCATCGGGCCTCCATGGCGGAAAAGGGTGGCGCGCACCGCGGCACGCCCTCCATGGCGGTACGGGGAGCGGCGACAAGGCGCGCAGTCTCCGGAGTCTACAGGGCGCGACCGGCAGCCGCCAAAGCGGCACGGCGAGCACGACTTGGCGTCCGCCATCCGCCTGCCTATAGTCGGTCACACGCCGCCGGAGTGCCCGCATGACTGCCGCCCTCTCCTCCGCCCCGCCGCGACGCATCCTGCTGGCCATCGACCTGCGCAGCCGCAGCGATCGCGCCAGCGATCGCGCCGTGCAACTTGCCGCGCAATGGCAGGCCGCGCTGCACGTGGTGCACGTGTTGCCGCAGGCCGACGACGGCTGGCCCATGGCGCCGCTGGCGACCTGTGACGGGCCCACCCCGTCCGCCGCGGTGCCGGCCGAACGGCAACTGCGCCGCGACTTCGGCGAGACGGCGGCCGTGCATGTGGTCGAGGGCGATCCGGCCACCGCGATCCTCGCCGTCGCCGTCGAACAGCAGTGCGAGCTGATCGTGCTGGGCGCCAGCGATGCGCCGCCCGCGGGCCGGCTGGGCCGGGTGGCCGAAGCCTTGCTGCGGCGCTCGCCGGCCTCGCTGCTGGTGGTGAAGCAGCGCGCCCGCGCCGCCTACGGCAAGCTGCTGGTCGGCACCGATTTCACCGCCGAGTCGCGCCACGGCCTGCTCGCCGCGGCCGAGTGGTTCCCCGCGGCGCGGCTGGCCCTGCTGCACGTGCTGGACATCCCCTACCGCTCGCTGTGGCTGGACGCCGGCCACGGCGAGGAGCTGGCGCGGATGGAGCACGCCACCATGCAGGCCTTCGTCGCCGCCACCCCGCTGGACGGGCACCGCCTAGCGAAGACGTGGGTCGAGCACGGCCACCCGGAGTTCGTGCTGCACGACTGCGCACTGGAGCAGGAGATGGACCTGGTGGTGATCAGCGCGTTCCGCCGCGGCCTGGCGTTCCATCTGCTGGTGGGCGGCACCGCGCGCCGGGTGGTGCCGGCCGCGCCCTGCGACGTGCTGCTGGTGCGCGCGCCGTCATAGCACCCCGTTCCCGCATGCGCCCGGCTCACGCCGCGTCGGGCTGCGCCTCCGGCGCGGCGGCGCGGAACGCGTCCAGCTCGCCGCAGGCGGCGGCGATGCGGGCGATGGTGGGGTAGTCGTCCAGCGCCACTTTCCAGCGGTGCGCGTTGTACACCTGCGGCACCAGGCAGGCGTCGGCCAGTCCCGGCGTGTCGCCGTGGCAGTAGCGGCCGGTGGCCGCGTCGCCGGCCAGCATCGCCTCCATCGCGGCGAAGCCGGCGGCGATCCAGTGCCGTACCCATGCCCCCCGCTGCGCCTCGCCGACGCCCAGTTCGCGCTCCAGGTATTGCAGCACGCGCAGGTTGCCCAGCGGATGGATGTCGCAGGCCACCGCCTGCGCCAGCACCCGCACCCGCGCGCGGCCGCCGGCATCGGCTGGCAGCAGGGGCGGCCGGGGGCGGGTTTCCTCCAGGTACTCCATGATCGCCAGCGACTGCGTCAGCACCCGGTCGCCGTCGCGCAGGCTCGGAACCAGCTGCTGCGGGTTCATCGACGCGTAGTCCGCGGCATGCTGCTGGCCGCCGTCCTTCACCAGATGCACGGGACGGTTTTCCCAGGGCAGCCCCTTCAGCGCCAGCGCGATGCGCACGCGATAGGCGGCGCTGGAGCGCCAGTAGCCGTACAGCACAAGACTGGAAGCCATGTGTCCACTCCCTGCAACGGAAAAGCTGCAGTGTAATTTGCATCGCCCCGGAAGCGCCGGGACAATACGGGCTTTCCGCCGCCGCGGCAGCCCTTTCCGAACCACGGGAGTTTCCACGTGTCCGTCACCCGCATGAGCGACCTCGACCTGCACGGCAAGCGCGTGCTGATCCGCGAAGACCTGAACGTGCCGATCGACGATCACGGCCGGATCACCTCCACCCAGCGCCTCGACGCCGCCCTGCCGACGATCAAGGCCGCGCGCGACGCCGGCGCGAAGGTGATGGTGCTCTCGCACCTGGGACGCCCGAAGGAGGGCCAGTTCGACGAAGCCTCCTCGCTGGCGCCGGTGGCTGCGTGGCTGGGCGACAAGCTCGGCAAGCCGGTGCGCCTGGTGCGCGATTACCTCGACGGCGTGGACGTCGCCGACGGCGAGGTGGTGGTGCTCGAGAACTGCCGCATGAACGTCGGCGAGGGCAAGGACGACGAGGCGCTGTCGAAGAAGTACGCCGCGCTGTGCGACATCTTCGTGATGGACGCCTTCGGCACCGCGCACCGCGCCCAGGCCTCCACCCACGGCGTGATCAGATACGCTCCCATCGCCGCCGCCGGCCCCCTGCTCTCGGCCGAACTCGATGCGCTGGGCAAGGCGCTGGAGAACCCCGCGCACCCGTTGCTGGCCATCGTGGCCGGCTCCAAGGTCTCCACCAAGCTCACCCTGCTGGAGAACCTGATCGGCAAGGTCGACCAGCTGATCGTGGGCGGCGGCATCGCCAACACCTTCATCGCCGCGCTGGGCCATTCGGTGGGCAACTCGCTGGTGGAGATGGACCTGCTCGACGCCGCGAAGAAGGTGCTCGCCGACGCGAAGCGCCGCGGCGCGGAAGTGCCGCTGCCGGTGGACGTGGTGGTGGCGCCGGAATTCTCCGCCAACGCCCCGGCCACGGTGAAGCCGGTGGACCAGGTGCGCGACGGCGAGATGATCCTGGACATCGGCCCGGAGACCGCGCAGCGCTACGCCGCGCTGATCGCCAAGGCCGGCACCGTGGTGTGGAACGGCCCGGTGGGCGTGTTCGAGTTCGACGCCTTCGGCAAGGGCACCGAGACGCTGGCCCGCGCGATCGCCGCGTCGCCCGCGTTCTCCATCGCCGGCGGCGGCGACACGCTGGCCGCGGTGGACAAGTACGGCATCGAGCACGACGTCTCCTACATCTCCACCGGCGGCGGCGCCTTCCTGGAATTCCTGGAAGGCAAGGAGCTGCCGGCCGTGGCGGCGCTCAGGGCGCGGGCCGCGAAGTAATGCTCTGCCTGTTCGACCTCGACGGCACGCTGATCGATTCCGAGCCCGGCATCACCGCCTGCATCCGCTACGCCTTCGACAAGCTGGGCGTAGCGGCGCCGGCCGACCTGCGGCCATGGATCGGTCCGCCGCTGCGCCACGGCTTCGCGCCGCTGCTGGACCACGACGCCGGGCGCGTGGAGGCGGCGGTGGACTACTACCACGAGCGCTTCGCCACGCTGGGCTGGCGCGAGCACGCGGTCTACCCCGGCATGGCGGCGACCATCGAGCGCCTGCAGGCTGCCGGCCACACGCTGGCCGTGGTCACCAGCAAACCCGAGCGCCACGCCCGGCCCATCGTCGAGCACCTGCCGTTCGGCGACGCGTTCACGCGCCTGTACGGCCCCGATCCGTCCAGCGCACACAGCGAAAAGGCGTCGATGATCGCCGCCGCGCTCGCGGATTTCGGCGCCCAGCCCGAGCAGGCCGCGATGATCGGCGACCGCCGCTTCGACATCGAAGGCGCCTTGGCGAACCGCGTGCGCGGCGTCGGCGTGCTGTGGGGTTTCGGCAGCCGCGAGGAACTGGAACTGGCTGGCGCGCAGGCGCTGGCGCACGATCCGGCGCAGCTCGCCGCGCTGCTGGCGGCCTGACGCTTCCGCCACCAACGAAAACGCCGCGGCAAGCCGCGGCGTTTTCGTTTGGGCGAGGCCCGCGTATCAGCCGGCGACGCGCTTCACCGCATCGACCACGTTCGTCACCGTGATGCCGAAGTAGTCGAACAGCTGCTCGGCCGGGGCCGAGGCGCCGAACGTCGTCATGCCGATCACTTCGCCGTCCAGGCCCACGTACTTGCGCCAGAAGTCGGTGATGGCGGCCTCCACGGCCACGCGCGCACGGCACCAGCCGGGCAGCACGCCTTCGCGGTATTCCAGCGGCTGCGCGTCGAAGCTCTCGGTGCACGGCATCGACACCACGCGCACCGGCACGCCCTGCTGGGCCAGCGTGCGCATCGCTTCCATCGCCAGCTCCACCTCGGAGCCGGTGGCGATCAGGATGGCCTTGAACTTCGTGTCGGCCGGATCGGACAGCACATAGGCGCCGCGCGCGATGTCGGCCACCTGCTGCGCGTTGCGCTGCTGGTGCTTGAGCGTCTGGCGCGAGAACACCAGGCAGGACGGGCCGTCCTTGCGCTCGATCGCCGCCTTCCACGACGCCGCCGATTCCACCGCGTCGCAGGGGCGCCACACGCGGTTGTTCGGGATGTAGCGCAAGGTGGCCAGGTGTTCCACCGGCTGGTGGGTGGGGCCGTCCTCGCCCAGGCCGATCGAGTCGTGGGTGTAGACGTGGATGGAATGCGCGGGGATCAGCGCGCTCATGCGCACCGCGTTGCGCGCGTAGTCGGAGAACACCAGGAAGGTGGCGTCGTAGGGGATGAAGCCGCCGTGCAGCGCCAGGCCGGTGCCGATCGCGGTCATGCCGAACTCGCGCACGCCGTAGTGGATGTAGTTCGCGGCCGGGCTGGTCTCGGTGACGCTGACCGAACCCTTCCAGATCGTGAGGTTGGAGCCGGCGAGATCCGCCGAGCCGCCGATCAGCTCCGGCAGCAGCGGGCCGAACGCGTTCAGCGCCATCTGCGAGGCCTTGCGGCTGGCCACGTCCGGACCCTCGGCCTGCATCTTCTCGACGTAGGCCTGCGATTCGGCCGCCCAGTTTTCCGGCAGCTTCGCGGCGAGACGGCGCTGCAGCTCGGCAGCCAGTTCCGGGTTCGCCCTGGCGTAGTCGGCGAACAGCGCGTTCCATGCCGCCTCGCGCTTCGCGCCGGCCTGCTTCGCGTCCCAGCCGGCATAGATCTCGGCGGGGATCTCGAACGGGGCGTAGCGCCAGTCCAGCATGTCGCGCGCGGCGGCGATCTCGTCCTTGCCCAGCGGCGCGCCGTGGCAGGCTTCGGTGCCTTCCTTGTTGGGCGAACCGAAGCCGATGATGGTCTTGCACATCACGAGGGAAGGCTTGCCGGTCTCGGCCTTGGCGGCGGCGATGGCGGCCTTGATCTTCTCGGCGTCGTGGCCGTCCACGTCGCGGATCACGTGCCAGCCGCAGGCCTCGAAGCGCGCCGCGGTGTCGTCGGTGAACCAGCCCGGCACCTCGCCGTCGATGGAAATGTTGTTGTCGTCGTAGATCAGGGTGAGCTTGCCCAGCTTCCAGGTGCCGGCCAGCGAGATCGCCTCCTGCGAGATGCCTTCCATCAGGCAGCCGTCGCCGCAGAACACCCAGGTGTGGTGATCGACCACGTCGAAGCCGGGGCGGTTGTAGCGCTCGGCCAGCACCTTCTCGGCCAGCGCGAAGCCCACGCCGTTGGCGATGCCCTGGCCCAGCGGGCCGGTGGTGGTTTCCACGCCCACCGTCTCATGCGCCTCGGGATGGCCCGGGGTCTTGGAATGCAGCTGGCGGAAGCGCTCCAGCTCGCTCATCGGCAGGTCGTAGCCGCTCAGGTGCAGCAGCGCGTACTGCAGCATGGAGCCGTGGCCGTTGGAGAGCAGGAAGCGGTCGCGGTTGAACCAGTGCGGGTTGGCCGGGTTGTGGCTGTGGAAGTCGTTCCACAGCACCTCGGCGATGTCGGCCATGCCCATCGGCATGCCCGGGTGGCCGGACTTGGCCTTTTCCACGGCGTCCATGGCGAGGGCGCGCACGGCGTTGGCAAGTTGGCGGCGGGTGGTCATGGGTCTTCTCCGGGAAGGGGCGGCGAAAGGTTCCCATTGTCGCCGATCCACGCCGTCGCTGTCGCCCGCAAGTCCCTACTTAACTCAACCTTAATTCCACACTGCCGGGTATGGAAACCCTTCAGGCCCATATCGTTCTAATCCCCCGCATGGCCGGAAAGGCCATGCACGGACACGTTCGCCCTTTCCCCTGTCCCCAAGGCTGTGTCCGTTCCCACAAAAGAGGAGTAATTCCCATGAAGAAGTCCCTGCTTGTCCTCACTTTCGCGAGCATCGGCCTGGTCGCCGCTCCCGTCTTCGCCCAGGACAACACCGCTCCCGCCCAAGGCAGCGGCAACTACCAGTCCAGCCAGCCGATTGGCAGCGGCAACTGGTTCATCGGCGCCAACGTCGGCCGCACCAATGGCAGCGACACCGGCGGCTTCGGCAGCAACGGCTCCGGTTTCAATTTCCTCAAGGGCGAGAAGGGTCGGCGCACCGGTTACGGCGTGCTCGGCGGCTATCGCTGGAAGGTCGGCAACGACCTGGGCCTGGGCCTGGAGGCCGGCTACGCCGACCTCGGCAACTTCCGCGTGAAGAATGTCTTCAACTCGCAGGACGTCAACCAGACCTCCAGCACCAATGCCCTGCGCGGCTGGCTGCTTGGCGCCAACGGCCGCATCAACCTGACGCAGCAGTGGTACCTCAGCGCCCATGGCGGCTATTTCCGCTCCAACGACAACGACCACAGCTTCAACAACAGCATCGGGCAGGACCTGGGCCTGACCAGCGGCGGCCGTTCGGACCGCAGCAGCTGGTACGCGGGTCTCGGCACCGGCTGGGACATCAACGAGCATGTGGGCGTGGGCGTGCAGTACGACTACTTCCACGCCAATGCCGGCAAGATCAAGGACACGACCACCGGCGAGGTCTCCACGGGCCTGAAGCGCTCCACCGGCATCGTCTCGATCGCCGGCGAATACCGCTTCTGAGATCGCAACTCGCTGTAAAAGCTGAAGAACGGGCGCCTCGGCGCCCGTTCTTTTTGGGCCGCCCCGACCTTGCCATGAATCTTAATCTTTCCTTAATATTATACTCACGAGTATTGAATTTCTCCTGGCGAACCCGATCTAAGGACATGTGACGCCGATGTCCCATCGGCCCACGCGGCACCGTCCCTTTCCCCAACCGGCCGGCGACCGCCTTTCCATAACAGGAGAAATCTCCATGAAGAAGACCTTGCTCGCCCTCTCGCTCGCCGCTGCCGGCATGCTGACCATCCCCGCCGCGTTCGCGCAGAACGCGCCGTCCGACAACGCCGGCTGGTTCGTCAACGGCAACGTGGGTCGCACCGCGATCAACAACGGCCCGTACGACGGCCACGACACCGGTTACGCCCTGAACGGCGGCTACCGCTGGTCGCTGGCGCCGAACTTCGCGCTGGGTGCCGAGGTGGGCTACAACGACCTTGGCAACATCCACGCCAGGAACATCTTCAACAGCTCGCCGGTGATCGAGCGCGGCAAGTCGCAGCTGCATGGCTGGACCGCCGGCGCCAACGCCCGCTTCGACCTCAGCCGGGACTGGTACCTGAGCGGTCGCGCCGGCGTCTACAGCTGGACCGGCCACGGCCTCAGCAACGAGGTGAACCCGGTGCGCAAGAGCCTGGACGACACCAGTTGGTACGCCGGTGCGGGCGTGGGCTACAACCTCAACCGCAACCTCAGCGTCGGCCTGAACTACGACTACTTCGACGCCCAGCGCCGCAACGTGGACCTCAGCACCGACATGGTTTCGGTCAGCGCGGAATACCGCTTCTGAGCGCGGCATCGATCCATGGGCAAAACGAAACGGGCGCCGCAAGGCGCCCGTCTCTTTTTGCGACCGCGGACGACTGGAGGGCTCAGCCGTTCCAGCGGCCCAGCGCGGCGAGGCCGTTGTCCCTGGCGCGCGCGTGCACGGTCTTCTGCGCCTCGGCGTAGTTCGCCTTCATGTCCTTGGCCCACAGCTTCAGCGCGGCCTGCTGCATGGCGCGGCCGTAGGAGAACGACAGCGGCCACGGGTGCGGGCCGATGCGGTTCATCGCGTTGAGGTGGGCGGTGGACTGCTCGTCGGTCTGGCCGCCGGAGAGGAACACGATGCCCGGCAGCGAGGCCGGCACGCAGGTCTTCAGCACGCGCACGGTGGCCTCGGCCACTTCCTCGACGTCGGCCTGCTCGGAGGAATCCTTGCCCGGGATCACCATGCTGACCTTGAGGATGGTGCCTTCCAGCATCACGTTCTGCTCGTACAGCGCGTTGAACAGGCTGCGCAGCACGGCTTCGTGCACCTCGTAGCTCACCTCGATGCTGTGGTCGCCGTCCATGATCACTTCGGGCTCGACCATCGGCACCAGGCCGGCTTCCTGGCACAGCGCGGCGTAGCGGGCCAGCGCGTGGCAGTTCGCCTCGATCGCGGTGGAGGAAGGGTTGTCGTCGGAGATGTTGATCACCGCACGCCACTTGGCGAACTGGGCGCCCAGCTTCACGTATTCCTCCAGGCGCGGACGCAGGCCGTCCAGGCCTTCGGTGACCACGTCGCCGGGGAAGCCGGCCAGCGGCACCGGGCCCTTGTCGACCTTGATGCCGGGGATGATGCCGGCCTTCTTCATCACCTGGGTGAACGGCACGCCGTCCCTGGTGGACTGGCGGATCGTCTCGTCGTACAGGATCGCGCCGGAGATGTGCTCGTTCAGGCCCGGCGTGGTGAGCAGCAGCTCGCGGTAGGCGCGGCGGTTTTCCTCGCTGTTCTCGATGCCGACGGCCTCGAAACGCTTCTTGATGGTGTTGGTCGACTCATCGATGGCGATGATGCCCTTGCCGGGCGCCACCATGGCCAGGGCGACGCTTTCGAGATCTTCAATACTCATGACGGCTCCGTACGGCGAGGCAACAGCGGCCCGCGCGAGGGTGGGCGCCGCCCCGCGGCGGGACGGCGTGATTAAAGCCGCAGATTATAACGGAACCGCCCGGCCCCGCAGTCCGGGGCCGGGCGCGGGGCCTCAGCTGCCGTAGCCGGGCAGCTTGCAGGTGTCGATCAGCTGCTGTTTCGCGGCCGGGTCGTCGGGGGAATTGAACGGCACGATGTAGTAGGTGGCGATGGGCTGGCCGATCTTGTTGGTCAGCGAGGGGCCGTAGCGGAAGTTCTTCACCGCGGTCACCGCGGTCTGGCCGAGGTCGCTCTTCGGCTCCAGCTTCGCCAGCTGCACGTGCATGGGCACGCCGTCGGAACCGATCGTGTAGGTCACCGCCGCGCAGCCGGGCTTGGTGAGGTTGAGCCCGGTGTTCGGCAGATCGGTGTTGACCTTGGTGTTGAGCAGGATCCAGTAGTGGTACAGGTTCTGCGGATCGATCCTGTTCGCCTGCGCCAGCACCGGCGCGGCGCAGGCCAGGGCCGGGATCAGCAGCAGGGAACGGACCAGACGGCGCGCGCGGGAGTTCATGGGGGCTCCGGTGGAAGTGGGACGGCGGGGCCAGTCTAGCCCCGGGCGCCCGTTCCGTGTCGCCGCGGGCGCACCGCCCCGTTCAGAGTTCGCGCAGGCTGTCCACCGCGCCGCCCGCACCCACGGCCAGCAGCTTGAGCGTGTTGGTGCCGCCCACGTGGCCCACGCGGTCGCCGTAGGTGATGACCACGCTGTCGCCTTCGACCAGCTTGCCCTGGGCGAACAGCAGCCGCACCGCGGCGCGGGTGGACGACGCCATGCTCTGGTTCTCGCCGTGGCTGAATTCCACCGCGCGCACGTCGCGCAGCACCTGCATGCGGCGGCGCGCGGCGGCGAACGGCGACAGGCCGTAGATCGGCACCGCGCTGCGGTAGCGCGACAGCCATTGCGCGGTGGCGCCGGATTCGGTGAGCGCCACGATCGCGCGCACGCCGAGCTGCGCCGCCAGCACCATCGCGGCCAGCGCGATCGCCTGGTCGGTGCGGCTTAGATGGGGGGCGGCGTTGGTCAGATCCTCCTTGGGCTCGAACTGGCGCTCGGCGCCGAGGCAGATGCGCGCCATCGCCGCCACCGCCTTGTCCGGATGGGCGCCGGCGGCGGTCTCCTCCGACAGCATCACCGCGTCGGTGCCGTCGATCACCGCGTTCGCCACGTCGAGCACTTCGGCGCGCGTGGGAATGGGCGAGCGCACCATCGACTGCAGCATCTGCGTGGCGGTGATCACGGCGCGGTTGCGCTGCACCGACTCGCGGATGATCTTCTTCTGCAGACCGGGCAGTTCGGCGTCGCCGATCTCCACGCCCAGATCGCCGCGCGCCACCATCACCACGTCGGAGGCGTCGATGATCTCGCCCAGCACGGGGATCGCGTCGGCGCGCTCGATCTTGGACACCAGCGCGGCGTTGCCGCCGGCCTCGTGCAGCAGGCGACGCGCCTGGTGCATGTCCTCGGCCGAGCGCACGAAGGAGACGGCGAGGAAATCCGCGCCGATCTCGGCGGCGAGCTTGATGTCGGCCTTGTCCTTGTCGGACAGCGCGGAGACGGAAAGGCCGCCGCCCTGGCGGTTGAGGCCCTTGCGGTCGGAGAGCTTGCCGCCCACCAGCACGGTGCAGCGGATCTCGGTGCCCACCACCTCCTCCACGGTGAGCGCGACCAGGCCGTCGTCCAGCAGCAGCACGTCGCCGGGGCGCACGTCGCGCGGCAGGTCGAGGTAGCTCACGCCCACGCGGTGGATGTCGCCGGGCGGCGCGTCGGCGCGGCAGTCCAGCACGAACGGCTCGCCGAGCTCGAGCTGGATCGGGCCGTTCGCGAATTTCTCCACGCGGATCTTCGGCCCCTGCAGGTCGGCGAGCACGCCCACCTCGCGGCCCGCGGCGGCGGCGGCGGCCTTTACCGCGGCGGCGCGGGCGCGATGGTCGTCGGGCTGGCCGTGCGAAAGGTTGAGGCGGACGACATCGACGCCGTTGGCGATGATCTGTTCGAGCATCCCGGGTGCGTCGGTGGCGGGACCCAGGGTGGCGACGATCTTGGTGCGGCGCAGCGGGGTGGGGGTCATGCGGTGGCCTGATGGGCTATGGACGTCCGAATGCATTCGGCTGCCGGGGAGGCTAGCAGATGCCGGGCGCGATGCGGGGCTGCATTCGTATGTAATGCCCCATGTAACGCCGCGCGCGACGCCTCAGTCCAGGAACGCAAGGTTCAGCACCTCGGCCAGGCGGCGCCCGGCGATGCGCAGCCGGGTCTCGGCCACCGGCAGCTCGGCATCGACATAGGCCTGGTCTATCTTGTGGCCGTCCGGGTAGAAGCCCGGCTCCGCCGTTATGCGGCAGGATTCCTCGGCCCACTGCGCATAGGGATCGTCCAGCGGCGCGATGGTCGGCGGCAGCGCCACCGGGCCTTCCGCATCGAGCTGCTGCGTGTACGCCTCCCACTCCAGGCCGCGCGTCTTCAGCAGGCCGGAGTCCCAGACCCGGTGCAGGTTGCTGCCCTTGCCCTCGAACTGCACCTGGTATTTGTTGCCGCCGAGGTCGTCGCGGTAACCGGCGTGCAGCGGCTGGTGCACGTCGCCCATGAAGTGCACCACGAACATCAGCGCCTCGCGGCGGGCGCTGTCCGGCTGCGAGCGGTCGCGAAGGACATCCACGTAGTGCTGCAGGGCGCCCACGATGCATTGGCCGTCGCGGCAGTCGCGCGGCGGCACGTAGTCGCAGGCCGGGCCGCCGCGGAAATTGATGTAGTGCTGCCTGCGCGTCTGCTGCCACAGCGCCGCCTGGGCGGGATCGTCCTGGATCTGGTCGGCCCAGTTCGCGACATCCGCCAACTGCGTGGTGTGCTGCGGCGCGAGCAGGCGTTCCACCTCGGCCCTGGCGGCGGGGCTCAGGTGGCGCTGCGCCAGTGCGGCGACGATGCGGTGACCCTGCGGCCCCCAGGCCTGCGCGGCGGGCGCGACCAGCAACAGGGCGGCCAGCACGATGGCCCCGGCCCGGCGGATGGATGACATGCGGAAACCCCTGTGGCGAAGATGGCGGGGACGCATCTTGCCACAGTGGTCGTGACATCCGGCCGCAGTCGCTGCGTCGGGAACGCCCCGTCAGGCCTCGCCCACGTGCAGCAGCACGCCGTCCGCGTCGTGCACACTCACCGCCACGCGTATGCCTTGCCGCACGCTCTCGGTGACGATGCAGAAATCCTCGAACTGCGCCATCGCGCGTTCCACGTGCTCCAGCGCGGCAGCCGCGTCGGCAAGCTGCAGGTCCACCCCGATATGCACGATGCGCCAGCGGCCGTGCTCGTTGCGCTGCATGGTGGCCAGCGCCTTGGCCGAGAGTCCCTGCGGCTCGTTCTTGAACTTGCGCAGCGCGAACAGCAGGCTGGCGCACAGGCAGTTCGCCACGGCGGCGGCCAGCAGCCGCGACGGATTGGGGCCGGCGTCATGGCCCAGCGGGGCGGACTCGTCGGTGGCCAGGTCGGGCACCGCGGTGCCGTCGAAGCGCACACGGAATTCGTAATCGCCTACCCGTTCCAGGCTCAGTTCCAGGGTCTGCTCGTCGCTCATGGCTTCACTCCTTCACGATGGCGCGCGGCGCCCGCCAGCCACGCGTAGTACAGCAGCGGGATCACCACCAGGGTCAGCACGGTGGATACCAGGATGCCGAAGATCAGCGACACCGCCAGGCCCTGGAAGATCGGGTCGTCGAGGATGAACAGGCCGCCCAGCATCGCCGCCGCCGCGGTCAGCGCGATGGGCTTGGCCCGCACCGCCGCCGCGTCGATCACCGCGTCCGCCAGCGGCCGGCCCGCGGCCAGCGCGTGGTTGACGAAGTCGATCAGCAGGATGGAGTTGCGCACGATGATGCCGGCCAGCGCGATCATGCCGATCATGGAGGTGGCGGTGAACTGCGCGCCGAACAGCGCGTGCCCGGGCATCACGCCGATCACCGTGAGCGGGATCGGCGCCATGATGATCAGCGGCACCAGGTAGCTGCGGAACTGCCCCACCACCAGAAGGTAGATCAGCAGCAGGCCGCCCATGTAGGCCAGCCCCATGTCGCGGAAGGTCTCGTAGGTGATCTGCCACTCGCCGTCCCACTTCACCGCGATGCCCGCGGTGTCCGCCGGCTGGCGGATGAAATACTGGGACACGGACTGCCCGTCGAGCGTGGCGTGCGCGAGCGTGCCCACCAGCGCGAACATGCCGTAGAGCGGGCTGTCGGTGCTGCCAGCGTCGTCGCCGGTGACGGTGGCATAGGGCAGCAGATCCTTGTGGTAGGCGGCATCCTCCCAGCCTGCTTCGTGCACGCTCGCCACCGCCGACAAGGGCACCAGCGCGCCGCCCTGCGCACGCACGCGCAGCGCCAGCAGCCGGTCCATGCCGGCCTGGTCGGCAGCCGGCAGGCGCAGCCGCACCGGCACCGCATGGCGCGCATGGCCGTCCATGAGATAGGTGGCGTCGTCGCCGGAGAGCGCGGTGCGCAAGGCCTGCACGATGGTCGCCTGGGTCAGCCCCAGCCGCGCGGCGCGCTCGCGGTCCACCGTCACCACGGCGCGCGGCGCGTCGGCTTCCTCGCTGTTGTCCACGTCCACGATGTCGTGGTTGCCGCGGAACAGTTGCTCCAGTTGCAGCGCGGCCTGGCGGATCGTGCGCGCGTCCGGTCCGTAGACCTCGGCCACGATGGGCGCCATCACCGGCGGACCGGGCGGCACCTCGACCACCTTCAGCGCGGCGCCGTAGCGCGCCGCGATCGCCGCCAGCGCGGGGCGGGCGTCCAGCGCGATCTCGTGGCTCTGGCGGTGGCGCGCATCCTTGTCCACCAGGTTGACCTGCAGGTCGCCGACCAGCGGCCCCTGGCGCAGGTAGTACTGGCGCACCAGGCCGTTGAACGTGATCGGCGCGGCGGTGCCGGCGTAGCCCTGCCAGTCCCTGACCTCGGGAATGGTGGCGACCTGGGCGGCCAGCGCATGCAGCAACTGGTTGGTGCGCTCCAGCGTGCTGCCCGCGGGCATGTCCACCACCAGCTGGAATTCGCTCTTGTTGTCGAACGGCAGCATCTTCAGGATCACCGCCTTCGCCACCACCAGCCCCACCGAGGCCAGCACCAGCGCGCCCATGCCGGCGAACAGCAGGCGCCGGCGGCGACGCCCGCGCACGCCCTCGAGGAACGGCCGCATCAGGCGCTGGAACAGGCGCAGCAGCCGTCCGCCCGCCGCTTCGTGGGCGGCGCCGCCGCTGGCGCCGTCGGCCGGGTGCAGGCGCAACAGCCGCAGCGCCAGCCACGGCGTCAGCACCAGCGCCACCGCCAGCGACAGCAGCATGCCGGCCGAGGCATTGATCGGGATCGGCCGCATGTACGGCCCCATCAGCCCCGAGACGAAGGCCATCGGCAGCAGCGCCGCGATCACCGTGAAGGTGGCGAGGATGGTCGGCCCGCCCACCTCGCTCACCGCCTCGGGAATCGCCTCGCGCAGGCTGCGCCCGCCCAGCGCCATGTGCCGGTGGATGTTCTCCACCACCACGATGGCGTCGTCGACCAGGATGCCGATGGAGAAGATCAGCGCGAACAGCGACACGCGGTTGATGGTGAAGCCCATCGCCCACGACGCGAACAAGGTGAGCGCCAGGGTGACGATGACCGCGCTGCCCACCACCAGCCCTTCGCGCCAGCCCAGCACCAGCACCACCAGCAGCACCACCGACAGCGTGGCCAGCAGCAGGTGCAGCAGCAGGCTGTCGGCCTTGGCGGTGGCGGTCTGGCCGTAGTCGCGGGTCACCGCCACGTGCACGCCGGCGGGGATCTCCGTGTTGCGCAGCGCCTGCAGCCGCGCGCGGATCGCGGTGGTGATGTCGGCCGCGTTGCTGCCGGCCTTTTTCGCGATGGCGATGGTGACCGCCGGCGCGTCGCCGGTGGCCGGGCCGGGCTTGCCGGCCGGGCTGCCGAACCAGGCGTAGCTGGCCGGCAGGTCGGCGCCGCGCTGCACGCTGGCGACGTCGGAGAGATGTACAGGGGCGCCGTCCTTGAGCCCGATCACCAGGTTCGCCACGTCGCCGGCGCTGGCGAGGAAGCGGCCGGCGGTGACCGGCGCCGCGCGATTGCCCGCCACCTGGTCGCCGGCCTGCGCCACCACGTTCGCGGCCTTGAGCGCGCCGGCAAGGTCGCCGACCGCCATGCCGTAGGCGGCCAGCTTGCCAGGATCGAGTTCGACCATCACCGCGCGCTCGGGCGCGCCGACCGTGTACACGTCGCGCGTTCCCGGCACGCGCTTGAGCTCCGTCTCCAGCGTGTGCGCCACCTCCGCGAGTTGCACCGGGCCGGTGTCCGGGCGATCGCTCCACAGCGCGAGCGCCATCACCGGCACGTCGTCGATGCCCATGGCCCGCACCAGCGGCTGGCCCACGCCCAGGCCCGCGGGCACGAAGTCGCGGTTCTGGTAGATCTGGTTGTACAGCCGCACGATGGCGGTCTGCCGCGGCACGCCCACCGCGTACTCCACGGTGAGCACGGCCACGCCGGGCCGGCTCACCGAATAGACGTGCTTCACGCCCTGCAACTCGGAGAGCTTCTGCTCCAGCGGGAAGGCCACCAGGTTCTCGACGTCGCGCACCGAGGCGCCGGGGAACGGCACCGTGACGTTGGCCATGGTGACGTCGATCTGCGGCTCCTCCTCGCGCGGCGTGATCGCCATCGCGGCGAGGCCCAGCAGCAGCGCGGCGAGCGCCAGCACCGGGGTCAGCGGCGACGACTGGAAGATGCGCGCGATGCGTCCCGCGAAGGACAACTCCGGCGTGCTCATGGCGCGCCCGCGCCGCGCCGAGCGATCAGCCAGCGCGCGGCCGCGTCGGGATCGGCGGCAATGTGTTCGCCCGGCGCGAGTCCCGCCAGCACCGTCGCGCGATCGCCGCGCACGTCGCCGATGCGCAGCTGGCGCAGCGACACGGCGTCGCCGTCGACCACGTACACGCCGGTCAATTCGCCCCGCCGCACCAATGCGTTCACCGGCACCGACACGGTCCCGTCGCCGGTCGCGGCAGCGCCGCCGGCAAACGCCAGCTTCACCGCCATGCCCGGATACAGGCCGGCGACGCCGGCAGGCAGCTCAAGCCGCACCGCCACGGTGTGGGTGGCCGGGTCCGCCACCGGGAACACGGTGAGCCGCGAGGCCGCGATGCGCTTGCCGTCGTCCGCCAGCACCTCGGCGCGGCCCGCGCGGCGCAGCGCCTCGGCCACCGCCTGCGGCAAGCGGGCCTCCACGCGCAACTGCGCCAGCGAGGCGATCGCGATGAGCTGCTGCGGGAACGGCGGTCCGGCCACCGCCTCGCCCACCTGCACGTAGCGCTTCGTCACCACGCCGTCGAACGGCGCGCGCACCACGGTGTAATCCTGCTGCGCGCCCGCGCTGCGCCACTGCTGCTGCGCCGCGTCCAGCTGCGCCTTCGCGGAATTGCGCTGGGCCAGCGCCTGCTCGTACGCCGCCCGCGAGACGTAGCCCTGCGGATAGATGGCCGCGTAACGCTTGTAGTTCGCCTCGGCCTCCACCCAGGCGGCCTTGGCCGCCGCGATCTGCGCCTGCGCCGCGCGCGCGGCGGACTGCTGTTCCACGTCGCTGAAGCGCACCAGCACCTCGCCCCGCTTCACCGTGTCGCCCACGTCGTGCGGCAGCGCCAGCACCCGGGCGTTCGTCTGCGCGGCAAGCACCGCGGCATCGACCGCCTCCACGATGCCGTCCCAGTGCTGCTGGCCGGAGCCGGCGCCGGCGGCGACAGTCAGCGTGGCCAGCGACGGCGCGCCATGGCTGGCCGCGGGCACGGCCGGCTTGCCGCCGCAGGCGACCAGCGCGACGGCGAGCGCAGCGGAAAAGACGGGCGGCAGGAACGGTTTCACGAGGCGGCTCCGGGCACGGGCGGTCAGGAACGGCGCTGGAACGCGCAGCCCGGCTGCAGGCCGAACCGGGCGAGGATGCGCGCCAGCGGGCAGAAGCCGGTGAAGGACGACTGCAGCAGGTTGGCGCCCACGAACACGGTCAGCCACAGCCAGTTCGGGGAGACGAAATGCGCCAGCGCCACGCTGGCGAGGATCACGGTGCCGGCGAAAGCCAGGACGATGCGGTCGATGTTCACGTTATTGCTCCGGGTAGACGAAATCGGGGGATGCGGCGATCTGCCGCTACTGCTTCAGCGAGCCGATACGCAGCAGCTTCAGCATGGCGCGCTCGTAGATCGGGTGGGTGTTGCCGGTGCGCACCTTGCGCAGGTGATAGCGTTCGAACGCCAGCTTGGCCACGTGCACCCATTTGCCGATGCGCGCCCAGGTCACGTTGCGCGGCGGGATCTGCGGCAGCGCCACGAACGCGGCGCCGGTGTCGCCCATGTCGGCCAGGCACACGGCGTTCCAGGTGGCGCGGGCCTGGGCCGGCTTGCCGGCCAGCTCGTCGCGCAGGTTGCTGGCAATCGCGCCGACCATGGATTCGATCATGAAGCCGGTCTTCGGCGCGCCGGTGGGCACCGGGGTGACTTCGACCGGCGGGATCGCCACGCAGACGCCCGCCGAGAAGATGTTGCGGTAGGCGGGGTTGCGCTGGTGCTCGTCGATCAGGATGAAGCCGCGCGGGTTGGTGAGCCCCTCGATGCCGCGCACCGCGGCGATCCCGGCGAACGCCGGCAGCAGCATCGCGAACGCGTGCGGCAGTTCGCGCGACTGCACCAGCGCGCCCCGCTCGTCCAACTCGTCCAGCTTCACGTTGCCGGCCTCGACCGCCGTGACGCGGGCGTTGGTGACCCAGCGGATGTCGCGCTCGCGCAGCGCCGATTCCATCAATCCCCTGGAATCGCCCACCCCGCCCAGGCCCATGTGGCCCACGTAGGGCTCGGGCGTGACGTAGGTGATCGGCACGCGGTCGCGCAGCTTGCGGCGGCGCAGGTCGGCGTCGACGATCATCGCGAACTCGTAGGCCGGGCCGAAGCAGCTCGCGCCGGGCGCGGCGCCGATCAGCACCGGACCCGGCCGCTCCAGCAGCGCCTGGTAGGCCTGCCAGGTTTTCTCGGCATGCGCGCCGGTGCAGATCGAATGCGTGTGGCCGCCTTCCGGCCCCAGGCCCGGCACGTCGTCGAAGGCCAGCCGCGGACCGGTGGTGATCACCAGGTAGTCGTAGTCCAGCACCTGGCCGTCGGCGAGGTGCAGGCGGTTCTCCGCCGGCAGCACGCGCTGCGCCGGGACCGGAATGAAGCGGATGCCGTGGCGGCGCATCGGCGCCTCCACCTCCACCCGGATCGCCTCCGGCTTGCGCCAGCCCACCGCGACCCAGGGATTGGAAGGCGTGAACTGGAAATACGGGCCGTCGCCGACCAGCGTCACCGTATGCGCCGCCCCCAGCGCCGCCTTGATCTCGTACGCGGCCGCCGTACCGCCCAGCCCGGCCCCCAGAATGACGATGTTTGCCATGATGCTTCCCCCCATTTGCCGATTGCGGGATCGATGGCCGCGCCTGCGGGACGCTCCGATGCAGGCCGGTCGCCAGTACTCAACATATATCTAAATTAGATTTAGCTTAATTAGATGGTTGTGCTAAAGTCAAGCGCGCAAACAGCCGCACCGTTTCCCCCGGAGTTCCCATGCCGACATCCGCCACACACGACTTCACCGCGATGCGCGAACGCGCCGAGGAAGCGTCGCGGCTGCTGAAGGCGCTCGGCAATCCGCAGCGCCTGCGCGTGCTGTGCCTGCTGGTGGGCCAGGAAATGTCGGTGGGCCAGATCAACGACCAGTTGCCGGACCTCAGCCAGTCGGCGCTGTCGCAGCACCTCGCCAAGCTGCGCGACGAAGGCCTGGTGCGCACCCGGCGCGAATCGCAGACGATCTGGTACGCGCTGGAACACGGCCCGACCGAGCAGATCATCGCCACCCTCTACGGCATCTACTGCGCCCCGGACCAGGCGTCGCTGTGCACGCCCGCGCCGCGCAAGCGCGGCGGCAAACGCAAATAGCGCACACGGCGGACATGCGTCGTGCCGGAAGACTTGACGTTTATATAAGCATTTACTAATTTAAAGACCGGATCGACCGCGGTACCTCGCCATGAATGCCTACCTGCCCCACCAGTGCTGCCCGGAAAACCGCCTGTTCTGCGGCGGACAGCCCGACGAGGCCCAGCTCGCGGACTTCGCCGCGGCCCATCCGGGCGGCTGCGTGATCAACCTGCGACCCGCCTCGGAAACCGGCGACTGGGACGAGGCGGCCGTGGCGAAGCGCCTGGGCCTCGCCTATGCGAGCGTCCCGGTGGCCGGCCCGCAGGACCTGACGCAGGCGAACGCCGCAGCGTTCGCCCGCGCGCTCGAAGCCCACCGCGGCAGTCCGATGCTGATCCACTGCGCGACCGGCCAGCGCGTGGGCGCGCTGCTGGCGCTGAAAGCCGCCTGGGTCGACGGCTGCGGCACCGCGGACGCGCTGGTCGCCGGCAGATCGGGCGGCCTGACCGCGCTGGAGCCGCAGGTGCTGGACCTGTTGTCGCGGCGCTGAGCGCCGCCGGGCCCGCACCGGACGCTTCGGCTAGAATGCGGGTTTCGGCGGCCGCTCGCGACCGCCACCTGCCCGTCATCGAACCGGAGGAAGTGTATCCATGGCCATCAAGGTCGGCATCAACGGCTTCGGCCGCATCGGTCGCAACGTGCTGCGCGCAGCGGTGCAGAACTTCGGCAAGGACATCCAGATCGTGGCGATCAACGATCTGCTGGAACCGGATTACCTCGCCTACATGCTGCGCTACGACTCGGTGCACGGTCGTTTCAAGGGCGAGGTGTCGGTCGAGAACGGGCATCTGGTGGTCAATGGCCACACGATCCGCCTGACCCAGGAGCGCGACCCCGCCAACCTGAAGTGGAACGAAGTCGACGCCGACGTGGTGATCGAGTCCACCGGCCTGTTCCTCACCAAGGAAACGGCGCAGAAGCACATCGACGCCGGCGCGAAGAAGGTGATCATGTCGGCCCCGTCCAAGGACGACACGCCGATGTTCGTCTACGGCGTCAACGACAAGAGCTACAAGGGCGAGGCGATCATCTCCAACGCCAGCTGCACCACCAACTGCCTGGCGCCGGTCGCGAAGGTGCTGAACGACAAGTGGGGCATCAAGCGCGGCCTGATGACCACCGTGCACGCCGCCACCGCCACCCAGAAGACCGTGGACGGCCCCAGCAACAAGGACTGGCGCGGCGGCCGCGGCATCCTCGAGAACATCATCCCCTCCTCCACCGGCGCGGCGAAGGCCGTGGGCGTGGTGATCCCCGAGCTCAACAAGAAGCTCACCGGCATGAGCTTCCGCGTGCCGACCTCGGACGTATCCGTGGTCGACCTCACCTGCGAGCTGGAGAAGCCCGCCAGCTACGCCGAGATCTGCGCGGAGATGAAGGCGCAGAGCCAGGGCGCGCTGAAGGGCGTGCTGGGCTACACCGAGGACAAGGTCGTCGCCACCGACTTCCGCGGCGAAACCTGCACCTCGGTGTTCGACGCCGAAGCCGGCATCGCGCTGGACAGCACCTTCGTGAAGCTGGTGAGCTGGTACGACAACGAGTGGGGCTACAGCAACAAGTGCCTGGAAATGGTGCGCGTGGTGGCGAAGTAAGGCCTGAGACTTCCGCGGTCGTCCCGGCCGCGGGGAAGATGAAAACAAGAACCCGCGCCGGTCGCCCGGCGCGGGTTTTTCGTTTCATGCGGATGGCGCTTCAGGCCGCGCGGCCAGCGGCATCCGCGCGCATGCCCAGCCAGGCCTTGACCGCCGCGATCGCCAGCGGGACCGAGCCGAAGACGATGAACACCAGATCGCCCGGCAAGCGCAGCCATTCGATCAGGCGCGAACGCGGCATGGCCATGTAGTCCATGCTGCGCGCGTGCCAGTAGCCGTGCTCGAGCACGTCCTGGATCTGCAGCAGGCCACTGGGGAACAGGCTCATCGCGATCATCAGCACCAGTCCTCCGTTGGTGCCCCAGAACGCGATCCGGATGTATTTCTCGATCCCGGGCCAGCGCTGTTCGCTGGCGGTCTGGCGCAGCACGAACACCATCAGCGCGATCGCCAGCATGCCGAACACGCCCATCATCGCGGCATGGCCGTGATTCGGCGTGAGCTGGGTGCCGACCTCGAAGTAGCTGACGATGGGCAGGTTGATGAGGAAGCCGAACATGCCGGCGCCGACGAAGTTCCAGAAGCCCACCGCCATCAGGAAGTAGAACGTCCACTTGTGCGGTACCCGGCGCGTCATGCCGTCCTGCGCCACCTCGCCGCGCGTGGTGCGCACGAAGTCCCACGCGTCCAGCGTGAGCAGCGTGAGCGGCACCACTTCCAGCGCCGAGAACAGCGCCGACATCGCCATGTTGAACTGCACGTGGCCGACGAAGTACCAGTGGTGGCCGGTGCCGATCAGGCCGCCGAGGAAGTACAGGATCGCATCGAGATAGATCACCCGCATCGCGGTGTTGTGGTGGGTCAGGCCGACCTGCACGAAGGTCAGCGCCACCACCGTGGTCGCGAAGAACTCGAAGAAGCCCTCCACCCACAGATGGATGATCCAGAACCGCCAGGTTTCCACCACGGTGAGGTTGGTGTGGCCGTCGAAGAACAGCGCCGGGACATAGAACACGGGGATCGCCAGCGCGGCCAGCAGGAACATCCGGCCGATCGGCTTCACGTCCTGGTTGGCGATCGTGGCCGGCCGCGCGACCCAGTACAGCACGGCAAACCACACCAGCAGGCCCACGATCAGCAGGTACTGCCAGATTCGACCCAGTTCCAGGTATTCCCAGCCCTGGTTGCCCAGCCAGAACCACCAGTCACCGAGCAGGTTCGACATGCCGGCCCACTCGCCGAGCAGGCTTCCGGCGATCACCGCGATGAACGCGGCGAACAGCAGATGCGCCCACACCGCCATGCCGCGCGGTTCGTCACTGCGCAGCGAGCGGCCGAGGAACAGCGCAGCGGCCACGTAAGCGGTGGCGATCCACATGATGGCGCTCTGCAGGTGCCAGGTGCGCATCAGGTTGCTGGGGAAAATGTCCTCCAGTGCGAAGCCGTAGAAGCTACCCGGATCAGCGCGGTAGTGCGCCGTGGCCCCGCCCACCAGGGTCTGGAACAGGAACAGCAGCGCAACCACCACGAAGAACTTCACCAGCGCGCGCTGCCCCGGACTCGCCTGGCCCGGCACGATGGCCGGCGTGAGGCGATGGCCGCGCGATATCCAGCCCATATACTCGAACTTGCCGAACACCAACAGCACCGCCGCGATGCCACCCAGCAGTGCCAGCAGGCTCAGCGCGCTCCACAGGAAGGCGCCCGGAATCGGCACGTTGCCGACCAGCGGGTCGTACGGAAAGTTGTTGGTGTAGGAGTAGTCGAAGCCGGGCCGGTTCGCCACCGACGCCCACGCTGCCCACCCGACGAAAGCCGTGAATTGGCGCAACTCGCCCGGATCGGTGATGAGGTTGGGCTTGAGTCCGCCATTGCCGGCCGGATGCCTGAAGTAGTCGGTCCAGTGCGCGATCTGCGCCTGCCAGGCCGCCGCCTCGGCGGCAGTGAGCGTCAGCGTGTTGTTCTTCGCATCGAAGCGATTCGTCTTCAGCGACACCGCGGTCTCGGCCTGCACCGCGGCCAACTGGCCGGCGTCCAGTGCGGCCAGCGGCTTGCCATGGCGGTCCCGGGCGAGTGCCTCGGACACGTCCACGCCGAGCCGATGAAGCGCCTCGGCCGCATAGTCCGGTCCGAGATAGGCGCCATGGCCCCAGACCGAACCGTTGTCCATCAGCCCGTACTTGAGGAAGACCGCCTGGCCACCGCGAATGTCGTCGCCGGTAAAAAGGCCCTGGCCTTGCGCATCGACCACGCGATCCGGAATCGGTGGCGCCTTGGCGTAGCCGAGCACGGTGATGGCGATCAGTACAGCCATGCCGAACAGCATCACGATCAGGATCGAGCGGACCCACCACGGCGACAACGCCGCATGCTCATCGGTGGACGGAAGTGCAGCGTCGTTCATCGGCGTTCTCCCCTGGGTGGACGGCACGCGGCCGACCTGCGGAAAACGAGCCTGCGGACAGTCACCCGCAAGCCCGGGCTTCTGGCACGAACAACTGGCGGCGTCCCCTCGCCGGGCCGCATGGCGGCAACCATAGCGGCTTCGCGGTGGCGGCGAAACCCATTCGGCGCTCACGAAAAATGGTTCTCGCACGGCACTTCACCAGTGCATCGAGACTTCACTGATGCATGCATTGCAGGCGGCTTTGCGCTGCCGCAGATCAGGCCGTCGATCGACTTGCGCGGGCCGCCCCGAAACCCACCACCCCGCGCCTCGTCAACGCTTGAGCAATGGCAGTTTGTCGGGCACGCCGTTCCATTCCGCCGCGTCTTCCATTGCGGGAATCTTGTTCGCCAGCACCGGCCATTCGCGCGCCAGTTCGGCGTTGAGCGCGAGGAAGCCCTCCTGCCCGGCGGGCACGTCCAGCTCGGGGAAGATCGCGTCCACCGGACACTCGTCCACGCACAGCGTGCAGTCGATGCATTCGTCGGGATCGATCACCAGGAAATTGGGCCCTGCGTGGAAACAATCTACCGGGCACACCTCGACGCAATCCGTGTGCTTGCAATTGATGCAGTTCTCGGTAACAACATGCGTCATGGGGATACGGTTCCGCCGGACGTTGAGCGCTGCCCGCCATCGTCGTGCGCTCGCGCCGCCACGGCCATGACCTGGATCAGGGGGCCGTAACCAGGGGCATATTGCCGCATCCACCTGATCTGGATCATCGCGGACGCACGCGCGCCCGCGAAAATGCACCCTCCAAAACCGGGGACGCCCATGCCCAACACCGAGTTCTACAACGACAAGGTCGTCCGCCAGTTCCTGCTTGCCGCCGCCGTCTGGGGCATCATCGGCATGTCCGTGGGCGTGTACATCGCGGCCGAACTGATGTGGCCCGCGCTGAATTTCGACCTGCCCTGGATCACCTTCAGCCGGCTGCGTCCCGACCACACCTTTGGCGTGATCTTTGCGTTCGGCGGCTCGGCGCTGATGGGCACCTGCTACTACGTGGTGCAGCGTACCGGCCACGCGCGGCTGGCGTTCGGCAAGCTGGCCGGCTTCACGTTCTGGGGCTGGCAGATCATCTGCGTGCTGGCGATGGTGTCGATGCCGCTGGGCCTCACCACGAGCAAGGAATACGCCGAGCCGGAATGGTGGGTCGCGCTGTTCACCGCGGTGGTGTGGGTGTGCTTCGGCGTGGTGTTCTTCGGCTCGGTGGCGCGCCGGCGCATCAAGCACATCTACGTGGCGAACTGGTACTACGGCGCGTTCATCATCGCGGTGGGCCTGCTGCACGTGGTCAACCACCTGTCGCTGCCGGTGTCCTGGACCAAGTCCTACCCGATCTACTCCGGCACGGTCGACGCGATGGTGCAGTGGTGGTACGGCCACAACGCGGTGGCGTTCTTCCTCACCGCCGGCTTCCTCGGGATGATGTACTACTTCGTGCCGCGCCAGGCGCAGCAGCCGCTGTGGAGCTACCGCTTTTCCATCGTCAATTTCTGGGCGCTGATCTCGGTCTACATGTGGGCCGGCTCGCACCACCTGATGTACACCGCGCTGCCCGACTGGGTGCAGTCGGTGGGCATGGCGTTCTCGCTGGTGCTGCTGATGCCGAGCTGGGGTTCGGCAGCGAACGGCCTGCTCACCTTCAACGGCTCCTGGCACAAGCTGAAGACCGACCCGGCGGTGAAGTTCATGGTGATGTCGCTGGTGTTCTACGCCGCCGCCACGTTCGAAGGCTCGATGATGGCGGTGAAGACGGTGAATTCGCTGTCGCACTACACCGACTGGACGATCGCCCACGTGCATTCCGGCTCGCTGGGCTGGGTCGCGATGATCACCATCGGTTCGCTGTACGCGATGGCGCCGCGCGCGCTGGGCCGCCCGGCGATGCATTCGGTGCGCGGCATGAACCTGCATTTCTGGCTGCACATGCTGGGCACGCTGTTCTACGTGGGCGCGATGTGGACCGCCGGCGTCACCGAGGGCGAGATGTGGCGCGCCACGCTGCCCGACGGCTCGCTGAAGTACGGCTTCCTCGACAGCCTGATCGCGATCAAGCCCATGTACCTGATCCGCTGGCTGGGCGGCGTGCTGATCCTCACCGGCATGTGGGTGATGGCGTGGAACCTGTGGCACACCGCCGCCGACGCCCGCGCCCGCATCATCAAGCCCATCCCGGTGCCGATCCCGGATCCGGAACAGCACCAGATCCCGGCGCCGTTGGCCGCGCACTGATGCGCTCGTCCGTGATCGCCGCTACGACCGGGCTCCCGCCAAGGGAAGGTCGTTCGCTCCAGCCAGTCCAACCGCGGCCATCCATGGCCGCACTCCTCAGGTAGAGCTCACACCATGGCCTATAGACATTTCGAAGCCATCGAGAAGCACGCCGGCCTGCTCGGCATCGGCATCGCGATCATGGTCTCGCTGGGCGGACTCGCCGAGATCACCCCGCTGTTCGTGGAAGCGCATTCGCTCAAGGCGCCGGCGAACGTGCACCCGTACGACCCGCTGCGACTGGCTGGCAAGGACATCTACGTGCGCGAGGGCTGCTACCTCTGCCACTCGCAGATGATCCGCGCGCTGCGCTTCGAGACCCAGCGCTACGGCCACTACTCCACCGCGGAGGAGTCGGTCTACGACCGGCCGTTCCAGTGGGGCTCCAAGCGCACCGGCCCGGACCTCGCCCGCGTGGGCGGCAAGTATTCCGACGACTGGCAGCGCATGCACCTGATGAACCCGCGCAGCGTGGTGCCGCAATCCAACATGCCCGGCTATCCGTGGCTGGCGAAGGCCGGCATCGACGGCGCCGACATCCAGGCGCGCATGCGCGTGCTGCGCAAGCTGGGCGACCCCTACAGCGACGCCGAGATCGCCGCCGCGCCCGAGGCCGTCAAGGGCAAGACCGAGCTGGACGCGCTGATCGCCTACCTGCAGGGCCTGGGCATCGACAACGAGCCCGACAACAAGCCGGTCGCCGCGCCGGCCAGCGACGGGGGTGCGCCATGAGTCCGTTCTGGGGCCACCTCGCCGGCGTGATGATCGTGCTGATGATGCTGAGCTTCATCGGCATCTGGTTCTGGGCCTGGCGCAGATACCACAAGCCGACGTTCGACCGGATGGCGCAATTGCCGATGCAGGACGAGGATCTCCCCGTCGACGCCGCTGTGCAGGAGAAAGTGCGATGAGCAACGGCTGGTCGTTGTGGGTGATGTTCCTGGTGGTGCTGAACCTCGGCATCACGTTCTTCCTGTTCCTCTGGGGGCCTCTGGCGAAGATCCCCACGCAGCCCGACGGCACCAGCGGCCACGTATGGGCGCACGGCGTGCTGCGCGAAGGCGTGCGGCGGCTGCCGCTGTGGTGGATCCTGTTTTCCGGCGCCATGTTCGTGTCCGCCTTCGTCTACCTCGTGCTGTACCCCGGCTTCGGCAACCACAAGGGCACGCTGGGCTGGACCTCGCACGGCCAGCTCGCGCAGCAGCAGGCCGACAACGACGCGAAACTGGAGCCGCTGATGCAGCGCTTCGAGCTGTACACGCCCGAGCAGCTGGCCAGCGACCCGGCCGCGCAGCAGGTCGGCAAGGTGCTGTTCGAGGACGACTGCGCGGCCTGCCACCAGCGCAGCGGCAAGGGCAACGTGCAGCTGGGCGCGCCCAACCTCACCGACCAGGACTGGCTGTACGGCGGCAGCGGCAAGGACATCGCCACCTCGATCCACGACGGCCGCAACGGCGTGATGCCGCCGTGGAGCAGCCTGGGCGAACAGAACGTGAAGAACCTCGCCCAGTACGTGCTGAGCCTGTCCGGCTCGCCGCACGACGCGAAGATGGCGGCGGCGGCCGAGCCCATGTTCAAGACCACCTGCGCGGCCTGCCACGGCCCCGACGGCAAGGGCAACCCGGCGCTGGGCGCACCCAACCTCACCGACCATATCTGGCTGCACGGCGGCACGCTGGCCGACATCGAGACCTCGATCCGCGATGGCCGGCAAGGCCACATGCCGAACTGGGACAAGCGCCTCAGCGAGCAGCAGATCCACGTGCTGGCGGCCTATGTCTACCACCTGTCGCATCCCGATGCCGTCGCCGCGGACTGAACCGCCGCACAGCGAAGCCGGCGGACACTGGTACCAGCAACCCATCCTGTGGCTGGGCGTCGTGGTGTTCGTCGCCTCGATGGCCGGCTGCGCGTGGATCATCGTGGCCGGCGCGCGCAGCGCCGACATCCCGCTGGAAACCTCGCACACCGTGTTCGGCGTACCCGCCACCGCGCGCAGCAGCCACGCCCCCGCCCGGCCGCGATGAACGCACACGCCGCCTGGGGCCATCCGCTGCTGCTCGCCCAGGTGCTGCGGCCGCGCCGCGACGGCCGCAGCGAGGTGGCGCTGCGCGTGGACGCGCTGGGCGAACCGCGCCGCGCGCTCGCGCTGGAACAGGCGATACGCGCGCTGCCCGGCGTGCAACGCGTCGCCATTCTTCCCGCCGCCCGCCGCCTGCGCGTGGTGTGGGATCCGCAGCGGCTCACGCTGGACGCGCTGGTGGAGCGCTGCGCCGCGCTGCGCTGCCCGGCCCAGCCGCTGCCCCACGACGATGCCGACGGCGCCCGCGCCGCCGAACTGCACGATGCTCTGAAGCGCCTGCTGGTCGCCGGCATGTGCATGATGCAGGTGATGGCGTACGCCCTGGTGATCTACATCGGCGCGGTCGACTTCGTGGACTTCACCACCCGCGGCCTGTTCCGCTGGCTGGGCTTCCTCACCACCATCCCGCTGGTCGCCTATTCCGCGCGGCCGTTCTTCACCGGCGCCGCGCAGGAACTGCGCGAACGCCGGCTGGGCATCCACCTGCCGGTGGCGCTGGCGGTGGCGCTGGTGTTCCTCGCCAGCGCGTACAACACGCTGCGCGGCAGCGGCGAGGTCTATTTCGATTCGGTGAGCATGTTCGTGTTCCTGCTGCTGGTCGCGCGCTACGTGGAACTGCGCGCGCGCCACCGCGGCAACGCGCAGGGCGACGCCGCGATCGACGCCGCGCCGCTGCTGGCCCAGCGCCGCGGCGCCGACGGCATGCTGGAAACCGTGCCCGCGCTGGCCTTGCGCAGCGGCGATCGCGTGCACGTCGCCGAGGGCGACACGGTGCCCGCGGACGGCGTGCTGGAATCGGCCTCGGCGCGCCTGGACGAAGCCTTGCTCACCGGCGAGTCGCGCCCGGTGCTGCGCCGCTGCGGCGATGCGCTGGTGGCGGGCAGCGTGCTGCTGGACGGCCCCATCGCACTGCGCGTGGAACGCAGCGGCACGGACACCACGCTGGCGCGCATCGGCGCGCTGGCCGCACGCGCGCGTGCGGCGCGCAACTTCGCCACGGCCAGCGACCGCGACATCGCCCGCTTCGTGGCCCGCGTGCTGCTGCTCACCGCGCTCACCACGGCCGGCTGGCTGCTGGTCGATCCCGCGCGCGCGTTCGACGCCGCGCTCGCGGTGCTGGTGGTGGCCTGCCCGTGCGCGTTCGCGCTCACCGCACCGGCCGCGTTCACCCGCGCGCTGACCACGCTGGCGCGCCACGGCGTGCTGGTCACCGACGGCGCCGCGCTGGACCGGCTTGCGCGCGTCGACACCGCGTTGTTCGACAAGACCGGCACCCTGGGCGTGCCGCGGCTGGAGCCCGCCGGCGTCGAACCGCTGCGCGGCGCATCCCGCGAGGAAGCGCTGGCGCTGGCCGCCGCGCTGGCCCGCGAAAGCTCGCATCCGCTGGCACGGGCGCTGGCCGACGCCGCCAGCCGATCCGGCCCGTTGCCGCACGCCGATCACGTGGAAGCCGTGGCCGGCGCCGGCCTGCGCGGCACGCTGGCCGGGCGCGAGCTGCGCCTGGGTCGCGCCGACTTCGCGCTGGGCCATGCGCTGGCCCCCGATCGCCAGCGCGATGCCTTGCTGCTGGCCGACGCGGAGGGCGCCATCGCCGCCTTCCGCGTGACCGAGCGGCCGCGCCACGACGCACAGGCCACGCTGGACGCGCTGCGCACCGAAGGCGTTGCCCCGTGCATCGCCAGCGGCGATGCGCCCGAGCGCGTGGCCGCGCTGGCGAACATGCTGGGCATCAGCGACTGGCGCGCCAGGCAGAGCCCGGACGACAAGCTGGCCCGGCTGCACGAGCTGCACGCCCTGGGCCATCGCGTGCTGGCGGTGGGCGACGGCAGCAACGACGCACCCGTCCTCGCCGCGGCCGACGTCTCCGCCGCGCTGGGCGGCGGCACCGGCCTCGCCCAGGCGCAGGCGGACCTGCTGTTGCTGGACGACCGGCTCGGCGGCCTCGCCCGCGCCCGCAGCGTGGCGAACGAGGTGCGGCAGATCGTGGCGCAGGGCCGGCGCTGGTCGCTGGTCTACAATCTGTGTGCGGTGCCGTTCGCCGCGTTCGGTTTCGTGCCGCCGTGGCTGGCCGGCATCGGCATGTCGCTCAGTTCGCTGGCGGTGGTGCTGAACGCGCTGCGCGCCGGCCGCGACGATCACGGCGCGCCGCGCCAGGAGCTGCACGCATGAACATCCTGCTGGTGCTGATCCCCGTCACCGCGCTGGTGGTGATCGTGGGCGTGGCGCTGTTCTTCTGGGCCGTGAACCACCAGCAGTTCGACGACCTCGACACGCCCCGCATCCTGCCATTGCTGGACGAACCATCGCCCGGGACGGCAGCCGCCCCACCCGAACACCGCACAGACACGCCATGAGCACGCTGGACGAAACCCGCATCGCCACCCTGGTCGACCGCTTCTACGACAAGGTGCAGGCCGACCCCGCGATCGGTCCCATCTTCAACGCGGCCGTGCACGACTGGCCCGAACACAAGCGCCTGCTCACCTCGTTCTGGTGCTCGGTGGCGCTGCGCGCGGCCAGCTACCGCGGCAACCCGATGGCCGTGCACCGTGGCCAGCCCGCGATCCGCGCCGAGCATTTCGTGCGCTGGCTGCAGCTGTGGCGCGAGACCACGCTGGAAATGCTGGACGCGGACGACGCCGCCACCATGCTGGACTACGCCGAACGCATCGGCCGCAGCCTGCGCATGGGCATGGGCCTGCCCGACCGGCTGGACGTCCGCCCGTTCGGCATCCCGGTGGTGGGCGTGGGCAAGGCCTGAAGCCACGCAGCCGGCCCCGCCCGCTGGCGGCCATCGAAGCAGGCCTCACGCGGCAGGCGGCGATTCCGCGACGGCGGCCGGAGCGCGCAGCAGCGGCGCGAGCAGCAGCGCGGCAACGGTTCCGGCCAGCTGCGCCAGCATGAATCCCGGCACGTCGCCCGGCCGGATGCCGGCGAACGTGCGGGTCAGCGCGCGGGCCAGCGTGACCGCCGGATTCGCGAACGCGGTGCTGGCGGTGAACCAGTACGCGGCGAAGATGTAGCTGGCGACCAGCGCGGGCATCGCCGCGGGCCGGGTGCGCGCGCCAAGCAGTATCGTGAGCAGCAGGCCTGCGGTAGCCACGCCTTCGCTCAGCCATTGCGCGGCGCCCGTGCGCGCGTGCGCACCCGGTTGCAGCAGCGGTTGGCCGAACATCGCATGCGCCAACACCACCCCGGCCATCGCGCCGGCGCATTGCGCAATGACGTAGCCGATGGCTTCACGCGTGCCCAACGCGCCATGCACGCGCAGCGCCAGCGTCACCGCGGGATTGAAGTGCGCACCGGAGACCGGGCCGAGCACCGCAATCAGCACGTACAGGATGCCGGCGGTCGCCGCCGCATTCGCCAGCAAGGCGATGCCTGCGTTGCCGCCCGACATCGCCATGCCCATGATGCCGGAACCCACCACGGCGGCGAGCAACACGCCCGTGCCGAGGAATTCGGCGGCGAGTCTCCGCAGTAGCGTCATCCCAGTTCCGCCAGCAGGCGCTGCACGCGCATGGAGATCTCGTCGCGCACCGCGCGATAACCCGCGTCGTCCAGATGCTTCGGATCGGGCAGGTTCCAGTCCTCGCGTCGCATCGCCGGCACCCAGGGGCAGCTGTCGCCGCAACCCATGGTGACGACGGCATCGAACTCGCCCCGGATCTCGTCCAGCGATTTCGACGCATGCGTGCCCAGGTCGTAGCCCAGCTCGGCCATGAAGCGCATGGCCCTGGGATTGATCCGGCCCGCCGGCGCCGAGCCGGCGCTCAGCGCCTCGACCGTCGCGCCGCCATGCATGCGCGCGAACGCCTCGGCCATCTGGCTGCGGTTCGCGTTTTCCACGCAGACGAACAGGATGCGCTTCATCGGACACGACTCTCGGCATCAGGCACGCCGGCTGGAACCCGCCGCCGGACCACACGAAAGCCGGTGTTGCCGACGGAACCGGCCACATCCGCGTGTGCGTGTGCGTGGGATCGGCTCATCGCCTGGCTACGGTCTTGCGCGGCTTGCAAGCCGGCACCGGGCCGCAATCGGCGTCGCCGGCGCAGCAGTTTTCGGTGAGGTAGGCCAGCAGTGCGTTCATCTGCATGTAGTTGGCGCGAACGCGAATCGTCCGGCCCTCGCGCTGGTCCTCGACCAGTTCGGCAGCACGCAGCACATTGAGATGCGCGCTCAGCGTGGCGGGCGCGAGATCGAGGTATTCGCGCAATTCGCCGACCGACAAGCCCTCGCCCCCTGCCTGCACCAGCCGGCGAAAAGCGGCGAGGCGGGAATCGTGGCTGAGCGCGGCGAGCGCGGAGAGAGCAGCAGGCGTATCCACAATTCCATATTTCCGGAAATATGGAATTGTGTCAAGCCCAATAGCCGGAATGCAGGTGCCGGATCAGCCCAGCGCCTTCAGCGCCGCGTCGTAATCCGGCTCGTGCGTGATCTCGTCCACCAGCTCGGCGTGGATCACCTTGTCGTGCGTATCCAGCACCACCACCGCGCGGGCCGCCACGCCGGCCAGCGGGCCGTCGGCGATCGCCACGCCGTAGTCACGCAGGAACTCGCGTCCGCGCATCAGCGACAGCATCTGCACGTTCGTGATGCCTTCGGCGCCGCAGAAACGGCCCTGCGCGAACGGCAGGTCGGCCGAGATGCACAGCACCACGGTGTTGTCGAGCTTCGCCGCCAGTTCGTTGAAGCGGCGCACCGAGGCGGCGCACACGCCGGTGTCCACGCTGGGGAAGATGTTCAGCACCTTGCGCTTGCCGGAGTGGTCGGCCAGCGCGACCTCGGACAAGTCGCCACCGACCAGGCGGAACGCCGGCGCCAGCGCACCGACCGCCGGGAAGGCGCCGTCGACGCGTACCGGCTGGCCCTTGAAATGGACTGTGGACATGACGCACCTCGTGTGGGGGACAGGGCCTACAAGTAGAACATGGTCTTGGCCAGAAAAACGATGGCCGCCATCAGCGCCAGCACGATGCGGTGCGTGTAACGGAAGCGGCAGGCATTCATGCGCCCGTGCGCGCCTGTCCACACGGCGTTGACGAATACGCCCAGCACGCCGAACGCCAGCACCACCTTGGCCAGCAGGAACCAGCCGAAGCGCGTCTCGCCGATGCAGCGGATGCCCTCGCAGCGCAGGTCGAACAGCAGGCCGCCGCTGACGAACAGCAGCAGCACCACGAACGGCATGTAGCGGCGCACCCGCGCCATCACCGCGGTCTCGATCTGCTGCATCGTCGTGACGTCGAAGCGCTTGTGCAGCGCCTCCAGCACGAACACCTCGAACGCGGCTGCGCCCACGAACACGATCGCGCAGGCCAGGTGCACCAGCACGATCCACGGATAATACGGCGCGATCAGGTCCCGCACGACATCCTCCTCAACCCGGCCGCCCGTCCGTGCGCGGCGTCAGGTAGATCCACGCCGAACGCAGCACCCACGGCAGGAACGCGAGCAGCCAGCCCGCGCCGGCGATCACCAGCCACAGGTAGCGGTCGCCGCCCAGTTCGGCGCGGATGCGCACGAACGCCACCAGCTGCAGCAGCGCGAAACACAGCCACGGCACCGGATGCATCTGCAGCGGGCGGCCGGAATGGCCATGGGTGACGCGCGTCACCATCGCCACCAGCATCGAGCCGAAGAAGCCGATCGCCAGCGCGTGCAGCGGCGCCAGTCCCAGCACGTGCTCGCCGCGCAGGGCGAACGCGAGGTCCTGCACCGAGTACAGCACGAACGCCAGCGGCAGCCACGCGAACGCGATGTGCAGCACCGCCAGCAGGCCCGGGCGCAGGCAGCGCCACGGCTTCCACATCAGCCAGTGCAGCGCGAACACCGCGGCCAGCGGCAGGTCGCACGCCCACAGCCACTGCGGCAGCGCGGCCCAGTCCAGCAGGACGTGCGCCAGCAGCAGCGCCCACACCACCGGCAGGCTCCACACCGGCCGCCACATCACATAACCGGCCACCATGTTCTTGCTGAAGAACGGCAGCATGCGATGGCACACGGTGAAGTACACCGGCAACAGGAACCCGAACGTGCCCAGCTTCACCGACAGCCAGCCCAGCGCCGCCGGCAGCGCGGGATCGAACAGCCACACCACGAAGGCGGCCAGCCCCAGCGTGCCCACGCCGAACGCCGCCAGGCACGACCAGCCGTGCTTGTTGCGGTCCGTCGCCTTCGCCATCACCTGGGCCAGCGTGCCCACGCCCGCCAGATAGCCCGCCAGCATCAGCACCAGCCCCAGCTTGAGCAGCGTGGGCTGGCCGAGCAACCCCAGCGTGCCCAGCACGTAACCGCCCAGCACGCCCCCGGCCACCGGCAGGTAGCGCACGGGCGGCACCGACGGCCCGTCCATCCAGCGCGGGAACGTGGTCATCAGGAAGCCGAACATGAACAGCGGGAACAGGCCGTACTGGATCAGCACCGCATGCCCCCATACCGGCGGCACCGTGGGCTGCGGCCAGCGCGCCCAGCCGAAGCGCAGCGAGGCCAGCTCCAGCGTCCACCAGGTCATGGTCAGCAATACCGCCACGGTGCCGGCAAGGAACAGCGGCCGGTGCGGCGCCGCGGCCAGCAGCGCGGCGGGGTCGCTGGCGACGGCGGGAGAAGTGGAGGTGTCCATGGGCGGCCAAGAGTTGATCGCGCCCATGGTGTCAGCTCGCCGCCGGGGCGGCCCTGACATAGATCAGGCCTGCGTCGCGGTCAATCCGGCAGCAGGCTGGCGCCCATGTCGCGCAATTCGGATTCCCGCAGCAGCACCAGTTCGCGGCCTTCCAGCGCGATCAGCCCCTGGCTGCGGAAGCGCCCCAGCACCCGGCTCACCGTCTCCGCGGCCAGCCGCAGGTAGTTCGCGATGTCGCCGCGCGACATGCTGAGGTGGAAGCGCGTGGCCGGCAGGCCGCGTGCCGCGTAGCGGTTGGACAGGTCGATCAGGAACGCCGCCATGCGCTCGTCCGCGCTGTGGTCGCCGGCCAGCAGCGACACCGCGCCCAGCTCCTTGCTGATCATCCGGAACAGGTGCTGCTGCACCGCCGGCTGGCGCGCCGCCAGCGCGCTCATCGCGGGGAACGAGAAGCGGCAGAACTGGGTGTCTTCCAGCGCCACCGCATCGCAGGGGAAGTGCTCGGGATAGATCGCGTTGAGCCCGACCACCTCGCCCGGCAGGTAGAAGCCCAGCACCTGCTCGTTGCCGTCGCGGTCGAACAGCCGCGTCTTCACCGAGCCCGCGCGCACCGCGTAGATCGCACGGAACGGGTCGCCGGTGCGGAACACGTGTTCGCCTGCGCGGAACGGTCCCACGTGCTCGACCAGGCAATGCAGCTCGAGCAACTCCGGCTTGCCGTAGCCCACCGCGCAGCAGGCATCGGAAAAGGCGCAACTGGAACAGAACCGGCTGGCATCGCCGTCGTCGGTGATCGGCCGGGGGAGCACACGCAAACGGGCTGCCGAATGGCTGGGGGTCATGACGTCTCACGCCGTTGGAGGGACGTACCGAAGGTATGCATGATACGCAGGCTGACAGATATCCGCGAGTTCCTGCGACGACGCGCCGCCACGGTCGCCTACTTGTCCACGAACGCCCGCTCGATTACGTAATCACCCTGTTCACGGGTGCGCGGCGAAGCCTGGAAACCGCGACCGTCCAGCAGTGCGCAAAGGTCGTCCAGCATCGCCGGGCTGCCGCACAGCATCACCCGGTCGGTGGCCGGATTCAACGGCGGCAGGCCGGTGGCCGCGCTCATCGCGCCGTTGGCGATCGCGTCGGGGATGCGGCCGTGGTTGCGGAACGGTTCGCGTGTCACCGTGGGGTAATAAATCAGCTTCTCGCGCACGAACTCACCCAGGTACTCGTGCTGCGGCAGCTCGTGTTGCAGGTAGTCCGCATAGGCCAGGTCGGCGATATTGCGCACGCCGTGCGCCAGCACGACCTTGTCGAAGCGCTCGTAGGTGTCCGGGTCGCGCACGATGCTCATGAACGGCGCCAGGCCCGTGCCGGTGCCAAGCAGATAGAGGTGCTTGCCGGGCTTGAGGTCGGTGAGCACCAGGGTGCCGGTGGGCTTGCTCGTCACCAGCAGCGGATCGCCGGGCTTGAGGTACTGCAGGCGCGAGGTGAGCGGACCGTTCTGCACCTTGATCGACAGGAACTCCAGGTGCTCCTCCCAGCTCGCGCTGGCGATCGAGTAGGCGCGCATCAGCGGGCGGCCGTCCACCTCCATGCCGATCATCACGAACTGCCCGCTGTCGAAGCGGAAGCCTGGATCGCGCGTGGTGCGGAAGGAAAACAGGCTGTCGTTCCAGTGCCGCACGTCGATCACGTGCTCGGTCGCCATCGCTACCATCTGTCGTCTCTGAGGCCGTTCGGGGGAGGGGCGCCGCCTACGCGGCGTAGGACTCGCATGGGCCGGCGGTGGCCGGAGAACCTGGCGAGTAACCACGCGCGGGGCCGCGTGCATAACAGTCATTTTACGCGATCCGGGCACCCCTGCCCGCCCTGCGACATCTTTGCCGCTACGACCGGACGGCGGTCGCAAACTGCTCCGTGCATGGCTTCGTGCGGGTCGCGGCGCTCGCCGCTCAAGCATCCTCGCGGGGATCGCCGGCAGGCATTCCGGGAGGGAACGCCAGGGCGGCGGGCGACCGAATGGATGCAAGCAAGGTTCACGCCCAAAAGCCCGGGTTTGCCGCACATCGCGGCCACGGACTACATCAACCACAGCGGCAGACGACAGACGGATACAGCCTTGGACTGCATCCCGGAAAGCACGCATACTCCAAGGTGTCCCACGAGCCGTTTCAAACGCGGCTCGGGACGTGACGACCAGGAGAAGGACCTCTTGCGCGTCGATGGCAGGCCCCGTCCGGGTCCTGCCAATTACCCTGGGGACGCATGATGTCGATCATGCTCGGCCAATCGAGGGCGATCCAGTCCGCACGGGCGCTGTTGCGGCGCTATGCGGGCTGCGACGTGCAGGTGCTGATCGAGGGCGAGACCGGCACCGGCAAGGAGCTGGCGGCCAGGGAAATCCACTACACCAGCGCGCGCCGCGACCGCCCATTCGTGCCGGTCAACTGCGGCGCGATCCCCGACAGCCTGATCGAGAACGAGTTGTTCGGCCACGACCGCGGCGCGTTCACCGATGCCAAGGCCGCCCAGCCCGGACTGGTCGACCACGCGCAGGGCGGCACGCTGTTCCTCGACGAGGTCGATTCGCTCTCGGACAAGGGCCAGGTGACGCTGCTGCGCTTCCTGCAGGACAACCAGTACCGGCCGGTGGGCGGCGGCGCGCCGCGGATTTCCGACGCGCGCATCATCGCCGCCACCAATGCAGGCCTGGAGCGGCAGGTGGCGGCCGGCCGCTTCCGTCGCGACCTGCACTACCGGCTCAATGCGCTGTACGTGCGCCTGCCGCCGCTGCGCGAGCGCGACGACGACGTGCTGCTGCTGGCCCGGCATTTCCTCGAAGCCGCGGCCGCGCGCGTGGGCGGCCCGGCCCGGCAGTGGGGCGACGATGCGCTGTCCGCGCTGCGCGCGTACGCGTGGCCGGGCAACGTGCGCGAGCTGGAGAACATCGTGCTGCGCGCCTACGTGGGCGGCGACGGCCCGCGGATCGGCGTGGCCGAGCTGCAGGCGGCGGAGCCCGCGTTCGCCGGCACCGAATCCGCGCCGCGCCGGCGCGCGAACGAGCCTGACCTGCGCTTCAGCGCGGCCAAGCTGCACGCGATCCGCACCTTCGAGCGCGACTACCTCACCCGCCTGATGGAGCAGGCCAGCGGCAACATCAGCGCCGCCGCGCGCCTGTCCGGCACCGAGCGCCGCCAGCTCGGCAAGCTGCTGCTGAAGCACGGCATCGAGACCAAGCAGTTCCGGCCGCGCTGAGCGGCCGCGACGCCGCGCACGGCGGGTGCGCTTTTCCCCGCTGCGCCCGCCAGGCGGGTCAACGCCGACCCGGCGACCACCACGCCCACCCGCGCAAATCCAGCTGGCGCGCCGAATCCCGCATCCATGCCGGTGGCACGCATGTTGCCTCCGGTTCCCTTGCACGTGTACGGAGGTCGTCATGGCGACGCATCAGGGGACGGACACGACGGGCAGGAGCGAGAGTGAGATCGAGCGCTCGGTGCTCGCGTATCTGGAATGTCACCCGCAGGCAGCCGACACGCTGCGGGGCATCGCCAACTGGTGGCTGCCGCGGCAGCGGGGCGCGCCCGGCTGCCGTCGCATCGGCCACGTGCTTGACCGGCTCGTCGCCGAGGGGGTCTTGCATCGCGACGAGCTGCCCGACGGCGAGGTGCTGTACGCGTTGAACCAGCCCGCGAAGCCGCCGCACTGACGGCAACCCGGCCTACACGACGGAGGAACGATCCCATGCCATCTGCGCTCACTTACCCGGGCGTCTACATCGAGGAAATCCCCAGTGGCGTACGCACCATCACCGGGGTGGCCACCTCGATCACCGCCTTCGTCGGTCGCGCCGCGCGCGGGCCGGTCGATGCCGACGCGGAAAGCCCGCTGATCATCAACAGCTACGGCGACTTCGAGCGCAACTTCGGCAGCCTCGATCCTGCCTATCCGATGGGCTACGCCGTGCGCGACTTCTACCTCAACGGCGGCGCGCAGGCGGCGATCGTGCGCCTGTACAAGACCAACGCGGGCAAGCCGGCCAAGGCCGCGATCAAGATCGCCAACCTGCCGCTGGAAGCGGCGTCGGCGGGCGGCTGGGGCAACCAGTTGCGTGCGCGCATCGACGGCAACGTCTCCGCCGAGGTCGCCGCCAGCTGCGGCCTCGCCGCCGCCGACCTGTTCAACCTCACCGTGCGCGACATGGTCGCCGGCACGCAGGAGAGCTTCCTCAACCTCAGCGTGAAGGAGAGCCCGCGCCGCGTCGACCGCGTGCTGAAGGCCAGCTCGTCGCTGGTGCGCGTGGCCGCCTCGCTGACCCTGCCGGCGACTGCGGTGCCGGCGGCGCACCTGGACCCGGACGCCGGCAAGACGGTGTGGGACCAGGACAAGTCCTCCACCGGCGTCGCCGCCGCCGACCAGGCCGCCGACAGCGCGGCGCTGGACGACACCGCCTACCTCGGCGACCCCGATGCCAAGACCGGCATCTACGCGCTGAAGAAGACCGACCTGTTCAACCTGCTGTGCATCCCGCCCGACCTGCGCGGCGGCAACACCTCGGCCACCGTGTACCAGAACGCGATGGCGCTGTGCGTCGACCGGCGCGCCCTGCTGCTGGTGGACGCGCCGGCCGAATGGAGCAGCGCCGGCGCGATCACCCAGTCGAACAACGCGGCGCTGACCGCGCTGGGATTGAACGGCACCGCGGCGCGCAACGCCGCGCTGTATTTCCCGCGGGTGATCGAGGCCGATCCCATGCGCCAGGGCCAGGCCGATACCTTCGTGCCCTGCGGCATCGTCGCCGGCGTGATGGCTCGCACCGACACCCAGCGCGGCGTGTGGAAGGCGCCGGCCGGCATCGACGCGGCGCTGTCCGGCGTGCAGGGACTGGCCGTGCCGCTCAACGACGCCGAGAACGGCATGCTCAATCCGCTGGGCGTGAACTGCCTGCGCAGCTTCCCGCTGGTCGGCCCGGTGGTATGGGGCTCGCGCACGCTGCGCGGCGCCGACCTGCTCGCCGACGAGTACAAGTACGTGCCGGTGCGCCGGCTCGCGCTGTACATCGAGGAGAGCCTGTTCCGCGGCACCCAGTGGGTGGTGTTCGAGCCGAACGACGAACCGCTGTGGGCGCAGATCCGCCTCAACGTGGGCGCATTCATGCAGGGCCTGTTCCGCCAGGGCGCGTTCCAGGGGCAGACGCCGCAGGACGCGTACTTCGTGAAGTGCGACAAGGAAACCACCACGCAGGACGACATCAACCACGGCATCGTGAACATCGTGGTCGGCTTCGCGCCGCTGAAGCCCGCCGAGTTCGTGGTCATCCAACTGCAGCAGATGGCCGGCCAGATCCAGGCCTGACCACGAGGACACCGCCATGGCCCAGTTCAGCGTCAACGCGCAGCGTTTCGATCCGTACAAGAACTTCAAGTTCCGGGTGAAGTGGGACGGCCGCTACGTGGCCGGCATCAGCAAGGTCTCCGGACTGAAGCGCACCACCGAGGTGGTGAAGCACCGCGAGGGCGGCGACCCCAGCAGCACGCGCAAGTCGCCCGGCCGCACCGAGTACGACGCGATCACCATCGAGCGCGGCGTCACCCACGACACCGAGTTCGAGAAGTGGGCGAACAAGGTGTGGAACTTCGGCGCCGGGCTGGGCGCCGAGGTCTCGCTGAAGGACTTCCGCAAGGACCTGATCCTGGAGGTCTACAACGAAGCCGGCCAGCTCGCGCTGGCGTACAAGATCTATCGCTGCTGGGTCTCGGAATACCAGGCCATGCCCGACCTGGACGCGAACGCGAACGCGGTCGCCATCCAGCACCTGAAGCTGGAAAACGAGGGCTGGGAACGCGACGCCGGCGTGCCGGAACCGGCCGAGCCCAGCTACACCGTGCCGGCGGGCTGAGCCCCGTGCGCACGCCCTCGCCCGCGCAACTGCTGCAGGTCTGGGAACGCGGCGGCGACGCGTCCGCGGCGACCCACGGCCTGCTGCTGCTGGGCAGTTGCGACGAGCGTTCCGCCGCGGCGCTGGCGGCGCTGCCGCTGGGCCGGCGCGATGCGCTGCTGCTGGAGCTGCGCGAGCGCCTGTTCGGCGAGGCAATCGACGTGGTGGTGGCCTGCCCGCAGTGCGCGGCCGCGGTGGAGGCGACGTTCCGCTGCGACGATCTGCGGCTCGCGCCATCACAGCCGGACGACCCTGCCCCCTGGCTGGAACATGCCGCGCACGGCCTGCGCGTGCGCTTCCGCCTGCCCGACAGCAGCGACCTGCTCGCGCTGGAAGGCTGCGCCGACGCCGACGCCGCGCGCGGCCTGGTGCTGGAGCGTTGCGTGATCGAGACCCGCCCGGACGACGGCACCGAAGTTCCAACCGAACTTCCGCCGGCGTTCCAGGCGACGCTGGCGCAGGCGATGGCCACGGCCGATCCGCAGGCCGACCTGCAGCTCGCGTTCCGCTGCCCGGACTGCGGCCACGCCTGGCAGCCGCTGTTCGACATCGCGCGCTTCCTCTGGCAGGAACTGCACGCCTGGGCGCTGCACATGCTGCGCGACGTGGACACGCTGGCGCAGGCCTACCACTGGACCGAGGCCGACATCCTCGCGTTGAGCCCGCGCCGCCGCCAGGCCTACCTGGAGCTGTGCGCGCCATGAGCGACTTCCTCGACCGGGTGGCGGCACGGGCAGGCGACGGCGCGACGGCGCTGGCGCCGCGGCTGCCGTCGCTGTTCGAGCCCTTGCAGCGCGCGCCGCTGATGGCGGTGGCCGAGACCACGGAAGCGGCGCCGGAACCGCGGCGCGCGAACGCGCATTCCGAAACCACGGAGCAGCGCGCCGCGCCGCCTGCACCACGCCCACGAGCTGCGGCCACGGCCGAGCCTTCGCAGGCATCGCCGTCGCTGCGCGCAGCCGACCCATCGCCGGCCGTTTCATCGACGAAGCAGCCGCAGGCAAAGCCTGCGTTCGAGAAGGCGGTCGTCGCGACACGTCAGTCCGAGCCGGCATCGGCTGCCGCACTCCGGCCGTCGCCGCGCGTGATGCCGGCGCCTCCGCCGCCGCCGTCCATTGCACCCCGTGAACTGCGCCGCGCGCCGGAGCCTTCGTTCACGGCAGCGGCAATGCCAACGACCGGCAGCCTGCTGCCGCCAGCCTCGCCGGTGTTCGCCACCCCGCCCATGGTCGCGTCCGCACGCACCGCGGCAGGCGCGGCGCGTCGTGCATCGGCAACCGCAACGTCACCTGCCGCCGCCGCGCCCGAACCCGTGGTGCACGTGAGCATAGGCCGCATCGAGGTGCGCGCCGCGCCGACGCCGACGGCGCCCGCGCGCCGTCGCGACGGCCCGCAACCGGCCAGCCTCGACGACTACCTGCGCCAGCGCGGCAAGGTCTCGCCATGAGCAACGTGCTGGCCATCGCCGCGACCACGCGCACGCTGCGCAACCTGCTGCTGGCGCGGATCCCGCTGCTGGACTCCGACCTCGGCGACCTGCAGGTGACGCTGCAGCCGCCGGACACCGCGCGCAAGGGCATCAGCACGTCGCAGCTCAACCTGTTCCTGTACCAGGTGGTCGCGAACGCCGCGTGGCGCAACCGCGACCTGCCCGGCCAGGTGCACCCGGGCGAGACCGCGCCGCCGGCGCTGGCGCTGAACCTGCACTACGTGCTCACCGCCTGGGGCCGCGGCGACAACGACATCGACGCCACCAACCACCGCGTGCTGGCGGCCGCGATGAGCACGCTGCACGACGGCGCCGTGCTGGACCGCAACGACATCCGCAGCGCGCTGGCCGGCAACGACCTGGGCGAGCAGATCGAACTCGTGCGCATCACGCGGCTGGCGCAGAGTGTGGACGAGCTGTCCAGGCTGTGGACCGCGTTGCAGACGAACTACCGCGTCTCCTCGGTGTACGAGGCGGCAGTGGTGCTGATCGACAGCCAGGCGGCGGCGCGCGCGCCGCTGCCGGTGCTGCGGCGCGGGTCGCAGGATCGCGGCGTGATCGCCACCGCCTCGGCCGCCGCCGTGCTGGACGCGCTGAGCTTCCCGCGCGGGCAGTCCGCCGTGCGGCTGGGCGAGGACCTCGTGCTCGACGGTCGCCAGCTCGGCGCCGCGGACACCACGGCGCTGTTCAGCGGCACGCAGCTGCCCGCGCCGGTGGAGCTGCCGCCGCTGCCCGGCGATGCGCCCGGCACGCTGCGCGTGCACCTGCCGGACGCCAGCGAGGACCCGGACGCCGCGTCGCGCTGGGCGCCGGGCATCTGCACCGTTGCGCTGCGCGTGCAGCCGTCCGGACTGCCGCCGCTGCTCAGCAACGAACTGCCGCTGGCGCTGGCGCCCACCATCACGCTGGGCGCGCTCGCCGCGGCGGCCGGCGACTTCACCCTGCAACTGGGCTGCATGCCGCGCATCCGCCCAGGCCAGCGCGTGCTGCTGCTGTTCGGCGACCGCGTGCTGGCGCCGGCCAGCCTCGTCAATCCGGCCGATCCCAAGCAGCCCACGGCGCTGGGCTTCCAGCTCACCGGCGTGACAGCGGGCAGCTACGTCGTGCGCCTGCGCGTGGACGGCGCGGACAGCATTCCGGTGGACTTCAGCGGCAGCGCGCCCGCGTTCGCCGCGGACCAGCAAGTGGTGGTGTCATGAACGATCAGGCAACCTGGCTGGCGGCGAACGACAGCTTCCTCGCGACGGCACTGGCCGATCTGCGCGCCCGTCTGCAACGCGCGGCGCAGCAGCACGACGCGCCCGCCGCCCCGCCGCCGCCCGTACCCACCGCGGCGGTGGCTGCGGTGGAAGCGCCGGCCGTATCGAAGTCCTCGTGGTTCGGGCGTGTGTTCGGCGGCACGCATCCCCGCGCGGCACTGACCGCGGCGGAGCTGGACGCGATCCGGCCGCCGGCGCCGCGCGCGATCGACGCCGCGCCGCCGGACGCCGCCGCCACTCCCGCCGGCACGCCGGCAGCGGACGCGAACAGCCATGCGCCCGCACTGGAGATACTCGCCGAACGCCTGGGCCTGTCGCCGTTCGAACGCGACCTGTTGCTGCTGTGCGTGGGCATGGAACTCGACACCCGCTTCCCCGCGCTGTGCGCGCAGGCCCAGCACGATCCGGCGCGGCCTTATCCCACGTTCGCGCTCGCGTTCGCCGTGCTCGACGCGCCCAACTGGGACGCGCTGTCGCCCGGGCGCCCGCTGCGCTACTGGCGCCTGCTGGAGATCCACCAGCCGGGCGCGCAGCCGCTGGTCGGCGCGGCGCTGGCCGCGGACGAGCGCGTGGTCAACTTCATCAAGGGGCTGAACTATCTCGACGACCGCCTCGTGCCGCTGCTCACCGCGCTGCCCGCGGCGGCGCTGCCCGCCTCGCAGCAGGCGCTGGCCGAACAGGTGATCGACAGCCTGCGCCATGCGCCGCCCGGCGAGGCCGTGCCGGTGACGCAACTGCTGGGCAGCGACAGCGTGAGCAAGCAGGCGATCGCGCAGACCGTCGCCGCCGCGTTCGGCGTGCAGGCCTACCGGCTGCCGGCGGAACTGCTGCCCGGCGCGGCGGGCGAACAGGAAACCCTGCTGCGGCTGTGGCAGCGCGAAAGCCGGCTGCTGCCGCTGGCGCTGTACCTCGACGCATCCGGAGTGGAGCGCACCGACGCGGCCGCGATGCTGGTCAGGCGCTTCATCGCGAACGCCGACGGCCTGCGCTTCGTGGACGCGCGCGAACCCTGGGCCGACCCGGCGATTCCCGCGCTGGGCATCGACGTGGCCAAACCCACCGCGATCGAACAGCGCACGCTGTGGCAGCGCCTGCTCGGCGACGCCGCCGGCACGCAGCCGCAACACCTGGCCGGGCATTTCGACTTCAACCTCGGCCGCATCGAGCAGATCGCGCGCGGCGCGCTGGCGGCGACGGCGCACGAACCCGCCGCACTGGCGCAGACGCTGTGGCAGAACGCGCTGGCGCACACGCGGCCGGCGCTTGACCAGCTCGCCCAGCGCATCGAGCCCAAGGCCGGCTGGGACGACCTCAAGCTGCCCGACAGCGAGAAGCAGCTGCTGCACCGGATCGCCGACCAGGTCGCCCGCCGCGGCACGGTCTACGACGACTGGGGCTTCCGCGCGCGCATGAACCGCGGCCTGTCGATCAGCGCGCTGTTCGCCGGCGAGAGCGGCACCGGCAAGACCATGGCGGCCGAGGTGCTGGCCGGCGAACTGGGCCTGTCGCTGTACCGCATCGACCTGTCGGCGGTGGTCAGCAAATACATAGGCGAGACCGAGAAGAACCTGCGCAAGCTGTTCGACGCCGCGGAGGACGGCGGCGCGATCCTGTTCTTCGACGAGGCCGACGCGCTGTTCGGCAAGCGCAGCGAGGTAAAGGACAGCCACGACCGCTACGCGAACATCGAGGTGAACTACCTGCTGCAGCGGCTGGAGTCGTTCCGCGGCCTGGCGATACTCGCCACCAACATGAAGGGCGCGCTGGACGGCGCCTTCCTGCGCCGCCTGCGCTTCGTGGTGAACTTCCCGTTCCCCGGCCCGGCCGAGCGGCGCGCGATCTGGGCCTCGGTGTTCCCGCCGCAGGCCACGGTGGGCGCGCTGGACCTCGCCCGGCTGGCGCGCTTCGCGCTCACCGGCGGCAGCATCCAGGGCATCGCGCTCAACGCCGCCTTCATGGCCGCGCAGGCCGGCGTGGAGATCGGCATGCCGGTGGTGCTGGAAGCCGTGCGCGGCGAATACCTCAAGCTGGACCGGCCGGTCAACGAAGCGGACTTCAGTCCGCCGGAAAGCGCGGGAGGCCGGTCGTGAGCATGGAACTGCATATCGAGCGGCTGGTGCTGGACGCTTCGCTGCTGCAAGGCGAACGCCCCGGCGACGTGCGCGCCGCCGTGCAGGACGAGCTGGCGCAATGGCTGCGCGCGCCCGGCGCGACGGCGGCACTGCGCCAGCTCGGGCATGTCGCGACGCTTCGGCCCACGGCGTCCGCCACGGCGCACAACGACGCCGGGCCGCTGGCCACGCGCATCGCCGCCGCGGTGGGGCGCGGTCTCGGCATGCCAGCCGCTGCAAACGTCGAGAACGCGGACACGCGCGGAGGTCGCCATGTCTGAGCGCAGCATCTCCGCCACCCGCGCCCCCGCCGCCGCGGGCAGCCATCCCGGGGGAATCCTGCAGCGCAAGTGCGCCTGCGGCAGGCACGCGCCGGGCGGCGGCGAATGCGCGCAGTGCGCGCAGGAACGCAAACGCGTGCAGCGGCTGGCGACCGGCGGCCCGGAAGCCGGCACCGCACCGGCGAGCGTGCATGGCGTGCTGGCCTCGCCCGGCCGCCCGCTCGACGCCGCCGCGCGGTCGTTCATGGAGCCGCGCTTCGCGCACGGCTCCGGCGCGGCCAGCCACGTGGGCGCGGCGCCGGTCGCCGGCGGTCCGCTGCAGGTGGGCGCGGCGAACGATCCGCTGGAACGCCAGGCGGACGACATGGCCCGGCGCGTCATGACCATGGCCGCGCCCGCGGCCGCACCGGGCCACGACTTCTCGCGCGTGCGCGTGCATACCGACGACGCGGCCGCCGCTTCCGCCCAGGAGCTTGGCGCACGCGCCTACACCGTGGGCGAGCACATCGCATTCGCGCGCGGCGAATACGCACCGGGAACCGCGGCCGGCAGGCAACTGCTGGCGCACGAGCTGACGCACACGCTGCAGCAGGCGCAGGGCGGCGTCGCCCTGCAGCGTTTCGTCCCCTGCACGCGCGCGCGCATGTCGCTGGAAGACTGCCCGCAGCGCGAGCCGGACGAGGATCGCACCACCCGCGCGCAGCCGATGATCCTGGAGTACGTGACCGCGCCCGAGGCGGGCTTCCTGGTCGCGAACTTCGACATCGGCAAGGACGTGGTGAAGGGCGGACTGACCCGCCATCCGCTGTGGCCCACCCTGGTCGGCACGGTGTCCGCGGCGAAGAGCCAGTGGGAAATCATCGGACTGTCCGACTGCCAGGGCGAGGCGCCGCTGAACACCGCGCTGCGCAAGGAACGCGCCGACGCCGTGCGCGCGGTGCTGCCGGCCGCCGCGGCGGTGAACGTGACGGGCACCTCCGGCGCGTCGCTCAACGACTGCATGACCACGAACGACAACGCCGTCGCGCGGCAATGGAACCGCGCCGCGCTGATACGGGCGGTCAGCCGCGAGTACACCTTCGAGGACGAGAAGATCGAGGGCAAGCGGCCGGTGCCGAAACCGGTCGCGCAGGACACCGCCGACTGCAACACGGACCAGAAGAAGGCCATCGCGCAAGCGCAGCCGATCGCCGTCGACATGGTGCGCGAGGCGCTGTACCGCCTGCGCGACCACACCAACGCGGACACCAAGCTGCTGCTGCGCACCTACTTCGGCGACGACGGCGAAAAGACCTTCGAGCATGTCCACGACGGCCTGCTCACCATCCTGCAGGGGCTCAAGAACATCACCGTGGAATGCGAGGCCAAGGGCACCCTGTTCTACGACCACTTCTGCGGAGGCGGTCCGGGCACCGTGACGCGCGGGTACTCGCGCAGCAAGTGGATCGGACTGCACGTGCACCTGTGCGAGGGCGGCTTCGACCAGGACGACGTGGGGCTTGCCAAGACCCTGGTGCACGAATGCAGCCACCTCTACGACGGCACGGACGACAAGGGCTATTGCTGGGAGGACGGCGGCACCAGGTGCAGCACGATGGGCGCCTCCGCCGCCTACGACAACGCGGACTCGTACGCGTATTTCGCGCACGCGGCGTGGCTCAACCAATGAAGGCCGGCACGCCCCGGGCAACGGCATTTGCAGGCGGCGCGCCCGGCCACCACAACGGCGAGGCAGAAATGTCATGAGCATCTTCGACGGCCTGTACGGCTATGAAAAACTGATGCTGGTCTGCGGCTTCGTGCTGTTCCTGTTCGCGCTGGCGGCGATCACGGTGATGATCGTGCAGCGGCGCGACTTCAAGGCGGTGATCGTGCTGTTCGTGGTCGCGATCGTGCTGATGGGGTTCCCCGGCATCCAGTCGATCAAGTTCAGCAACAACCTGGTCGAGATCGACCGGCTGCGGGCGCAACCCACCGAGCAGATCGACCCGCAGCAGCAGCAACAGTACGCACAGACGCTGGCCCAGGTGGAACAGCGCGCCACGGGCAATCCGCTGCTGCAGGCCAAGGTGGCCGACGGCTACCGCGCGATCGGCGACCTGAACAAGGGCTACCAGCTGGCGCAGGCGGTGCTGCAGAAGCAGCCGTCGCCCCAGGTGCGCGCCACGCTGGTGCCGGTGCTCACCGCGAAGTTGAACCAGGTGCAGGCCGCCACGCCGCCAACCCCGGCGCCGCCAGCCGGCTCCACCGCGCCGCATGCGGCTCCGGCCGGCGGCAGCGTGGCCGGCAGCGCCGCCCCGGCCGCCGTGAATCCCGACCGGCAGCGCCAGCTCGCCACCATCGCCGCGCAACTGCAGGCCACCGGCGTCGCGCTGCCGGCGGCATCGCATGCGGCGCTGGCGAGGGCGTACGTGACGCTGGGCCAGCCCAGGCAGGCGCAGATCAACGCCGAGCAGGCGCGCCGCATCGGTATCGGCGCAGGCAGTCACCCATGAGCGCATTCCCCGGCTCCCCGCGCATCCTCAAGGGCGGCATCGTGTTGATCGACGCGGCCAGCTCGGCGGTGCGGCGCGTGATCGCGCTGCAGTACAACCCCGACTCGCTCACCCGCTCGCTGCAGGTGCAGGCGATCAGCGCGGACGGCGGCGACCGCTCCGAGGTGCTGCGCCTGAAGGGGCCACCGGTGGAGACGCTGAAGCTGGAGGCGGAAATCGACGCCACCGACCAGCTGGAATTCCCGGAGCAGAACGGCGGCGTGGTCGCCTCGGGCATCTTCGCCCAGCTGGCGGCGCTGGAAACCATGGTCTATCCGACCAGCGGACAGTTGCGCGCGAACGACCTGCTGGCGCAGATCGGCACGCTGGAGATCGTGCCGATGGAGACGCCGCTGGCGCTGTTCGTGTGGAGCAAGTCGCGCATCCTGCCGGTGCGCGTCACCGAGTTCAGCATCACCGAGGAGGCGTTCGACACGGCGCTGAACCCCATCCGCGCCAAGGTCAGCCTGGGCTTGCGCGTGCTGTCGGTGAACGACGTGCCGGGCGGCCACAAGGCCGCCAGCCTGTTCATGAGCTACCTGCAACAGAAGGAACGCCTGGCCGGCGGCGCCGGCGGCCAGTTGTCGGCGCTGGGCCTGGCCGGCGTGCCCTGATCCGGGCGCCGGACAGCCCGCAGTCCCGTCGGCGGAACGCCGGCCATCGCGAAGGAATCGGAGACCACCATGCGTATCGAGGAAATGATCGCCGCCGTGCAGGGGGTTCTCGGCGTGACCGTGGACGGCAAGGCGGGGCCGCAGACCTGGGGCGCGATCTACGGGCGGCTGGTCGCCCGCAAGATCGACGGGGCGCAGCCGTCCGCGGCGATCTCGCCGGTGGACGAACGCAGCGAAAAGCTGATCGCCACGCTGCTGCCGGAACTGCGGCCGATGGCGCGCGCGCTGGTGCAGAAGGCGGCGGGCGCCGGCATCACCATCCGCGTGATCAGCGGGCTGCGCAGCTACGAGGAGCAGGCCGCGCTCTACGCCCAGGGGCGCACGGCGCCCGGAACGATCGTGACCAACGCCCGCGCCGGCTACTCGAACCACAACTTCGGCATCGCGTTCGACGTCGGCGTGTTCGAGGGCAACCGCTACCTGCCCGAATCGCCGAAATACAAGGCGGTCGGCGTGCTGGGCCAGGACCTGGGCCTGGAGTGGGGCGGCAACTGGAAAACCATCGTCGACCAGCCGCACTTCCAGCTGCGGCCCACATGGGCGCTGGACCTGAGCGAGTCGCAGATGCTGGCCGAGCTGCGCTCCAGAAAAGACCTGCGCAAGGCGGTGTACGCCTGACGAATCCGCAGTGACCGACCCGCGATGGAGATGTCCCGATGAGCTCGAATTTCCCGCCCACCAGCCGCTACGCGCTGACGCCCACCGCCAGCCTCGTGCGCGCCGACGGCAGCACGGTCGCCTACCTGCGCCGCCGCTTCGTGCCGGCGCCCGAAAGCTTCGCGCTGCTGCAGTGGCACCTGGTGCAGCAGGGCGAGCGGCTGGACAACATCGCCGCCCAGTACCTGGGCGACCCCGAGCAGTTCTGGCGGCTGGCCGACGCCAACCGCGCGCTGCGCCCGGACGAGCTGACCGAGACGATGGGGCGCGCGCTCGCCATCACGCTGCCGCAAGGTATCCCGGGAGTTCCCCATGCTTGAAGGCGTACACCTGACGTTGCTGGTCGGCCCGGTGGTGCCGGTGCCGGTGCCGCAGCTGGTGCTGGACGCGCTCACCAGGGTCGAGGTGAACGCGCCGGACGAAAGCGCGGGCGCGTTCACGCTGCAGTTCACGCTGAGCGTGAATTCACCGCTGCACACGCTGTTCCTGCTGTCCGGCGGCGGCGTGGTGCCGCTGCTGCGGGTGATCGTGGTGGCCACGGTGAACGGCATGCCGGAGGTGCTGATCGACGGCGTGGTGACGAACACGGAAGTGCTGCCGGGCGCGGACCAGCGCCACAGCACGCTGCAGGTCACCGGCGACGACCTCACCACGGCGATGCAGAAACTGGAGTTCTCCGGCCTGCCCGGGCAGCCCTACCCCGCGATGCCGGCCGAGGCGATCGTGGCCTTGCTGCTGGCGAAGTACGCGTTCCTCGGCATCGTGCCGCTGGTGATCCCCGGCATCGCGATCGACGTGCCCATTCCCACCAACCGCGTGCCCACCCAGCAGGGCAGCGACCTCGACTACATCCGCCTGCTGGCCAGCCGGGTCGGCTACGTGTTCTATCTCGAACCCGGCCCGCTGCCGGGGATGAGCACCGCGTACTGGGGACCGAAGATCAAGGTGGGCGTGCCGCAGCCGGCGCTGAACGCCGACATGGATGGAGCCAGCAACGTCGACGAACTCAGCTTCAGCTACAACGGCAACGCGCGGCAACTGCCGGTGGTCTACGTGCAGAACGAGCAGACCAAGGTGCCGCTGCCGCTGCCCATCCCCGACATCACTCCGCTGAACCCGCCGCTGGGCCTGCTCGATCCGCCGCCGCAGCAGTTCCGTCCGCTGCCCGAGACCGCGAAGTACACGCCGCAGCGCGCGCTGCTGCTGGGCATGGCCGAGGCGGCGAAGTCCGCCGACACCGTCACCGGCCGCGGCAGCCTGGACGTGGTGCGCTACGGCCGCGTGCTGAAGCCGCGCCAGCTGGTGGGCGTGCGCGGCGTGGGGCCGGCGTTCGACGGCCTGCACTACGTGAGCCAGGTCCGGCACACGATCAGGCGCGGCGAGTACAAGCAGAGCTTCCAGCTGTCGCGCAAGGGCCTGCTCTCCACCGTGCCGCTGGTGCCGCCATGAGCGCCGTCATGAACCGCTTCTACGGCAAGTACCGCGGCACGGTGATCCAGAACGTGGACCCGGAACAGCGCGGCCGCATCCAGGCGATGGTGCCGGACGTGTCCGGCCTGCTGCCGTCGAGCTGGGCGATGCCGTGCGTGCCGTTCGCCGGCAAGCAGAGCGGCGTCTACGTGGTGCCGCAGATCGGCGCCGGCGTGTGGATCGAGTTCGAGCAGGGCGATCCCGACTATCCGGTCTGGACCGGCGGCTACTGGGGCAGCGCGGCGGAGGTGCCGGCGCTCGCGCTGGCCGGCAACCCGGCCAGCCCCAGCGTGGTGCTGCAGACGGGGTTGCAGAACCTCATCTCCATCAGCGACGTGCCGGGCCCAGCCGGCGGCATCCTGCTGAAGAGCGCCAGCGGCGCGATGGTGATGATCAACGACACCGGCATCACGATCTCCAACGGCAAGGGCGCCACCATCGTGCTCGCGGGCCCGACGGTGACGATCAACAACGGCGCACTGGCGGTCACCTGAGGAGGATGCGATGCCGGGTTTCCTGATCCATGTCGGCGCCAGCGTGCTCTGCTCGCACGGCGGCCAGGCGCAGGCCAGCATGCCGAACCCGCGCGTCACCGTGGGCGGCCAGCCCACGGTCACGCAGCCGGCGCCGTGGCTGGTCGCCGGCTGCGGACTGCCGCCGCCGCCCGCGGCGAACGGACCGTGCATCAGCGCCCAGTTCGTCACCGCCGCGACCCGGGTGAGTTCCGGCGGCCAGCCGCTGCTGCTCATCGACAGCCAGGCGATCTGCGCGCCCACCGGCACGCCGCTGCTGATCGTCGCCAGCCAGACGCGCGCCACCGCGATGTGAGGTCGCCATGAGCACCGTGATGAACATCCCCAAAGGAAATATGGATTTCCCGTTCCACTTCGACCCGCGCGGCCGCGTCGCGGAAACCGGCTACGACGGGCACGTGCGCGACATGATCGAGCAGTTGCTGTTCACCAACCCCGGCGAGCGGGTGAACCGGCCCGACTTCGGCAGCGGCCTGCTGCAACTGGTGTTCGCGCCGAACAGCCCGGAGCTGGCCGCCGCGCTGCAGTTCACGCTGCAGGCGGCGCTGCAGCGCTGGCTGGGCGACGTGATCGAGGTGGGCGCGCTGGCGGTGACCAGCGAGGATTCCAGCTTGCGCGTGGACCTCGGCTACGTGGTGCGCGCCACCGGCACGGCGCATAGCGACAGCTTCGAGCGGAGCCTGCCATGAGCGCCGCGCAGACCACCGCCGGCTCCGCGATCGTCGGCTGCTCGCTGCTGCCGGCGTGCAGCGTGCCGGCGCGGCGCGAGCAGCTGCGCCTGCAAGGCGCGCTCAACGGCATCGACTACGTCGAGGTGGGCGACGACGGGACCAGCCTGTGCGTGCACCTGTTCGGCGCGATCCCGCCGGAGCTGGGCGTGGCGAACGTGCGCGTCAGCGGCGGCGACCGCATCACCGGCCTGCGTGTGCTCGCCGTGCAGGCCGAGCTGGAACCGGAAATGCACGACGACGCCTGCCTGCGCGTGCAACTGGACCGCGAAGGCGACCACACCGCGTACTGCCTGTGCCTGGTGGATGCGGCCTCGGGCAACGACCCGGCAAGCTGGCGGGCGTATCCCGGCTTCGACCCGCGCTACGCCTGCGCCACGCTGCGCTTCCGGCTGGACTGCGCGCGCACGCTGGACTGCGCGGACGAAACGCCGTGCGTGCAGGCGCCGCCGCCCGCGCCGGAGATCGACTACCTGGCGAAGGACTACGCCAGCTTCCGCCAGCTGTTCCTCGACCGCCTCGCGCTGGACATGCCGGCGTGGCAGGAACGCCACGTGCCGGACCTGGGCATCGCGCTGGTGGAGACGCTGGCGTACACCGCCGACTACCTCAGCTACTACCAGGACGCCGTCGCCACCGAGGCCTACCTCGGCACCGCGCGCCGGCGCATCTCGGTGCGCCGGCATGCGCGGCTGGTGGACTACCGCATGCACGAGGGCTGCAACGCCCGCGCGCTGGTCGCGCTGGCGTCGAGCAGCGACGTCGACCTCGCGCTGGACAACCTGCTGTTGCTGGTGCCGCCGTCGGTGCCGGGCAACCCGCCGCCCGGCATCATCGATGCGGCCCAGCTGGAAACGGCCCGCGCCCAGGGCGCGCTGGTCTTCGAACCGATGGCGCTGGACGGCGCCACCAGCTTCGCCGTGGTCGCCGCGCACAGCGCGATCCGCCTGTACCGCTGGGGCGACGAGCTATGCTGCCTGCCCCGCGGCAGCACGCGCGCCACCCTGGTCGATGCGGCGCCGCCGGCACCTGCTCCTGCGCCTGCTCCCGCGCCTGCACCCGCGCCGGCTCCTTCGCCGGCGCCCGCACCCGCGCCCGTCCCCGCGCTGGCAGCCGCACCCGTCGCCGCTCCGGCGGCCGCGAACGCCGCGGCGGTCGCCGCGCCGGCGCGTGTGCTGAAGCTGGCGATCGGCGACCTGCTGATCTTCGAGGAGGTGCTGGGGCCGCAGACCGGCAACCCCGCCGATGCCGATCCCGCGCACCGGCATGCCGTGCGCCTCACCGCGGTGCAGCCCGCGGTCGATCCGCTGGACGGCACGCCGCTGCTGGACGTGGCCTGGGACCCCTGCGATGCGCTGCCGTTCGACCTGTGCCTGTCGGTGCGCCTGCCGGCGCCGGACTGCGGCTGGCTGCACGACGTGAGCCTGGCGCGCGGCAACGTGCTGCTGGTCGACCACGGCGAGCACGTGCGCGGGCAATGCACGGCCGCGCCGATCTGCACGCCGGACGGCGGCGACGGCGACTATCCCGGCCTCGCCGTCGCCCTGGCCGCGATACCCGACGCCTGCGCCCGCTGCGGCGCGCTGGCCGAGGACTGCTGGCTGGTGCCCGGTGCGTTGGCATACGGTTGCTGCCATTGCGAGGGCGCCGTGGTCGACGTGCGCCGGCCGCCGGCCGACACCGGCCACGTGCTGCCCGGCACGCCGCTCACCTGGGCCGAACCGTTGCCGTCGCAGGCGCCGGTGTGCCAGTTGCTGGCGCGCGACCCGCGGCTGGCGCTGCCCCAGCTCGACGTCCACGGCGGCGCGCTCGCCGACGTGCTGGTGGCCGGCACGCCGGACCCGCACTGGCAGTGGCAGTCGCGCTACGACCTGCTGGAAAGCGGCCCGAACGACCGCCACTTCGTGGTCGAGATGGACGACGACGGCGCCGCCCACCTGCGCTTCGGCGACGGCGTGCTGGGCATGCAGCCGCAGGCCGGCGACTTCTTCCGCGCCGCCGTGCGCCTCGGCAACGGCCCGGCCGGCAACGTGGGGCGCGACAGCATCACGTGGCTGGCGTTGAAGTCCGGCGTGCTGGCAACCGACCTGGTGCCGCGCAACCCCTTGCCGGCCAGCGGCGGCACCGCGCCGGAAAGCACCGCCGAGGTGAAGCGCTACGCGCCCGGCGCGTTCCGCGCGAATCCGCTGCGCGCGATCATCGCCGCCGACTACGCCATGTTCGCCGCCCGCGCGCCCGAGCTTCAGGGCGCGGCCGCGGCGCTGGAATGGAGCGGCAGCTGGTACGTGGCCGACGTGGCGGTGGACCCGCTGGGCCGCGAATCGCTGCCGGCGGGACTGGCTCGGCGCATCCGCGCGCAACTGGAGCGCTACCGCCGCATCGGCCACGACGTCGAGGTGCGCGCCGCACGCTACGTGCCGCTGCGCATCGCGCTGTCCGTGTGCGTGCTGCCGGACTTCCTGGTCGCCCACGTCAAGGCCGAACTGCTGGACCGCTTCAGCGCCGGCCTGCGCCGCGACGGCACGCCGGGCTTCTTCCATCCGGACCGGCTGACGCTGGGCGCGCCGGTGTACGCCAGCGCGCTGCTGGCCGAGGCGCAGTCCATCGCCGGCGTGGCCCACGTCGACGTCGCCACCCTGGTCCGCGCCGACGGCGACGACGACCAGGGCGTGCCCGCCGACGCCGTGCTGCACCTGGGCGCGCGCGAGATCGCCCAGGTCGACAACGACCCGGACCATCCCGACCACGGCAGCATCTGCTTCGACATGGGAGGTGGCCGATGAGCTGCTGCAGCGCTTGCGGCAAGCATGCCTGCGCCTGCGGATGCGGCACGACCGCACGCACGCCGTTGCTGCTGTACAACCGGCCGGGGCTGACCGCCCTGCGCTACCGCGTCGGCAGTTGGGCCGACTTCCACGCCACCATGCAGCGCGACCTCAGCGACGCCAGCCTGCCCGCACTGGCGGGCCTGCGCACGCGCGAGGCGGACGACCCTGCGATGGCGCTGCTCGACGCCTGGGCGGTGGGCGCCGACGTGCTGACGTTCTACCAGGAACGCATCGCCAACGAAGGCTGGCTGCGCACCGCCGCCGAGCGCCGCTCGGTGCTGGAACTCGCGCGGCTGGTCGACTACCGCCCGCGCCCCGGCGTGGCCGCCAGCGTCTACCTGGCCTACACGGTGGAAAAGGATTCGCCGCCGGTGACGATCGCGGCCGGCGCCCGCGCGCAATCCGTGCCCGCGCCCGGCGAGCAGATGCAGACCTTCGAAACCGCCGAGCCGCTGGAGGCGCGCACGGAGTGGAACGCGCTGACGCCGCGGCTGACCCGGCCGCAGCTCATCACCCGCGACTCGCTGGCCACGGTGTCCGGGCTGACCTTCGCGGGGACCGCGTCCAACCTCAAGACCAACGACTGGCTGGTGTTCGAGTTCGACGACGGCAGCGCGCCGGCGGTGCGCCAGATCCAGCAGGTCGACGTGGACCTGCAGCAGCAGCGCACCCGCGTGAGCCTGCTGGCCGATGCGGGCGCGAGTGCCGCGAGCGCCGCCGCGGCCGCCGCACCGCCCGCCGCCATGCTCGCCCGCACCGCGATCGCGAAATCCCCGGGCGGCTTCGTGGGGCTGGTCGATGCGCTGCGCCAGCCGCCGACCCTGCAACCGGCGAACACCACGCGCCTGTCGCGCAGCGCCGCGGTCGCGCTGGGCACGGCCAGCGACGTGCGCCCGCAGTTGCTGCTGAATTTCGAGCGGCGCATCGCCGACACGTTCTACGCCGCCTGGAGCGGCACCCGTTCGCCGGCCGGCTCGGCCCAGGTCAGGAACATCTACGTGCAGCGCCTCGCGGCGGCGCGCTTCGGCTACAACGCGCCGTGGCCCAGCAAGCTGGTGAAGGACGCCAGCGGCGACTACCAGTCGCAGCCCGACGCCGACTGGGCCAGCATCGAGCCGGACGACCGGCTGTATCTCGACAACGCCTACGACGGCATCCGCCCCGGCAGCTACGTGATCGTGCAGACCCCGGCCACGGCCACCGCGGCGGCCACCATCGACGTGTACACGGTGGCCGCGGCGTCCGTCCATCCGCGCACGGCGTACGGGATCAGCGGCAAGACCACCGAACTGCAGCTGCAGGACGTCGCCGCCGCGCCGGCGGCCGGAGGGCCGGTCGCGATGATCAACCTGGTCCGGCGCATCACCCCCACCGTGCGGGTGCAGCAGGTGTTCGCCCAGAGCGAGCTGCTGGTGCCGGCCGAGCAGGCGATCGACGACGACGTCGGCGCGACGGACGCGACGACGACGTCCGGCGCCGGCGACGGCGCCACCCGGCTCACGCTGGACACCGCGGTCGACGGCCTCAAGTCCGGCCGCTGGGTTGTCGTGCAAGGCCAGCGCACCGACGTGCCCGGCACCAATGCGGTGAACGCCGCGGAGCTGGTGATGCTCGAAGCGGTGGAGCAAGGCGTGGATGCCGCGCTGCCGGGCGACCGCGTGCACAGCACCCTGGTGTTCGCGAACAAGGGCCTGGCCTACGCCTACCGCCGCGACAGCGTGAGCATCTGCGCGAACGTGGTGCGCGCCACCCACGGCGAAACCCGCAACGAGGTGCTGGGCAGCGGCAGCGGCGCCACCGCGATGCAGGCGTTCGCGCTGAAGCAGAAGCCGCTGACCTGGATATCCGCGCCCACCGTGGACGGCGTGGCGAGCACGCTGGTGGTGCGCGTCAACGGCATGCAGTGGCACGAGATCCGCAATCTCGCGTTCGCCGGCGCGAACGACCGCAGCTTCGCGACCTCCACCGACGACGGCGGCACCACCACCGTGCTCTTCGGCGACGGCGCGCACGGCGCGCGCCTGCCCACCGGCGTGGAGAACGTGGTGGCGGCCTACCGCAACGGCATCGGCACGCCGGGCAACGTGCAGGCGCAGCAGATCAGCCTGCTGGCGACCAAGCCGCTGGGCGTCAAGGCGGTGGTCAATCCGCTGCGCGCCTCCGGCGGCGCCGACGCGGAGACCCGCGACCAGGCGCGCGGCAACGTGCCGCTGGCGGTGCTGGCGCTGGACCGGCTGGTCTCGGTGCCCGATTACGCGGACTTCTCGCGCGGCTTCGGCGGCGTCGGCAAGGCGCTGGCGACCCGGTTGGGCAGCCTGGTCCAGGTGACCATCGCGGGCGCCGCGGACGCGCCCATCGATCCCACCTCCGACCTCTACCGCAACCTGCTGCAGTCGCTGCAGGCCTATGGCGATCCGTCGCTGCCGGTGCGGCTGGACGTGCGCGAGCTGCTGACGCTCACCGTGAGCGCGAAGGTGGGGCTGCAGCCGGACTACGCCTGGGAATCGGTGGAGCCGGCCGTGCGCGCGGCGCTGCTGGACGCGTTCGGCTTCGAGCGGCGCGCGCTGGCGCAGGGCGCGTACCTCAGCGAGCTGGTCGCCTGCGTGCAGGCCGTGCGCGGCGTGGCCTGGGTCGACGTCGACGCGTTCGGCCGCCTGGACGAGGCCACCGTGCTGGCCGGCTTCGGCGGCAACGGCAAGGGCAACGGCGGCAGCTCGTCCGGCATCGCGCTGGCGGCAGGCACTGGCGCAGCCGCCACGACGATACCGTCCAGCGTGCCGGCGCTGCCCGCCCGCTACGACGACCAGGGCGTCTTGCGTCCGGCGCAACTGGCCTGCCTGGCGCCGGACATCCCAGACACCTTGCTGCTGCAGGAGGCCACGCCATGAACCCGCGCCCGGATCGGCTGTACGACCTGCTGCCGGTGGTCTACCGCATGCGCGACGCGGACCAGGGTCATGCGCTGCGCGACTTCCTGCGCGTGCTGGCGCGCCAGGCCGACGTGCTGGAACAGGACATCGCGCGCCTGTACGACAACTGGTTCATCGAAACCTGCGACGACTGGGTGGTGCCGTACATCGGCGACCTGCTGGGCTACACGCTGCTGCCCGAGGCGGCCACGCTGGGCGAGGACGGCGGCTGCGACGCACGCCTGGGCCGCGTGCTGGCGCCGCGTGCCGACGTGGCCAACACCATCGACGCGCGCCGCCGCAAGGGCACGCTGTCGCTGCTGGAAGACCTCGCCCGCGACGCCGCCGGCTGGCCCGCGCGCGCGGCTGAGTTCTACCGCGAACTGGGCTGGATGCAGCACCTGGACCACGTGCATCCGCGTCGCGGCGGCAGCGCCGACCTGCGCGATCCGGGCAGGCTGCAACTGCTGGGCTGGGCCAACGGCGCGTTCGACCCGTTCGCGCACAGCGTCGATGTGCGGCGCATGGGCAGCCACCATCGCCGCGGCCGCCACAACATTCCCGCGGTGGGCGTGTTCACCTGCCGCCTGCGCAGCTATCCGGTCACCTGCACGCCGGCCTACTGCATCGAGGAACGCGGCCCGCAGTGCTTCAGCTTCAGCGTGCTGGGCAACGACACGCCGCTGTTCCAGCTGCCGGTGGAGGAAACCGAACCCACCCACATCGCCGACGAACGCAACCTGCCGCTGCCGCTGCGCCGCTGGCGTTTCGCCGGCGGGCCGCCGGTGGACGGCCAGGCCAGCGTGCCGGACGAACTCTACGGCGACGGCCGCAGCGTGCAGATCTGGGCGCCGGACTGGCCAGCCAAGGGCCAGGGCCTGCCGGTGCCGCGCGAGGCGCTGCTGCCGGCCGAGCTGTCGGGCTGGCGCGGACAGGTGCCGCGCGGGCGCGTGGCGGTCGATCCCGAACGCGGCCGCCTGATGTTCCCCGCGAACCAGCGGCCGAAACGCGGCGTGTGGGTGTCGTACCAGTACGGCTTCGCCGCCGACCTCGGCGGCGGCGAGTACCTGCGCGTCACGCCCGAGCTGGCCGGCGCCACGCGTTACGTGGTGCACGCCGCGCTGCCCGCCGGCAGCGCCGGCGGCTGGCCGCCCGGCCACTTCGACAGCATCGCCGCCGCGCTCGCCGCCTGGGTGCAGGCCAAAGCGGCAACGCCGGCGCTGCGCGCGCTGGTGATCGAACTGGCCGAGAGCGGCGTGTACGAAGGCAGCGTGGACCTGCAGTTGGACACCGGCGAGGCGATCCAGCTGCGCGCCGCCGAAGGCACGCGGCCGGTGCTGCGCCTGCTCGACGTGCGCGCCAGCCAGCCGGACGCGCTGGGCATCCGCGGCGGCGCCGGCAGCCGCGTGCTGCTGGACGGCCTGCTGGTGGTGGGCCGCGGCATCGATGTGCAGGGCGCGCCGGAGGAAGCCGCGCCGGACGACGACCTGTGCGAACTGGTGATCCGCCACTGCACCCTGGTGCCGGGCTGGGCGCTGCAATGCGACTGCGACCCGAAGCGCCCCAGCGAGCCCAGCATCACGCTGGACGGCACCCGCGCCGCGCTGCGCATCGACCACAGCATCGTCGGCGCGATCTCGGTGATCAGCCCCGCGCGGCGCGGCGATCCGCCCACGCTGGAACTGTGCGACAGCATCCTCGACGCCACCGGCCTCGAACGCGTGGCGCTGGGCGCTCCGGACGAAGCGGTGGCCTACGTGGACGCCAGCTTCCGCCGCTGCACGGTGATCGGCGCGGTGCAGGCGCACGGCGTGCTGCTGGCCGAGGATTCGATCTTCGCCGCGCCGCTGCGCGTGCTGCGCCGGCAGCAGGGCTGCGTGCGCTTCTGCTACGTGGCCGACGGTTCGCGCACGCCGCTGCGCTTCCACTGCCAGCCCGACCTGGCGCTGGCCGCGGTCGCGCCCGCGCAACGCGCCGCCGAGCGGCTGCGCGTGGTGCCGCAGTTCCGCCGCCTGCGCTACGGCGCGCCGCACTACCTGCGCCTGGCGGACGACTGCTGCGCGGAGATCCGCAGCGGCGCGTCCGACCGTTCGGCGATGGGCGTCTACCACGACCTGTACGAACCGCAGCGCGAGGCGAACCTCGCGGCGCGGCTGCAGGAATACGTTCCGGCGGGCACGGACGCCGGCATCCTCCACGCGAGTTGAGCGAGTCAGGAGATCGACCATGAAAGGCGACTTCGCACGTGTCACCTTCGACCCGAAGCAGCACTACAGCCAGGTGTTCCAGCAGCAGGGCCGCGTGCTGCTGGAAGCGGACTGGAACGAACAGACGCAGATCCAGCTGCACCTGCTGCACACCCTGGTGCGCGACCTGGTCGGCCCGTGCTGGGCGGCCGGCGGCGGCTTCGCCCTCGCCAGCGCCACCACCGACCCGAACGGCAACAGCAAGCCGCTGCCGCTCACCGACTGGCAGCTCGCGCCCGGGCACTTCTACGTGGACGGCATCCTGTGCGCCAACGAGGCCGCCTGCACGCTTGCGCAGCAGCCGAACGCACCCACCCCCGACTACGGCGTGGGCGACGGCAAGAGCGGCTTCGAGAATCCGCCGGCCAGCTTCGCGCTGTGGCTGGACGTGTGGGAGCGCCACCTGTCGTGGATCGAGGCGCCGTCCAGCCTGGACAGCGCGCTGGACGGCATCGACACCTGCTCGCGCGGACAAGTCGTGTGGCAGCTGCGCATGCTGGACCAGCCGCATGCGCAGCAGCGGCTGGCCGACGTCGCCACCGCGCTGAACACGCGCCGGCAGGCCGCCACCAGCACCACCGACACCGCCGCGATCGACCAGCAGCTCGCTGCGGTGAACCAGCTCGGGCAGGCGCTGAAAGGCGGCAACCAGGCCGGCAACACCGACCCGTGCACCCTGCTCCGCCAGCTGCTGGACACCCGGCGCGCCTACGCGCTGCCCGGTCTGCGCGCGGAGCTGGGGCCCACGGTGGCGGACAACGATCCCTGCGTGATCGCCGCCGATGCGCGCTACCGCGGCATGGAGAACCAGTTGTACCGGGTCGAGATCCACCAGCCCGGCCTCGCCGGCACCGCCACTTTCAAGTGGTCGCGCGAGAACGGCTCGGTGGTGTTCCCCGTCGCGGGCCCCGCCGTGCTGGGCGCGGCGGCCGACGACGGCAGCCGCACGCTCACCGTGCCGCTGCAGCGCTTCGGCCGCGACGCGCGGCTGGGGCTGGCGGCGAACGACTGGGTGGAACTGGTCGACGACGGCTACACGCTGGGCCAGCGCGCCTGGCCGCTGCTGCAGGTGCTGGCGGCCAGCGCGGCCGACGGCAGCGTCACGCTGGCCGTGCCGCAAGGCGTCACGCCGTGGACGCTGGACACCAATCCCGCCAGCCATCCGCTGCTGCGCCGCTGGGACCAGCGCGACGGAGCGAACGCGCAAGGCGTGCTGCCGGTGAGCGAGGGCGCGGCGATCGCGCTGGAGGACGGCGTGCAGGTCACGTTCGCGCCGGGCGGCCTGTACGCCACCGGCGACTACTGGCTGGTCCCCGCCCGCGTGGCCGGCAACGGCCAGCTCGACTGGCCCGCACCAGGCGGCACCGCCGCCACGCTTCCGCCGCGCGGCCTGCACCACTACGCCGCGCTGGGCCTCACCGGCGACAACGGCGGCTACCAGGAATGCTGCTGCCGCTTCGACTCCCTCTGCCAGCTGCTGCGGTCACGGGTCGCCAACGCGCCAGGGCTGGCACCGGCGACGTCCGCAGCTCCCACGCCCGCACCCGCGACTCCCGCCACCCCGGCGAAGAACACCCTCACGCCCCGGAAAACCCCGGTGAGAAAGAAACCACCGCCCAGCCCGCAAGGCTGATCCGCCACGGGCGAATCCCGGAGCCGAACGCGGGGCGGCGTGGCATTGACCCCGCAAGTCTTCCCGGAGGTTTCCTCGGCTGGGACGATTCCGGCACGCCCATCGGGAACGGCCCCACGACGGAGCGCCGGCACGTAATGCTGCGTCCGCCGGCAACGCCAGTCCTCCTCAAACAACGGCAACGTCGCCGCCAGCGACCGGGTGCGGCTGACCCTCAACCTGAACCAACAAGCCACGAAATCCAAAATTAACTTGCGTTTCCGGCCGGGAACTGTAATTTAATTTGGTATGGCGAAACGGATTCCCCCGACCCATCCCCGCGTACAGCGCCAGATCGAGGCGTTGAGCCAGCGCCTGCGCGCCGCCCGGATGCGTCGCTCGATGACCCAGGAGGTGATGGCGGAGCGCGTGGGGGTCAGCGTCCCGACCATCGCCAAGCTTGAGAACGGCGACCCATCGACCAGTATGGCAACCGTGCTGCGGGTGCTGACCGTGCTCGGCCTGGCCGGCGACATCGACCTGCTTGCCGCGCAGGACACCCTCGGTCGCGAGCTGCAGGACAACGCACTCCGGCGCACGAATGCCCCGCTCCGCATGCGGACCGCCCCCACGCCGCAGCCGCCGCCTGCGCCTGCCTCGCTCTCCACTTCGTCAGTGCCGCCGGTACGACCACGGACTCGGAAACCCAAGCCGTGAATCATCTGGAAGTCTGGATCGACGACGAATCCCTGGGCGGTTCGGCCTTTGTCGGTCACCTGTCGAAGACGGCGAGCAGGACCGGGGACACGATCAGCTTCGAGTACGCCACCGACTGGCTGGCCAGCGCCGGGCCGGTAGCGGGATTCCCGCTGGATCACGAGCTCTACCTTGGAGCCGGCCAGCAGTATGCGAGGGCTGGCGCCAACGAACTGTCGGGTGCCTTTCTGGACTGCTCCCCCGATCGCTGGGGCAAGCGCCTGATGGACCGCCGCGAGGCGATCGAGGCGCGCGAAGCGGGGCGCAAAGCGCGCAACCTGCGTGCGTGGGATTACCTGGCAGGCGTCAATGACGAATCCCGCATGGGAGCGCTGCGCCTGGTGGACCCGGAGTCCGGGCGCCATGTGGACGACCGCATGCTCAGCGCCCCGCCGATCACCGAACTGCGCCAGCTCGAAGGTATCGCCGCGCACGTGGAGAGCGGCGATACCGACCTGTCCGACGAGATGGTCCGCTGGATCAAGCAGATCGTGGCGCCAGGCGCTTCGCTCGGCGGCGCCCGGCCGAAAGCCAGCTTCCGCGATCAGGCTGGACAGCTGTGGCTGGCCAAATTCCCGTCCAACGATGACCGCGTCGACGTTGGGTTGTGGGAGTTCCTGGCCTGCCAGCTCTCGCTCGACGCAGGCATAGCCATGCCCGAGGCACGGCTGATGCAGTTCTCGGATCGTGGTCACACCTACACAGTGCAGCGCTTCGATCGCACCCCGAACTCGCGCCGCATGTTCTCGTCGGCCATGGCCCAGCTGGACGCCACCGGGAGCGAGGGCCACAGCTACCTGGACCTCGTGCAGGTCATCGAGACCAGCGGCACTTCCACGCAGATTGCGCGCGACCTTGAACAGCTGTTCCGACGCGTCCTCTTCAACATCCTGATCGGCAACCGCGACGATCACTTGCGCAATCACGGCTTCCTGCGGGCGGGCGACGGCTGGCAGCTGTCGCCGGCATTCGATGTGAACCCGAATCCCGACAAGGACCATCACGTGCTCGCGATCGACGACCGCGATCCGTCGCCCGATTCGCGCCTGCTGCTGGCCACGGCCGACTACTATCGCCTCTCCGCGAAGGCCGCCGACGCGATCGCCGGCCAGGTACGCGCGGCAGTGCGTGACTGGCAGCAACGCGCGCGCGCGCTGGGTGCTTCCCTGGGCGGGATTGCGCTGATGCAGGCCGTCATCGATCCGGACCGGTAAGCCGCGCGTACTTTCCGAAGGTCCGTGCCTCGGCATGCACCACGGCGCCATCGCGCCTGGGCCTGATTTGCGCGGTGTACCCTATTGGGCCGTCGCTCCCGCAGCGCTCCGCGATGGCATCCCATCGCTGCGCCATGTGGCTGGCCGTGCGGCATTTGCCGTAGCACGGCAACACCCAACCCCCGAAAATTGCCGGAAATGCCCGAAAACCCGACCGCCTTGAATGTCCACCAGCCGCCTGGCCAGAAACCGCTGGACCCGGGCGACTGGCGCATCAGCGTCGCCCCGATGATGGACTGGACGGACCGGCACTGCCGGTTCTTCCATCGCCTGCTCTCGCCCCACGCGCGGCTGTACACCGAGATGGTGACCAGCGCGGCGCTGGTGCGCGGGCGGCAGTTGCGCCTGCTGGAGCACAGCCACGAGGAACACCCGGTGGCCCTGCAGCTGGGCGGCAGCGAGGCGGCCGAGCTGGCGGAGGCGGCCCGACTGGGCGCGGCCGCCGGCTACGACGAGATCAACCTCAACGTGGGCTGCCCTTCCGACCGCGTGCAGTCCGGCCGCTTCGGCGCCTGCCTGATGTACGAGCCGGCGCTGGTGGCCGAGTGCGTGAAGGCGATGCGCGACGCGGTGAGCGTGCCGGTCACCGTGAAATGCCGTATCGGCGTGGACGAGCAGGACGACTACGCCGACCTCCAGCACTTCACCGAAACCATGCTGGAAGCCGGCGTCGAGGTGCTGGTGGTGCACGCGCGCAAGGCCTGGCTCAAGGGCCTGTCGCCGAAGGAGAACCGCGAGATACCGCCGCTGGACTATCCGCGCGTGCACCGGCTCAAGCGCGAATTCCCGCAGCTGGTGGTGGCGATCAACGGCGGCATCGCCACGGTGGAACAGGTCCAGGCCCAACTGGCCGAGCTGGACGGCGTGATGCTGGGCCGTGCCGCCTACCACGACCCCTACGTGCTGGCGCGCGTCGAACACGCGCTGTACGGCACGCCGCTGCCAGCCCGCGCGGACGTGCTGCTGCGCCTGCGCCCCTACGTGGAGGCCGAGCTGGCGCGCGGCACCGCGCTCAAGCACATCACCCGGCACCTGCTCGGCCTGTACCAGGGCGAACCGGGCGCCCGCGGTTTCCGCCGCGCGCTCAGCGAGGGCGCGCACCTGCCCGGCGCGGGCTGGGCGCTGATCGAGCGGGCGCTGGCGCCGCTGGAATGCTCCCATTAGCCGCGGCGTGACAGCGGCCGCCCGTCCGGTCACTATTCAGCCCTGTTTGCCCAAACTGAACGGCCAGAGACAGACCGTGGTCGAAGCATCCCGATGAAGGCCTACCGAATCCTCCCGTTGCTCGTACCCCTGGCGCTGATGCTGGGCGCCAGCCCCGCGGCGCTGGCGCAGGCCAGGTCCGGCGACCTCAGCCTGGGCGAGGCGGTGACCCGGGCGCAGCAGGAAACCAACGGCCAGGTGCTGTCGGCCGAATCGGTGCGCCGGGACCGCCGCACCGAGTACCGCATCAAGGTGCTCACGCCCGAGGGGCACGTGCGACTGATGTCCATACCCGCCACCGGCGAGGACGTGCGACCCTCTTCCCCGTCACCCAGAAACCCGCCCGGCCGCCGCGCCGGCGGCAAGGAGAAACACTGATGCGCATCCTCTTGGTGGAAGACGAGGCCCCGCTGCGCGAGACGCTGGCGGCGCGACTGAAACGCGACGGCTTCGCCGTCGATGCGGCGCAGGACGGCGAGGAAGCGCTCTACCTCGGCCGCGAGGTCCCGTTCGACCTCGCCATCATCGACCTGGGCCTGCCCAAGATGTCGGGCATGGAGCTGATCAAGGCGCTGCGCGAGCACGGCCAGCGCTATCCGGTGCTGATCCTCACCGCGCGCGGCGGCTGGCAGGACAAGGTGGAAGGCCTCAAGCAGGGCGCCGACGACTACCTGGTCAAGCCGTTCCACGTCGAGGAACTGCTGGCCCGCATCAACGCACTGGTGCGCCGCGCCAGCGGCTGGTCCAAGCCGGTGCTGGCCTGCGGCCCGATCAAGCTGGACACCACCGCGCAGACGGTGACGGTGGAGGAAAAGATCGTCGACCTCACCAGCTACGAGTACAAGGTGCTGGAATACCTGATGCTGCACGCGGGCGAGCTGGTCTCCAAGGCCGACCTCACCGAGCACATCTACCAGCAGGACTTCGACCGCGACTCCAACGTGCTGGAAGTCTTCATCGGCCGCCTCCGCCGCAAGCTCGACCCGGAAGGCGCCCTCAAGCCCATCGAGACCGTGCGTGGACGCGGATACCGCTTTGCCATCCCCCGCACCGACGGCGACGACGAGTGAGCCCCAGCCGCGCCGCCCGCTGTCGCTGGCGGCGCGCTCGGCCATCACTACCGGCTTCGTGCTGGCCGCCTTCCTTGGCCTGGTCGGCGTGGTCATGTCCGTCGCCAAGAAGCAGAGCGCGCTGAACAGCCTGCAGGGCCGGCTGCACGACGCCGCCATCACCGACATCATCACCCACACCGACGCCAACCGCGATGGCCGCCTGCTGCCGCCCGACTCGCCGCCGCAGAAGTTCTCCCAGCCCGGCTCCGGCCTGTACGCGGTGATCCTGGGGCCGGACGGCTACCACTGGGAGTCGACCTCGGCGATCGGCCACGACTTCCGCTTCCTCAAGCCGCTGCCCGTGGGCGTGCGCCAGTTCGCCGGACCGGTCGACACCCGCATGGGCCGGCTCTACTACTACGCGATCGGCGTGACCTTCGACTACCCGGGCCGCAAGTCCACACCCGCCACCGTGATGGTGGCGCAGACCGAACTGCAGCTCGAAGGCGAGAATGCGGTGTACCGGCGCACGCTGGCGCTGTGGCTGTCGGTGCTGGGCGTGATGCTGATCGTGCTGCAGCTGCTGCTGCTGCGCTGGAGCCTCACCCCGCTGCGCAAGGTGGCCAGCGACATGAGTCGGGTCGAGCACGGCGACAGCGACCACCTGGACAGCCAGTACCCGCTGGAACTGACCGGCCTCACCGAGCGCATCAACGCCTTCATCGAGAGCGAGCGCGAGCAGCGCACGCGCTACCGCCACACCCTCGCCGACCTCGCGCACAGCCTGAAGACGCCGCTGGCGGTGATCCGCTCGCAGCTGGAATCGGCCAGCGACGAACCCACGCGGCGCGGCGTGCTGGACCAGGTGCGCCGCATGGACGAACTGGTCGCCTACCAGCTCGCCCGCGCGGCTACCTCGGGCCGCCAGACCTTCGCCGCCGCCGTCCCCATCGCCAGCCACGCCGAGGACCTTGTGCAGAGCCTGGAGAAGGTCTACGCCGCCAAGAACGTGCTGTGCGAATTCGACATCGCGGACGGCGCCTCCTTCCACGGCGAACTGAACGACCTGCTGGAACTGATGGGCAACCTGCTGGAGAACGCGTTCAAGTGGACGCGCCACCAGGTGCTGCTGGTGGTGAAGAAGCAGCCCCAGCCCGGCCGCGGCCGGCCCGGCCTGCTGATCAGCGTGGAGGACGACGGCCCCGGCATCGCCCAGGACAAGATCGAGAAGGTGCTGCAGCGCGGCGTGCGCGGCGACGAGCGCGTGCAAGGCCACGGCATCGGCCTGTCCATCGTGCAGGACATCGTGCGCGCCTATCGCGGCGAGCTGGTGGTGGACCGTTCGCCGGACCTGGGCGGCGCGCGCTTCAGCGTGAAGCTGCCGCCGGAGTGAAGCCGCCGTGCCGGGCACGGGCGCGGATGTCCCATGCAAGGCCGGCGCGCGTAAGGGCCGCACGCGGACATCCACGCATGGGCGCGATCAGGCAGGCGGGGATGGGGCAGCGGCCGAACAGCGGCGGAGAGGGCGACTCTCCGGAAGCGGCTTACTGGATGGAACCGGGCAACAGCGACTGCCAGCCCAAGGTGGCCGGGCGTGCCGTGGCGGGGGCGGAGATGCGGCCAGGATGCTCGTTGCCGCCGCCCGTGCCTTCGCTGCGGTTGTCGGCGTCGTTGCCGGCCGTGTCGCCGTTGCGCCGCGGGGCGGGCGTGTCGCGGCTCAGCCCCACCGCGTCGCCGCCGCCGGTGCCGGCGTCGCGCGCACTGCTGTCGACCGCACCGCGACCACCGGTGGTGGTGGCGTCGCAGGCATCCATGTCCGCTGCCATGGCGCTGCCCACGCCGGCCAGGCCGATCAGGCAACCGAACATCCAGTGTCTGGCACTCATGGCATGCAACCCGTTGATCCACAAGCGAGGCCGTCGATCCTCGCAGAAACCTCCGGCGGACGCCAGTGCCGCAGACAGGCGCCGCCCGGCTAGAATCCGCCGGATGTCCGCACCCAGTTACCCCATCTTCCGTCGACGCGCCGCGATGACGCCCCGGCGGCGCTCCATCGCGATGGCCCGCATCCGGGCGGTACGCTGATGCAGGCTGCCGACTTGCTGGCCGAACTGGCCGCGGGCGCCCCCCGTTCCGGCGTCGAACTGGCCGCCCGCGCCGGCGTGACCCGCGCCGCGGTGTGGAAGCAGATCGAGGCGCTGCGCACGCGCGGCGTGCCGATCGAGGCCGGCGGCGCGCGCGGCTACCGGCTGCCGTGGCCGCTGCAGTTGCTGGACGCGGCACGCATCCGCGCCGCCCTGCCGCCGGCCGTCGCGAATCGGCTGGGCGCGCTGGAAGTGCACTGGGAACTCGATTCCACCTCCAGCGAGCTGCAGCGCCGGGGTGCCGCGGCGCCCGACCTCGCGATGCTGTTGGCCGAGACGCAGAGCGCCGGCCGGGGCCGGCGCGGGCGGCACTGGCTGTCGCCGCCGGGGCTGAACCTGTATCTCTCGTGCGTGAAGCGCTTCGACACCGGCTTCGCCGCGCTGTCCGGGCTGTCGCTGGCAATCGGCGTGATCGTGCTGCGTGCGCTGACCGCGCTGGACGTCGCCGGGGCGGGCCTGAAATGGCCGAACGACGTGCTGGCCGCCGCACCCGGCCAGGCGCCGGGCAAGCTGGCCGGCATCCTGGTCGAGCTCAGCGGCGAATACCAGGGACCGTGCGCCGCGGTGATCGGCATCGGCCTCAACCTGCGGCTCACCGACGCGCTGCGCGCGCAGGCCGGCCAGCCGGCCTGCGACCTCGCCACCCTGGCCGGCGGCACGCCGCCGGACCGCAACCGTACCGCCACGGCGCTGATCGCCGCGCTGGCCGAGGGCCTGGGCCAGTTCGAACGCGAGGGCTTTGCCGCGTTCGCGGACGAGTACGCCCGCCACGATCTGCTGCGCGACCGCGCGCTGCGGCTCAGCGGCGCCGACGGCGAGCGCGACGGCATCGGCGCCGGCGTGGACGGCCGCGGCGCCCTGCTGCTGCGCCTGCCCGGCGGCGAAGTGCAGCGCGTGGACAGCGCCGACGTCACGGTGCGCCGCACATGAGGCTGCTGCTCGATCTCGGCAACACCCGCCTGAAATGGGCGCTGCACGACGGCGACGACCTGCGCTGCCGCGGCGCGGTGGCCTGGGACGACAGCGTGGCCGATGCGCTACCCAAATCGTGGTCGGCGCTGCCACGGCCGGCGGCGGTGTTCGGCGCCTCGGTGGTCGACGCCGCCCGCGAACAACTGGTGGCCCGCAGCGTCGCCACGGCATACCGGCGCGACGTGGCCTGGCTGCGCACGCCCGCCGCGGCCTGCGGCGTGCGCAACGCCTACGCCGAGCCGCAACGACTGGGTGTGGACCGCTTCCTCGCCATGGTCGCCGCCCGCGCCGACGGCGGCGCACCCTGCGTGCTGGCCGGCGTGGGCACCGCGCTCACGCTGGACGCGCTCGACGCGGACGGCCGCCACCTCGGCGGCCTGATCGCTCCCGGGCCGCGGCTGATGCAGCAGTCCCTGCTGGGCGCCACCGTGCAGGTACGCCCCACGCACGAGGGCGCGATCGTCGAGGCGGCCGACAACACCACCGACGCGGTGGCCTCCGGCTGCTGGCTGGCGGCGGCGGCGCTGATCGAGCGTTTCGCCACGCGCATGGCGCCCGCCTTGGGCGGCGCACCGGCGCTGCGCCTGGGCGGCGGCGACGCGGACGCGCTGCTGCCCCTGCTCTCCCTCCCCGCGCAGCTTGCACACGACAGCGTGCTGCACGGACTGGCGGTGTGGGCCGCGGCACAATGAGCGTCACCGTGGTACGGCATGATGCCGGCCGCGGGCGTGGATGACGGGGGGATCGATGTTCCTGCGATTGCTGTTCGTGCTGTTGATCATGCTCAACATCGTGGCTGGTGCCTGGCTGCTGCTGGGCCAGCCGTATGCGCACGTGCCGCCGGCCACCGATCCCGGCGTGCCCGAGCTGCGCCTGCTCTCCGAGCTGCCCGCCCAGGCCGCCACCGCGGCACCCGCAGCCGGCGCCTCCGCGCCGGCGGATCCGGCGCCCGCGACGACCGGCAGGAGCGCCACGATCGCGGCCAAGCCGACTCCCGCAGCCGAGCTGCGCTGCCTCACGCTGGGCCCGTTCGCCACACCGCACGACCTGCTGCAGGCCCGCAGCGCGCTCACGCCGGTCACCCGGCGCATGCGCTCGCGCCAGGAACAGGTCGCCCAGTCGCGCAGCTGGTGGGTCTACCTGCCCGCCCCCGCCAGTCGTCCGCAGGCGATCGCGCTGACCCGCCAGCTCGCCGCACGCGGTATCCAGGACTACTTCGTGGTCAGCGGCGGCGACCAGCCGAACACCATCTCGCTCGGCCTGTTCAAGGACCAGGACAACGCCCGCAAGCGCCGCGCCGACGTCGCCGCCGCCGGCTTCGCCGCCCGCATCACCGAGCGCAGCGAAAACACTCCCCAGTACTGGCTGGACCTGGTCGCGGAGCGCAACGGCTTCGACTGGCGCAGCCGCGTCCGCACCGACGGCGTGGGCTCGCACAGCACCAGCTGTTTCTGACGGCCTGCTAGAATCCCGCCTCGCGCCGGCATAGCTCAGTTGGTAGAGCAACTGATTTGTAATCAGTAGGTCGCGGGTTCGATTCCTGCTGCCGGCACCAGAAAAATCGAGGGCTCGCGGAAACGCGAGCCCTTTTCCTTTGTTCGACAGGTAATGCCGGACTGCTGCCGGTTTCGCGGACATCGGGTTCAAGTGTGGCGAGAAAACCCGCCGCCGGACGACGCTTCCCGACAGCCTGCTGATCGCCTTGCTTCGGCGCCATCGTCCAAGCGTGGCCGGATCGGCCCGCTACGACGCTGCGATCAGTCGGGTGGTTATCGGAGCGCCTTGCTTGATCGTCAGGGTGACTGGCGTGCGTTCGCACACTTCGGCAATCTTGGACAGTTGCTCGGGACTGAGTTGCGCGGTGAATCCGACCCGGCGCTCGATCCGGTCCGCACGGTTCTCGTCCTTGAAGAGCGTGAGGTCCACGCCGATCTCGCCGAGCTCCCATCCCTTCTTTCGGCAAGCATCCGCAGCGTGATCGCGGTACAGGCGCCGAGGCCCGCAAGCAGGAAGTCGTAAGGGCCGGGCCCCGTATCTTCACCACCTGCGGAAACCGGTTCGTCGGCCCGGAGATGGTGGCCGCGCACGGTGATGTCCTGGGCGTACTTCACCTTGCCGGAAACTTTGACATGGGAAATTTTCTGTTCGGTCATGGACGTGTTCCCGCGTTGGATGCCTTCGGTCGGACAGGAAGGCGAGTGGACTGATGGAGTGGCGCCTCGCTCTTACGGCGCTGCGTCCTGGTGCGATGCGAATGCCTCATCGAACTGCCTGGCCACTTCGTCGAAGTGGGCCTCGCCCACGTCGAACACCCATCGGCGCAACGGGAGCTCCGGGGCGAGTTCCAGCGACGAAACGTGAACGTGCGCATCGATGGCGTCCATCACGGCAATCATCATGCCGCAGGCTGCGCACTCCGTGCTTTTCGATGTCAGGCCGGCATCGAGCAGGCTTGGCGCGAAAGCGGCGCTGGCCGCGCATCTCTGGACAGCGGTACGAACCGCGGCAGCGGCTGTTCTCGCGCTGACGGCAGTCGTCCAGACCAGCGGCTCCCCCATCCCGATCACCATGACGGCCCTAGCTGCAATCGCGGCGGGCGGCCGGTCGACCAGGAGCGTTTCCAGCAGATCGCCGCGAAAAAAACCTTCGCGACGCAGGCGTGTCAGCTTGCCCGCCATCGCTTCGTCGAGATGGCGCAGCCCGCCGGTGAGACCCGCGTTCATCTCATGGGTGAACATGCAGGCGAAGGACAGGTCGACATTGGCCATGACACTGTCCCAGGCGACGGCCTCGATGGACACTCCGCGCCATGTCCCGATTGTCTGTTGCTTGCGCATCGATAGGCTCCACGTTGCATCCGGGCTTGATCATGTCACGTGCGCAGGCGAGCCCGATGCCATGCACGCCGGCGCAGACCTCGGTCGGCACCCCGGAAATCGGCAACTTCCTGCGGCCCGTGCCAGCGATCGCCGCGCGGGCATCATCGGTCCGCGGTACACCTTGCTCGCCGAGGTCGATGCCACGATGGGCAACGAACAGGACCGCGCGGCGCGAGCCAGCGCAACGGTGTTGTTCAACCGGGGCTGGCGGTCTTCCGAGCCGACGCCAGACGCAAGGCCGGGCTGCCGGTCGACGAGGGCAGGCGCCCAGTTGGCGGGGTCCGGTAGCGGGAAGCTCATGGTGGATTCTCCGATGGAGCGACATGGCGCCGGGCCACTTGAAGGGCCTGCCGCGCTTCATCAGGCCGTGCCGCTCTGCGGACTGCTGGCCTGGATGTCGGGGAGGAAGATCAATATCGCCACCACCGGCGGCAGCACGAAAACCGCCGTGCCGAAACGCATGTAGACCAGCGCCGCCACGCCGCAACCGACGGCGAAGACGCACACGCTCGTGAAAAGCGTGGCGCATCGTTTGCGTGCCGTGAGCCGTGCTTCCGGGGGCAAGTTGCGCCGGAGCAGGTCCGCGAGGTCCAGCATGATCTGGGTGGTGCTTCCCGTCATGAGCGTGGTGGGCGGATCCTTCGGGAAAAAGATGCGATGGATCGCGTTCTGGATGGCCATGCCGGCCACCAGCGTCATGCCGGTGAGGATGGCCATGGCGCTGTCGCCGTCGCGGAACGGGCCGAATCGGATCGCCAGCACCGCCGCCACGATGAAGAGGCCGATCTTCATGGCCGCCAGCACGTTGAGGGACGTGGAGCCCAGCCGCGAAAGGCGGTCGCTGGACAAGCGCACCAGCCCCACCACGATGCAGAACATCGGCAAGGCCAACAGCTTCGCCACGATGCCGGAGGTCCCATGCGTGAGGCTGGCGCCGATGGTGACGAAGTTGCCGGTGACGTGGGCGGTGAAGAGGCCCTGCAGGGCAAGGAAGCCTGCCGTATCGACATAGCCGCCGTTGAACGTCAGCACTTTCGGGATGGAAATCTTCATGCGGGTTCCTTGCTTCGATGGTCGATCCGGGAACGCTTACCAGCCCAGGGATACCTGGAGTCCGATGTAGTTGCTGTCATGCCCGCCTGCCCGGCGTATGACGTCCGAGGCGTCGAAGTGCACCGCTTCGAGCGCGAAGGAGACGGCGCGCGACCAGGCCCAGTCGATGCGCAGTTGCTCGTAGGTCCCGGTATATCTTCCGGGCCGGCCCGCCGTATCCGCCACGGGTATCGCTGGCTGCGCATAGACGGCGTCGCGGGTGGTCTGCCGCCACTGCGGGGCAATGCCGAACATGATCTTGAGCGACCCCGACGGACGCACCGTCAACGACGACTTGACCTGGATGAAGTTCGTGTAGCCGGTGTAGCCGGCCAGTGCGAGGTATGCGCCGTTGGGGAACAACGGGTTGAACGTGCCGAGCGTGTGGCCGTCCGGATGGCGGTTTCCCGAGGCGGCGTCGAACTGGATGCCGATGCGCGGCGTCCATGCCGCATCCGCGAAGGTGTAGCCGGCCAATGAGCCGAATCCCCAGGCCTTCACGTGCTTGCCGCCGACACGCCCGGTCTGCGCCATCCCTTCGATATCCCAGTCCACGGAACCCGCCGTGCCGGTGAAATGGGTGTCGAGGACGTTCCGTCGTTCGTCCCCGTCCACGGTGAGGTAGTGCGCATCCGCCTGGGTGAAGCGCGCATAGTAGGCCGCGAGACTGGTTTTCTCCGTCAGTTGGCGCTCGACACGAAAGCCGCTCAGCGTGCGATTCCCGCTGCTGCCGTCGTCGAAAACGTGCTCGTCCTTCGTCTGCACGGGCTGGCTGTAGAACGTGATGAAACGCCACACGCCTTTCTCGTAGTTCGCCCAGATCGCGTCGTACGACTGGCGCACGTTCGGCCCGTCGCGCACCGACACGAAGCGCTGCATGTCGAACGCGAACTGCTGGCGCCCCAGCCTGACCTTCAACCTGCCGCCGCCCACCGGCTCGGTCAGCGCGACGAAGGCCTGCTCCAGGTCCAGGCGGTTGCGGTCGGCCGGACCCGGCCGTGCCTTCCCCGGCGCGAAGTCGCTTTGCAGCTGCAGGAACATCTGCAGCCGCGGGCCGACATGGAGATCCGCATGCACCTCGGCCCGACTGATCACATAACCTTGGGATTCGTTCCTGCCCGTGCCGAACAGCGCAGCGTCGTTGGATTCGTACCGTTCGCGCAGATTGGCGCCCAGCGACAGATAGGCATCGGTATCGTCCGGGGACAACGGGATGTACTTGAGGCTGTCGAGGGGTCGGCGCGGTACGCGCGGATCGGCGAGCACGGACCAGTCCTCCTGCCAACGGTTGAACATGATCGCGGGGCGCGCGGGCACCGCATCGCCGTCCGCATTGGCCGCGGTTTGCGCCACGCCTTCCAGGGATGCGAGCGCGAGAACCGCGCCGAACCCGATCTTCCGGAGAAGCGGCCCGGCAACCCACGGTTTCGCCCGGCACGTGGCAGACGGCACATCGGCATGTCCTGCCACGCGCCAGTGTGTCATGGTCATCGGACGCGGGCGTGGATCTCGGCGATGTAGCCTCCGGGGAATTGCACGACCGCCGCTTCGCGCTGGTCGGAGGTGAACGGCTGCACCAGTACCTGCACCCCGGCAGCCTTCGCCTTCTGCAGGGTATCGGCGAGGCTCGCCACCTCATAGCCGGTCATCTCGCGGCCGAACGGGTATGGCAGGTGTCCATCCGTCGCCAGCACCGTCACCTTGCCGAACTTCGACTCGATGCGAATGCGGCGATAGGTTTCGTTCGGCCGGCCGATCTCCAGCCCGGGCGCATGGCGGTCGTCGGAAACGACCTTGCCGTGGGCGAAGGCCGTGAAGTCGCGCACCAGGGCATCGGCGCGACCGGGCGACACGTAGACGCGGTTCTCCGGCACGGTCTGCAGGGCATCGTAATGCGGCGCCTGGGTATGCCAGTACAGCTGCATGTGGACGCCGCCCGGCCATTCGATGATGGCGTCGCGACCGATCGGATCGGGGAAAGGCGCCACGGTCACGTCGGCACCGTGCTCCCGGGCGGATTTCACGGCTGCATCCAGGTCGGTGACCAGGTATCCCGTGCGCTCGATGCCGAAGGGATACGGAACCGGCGTCTTGAAGCCGAATACCGACACCGTGCCGACCGGCGTGAAGACCAGCTGGGACATCGTCTGGCTGGGAGTCGGCGTCACCTGGAAAACGCCCTGCTTCGACTTGTGCCCCCCGAACGTCGCCACGAAGCTGTCGGTGAAGCGGTCGAAGTCTTCGGGCGCCACGTAGACATGGGTTGTGTCGTACTGCGGCGCCACGGCCACGTCGGGGCTCGAGGCGACGGTCTGCCTGGCCGAAGCGCCCGAAGCGGCGATCGCGCCACCCAGCAGCAACGCGAGCAGGAACACAGAACCGGGGTTGCGCATGATGACGAAGCTCCTATCAATGAGCGATCAGGGGAAGGTCTTGTTGCCGTTGCTTGTTTTCTTGTCGGCAAGCCGGGTCGCCATCGCCAGTGCGGCGATCAATCCCAGGTGCTCGAAGAAGCTGTTGTAGGCCATGAAGCGGGCCTGGCCGGTGAGGTTCCAGAAGTCGTTGGCGACGACCATCGCCACCGCCGTCAGCACGCCGAGTCCGCCCGCACCCAGCCATACCCAACGATTGACGATGACGCAGAGCGAGCCCGCCAGCTCCACGACGATGGTGACGGCAGCCCACAGCGCCCCCGGATGGAGACCGAAGTGTTCCTGCTCCGCGATGGCGTCCTGGAAATGCGCCAGCTTGTCCACGCCGCCGACGAGATAGGCGGATACCAGCGCGATCCGCAGCGCCGGCGCCACCCACGGACGGGAAAGCAGCATGGCGATCCAGGCAGGGTTTTCGGACTGGGTCGCTGCCATGTCACACCATCCAGCAGGCGCAACCGAGCGCGCCCCAGAAGGAGCGCAGATCGGCGACCGGCGCATCGCTTGCCCACGCCTGCGCGTGGTCATGGCCATGTACCGCGCAGGCCGACGCGCAACCACAGGCGGAGCCCGCGACACGATGCTGGGGCGACGACGCATGGCGGCTGTCCTTCCACGCGCCGAAACCACCGAACTGCCGTACCGGCGACCAGTCCGGCATGGCCGCGGGCGGCTCGTGGTCGTCGTGGCGGCTAAACTCCCCGGCGCCGTAGACCACGCGGCCGCCCACGACAGTCAGGTCGGATGTGGTGTGGGCGATCTCGTCGCTCGGGCAGGCGAAGAAATCGCGGTCAGGGACGATCAGGTCGGCAAGCTGACCTGCAGCGATGTGGCCGCGCTTTCCTTCCTCGTTGGAAAACCACGCGACCTTTTCGGTCCACATGCGCAGCGCGGTTTCGCGATCGAGGCAGTTGCGCTGCGGATAGATGCGCAGACCGGCCACGGTCTTGCCGTTGATGAGCCACGCAAGCGACACCCACGGGTTGTAGGACGCCACCCGCGTCGCATCGGTGCCGGCGGAAACGTGGATGCCCTTGCCCAGCATCCTGGCGATGGGAGGCGTCGCCTCGGCGGCCGCGGCGCCATACCGGTCGACGAAGTATTCGCCCTGGTAGGCCATGCGATGCTGCACGGCGACGCCGCCGCCCAGGGCGGCGATGCGATCCATCGAACGCTCGGAGATGGTCTCCGCGTGATCGAAGAACCAGTGGATGCCGTCGAGGGGAATGTCGCGATTCACTTTCTCGAAGACGCCCAGCGCGCGGCTGATGGTCTCGTCATAGGTCGCATGCAATCGCCAGGGCCAGCGGTTCTCGGCGAGGATGCGCACGACCTCTTCGAGTTCGCCTTCCATCTGGGGCGGCATGTCGGGACGCGGTTGGCGGAAGTCCTCGAAGTCGGCGGCCGAATAGACCAGCATCTCGCCGGCGCCGTTGTGGCGGAAGTAGTCGTCGCCCTGCTTGTATTTGACCGTCCTGGTCCAGTTGAGGAAGTCGTCCTTCTCCGCCTTCGGCTTCTGGGTGAAGAGGTTGTAGGCAAGGCGTACCGTCAACTGGCCCTCGTCGGCCAGCTTCTGCACGACCTGATAGTCCTCCGGGTAGTTCTGCGAGCCGCCACCTGCATCGATGACCCCGGTCACGCCGAGCCGGTTCAACTCGCGCATGAAGTGGCGCGTCGAGTTGACCTGGTAGTCGAAGGGAAGCTTCGGCCCCTTGGCCAGGGTCGCGTAGAGGATCGTCGCGTTGGGCTTGGCGAGCAGCAGGCCCGTCGGATTGCCTTGCGCGTCGCGGGTGATCTCGCCGCCCGGCGGATTCGGCGTGTCCTTCGTGTAGCCGACGACGCGCAATGCGGCGGCGTTGAGCAGGGCCCGGTCATACAGGTGCAGGATGAACACCGGCGTATCCGGCGCCGCGGCATTCAGCTCTTCGATGGTGGGCAGCCGCTTCTCGGCGAACTGCTGGTCGGTAAAGCCGCCGACGACGCGCACCCATTGCGGTGGCGGCGTGATGGCGACCTGCCGCCTGAGCATGTCCATCGCGTCCGCCAGCGAAGGCACGCCGTCCCAGCGCAGCTCCATGTTGTAGTTCAGGCCGCCGCGGATGACGTGGGTGTGGTTGTCGACGAGACCGGGCAGGACCGCACGCCCCTTCAAATCGATCAGCTTCGTGGTCGCCGCCGCCAGGCCCATGACGTCGGCATCGCTTCCGACGGCGACGAACTTGCCGTCCTTGATGGCGACGGCGGTCGCGGTCGGGTTCGACCGGTCCAGGGTGGTGATGCGGCCGCCATGCAGGATGAGGTCGGGGGCTCGGGACGCGGCGGTCATGATCGACCCTCCTCGCGATCGGTTTTGTCGCTGGACGGCTGGTCCACCGTGAGGCGTCCCGGCAATTCGCCGAAGATGTGCTTGTTGCAATGGGCGCGTTGCCATGCCGTCGCCACCGCCGTGCCGGAAAGCATCTGCTTGGCGACCGGGATCATCTGTTCGCCGATCAAGATGCCCAGCAGGCCCACCAGCGCCACCAGCGGCGGCGCCGGCGAACGCACGTTGAGCAGGCTGTAGACGACGCCGACGAGCATGCCCGCCCCCAACGACAACAGATAGAATTTCATGCGTATTGGCCTCGCTTGGTGGTGACGGCAGGAAGGCGACCGGAACCTTGTCCCGCTCCGGTCGCGTGGTCCGTCCTGCGCCGGTCAGTGCCCTTCGGCGCCGCCGAACATGGTCTTGGCATAGACCAGGCCCAGGCCATAGCCGCCGCCATGCTCGACGGAGGTCGCGACGGTCTGGCTGTAGGTTTCGCCGCGGGCCCAGTCGCGCTGCAGTTCCAGCAGGTACTGCAGCGAGGTCATCGGGCGCACGCCGGCCTGGATCATGCGTTCCATCGCGCGCTCGTGGGCTTCGTCGGTAACGTCGCCGCAGGCATCGGCGATCACGTACACCTCGAAGCCCTGATCGAGCGCCGAGAGGGTCGGCCCGACGATGCACACGCTGGTCCACAGCCCGGCGAACACGAGGCGGCCCTTGCCGATCCCGTTCACGCGATCGGCGATGCGCGCGTCTTCCCACGTGTTCATCGTGGTGCGGTCGATGATCTCGTCGTCGGGGAACACCGATTTGATCTCGTCGAAGATCGGGCCGGAGAACGTCTTGGACGCCACCGTGGTGAGGATGGTGGAAACGTTGAATTCCCTGGCGGCCTTGGCGACCAGCGCGGTGTTGTTCCGCAGCAGCACCGGGTCGATCGACTTGGTGGCGAAGGCCATCTGCGACTGGTGGTCGATGAGAACCAGCGTGTGGTCGGCGGGCGAAAGCAGCAGCTTCCCGGGTTTGGCTTGTGCTTGAGGCATCGTCGTTTCTCGCTTGGTGGGAAAGGCGATGGACGCCGACGGCGCCCATCGGGCTGGCGGTCGGCTATCGGGGTGGCTCGAAGGCGGCGGCAAGAGCCGTGGCACGGCGAGAGGGCGCCGGTTGCATGGGCGCAGCCGCATGCCGGGAGCCTTTGTGGGGCGGCGTCCGGGGAATGTCCTTCCCCGTTCCGTTTCCGGCGCCCACCCGGGACCACGTCTTGAGGCGAGCAGCGAAGGAAGATTCCAGCGACATGGCCACATCCCGCATCCGTGATGGCGTGGGCGGAATCGTAGTGACGCAGGAAGAACCAAGGAATAGAATAAATCGAATGTTATCTATTCATATTTTTCATGAATACACTGCCCGACTTTGAAGCCTGGGCCGTCTTCGCACGGGTCGTGGAAACCGGATCCTTTGCCAAGGCAGCCAACGCGCTCGGCATGTCCCAGCCCACCGTGTCCAAGGTCGTGGCGCGCCTGGAGCAGCGTCTCGGCACCGTGCTGCTTTACCGCACATCGCGACGACTCTCGCTTACGCCAACCGGCCAGGTCGCTTTTGAGTCGGCCATGCGCCTGCTCATTGAAGGCGAGACCATGGAAGCGGAGCTATCCGCGCAAGTAACCACGGCACGCGGGGCCATTCGGGTCACCGCACCGATGTCGTTCGGCGAGAAATACCTGGCGCCGCTGCTTCCGGAATTCCTCGACCGCTATCCGGAGATCCAGGTCGATCTTTCCCTGGGCGACCAGGTCGTCGATCTGCTGGCCGGCGGCTTCGACCTGGCAATCCGCATAGCGGAGCTCCCCGATTCCTCCCTGCGTTCACGCATGTTATGCACGGTACGGCGGCCGCTGGTGGCTTCGCCAGGCTACCTGGCCCGCCATGGACGTCCTCGGCACCCGCAGGAACTGGTGCATCACGCATGCCTGATGTACACGAACGTTGCGTCGCCGGAGGTGTGGGTTTTCCATCACGACGACACAAAGGAAGAATGCATCGTGCAGGTTCGGGGGCCCATCAAGAGCAACAACGCGGGCGTGATCGTCCCGGCGCTCCTGTCCGGCCATGGCCTGGCGCTGCAGCCGGAATTCCTCGTCTGGGATGCGCTGTGCCGCGGCGAGCTGGTGGAGGTGTTTCCTCGATGGCACATCGCCCGGATCGATCTGAACCTCGTGACCCCCCTGGGTCGAACAAGGCCCGCGCGAGTGACGATGCTGATGGACTTCCTGGGCGAAAAGCTCGCGGCAGCTCCATGGTTCCAGAGTCCCGCGCAAGACGCGATGCCGCACAGAAACTATCGGCGTTGAAAGACAACTGCACCCGCCTCCGCCATCCGGCTTGCATCTCCACGCTTGCACCGGGCGTTGCGAGTGCTTTTGGCAGCAAGTGCGTCGTGCATGTCGGAAGCGGGACCCTACCCATGCCCCCCGTGCGACTCAACCGCCACCCGCATTGAGAGCGCCCGCAAGCAGGGCTTCCTGGCGGGCTCCCCATTCGGCCAGCCAACCATCGACCTCGGGGCCGGGCATCGGCCTCGCGACAAAGTAGCCTTGGACCATGTCGCAGCCGGCCAGGCGCAGGAGATCCCAATCCTCGCGCTCCTCCACGCCTTCGGCGACCGTGCGCAAGCCCAGCTCGCGAGCCATCCCGATGCTGGATTCGAGGATCACGCGCAGGGACGGCGTGCGGCTCGCGCGGTGGACGAAACTGCGGTCGATCTTCAGCTCGTCGAACGGCAGGTCGCGCAACTGCGCAAGGGACGAGTAGCCGGTACCGAAGTCGTCGATGGAAAGCTTCACCTGCTTGAGCCGCAACCTGGCAAGGACGTCCAGTTGCACCTGTGGATTGTCCATCAGGCGGCTTTCGGTGATCTCCAGTACGAGGTGGCGCAGCGGCACGCCGGCCACCCGCGCCTGCTCGACCAGAACGTCGGGATAATCAAGCGAGGAAACGTCGCCCAGCGGGACGTTCACGGCCAGGTCGATCTCGTGCCCGGCGTCCAGCCAACGGCGCAGGTCGTGCAGGGCTTCGCTCACCACTTCCACGCCCAGGGCGCCGACCAGCCCGTGTTCCTCGGACATCGGCACGAAATGGTCGGGCATGACCAGGCCATCCTGCGGATGCTGCCAGCGCACCAGCGCCTCCAGCCCCACCACCTTGCCCGTCGCCAGATCCACCTTCGGCTGGTAGTGGTTGCACAACTGGCCTTGCCAGATGGCCAGTTCCAGGTCATCCGGCGCATAGCTTGCGGCCGACGGGACCGGGGCTGGCGGCCGGTGCGCGGTAACCGCCTCGTCGAGTACACGGCGCAACGACTCGATGGCTACCGGCTTGCCCAACGTGCCCACTATCTGCAGGCCGTGCGCGTGCGCCAGTTGCTTGACCGCCTGCCGCGTCCGGGATGATTCGCCACTGACCAGCACCAGGCCGCCCGCGTACCTCAGGCGTACGAGATGGCGGACGAACTCCACCCCGTCCATCCCGGGCATCTGCAGGTCGCAGAAGACCAGCCTGATGTCCTGGTCCTGCTCCAGCACATTCAGGGCAGCCTGGCCGTCGGTATGGCAAACCACCTCGACCTGCCCCGACCCCAGGTTGCGCAACTGGATGGAAAGCACCTTCAGGGCGACAGGGTCATCGTCCAGCAACAGGATTTTCATCGTTCCCCCTTCCGATACGTTGGAGTCCGCTTCCAAACGCAGGACCTCGATCGACCACTTTCGGGCCTCTTGGCCCGTCGCGGGCAGTCATGGTGGCCTGGCTTCCAGATAGCTCGCCAGAAAGGCCTTGACGGCATCCGATTCGCGCTCGAGTTCCGGCAGCAATCGGGCCAGCATGTCGGCCGCCCCCGCCTTGCCGGCGCTCTCGATCTGCTCGCAGAGTTCGCCCAGCCCCAGGGCGCCCACCGTGCGCGCGGAGGACTTCAGCCGGTGCGCCTGGCCGACGACGGTGGCCATGTCGCCGATGCCGCACGCAGCCTTCAGCAGTTCGATGGTGCTGCCCGCACTGTCGCGAAAACTCTGCAACAGATCGGCGATGACCATGGGGTCGCTGCCGACCAGATCCTCGAGCACGCCAAGGTTCACAGCGGCGGCGTTCGATCCATCGGGCGCCATACCCCTTCGCGGCCCGAACGGCCACGGAAGGGATGGAAGCAGCTCGGTCAACGCTGCGCGCAGGTCGGCCAACTGCAGGGGCTTGGTCAGATACTTGTCCATGCCGGCGGCGCGACAGCGTTCCGATTCGCCCTTGAGCGCCGTGGCCGTGAGCGCAGCGATGGGTATGCGCCGCTTGCCCCGCTCCTGCGCGCGAATTGCCCTGGCGAGTTCGTAGCCGTCCATCGACGGCATGTGCAGATCGGTCAGCAGCAGCCCGTAATCGCCGCTGCGCCAAAGTTCCAGGGCCTGCTTTCCGTTGGATGCCATCTCGGCGGCAACGCCGAGCAGCGCGAGCTGGCGCAGTATCACTTTCTGGTTGGTTTCGTCGTCCTCGGCCACGAGGACGAGCCGACCGGCCTGGCGGGCCTCCTCGCGCGAGGGCACGTCGAGCTTTCCCGGGTATCTGGCCGCCGGCGCCGGCGCCGCGGCGCGACCGGCAGCCAGGTTGACGGCACGGCAGAGACGGCGACGAGTGAGGACATTGCCGTCCACCCAGACGGCGTCCTGATCCAGCGCCAGGCCCTCGGGGCTTGAACCGCGGCCGATGGCGACGAGCCGCCAGCCATGTTCCGCAGCGCGCTGCCCGAGCGCCCGCAGGGAGGCACCGTCGATGTCGGGATCGCTCGCGCCGATCACGCCGATCCATGGCCCCGGAGGCGACGCTTCCATGAGCAGGCACGCCTGCGCCATGTCGGCGGCTTGCTCCGTCTGCGCACCCTCTGCGGCGAGATAAGCGGCCAGATCGGCGGCGAGCCCGTCCACGCCACCGAGAACGATGCAGCGAACTCCGGCCAGTTCCGGCGCCGACCCGGCGGACGCCTCCTGCCGCGCCGAAGGCAGCGACACGCGCACGCTGAAGGTCGAGCCCTGCCCCACTTCGCTTTCCAGCTCCAGCGTGCCCTCCATCAAGTCCACCAATCGACGCGAGATGGCCAGGCCGAGACCCGTTCCCCCGAAACGCCGCGTGGTGGAGGTGTCTGCCTGGCTGAACGCGGCGAACAGTCGCGCGCGCGTGGGTTCATCGATGCCGATGCCGTTGTCGATGACTTCCAGCACCACGGCGGCGCGGCCGTCCGTACAGCGATGGTCCAACCGGACGCGTACGGCGACCCGACCCGGTCGTTCGCCGCCGCTGGAAAACTTGATCGCGTTGCTTGCCAGGTTGATCAGCACCTGGCGCAGGCGCAGGGCGTCGCCGACGACCGCGGCGGGAATCGCCGGCTCGACGAAGACCGTGAGACGGACGTCTTTCTTCACGGCAAGGTTGGCGAGCATCCCGCAGGCGTTCTCGGTCATCTCGCGCAACGAGAACGGCGCCTGCTCGAGTTCCAGCCGACCGGATTCGATCTTGGAGAAATCCAGAATGTCGTCGATCACGGTCAGCAGCGAGAACGCCGATTCGCGGATCAGGTCGAGCATCTCGACCTGATGGCCTTTGAGGTCGGTCTGCTGCAGGACGTCGATCATGCCGATCACGCCGTTCATCGGAGTGCGGATCTCGTGGCTCATGGTGGCCAGGAAACTCGACTTCGCGCGGCTGGCTTCGTCGGCCGCGGCCTTCGCCGCCGTCAACTCGCGGTTTGCCTGCTGCAGGTCCGAGGTACGCGCGTGCACGCGATGTTCGAGGGTGGCATTGAGCCGCATGATCTCCTGCCGGGCGAACTGACGCTCCTCGGCCTCGCGACGCACGTCCAGGTAGGATGCCTGCAGCGCTTCCGTGCGACGCTCCACCTCGGCGAGCATGTCGTTGAACGAGTCGACCAACTCGCCGACCTCGTCCTGGGTGGTCTTGGCAACGCGCCGCGAGTAGTCCTGCTGCCCGACCACCTCGCGCGCGGTGAACACCACCGCCGCGATGGGCGCGGTGACCAGCCGCTCCATGCGCCGGATCAGGACCAATGCGATCCCGATGGAAAGCAGACCCACCAGCACCGCCACGCCGATGGCTCGCGCGACGATGCCGACGAGGTTGTAGCCGACCTTCAGGTAGACCGTGCCGAGCGGCGTGCCATCGTGGACGATCTGCCGGGTAACCACCAGGGCGCCGCCGTCGATGCGGGTGCTGTCGCGCTTGACTTTCGCGGGAATGGTGTCGTGCTGGCCCTCGGCGACGTAGCTGGCGAAGAGCTTGTCGTCATCGGTGTAGATCGCCGCCGAGCGGACGCTTGGCCGCGCAGCCAGCAGGGCGAGGTTGCCGTGGGCCAGTTGCCGGTCGTCGAACTGGAGCGCGGGCGCGGTCATGCGGCCCAGCAGTTCCGCCGTGGTGCCTACATCGTTCACATGGCGGTAGTGGTACGCAACCACGTTGCCGACGATGTTGCCGAGGGTGGCGCAGACCAGCGCAGCCACCGTGGCGATGACCACGATGGCCTGCAGCTTTTCGCGGATCGAGCCGAAGGTGCTTTTCATGGCGCGCCGCGTACCACGCGCCGGGCAGCGGTGAGCATCAGAGCCCGCAGTTCGAGGCCACTGCTTGCGACGGGTTTGAGCGCCACGTCGAAGCGCAGGTGCCGGTCGATCAGGTCGAAGCTGATCATGCTGTCCAGCGTCCGCTCCTGCCCCGCATCGGAAACCACCAGCACGGGCTTGCCCCTGACGGCATCGCCGATCGCTTGCAGTGTGCGCGTGTCCATGGCGCCCACAAACAACATGTGCACGCCTTGCAGCGGGTCCTGGGCCTCCATCCGCCGCGTCACCAGGGGACGGCGGCCGGCCGTCTTGCCGACGACCATGCGGGAGAGAATCGCCTCGAGCTCGTCGTTTCCGATCACGCCGATGACGATGGGGCTGTCTTCGCTGGCAAAGACCCCTGACGGCCATTCCACGTAACCGGCGAACTTGTACAGGTAGGCCGCCTTGACCTGCAGCGCGGGGTCGCTGGCTTCAACCGCCGACGGCTGCGCGGCGTTGGCCCCTACGGCAACGGTCGCGGGCATGGCCAGGATCGCGCACGCCAGCAGGCAGCTGGCCCGGCGCACCGCGAAGGCGATCGCGGGAGCGGCGGTCACATCGTCCACGCCAGCGCAAATATCACGGTGCGGCCGATTTCGCGTCGCAGTGCGCGTGTCCGGTACTCGCCATGACCACCGGACAAGTTGCGTCCGGTCAGCGAGATCTCGGTGCCGGGCGCCAATTTCCACCCAAGCCGCGCATCGACGGCCAGGTACGCCGGCACATCGTCCCTGGCCAGTTTGCCGACGTGGCGCAAGCCGACATCGAGTTCAGCGTTGCCGCCCAGGTTCCAGCTCGATCGCAGTTGCCAGGTGTGGGTAGGATCGAAGCCCTTCCTGCCGGGTGCGGCCGCGTCGTTGCTGCCTGGCTTCAACCTGAAACGCTCGTTCAGCACCGTGAAGCCGCCGCTCAGGCGCCAGTTTTCGGCGGCCTGGAAGCTTCCCCAGCCCTCGATGCCATCGGCGTGCCCTTCCATCAGGCTGCCGAAAAAGAGGTAGGTGAAGCTGGGCGCGATTTCCTGGGTGCGCAGGTGGTCATAGTCGTTGTGGAATATCGTCGCGGACCATGAAAGCCGCGGCGTCGGCTGCCCGCGGTATCCAAGTTCGTAGACCTTTGCCACTTCCGAGCGCACCTGATCGCCACCGTCGAGCAGATAAGGCGGTGCGGCCGGAACATGGGCATCGCGATCCAGCCGCGACGGGGCCCGCACGGTGCGCGACGCGGCCATCCAGAACAGATGGTTCGGCGTCGCCTTCCAGGCCAGGCGTGCATTGGGCAGGAATTCGGTGCCGGTGTAGTCGTTGCGCTCCAGCCGTGCGCCCAGCGTCAGGCGCAGCCGGGGGGTCAGCGCCAACTCGTCCTGCGCAAACAGGCTGGTCCAGTGCTGGCGCACCCGCGCCGGAAGAAAGGCGAAATAGGGGCTGGTGTTCTCCACCTTGTCCCGGCTTTGCCTGGCGTTCATTCCCCACACCAGCGAATGCACGCCCAGCGGCCGCAGCGAATGCTGCAGCTGGAAGTCGAGGATATCCAGCCGCTCGCCGAACAGCGGCGGTACGGTGCGCCGGGTATGGTCGTAGTAGGCCTGCAGGTCGAGGCTGCCGCCTTCGGCGAGCGCGCGATTCCAGCGTGCGGTCAGGTTGGCGCCCGAGTTGGAGACGTCGCCCAGTATCAGGTCGACGCCGCTGATCGCCAGCGCACCGGGCGCCGGTTGCTGTTCGGAGCCGTCGTAGACATTGCCCTCCACCGTGAGGCCGTCGTTGCCACGCTGCCAATCGGTGCGAAAACCCACCTGGGTCCGATGGCCGGCGTCATCGACCGTGGTCCCGTCCGCGGTTTCGCCCCGATCCCAGCGCGTATGCCTGGCATACACCCGGTAGTTGCCACCCGCGCCGAGCGATCCGCCGTAGCGGAAGCCGATGTCGGAACCGTCGTTGCCCACCGCGGTGGTCAGCAGCGCACCGCGGGTATCTGCGGCCGATCGGGTGATGATGTTGATCACGCCATTGACCGCGTTGACGCCCCACAGGGTGCCCCCTGGACCGCTGATCACCTCGATGCGTTCGACGTCCTCCAGCATCACCTCCTGTGCGTCCCAGAACACGCCGGAAAACAGCGGCGAGTAGACCGAGCGTCCGTCGATCAGGACCAGCAGCTTGTTCGGCGCGCTGCTGTTGCTTCCATTCATGCCGCGCGCCGAGATGGCATGACCCGTGGCGCTGGCCTCGGCCACCTGCAGATTGGGCGCCAGGCGCAGCGCCTCGGGCAGGCTGCGCGCGCCGGAGCGGCGGATGTCCTCCGCGGTAATGACGAACACCGACGCGGCGGCGTCCGCCAGGCGCTCGGGCTTCTTGGAAACCGAGGTGATCTGGATGTTGCCCAGTTCCTCCAGCGACAGCGAGGTCAGGTCAGTGGGCTGCCCGGACAGCTGGGGAATGGAGGCCTGTGCCGACAACGCCGGCAAGCCCAGCATCACGGCAGCGCACAGGGCCTGCCGCAACGGATGTCGACGAATGCCAAGAACCCTGTCATCCGGACTGGCCGGCACATGCATGGCTGGAACCCCCGTCGAGCCACACGCCATCCTTGTCGGCGGAACCCGATGGTCGACGCGCAGGGCTGGCACGATTTGCCGGCCCGTGGCGCACGCAACCCTGAGTCACCACCTGAATGGCTTCCGGCGCCCTTGCGGACGCCGCCCCTGGAGCTCTTCACTCGAAACTTCTTGCGGGAGTTATAAATGCTGCAGCACGGCACTGTCCAGAGGCGGCATCCGTGCTAGCTGCCGACAGCCATCGATTCCGCACCCGTGCGGCGACAACCATGTTCAGATGGCAACGGGACGGCCCCGGAAATGCCTGACCCAAAAACCAAAACCCCCGACACCTCGGGGGTTTTGGATCAAAACCGTACAACAGCGCTCCAAGGCATGTCCTAGAACGGGATGTCGTCGTCCTCGAAACCGCCGCTGCTGGCGGGTGCAGCCGGCGCAGGCGCGCCGCCGCGGGACTGGTTGCCGTAGCCGCCGCCCTGGGAGCGCTGGCCGCCCTGCGGGCGCTCGCGCTGGAAGCCGCCGCCCGAACCGCCGCCCTCGCCGCCGGGGCCGCCCAGCATCTGCATGTCGCTGGCGACGATGTCGGTGGAGTACTTCTCCACGCCGTTCTTGTCGGTGTACTTGTCGGTGCGCAGCGAACCTTCGATGTAGACCTGCCGGCCCTTCTTCAGGTATTCGCCGGCGATCTCCGCCAGCTTGCCGAACATCTTCACGCGGTGCCACTCGGTGCGTTCCTGGCGCTCGCCGCTCTGCTTGTCGGTCCAGCTCTCCGACGTGGCCACGCTCAGCGTCGCGATCGCGGAACCGCTGGTGGTGTAGCGCACCTCCGGATCGTTGCCCAGGTTGCCGACCAGGATGACCTTGTTGACGCCACGTGCCATGGGAATGTCCTCGTTGAGCCAGCCGTACGTTCGGGAGTGGTTACGGCTGGAGTGGTGTTTCGGGCTGGTTATCATACCCGCGCCCCCGTCCCTGTACAGGCACCGGCAACCCGGCGGGCCGCGGGTCCCGGCCATGGGTCGCCGTACGCGTTCAGCGACAGCGGGGTTCATTCCACGAGAAAGCGGTAGCCCACGCCCGGCTCGGTCTTCAGCCAGCGCGGCTGGGCCGGGTCGTCGCCCAGCTTCTGGCGCAGCTTGCCGACCACGATGCGCAGGTACTGGCTGTCGGCCACGTGGCTCGGGCCCCAGATCTCGCGCAACAGTTGCGGCTGGGTGACCACGCGGCCGGCGTGGCGCAGCAGCATCGCGAGCACGGCGTATTCCTTGCGGGTCAGCGCGAGTTCGGCACCGTCCAGCCGCACTTCGCGGCGGCCGAGATCCACGCTGAGCCGGCCATCGTCCCAGCGCGGCGGCGCCGCGGGTTCGCCGGCCGGGCGCTGGCGCAGCAGCGCGCGCAGGCGCGCCATCAGTTCCTGGATGCCGAAGGGCTTGGTCACGTAGTCGTTGGCGCCGGCGTCCAGCGCGCGCACCTTCTCGGTCTCGGCGTCGCGCACCGACAGCATCAGCACCGGCACGCGACTCCACTGGCGGAGTTCGGCCAGCACCTCGTGGCCGTCGCGGTCGGGCAGGCCGAGGTCGAGGATCACCAGGTCCGGGTTGCCGGTGGCGGCCTGCGCGAGGCCTTCGGCGGCGGTGGCCGCGAGCAGCACCCGGTAGCCCTCGGCGCGCAGGCCGATGTCGAGGAAGCGGCGGATCTGCGCCTCGTCGTCGATCACCAGCACGCGGGGAGAAGTGTTCATGCGGGGCTGGCGGGCGCTTCGGGCAGGGACAGGGTGATGCGGATGGTGGTGCCGCCGCCTTCGCGCGGCAAGGCCTCCACGCTGCCGCCGTGCGCGCCGATCATGCCGCGGCAGATCGCCAGCCCCAGCCCCGTGCCCTGCGCAGCGCGATCGCCGCGCGACACCGAATAGAACATGTCGAAGATGCGCGCACGCTCCTCCTCGGGTATGCCGGGGCCGCGGTCGCCCACTTCCAGCAGCAGGCGTTCGCCCTCGACGCGGGCGGCGACCGTCACCGGCTGTTCCGGCGGCGAGAAGCGCGCGGCGTTCTCCAGGATGTTGAACAGCGCCTGCTCGATCAGCGCGGGATGCACATAGAGCAGCACGGTGTCGCGCGGCAGGTCGGTGTCCACGCGCATGGCGGGAAACAGCTTGCGCAGGCGCGTGACCGCGGCGGCCACGATCTCGGCCACGTCCACCCAGTCGCGGTTGAGCTTGAGCGTGCCGTGGCCGAGCCGCGTCATGTCCAGCAGGTTCTGGATGTAGCGGTCCAGCCGCTGGCCTTCGCCGAGGATCGCCTCCAGCAGTTCGCGGCGCTCGGCCGGCGGCAGCTTGTCCTCGTAGTCGATCAGGGTGCCGGCGGCGCCGATCATCGAGGACAGCGGCGAGCGCAGGTCGTGCGATACCGAGGAAAGCAAGGCGCTGCGCAGGCGTTCGGTTTCGCCCTGCACGCGCGCACCTTCCAGTTCCTCGGCGAGGCGGGCGCGGGCCAGCGCCTGGCCGATGTCCTGCACCATCGCGAGCGCGAGGCTGCGGCGATCCGGATCGGGCTCGCCCGCCTCGCCCGGAAAGCGCAGTGCGGCCACGCCGAGCCGCTGCTCCTCGCCGCCCAGCGGCAGCAGCCAGCAGGGCGCGGCGTTCAAGGTGTCGGTGTAGCGGCCCGCCGGCGTGGCATGGCGTTCGCACCAGTCGGCGGCGGCCAGGTCCTGCGGCTGAAGATGCAGGTCGTGCGGCGACGACGCCATCGGCTGCAGGACGCCAGCCGCATCGCGCGCCAGCAGCGCCGCCTCGCACGGCAACGCCTGAGCGAGCGCCGCGGCGCCCACCGTGCGGATGCCGGCGGCATCGGTGCTCGCGGCCAGGCGCTGGCCCAGCAGCAGCAGCGCGCGCGCCTGCACGTGCGTGGCGCGCAACGACTCCACCTGCTGCGCCAGCCGCGTGGCGAGCCGGCTGCACACCAGGGCGGCAAGCAGGAACAGGCAGACGGCCAGCACGTCGTCGGGGCTGGAGATTTCCAGCGAGTACACCGGCGGCGCGAAGAAGAAGTTGTAGGCGACGAAACTGAGTATGGCCGTATAGACGGCCACCGCCATCCGCGTGCGCACCGCCACCACCAGCACGGCGGTGAGGAAGATCAGCGAGAGACTGGCCACCGACAGGTAGCGCTGCCCGACGAAGGCGAGCGCCAGCGCGACCAGTGTGGCCAGGCTGGCATAGATGTATTCGCCGCGCCGCCCGAAGCCGCCCGGCGGCCTCAGCCGCAGGCGCCGGCGCGAGGCTGCGCGCTCGGCCGGCGTGGCGACGATGGTGAGTTCCAGGTGCGCGCCGCGGCGCAGCAGCTGCTGGGTGAGCGAACGACCCACCATGCGGGCGAACAGGCGCTCGCGGGTGCGGCCGAGGATGATCTGCCCGGCCCCTTCGCGCTCGGTGTACGCCAGCAACTCGTCGGCCACGGCGTGGCCGCGCAGCATCACCGCGTCGCCGCCGAGGCGCCGCGCCAGCCGCATCGCGGCGTCCACCCGTTCGCGTCGCGCGTCGTCCATGCCCGCGCCGGTGTCCACGAAGGCCACGCTCCAGGGCACGCCTCGGCGTTCGGCGATGCGCCGCGCCACGCGCACCAGGTATTCGCTCTGCGCGTGGCCGTCGATCGCCGCGAGCACGCGGCGGCGCACCGGCATCGCCACGCCGCGCGCCAGCATGCTGCCGCGCAGGTCGCTCTCCACGTGGGCGGCCACGGTGTCCACCGACAGCTCGCGCAACGCGGCGAGGTTGGTGGGCGAGAAGAACGCATCCAGCGCCGCCGCCGCGGTTTCCGGCACGTAGACCTTGCCCTGCCGCAGCCGCTGGATCAGCTCGCGCGGCGGCAGGTCCACCAGCACGATGTCGCGCGCGCGGTCGAGGAAGGCGTCGGGCACGCGTTCGCGCACGGTGACGCCGGTGATGCGGCGCACCTGGTCGTTGAGGCTTTCCAGGTGCTGCACGTTGAGCGTGGTGTAGACCTCGATGCCGGCGTCGAGCAGCTCGGCGATATCCTGCCAGCGCCGCTCGTGGCGGCCGCCGGGGAGATTGGTGTGCGCCAGCTCGTCCACCAGCAGCACCGCCGGCTTGCGCGCCAGCGCGGCGTCGAGATCGAACTCCCCGAACTCACGACCGTGCAGGTTCACCCGCCGCCGCGGCAGCAGTTCCAGGCCTTCCAGCAGAGCCTCGGTTTCCGCGCGGCCGTGGGTTTCCACCAGGCCTACCACCACATCGACGCCCTGCCGACGCAGTTCGCGGGCGGCGGAGAGCATGGCGCAGGTCTTGCCCACGCCCGGCGCGGCGCCGAGGAAGACCTTCAGGCGGCGCTCGTCCGTGGCCGTCTCCAGCAAGGCGTTCGCGCGGGCCTGACGGGAATCCATGTCAGGGAGTGGCCGGGGTTTTCATGGGCGCATCATCGCCGTTTCGCCTGGCCGGGGGAACGCGTCGCACGAGGGCGCGCAACCGGTTCAATGCGCGACTATCCGGTCCAGCGCCAGGTTCAGCAGCAGCACGTTGACCCTGGGCTCGCCCAGCAGGCCGAACTGGCGGCCCGTGGTGTTCGCCGCGATCAGTTCGCGCACGCGCTGCGGCGACAGCCCGCGGCTGCGCGCCACGCGATCGAGCTGGTAGTCCGCCGCGGCGGGCGAAATTTCCGGATCGAGCCCGCTGCCGGAAGCGCTGACCAGATCCACCGGCACCGGCTGCGTGTTGCCCGGATCGGCGGCGTGCAAGGCGGCGATGCGCTGTCGCGCCGCATCCGTCAGCGCGGGATTGGAAGGACCAAGGTTGGAACCGCCGGAGGCGGTTCCGTTGTCGGGCATCGGCGCGGTAGCCGAGGGTCGCGCCCAGAAGTATTTCGCGTCGCTGAAGTCCTGCCCGATCAGGCTGGAACCGACCGGCTTGCCGGCACGCTCCACCAGACTGCCGTTCGCCTGGCGGGGGAACAGGGCCTGGGCCAGCCCGGTGACCGCGAGCGGATAGGCCACCCCGGTCACCACGGTCAGCAGGATCAACAGGCTCAGTGCAGGACGGACAAGTGCGAACGTGCGCATCACTGGAAACTCCCTTGCAACATCACGAAGCCGCGCGTGCCGCCCACGTCCAGCGTGTCGGCGGCGTTCTGGAAGCTGGCGGTGTGGCGGTAGAAACGGCCGTTGGTGGCGCGGGTGACGACGCCCAGCACGGTCCAGTGCGGATTGATCGTGTACTTGGCGCCCACGCCGATATCGGCGTAGTCGGGATTGCGCGCGCCATCGGCGTTCGGCACGGTCAATCGGGTGCTGTAGTGCGTGTAGCCCAGGTGCAGGGTGAGGCTCCACTGCGGATCCAGCGGCCACGCGCCTTCCAGCATCAGGTAGCTGGTGCCCTTTGAGTTGCCCTGGTAGCCCTGCTCGCGATCCGCCCCGAAGTAATCGGTGAGCGCGTAGTTGTATTTCAGCGTCCACAGCTTCCAGCTCAGCGCCACGTTCGCCTCGCCGGTGTTGAGCGAGCGCGACGGCAGGCCGGCATGGTCGAGATTGGCGCCGGGATAGATATAGCCGTAGAGGCCCGCACGCCACGACCAGTCGTCGTTGATCTGCTTTCCGTAGCTGGCGTAGACATCCCACTCCACCGAACCGCCCGGAAAGCTGCGGTCGCTGATGCTGGACATCCAGGTGCCGACGGCAAAGCCGCTGGCGGTGGCGAGGTCCACGCCGCCCTGCACCGCGGGTTTGCCCCAGCTCTGGGTGAGCCCGCGGAACACGTAGTCGGAGGTGAGTTCCAGGTTGCCGGTGACCGTGGTGGCCGGTGCGTCGTCTGCGCGTGCCGGCGTCGCACCGAATATCGCGACCAGCCCCAGCGTTGCAACGAAATGGTGCATTCGTAGGTTGAGCATGGTGCCCTCTGGTGAGTTCGTGGTGGTCAGATGCCCGCGTAACCGCCGAGAACACAGGCTTCGGCGCCCGTTGGCTCTTCCGGCGTTGCACGGGGCATGCCAGCACGCGCCGGCGGCATCGCGATCGCCACGTCGCATCCGGTGTCGTCGGTCGACACGCGCAGTTCCGTGTCCGGATGCGCGTCGTCGGGTAGCGAAAGCGAGGGCTTGAGCATCCGCACGTTGGAAACCCCGCTCAGGCCAGTCCGCACAGGACCAGCAGCATGTCGATGAGCTTGATGCCGACGAACGGCACGACGATGCCGCCGAGGCCGTACACCAGCAGGTTGCGCCGCAGCAGCGCGCCGGCGCCCAGCGCGCGGTACTTCACGCCTTTCAGCGCCAGCGGAATCAGGAAGACGATGATCAGCGCGTTGAAGATCACCGCCGACAGGATCGCGCTCTGCGGCGTGGCCAGCTGCATCACGTTGAGCGCGTTCAGCGCGGGATAGGTGGTGGCGAACGCGGCCGGGATGATCGCGAAGTACTTGGCGATGTCGTTGGCGATCGAGAAGGTGGTCAGCGAACCGCGCGTGATCAGCATCTGCTTGCCGATCTCCACCACCTCGATCAGCTTGGTCGGATTGGAATCCAGGTCGACCATGTTGCCGGCTTCCTTGGCCGCCTGGGTGCCGGTGTTCATCGCCACCGCCACGTCGGCCTGCGCCAGCGCCGGCGCGTCGTTGGTGCCGTCGCCGCACATCGCCACCAGGCGGTTCTCGGCCTGGATGCTGCGGATCAGCTTGAGCTTGGCTTCGGGCGTGGCCTCGGCGAGGAAGTCGTCGACGCCGGCCTCGGCGGCGATGGCCGCGGCCGTGAGCGGATTGTCGCCGGTGATCATGATGGTCTTGATGCCCATCCGGCGCATCTCGGCGAAACGCTCCTTGATGCCGCCCTTGACGATGTCCTTCAGCTCGATCACGCCCAGCGCGGCGAAACCTTCGGCCACGATCAGCGGCGTGGCGCCGCGGCGCGCGACCTCCTCGGCCATCTGCTTCACGCGCGGCGGCAGCTGGCCGCCGATCGATGCCAGGTGCTTCTCCACCGCGTCGAGCGCGCCCTTGCGGATCGAGCGGCCGTCCACGTCCACACCGCTCATGCGGGTCTGCGCGGTGAACGGCACGAACGCCGCATGTCCCTCCGCCAGCTGGCGCTCGCGCAGGCCGAAGCGCTCCTTGGCCAGCACCACCACGCTGCGGCCCTCGGGCGTTTCGTCGGCCAGCGAGGCGAGCTGGGCGGCATCGGCGAGCGCCTTTTCCTCCACGCACGGCGCCGAATGGAAGGCCACCGCCTGGCGGTTGCCGAGCGTGATCGTGCCGGTCTTGTCGAGCAGCAGCACGTCGACGTCGCCCGCCGCCTCCACCGCGCGGCCGGAAGTGGCGATCACGTTGGCGCGGATCATCCGGTCCATGCCGGCGATGCCGATGGCCGACAGCAGCGCGCCGATGGTGGTGGGGATCAGGCAGACCAGCAGGGCCACCAGCACGGTCAGCGTGATCGGGTGGCCGGCGCCCGCGGCCTGCACGCTGTAGATCGAATACGGCAGCAGGGTGGCGCAGGCGAGCAGGAAGATCAGGGTGAACTTCGCCAGCAGGATGGTCAGCGCGATCTCGTTCGGCGTCTTGCGACGCGCGGCGCCTTCCACCATCGCGATCATGCGGTCCAGGAAGCTCTCGCCCGGATTGCTGGTGATGCGCACCACCAGCCAGTCCGACAGCACGCGGGTGCCGCCGGTGACCGCGCTGCGGTCGCCGCCGGATTCGCGGATCACCGGCGCGGATTCGCCGGTGATCGCGCTCTCGTCCACGCTGGCCGCGCCGACCACCACCTCGCCGTCGCCGGGAACCTGCTCGCCCGCCTCCACCAGCACGTGGTGCCCGTTGCGCAGCTCGCTGGACGGCACGAAGGTGATCGCCGCATCGCGCGCGGGGCCGGCCAGCTTCTTCGCGATCACGTCCTTGCGCGAACCGCGCAGCGCGGCGGCCTGCGCCTTGCCGCGCCCTTCCGCCAGCGCCTCGGCGAAGTTCGCGAACAGCAGGGTGAACCACAGCCACGCGGCGACCCAGAAGATGAAGCCGGTGGGCGCCTCGCCGTGCCCGGCCAGCGCCTGCACCCACAGCAGCGTGGTCAGCACGCTGCACACGAACACCACGAACATCACCGGGTTCCTGAACTGCAGCCGCGGCGACAATTTGCGGAACGAGTCCGCGACGGCGTTGAGGACCAGTTCGCGGTCGAAACTGCGAACTGCATGAGTCGTCGAAGTCATGGTTCAGTGCCCCGTTGCGGACATCAGGTATTCGGCGATCGGGCCAAGCGCCAGCGCCGGAAGAAAGGTCAGCGCGCCGACCACGATCACCACGCAGGCCAGCAGCGCGACGAACAGCGGCGTGTGCGTGGGCAGCGTGCCGGCGGATTCCGGCACGTGCCGCTTGGCCGCCAGCGCGCCGGCCATCGCCAGCATCGCGATCGCCAGCGGGAAGCGCGCGAGGAACATGCACACGCCCAGCAGCACGTTCCAGAACGGCGTGTTCGCGGAGAGGCCGCCGAACGCGCTGCCGTTGTTGTTCGAGGCCGAGCTGACCGCGTAGAGGATCTCGCTGAAGCCGTGTGCGCCGGGGTTGGCGATGCCCGCCACGCCCGCCGGCAGCAGCACCGCGATCGCCGTGCAGATCACCACCAGCGCGCAGGGCAGCAGCACCGCGAGGCTGGCCATCTTCATCTCGAAGGCCTCGATCTTCTTGCCGAGGTATTCCGGCGTGCGGCCCACCATCAGGCCGGCGATGAACACCGCCACCACGGCGAAGGCCAGCATGCCGTACAGGCCCGAACCGACGCCGCCGAAGATCACCTCGCCCAGCTGCATCAGCCACATCGGGATCAGGCCGCCCAGCGGCGTCAGCGAATCGTGCATCGCGTTCACCGCGCCGCAGGAGGCGGCCGTGGTGATCGCGGCGAACAGGCCGCTGGCGGCGACGCCGAAGCGCGTTTCCTTGCCTTCCATGTTGCCGCCGGCCTGCAACGCGGAGGCATGCTGGTCCACCGCCTGCTGCGCCACCAGGCTGTGCAGCGCCGGGTTGCCGGCCTGCTCGGCGGCGACCAACCCCACCGTCAGCGGGACGAAGATCACCAGCATCGTGGCGAGGATCGCCCAGCCCTGGCGGCGGTCGCCGACCATCTGGCCGAACATCACGCACAGGCCGCCGGGAATCAGGAAGATCGCCAGCATCTCGATGAAGTTGGAAAACGGCGTCGGGTTCTCGTAGGGATGCGCCGAGTTCGCGTTGAAGAAACCGCCGCCGTTGGTGCCGAGCATCTTGATCGCCACCTGCGAGGCCGCCGGCCCCATCGGCAGGGTCTGCGTGGTGAGCTGCGCCGGCCTGGTCTCGGGATTGCCGGAAGCATCCTTGACGGGATTGCCGGCCGCATCGGTCACCGGGTTGGCGTAGGTGGTGGTCTGCACCACCGGCACGTCGACGTAGGGCTTGAAGTTCTGCACCACGCCCTGCGAAACCAGCAGCAACGCGATCACCAGCGAGATCGGCAGCAGCACGTAGAGCGTGGCACGGGTCAGGTCGACCCAGAAATTGCCGAGCGCGCCCGCGCCGCGCCGCACGAAGCCGCGCACCACCGCCACCAGCACCGCGATGCCGGTCGCCGCGGAGAGGAAGTTCTGCACCGCCAGCCCCAGCATCTGGGTCAGGTAGCTCATCGTGGTTTCGCCGCTGTAGCCCTGCCAGTTGGTGTTGGTGGCGAAGCTGATCGCGGTGTTCATCGCCGAGTCCGGCGACACGTTGCCGAAGTGCTGCGGGTTCAGCGGCAGCCACTGCTGCACGCGCTGCAGCAGGTACACCAGCAGCAGGCCGAACAGATTGAACAGCAGCATGGCCAGCGCATAGCGCTTCCAGCCCATGTCCTCGTCGCTGCGGACTCCGCCGAGGCGGTACAAGAGGCGCTCGATGCCGCCGCCGAGGCGCGTCACGCGGTTCGGTGTTTCGGCGAACACCAGGCTCATGTAGCTGCCCATCGGCTTGAGCAGCAGCAACAGCACGGCCAGGAACACGCCGATCTGGATGAAGTCGTTGGCGGTCATTCGAACCACTCCGGCTTGAGCAGGGCCACGCACAGGTAGGCGATCAGCAGCACCGCGATCACCGCGGCGATGGCGTAGGCGAAATGCATGCGGACACTCCCGTCAGGCGATGCGGACAAGGTCGGGACGGCGGGCGCGACTCACTTGCGCGGCCCCAGCCGGTCGCAGACCAGCAGGAAACCGAGCACCGCCGCGCTCAGCACGAACAGGAACAGCAGGTAGACCAGGTCCATGGGCGCCGACTCGTGGAAACGACGGCGCGCACTGTAGGAAGTGCCGTATATGAAAGGGGTAGCGATCCGGGGCCGGCGCATATAGAACGCGTAAATTTTCAGTCCGGCGGGACCCTGCACCCGGGCCAGGTGCGACCCCGCGCCCCGGGTCGAGCGGGAACGGACGCACATTCCCGTGCGGTGGTCCGCGTCCGCTGCCCCTATAATCATGCGACCCGGACCGTGAGCGCCCATGAACTCGATCCCCGCCGCCGACGCCAACCGCCCCGCCGACTTCGCCGCCGTGCGCGCGCTCGCCGATGCCGACATGCGGCGCATCGACATGCTGATACGGGCGCGGCTGGCCTCGGACGTGGTGCTGATCAACCAGATCGCCGACCACATCATCGCCGGCGGCGGCAAACGGCTGCGCCCGATGCTGCACGCGCTGGCCGCGCGCGCCGCGGGCTACCACGGCGAGCAGCACGTCAAGCTGGCCGCGGTGATCGAATTCATCCACACCTCCACCCTGCTGCACGACGACGTGGTGGACGAGTCCGGCCTGCGCCGCGGCCGCCAGACCGCCAACGCGCTGTGGGGCAACGCCGCCAGCGTGCTGGTGGGCGACTTCCTCTACTCGCGCTCGTTCCAGCTGATGGTGGAGCTGGACGACATGCGCGTGATGCGCATACTCGCCGACACCACCAACACCATCGCCGAGGGCGAGGTGCTGCAACTGCTCAACATCGGCAACGCCGACGTGGACGAGGCCGCCTACCTCGCGGTGATCGAGCGCAAGACCGCGGTGCTGTTCGCCGCCGCCACCGAACTCGGCGGCCTGCTGGGCGGCCTGCCCGCGGAACAGGTGGCCGCGCTGCGCCGCTACGGCATGGAGCTTGGCTACGCGTTCCAGATCGCCGACGACCTGCTGGACTACACCAGCGACGCCGATACCCTGGGCAAGAACATCGGCGACGACCTCGCCGAGGGCAAGCCCACGCTGCCGCTGATCTACGCGCTGCAGAAGGCCACGCCGGAACAGGTCGCGTCGCTGCGCCACGCGATCGAGCACGGCGGGCTGGATTCGCTGGACCGCATCGTCGCCGCGATCCGCGACTCCGGCGCGCTGGAGCGCACCCGCGAGCGCGCCGTGGCGCATGCCGACGCCGCGCACGAGGCGCTGGCCGCGCTGCCCGCCTCGCCGTATCGCGACGCGCTGGCGACGCTGGCGGACTACTCGGTGCAGCGCACGTTCTGAACCTCGCCGCGCTTGTGGACGATCCGTCGCCGCGGCACCATGCCGCGACCACTCCAGCGACGCGATGCCGATGAACCCACTCGACCACTCCCTGCCCGCCGATGCCGACGCGCCGGAGGAAACCCTGTACCAGGGCCGCTGGCTCAGCCTGCGCAAGCGCGGGCGCTGGGAGTATGTCGAGCGCAACAACCCCGGCGGCGCGGCGATCGTGATCGCGGTGACGCCGGACGACCGCGTGCTGTTCGTGGAGCAGTACCGCGTGGCGATAAGGGCGCGCACCATCGAGATGCCGGCCGGCCTGGTGGGCGACCTCGCGGGACAGGAGGACGAGGGCATCCTGCTGGCCGCGCAGCGCGAACTGGAGGAGGAAACCGGCTGGCGCTGCGGGCGCGTGACGTTCCTGCACCAGGGCCCGTCCTCCGCCGGCATGAGCACCGAGATGATCGCCTATGTGCGCGCCCACGACCTGGTGAAGGTGGGCGCGGGCGGCGGCGACGCCAGCGAGGACATCGTGGTGCACGAGGTGCCGCGCCGCGAGGCGGGCGGCTGGCTGTTCGCGCGCGCCGCCGAGGGTTATTCCATCGACCCGAAGCTGTTCGCGGGCCTGTGGCTGCTGGAGCACGCCGCCACGGATTGATGGTCGCGGAGACGCGGCCTCGCCCGGCTCACTTCGCGCCGGCACGCTCCTTCGCCAGCTGCGCGTCCAGGTTCTTCGCCGCACCGGCCGCGTAGTTGCGACAGGCCTGCGAGTCGACCAGCGGAGCCACGTCCGTCGGCGACTTGCGTTGCGCCACCTTTTCCCAGAAGCCGCTGGCGTCCGGATGCGGGGTCACGAGGATGTCGCAGGGCAGCGCGGCCACGGTGGCAAGCCCCTTGCGGAAGGCGGCCACGTAGGCGGGATGGTCGATGAAGCGGTAGCCCGGCGCGGCGATGGCGCTGAGGCTGTCGGCATAGGCCATGTGCAGGCAGCGCCCGCCCTCGCAGGCGTCCCAGGTCCACGAGGTGCTGCCCGGCGTGTGGCCGGGGGTGTAGTGCGCGGTGATCGCCACCCGCCCGAGTTGCAGGACTTCCCCGTCGCGCACCACGCGCACCTGCTTCACGGGCTTGTACTGCGGCGCCGAACCGTATTGGGGATCGCCGGGATCGGCGCCGCCCAGTTCCAGTTCATGCGCGCCGGCCGCGCTTGCGAGCACCTGTGCGCCGCTGGCGGCCCGCAACGCGGCGATGCCGCCGGCATGGTCGCTGTGCGCGTGCGAATTGAGTATCCATTTCACGTCGCGCACCCGGAAACCGAGTGCGCGGATGTGCGCCTCGATCTGCGTCGCGGATTCGGGCAAGCCGCCGTCGAACAAGGCCAGCCCCTGCCCGGTATCCACCAGGACCGAGGAGAGGCCGTACGGCCCCACGTACCAGGTGTTGCCGTAGATGCGGAACGGCTTTTGCGGCGCGTTCCACTCGCTGTGGGGGATGTCGCGTACGGCCTGTGCCGCGCGGGCTCCGGGCAGGATCAGGCCCAGCGCCAGGATGGCGCCGGCAAGAAGACGCAGATGCATGGAGGGACTCCGTGGTGGCGGCTGTGCAGCATCGCCGCCACGACAGGCTGGCCGCTGGCGCGATCCTGACATTTTTCCGACGGATTCAGCGCACGGGCGCACGACGGCGCCACACCAGCAGCCCCACGCCGGCCAGCGCGGCGACCAGCCACAGCACGGCCGCCAGCGTGCTGCTGCCCAGCCACGGCAGCGCGGCGAACACGCCCACCACCAGCAGGCCGCCACCCAGCGCCGCCGTCGGATCGATGCGCGGCGTGCCGCGCCACTGCAGCAACAAGCCAGCGCCCGCCGCGGCCAGCAGCACGGCGAGGATGCGCCGCAGCCACGCCATGCCCGGCTGCGCCGCCATGTCGGGGCGCATGTCCAGCAGCGCGCTGTCGCCGACGTTGACGCCGTAGTCGCCGCCATCGGCCGCGTTCGGCGCCGCCACCAGGCGGTCGCCGGCCACGCGGGCGATCATTGTCACTTCCTGCAGCGGCACCGCGCGCCAGCTCACCCGCAGGTCGCCCAGGCGCGGGGAGCCCGGCTTCGCGCTGGTCACCAGCGCCTTGTCGTGCAGCGAGAAACTCGCGGCCAGGTTGGCCGGCAGCGCCTTCATGTCGGGCGCCACGGCTTCGCTGCCCGGCAGCGAGCGCACCAGCGCAGCGTCCAGCATGTAGCCGCCCAGTTGCACCTGGCCTGCCTCGAAACGCTTGCCGGCGATGGCGAACGGCCCCGGGTTGGCGTGGCCGTTCGGCTGCGCGAAGCGGCTGGAATCCTGCGGCTTGTCCGCCCAGTCCAGCTCGTAGGTCACGCTGTTGCCCAGGCGCAGTTCGCGCCACTGGAACATCTCGACGTGGCGCGCCAGCAGCGGCGTGTCCGCGTGCTGGCCGAAATCCGCATCCAGCGGGGGCACCACCACGCGCGGCGTGCCGCTGATGCGCACCAGTTTCCCCTGCAGCTCGGGCTGCGGTTCCGCGTCGGCGCCCAGGTCGGTCACCGCGCCGCCGTGCTGCTGCAGCGCAGCCCGGTAATTCGCCAGGCTGCGCTCGGTCCACACCGCCAGCGCGATGCCCAGCACGAGCAGGAGCAGGCCGGCTGCCACGGCCGGCGCGCCGCGCAACGCCGCGATGCGGCGGGCGGGCATCAGGCCAGGCTCCCGCGCAGTTCGGCCTGTTCGTCCGCGCAGCCGTAGCGGCCGCGCTCGTCGCGCTGCACGCGCGCCGCGGCGCAGGCGTGGTCGTGGGTGAAGAACAGCCGCACGCCGCGCGCCAGCTTGTCGTCGAGGAACGCGCGCTTCTCGTCGATCAGTTTCTCGGGGTAGCGGTCGTAGCCCATCGTGATCGGCAGGTGCACCCAGGCGCGGCCCGGAATCAGGTCGGCGCAGAACACCACGTCGCCCACCTCGGCCAGCATCAGCCCCGGCGTATGGCCGTCCGAATAGCTGAAGCGCACCGCATCGCCCAGCGCCTGCGCATGCTCGCCCTCGACCAGTTCCAGCCGCCCGCTGTCCGTGAGCAGTTGCGGCAGCTCGGGGATGAACGAGGCGCGGTCGCGCGGATGCGGCTGCAGCGCACGCCGCCAGTGCGCGGCGCCCACGATGTAGGTGGCGTTGGGGAACAGCAGGCGCGGCGGATGGCCTTCGCGCCACGTCGCCAGCAGGCCGCCGGCGTGGTCGAAGTGCAGGTGCGACAGCACCACCGCGTGGATGTCCTCGTGCAGCAGGCCGATCGCGGCGAGCGAGTCCAGCAGCACGTGGCGATCCTCCACCACGCCGTAGCGCTCGCGCAGCGAGGGTTCGAAGAACGCGCCTATGCCGGTCTCGAACAGCACGTTGCGGCCCGGCACGCCGTTCACCGTCACGCCCTTCGCCAGCAGGCAGCGGCAGGCCAGCGGGATGCGGTTCTGTTCGTCCGGCGCGATCCAGCGCGACCACACCGCTTTGGGAGCGTTGCCGAACATCGCGCCGCCATCCAACTGCTGGGAATTTCCGGCAAGCGAGAAGAGTTCCATGTCAGTCACCTCGCGTTGCCACGGATTCGCCGGGAGCGAATCCGGACGCCATCGGCGGCCCCGCGCGACGCGCGGGGCGAGGCCCATGGATGGGCCGAGCCAACATGGCGCCGCCGTCGAGCTGCTGCGAATTGCCGATCAGCGAAAAGAGTCCCATGCAAAACACCTCATTGCCGCGCGCCCACCGTACGCGACCCCGGGCGCCGCATCCACGCCCCGGTCACCCGTTCTTGCCCGCCATTCCGGCACAGGCCGGAATGGCGAACCTCATCACTCCACCTTGCCCAGCCCCGACGGCCGGCGCGGATCGCTGGCGGCGTCGAGCTTGTTGTCGCGATGGTCCCAGGTGACCACGTTCATGTAGCCCCAGGGCTCGCGCGGCTTGAGCGTGTAGCCCATCTTCTTCAGTTCCGCGCTGGTGGCGGCGTCGAACACGCCGTCTTCCACGTAGACCACGTCGGGCAGGAACTGGTGGTGGAAGCGCTTGGCGGCGGCGACCTGCTGCGCGCTGTCGCCGTCGATGAAGTGCAGGATGCCTTCCAGCACCTGGGTGATGATGGTGGAGCCGCCGGGCGAACCGATCACCGCGCTGCGGTCCTTGCCGACCACGATGCTGGGCGACATCGAGGACAGCATGCGCTTGCCGCCCTGCGGCGCGTTCGCCTTGCTGCCGAGCAGGCCGTAGACGTTGGGCTGGTCCGGCACCAGCGCGAAGTCGTCCATCTCGTCGTTGAGCAGCACGCCGGTGCCCTTGGCGACGAAGGTGGAGCCGAGGACGTAGTTCACGGTGGAGGTGATCCCCACCATGTTGCCGTCCTTGTCGATGATCGAGAAATGCGTGGTGTGCATGCCTGGATCGTGCGCGGGCCCGTGCGGCAGCATGGACGAGGGCGTGGCCTGGTCGGGCAGGATGTTCTGGCGCAGGCCGTCGGCGTAGAACGGCGACAGCAGCATGTCCAGAGGCATCTTCACGAAGTCGGGATCGCCGAGGTAGTCGTTGTGGTCGCGGAACGCGCGGCGCATCGCCTCGATGATGTAGTGCGCGCGATGCGCCTGGTCCATCTTCGCGAGGTCGTAGCCGCGCAGGATGTTGAGGATCTCAGCGATCGCCACGCCGCCGGAGGACGGCGGCGGCGCGGTGACGATCCTGTAGCCCCGGTAGTCGACCACGATGGGCGCGCGCTCCTTGGCGCGGTAGTTCGCCAGGTCCTGCAGCGACCAGTTGCCGCCGGCGGCATGCACGGCATCCACCAGCTTCTGCGCCGTTTCGCCGTGGTAGAAGCCGGCATCGCCCTTCTCGGCGATCAGCTCCCAGGTGCGCGCCTGTTCCGGGTCGCGCCAGATTTCGCCATCCGCGGGCGGCTGGCCGTTCGGCAGGAACTTGGCCGCGGAGGCGGGCCAGCGTTCCAGGTTCTTCTGTTCTTCCCGGATCGCGCCCAGCAGGCGCGAGTCGGGCTTGAAGCCGTCGCGGGCGGTGCGGATCGCGGGCGCCAGCGACACGCTGAGCGGCAGCCTGCCGTAGCGCTTCGCCAGCAGCACCAGGCCGGCCGGCTCGCCGGGAATGCCCGCCGAGAGCGGCCCCTTCAGCGCCGCGTCGCGGTTCGGCGTGCCGTCGGGGTTGAGGTAATCCCTGGGGTTCACCGCCATCGGCGCGGTCTCGCGCGCGTCGATGAACACGTCGCGGTTGTCCTTCGCGATGTGCAGCGTGGCCATGAAGCCGCCGCCGATGCCGGAACTCTCCGGCTCCACCACCGACAGCGTGGAGGCCACCGCCACCGCCGCGTCGAATGCGTTGCCGCCCTTGGCCAGCACCTCGAAGCCCGCGTTGGTGGCAAGGAAGTTCGCGCTGGCGATGCCGGCATGGCCGGGACGCACGGCCGGGGCCGTGCTGGCCGGCGCGGTCTTGGGCGCGCCATCGGCGGCGAAGGCTGCGCTGCCCGTCAACATCAGGGCCAGCAGCAGGGCGCGGCTGTGCAGGGGGAAGTTCATGCGGCGGATTCCTTGCTCATCAAGTGCCGGTACTTGAGCTCGAGCGCTTCGCGCGACTCGGTGTGTTCGGGGTCGACGATGATGCATTCGACCGGACACACCTCCACGCACTGCGGCTCGTCGTGGTGACCCACGCATTCGGTGCACAGGGCGGGGTCGATCACGTAGTACTCCTCGCCCAGCGAGATGGCCTTGTTCGGGCAGACCGGTTCGCAGACGTCGCAGTTGACGCAGGTGTCGAGGATCTTCAGGGACATCGGTACATGCGGCGGGCCGGGAGGCGGGCGTTGCACCCGCGCAGCCCGGCCTGCCGTTCGATCACATCTGCACGAAGCGGAACGTGGCGCCGCTGGGATTGACCACGTCGGCGACGCGCTGCTGGTCGGCCTGGTCGCCGATGAACACCACGATCACGCCCTTGAACGTGCCGGGCTTGGCGTCCTTGAACGCGGCCACGACCAGGTCGGCGGTGGTGGCCGACACCGGGCCGGCGAACGCCATCAGGTTGCCCGGCAGCACGCCGCGGGCCACCGCATCCTGCACGTTCTGCAGTTGGCGGTCGTTCTGCGCCTTGTCGTCGTCGGTCTGGCCCGGGGTCACCAGGTAGGCGTACGGCTGCTGCGCGGCCATGCCCTGCAGGTTCTTCTGCACCAGCTGGCCGAGGTAGGCGTTCCAGCCTTTGGCGTCGGTGATGCTGGTGGGCTTGGTGGCCGCCTGGGTCTTCTGCGCCGCCTGCTGGTCCTGTTCCTGACCCTTCGAGCAACCGCCCAGCACGAGGCCGGCGGTCAGCGCGATGGCGGCGATGAGTACGAACTTACGCATGATGGTCACCTTCTGTTTCGGGTTGCTTGGGTTGGCCGCCGTAGCGGCCCTGGTGCCAGCGCTGACGCATGGCCTGTTGCACCGCCGGATGCACGAAACCGGAGATGTCGCCGCCGAGACGGCCGATCTCCCGCACCAGCGACGAGGAAATGAAACTGTATTGCTCCGCCGGGGTGAGAAACAGCGTCTCCGCCTGCGGAATCAGATGCCGGTTCATGCTGGCCAGCTGGAATTCGTATTCGAAATCCGACACGGCGCGCAGGCCGCGGATGATCACGCCCGCGCCGGTCTCGGCCACGAAGTCGGCCAGCAGGCTGTCGAAACCGCGCACCTCCACGTTGCGCAGGTCGGCCAGCGCGAGCCGCGCCAGCGCGATGCGCTCGTTGAGGCTGAAGCCCGGCCCCTTGCTGGAGCTGTCGGCCACCGCCACCACCACGCGGTCGAACAGGGGCGCGGCGCGCGCCACCAGGTCGGCATGGCCGTTGGTGATCGGATCGAAGGTGCCCGGATAGACGGCCAGGCGGGGATTGCCGGAAGGTTTGTTCACGAGCCGGGAATGCGCAACGGGATCAAGCCCTAGCTTAGAGCCTGTGCAAGGCCCGCGCATAGCTTGCGTCGCGCCGCCCCGCCTGTCAGGGAGCGCCGGCCGCCCCGCGCCGGTACAGCGCGAACCGCACTTCGCCGGCCCGCCCTTCCCGGTGCAGCGACCAGTTCGCGGGCACGGCCGGCGCCGCCGCGCGCGGCGACTCCACGTAGACCCATGCCCCGGCAGCCAGCCAGCCGCCCTGCTCCAGTTGCCGGGCCAGCGCGCTCCACAGCTCCAGCGCGAACGGCGGGTCGAGGAAGACCAGGTCGAACGGCCGCGCCGTGCCGCGCAGGAACGCCTGCGCCTCCAGCGCAGCCACCGCGCCGCCCGCCGCCTTGAGCCGGGCGAGGTTGTCGCGCAGCGCCTGCGCCGCCCGCGGGTCGGGCTCGACGAAGCAGGCCTCGGCGGCGCCCCGCGACAGCGCCTCGATACCCAGCGCGCCGGTGCCGGCGCACAGGTCCAGCACCCGGGCGCCCGCGATCATGGGCGCCAGCCAGTTGAACAAGGTCTCGCGCACCCGCTCGGGCGTGGGCCGCAGGCCGGGCAGCCCGGGCACCTCCAGCCGCGAGTTGCGCAGGCTGCCGCCGATGATGCGGATGCGTCCGGGGCGCGGGCTCACGCGGCCTGCCATGGCTCAGCGGCCGGTACGGGTGGGGGTGTTAGCATGCCGCCCATTGTCTTTGAATCGCCCCCGCAATGCTCAAGTTCTGGAAGAAGAAGCCCGCCGAACCCGCGCCCGCGCCGCCCGCCGAGGCGCCGTCCGCGGACGTGCCGCCGCCGCTGCCGCCCGCGCCCGCGGCCACGACGATGGATGCGCCGGCGCCCGCGCCGGAGATTGAATCCCCCGGGGCCGACGAAACCGGAGCCGCTGCCGCCGAAACCGAGGCTCTCCCGGCCAAACGCGGCTGGCGCGAACGCCTGGCCGGCAGCTCGCTGGGGCGTGGCCTGGGCGCGTTGTTCCAACGCAACCCCAAGCTCGACGACGATCTGCTGGACGAGCTGGAAACCACCTTGATCAGCGCCGACGTGGGCGTGGAGGCCAGCACCGCGCTGGTGGAAGACCTGCGCAAGCGCATGCACAAGCGCGAGTTCGCCGACGCCGCCGCACTGCGCAAGGCCTTGCGCGAGGCGCTGGTCGCCCTGCTCAAGCCGGTGGAACGGCCGCTGGACATCGCCGGCCGCAAGCCGTTCGTGGTGCTCACCGTGGGCATCAACGGCGTGGGCAAGACCACCACGATAGGCAAACTGGCCCGCCGCTGGCGCGACGAGGGCCGCAGCGTGCTGCTGGCCGCCGGCGACACGTTCCGCGCCGCCGCGGTGGAACAGCTCAAGACCTGGGGCGACCGCAACGGCGTGCCGGTGATCTCGCAGGGCCAGGACGCCGACGCCGCCAGCGTGATCTTCGACGCGCTGCAGGCCGCCCGTTCGCGCGGCGCCGACGTGCTGGTGGCCGACACCGCCGGCCGCCTGCACACCCAGGGCGGCCTGATGGACGAGCTGGGCAAGATCGCCCGCGTGCTGAAGAAGCTCGACCCGGACGCGCCGCACGAAGTGCTGATGGTGATCGACGGCACCACCGGCCAGAACGCGGTGAACCAGGTGCGCCAGTTCCGCCAGGTCGCGGGCGTCACCGGCCTGGTGGTCACCAAGCTGGACGGCACTGCCAAGGGCGGCGTGGTGTTCGCGCTGGCGCGCGAGTTCGGCCTGCCGATCCGCTTCGTGGGCCTGGGCGAAACCGCCACCGACCTGCGCGCGTTCGATGCCGCGGCGTTCGTCGACGGCGTGCTTCCGGCGACCGGCCATGGCTGAGCGCCGCCCGGTGCGAAGCTGACATGACACGCGGATGGCGGCGGCTGCTGATAGGCGCGGGCGCGCTGGCGCTGGGCGCACTGGCGGCGGCGGTGGTCTCGGTCTACCTGCTGCTGCAGCCCGACCGTTTCACCGCAATGCTGCAGGAGCAGGCGCACGGCGCCGGCCTCGAACTGAACCTGGCCAGCCCCGCCAGCCCCACGCTGTTTCCGCGCCCCGCGCTGGGCCTCAGCGGCATCACGCTGAATGCCGAGGGCGACGACAGCCCCATCCTGTTCGCCACCAGCGGCCGGCTGGTGCTGCCATGGAGCACCTTGCTCGGCGGCCCCACCGCGATCACCCAGATGGAAGTCGATTCGCCGCGGGTCGACCTGGACGCGCTGCAAAGCTGGATCGCGGCCCGACCGGCGCAGTCCCCTGACGCCACCCCCACCATTCCGCGCATCGACGCCGGCGTCATCATCGAGCACGGCAGCGTGGTGCGCGGCGACCAGTTGCTGCTCAACAACGTGATGCTGACCACGGGCTCGCTCGCCGCCGACCAGGTGTTCCCGCTCAGCATGTCGGCCACCGCGCCCGCGGGCGCGCCGCTGCAACTGCGCTTCGCCGCCACGCCGCACATGCAGGGCGATGCGCTGCAGCTCAACGCCATCCAGCTGCACCTGTCGCAAGGCCCGGGCACCACGCTCACGCTGACCGGCAACGCCCGCTGGCACGGCGCGGCGGACGCATCCGCGCAACTCGGCGGCAAGCTGGACCAGGCGAACGCCGGCAACTACGACATCGCGCTGACGCTCACCCCCGCGAACCAGACCGACCCCCTGCTGATGCGCATCCAGCTCACCGGCCCCGACAACGAGGCCGACCTGCGCCTGCCGCCGCTGGCGCTGGCGGCCTGGTGGAATACGCTGAATTCCCCGGTCGCCCCGCATGCCGGTCCCCAGCCCGACCTGCCGCCCGGCAGCGGCACGCTGCAGCTGGCGAAGCTGCAGCTGGGCAGCCTCAGCATCGAAGGCCTGAGCGTGCAGGCCGGCGACGCCGCACCCGCCGCCGCCGCGACCACCGCAAAGCCCGCTGCCGCCCCGGCCAAGCCGCGCGCCGGCAAGTCGAAGTGAATCCGTTCGCCGCCGCCCTGCTGGCCTGGTTCGACCGCCATGGCCGCCACGACCTGCCGTGGCAGCGCGCGCAGGACCACGGCCAGCGCGACGCCTACCGCGTGTGGCTGTCGGAAATCATGCTGCAGCAGACCCAGGTGGTCACCGTGGTTGGCTACTTCGAGCGCTTCGTCGCCGCGCTGCCCAGCCTGCCCGCGCTGGCCGACGCCAGCGAGGACCAGGTGCTCGCGCTGTGGTCGGGCCTGGGCTACTACCGCCGCGCGCGCTTCCTGCAACGCGCTGCCCGGCTCTGCGTGGAACGCCACGACGGCGAACTGCCGCGCGACTTCGACGCGCTGGCCGCGCTGCCCGGCATCGGCCGTTCCACCGCGGGCGCCATCCTCGCCCAGGCGCACGGCCTGCGCTTCCCCATCCTCGACGGCAACGTGAAACGCGTGCTCGCGCGCTACCACGGCATCCACGGATACCCTGGCGAAAGCGCGGTGGAGAAGCAGCTCTGGCGCCACGCGGAAGCGCACACGCCGGCCACGCGCACCGCCGACTACACGCAGGCCATCATGGATCTTGGCGCCACCGTGTGCACGCGCGCACGGCCGCGCTGCGACGCCTGTCCGCTCGCCCCGGATTGCGCCGCGCGGCGCGACGACCTCACCGCCGCGCTGCCCTCGCCCCGACCCGCCAAGGCATTGCCCGAACGCGAAACCGTGATGCTGGTGCTGCGCGACGCCAGCGGCCGCGTGCTGCTCGAACGGCGCGGCCCGCAAGGCGTGTGGTCCGGCCTGTGGAGCCTGCCCGAAGCCGCCGACCACGACGCGGCCTGGCGCAGCGCGCGCCGGCACGCGGACATCGACGACGCGCGGTCGCTCGCCCCGTTCACCCACGTGTTCAGCCACTACCGGCTGCGCATCGCGCCGCTGCTGTTCGAAGGCGCGACAGCGCGGCGCGGCATCGCCGATAATCCCGACCTGCGCTGGTGCGTCGCCGGCGAACTGGCCCGGCTGGGCCTGCCCGCGCCCGTGCGCAAGCTGTTGCAGCAACTCGAGGAACCCACCGCATGAGCCGCATCGTCCACTGCGCCAAGCTGGGCACAGACGCCGAAGGCCTGGACTTCGCGCCATGGCCCGGCCCGCTGGGCCAACGCATCTACGCCCATGTCTCCAAGGCCGCGTGGCAGCAATGGCTGGCCCACCAGACCATGCTGATCAACGAGAACCGGCTCAATCCGCTGGACCCCAAGGCGCGCCAGTACCTCGCCGGACAGATGGAGAAATTCCTGTTCGGCGGCGAGGTCGACGAGGCCGTCGGCTTCACCCCGCCCGAACGGGAATCCTGACCGCAGGCCAGGCATCGGGCGTGATTTGCCGCCGCCCCGTTCGCGCAGCGCAGACATGAACGCCGAAGACCTCGCGGCGACGCGAAGTCGGTGAGCGCCGCCGTGTCGGAATTTCACGCGCTCCCATGCCGTCGGGAGCCGCCTTCGTCACGTCCATACAACACACGGTCTTCGACACTCGCGAGATTCCGTCAATGATCGAAAAGGTGTACCCATGGACAGCGATTCGACGATGGAAACCCACACCCTGGATGCCCTTTCCGCGCAGAAATTCCGTTCGCTGGTGGAGGCGATCGCGGACATCGCGATCTACATGCTGGACCCCGACGGCTACATCATCAGCTGGAACGCGGGCGCCGAACGCTTCAAGGGCCACGCCAGGGAGGAAGTGCTGGGCAAGCACTTCGGGATGTTCTACACCGATGACGACCGCGCGGCGGGCATGCCGGACCGGACCTTGTCCATCGCCCGCAACGAGGGGCGCTTCGAAGGCGAAGGCTGGCGCCTGCGCAAGGACGGACAGCGCTTCTGGGCGCACGTGATCATGGACTGCATCACCGACGAGGAAGGCACGGTGATCGGCTACGCCAAGATCACCCGCGACGTCACCTCGCAACGCATCGCCAGCGAGCAGCTGGAACAGGCGCGCCGGGAGCTGTCCCAGGCGCAGAAGCTCGAAGCGATCGGCCAGCTCACCGGCGGCGTGGCGCACGATTTCAACAACCTGCTGATGGTCATGCAAAGCACGCTGGACATGATCCGGCTCAAGAGCGCCGATCCGGACCAGGTGGTGAACCTGGTGGGCCTTGCCCAGGCGGCGGTCAAGCGCGGCGCGACGCTGACCCAGCGCATGCTGGCGTTTGCGCGCAAACAGGAACTGCACACCGAGGTCATCGACGTCTACGACCTGGTCAACGGCATGGGCGACATGCTGCAGTGGGTGCTGGGCCAGCGCATCCACCTCATCATGACGCTGTCGAAGGAAACCGACAAAGTCCTGATCGACGCGAACCAGCTCGAGCTGGCCTTGATGAACCTGACGGTGAATGCGCGCGATGCGATGCCGATGACCGGCACCGTGACGTTTTCCGCGCGCAACGTGAGGGTCGCCCAGGCCCATCCCACCGAACTGCCCCCCGGCGACTACGTGTGCCTGTCGGTGGTCGACGACGGCACCGGCATGGATGCGGACACCCTCGCCAAGGCGGCGGATCCGTTTTTCACCACCAAGGGAGTCGACCGGGGCACGGGCCTGGGCTTGTCGATGGTGCACGGCCTGATGGAGCAATCCGGCGGCCGCATGGTGATCAGGAGCACGCAGGGGGCGGGCACCCGCATCGAACTGTGGCTGCCCACCGCCTCCGCCCAGGCGGACGCCGCTACGTCGCCGGCGCCCGCCAGGCGGCCTGCGCCGTCCCCGGGCGCAGGCTCGCAGCGCATCCTGGTGGTGGACGACAACCCGCTGGTGCGCTCCACCACCAGCGCGGCGCTGGAGAGCATGGGGCACAGCACCCTGGAGGCGGCTTCGGCGGAAGAGGCGCTTGCCACCATCGAACGCGACGGAGCGGTGGACATCCTCCTCACCGACCACGTGATGGCGGGCATGACCGGCGCCCAACTGACGAACCTGGTCAAAAGCCGCTGGCCCGGGATGCCCATCGTGCTCGCCAGCGCGTTCGCGGACATCCACGACAACCTCCCCGACGGCGTGGTGCGGCTGGCCAAACCCTACGGACGCGACGACCTCGTCCAGGCGATCAACGCCGTGCTCGGCAAACAGGCCAGGCAAGCCCGCGGTTGAACCCCGCCCGAAACAGACCGCGGCACCGACAGGCGCGGCGCGCGCCTTTTCATCGCCGGCTGCCCGGGTCGCATGCAGCAGGCGGATAGCCTCACGCAGCGATTCCGCTGCACGCCGCCGCGACGCCAATGCCGGTTCCCGAACACGCCCCGGGCTTGACGCCCAAGCCTTCATCCGCTTAAATGCCCGGCTCAACCGCTTCATCCGGCCGGGTAGCTCAGTTGGTAGAGCAGGGGATTGAAAATCCCCGTGTCGGCGGTTCGATTCCGTCCCCGGCCACCACGCAATTCAAGAACATGGCTCGCCATCGTGGCGAGCCATGTTTTTTTGTGCCGCAAGCCCTCCCACCAGGCGGACGCTTCAAAACTCCCCTCCAGGCGGACACTTCAAAACTTCCCTCCAGGCAGACACTTCAAAAGCGGAACCGCGGCGGCCTGCCGATGGTTCCCGGCTGGCGTCAGGTTGCCGGGCGGCTGGACCGAATCAACGGAATCCCATGATCCCTGGCAAGGCGCGACCGTGCCTGCGTGCGGCCTCCTACCCTCTGTCCCCGGCCGTGACCACGACGACACCCGCTACACTTGGCTGCTGCAGGACAACCACGTGGACACAGGCAAGATGAGCAAGCAGACGATCGCACTGGTGGGGGCGCCCACCGACATCGGCGCAGGGCATCGCGGCGCCTCGATGGGGCCGGAGGCGCTGCGCGTGGCGCAGATCGCCGAGAAGCTGCGTGCGCGCGGGCTCGACGTGGTCGACCGCGGCAACCTGCACGGTCCGCACAATCCGTGGCTGCCGCCGGTGAACGGCTATCGCCACCTCGCCGAAGTGACGGCGTGGAACCAGGCGGTGCATGCGGCGATCCACGACGAACTGGCGCAGGGCAACCTGCCGCTGATGCTGGGCGGCGACCACTGCCTGGCGATCGGCTCGATCAGCGCGGTGGCGCGCCATTGCCGCGAACAGAACCGGAAGCTGCGCGTGCTGTGGCTGGACGCGCACGCCGATTTCAACACTGCCGGCATCACGCCCTCGGGCAACATCCACGGCATGCCGGTGGCCTGCCTGTGCGGCAACGGACCGGCCGAGCTGGTGGAGATCGGCGGCCAGGTGCCGGCGACCCCGCCCGAGGTGTTCCGCCAGATCGGCATACGCTCGGTGGACGCGGGCGAGAAGCGGCTGCTGCGCGAGGCGCAGATGGCGGTGTACGACATGCGCCGCATCGACGAGGGCGGCATGCGGGGAGCGATGGAGGCGGCGCTGGCCGGCATGGACGGCGACACCCACCTGCACGTGAGCTTCGACGTGGACTTCCTCGACCCGGCCATCGCCCCCGGCGTGGGCACCACGGTGCGCGGCGGCCCGAACTACCGCGAGGCGCAGCTGTGCATGGAAATGATCGCCGACAGCGGCAAGCTGGGCTCGCTCGACATCGTCGAGCTGAACCCCGCGTTCGACAAGCGCAACCAGACCGCGAAGCTGGCGGTGGACCTGGTCGAAAGCCTGTTCGGCAAATCCACCCTGCTGCGCTGATCCGCGCACCATCACACAAGCTCACGACATGCAGACCCGAGTCCTCACCGGCATCACCACCACCGGCACCCCGCACCTTGGCAACTACGTGGGCGCGATCCGCCCCGCCATCGCCGCCAGCCGTCGTGCGGACGTGGATGCGTTCTTCTTCCTCGCCGACTACCACGCGCTGATCAAGAGCGACGACGCCGCGCGCATCGAGCGTTCGCGGCTGGAGATCGCGGCGACCTGGCTGGCCGCGGGCCTCGATCCGGCGCGCGTCACGTTCTACCGGCAGTCGGACATCCCCGAGATTCCCGAGCTCACCTGGTTCCTCACCTGCGTCACCGCCAAGGGCCTGCTCAACCGCGCGCACGCCTACAAGGCCGCGGTGGACAAGAACGCCGAAGGCGGCGAGGACCCGGACGCCGGCATCACCGCCGGCCTGTACATGTACCCGGTGCTGATGGCCGCCGACATCCTCGCCTTCGACGCGCACCAGGTGCCGGTGGGCCGCGACCAGATCCAGCACCTGGAGATGGCGCGCGACATCGCGCAGCGCTTCAACCACATCCATGGCCGCGACTTCTTCGTACTGCCCGAGGTGGTGATCGAGGAACAGGTGGCCACGCTGCCGGGCCTGGACGGCCGCAAGATGTCCAAGAGCTACGACAACACCATCCCGCTGTTCGCCGGCGGCGCGAAGGCGCTGCGCGAGGCGATCATGCGCATCGTCACCGACTCGCGCGCGCCGGGCGAGCCCAAGGACCCGGACAGCTCCTCGCTGTACACGATCTTCCGCGCCTTCGCCGACGCGACGGAAAGCGCGGCGTTCCGCCAGTCGCTGGTCGACGGCATCGGCTGGGGCGAGGCCAAGCAGCGCCTGTTCGAGCGCATCGAGGCCGACGTGGCGCCGATGCGCGAACGCTACGAGACGCTGATCGCCAAGCCCGGCGAGATCGAGGAAACCCTGCGCGAAGGTGCGGCCAAGGCGCGTGCCATCGCCACGCCCAAGCTCGCGGCGATCCGCGACGCGATCGGCCTGCGCGCGATGGGCGCGACGGCCGCCGCCAAGGCGACGAAACCGACTGCCGCGAAGGCCGGCAAGGGGCCGCGCTTCGCCAGCTTCCGCGACGGCGACGCCGGCTTCCGCTTCCGCCTGCTGTCCGCCGACGGCGAGGAACTGCTGCTGTCGATGCCGTTCGCCGATCCCAAGGCGGCGGGCGCGCTGCAGCAGCGCGTGCGCCAGTTGGGCCAGGCCGCGGTGCTGCGCGAGGACGGCGATGCGCTGCTGCTGGAACTGGACGGCGAGGCCGTGGCGCGCACCCCGCAGGCCGGCGACGAACTGCTGGGCCGCCTGCGCGAAGCGCTGGAACAGCTGGCCGCGCAGGACTGAGGCCACTCCGCCGGAGCCGCTACCGATGCGCTATCTCGCCCTGCTGCTGCTCGCGCCCTGGCTGCTGATCCTCGGCTGGGCCTATGCGAACTATCCGAAGTCGCTGACGCGCACGCCGGCGCGACGCCTGTTCGATGCGCTGGCGCTGCTGCTGGCCTTCGGCGCAGCGATCTGGGCCGGCCTGCTCGGCTTCGATGCAGTGCAACTGCCCGTGCCCGACGAAACCGGCCGGCGCGCGAGCGGCGCGATCTGGCAACAGGTATTGCCGGCGCTGTGCGGCTACGGCGCGTTCGCCGCCGTGCTGGTGCTGGCCTTGCCGCTGCGCGCGCGGCTGTGGCGGCGCCGCGGCTGAATCGCGGACGCCGCGGCATCAATCCCAGCGATTGAGGTGCGGGCCGAATTCGTCGCGCTGTTTGCGCACGACACAGAAACGCTGCCCGCTGGGCGCCTCCATCACCCACCAGCGCTGGCGCACGAAGGCGATGCGCTTCGCACCCAGCTGCTCCAGCCGTGCGGCCTCGGCTTCGATGTCGTCGGTCTCGACGTCCAGGTGCACGCGGCTCTCGTGGTCGACCTTCTGCAGCAGGATCAGCGGCTCGTCGGTGGCGGTGCGCAATTCGGCGTAGCGGCCGTCGCCATCCTGGTCGAGCGCGGCAATCGGCTTGCCCAGCGCCGCGCTCCAGAATCTCGCGGCATCGCCCAGGTCGTCGACCTTGCAGTCCAGTACCAAGGCGCACAAGCGGCTGTGATGCATGGGACACCTCGCGGCAAACGGGGAAGCCAGTGTGCGCCGGCAGGCAAGCCGGCGCATCCCTCGTGCCGCGATGAGCGAGCCGGCAAACAGCAGGCAGCACGATCCACGCCTGGCGCTTGCCGCGATGCGGCCCCTGGGATACGCGCCGTTCGATCAGCACGGCCGCCGACGCTGCGACGTCGCGCCCCATCGTTCGCTGCTGGAGCGCCGACTAGACTGCGAGCCGCAATTCGCACCAGGGAACAGGGACCCATGGCCGAGAACTACGACGACCTGCAAGCCAGTTTCGGCCGCTGCCTGCGCAACGGGCAATTCATCGCGCACTTCTACGACATCTTCATGGCGAGCCATCCGGACATCGCGCCGATGTTCGCCAGGACGGATTTCGGCAAGCAGCACCTGGCACTGCGGCGCGGCATCAGCTCGGCCATCTCGCATGCCGCAGGCAGCCGGCTGGCCGAGCACACCATGGTCGACATGGCGAAGGTGCATTCGCACGCCGGCCATGCGCCGGTACCGCCGGAACTCTATCCGTACTGGGTGGAAAGCCTGCTGACCGCGGTGGCCGAACACGACCCGCAATACACGCCCGCGCTGGGCGCGCGCTGGCGCCAGGCGATGAACGCCACCACGACGTTCTTCGCCGGCCACTACTGAGCACGGCCTGATCCTGCTCGTCATCCCGGCGAAGGCCGGACCAGCGCAAAGCGCGCAGGATGCCCGCAGGGCGGCCCCGAAGGAGCGAGCGCAGCGAGTCATCCAGTGCCTGCAGCCACGGAACACGACGGCGCCGGATGACCGGCCTCGCTGTCGTGAAGCGCCTCCTGCCTGCGCAGGAAGGACGAGCAGGCAGTCGATCGACAGACCTTCCCTGACCGCCGATGACGTTCAGCGCACCAGCGGCGCGATGCGCTGCTCGATCGCGCCGAAGATCGACGCGCCGTGCGCGTCGGTGACCTCGATGCGCAGCGTGTCGCCGTACTTCAGGAACGGCGTGCCGGGCTTGCCGTCGCGCAGCGTCTCCACCGTGCGCTGCTCGGCAAGGCACGAAGCACCCTTGCCGGTGTCCTCGTTGGCGATGGTGCCGGAGCCGACGATGGTGCCGGCGGTGAGCGGCCGCGTCTTCGCCGCGTGCGCCACCAGTTCGGCGAAGCTGAACTGCATGTCCACGCCGCATTCGGCCGCGCCGAACCACTGGCCGTTGAGCCAGGTGCGCATCGGCAGGTGCAGCTTGTCGCCCTGCCAGGCGTCGCCCAGCTCGTCCGGCGTCACCAGCACCGGCGACAGCGCCGAGCGCGGCTTGGACTGCAGGAAGCCGAAGCCCTTGGCCAGTTCGCCGGGAATCAGCCCGCGCAGCGAGACGTCGTTGACCAGGCCGACGAGCTGGATGTGTTCCGCCGCTTCGGCCGGCGTGGCCGCCATCGGCACGTCGTCGGTGACCACCACGACCTCGGCTTCCAGGTCGATGCCGTAATCCTCGCTGGGCACCACCACCGGATCGCGCGGACCCAGGAAGCCGGCGCTGGTGGCCTGGTACATCAGCGGGTCGGTGTAGAACGAGGCCGGCACCTCGGCGCCGCGCGCCTTGCGCACGCGCTCCACGTGCGGCAGGTAAGCGCTGCCGTCCACGAACTCGTAGGCGCGCGGCAACGGCGAGGCCAGCGCAGTCATGTCCAGCGCGAACGCGCCCGCCGCGTGGCCTGCGTCGAGGTCGGCGGACAGCGCATTGAGGCGCGGCGCCACGTTCGCCCAGTCGTCCAGCGCGGCCTGCAGGGTGGCGGCGATGCCGGTGGCCTTCACCGCGTGCTTCAGGTCTCGGCTGACCACGACCAGCGTGCCGTCGCGGCCGCCTTCCTTCAGGGAACCCAGTTTCATCGATCGCTCCACGGACCGCGCGATGGCGCGTATCCCTTCATTCTCGGTTGATGTGGTGCCCGGTGCCCAGGAGCCTGTCGGGCTTTGATGGTCGAGGCGAGGATCAGGCTGTGTGAGGACAGATTTTCGACAATTCGCCGCCCCATAGTGGTTCTATGGGGCAAGAAATGGCGGAAATATGGACCACACAGCCGGATTCGCAGACCGGCCAATCAAAGTCCGGCAGGCTCCTTGTTGCCGGTGAAATGCTTCTGCAGCCCCTGCCAGCATTCGTGGTAGTTGCGCTGCAGCTCCTTCGACTCCAGCGCCTGCCGGGTCGGATGGAGCACGCGGCGCGCCTCGAACATGAAGGCCATGGTGTCGGCGATCACGTCCGGCTGCGACAGGTCGCGGGTGGAGGCCTTCTCGTAGGTCGCCGCGTCCGGGCCGTGGCCGGTCATGCAGTTGTGCAGCGAGGCGCCGCCCGGCACGAAGCCTTCGGCCTTGGCGTCGTAGGCGCCGGTGATCAGGCCCATGAACTCGCTGGCGATGTTGCGGTGGAACCACGGCGGCCGGAACGTATGCTGCGCCACCAGCCAGCGCGGCGGGAAGATCGCGAAATCCATGTTGCTCACACCCGCGGTGTCGCTGGGCGAATGCAGCACCAGGAAGATGCTGGGGTCCGGGTGGTCGTAGCTGATCGAGCCTATGGTGTTGAAGCGGCGCAGGTCGTACTTGTACGGCGCGTAGTTGCCGTGCCATGCCACCACGTCCAGCGGCGAATGGCCGATCTTCGCGCGCCACAGCGCACCCTGGAACTTCGCCACCAGCTCGAACTCGCCCTCGATGTCCTCGTACGCCGCCACCGGGGTGAGGAAGTCGCGCGGATTGGCCAGGCCGTTGCTGCCGATCGGACCGAGGTCCGGCAGGCGCAGCAGCGCGCCGAAGTTCTCCGCGATGTAGCCGCGCGCGGTCCCGTCCAGCAACTCCACGCGGAAGCGCACGCCGCGCGGGATCACCGCGATCTCCTGCGGCTCCAGCCCGATCACGCCAAGCTCGGTGGCGATGCGCAGGCGGCCCTGCTGCGGCAGTATCAGCAGCTCGCCGTCGGCGTCGTAGAAGTAGCGGCCCTGCATCGACCGGTTCGCCGCATACACGTGGATGCCGATGCCCGACTGCTCCCCCGCGCCGCCATTGCCGGCCATGGTGACGATGCCGTCGACGAAGTCGGTGGGCGCGGCCGGCAGCGGCAGCGGATCCCAGCGCAACTGGTCGGGGCTGGTCGGCACTTCGCCGAAACGGTTGTGGAACGCACTCGGCGCCATCGCCTCGAACGGCTGGTGCATCGCCGCCGGGCGGATGCGGTACAGCCAGCTGCGCCGGTTGCTGTGGCGCGGCGCGGTGAACGCGGTGCCCGACAGCTGCTCGGCATACAGGCCCAGCGGCGCGCTCTGCGGCGAGTTCTGCCCGTCCGGCAACGCGCCGGGGATCGCTTCGGTGGCAAATTCGTTGGCGAAGCCGGATTGGTAGTTCATGCGTCGCTGTCCTGATCGGGTTGACGCGCGCCGGCGACATCACCGTTCGCGCTGAGCGTAGCTCGCGCAGCGAGCGGAGTCGAAGCGCCCTCGCGCGCCAGCTCGTGCCTGTGTCTGCCCTTGGCCAGGGCACTTACCGCGCCCCAGTCTCCGGCGATGTACGCCAACTTCTTCGCGCGGCTCCAGCCTTTGAGCTTCCGCTCCATGGTCAGGGCTTCGAAGCGCGTTTCAAATCCTTCCGCATGGATCAGTTTCACCGGGCGGCGGCTGGCGGTGTACGCACAGCTACTGCCCTGCTTGTGCTGCTCCATCCGCTTGTCCAGATTGTCCGTATGGCCGATGTAGAAACTGCCGTCCGCGCACTCGAGGATGTAGAGGACGAACTCCATTTCCGCCTCCTGACCGGGTCCTTCGACTTCGGCCCTGCGGGCCTACGCTCAGGACGAACGGCTTGCGTTGATCGATCACCCCGAGCGTAGCCGCACAGCGGCGAAGTCGAAGGGCTCAAGAACCTCAAAGCACCCCGCGCTTCATCTGGTCGCGCTCGATCGATTCGAACAGCGCCTGGAAGTTGCCTTCGCCGAAACCTTCGTTGCCCTTGCGCTGGATGATCTCGAAGAAGATCGGGCCGATGTTGTTCTGCGTGAAGATCTGCAGCAGCAGGCGCTTTCCGGTTTCCGCATCGGCGTCGATCAGGATCTTGTTCTTCGCCAGCCGCGGCACGTCCTCGCCGTGGTCGGGGATGCGCAGGTCGACCACCTCGAAGTACGTATCCGGCGTGTCGAGGAATTCCACGCCCTGCGCGCGCATCGCCTCCACCGTGTCGTAGATGTTGTCGGTGAACATCGCGATGTGCTGGATGCCTTCGCCGTGGTAGGCGTCGAGGTATTCGTTGATCTGCGACTTCGGGTCGTTCGACTCGTTGAGCGGGATGCGCACGATGCCGTCCGGCGCGGTCATCGCCTTGGACACCAGGCCGGTCTTCGCGCCCTTGATGTCGAAGTAGCGGATCTCGCGGAAGTTGAACAGGCGCTCGTAGTAGTCCGACCACTTCTGCATGTTGCCGAAGTAGAGGTTGTGCGTGAGGTGGTCGATGAAGGTGAGGCCGAAGCCCTTCGGGTGCTGGTCGGCGCCCGGGATCGGCGCGTAGTCGTCGCCGTAGATGCTGCCGTTGTCGCCGTAGCGGTCGACCAGGTACAGCATGCAGTCGCCGATGCCCTTCACCGCGGGCGCGTTCACCGCCTTGCTGGCCTCGGCCTTCGCGTCCACCGCCTCGCCGCCGTTGCGCAGCACGGTGGCGCGCACTTCCGCGGCCGGCTTGCGGAAGCGGATGGCGAAGCCGGCGGCGCAGGGGCCGTGGGCCTTGGCGAATTCGGCGGCGTGGGAATCCGGGTCCTCGTTCACCAGCAGGTTCACGTCGCCCTGGCGGTATACGGTGATCGGACGGGTCTTGTGCCTGAGCACGGCGGTGAAGCCCATGCTCCCGAACAGCGCGTGCAACTCGCCCGCGCGGCCGGCCGGGGCGGCAAATTCGACGAACTCGAAGCCATTGATCCCCATAGGGTTTTCGAAGGTGGTGACGTGCATGCCGAGGTTGGGCTGGGCGTTCATGGATGATCTCCGCCGGGCTACGATGGAAAAACGGGCCACGCCGCTGGAATGCTTTTGGCACGGCGGGCGCTAAAGTGATGCGTGCTTTTCGTGAGCAGTGCCGCCATGGCTGGCCGCTTCCCTGCCCTCCGCGGCCACCACGGGCCGCGCGAGCCAGCGCCCTTTGTAGTTTCAATTGAAACCATTTGCAAGGAACACCGCAGCATGTCCCCCGGACGCCACCCCGACCACGCGCCGCTGGAGCTGGAGCGCTTCGTCCCCTACCAGCTTTCCATCGTGTCGAACACGGTCAGCCAGACCATCGCCGACGACTACCAGGTGCGCCACGACCTCAGCGTCACCGAGTGGCGGGTGATGGCGGTGCTGGCGCGTTTCGACGGCCTATCGGCGCGCGAGGTGGCCGAGCGCACCGCGATGGACAAGGTGGCGGTGAGCCGGGCGCTGGCGCGCCTGGTGGCGGCCGGCCGCGTGCGCCGCCACACCCACGCGAACGACAAGCGCCGCTCGGTGCTGGGGCTCACCGCCAAGGGCTGGGCGATCCACGACGAAGTGGCGCCGATGGCACGGCAGCGGGAACGGGAATTGCTGGCGCGGCTGGACAGCGACGAGCAGGCGTGGCTGGCGCGGATACTGGACAAGCTGATGCCCGGGGACCAGGCCAGAGGCTGACTGGCGCCTTCGTCAATGTCCCGGGCGGGCTTCCTGGCCTCCCGGCCCTCGCCACGCCCGGAACGCGGCCGCGCCGCTCACCCGCCGCAGCGGCGGTACTCGAACGGGATCCTCATCTCCTTGCCGTCGCGGCCCGGCCCGGCGATCCAGGCGTGCAGCACATCGCCCTCGCGCCGGTATTCGATGCGGTTCGGGAAATCATGCGCGGCATTCTCGAAGCGGACGCGCTGCTCCCCGCGCTCGGCGATCGCGAACCGCGTCGGCGGCACGCCGTTCGGCTGGACGTGGAAACCCGCCTGCTTGCCGGCCGCCACGATGCGCATGAACTCGAACGACTCGGTGCGGCCATCGCGCAGCGTGCGCGACATGCCCAGCAACATGCCGCCGCCCTCGGGCAGCCACACCTCCTCGATCTGGCGGTTGGCGGTGCCGCCGCACCAGTGGCCGGCCAGCCAGTCCAGTTCCGGCGCCGCGGCAGCCGCCGTACCCGCGCCCAGCGCCAGCCCCGCGGCCAGCATCCTCTTCATGCATCGCATATCCGCCTCCCCTTCGATGGTCGGGCGCAAGCTAGCATCGCCTCGTCCGGGACCGCTTGTAAAAACACGCAACGCGAGGTTCCATACCGCGATGGACTACGTCGAGCACGCACCCCCGGACGATCTGCGCAGGTACGTGCAGTGCCTGTGGATGCTGCGCGACGACGCGCCGGACGAAGCGGTCCAGACGATCTACCCCGACGGCCGCTGCGAACTGCTGGCCGAACTGGGCGTGCCGCTGCACTTCCGGGGCGCCGACGGTGCGGTCCGTGCCGACAAGGCGCTGTGCTTCGCGGGCCAGCAGCTGGGCCCGATCCGCCTGCAGGCGGTGGGGCCGGTGCATTGCATCGGCATCCGCCTGCAGGCGGCCTGCGGCGGACTGGTCGCGGGCGCGCGGCTGCCGGAACTGCGCGACCAGGCACCCGACCTGCACACGCTGGACACGGCGTTCGCCCGCGCCTTCCACGCGGCCGCACGGGCCAGCATCGACAGCGCGTCGCCGGAACCCCTGTGGGCGCTGCTGCGCAAGCGTTGCAGCGGTTTTGCGCCGGACCCGCTGGTGGAAGACGCGGCCGGCATGCTGGACGCCGCGGATGGCGACCTGCGCATCGCCGACCTCGCGAAACGCCTCGGCGTCGCCTTGCGCACGCTGCAGGCACGCTTCCTCGAATGCGTCGGCATGACGCCGAAGGAGTACGCCCGCGTGCGCCGCCTGCAGGCGCTGCTGCGCACGCTGGACGCCGAACGCAGCGCGATTGCCGATGCCGCCGCGCGCCACGGCTACAGCGACCAGGCGCACGCCACCCGCGACCTGCAACGCTGGACCGGCACCACGCCGGCCCGGCTGGTGCGCGCGTTGCGCGGCGATGCCGGCGGCGCGGAAGCGCTGCGGCTGGCCGTCGCGTTCGTGCGCGGCGCCTCCTGTCGCTGACCGCCGGACGCCCCGTCGCTTATTTCACCCCGTGCATCAGCCGGTTCACCAGCGGCGCGATCAGCAGCAGCAGCACGCCCGCGCCCAGCAGCAGCCAGAATCCGAACGTGAAGCCCGACAGCGCCGAGGCGGCGGTCATGCCGCTCTCGCCGGCGATGCGGCTGGCGAGCAGGCCGGACAGGTTGCCGCCGGCCGCGGTGGACAGGAACCAGCCGCCCATCGCCAGGCCCACCAGCCGCGGCGGCGCCAGCTTGGTCACCATCGACAGGCCGATCGGCGACAGGCACAGCTCGCCCACGGTCTGCAGCACGTAACACGCCGCCAGCGGCCAGAACGGGATCTGCCCCTGCGTGTCGATCAGGCGGCTGAGCGCATACATCAGCACCAGGAAGCCCAGCCCGTTGAAGATCAGGCCGAAACCGAACTTGCGCGGGATCGACGGCTCCGCGCGCCGCCGCTGCAACCCGGCCCAGACCAGGCTGACCACCGGCGCCAGCAGGATGATGGTGAGCGGGCTCACCGACTGGAACCAGCTGGTGGGAAACACCCAGCCGAACATCTTGCGGTCGACCAGGTTCTCAGCGAGGAAGTTGAACGAGCTGCCGAGCTGGTAATAGAACATCCAGAACAGAACGTTGAAGCCGAAGATGATCAGCATCGCCCACACGCGGTCCAACTGGATGCGGTCGTGGCGCAGCGCCTCGCCGATCAGCAGCGCCGAGACGCCCACCGCCAGCAGGCCGATCACCCACTGCAGGCCGATGGTGCCCATGCGGGACAGCAGCAGGTACACCACGGGCGCCGCCAGCAACGAGCCCGCCAGCACCAGCAACACGCGGCCGCGGCCTTCCATGCCGGGCAGCGGCCGGCCCACGGCGCCCAACTGGCGCCGGCCGAACCAGAACCACACCAGGCTCAGCAGCATGCCCACGCCTGCGGCGAGGAACACCACGCGGTAGTTCTGCTGCGCGGGCGTGCCGGTGAAATGGCCGGCCATCCAGCCGGTAAGCAACGGCGCGACAAAGGCGCCGGCGTTGATGCCCATGTAGAACAGGGTGAAGCCGCGGTCGCGGCGCGGGTCGTCGCGGCCGTAGAGCTGGCCCACCATCGAGGAGATGTTCGGCTTGAACAGGCCGTCGCCCACGATGACCAGCGACAGGCCCAGCAGGAACACCGGCTTGGTCGGCACCATCAGGGCGAACAACCCCACCGCCATCACCAGCGCGCCGACCAGGATCGCGCGCTGGTAGCCGATCACCTTGTCGGCCACGTAGCCGCCGAAGATGCCGGTGCCGAAGATCAGCGCGGTGTAGGTGCCGAAGATCGTGCCGGCCCAGCCCTGGCCCGCGGGGTCGCCGTGGTAGAACTGCGCCACCACGTACAACGCCACCGCCCAGCTCACGCTGTAGAACGCGAAACGTTCCCAGAACTCGGTCATGAACAGCATCCACAGCGGGCGCGGATGGCCGAACAGTTGCGGGTAGTCCGGCGCGGCGCCGGCCTCGATGGTCTGGCTCATGGGTTCCCCGGTGGTTCCTGGCGCGTGGGTGGATGTCGTGAAGAGTGCGGCCATGCACGGCCGCCGGTTTGACCCTCGCGATCAGGAAGATCGCAAAGACCGGGCCATCAGGTGCCCAGCACCGTGCGCACGTCCAGCAGTTCCGGGAAGAAGCTGAGGTCCAGCGCCTTCCGCAGGAAGCCCACGCCGGAGGAGCCGCCGGTGCCGCGGCGATGGCCGATGATGCGCTCCACCGCCTTCATGTGGCGGAAGCGCCAGAGCTGGAAGCTCTCCTCGATGTCCACCAGGGTCTCGCACAGGTGGAACTCGGCCCAGAACCGCTCCGGCGCCTCGTAGATGCGCCGGAACACCGGCAGCAGCGCCTCGCTGTGCTGCCACGGCCGGGTCACGTCGCGCTCCAGCAGCGCCGCCGGCACCGCGTGGCCGCGCCGGGCCAGCCAGCGCAGCACCTCGTCGTACAGGCTGGGCGCCTCCAGCGTGGCGCGCAGGCCGGCCTGGATCGCGGGATCGTGCGCGAACACCGCGAGCATGCCGGCGTTCTTGTTGCCGAGCAGGAACTCCACCGTGCGGTACTGCGCCGACTGGAAGCCGGACGACGGCCCCAGCGCGTCGCGGAACGCCAGGTATTCGTGCGGCGTCATCGTCTCCAGCACCGCCCACTGCTCGAACAGCTGGCGCTGGATCTGCTTCACCCGCGCCAGCACCTTGAGGCAGGGGTCGATGCGGTCGCCGCGGATGGATTCCAGCGCCGCGTGCAGCTCGTGCACCAGCAGCTTCAGCCACAGCTCGGCCACGTGGTGCTGCACGATGAACAGCATCTCGTCGTGGTACGGCGGGTCGGACACCGGCCGCTGCGCGGACAGCAAGGTATCCAGGTGCAGGTAGCCGGCGTAGGTCATGCGCCCCGAGAGGTCGCGCTCGATGCCCGCCTCGAGCTCGCGCTGGTTGTCCGTCATGGTCTGCCGCGGTGGCCGAAAGGACGCATGGTACCCGCTCCGCGCGGCGCACCGAAGCCGCAGGCGCACCGCCATTTTTTGCGGCCTCCCGTACCCGCCCGCATGCTGCGGCGTGCCTTGCGACGCAACATGCCCGCCTGTTATTTATGTACGGCTTTCCCCGGCCGTTTTGACCGCCCCGGCGGTCGCCGGCGGGGAATCCCCAGCGCGTCAGGCCCCACTGGATGGGCCGCCGCCCCCACCCATTCGTCCAAACGGGAGCGAGTCGTGTCCATCGCCGCCAAGTTCGAAATCGAGTACCTGCAATACCTCGATGCCGAAGGCAAGCAGGTCCGCAAGGATCTCCCCGCCTTCGCCAAGGACCTCGACCACATGGTCGAGCTGTACAAGCTGATGATGTCCACCCGCGTGTTCGACGCGAAGTCGGTGGCGCTGCAGCGCACCGGCAAGCTGGGCACCTACGCCAGCTGCCTGGGCCACGAGGCCGCCCACGTCGGCATCGGCAGCGCGATGAAGCCGGAAGACGTGCTGGCGGTCAGCTACCGCGAATACGGCGCCCAGCTGTACCGCGGCGTGCAGCCGCGCGAGGTGTACATGTACTGGGGCGGCGACGAGCGCGGCAACGACTACCAGAACGAGCCCGCCCGCCACGACTTCGCCTGGAGCGTGCCGATCGCCACGCAGTGCCTGCACGCCGCCGGCTCCGCGCTGGCGTTCAAGATCCGCGGCGAGAAGCGCGTGGCCGTGTGCACGATAGGCGACGGCGGCTCGTCCAAGGGCGACTTCTACGGCGCCATCAACATCGCCGGCGCGCAGAACCTGCCGATGGTGGCGGTGATCGTGAACAACCAGTGGGCGATCTCGGTGCCGCGCAAGATCCAGTCCGGCGCGCCCACGCTGGCGCAGAAGGGCATCGCCGCGGGCCTGCACTGCATCCAGGTGGACGGCAACGACATCATCGCCGTGCGCAAGGCGATGGAGGACGCGCTGGAGCGCGCCCGCAACGGCGAGGGCGGCAGCGTGATCGAGGCGGTGACCTACCGCCTCGGCGACCACACCACGGCCGACGACGCCCGCCGCTACCGCGGCGAGCAGGAAGTGAAGGACGCCTGGGCGAAGGAGCCGATGAAGCGCCTGCGCGCGTGGCTGGTCGACAAGGGCGTGTGGGACGACGCCAAGGAAGAGGCCTGGAAGGCCGAGTGCGACGAGTGGATGGACAACGAGGTGAACGCCTACCTCGAAACCAAGACGCAGCCGGTGACGGCGATGTTCGACTACATCTTCGCCGAAGTCCCCGCCGATCTCGCGAAGCAGCGCGAGTACGTCCTCTCGCTCGAAAAGAAAGGTCACTGAGCCATGGCACAGATCACCCTCATCGAAGCCGTCACCCAGGCGCTCGCCTACGAGATGAAGCACGACGACAGCGTCGTGGTGCTGGGCGAGGACGTGGGCGTCAACGGCGGCGTGTTCCGCGCCACCCAGGGCCTGCAGGAAAAGTTCGGCGAACTGCGCGTGCTCGACACGCCGCTGGACGAAACCACCATCGCCGGCGTCACCGTGGGCCTCGCCGTGCAGGGCATGAAGCCGGTGGCCGAGGCGCAGTTCGAAGGCTTCATCTACCCGATGATGGAGCAGATCGCCTGCCACGCCGCGCGCATGCGCAACCGCACCCGCGGCCGCCTCACCGTGCCGGCCGTGTGGCGCGCGCCGTGGGGCGGCGGCATCCGCGCGCCGGAGCACCACTCCGAGGCGAACGAGCACCTGTTCACCAACATCCCCGGCCTGCGCGTGGTGCTGCCCTCCTCGCCCGCGCGCGCCTACGGCCTGCTGCTGGCGGCGATCCGCGATCCCGATCCGGTGATCTTCCTCGAACCCAAGCGCATCTACCGCCAGTACAAGGAAGAAGTGCCCGACGACGGCGAGGCGCTGCCGCTGGATGTGTGCTTCGTGCTGCGCGACGGCACCGACGTGACCCTGGTGACCTGGGGCGCGCAGGTGAAGGAGACGCTGGAAGCCGCCGACGAACTCGCCAAGCAAGGCGTCAGCGCCGAAGTCATCGACGTCGCCACGCTCACCCCGCTGGACTTCGACACCATCGCCGAATCGGTGCAGAAGACCGGCCGCTGCGTGATCGTGCACGAAGCCCCGAAGACCGCCGGCTTCGGCGCCGAGATCGCCGCCCGCGTGGCCGAGGAATGCCTGTACGACCTGCTCGCCCCGGTCGAGCGCGTCACCGGCCCCGACACCCACATCCCGCTGTTCCGCCTGGAAATGAAGTACCTGCCCAGCACCGAACGCATCGTCGAAGCGGCAGAGCGCGCGCTGGCTGCCAGCTGACCCCCTTCTCCCCGCCGGGGAGAAGGTGCCCCGAAGGGGCGGATGAGGGGACAAGGCTTGCGGCAAGACTCATCGAAAAAGGTTCGATAAAGTTCAAGGCAAGCCCCGCTCCCCCCCCCCCCCCCCCCCCCCCCCCAAAAAGGGGGGGGAAAAAACAA
>NZ_NJIC01000009.1:0-732 GCF_013620825.1 Rhodanobacter sp. PCA2 | reverse complement strand
CCCTCACCCCAGCCCTCTCCCCAAAAGGGGAGAGGGAGAAAACCTCAAAATCCCGGATGAAACCCATGGCCGACATCAAGACATTCCACCTGCCCGACCTCGGCGAAGGCCTGCCCGACGCCACCATCGTCGAGTGGCACGTGAAGGAAGGCGACTACATCAAGCTGGATGCGCCGCTGTGCTCGATGGAAACCGCCAAGGCGGTGGTCGATGTGCCGTCGCCCTATACCGGCACGGTGAAGAAGCTCCACGGCGCGCCGGGCGACATCATCGAGACCGGCGCCGCGCTGGCCGACTTCGAGCCCGACCCCAACGCCAAGCAGCGCGCCGAGGCCGAGGCCACCGGCCACCACCACGGCCCGAAGAAGGCCGAGGCGCCCGCCCCGGCGCCGGCCCCCGCGCCTGCGGCCAAGGCCGCCACCGCCGACCGCGAGGACGAAGGCACCGTGGTGGGCGCGATGGTCAGCGGCAACACCGTGCACGTCGAGCAGGCCGCCAGCATCGGCGGCGTGAAAGCCGTTCCCGCGGTACGCGCACTGGCGAAGAAGCTCAAGGTCGACCTCACCCGCGTGCGCCCCAGCGGCGCCGACGGCGTGGTCACCATGCAGGACGTGAAGGACGCCGCCGCCAACGGCAGCGCCCCGCTCGGCGCAGCGCCCGCGCGTGCCGTGCCGGCATCGGCCGGCCGCCACCTCGCGCCCGAACTGCCGCCCGCCGAACCGCAGCGCGGCC
>NZ_NJIC01000054.1:51924-83888 GCF_013620825.1 Rhodanobacter sp. PCA2 | reverse complement strand
TCTTCGGCGGCGGCTGCTTGGGCGGCTCCGGCGGCGGCGGCGGCGGCGGCGGCGGCGGCGGCGGCGGCTCGATGAAATTCACCTGCACGATCTGCTCTTTCTTCTCGTGCTTCTGGCTCGGCGGCGCCATGGGCGCAAGCAGGATCAGAAACGCGAAGGCGTGCAGACCGATGGCGAATGCCAACGCCAGGGTTCGTTTCCAACTGAACCCCTCCTCGCGTTCTGTTTCTTCGATACTAGAGGCCATCTGTCACTATCTGGAGCTGGGAACGGAGAAAGCGTCGCCACCGATCCGGCACGTTCCGTCTGGCATATGGACGAAACGCACCGATGGGGTTACGCAGGGAAGGGTTGAACGGTACAACAGCATCTGGCTTTTGTATAGCGCTCGCATGACACGCGGATGGACGTCCAATCCGCCATGCTTTCCTTGCTCGCCAATCACTTGCCCACGTTGGACTTGCGCAGCCACTCCTTGGCCTTGGAAGCGGTCTCCGGATCCTTGGCGGCTTCCATCATGGCGGTGATCGCACCGGGCTTGTCCTTCAGCTGGCGATCCGCCTCGGCCAGCACCATGTAGGCCTGTCCCTTGTGCTTGACGCCCTTGCCGATGCCCTGGGTGACGTACTTGCGGGCCTCGCCGAATTTCTGCTGCTGGAAGTAGACGCGGCCCACGGCCACGTCGAGCTCGCCGTCGCTGGCCAGCGCCGCGCCCTTCTGGTAGTAGCCGATCGCCTTGGCGTCGTTCTCGCCGATCACGGCGGCGTCGCCGGCCAGCTTGTAGTTCTCGGCGCTGGACTTGATCGCGCCCTTCGCCATGCCGTCGTCGAACACCTGCAGCGCCTTGGTGCTGCCGGCCTTCGGGTCGCCGCCGCCGTTCTGCGCCTGCAGCAGGTAGGCCTTGACCAGGTTGATCCAGTCGCCCTCGTCCTTCAGCGCGCCGTTCGCGCGGCCCTGCTCCAGCACCTTGATCGCGCCGGCGTAGTCCTGCTGCTGCAGCAGCACCGCGCTGGCGTTGTGCAGCATGCTGCTGTCGGCGGGGTTCTTCTCGTATTCGGCGGTGGCCATCTTCGCCGCGTCGCCGCCCTTGCCGGACTCGGCGTAGCTGGCCATCAGGATCTGGTTCCAGGAATCCTGCGGCTTGTCGGTCAGCGACTTCGCCTTCTGGATCGCGGCGATCGCCTCGGGGTATTTCTCGAGGCGGTAGTAGTCCATGCCTTCCAGCCCGTAGGAGTCGGCGGATTCCCGCTTGCCCTCGGCGCGCCACTTCGCGATGGTGTCCAGCGACGCCTGGTACTGCTGGTCGGCGGCGTACAGCTGGGCCATCTCGTACATCAGCTGGAAGTAGGTGTCGTTCGGCATCACGCCGATGTCGATCGCGCGCTTCAGCAGTGGGATCGCGGCCTTCACGTCGCCGGCGTTGTAGCTGACGTTCGCCAGGCCTTGCAGCGCGATCGCCTGCGCGTACTTGCTCTTGCTGCCGTCGATGATGGGCTGGAGGATCTGCTCAGCCTTCGCCTTGTCGCCGCCGTTCACGGCGTCCAGGCCCTCGTTCAGCGCCTTCTGCTCCTTCTCGCTGGTGAGGTCCAGCTTGGGCGCGACGCGGGTGGCATTCGGATACAGCGCTTCCTGTTTGGTGTCCTTCGCGGCGCCGGCGGCGTGGACCGGGGGGGCGGCGAAGGTGAACGCCAGCGCCGCGGCGGCCAGCATCGTGAACAGGGGCGTGTGCTTCATGACGATCCTCGTGTCCGGGGTTTTGCGTGTGCGTGGTACGCAGGGGATCGTCGAGATTACCTTGAGCGCCATCCGAATGACAAGTTGCATTGCGGCAAGAAAGCCCTTGTCATATCAATGACTTGCGTGGAAACGCTCCATACGCGGTCGAATTGGACCGCGGCGCGGCGCACGCTGGCGGTCCAGCGCGGACAGGCCGCGCGACAGCGGCGCCGGGGTCGCGTCTGCACGGGTCGACGCCCGGCGGTGCGCCGGAACCGGGACCGGGCGGTGCCCGGTCCGCCTGCCGGGATCAGATGTCGAGATTCGCCACCCGCAAGGCGTTCGCCTCGATGAAGTCGCGCCGCGGCTCCACCGCCTCGCCCATCAGCATGGAGAACATCTGGTCGGCGGCGAATGCGTCCTCGATGCCGACCTGCAGCATGCGCCGCGTCTCGGGGTTCACCGTGGTCTCCCACAGCTGCTCCGGGTTCATTTCGCCCAGGCCCTTGAAGCGCTGGATGGTGCGGCCCTTCTTCGCCTCGTCCAGCAGCCAGCCGCGCACCTCGGCGAAGCTGGTGACGCCGCGCGAGGCGTTACCACGGCGCACCACCGCGTCGGGCCGGATCAGTCCGGCCAGTTGCTGGCTGACGTGCAGGATGGGGCGGAACTCGGCGCCGGCGAAGAACGGCTGCGGCAGCAGCAAGGTGTGGCTGAGGCCGTGCTGGTCGCGCACCACCTCGATCGCCGCCGGCTGCTCGCCCTGCGCCGCGCGCAACGACAGCCGGTAGCGCGGCTTGCCCAGTCCGCTGGCGGCGAGGCGTCGCGCGATGCCGTCCAGCCAGGCCTGCATGGCGGCCGGATCGGCCCACAGCTCCGGCGCGATCGGCGCGTGTTCGAGCAGCGCGGACAGCACGCTGGTGTCGAAGCGGTGGCCGAGGCGTTCGATCTGGTCCAGCGCGGTCTGGTACTCGCGCAGCAGCTTTTCCAGCGCCGCGCCGGTGATCGCCGGCGCGTGCGGATCGGCCACCAGCTCGGCGTTGTCCACCGCGCTGGAGATCAGGTAGGCGTTGAGCGCCGCGTCGTCCTTGAGGTACAGCTCCTGCTTGCCCTGCTTCAGCTTGTACAGCGGCGGCAGGCCGATGTAGACGTGGCCGCGCTCGATCAGCTCGGGCATCTGGCGGTAGAAGAAGGTCAGCAGCAGGGTGCGGATGTGCGAGCCGTCCACGTCCGCGTCGGTCATGATGACGATGCGGTGGTAGCGCAGCTTGTCGGGGTTGTAGTCCTCCTTGCCGATGCCGGTGCCGAGCGCGGTGATCAGCGTGCCGACTTCGGCGGAGGACAGCATCTTGTCGAAGCGGGCCTTCTCCACGTTGAGGATCTTGCCCTTCAGCGGGAGCACGGCCTGGGTCTTGCGATTGCGGCCCTGCTTGGCCGAGCCGCCGGCGGAATCGCCCTCGACCAGGAACAGCTCGCACAGCGCGGGGTCCTTTTCCTGGCAGTCGGCCAGCTTGCCTGGCAGGCCGGCGATGTCCAGCGCGCCCTTGCGGCGGGTCATCTCGCGCGCCTTGCGCGCGGCCTCGCGGGCGCGGGCGGCGTCGACCACCTTGGAGGCGATCGCCCTGGCCTCGTTCGGGTGTTCCAGCAGGAACTCGCCCAGCTTCTCGTTGACGGCCTGCTCCACCGCGGTCTTCACCTCGGAGGAAACCAGCTTGTCCTTGGTCTGCGAGGAGAACTTCGGATCGGGCACCTTCACCGACAGCACGGCGATCAGGCCTTCGCGCATGTCGTCGCCGGACAGCGCGACCTTGGCGTTCTTCGCCAGGTTTTCCTTCTCGATGTAGCCCTGCAACGAGCGCGTCAGCGCGGCGCGGAAGCCGGTGAGGTGGGTGCCGCCGTCGCGCTGCGGGATGTTGTTGGTGAAGCAGAACATCGTCTCGTTGTACGAGTCGGTCCACTGCATCGCCAGCTCGATGCTGATGCCGTCCTGCAGCGCGGCCAGGCTGATCACGTTCGGGTGCAGCGGGGTCTTCAGCTGGGACAGGTGCTGCACGAAGGAGCGGATGCCGCCCTCGTAGGCGAAGGTGTCCGAGCGCCCTTCCCCGCGCTCGTCGCGCAGTTCGATGGTGACGCCGGAGTTGAGGAAGGCCAGCTCGCGCAGGCGCTTGGCCAGGATCTCGTAGTGGAACTCGGTGTCCGAGAAGGTCTTGGGGCTGGGCAGGAAGCGCACCAGCGTGCCGCGCCGGTCCGAGGCGCCGATGACCTTGAGCGGGTAAAGCGGCTCGCCCAGCGAGTATTCCTGCTGATGCTCCTGGCCGTCGCGGTAGATCGTCAGCCACAGGTGGTCGCTGAGCGCGTTCACCACCGACACGCCCACGCCGTGCAGGCCGCCGGACACCTTGTACGAGTTCGCGTCGAACTTGCCGCCGGCGTGCAGCACGGTCATCACCACCTCGGCGGTGGAACGGCCTTCCTCCGGATGGATGTCCACCGGGATGCCACGGCCGTTGTCGTCCACGCTGACCGAGCCATCCTCGAGGATGGTCACGATCACGTGGTCGCAGTAACCCGCCAGGGCCTCGTCGATCGCGTTGTCGACCACCTCGAACACCATGTGGTGCAGGCCGGTGCCGTCATCGGTGTCGCCGATGTACATGCCGGGGCGCTTGCGGACCGCTTCCAGGCCCTTGAGCACCTTGATGTTGCTGGAGTCGTAATGCGATTCGTTGGTGGGTTGGTTCATGCGGATCCGTTTCCTCAGGGTACGGCAGACCGGCATCCCAGCCGTCGCGCTGCAGTGCAATCGTCAATTATAGCAGGGGCGTCAAACGTCCCTGTTCCACGTGGAACACGCGATGCGGCAGCCCGCGCAAAGGCTCGGGCAGCCCGGTGCCGGTCACCAGCACCTGGGCCCCGCTTTCCGCGAGCTGGGCGATCACCGCCGCCTGGTGGGCTTCGTCCAGTTCGGAGGCCAGGTCGTCGAGACAGATGATCGGCCAGTCGCCGTGCTGGTCGGCGTACTGGCGCGCCTGCGCCAGCATGCAGCCCAACGCGGCGAGCTTTTCCTGGCCACGGGAGAGATGCTCCCGCTGCGGGGCGTGTTCGAAGGCAAGCGACCAATCCGCGCGATGCGCCCCGAGGCTGGTATGGCCGCGGGCGAGATCGCGGCCGCGTTGCGCCTCCAGTTGCTCGCGCAGATCCCTGTCCTCGGCCCAGCCGCGGCGGTAGCGAAGCTCAGGCACGCCCAGCTCGGGCAGCAGCGCATTCACGCAGTCGTGCAGGCTGGGTCGCAGGCGCGCCAGATACCCGTCACGCTGCCGGTCGATCCAGTCGGCCAGCTCCGCAAGCTCGGTTTCCCACGGTGCGTAAAGGGACGACGCGGAATCCGTCCCGGCTCGCAAAAGGCTGTTGCGCTGTTTCAGGGCGCGCTGGTAGCGCCGCCAGGCATCGAGGAAAGCATGTTCCACGTGGAACACGCCCCAGTCGAGAAAACGGCGGCGCTCTTCGGCGGCACCGGCGATCAAGGCATGCGAGCCGGGTTCGAAACAGGTCACCGCGCACTCGGCGATCAATTCGCCCAGGCTGGCGCCCTCGCCTTCGAGCCGCGCTTCCCAGCGCGAGGCCTCGCGCCCCAGCCCCAGTCGCAGCGACCGGTCGCCCGCGAGCCGCAACTCGGCAAATACGGAAAGACGGGAGGCGCCACGCGCCAGCAAGGCTTCCCTGGCGCCGCTGCGGAACGAGCGTGCGTGCGAGAGCAGGAAGACCGCTTCCAGCACGCTGGTCTTGCCGGCCCCGTTCGCGCCCACGAAGACATTGATGCCCGGCGCAAGCGCCAAGTCGACTTCGTGCAGGCCGCGCAGACCCTGGATACGCAGTCGCTCCAGCCTCATGGTTGCTGGACCGGGCGCATGCAAGAACGCCGGAGCGTCTGGCGACGGCTCCGGCGTTCCCGGGCGAAACGATGCTTGCCGAAGGGCATGCGTCAGAGTCGCAAGGGCATGATCACGTGGCGGGCCTGCTCGCTGTCGTGCTCCTGCACGAGGCAGCTGGACTGCGCGTCGCGCAGGCTCAGCCGGGCCTGTTCGCCGCGCAGCGCGGACAACGCATCCAGCAGGTAGCCCACGTTGAAGCCCACCGCGAGGTCGGAGACGTGGGTGTCGGCCTCGACTTCCTCCACCGCCTCTTCCTGCTCGGGGTTGTGCGCCACGATGCGCAGCTTGCCCGGCGACAGTTCCAGCTTCACGCCGCGGTACTTCTCGTTGGACAGGATAGCCGCGCGCTGCAGTGCGCCGCGCAGCACTTCGCGATCCAGCGTGGCGGTCTTGTCGGCACCCAGCGGGATCACCGCCTCGTAGTCGGGGAAGCGGCCGTCGATCAGCTTGGAGGTGAAGGTGACGCCGCCACGCCGCACGCGCAGGTGGTTGCGCCCGAATTCCAGCTCCACCTCGCCCTCGCCCGGTTCCAGCAGGCCGATCAGCTCGTTGACGCCCTTGCGCGGAATGATGATCTGCCGGCGCGCCTTCACCGAGGTCGCCAGGCTGGTTTCCTTCATGGCGAGGCGGTGGCCGTCGGTGGCCACGCAGCGCAGGCTGTGTTCCTGCAGGTCCAGCAGCATGCCGTTCAAGTAGTAGCGCACGTCCTGGTTCGCCATCGCAAACGCGGTGCGCTCCATCAGGTCGCGCAAGGCCTCTTCCGGCAGGCTGACTTTTTCCACCAGCTCGATCGAATCGATGACGGGGAATTCGCTGGCCGGCAGGGTCGTCAGGGTGAAGCGGCTGCGCCCGGCGTTCAGCGCCACGCGCTCGCCGTTGAGCTTCAGCTCGATGGCAGCGCCGTCCGGCAGCGCGCGCACGATGTCGAAGAACTTGCGCGCGGGAATGGTGACTTCGCCGTCGACCAGCTTGTCGGCCGCCGTGGTCGCGATCATCTCCACTTCCAGGTCGGTGCCGGTGAGCGAGAGCTGCCCATCGGCCACCCGCACCAGCAGGTTGGCCAGCACCGGCAAGGTCTGCCGACGTTCCACCACGCCGACGACCTGCTGCAGCGGCTTGAGCAGAGCTTCACGTTGGATGCTGAATTGCATGTCGGCGCTTCCCCTATGCCTGCTGTTCTGTCTTTGAAAGAAGGTTGGTAGTGGCTGTTGGCGGCGTGGATAACTTTTCCTGACCGCTTTTTCGTTTTGAATCAAAGTCTTGCAAATGAAACTGGGTGTGCGGAAAGCGGTGCCTGCGCCGTGGGTGGTTTGTGGATAAGTTCAGCGGCGGATTCATCCACCCATTATCCACAGCATCCCACCTACTTTATCAAGAACTTGTGCCGGCGCCGGAGTGAAAGCTCAACCGGTGAGGGTCCGGATCAGCTGCTCCCAGTCCTGGCGCATGCGTGCGTCGGCCTCGCACAGTTTCTTGATCGTGCGGCAGGCGTGCAGCACCGTGGTGTGGTCGCGGCCGCCAAACGCCTCACCGATCTCGGGCAGGCTGTGGTCGGTGAGCTCCTTGGACAGCGCCATCGCGATCTGCCGCGGCCGCGCCAGCGAGCGCACGCGCCGCTTGGAGAGCAGATCCTGCAGGCGCACGTTGAAGTATTCCGCGGTGATCTTCTGGATGTTCGGCACCGTCACCGCCTGGGCGTGTGTGGCCAGCAGGTCGCGCAGGGTTTCCTCGGCGAAATCGGTGGTGATCGGCTTGCCGTAGAAGTTCGCCCGCGCCGCCAAGGTGTTCAGCGCGCCCTCGAGGTCGCGCACGTTGGAGCGGATGCGCTTGGCCAGCAGCATCGCCACGTGCTCGTCCACCGCCACGCCCTTGTCCTGCGCCTTGGACAGCAGGATCGCCGCGCGCGTCTCGAAGTCCGGCGGCTCGATCGCCACACTGAGGCCCCAGCCCAGGCGCGACTTCAGCCGCGGCTCCAGCTTGTCCACTTCCTTGGGGTAGCGGTCGCAGGTGAGGATGATCTGCTGCTTGGACTCGAACAGCGCGTTGAAGGTGTGGAAGAACTCCTCCTGCGTGGTGTCCTTGCCGGCGAAGAACTGGATGTCGTCGATCAGCAGCGCGTCCACCGAGCGGAAGCGCAGCTTGAACTGGTCCATGCTCTTGGTGCGCAGCGCCTCGATCATCGAGCCCACGAACTGTTCCGAGCGCAGGTACAGCACCTTGCACGCGGGGTTGTTCTGGCGCATCAGGTTGCCGGCCGCGTGCATCAGGTGGGTCTTGCCCAGACCGGTGCCGCCATACAGCAGCAACGGGTTGTAGGCGCGGCCGGGGTTCTGCGCCACCTGCATCGCGGCAGCCTTGCCGAGCTGGTTGGACTTGCCCTCGACGAAGGTCTCGAACGTGTAGTGCGGGTCCAGGTTGTGGCTGAACGCGGCCTCGGGCGCCGCCGCGGCAGGTTCGGCCACGGCACCGTTGCCGCGCGGGGCGACGGCCGCGGGCCGGGCGGCGGGGCGCGGGGTGCTGGAGCCCACTTCCAGCCGCACCGGCAGCTCGTGTCCGGCCAGTTGGCCCAGCAGCACGGTGATCTTGGGCAGGTAGCGCTCGCGCACCGTGTCCAGGGTGTACGGGTTGGGGGCGTACAGGGCCAGTCCGGTCTCGTTCTCGCGGGCCTGCAGCGGCATCAGCCAGGTGTGCAGATCTTCGGCGCTCAATTCGCCTTCCAGACGCTCCAGGCAGCGCCGCCACAACTCACTCATGAATGTTTCTCGTCCACAGCAGGGGCGCGTGCGCGCAGGGTGGACGGAGAAGTCTAGCAGCACGCCCAGGCATCCCGATCCCCGATTCGTCCACACGGATATCCACAGGCGACGGTGCGGTGTCCATCGGCGCTCGATGACGCCGATTTGACAGTACGCGGGCCGCCCCGCATAATTTCCAACCTTTTTATCCACATTCCCTTCGGAGCAAGCCATGAAGCGGACCTTCCAGCCCAGCAAGCTCAAGCGCGCGCGTACCCACGGGTTCCGTGCCCGCATGGCCACCGCCGACGGTCGCAAAATCCTCAACGCCCGCCGTGCCAAGGGCCGCAAGCGCCTGATCCCGTAAGCCGCGCGGTCGCCATGAACACCGCCGGACTGCCGCGCGAACTGCGGCTGCGTCTGGCCGGCGACTTCGCCGCGTTGCGCACGAGCAGCGGCCGCCTTGGCGGCCGCTGTTTTCATGTGCGCTACCGGCCCAACGGCCTGGGGCACGCCCGGCTCGGCCTGGCGATCTCCAAGCGGGTGTCCAAGCGCGCGGTGGAGCGCAACCGCCTGAAGCGCCTGCTGCGCGAATCGTTCCGCCGGGTCCGCGACCAACTGCCGCCGGTGGACGTGGTGGTGATGGCGCGCGAGCAGGCCGCCGGCCTGCCCGGCGCGGAGCTGCTGGCCGAGGCCGCCGCGCTGTGGCAGCGGCTCGCGGCGCTGCCCCCGCTGCCGTCACCCGCCCGCGCATGACGCCTGCACCATTGATGCCGATGCATGCCGCCGCCACAATCGTGCGTTGACCTCTCACCCTCCCCTGTGGCCGCGTGCCGCGTGGCGTCGTCCGGACCCGTGACCCGATGAACCAAACACGCAACTTCCTCCTGTTCGCCCTGCTTGCCGTGGCCTACTTCCTGTTCATGGCCTGGGAGAAGGACTACATGACGCCGCCGCCACCGGCGCCGGTCGCCAGCAGCAGCGCCGCGGGTGCGGCGAGCACGCCCGGCGTGCCGAATGCCCAGGGCGCCGGCACGCCGGCGATCAGCAACGCGAACGCCGCCCCGAGCGAGGCCGCCGCCCCGCTGGTCACGGTCACCACCGACGTGCTGCAGCTCACCATCGACACCCGCGGCGGCAGCCTGGTGCAGGCCCGGCTGCTGGCCTACCCGGTGGCGCCGCGCACGCGCAAGGATCCGGACCCCGCGCCGGTCACCTTGCTGGACAACAGCGACACCCATTACTTCGTGGCGCAGAACGGCCTGGTGAGCAGCAGCGATCCGGCGGCGGCGGACCAGCCCAACCACCTCGCCCTGTTCCAGGCGGCGCAGAACGCCTACACGCTGGCGCCCGGCCAGAACGAGCTGGACGTGCCGCTGACCTGGCAGGACGCCAAGGGCCTCAAGGTCACCAAGATCTACCGCTTCACCCGCGGCAGCTATGTGGTTGCGCTGGACCAGAAGATCGACAACGGCGGCAGCGCGGCGTGGCAGGGCAATGCCTACACCCAGCTGCTGCGCACCGAGCCGCCGCACACCGGCAACTGGCTCACCAACATGTCCAACCCGGAGACGCACAGCTTCCAGGGCGCGGCGTGGTACACCGGCGAGAAGTTCGAGAAGCTGCAGTTCAAGGACTTCGCCGAGCCCAAGGACAAGCTGGACGCCTCGTTCAAGGGCGGCTGGGCGGCCATGCTCAGGCTGTACTTCTTCGCCACGTGGATTCCACCGGCCGGCGAGACCGCGCACTACGCCACAGACACGGTGAACCCGGGCAGCGCCCATCCGCGCTACCTGATCCGCGCGATCGGGCCCACGCTGAGCGTGGCGCCGGGGCAGAGCGTGGACGCCACCTCGCGCCTCTACGTGGGGCCCAACGTGCAGGGCAAGCTGGACGCGGTGGCGCCCGGGCTGGATCTCACCATCGACTACGGCATGTTCAAGGCGATCGCCGTGCCGATGCACGGCATCCTGTCGTTCTTCCACTCCATCGCGAAGAACTGGGGCATCGCGATCATCCTGCTGGTGCTGCTGATCAAGGGCGTCACGTGGAAGCTCACCGCGATGCAGTACCACTCCAGCGCCAGGATGCGCAAGCTGATGCCGCGCGTGCAGGCGCTGAAGGAGCGCTACGGCGACGACAAGGTGAAGCTGCAGCAGGCGCAGATGGAGCTGTACAAGAAGGAAAAGGTGAACCCGATGGCCGGCTGCCTGCCGGTGCTGATCACCCTGCCGGTGTTCTACGGCCTGTTCTACGTGCTGCAGTACTCGCTGGAACTGCGCCAGGCGTCGTTCCTGTGGATTCCCGACCTCAGCGCGCCCGATCCCTACTACATCCTGCCGGTGATCTACGCGGCGGTGATGCTGGGCACGCAGTGGCTGAATCCCGCGGTGGGCATGGACCCCACGCAGGCGAAGATGATGAAGGTGATGCCGCTGCTGTTCACCGTGATGTTCGCGTTCTTCCCTGCTGGCCTGTGCCTGTACTACGCGGTGAACGGCCTGGTGGGCCTCGGCCAGCAATGGTGGATCACCCATCACGTGGACCGCGAGGACGCGGTGGCGGCGAAGAGTTGATGCCTGCAACCCTCGCTGGTCGCTGAAATCCAGCGGACGGCCGCGCCGGGCAACCGCCGCGGCCGTCTTCGTTTACGCTCCCGCCATGACCCACGCCGCCGACACCATCGCCGCCATTGCCAGCGCGCCCGGCGCCGCCGGCGTGGGCGTGCTGCGCGTGTCGGGGCCGCAGGTGCCGGCGATCGCGCAAGCCCTGCTGGGTCGCGCGCCGCAGCCGCGCCATGCACACTTCGCCAGCTTCCGCGATGCAGATGGCGAGGCCATCGATCATGGCCTGCTGCTGCACTTCCCTGCGCCGGCCTCCTACACCGGCGAACACGTGCTGGAACTGCAGGGTCACGGCAGCGCGGTGCTGCTCGATGCGCTGCTGCGCCGCGTCTGCGAACTCGGCGCGCGGCTGGCGCGTCCAGGCGAATTCACCGAACGCGCCTTCCTCAACGGCAAGCTGGACCTGGCCCAGGCCGAGGCCGTGGCCGACCTGATCGCCGCGCGCTCGCAGGCCGGCGCGCGCGCCGCGCTGCGCTCGATGGAAGGCGTGTTCTCGCAGCGTATCGACGCATTGCTGCAGGCGCTGATCGCACTGCGCGTGCACATCGAGGCCGCGATCGATTTTCCCGAGGAGGAGATCGATTTCCTCGCCGATCCCGCCATCGCACGGCAACTCGACAGCCTGCGCGCGGAACTCGCCGGACTGCTGCGCGAAGCGCAACGCGGCCTGCGCCTCAACGACGGCCTACGCGTGGCCATCGTGGGCCGGCCCAACGCGGGCAAGTCCAGCCTGCTCAACGCGCTGGCCGGCAGCGAGCGCGCCATCGTCACCGCCATCGCCGGCACCACCCGCGACGTGCTGCGCGAAAGCGTGGCGCTCGATGGCGTGGCGCTGGAACTCGCCGACACCGCCGGCCTGCGCGACACCGAGGACGAAGTCGAACGCGAAGGCGTGCGCCGCGCCCACGGCGAACTGGCGCGCGCCGATGCCGCCGTGCTGGTCACCGACGAGGAACATGCCGCCGCCGACCTCGCCCTGTTCGACGCCCTGCCCGCCGGCGCCGAACGCGTGGTGCTGGTCAACAAGATCGATCTCGCCTGCACCACAGCGCATGCGGAAACCCGCGACGGCATCCGCTGGCTGTGGGCCTCGGCGAAAACCGGCGATGGGCTCGACGCCTTGCGCGAATACCTCAAGCAACTCGCCGGCGCCGGCGCCGGCAGCGGCGAAGGCGCCTTCAGCGCACGCCGCCGCCACGTGCTGGCGCTCGAAACGGTGGGCGAACACCTGGACCGCACCGCCCACGCCCTCGCCAGCACGCGTGCCGGCGAACTCGCCGCCGAGGAACTGCGCCAGGCCCAGCACGCGCTGGGCGAGATCACCGGCAGCTATACCAGCGACGATTTGCTGGGCGCGATCTTCGGCTCATTCTGCATCGGGAAGTGAGGTTGTGTCCATGGACATCCAATGACGTCTGACGGTGTGGCGTTAAACCGCGTAAACAAAGGAATTTTCGTCTTCTGAATGATTCGGTGATACAGTCAAAGCCACTCGTTTTATGTCCAAGTTTGGTTCCAAGTAGCTGGATTCTTGTCTTTCATCCTTCTGCTTGGACATACGGAGGATGAGATGGCACTGACCGACACCGCGCTCAAGGCACTCAAGCCCAGGGACAAGACCTATACGGTCACCGACGACCGGGGGCTGTATGTGGAGGTCTTCCCGACCGGGGGCGTCGTCTGGCGCTACCGCTACCGGCTAAACGGCAAGTACGAGAAGCTGACGCTGGGCAAATACCCCGCGTTGACGCTGAAGAATGCGCGCCTGAAGCGGGACGAGGCAGCCCATCAGGTGGCGATGGGGAAGTCGCCGGCAAAGAAAAAGCAGCAGGAGAAGGTGGCCGGAGCAGAAGACGCCACCGTGGCCGACTTCGCCGAACGCTTCTTTAAGGACATTCAGTCGCGCGACCGCAAGAACCTGACCATGCCCCGGCGCTACCTGGAGAAGGATGTCCTGCCGCACATCGGCAGCAAGCCGGTCCGGGACGTCACCGCCGAAGACGTGCGCAGCGTCATCTGGCGCAAGAAGGCGCAAGGCTTCGACGCCGCCGCCGGCCAGGTCCGTGGCCTGCTCAAGCGCATGTTCGATTACGCGCTGACCTGCGGCCTGATCCAGGCCAACCCGGTCATGGCCCTGCCGATGCGGCACGTCTACCGCGCCACCGCCCGTGACCGGGCGCTGACGCCGGACGAAATCCGGCAGTTCCTGCGCGCCATGCAAACCTCCAACATCCGCCGCCAGTTCAAGATCGCCTTCCAGTTGATCCTGATGACTCTGGTACGCAAGTCCGAGCTGATGCTGGCGCAGTGGAAGGACGTGCATCTGGACGAAGGCGAATGGCACATCCCGGTCGAAAACTCCAAGACTGGCAAGCCGCACATCGTCTACCTGTCCACCCAGGCGCAGACGCTGTTCAAGGAACTCAAGCTGCTCGCCAGCAGCAGCGACTGGGTGCTGCCGGGGCGTGGCACCCTGGCCAAGCCCTTCGCCAACAATGCGCTGAACCAGGCGCTGAAGGTGTCATTGCAGGGGCAGGAGATCCCCGCCTTCACCATCCATGACCTGCGACGTACCGCATCGACGTTGCTGCACGAACAGGGCTGGCCTTCGGATGTGGTGGAAAAGGCGCTGAACCACACCATCGGCGGCGTGCGCGGGGTCTACAACCGGGCGGAGTACGCCGAGCAGCGGCGGGAGATGTTGCAGGCGTGGTCGGACTACATCGACGGGTTGGCACCGTCGAGGAACCTGGTGGTGTGAGTCCATCCGGGCGCTGGGGGCCTTTTCCCTTTTTGGGTAGGGCCGTTGCCCCTTGGTTGCCATTCCCTTGTCTCGGCCTTTTCCTTTGTAGCAGCCATGTATGATCGACGATGATTATCAGATACTGATATAATTTTAAATCAACGTGTCATTGGATTTGCGATCATGAAGCGCTGCATTGTGGGTATCCGACAGCCAGAAGGTTCGCCACCGAAGGGAAGCGAAACGCCCAGTATTTGGTTTCCGTCCCTGGCATCACTGGCCGCAGTGCTGTCGGACGACAACCGCCGCCTGCTGCGCCTGATCCATGACAAGCAACCCAAGTCCCTGACCGAACTGGCCGAACTCAGCGGCCGCAAGGTGCCGAACCTGTCGCGCACCCTGCGGATGATGGCCGATTACGGCTTGGTGTCGCTACAGCGCAATGTTCGGGATGTTCAGCCGACCGCTCTGGCAACTGAATTTCTGGTTGTGCTGGACTGACGAGCGTGGACACCAAGAGAGCCAGCCGATGCGCCAGGAAGGCCAACTACTCGGCAAGAAATCGCTACGTGCATTGCCTGTAAAGACAATACTCCATTTCCTTGGTTCAAGTCTCATGCTTGAGCCAAACCAAAAAATTGAAACAGGAAAAACTATATATGACCAGCACCGAACAACGCGCCATCCTGCGAAGCCAGATATGGAAAATCGCCAACGATGTCCGCGGCGCAGTCGATGGCTGGGATTTCAAGCAATACGTTCTCGGCACGCTGTTCTATCGCTTCATCAGTGAGAACTTCGCCAATTACATCGAGGCTGACGACGATAGCATCCAATACTCCAAGTTGCCCGATAGCGTCATCACTTCGGACATCAAGGACGACGCCATCAAGACCAAGGGCTACTTCATCTACCCCAGCCAGTTGTTCGTCAACGTGGCCGCCAGTGCCAACACCAACGAAAGCCTGAACACAGACTTGGCGCGCATCTTTGCCGCCGTTGAAAGCTCTGCCAATGGTTATCCATCAGAACGTGATATCAAAGGCCTGTTTGCCGACTTCGATACCACCAGCAACCGCCTCGGCAACACCGTGGCCGACAAAAATAGCCGCTTGGCCGCCGTGCTCAAACGTGTAGCCGAACTCGACTTCGGCGACTTTGAAGGCAACCACATCGACTTATTCGGCGATGCCTACGAGTTCCTCATCTCAAACTACGCAGCCAACGCCGGCAAATCTGGCGGCGAGTTCTTCACCCCGCAGAATGTATCCAAGCTGATCGCGCGGCTGGCCATGCACAAGCAAGTCAGCGTCAACAAGATCTACGACCCGGCCTGCGGCTCCGGCTCGCTGCTGTTGCAGGCCAAGAAGCAGTTCGACGAACACATCATCGAAGACGGGTTCTACGGTCAGGAAATCAACCACACCACGTACAACCTGGCGCGGATGAATATGTTCCTGCACAACATCAACTACGACAAGTTCAACATCCAGTTGGGCGATACGCTGCGGAACCCGCATTTCGGCGACGAGAAACCCTTTGATGCCATCGTCTCCAACCCGCCGTACTCGGTGAAATGGATCGGCAGCGACGACCCCACCCTGATCAACGACGACCGCTTTGCCCCGGCCGGCGTGCTGGCGCCCAAGTCCAAGGCCGACTTCGCCTTCGTGCTGCATGCGCTGCACTACCTTTCGGCCAAGGGTCGCGCCGCCATCGTCTGCTTCCCCGGCATCTTCTATCGGGGCGGGGCGGAGCAGAAAATCCGCAAATACCTGGTGGACAACAATTATGTCGAGAGCGTCATTTCGCTCGCGCCAAATCTGTTCTTCGGCACCACCATTGCCGTGAACATTCTGGTGCTCTCAAAACACAAGGCCGACACCACCACCCAGTTCATCGACGCCAGCGGCCTGTGCAAGAAAGAAACCAACAACAACGTGCTGCTGGACTCGCACATCGAGCAAATCATGTCGATGTTTGACAGCAAGAAGAACGTCGATCAGGTTGCTAAGTCAGCATCGTTCGAGGAAGTGGTTTCCAAAGAATACAACCTGTCCGTCAGTAACTATGTCGAAGCCAAAGATAACCGCGAAATGGTGGATATTGCCCAGCTCAATGCCGAGCTAAAAATCACCGTCGCCAAGATCGACCAGCTTAGAAAAGAAATTGATGCCGTCGTCGCAGAAATTGAAGGCGAGGAACTTGAGGCATGAGTAGCATGGACTTCTTGGACAAAATTCTGGATAACGCTGCGGTCGAGTGGAAAGCGCTTGGGGAAGTAACGTTGCCTACAGCTAATATTAAGTGGCGCGATGCGAGCCGTACCTACCGATATATTGACCTCACCTCTGTAAGCATTGAAACGAAGACAATAGTCGAGACATCAGAAATAACGCACAGCAACGCACCAAGCCGCGCGCAAAAGCTTGTTGAAAAGGATGATGTTATTTTTGCAACGACGCGTCCGGCTCAACTGCGCTATTGCTTAATTACTGATGATTACGCTGGCGAAGTTGCCAGCACCGGTTACTGCGTTTTACGCGCCAAGAAAGCAGAAGTATCGCCTAAATGGATTTTGCATTGGATCGCATCTTCTGATTTCAAGGCATATGTTGAAGAAAATCAAAGTGGATCTGCATATCCCGCTATTTCAGATGCAAAGGTAAAGGATTTCAAGATTCCCATCCCTTGCCCTGAAAACCCTGAAAAATCGCTTGAAATCCAAACAGAAATCGTCCGCATTCTGGACGCCTTCACCGAGCTGACCACCGAGCTGACCACCGAGCTGACCGCCCGAAAAAAACAATACAACCACTACCGCGACCAGTTGTTGAGTTTTGAAGACGGGGAAGTGGAGTGGAAGACGTTGGGGGATGTAACCAAGAAGTGGTACTCAGGCGGAACGCCAAAAGCAGGTGCGCCAGAGTATTACGAAGGCGGTGACATTCCATGGCTAAGAACCCAAGAGGTCAAGTTTTCAGATATTGAGAGTACCGAAGTAAAAATTACTCAGGCGGCGCTAGACAGTTCGGCAGCGAAGTGGATCCCGGAGAACTGCGTAATCGTTGCAATATCTGGTGCAACCGCAGGTAGATCTGCGATTAACAAGGTGCCGCTAACCACCAATCAGCACTGCGGCTGCCTAGAGATTGACAGCAAAAAGGCGTTGTACCGCTATGTATTTCACTGGGTAAGTTTTAATTATGAAAACATCAAGGCGCTAGGCCAAGGTGCTAGAGGCGATCTGAACTCAAGCATCATTAAAGGTTTCAAGCTCCCTCTTCCTTATGCGGACGACCCTGAAAAGTCCCTCGCCGAACAAGCACGCATTGTCGCCATCCTCGACAAATTTGATGTCCTCACCAACTCCATCAACGAAGGCCTGCCCCGAGAGATCGAATTGCGTCAGAAACAATACGAGTATTACCGCGGCCTGCTGCTGAGTTTCCCCAAGCCGGAAGTGGTAGGGGCATGACATGGGCAAGACGCTGACCGAAATCGCCCAGCAGCTGACAGACGCCAACAAGAAAGTGCAGCTGGTCTATGCCTTCAATGGCACGGGCAAGACGCGCCTGTCGCGCGAATTCAAGCAACTGATTGCGCCCAAAGCCAATGGCGAAGAGGGCGATGAGGAAGTCGATGCGCCTGAGTTATCACGAAACAAAATCCTGTATTACAACGCTTTCACCGAGGACCTATTTTATTGGGATAACGACCTGGCGGGTGATACCAAGTACAAACTGAAGATTCAGCCCAATTCTTATACCATCTGGCTGCTTACGCTACTCAAGGACCTGGGTCAAGATGGAAATATCATCCACTATTTCCAGCGTTATGCAAGCGACAAGCTAACGCCGCATTTTAGCACCGATTTTTCCGAAATCACCTTCTCCTTGGAGCGCGGTAACGAGGGGGACTCCCCTCATATCAAGCTTTCCAAAGGCGAAGAAAGCAACTTCATCTGGAGTATTTTCTACACTCTGCTGGATCAGGCTGTGACGATCCTCAATGTCGCCGAGCCGGGAGAGCGTGAGACCAGCGCTTTTGATCAACTGGAGTATGTGTTTATTGACGACCCGGTCAGCTCTCTCGATGAAAACCACTTGATTGAGTTGGCAGTCAATCTGGCCAGCCTGATCAAATCAAGTCAGTCTAATCTGAGGTTCATCGTCTCGACGCACAGCCCGCTGTTTTACAACGTACTTTTCAATGAACTGAATGGCAAGACCTGCTATATGCTGGAGCGGTTTGAAGATGGCAGCTTTACCCTCACTGAAAAACAGGGCGACTCTAACAAGAGCTTTTCCTACCATCTTCACCTGAAGCAAACCATTGAGCAGGCGATTTCCGACAACAAGGTTGAACGGTTTCATTTCACTTTGTTGCGCAACCTCTACGAGAAAACAGCTAGCTTTCTCGGCCACCCAAAGTGGTCCGAGCTGTTGCCTGATGACAAACAGCTTTATTTGAGCAGAGTCATCAATTTCACCAGTCACAGCACGCTATCGAATGAAGCTGTCGCCGAGCCAACGCCCGCAGAGAAAGCGATGGTCAAACTGTTGCTCGACCACTTGAAGAGCAGCCACCGCTACTGGCAACAGGAAGAGCAAAATGCTTGAGTACAGTAAGGCCATCGCCGAATCGAACAAATTCATCGTCCTCGACAGGTACGTCAAGGAGTGGAAGGTTGCCGAAAGCTACCAAAGCGAAGGCGACCTGGAGCGCGAGTTCATCCGGGATCTGGTCGATCAGGGTTATGAATATCTGCCCGGCCTGAAAACACAGAAAGGCTTGCTGGCCAATGTTCGTGAGCAATTGCAAACGCTAAACAGCGTCCAGTTTGCAGACGGCGAATGGGCGCGCTTCGTGGAAACCTGGCTGGATAAGCCCAGCGATGGCATCGTCGAGAAAACCCGAAAGATTCATGACGATTACATCCATGACTTCGTGTTCGACGACGGACGTATCCAGAACATCTACCTGCTCGACAAGAAGAACATCGCCCGCAACAAGGTGCAGGTGATCAAGCAGTTCGAGCAAACCGGCAGCCATGCCAACCGCTATGACGTAACGGTGCTGGTCAACGGCCTGCCGCTGGTGCAGGTAGAGCTGAAAAAGCGCGGCGTGGCTATCCGCGAAGCCTTCAATCAGGTGCATCGCTACAGTAAAGAGAGCTTCAACAGCGAGTATTCCCTGTTCAGATATTTGCAGCTGTTCGTCATCTCCAATGGCACCGACACGCGCTACTTCGCCAACACCACGCAGCGCAACAAGAACAGCTTCGACTTCACCATGAATTGGGCGCAGGCCGACAACAGCCCGATCAAAGACTTGAAGGATTTCACCGCCACCTTCTTCCAGAAGCGCACCTTGTTGAATGTTCTGCTGACCTATTCGGTGTTCGACGTCGGCAATGCCCTGCTGGTGATGCGCCCCTACCAGATTGCCGCGACCGAGCGCATCTTGTGGAAGATCAAGGGTGCCTATCAGGGCAAGCACTGGAACAGCACCGAGGGCAGCGGCTACGTCTGGCACACGACGGGATCGGGCAAGACCCTGACCAGCTTCAAGGCCGCGCGTCTGGCGACGGAGCTGGAGTTCATTGACAAGGTGTTCTTCGTGGTGGACCGCAAGGATCTGGATTATCAGACCATGAAGGAATACCAGCGCTTTTCGCCCGACAGCGTGAACGGCTCGGACAGCACGGCGGGCCTGAAGCGCAACCTGGACAAGAACGACAACAAGATCATTGTCACGACCATCCAGAAGCTCAATAACCTGATGAAGAGCGAAAACGACCTGCCGATCTACGGCAAGCAGGTGGTCTTCATCTTCGACGAGTGCCACCGTAGCCAATTTGGCGAGGCGCAGAAGAATCTAAAGAAGAAATTCAAGAGGTTCTACCAGTTCGGTTTTACCGGTACGCCGATCTTCCCGCAAAACGCGCTGGGCGCGGACACCACCGCCAGCGTGTTCGGCCGGGAACTGCACTCCTACGTCATCACCGATGCCATCCGCGACGAAAAGGTGCTCAAGTTCAAAGTGGACTACAACGATGTACGTCCGCAGTTCAAAGCCATCGAAAGCGAACAGGACGAAAAGAAGCTCAGTGCAGCTGAAAACCGGCAAGCCTTGCTGCACCCGGATCGCATCCGCGAAATAGCCCAGTATATCCTGAGCAACTTCCGGCAGAAGACCCATCGCCTGCAAGCGGGTGCCAAGGGCTTCAATGCCATGTTCGCCGTGAGCAGCGTGGATGCGGCCAAGCTCTACTACCAAGCCTTCAAGACCCTGCAGAAGGACAGCGACAAGCCTTTGAGGGTTGCCACCATCTTCTCGTACGCCGCCAACGAGGAGCAGGACGCGGTGGGTGACATCGCGGACGAAGGCTTTGAAGTCTCGGCTATGGACAGCAGCGCCAAGGAGTTCCTGAGCGCGGCCGTTGCCGATTACAACGCGCTGTTCAAGACCAGCTTCAGCGTGGACAGCAAGGGTTTCCAGAATTACTACCGCGACTTGGCCAAGCGCGTCAAAGAGCAGGATGTCGATTTGCTGATCGTGGTCGGAATGTTTCTGACCGGCTTCGATGCGCCCACGCTGAACACCTTGTTCGTGGACAAGAACCTGCGCTACCACGGCCTGATCCAGGCCTATTCGCGCACCAACCGCATTTTTGACGCCACCAAGACCTTCGGTAACGTCGTCACCTTCCGCGATCTGGAGCAGCCGACCGTTGCTGCTATCACCCTGTTTGGTGACAAAAACACCCGGAACGTGGTGCTGGAGAAAAGCTATGCCGAGTACATGGAAGGCTTCACCGATGTCGTCACGGGCGAGGCGCGACGTGGCTTCAAAGATGTGGTGAGTGAGTTGGAGCAGCGCTTTCCCGATCCGGCGAATATCGTCAAGGAATCCGACAAAAAGGCCTTTGCCAAACTGTTCGGGGAATACCTGCGCGTGGAAAACGTGCTGCAAAACTACGATGAATTCGCCAGCCTGAAAGCCTTGCAGGACATTGACACGAGCGACCCGCAGGCGGTGGAGGACTTCAAGGCGGAACGTTACCTGAGCGACGAAGATTTGGCCGTATTGCAGGCGATCCATATTCCAGTCGATCGAAAAATCCAGGATTACCGCTCCACCTACAACGACATCCGCGACTGGCTGCGCAGGGAGAAAGCCTCAGCGGAAAAAGAAAAATCCAGCATCGACTGGGATGATGTGGTGTTTGAGGTAGATCTACTCAAGTCGCAGGAAATCAACCTGGACTACATCCTGGAATTGATCTTCGAAAAGAACAAGAAGACCAAGGACAAGGTGGCTCTGATCGAGGACGTGCGCCGGGTGATCCGCGCCAGCCTGGGTAACCGTGCCAAGGAAAGCCTGGTGGTGGACTTCATCAACCAGACCGACCTGGATGGGCTGGGCGACAAGGCCAGCGTGATCGAGGCATTCTTCAGTTTTGCCCAGGCCGAGCAGCAACGCGAGGCTCAGGAGTTGATCAGCGATGAGGCGCTGAATGCAGAGGCGGCCAGACGATACATCAGCACCTCACTGAGACGCGAGTTCGCCAGCGAGAACGGCACCGAACTCAATGCCCTCCTGCCCAAGATGAGCCCGCTCAATCCGGAGTACCTGACAAAAAAGCAAAGCGTCTTCCAGAAAATCGCGGCGTTCGTCGAAAAATTCAAAGGGGTCGGTGGGCAGGTGTAATCGGCCAGAGTTATCGCACTGGCGTTAAAGCGTGTCTGGTCGACGTACAGATCACGTGGAGATACTTGGTATGAATGGCAAAAAACTGATTCGCAACAGCACAGCCGAGTTTCTGATCTTCACTGGCCAGGCCGGCGAGCAGAGCATCGAAGCCCGCTACGAGGACGAGACCCTGTGGCTGTCGCAGAAGCTGATGGCCGAACTGTTCGGGGTGGATGTGCGCACCGTCAGCGAGCACCTGAAGAACATCTTTGCCAGCCAGGAGCTCGTAACTGAGGCAACTATCCGGAAATTCCGGATAGTTCAGCAGGAGGGCCAGCGGGAGGTGTCCCGGGCGGTGGATTTCTACAACCTCGACGCCATCATTTCCGTCGGCTATCGGGTCAACTCCCTACGCGCAACGCAGTTCCGCCAGTGGGCGACCGGCGTCCTGCGTGAGTTCGCCATCAAGGGCTATGTGCTGGATCGTCAGCGCATGGAAAACGGCAGCTTCCTGGGCGAGGACTACTTCGAGCGGCTGCTGGCGGAAATTCGCGAGATCCGTCTCAGCGAGCGACGCTTCTACCAGAAGATCACCGACATCTATGCCACCAGCGTGGATTACAACAAGGACGCACCGACCACCAAGGCATTCTTCGCCAAAGTACAGAACAAACTGCATTACGCCATCCACGGTCATACGGCCGCTGAGTTGATCCGCAAGCGGGCCGATAGCAGCAAGCCGCATATGGGGCTGACTTCCTGGGCGAGCGCGCCCGAAGGCAAGATCCTGAAAACCGACGTAGCCGTGGCCAAGAACTACCTGACCAAGGATGAGTTGGATTCGTTGGGCCGTATCGTCAACGCCTATCTGGAACTGGCCGAGGATCGTGCTCGCCGCAAAATCCCCATGAGCATGGAAGACTGGTCCAAGCGGCTGGACGCCTTCCTCGAATTTGATGAACGGGAAGTGCTACAGAACAGCGGCAAGATTTCTGCGAAACTTGCCCAGACGCATGCGGAAAGCGAATTTGAGAAGTACAGAATTGTGCAGGATCGCCTGTTTGAAAGTGACTTCGACAAGGTAGTAAAAAATCTGGCAGCCGGTGAGCCGAACGCCAAAGATGACAGATGAGCCTCAGGTTCCCAGATAAATCGCCGTTACTTTCACACGTTCATGCCCGAGTTCACGGCTGATCTGCTGTCGGGCGTGTTGGTCACTCATTCGCTGGCTGCTACTGAGCTGAGTTTTCCCAGGACCACCCGCCGCCGGTGCCCGCCATCCCGTCAGCACCTCATACCGCATCTGCGCATACCGATGTCGCAGCCCATGCATGTTGCTCAGCCCTGCCGCCTTGCACTGCCCGTCGTAGACATACCGCTGCTGGATGTAGGTCTTGTGCGATGGAATCAGAGATCCCAGGCCCGCCAGACGACGGGCCTCATCCAGCACCGCACGCTGTTCCTGAGTCGTGATCGGAACTGCTCGATCGCGACCGCCCTTCGCCCACGCTCCCTTGATGGCGATATGGTCGCCACGATCAGCATATCGGGGCTGAAACTTGATGGACTCTTCCCGCCGCAAACCAAAAGCAGCTTGCAAGCGCAGGCTCATGCGGACATGAGGGTCGGTGATCCTGCCCAACCTGTCGCCAATTTCCTTGGCCTTGTTTTCATTGGTCACATAGCGGCGTTCAGGGATGCCCAACATGGTGTTGTCCGCGGGGAGGATGCCTGCCTTACCGACCTTCTCGGCCCACCAGCGCAGGTGCGCCATGCGATTCTTCAGCGTGCCGGCCGACAGGCCTTCGGATTGCCAGCGCTGCAACAGGGCTTCGACGTGCTTGCCCTTGAGCGAGGTAGCGCGCATCTGGCGGAAGCCTGCTTCGCGCAGTTGGCGGGCGGCTAGGTTCAGTGACCGCTGCCGGTCAGCCTGGGTGGCGTGGCTGCCGTCACGGTTGCGCTGGCAAAGTTGGCGCAGGGTATAGGTCAGGTCGTCCATCGCGGTGTCGTTTCATCGGTTGTCGGTACTGAGAAGCAAACGGTCAGTGTTTTTGCCAACTCGCCAAGGCGAGATCCCCGAAGGGCAAGGGCCAGGTGCTCAGTTCATCTGTGGCCTCGAATGAGGCGTCCGCCTTGCTTCCTGTGGGAAGACCGGGCGGAGGAATTGCAAGAGACGACAACGCGATGTGCTGGGATGGGGTACCTCCTGTGGTGCAGTGTGGAAAAGGTGTCGGCCGGCCGCGCGAGGTCGGACGATCAGCGACGAGCGCCTAGAGCGGGGGATGTGTGTTGCGACGATGGCGGGACGAACCACGCCGAGAATGAGAAAAGCTCTGCCCATGGGTAGGGCGGCACACAGAGCGAGCCTGGGTGTGCCTGGTTGGTTCCGTCCGGCAAACCGGGTCGGCGCTTGCAGGAACCTGCGCCAGGGTTCCGGTGTTCATACCCACCGGCAGGTCGTTGCTGGGCCAGTGTGTCGGGGCATCGTCATGTGCGCAGCCATCAATGCGATGCGGCGCCAACCCGCATTGCTGCTGCAGTTTGCCGGGCCGTCACTGCGGTGTGCAGTGACGGCCCTATCGGCCTTACGTCGCACCCAGCGGATCGAGCCTTGCAGCAGCATGCGTGTTCCCTGGGCCTGTTGGCAGCATTCCGCTGTCAGCCATGCATCCGATGATCTGCCCGATGGGCAGCGATGGCGTCTTCAGCATGCGCCGGATCTGCTCCAGATGCCGTTGCGCCACCTCGCGCGACGCAGGTTTTGCGGCTTGGTTGCTGGACGCTGGAGAAGGGGCCGGCGGCGAGCCATGCTGGCTGTTGCTGATGGCCTGCATGGGTGTCTGCTGTGGAGTGGATTTGCGCGCCGCCCAGAGCTTGAACACGCCTTCCACGGCCTTCTTGATCAACCCGTAGAGGTAAGCGATGGCGTTGTGCACGCTACCTGATTCGCAGCGCACGTCCCACTCGGCCAGCACTGCCAGGCGTTGCTCCGGAGGCAAGCCCCTGAGACGCGCGGTGAGAACCCGTTGCTGATCCTGCGGCAGTTGCCGGAAGCGGGCTGGCACATCTGACCTGGATACCTGCTCTTCGGTTGGTGAGCGGTACGTACGTACTTCTTTTAATACTTCTTTTACAGTACGTACTGCTGTCGCAGACGCCGGTACGGGTTTCGGAATGTCGCTGCTGGCTTCGGGCACGCGAGCATCAGGCGAAGTAGGACCACCAGGACTGCCCGGATCATGGTCATCGCCCCGGTGTTGCAAGCGCCTGATCCGCACTTGCATTGTTGCGGGCAGCTTTCCCAACCTGTCTGGATGGCGCATAGCCTCGTCGAGAATGGACTGTGCCAGTTGGCGAATCGTCGCACTGGCATGGCCGAGCGCCCGTTCCAGCAAGGGCAGGTAGTCCTCGTCCTCCATGCAGGCGTCGTCGAACGCAAGGGGCTGATTCCGCACCGCGTAGCGGCTGGCCATTGAGAAGCCGGTCATCGGGTTGCGGCGGTACTCGACCAGCGCAATCCACGTGGACAGCCGCAGGCACAGCACGGCCCTGGAGACGGTTTCAAGGGCAGCCCGCTTGCTGCCCGGCGCGCTCGGCAGGTACCCGCGCAGCGCGTCGTAACTGAGAACCACGGTGCTGTCGCTGCCGGCCAGCGCACGGAAAGTCAGCCAGGCGTTGCGTTCCAGTGGTGTCAGCCGCTCATCGAGCAACAGGGCTTTCGGGGTGATGATGTCCGAGGTTTGGTGTGACATGGTGAGGCTCCTATCGGTATCGGCCAACTGGCCAAAGGAGCCGTCATCTCACCCCGGCATCACCGCTGCCGCAGCCATCAATCCGAACTGCGTGCCTCCCGTTTTTTGGGGCTGAAGCAGGGTGCAACATCCTTGGTGTTCCGGGTCAGGAGGTGGGAAAATGAGCCTGTTGCAGCGCATTGGACGTTGGCGGACGTCGATGGCCGGGTTCACTGCCCCTTGATCAGGTTGTCCGCTGACACATCGCATCGGTAACGGGAGAGCGGGCAGCGTCCAAGATGGGCCATCCGCCGCTACCAAGGGACACACTTGGTACGTGGGTCCAAGAATAGGTCCAAGTACGTTGTGGGATCGCCATCACTACATTGAAAATCAATGACATGCGGCAGAAGTGCCGCTTCTGCATCGGGAAGTAGCCGGAAGCCCTAGCGCGCGAGCAGGGCTTCCACCTCGCGCGCCGAGGGCATGCCGCCTTGCGCGCCCAGCTTTGTCACCGACAGCGCAGCGGCGGCGCTGGCCTTGCGCACGGCCTGCGGCAGGCCTTCGTGGAGGAACACGGCGAGCGCGCCGTTGAAGGTGTCGCCGGCGCCGGTGGTGTCGACCACGTCGACGGCGAAGCCGGGCTGGTGTGCGGGTTCGGGGTGCGCGTCGTCGCGGTACCACGCGCCTTCGCCGCCGCGGGTGAGCACCACCGGGCACGGCGCACGGCGCATCAGTTCGCGGAAGTCCGTGTTCGCGTCGTCGCCCAGCATGGTGGCCAGCTCGTGCTGGTTCGGGGTGAGCAGGCTGGCGAGCTGCAGCCACTCGGCGGGCAGCTTCTGCGCGGGCGCGGGGTTGAGGATCACTGGCACGTTTTCGCGCCGGGCGAGGCGCAGCGTGGCTTCCACCGCGTCCAGCGGAATCTCCAGTTGCACCAGCACGGCGTCGGCGCAGGCAATGGCGGGGTGGGCGGCTTCGACCTGGGCCGGCGTGACGCGCGCGTTGGCGGCGGGCACCACGATAATCTGGTTGTCGCCTTCGGCCACGGTGATGGAGGCGCTGCCGCTGCCCACGTCGTCGAGCCGGGCCACGTGGGCGAGGTCCACGCCTTCCTGCGCCAGCCCCGCGTGCAACTGGTCGCCGAAGGCGTCGCGGCCCAGCGCACCGACCATGCTCACCTCCGCGCCCAGTCGTGCGGCGGCCACCGCCTGGTTGGCGCCCTTGCCGCCATGCGTGGTGAAGAAGCGGCTGCCGAGCACGGTCTCGCCGGGACCGGGAAAGCGCGGCGCGAGCGTGACCAGGTCCATGTTGATGCTGCCGACGACGACGATGCGGGGCATGGGGCTTCCTGAAGAGGTTCGGTTTGCGTCGAGCGTAGCTTGGGGGAGCGGGTGGGGCGAGGACGCAGGTCGGTTTGCCGTTGGACCTTTGGCGCCCCGCTGCCCGCAGCGCGGATGTTCATGAGGGCCCCCCAAGGCGACCCTGCGCGCAGGGAACGGATTACGCGCAAACAAAACGCCCGCCGATGTGCGGCGGGCGTCGAGGCGTGTCGATGAAGCGCGGGCTCAGTGCATGTGGCCGATGCCGGCGTCGCCGGGTTCCAGCGCGGGCGCGGGGCCGGCCACGGCGAGCAGGGCCTGGGCGTAGCTGTCGCCGATGCTGAGCGTGGAGACTTCGTCCCAGGCGAAGAACGAGGCCTGGCGCATCCACTCCGCGTCGGGGCTGAGTTCCTGCAGGTAGAAGCCGTCGTCCTCGACGTGGGCGAGGTGGCCGATGTAGCAGACCTCTTCCTCTTCCTCGGTGTCCACGTGCACGCCGATCACCTGCGCCATCGCGCCGGCGGCCTGCACGGCCTCGCGGATCGAATCCAGCGGGAAGCTGCGCGGCAGCTGCGGGACGATGCCCTTGAGCGCCAGCGCCTTGGCCATGAACACGTGGTGGCGTTCCGGCGATTCCAGCTCGGTGATGTCGCGATGCCGCATCACGTAGATGCCGTCCTCGGTGATGCCGTCGCCGAGCACCCAGAGCAGGACGAACTCGCTGCCGACGCCGCCCACGTAGCCGCAGAAGCTGCCGTGTTCCAGCTCGCCGCGCCACAGGCGCACCATCGTCTGCTGTTGCTGGGCCTCGCGGAGCTGGGCCCGCAGGCCGGTGGTCTTGAACTCGAGAATCTTTGCCATAGCGGGCCTATTTTAACAGAGAGCCCTCCCCCGGCTTGTTCAAAGGATGTTCCCCGAAAACTTCGTTCAACGTGCAGCTAAAAATCTTCAAAAAGGCGGGTTTTCGTATTTAGTGCCCAGCCCAGGCGCGATGGTGCCCAGGTGGGACCGTTTTTCCCCGCCGCCGGGCCTTACAGGATGTAGCGGCTGAGATCCTCGTTGCGGATCAGGTTGCCGAGGCTCTTGTCTACCTGTTCGGCGTCGATCAGGTATTTTTCGCCGGATTTGTCTGCCGCAGCATAGGAAATCTCCTCCAGCAGCCGCTCCATCACCGTGTGCAGGCGGCGGGCGCCGATGTTCTCGGTGCGCTCGTTCACCTGGTAGGCCACCTCGGCCAGGCGGTCGATGCCGGTGTCGGTGAACTCCAGGCTCACGCCCTCGGTGCCGAGCAGGGCCACGTACTGCTTGGTCAGCGCGTTGTGCGGCTCGCGCAGGATGCGCTTGAAGTCGTCCACCGACAGGGCGCTCAACTCCACGCGGATCGGCAGGCGGCCCTGCAGCTCCGGGATCAGGTCGGAGGGCTTGGCCAGCGAGAACGCGCCCGAGGCGATGAACAGCATGTGGTCGGTCTTCAGCGGGCCGTACTTGGTGGACACGGTGGAGCCTTCCACCAGCGGCAGCAGGTCGCGCTGCACGCCCTCGCGGCTGACGCCGGCGCCGCCCCATTCGGAGCGCTGGGCGATCTTGTCGATCTCGTCGAGGAAGACGATGCCGTTCTGCTCGGCGGCTTCTACCGCCTGGGCGCGGATCTCCTCGTCGTTGAGCAGCTTGGCGGCTTCCTCGTCGAGCAGCAGCGGACGCGCCAGCTTGATCGCCAGCTTGCGGTGCTGGGTCTTGGCGCCGCCCAGGTTCTGGAACATCTGGCGCAGCTGCGCGCCCATCTCCTCCATGCCGGGCGGCGACATGATCTCCACGCCCACGTTCATGGCGAAATCCAGCTCGATCTCGCGTTCGTCGAGGGCGCCCTCGCGCAGCTGCTTGCGCAGCTTCTGGCGGGTGTCGCTGTCGATCGCGGGCGCGGCCGGCGCGTCGTGGCTCCAGTCGCTCGGCGCCTGCCGGCGCGGCAGCAGGGCGTCGAGGATGCGGTCCTCGGCGCGGTCCTCGGCCTGGCTGCGCACGCGCTTGATCGCCTGCTCGCGGGTGAGCTTGTAGGCGACGTCGGCGAGGTCGCGGATGATCGATTCCACGTCCTTGCCCACATAGCCCACCTCGGTGAACTTGGTCGCTTCCACCTTCACGAACGGCGCGTTCGCCAGCGAGGCGAGGCGGCGCGCGATCTCGGTCTTGCCCACGCCGGTGGGGCCGATCATCAGGATGTTCTTCGGGGTGATCTCGTTGCGCATCGCCGGCTCCAGCTGCATGCGCCGCCAGCGGCTGCGCAGCGCCACCGCCACGGCACGCTTGGCGTCGTGCTGGCCGATGATGTAGCGGTCGAGTTCGTTGACGATTTCGCGGGGGGTCAGTTCGGACATGGAGTCACCGGAAGGTTGGTTCTTTGTCGTCATTCCGGCGCAAGCCGGAATCCAGGGTCTTTGCTTCAAGGCGCTGGGCCCCGGCTTTCGCCGGGGTGACGCCGGGGAGCGATTGCTGCGTTACGCCTGCAGCTCCTCGATGGACACGTTGTGGTTCGTGTAGATGCAGATGTCGCCGGCGATCTTCAGCGCCTTCTCCACGATGGCGCGCGCGTCGAGCTCGCTGTTTTCCATCAGCGCCAGCGCGGCGGACTGCGCGTAGGGGCCGCCGGAACCGATCGCGATCAGGCCGTGCTCGGGTTCCAGCACGTCGCCGTTGCCGGAGATCAGCAGCGAGGCTTCCTTGTCGGCCACCGCCAGCATCGCCTCGAGGCGGCCCAGGCGGCGGTCGGTGCGCCATTCCTTGGCCATCTCCACCGCGGCGCGGGTGAGGTTGTTGCCGTGCTTGTCCAGCTTCTGCTCGAACAGCTCGAACAGGGTGAACGCGTCGGCGGTGGCGCCGGCGAAGCCGGCCAGCACGTCGGCGTTCTTGCCCAGCCGGCGGATCTTGCGCGCATTCGCCTTCATCACGGTGTTGCCGAAGGTGACCTGGCCGTCGCCGCCGATCACGACCCTGCCGTTGCGGCGCACGCTGACGATGGTGGTGGCGTGGAAGGATTCCATAAAAGCTCCGAGGTTGAGCGGATCAGATGGGGTCTGCCCGCCGGGGCTTCAATGCGGAGCGAACCCGTGTGCCCCCTCTCCCCTCCGGGGAGAGGGCCGGGGTGAGGGGCCGCGCTGGCGATGGAGCTCATCGAAGCGAGCTTCAAACAGGTCCCGCGCGAGCCCCGGCCCCTCATCCCAACCTTCTCCCCAAAGGGGAGAAGGGGCAAACGCAAGAAGCGCGTTTACTTTCTCTTGGCCCTGGGATGCGCCGCGTCGTACACCTTCGCGAGGTGCTGGAAATCCAGGTGGGTGTAGATCTGGGTGGTGGCGATGTCGGCGTGGCCGAGCAGCTCCTGCACCGCGCGCAGGTCGCCGGAGGATTCCAGCATGTGGCTGGCGAAGGTGTGGCGCAGCAGGTGCGGATGCACGTGCTTGGCGAAGCCGTGCGCGAGCGCGAGCTTCTGCAGCCGGGCCTGCACGGTGCGCGGGCTGATGGCCGCGCCGCCGCGGCCGCGGAACACCGGCGATTCCGGCGCTTTGCCCTCGGCCTCGCCCAGTGCGCGCAGTGCGGCCACGGCGTGGCGGCCCACCGGCACGATGCGCGTCTTGCGGCCCTTGCCCAGCACGCGCACTTCGCCGCCGTCCATGTCGAGGTCGCTCCAGCGCAGGCCGACCAGTTCGGACAGGCGCAGGCCGGAGGAATAGAACAGCTCCAGCATCGCGCGGTCGCGCACGCCCAGCGCGCCGTCGTCGCCGGATTCGACCAGGCTGGCGGCTTCGTCCACGTCCAGCACCACCGGCAGCTTGCGGTGCACCTTGGGGCCGCGCACGCCGGCCAGCGGATCGTGCGCCAGCGCGCCTTCGCGGCTGAGCTGGCGGAACAGGCTGCGGCAGGAGGAAAGCAGGCGCTGCAGGCTCTTCGGCGCCAGCCCGGCGCGATGCTGGGCGGCGGCGAACAGGCGCATGCGGTTCGGCTCCAGCGCGGCGAAATCGCCGATGCCCTGCGCCTCCATCCAGGCCAGCAGCTTGGCGAGGTCGCGGCGGTAGCCGTCCACGGTGTGCGGCGAGGCCTGCCGCTCGCCGGCGAGGCGGGCCAGCCACGCCTCGACCTGTTGCGCCGGCGTGGTCATGGCGTCGCTTTCAGGCCAGGTCGCGCGCCCGCGCCAGCGCGGCGGTGACGGTGGCGGCGATCATCTTCAGGAACAGCGTGCCCATGCCGGGCTGGAAGCGGTCCGGGTTGTGGCTGCCGATCGCGAGGATGCCGGCGTCGCCCAGCGGCATCAGCGCGGCCGAGCGGATCGCGGCCGCGTCGTCGCCGAACAGCCGCACCAGCTTGTCCGGCGCCAGGCGGCCGGAGATGGGCTCCTGGCGTTCCAGCAGCTCGGCCAGCTCGGGCAGCTCCGCGGCGCCGCCGCCGACCTGGCGCAGCCAGTCCGAACGGGGCAGGTCCGCGTTGCTGCCGAACAGCAGCAGGCGCACCTGCTCGGTGTGGAAGTCCTCGCTGAGCCGCGCCATCACGGTGCGCGTGGTCACTTCCAGCGTGTTCGCGCGCAGCAGCGCCACGTTCAGCGCGTGCACGCGTTCCATCAGCCGTTCGTTGTCGGCGGCGATCGCGCCCAGCTCGGCGAGGCGCTGTTCCAGCTCCGCGTTCTTCTCGCGCAGCTGCTGCAGCTGGTAGGCGGCCAGCGAGGCGACCGAGCCCTGCTCGCGCGGCACCGTGAGCTGGGCCGCGAGTTCGGGGTAGTCGCTGAGGAAGGACGGGTGCTGCTTCAGGTAGGCCGCGACGGCACCTGCCTCGGTGGCGTCGTCGGACAGGGGGGCGTTCATGCGCGGTTTCCTCGGGCCGGTCATGCGGCGAGTGTGCGATGGACGCGCGCGCGGATCAATGCGCGAAGCTCAATCCGCGAGCCACTGACCCTCGAACGCGAATGCGGTCGGGCCGGTCATCCACAGCGTATGGCCGGGACCGGGCCAGTCGATGCGCAAGGCGCCGCCGGGCAGTTCCACCTGCACGCTTGCGTCCACCTCGCCGCGCCGGCGCAGCACCGCCATTGCGGCGCAGGCGCCGGTGCCGCAGGCCTGCGTCCAGCCCGCGCCGCGCTCGTGCACGCGCAGCGCGAGATGCGTGCGGTCGAGCCGCCGCACGAAGCCGGCGTTCGCGCCGGCGGCGAAGCGCTCGTGGGTGCTGAGCGCCGGGCCCAGCGTTTCCGCGGCGCCGTCGGGCAGCTCGTCGGCCATCACCACCGCGTGCGGGTTGCCCATCGACGCCGCGCCGATGTCCAGCGCGAAGTCGGCCACTTCGATCGCGTAGTGGTCCGCCTCGGTTTCCGCTGCGAAGGGAATCCGCGCCGGCGCGAACACCGGTTCGCCCATGTCCACGGTGACTTGCTGCGCATCCAGCAGGCGCACCGTCACCGGGCCGGACGGGCTCTCCAGCCGCACCGTCTCGCCC
>NZ_NJIC01000054.1:0-51914 GCF_013620825.1 Rhodanobacter sp. PCA2 | reverse complement strand
GCTGCATCGCGCCAGCACGCCGGCGCGATGCAGCCATGCGGCCACGCAACGCACGCCGTTGCCGCACTGGCCCGAGGGCGAGCCGTCGGTGTTCCAGATGCCGTAATGGAACGCGCAGGACGGATCGCGCGCCGGCTCCACGCTGAGCAACTGGTCGAAGCCCACGCCGGTGTGGCGGTCGGCCAGCGCGCGGATGCCGGCCACGTCCAGCGCGAACGGCGTTGCGCGGCAGTCCAGCACGACGAAGTCGTTGCCGAGGCCGTGCATCTTGGAAAAGCGCAGCATCCGCCAGCGCTCAGTGCGTGGCGCTGCTGGCCGCGGGAGCCGGCGCCGCCTGGGTGGCGGCCGGCGCGGGCTGGGCCTTGGGCGGCACGTACACCGGCGGATGCGGATTGTCCGGCATGTACAGCGGGCCCTTGTTGCCGCAGCCGGCAAGCGCGAGGGTGACGAGGCAGAGCGGCAGCAGCAGCGGACGGCGCATGGTCGGGTACCCGTGGATTGCCTGGGGGAATGGGCGGGACGGCACCGCAGGCGCCGATGACGCACGCAGTATAGCGAGCGTGCGGGTGCGGCTTATCATGCGCGGGCCTTCCCCGCGGAAATCCCGATGAACCTGATCGAGCTGCTGCGCCTGCCCGTCACGGCGCTGCTCGTGCTGGCGGCGGTCCTGCTGCTGCTGAGCCTGCTGCAACTGCTGACGCTGCGGCGCCGCCTCGATGCCGGTGCGCGGCTGGCCGCGTGCTGGCATGGATTGCTGTGCGTGGCGTGTTTCGCGCTGGCCGTGCTGCTGGGTGCGGGCGGCTGGGCGCTGCGCGGCTATCGGCTGCTGGGCGAGGAAACCCCGGTGGTGGAGATCGACGCGCGCATCCTTTCGCCGCAGCGCTGGGCCGTCACGCTGTCGTGGCCCGACGGCGACACGCGCCAGCTGCAGCTGGCTGGCGACGACTGGCGCGTCGAGGCGGTGGTGCTGCGGTGGAAACTGCCTGCCCTGCTCGCCGGGCTGCCGCCGCTGTACCGGCTGGACCGCATCGACGGCCGCTACGACGATCCCGCCCGGGAAGCGAGCGCACCGCGCACCGTGACCGGCCTCGGTTCCGCCGACGGCTTCGACCTGCTCGACCTGCACCGGCAGTATCCGCGCGCATTGCCGATGGTGGACGCGGTCTACGGCAGCGGCACCTTCCTGCCGCTGGTGGACGGCGGCCACTACAGCGTCAGCCTCACGCGCAGCGGTGCGCTGGTGGCGCGGCCGGATGCGGCCACGCAGCAGCGCATCAGCGCGCCGCTGGGTCGGTAGCCGCATCGCGCGCGCACAAGACTGGTCTGATTTCGCTCGTCATTCCTGCGGCTTTCAACGGCCGAAGGGCCGGTCAAGCAGGAGGCGCTTCACAACAGCGAAGCTGGTCATCCAGTGTCTTGGTGTTCCGGCGTGCAGGCACTGGATGACTCGCTGCGCTCGCCCCTTCGGGGCCGCCCGTGGGCGCTCTGCGCGCTTTGCGCTTGTCCGGCTTGACCGGCCCTTCGGCCGTTGAAAGCCGCTGGGATGACGAGCAAGGCAGTCGATGGTGAACGGAAACCCGCTCTCGCCGCCTGCGCGGCAAGCTCGCAGGCCCTGTCAGGCGGCCTGCGCCACCAGCAGCTTCTCGTAGCGCCAGGCGTCGGCGCCGTCCTCGTAGTAGCCCGCGGCATGGCCGATGCGGCGGTAGCCCAGTCGCTCGTACAGGCGCACGGCGCCGGGGTTGTCGGTGCGCACTTCCAGCCGCAGCGCGCGGCAGCGCCGGCGGCGCGCCAGTTGTTCGGCGGCGTCGAGCAGGGCGCTGCCCACGCCCTGGCCGCGCGCCTCGTGGTGGGTGGCGATCGAATACAGCCGCGCCACGCCGCTGCGCTTGCGGAAGAACAGCACCACGGTGCCGAGGAAACGGTGCGGCCCGGTGCTGGCCACCAGCACCTTCGCGCTGTCGCTGTCGAGGTGGCGGCGGAATTGCGCGCGGCTCAGCCGGTCGCTCTCGAAGCTGTGATGCTCCAGCGCCACCAGGTCGTCGAGGTCGGAAAGCTCGGCGGAGCGGATGCGCATGTTGGCCGTCGGCATGGGGAGGGCTTCCTGGAATCGGGCGATGCAAGCCGCCGGGCGGCGCCCGAAAGGCGCCGGCCCGGCGGCAAGCCGGGCGGACTGTAGTGCCCGGGCGCCGGGGCGGCAATCGCGGCGCGGCGCGGGCACTCAGAAAAGGTTCATTGCCGCGGCCCGCGGCATGCGACACTGCGCGCTCGCGCGTCCCCGCCGCCCTGTGCGCAGGGCGTTTCCCCCCGCAATCGCAAGCCTGAGTGGTGACATGGCCCGTCTGGTCATCGTGGTCGAGAAAGCCTCCGACTGGGGCTCCTACTACCCGTCCGTGGACGTGGTCAGCGCCATGGACTACCTGCGCGAGCCGGCGGGCGCCGACGACGAACGCACCCACGTCCTCAACCTCTGCCGCAGCTACAAGTACCTGGGCACCGGCTACTACGTGTCGCTGCTGGCCGAGGCGCGCGGGCACCGGGTGATGCCGTCGGTGCGCACGGTGAACGACCTGCGCCGGCGCTCGCTGTACGGCGTGGACATCGAGGACCTCAACCAGAAGCTCACCCACTTCCTGCCCGCGGGCGGACGTGACACCACCGACTTCGGCATCCTGGTCTACTTCGGCGAGACCGCCTACCCCGCGCTGCAGGACCTGGCGCGGCAGGTGTTCGAATCCTTTCCCTGCCCGCTGCTGCGCATCGAGTTCGAGCGCGACCGCGTGTGGCAGGTCAGCTCGATCAAGCCGGTGGGCCTGCACACGCTGGACGACGCCCAGGAAGATGCGTTCGCCGAGGAGCTTGACCGCTTCTCGCGCAAGCTGTGGCGCAAGCCGCGCGCGCGCAAGCTGTACCGCTACGACCTGGCGATGCTGGTCGACCCCAACGAGCAGATGCCGCCGTCGAACAAGAAGGCGCTGAAAGCTTTCGTCGCCGCCGGCAAGGAACTCGGCATCGAGGTCGACACGATCGGCAAGAACGACTACCAGCGCCTCGCCGAGTACGACGGCCTGTTCATCCGCGAGACCACCGCCAGCGACAACCACACCTACCGCTTCGCCCACCGCGCGGAGAAGGAAGGCATGGTGGTGATCGACGATCCGACCTCGATCCTGCGCTGCACGAACAAGATCTTCCTCAACGACCTGATGGTCTCGCGCAAGCTCGCGGTGCCGCGCACCGAGATCCTCTACCGCGACGACAGCAAGGGCATGAAGGAAGTGGCCGCGCGGCTGGGCTACCCGCTGGTGCTGAAGATCCCCGACGGCTCGTTCTCGCGCGGCGTGGTGCGGGTGGAGAACGAGGCGGCGCTGGACAAGGCCAGCAGCGAACTGTTCCAGCACAGCGCGCTGCTGCTGGCGCAGGAATACGTGTACACCGAGTTCGACTGGCGCATCGGCGTGCTCAACCGCGAGCCGCTGTACGCGTGCAAGTACTACATGTCGCGCGGCCACTGGCAGATCTACAACCACGCCGCCAAGGGCGACGCGAAATCCGGCGGCTTCGAGACGCTGCCGGTGGACCAGGCGCCGCCCGAGGTGCTGAAGCTGGCGCTCAAGGCCACCAGCGCGGTGGGCCACGGCTTCTACGGCGTGGACCTCAAGCAGGTGGGCGACAAGCCGGTGGTGATCGAGGTCAACGACAACCCCTCGGTGGATGCCGGCGTCGAGGACGCGCACCTGGGCAGCGAGCTGTACCTGCGCGTGATGCAGGAATTCCTGCGCCGGATGGAGCGCAAGCGGCAGGGCATCGGCGCCTGAGGGCGCACCGGCACGGCTGCGCTCGCGCAAACGGGCCGCGCCGGCCGTTGCCTTCCTGCAACAGCCGGCGGCTGGCGTGTTCCCTCACGCTGCCGGGCGACGCAAGGCATCCTGCTCCCGCGCCCGGCGACCCACCGCGACCTGCCTGTCGCGGCCGTTCCACTGCCAGATGGAATCAGTACCGGCGCCGCGCGTGCCTATGCATCAGCAGCTGCCGCGGCAGGCCCGGTTCGAGGATCAGCAGCAGCGCCAGCGGCGCCGCCAGCAGCCACAGCAGCGGCGCCCAGCCCAGCAGCGCGGTATGCGCCGGCACCAGGGTGGTGAGCAGCAGCGCGCCGCCGCCGGCCAGCCATGCCAGGGCGATGCCCAGCAGGCGGTCGTGGCGGCGGCGGTCGATGGTGGGGTTGCGCATGGCGGCGTCCTCGCAGGTGGTGGACGCAGCATGCGTGGCCGTCATCTCACGGCCTGCGACGGCGCGGCGGATCGGCGCGTGGCGTGCCGCCACCTACAATGGGGCTTCCACACCGGGAGCACCGCATGAGCCAGCCATCCCAGTTCGCCGTGTTCGGCCATCCGGTCGCGCACTCGCTGTCGCCGCGCATCCACCAGGCCTTCGCGCAGCAGTCCGGCATCGCGCTGGAGTACCGCGCCATCGACGCGACGCCGGAGGCGTTCGCCGCCGCGGTGCGCGGGTTCTTCGCCGCGGGCGGCGCGGGCGCGAACATCACGCTGCCGCACAAGGGCGCCGCGTTCGCGCTGGCGGACGAACGCAGCGAGGCGGCCACGCGCGCCGGCAGCGCGAACGTGCTCTCCCCCCTGCCCGGTGGCCGGCTCGCCGCGCACAACACCGACGGCGCCGGCCTGCTGCGCGACCTCACCGAGCGCCACGGCGCCGACCTGCGCGGTCGCGACGCCTTGCTGCTGGGTGCCGGCGGCGCGGCGCGCAGCGCAGCCTGGGCGCTGCTGGATGCGGGCGTGGAGACGCTGACCATCGTCAACCGCACGCCGGAAACCGCCGACGCGCTGGCCGACGCGATCGGCGAACCCGCCCGCGTGCACACGCGCTACTGGGACGATCTTGCGAACCTCGGCAGCTACGACCTCATCCTCAACGCAACGTCGGCCGGGGTGCTGGGCGGCGGACTGAACCTGCCGATGTCGCTGGTGGGCGCGCGCGCGTCCTGCTACGACCTGGCCTACGGCGCCGCGGCGGTCGGCTTCATCGCCTGGGCGACGGCCGCGGGTGCGCGCCATGCGTGGGACGGGCTGGGCATGCTGGTGGAGCAGGCGGCCGAGGCGTTCGCGCTGTGGCACGGCACGCGCCCCGACACCGAGCCGGTGTACCAGTCGCTGCGCGACGGCTGATCGCGCCGCGGAAATCGCGCCTGCATCGATGAAGATTTGCGCAAGAAAATGCGCAGTCGAATTTGACCCAGTTTAAAAATCCCGGTGCCAGCATGCGTGCCGCAGGGGATGACCAGGCTTGTCGGGCGAACGCGCGAGCGTCGCATGCAGGCTTGCATGCCGAGGGATAACCGCATGTTGCGCATGAGTACGTTCAGTCGCTGCCTGGCCGTCGCCGGGTTGTCATGGGTTGGCTGCAATGCGTTCGCCGCCGGTGCGGGCAGCAGTCCGGTGGGTTCTTCCAATGTCACGGTCGCCGATCCGGCGGTGCCGCGTCCGGCGGGCACGCCGTGCGTGGTGCAGTTGTTCGCCAACGACGTGTTCAACGATTTCGGCACGCGTCCCTACGGTTACGCGCCACCCGCCGGTTGCGGCACGCACTGGTCCAAGGTGGTGCTGGAGGCGGATTTCTCGGTGACCGCGGGCCGCAACTACGACCGCACCGCCGAGATCTGGCTGAACGGCGTGAACCTGTATTTCGGCACCACCGAGGAGCCGTCGCACAGCCAGCCGCAAAGCTGGCACGTGGAGCGCGACCTCACCGACTACAGCGCGCTGTTCCGGAACGCCAGCCAGGGCCAGGCGATCCTGTGGAACGCCGTCGACAGCACCTACACCGGCGTGTACCACGGCAGCGCGCGGCTGCTGTTCTACCCGGCCTCGGCGCAGGCGCCCGCGCCGCGCGTGCCCGACCAGGTGATCCCGCTGGGCAGCGATCCGGTGGGCAGCACCACCGAGCTGGACAGCTCCACCAGCAGCATGTCGAAGACGCTGAGCCTGCCGCGCAACGTGGAGCGCGCCTATCTCGACGTGTTCACCCAGAGCCAGCACGACGACGAGTTCTGGTACACCTGCGTGCCCGACCAGTACGCCGGCCAGGTGCAGGAATGCGGCGGCGGCAACTTCCGCGAGGCCGAGGTCAGCATCGACGGCCAGCCGGCCGGCGTGGCGCCGGTGTATCCGTGGGTCTACAGCGGCGGCGTCGATCCCTACCTGTGGCGCCCGGTCACCGGCGTGCAGACGCTGAACTTCATGCCCTACCGGGTCGATCTCAGCCCGTTCGCCGGCATGCTCAGCGATGGCGCGCAGCACACGGTGTCGGTGAGCGTGGTCGGCGCGAACAACTATTTCTCCGGCGCCGCGACGCTGCTGCTCTTCCAGGACGCGGGTTCGCAGCAGGTCACCGGCAGCGTGACCCGCAACACCCTGGTCGGGCAGCCGCCGGTGCCGACCATCGGCAGCACGCTGGACGGCAGCGGCAACGGCGCCATCACCACCAGGCTCACGCGGCAGTTCGTGATCGAGGGCAACGTCAACACCTCGCGCGGCCCGATGAAGAGCACAGTGAACCAGGCCGTGGGCTTTGCCGACACCCAGGCCTTCACGATCAACGCGAACACCTACCGCCAGGTGACCGACCAGCTCACCACGGTGAGCAGCACCAGCCGCAGCAAGATCGGCCCGGCCATCGTCAGCCAGTACCAGCAGCAGGTCAGCTACCCGTTCCACCTGGACTACGACCAGGAGGCGCCCGCGGACGGCCACAACTACATCGCCACCTCGGTGCAGCAGGGTTACCGCCTGGTCCGTTCGCGCGGGTTCGGCGGCGGCATCGCGAAGTTCACCGACCAGGTCGGCAATACGCTGGGCAGCACCGACACGCTGCGCTACGACGCGAACTGGAACCTCGTGGGCCACGACGGCCAGTCCAGCTCGCAGGCGTTCACGTACCACGACACGCTGGGCAGCTGCTACGCCGCCAACGTCAGCTCGGCGGCGGGCGTGGTCACCGCCTGGAGCAGCGGCTCGTCCTGCCCGAACGGGCAGAACAGCGTGAACTGGTTCAGCCATCCGGACGGCTCCCCCGACCAGGGCGACAGCCAGTAACGCCGGCCGCGCCGGGGCAAGTCATCGCACTGACATGATGCACCGCTAGCTTGCCGCCACGGTCGCGGCCGTCCCCCCGGGGGGACGGCCGCGATCGCGGTTCCGGTCAGGGGGCATCATGCAAGGTCTAGCTTCATTCTTTTCGCGCCGCCCGGTATGGCTGGGCGGACTTCTGGTCCTGCTGCTGCTGGTGGCCGGCGGCGGCTGGTGGCGCTTGAATGCCCGTGCCAGCGCGGTGCCGGCGCACGACGAAAGCGGCGTGGGTATCCTGCTGGGCCTGGCGGCCGACGCGCTGCGCGATGGGCGCCGCGTGGCCCCGGTGGGCAGCAACGCATTCGAGTTCTACTTCAGCGTGCTGCAGATGGACCCGCAGAACCGCACTGCGCTCGCCAGGCTGCGCGACGCGTTCAAGCCGGCCTGCGATGACCTGGAGCAGACGATCACCGCGGGCGACCTCGACGACGCGCAGCGCGAGCTGCAGTTGCTGCGCGCCTACGACGCCGGCAACTACAAGTACGACCCGGCGCACTACGAACTGCACGCGAACGACTACAAGCTCGCCCTGCTGGGCGGCTACCTCGATGCCCAGCGACGGCTGCTGGACCGCAAGCACGCGGAGGAGGCGGCGGCGATGGCGGTGCAGCGCGAAGGGGCATCCGCCGCGGCGCAGTGAGCACGCTCAGCCGGCGAGGTAGTCGTCCTTCAGCCGCACGTAATACGCGGCCGAATACAGCAGCTGTTCGACCTGTTCGTCGCTGAGCCGGCGCGCGAACTTCGCCGGGTTGCCCAGCCACAGCTCGCGCTCGCCCACCACCTTGCCGGGCGGCACCAGCGCGCCGGCGCCGACGAAGCCGTATTTCTTCACCACCGCGCCGTCGAGCACGCTGGCGTGCATGCCGATAAGGCAGCCGTCCTCGATGGTGCAGGCATGCACCACCGCCGCGTGGCCGATGGTGACGTCAGCGCCGATCAGGCAGGGGAAGCCCGGACCGTAACGGCCGGCGTGCGCCACGTGCACGATCGCGCCGTCCTGGATGTTGCTGCGCGCGCCCACGCGGATGTGATTCACGTCGCCGCGCAACACCGCGCCGGGCCAGATCGACACGTCCTCGGCCAGCACCACGTCGCCGATCACGCTGGCGGCGGGGTCGACATAGACGCGTTCACCGATGACGGGCGCGATGCCCTTGTAGCTGCGCAAGGTAGTCATCGCCTCATTCTAGCCGCACCGCCAAACCCCCTCTCCCTTGAAAAGCCCCTCTCCCTCCGGGAGAGGGGTTGGGGTGAGGGCGCGGTCGAAGCGGAATCGCAGAGGTGGCCGAAACTTCTCCTCCGGCCCTCTCCCGGAAAGAGTCACCTGCGCTCCGCCTCGAGCACGCGCATCGTCTCTCGATAGCCCGCCTCCACCGCTTTCTCCCAGTCCTTCCAGTCCAGCGAACCGACATGCTCCAGCGGCGGCGTGATCAGCCGCTGCGCCAGCGCGCGGCAGTGCTCGCCGGCCTCCTCGCTGTTGACCATCGCGGCGCGGGTGAGCGTGGACACCAGCCGTGGCCAGCGCGGTTCGCTGCGCTGTTGCAGCAGCAGGCGCCACCATGGCGGCGTGGCGAAATCGTCGACGCCGCCGCGCAGTTCGATGTCGGCGCGGATGCTTACCGCAGTGATGTGGGCGAGGCCGTCGGCGGCCATCACGTCGGTGGGCAGGTTGTCCACCAGCGCGCCGTCCACGTAGACCTCGCCGTGCTTCAGCACCGGCGGCAGCACGCCGGGGATCGCGCTGGAGGCGCGCAGCCAGAGCCACAGCGGCCCGTGCCGGTGCACCACGCGGCCCGCGCCGGAGAGGTTGGTGGAGACGCAGAAGAACGGCGTGGGCAGGTCCTCGATGTCGATCGCGCCGAACACCTCGCGCATCAGCGTCGCGGCGCGGCGGCCGCGGGTCAGCGCCACCAGCGGCAGGGTCCAGTCCGACAGCGGGCGGCCGCGCACGAAGGCGGCGTGGTACTTGCGCATCAGCGTCGGCGTATCCCAGCCGTCCGCCACGCCGGCGCCGATGATCGCCCCGATGCTGGTGCCGCCGACCGCGTCGAACACGTGGCCGGCCTCGCGCAGCGCCTTCAGCGCGCCGAGGTGGGCCAGTCCGCGCGCGCCGCCGCCGGCCAGCACCAGGCCGCGGCCATGGCCGCTGGCCAGCCGCGCCACGCGCGCGACGTCGTCCTCGCCACGGATGTGGTGATGCTGCAGCGCGCCGCTGAACTGCGCGCGCCAGCGCTGCGCCACGCCCAGCTGCACCTGGCGCCCTGCGTGCAGCAGCAGCAGGTGGCGCGGGCGGTGCCGCACGCGCGAGGGATGGCCGGGCGCGGCCTCCGGCCAGGGCCGTGCCGGCTTGGCGGCCAGCGCGGGCAGCAGCAGCACGTCGGCCTGGCGCAGGCAGCGCTGGCGCCACAGCGCATCGCCGGTGCTGTCGAGGTAGATCACGAAGCGTGCCTCGGCCTCGCGCTCGGCGAACCAGTCGCTGCCGCGGTTGGCGCCCGCTTCGGCGTCGATCACCGTGCAGCTGCCGTGCGCCTCCAGCGCCTTCGCCAGCTGCAGCGCCAGCGGACGCACGGGCACGCCGGTGTCCACCGGCAGGATGGCGAAGGTGCGCGGCTTGTCCGGCGTGCTGTCGCGCTGTCCGTCCTGCAGCAGTTGCTGCATCGCCACGCGGGCCACGTCCAGCATCGCGCGGGGATGGTGCTCGATCAGCGCCTCGTACGCGCTGCGGTCCAGCCGCAGCAGTTCGGAATCGCGCAGCGCGCGCACGGAAAGGCGGTGGCCGTCCTCGCCGAGCAGGCTGGCCTCGCCCACGCATTCGCCGGCCGCCAGCTGGTGCAGCAGGGTGGTGGGGCCGTCGAACACGCCGAGGCTGCCGCTGCGCAGCAGGTACAGCGCGTCGGCCGGATCGCCCGCCTTGAACAGGTATTGCCCGCCGGGCACGCACAGCCAGCGCATCTGCCGGCCCAGCGCCGCACGCTGCGCATCGCCCAGGTGGGCGAACAGCGCGGTGCGACCCATCAGTTCGGCCAGCTCGGTCGGCGACATGCCGCGGATGCTACGCCCCCGGCATGACAGCTGAATCCGTCACGCCTCCGTGCTTGCTTTCGCCCGGTCCGCTCGCCACGCTTCGCGTCGACAAGGAGCTTCCATGAACCATGACAACCCGCTGCTGGCCGACGACGCGCTGCCGGCGTTTTCCCGCATCCGTCCCGGGCACGTGGCGCCGGCGATCGACGCCCTGCTGGCCGACGACCGCGCCGCCATCGCGGCGCTCGCCGCACCCGATGCGCCGCGCGATTTCGCGCACGTGATGCTGGGCCAGGAGCGGTTGGAACAACGCCTCGCCCGCGCCTGGGCGCCGGTCTCGCACCTGCATTCGGTGGCCGACAGCCCCGCGCTGCGCGAGGTCTACGGCCCGGCCGAGGAAAAGCTCACCGACTACGGCCTGGAACAGGGCCAGAACCGCCAGCTCTACGCCGCCGTGCAGGCCGTGGCCGACGCGCCCGCGTTCGCCGCGCTGGGCCGGCCCGAGCGCGCGCTGGTGGAACATGCGCTGCACGATTTCAGGCTGTCCGGCGTGGCGCTGGAGGAGCCCGCGCGCACGCGCTTCCGCGAGATCGGCGTGGAGCTCAGCAAGCTGTCCACCGAGTTCTCCAACGCGGTGCTCGACGCCACCGATGCCTGGCACGAGCACGTCACCGACGAGCGCGACCTCGCCGGCATCCCCGAGTCCGGCCGCGCGGTGCTGCGCCAGTACGCGAAGGAACAGGACCTGGACGGCTACCTCGTCACGCTGAAGCAGCCCAGCGTGCAGGCCGTGCTCACCTACGCCGACAACCGCGGCCTGCGCGAGCGCGTGTACTGGGCCTACCAGACGCGCGCTTCCGACCAGGGCCCGCACGCCGGCAAGTACGACAACTCCGCGCGCATCGAACGCATCATGGCGCTGCGCCACGAGGCCGCGCAGCTGCTCGGCTACGCCAACGCGGCCGAGGAATCGCTGGCCACCAAGATGGCCGGCTCGCCCACCGAGGTGATGGAATTCCTGCACGACCTCGCCGCGCGCGCGAAGCCGGTGGCGCAGCGCGAGCTGGCCACGCTGCGCGATTTCGCGCGCAGCGAGCTGGGGCTGGACATGCTGGAGCCCTGGGACGTGGCCTACGCGTCCGAGAAGCTGCGCCAGCGCAGCTACGACCTCGACGAGGAACAGCTCAAGCCCTACTTCCCGCTGCCCGCGGTGATCGACGGGTTGTGGGCCATCGTGCACAAGCTCTACGGCATCCGCCTTGCGCCGCGCGAGGGCGTCGACGTGTGGCATCCCGACGTGCGCTACTACGACGTGCAGGACGCCGACGGCCGCGTCTTCGCCGGCGCCTACGTCGACCTCTATGCGCGCAACGGCAAGCGCGGCGGCGCGTGGATGGACGTGTGCCGCGCCCGCTTCGACGACGGCGACGCGAAACAGCTGCCGGTGGCCTTCCTCACCTGCAACTTCGCGCCGCCCACCGAGGGCCGGCCCGCCTTGCTGACGCACGACGACGTGCTCACCCTGTTCCACGAATTCGGCCACGGCCTGCACCACCTGCTCACCGAGATCGCCCTGCCCTCCATCGGCGGCATCGACGGCGTGGAGTGGGACGCGGTGGAACTGCCCAGCCAGTTCATGGAGAACTTCGGCTGGAACCGCGAGGCGCTGGACCTGTTCGCGCGCCACTGGCAGACCGGCGAAACGCTGCCGGAGGAGCTGTTCCGGCGCATGCTGGCGGCGCGGCATTTCCACGCCGGCCTGTTCCTGGTGCGCCAGCTGGAATTCGCGCTGTTCGACTTCAGCCTGCACCTGGGCTACGACCCCGCGCGGGGCGCCCGCGCGCTGGCCGTGCTGGGCGAGGCGCGCAAGCAGGTGGCGGTGCTGCACCCGCCGGCGTGGCAGCGCTTCCCGCATGCGTTCTCGCATGTCTTCGCGGGCGGCTACGCGGCCGGTTACTACAGCTACCTGTGGGCCGAACTGCTCAGCGCCGACGCGTTCGGCGCGTTCGAGGACGCGGCGAAGCAAGGCGGCAGCGTGATCGATCCCGCCACCGGCGAACGCTTCCGCCGCGAGGTGCTGTCCGTGGGCGCCAGCCGCCCCGCGCTGGAAAGCTTCGTCGCGTTCCGCGGCCGCAAGCCCGAGTCGGAGGCCCTGCTGCGCAGCCACGGCCTGCTCGAATGACGCGCTGAGCGCGTCAGGTCGCCACGGCTTGCCGCGCCGCCTTCAGTGGCAGCTCGCGCTGGTGGCGGCACAGGCCGCGGACGTCGCGGCGATGGTGGAAGCGACGATGGCGCCGCTCATCGCCGCCATGACGGCGGCCGCCTGGGCCTGCTGGACCGCGTTCGCCACGCTGTCGGCCGCCAGGCGTTGCGGATCGTCGAGTTGCGCGACGCGGGCCTTTATCGCGGCGTGTTGCGCCTTCGGGTACAGCGCGTCCAGCAGCTGGCACGCCGTGGCGAGATGGATCAAGGCCGCGATGGGTGCATCCGGCCGCGCGCCGTGCAGCAGCGCGTCGTCGAGGCGGGCGCGGACGTCGTGCTCGACGCGTCCGTCGCGCTCCGGATACACCGTGTGATGGAACAGCAGCAGGATGCGTTGCTCGCGCTTTTCCAGCGTGCCCTGCGCCACCAGGCGGTCCAGCAGGCGCTGGCGCAGTCCGGGCGACCCGCCGGAGAGGCGGGCGATCCAGTGCGCGACGGTCTTGCCGGGCCTGGCCTCGATGTCGCGCAAGGCGTCGTCCAGGATCGCGTCCCCGGTCGTGCCGACGGCGGACAGCTTTTCCCCGTCCATCCGCAGCAGGCCACGCAGGCCCAGCTCCATCAGCACGCCGCCGGCCAGGCCATACGGCAGGCCCAGCGCCGCCTGGGGCAGCACCGTGCCGCGTTCGTCGTCGAGGGCGAGCAGCAACAGATCGTCGGCAAGCATGGCAACCTCCATGGGCGATGCCGCCAGCCTGCAGGCCGGCGCCGGCGATTGCAATGCCGACAGGCGCGCAAAGAAAAAGCCCGCCTTGCGGCGGGCTTTCCCAGGCGACGGAGTGCCGAAGGCTCAGGCCTTCTGCACTTCCTCGGCCTGCAGGCCCTTCGGACCCTTGGTGACCACGAAAGTGACGCGCTCGCCTTCCTGCAGCGACTTGAAGCCGTTGCCCTGGATCGCGCGGAAATGCACGAACAGGTCCTCACCGCTTTCCGGGGTGATGAAGCCGAAGCCCTTGGCGTCGTTGAACCACTTGACCGTACCGCTCTGACGTTCCGACATGACACATACCTTTGAAACATGAATGGTTTGCGGTCGGACGGAGCGCCTGGCCGCAATATGGAGCAGGAAATCCGAGTCCTCCCCGGCCCTTGCCACGGCGAGCTTACATGGAAAACCCGTCGGATGCCGGGCTGCGTTACGGGCGGTTCAGCTACCGGCAACCCGGGCCCGGGCCGCTACGCGGGGGTTTCCCGTCGCCCGTCGCTGGCGCTCCCGGGCCGCGGCGGCGGGGTTTGGAGATCACGGACAGGCACTTACAATGCCGGCATGAAGATCGCCTCGTGGAACGTGAACTCGCTGAAGGTGCGCCTGCCGCAGCTGACGCAGTGGCTGGCGGACGCGCAGCCGGACATCGTGGCGCTGCAGGAAACCAAGCTGGAGGATGCGAAGTTCCCCGCGGCCGAACTGGCCGCCGCGGGCTATCGCGCGGTGTTTTCCGGACAGAAGACCTACAACGGCGTGGCGATCCTCGCCCGCGACGCGCTCGGCGACTTCGCCGACGTGGTCACCGACATTCCCGGGCTGGACGACCCGCAGCGGCGCATCCTCGCCGCCAGCGTGGGCGGCCTGCGCGTGGTCGACCTCTACGTGGTCAACGGCAAGGCGGTGGGCGACGAGAAATACGCCTACAAGCTGCACTGGCTGGAGCGCGTGCGCGAATTCCTCGCCCGCGAGATCGAGCGCCACCCGCACCTGGTGGTGCTGGGCGACTTCAACATCGCGCCGGACGACCGCGACGTGTACGACCCCGTCGCCTGGGGCGAGGACATCCTGTGCTCGCCGCCCGAGCGCGCCGCGCTGAAGGCGATCACCGACCTGGGCATGCACGACAGCTTCCGGCTGTTCGAAAGCGACGGCAGCCACTACAGCTGGTGGGACTACCGGCAAGCCGCGTTCCGTCGCAACATGGGCCTGCGCATCGACCTGATCCTGCTCGGCGACGCCTTGAAACCCGCCGCCGTCGCCGCGGCGATCGATCGGGAACCGCGGCGCTGGGAGCGCCCCTCCGACCACACGCCGGTGACCGTGCAACTGGATATTCGATGAACACTAGCAAGACCGACTGGCCCAGCTCCCTCACCGACAACGAACTCGACGAACTGGACCGCTACCTGCGCGCCCACACCAGCGGCGAGGACGGCCGCCTGCTGCTGGACGGCGTGCACGGCCTGCTCAGCGCGCTCGCGGTGGGACCGCTGCAGGTGCTGCCGGACGAATGGCTGCCCGAGGTGCTGCACGAGCCGTTCGCCGACGAGGCCGAAGGCAACCGCGTGCTGGAGCTGCTGGCCAAGCTCAACGACTCGATCAGCGCCGAGCTGGACGTGGACGCCTACGAGCCCGTGCTGGGCGAGGTCGACACCGACACCGGCCCGCAGCTCTCCGCCGCCGGCTGGTGCGAAGGCTTCAGCCGCGGCATCGACCTGCGCGCCGTGCTGTGGGAAAGCCGCCTCGCCGACGACCCCCAGCTGATGGAACTGCTGGGCCCGGTGATGGCGCTGGCGGTGGACGACGGCGTGCTCAGCTCCGAGGCCGAATTCGAGAAGCTCAGCGACGAGGAATACGACGAGTGCCTGGCCCAGGTGCCCGCCGTGCTCGAGGCCGTGGGCCAGTACTGGCAGGCCAAGCCCGTCACCGAGGAGGAACTCGAGGCGATGGTGCAGCGACACACCGAACCCGAACCCCGCGGCGACAACGCGCCGCCGCGCCACCGCAGCGGACACTGGGTGCACTGAGCCACGGCGAAAGCCGCGGGCCATGGATGACCCCCACGCCAGCCGATCGCTCAGCGATCGGCTGGCGGAGCCCGAGCCGGCCATCGGCCGGGCCGGGCGAGTCCGAAAAGCGCCGGAAAGCGCTTTTTGGACAATCAATCACAGCCTTGGCTTGGGAAGGTCCGACTAATCGACTGCCCCCCCGTCATTCCTGCGGCTTTCAACGGCCGAAGGGCCGGTCAAGCAGGAGGCGCTTCACAACAGCGAAGCTGGTCATCCAGTGCCTTTGTGTTCCATGGCCTGCAGGCACTGGATGACTCGCTGCGCTCGCCCCTTCGGGGCCGCCCTGCGGGCGTTCTGCGCGCTTTGCGCTTGTCCAGCCTTCGCTGGGATGACGAGCAAAGTCAGAGCATCCCGCGGGCCTCCTGGTTCGCACAGCGAAACAATCTGTTCCGACGGCGCGGCTTGGATAACGCCCCGCACGCGCGCATCTTGGCGGCATCAACTCACCGGAGCATCGCCATGAGCGAACGCCGCATCATCCGCCGCATCCGCGGCATCGACACCGCCGACGGCGCGGGCGTGAAGCTGAAGCGCATCATCGGCCAGCCCGGGCTGGACATGCTCGACCCCTTCCTGCTGCTGGACGAGTTCCGCTCCGACAGCGCCGACGACTACATCGCCGGCTTCCCCGAGCATCCGCACCGCGGCTTCGAGACGGTCACCTACATGCTGGCCGGCCACATGCAGCACGGCGACAACCACGGCAACCGCGGCGACCTCGTGGCCGGCAGCGTGCAGTGGATGACCGCCGGGCGCGGCATCCTGCATTCGGAGATGCCGCAACAGGAAGACGGCCTGATGTGGGGCTTCCAGCTGTGGGTGAACCTGCCCGCCAGCGACAAGATGACCGCGCCGCGCTACCAGGACATCGGCCCCGAACGCATCCCGGTGGTGCATCCGGCCGAGGGCGTCACCGTGAAGGTGATCGCCGGCGAGCTGGCCGGCGCCACCGGCCCGGTGGCCGGCATCGTCACCGCGCCGGTGTACCTGGACATCGCGGTCGAACCGGGCGCCCAGATCGAGGTTCCGCTGCCGGAAGGGCATCACGCCTTCGCCTACGTGTTCGACGGCGCGGATGCCCAGGTGGCCGGCGACAGGCTCGCCCGCAGCGAGCTGGCGGTGCTGTCGCCCGGCGACAGCGTGCGCATCGGCGGCGGTGAGGCGCCGGCGCGGGTGCTGCTGGTCGCGGGCCGGCCGCTCAACGAGCAGGTCACCCGCTACGGACCGTTCGTGATGAACACGCCCGAGCAGATCCACGAGGCGATCGCCGACTTCCGCGCCGGCAAGTTCTGACCCAACGGGTCCATATCTGCCCCGGCCCGCGGGCCGGGGCGTGGCGCGTGGCACGGCGAAGCCGTCCGCGAGGGCAGCCCGAATACGGAAAAAACGCACCGGATCGACACCCGGGGCGTGACCGCCCGCCCAATCAGGCGCCGAACCACCCTGTGCACGCCTGCGGCCAGCCCATTTGGTACGGCCGATGCATGGCTTTCCGCAGCCAGTCGGGACCGACAAACCGCCGCGATACAAGGACTTGCAAGTGGCGTGGAATCGTCGTTAAATTAAGATTAATCTTCGCAGGCACATACGACTGTATCATCAACCTGCAGTCCCACACGACATTTTACATGTAACTCACTGATTTCAAAATCATGTTTGCCCTGATCCTCGCCACCACCCTCAGTCTGCTCGCGCTTGCCGTCCTGGCGGTGAAGCATGTGCCGGACGGACAGGTCTACAGCCTGTACCGCCACGGCAAGCCGGTGCGGCTGCTGCAGCCGGGCACCCACGTGGTGTTGCCGTTGCTGGACCGGGTCGGGCATCGCATCGACCTGGGCGGGCGCGTGCTGCGCTTCGAGGAACCGCTGGCCGATGCGCGCGACGTGCGCGGCACCGTGTACTGGCAGGTGCTGGAGCCCGAGCGGGCCGACGCGGTGATCGAACAGGCCGACCAGCTGATCCGCCGCGGCGCGCTGGAAGCGTTGAACGGCGAGGCCGAGGCGGCCGCGCACGACCGGCGCGCGCTGGGCCAGCAGCTCAAGCAGAGCCTCAACGGCATGCTGCGCGCGCGCGGCGTGATGGTGACCCGGGTGGAGCTGGATTTCGCCTGAGTCCTCAGCAGGATTCGCGCAGGCCGCCCGAGAGCGCCGCGTGTGAGGGGCCGAAGCAAGCCTTGAACCCGCCACCCGGCGGGTTTTCCTTTTTCCGGGGCGTGCGGCCGTGGCGATGATGATGATCGCCAGGACCATTCTGCCGGATACTGCCCGGCCCATTCCCGCCACAGGATTCCGCATGACCGCCCGCGCCGCCCTGCAGCAACGCCTGGAACAGGGCCTCGCCACGCTGGGCCTCGCCTTGCCCGCCGATGCGGTGCAGCGCCTGCTGGACTACCAGGCCTTGCTGGAACGCTGGAACGCCGCCTACAACCTCACCGCGGTGCGCGACCCGGCCGAGATGGTCACCCGCCACCTGCTGGATTCGCTGGCGATCCTGCCGTTCGTGCAGGGCGGGACCCTGGCCGACCTCGGCACCGGCCCCGGCCTGCCCGGCATCCCGCTGGCGATCGCCGCGCCAGGACGGCAGATCCTGCTGGTGGACTCCAATGGCAAGAAGGTGCGCTTCCTGCGCGAGGCGATCCGCGCGCTGCGGCTGGAAGGCGTGCGCGCCGTGCAGTCGCGGGTGGAGGAGGTCGAGGGCAGCTTCGACTGCATCACCGCGCGCGCCTTCGCCAGCCTCGCCGACATGCTGGCCTGGGGCGGCCACCTGCTGGCGCCCGGCGGCATCTGGCTGGCGATGAAGGGCAGGGCGCCCGACGAGGAACTGCCCGGCGTGCCGCCCGGTTTCGTGCTGCGCGGCATCCACGCGCTGGCGGTGCCGGGGCTGGAGGCCGAACGCAGCCTGGTGGTGCTGGGCCGCAGCGCGAGCTGAATCCGGCTGCTAATCTAGGTCCCCTTTCGCGCACACGATCGACCACATGGCACGCATCATCGCTGTCGCCAACCAGAAGGGCGGCGTCGGCAAGACCACCACGGCAGTGAACCTCGCGGCGGCGCTGGCCGCGGCGAAGCGCCGCGTGCTGCTGGTCGATCTGGACCCGCAGGGCAACGCCACCATGGCTTCCGGCGTGGACAAGCACACGGCGCGCCCGAACGGCTGCGCGGTGCTGCTGGAGGAGGCCACGGCGGCCGAGGCCGTGGTCGCCACCGAAGGCCACTACGACCTGCTGCCCGGCAACGGCGACCTCACCGCGGCCGAACTGAAGCTGATGGACACGCTGGCGCGCGAGCACCGGCTGAAGGAACAGCTTGCCGCGGTGGGCAGCCGCTACGACACCATCCTGATCGACTGCCCGCCCTCGCTGAACCTGCTCACGCTCAACGCGCTCACCGCCGCCGACGGCGTGCTGATTCCGGTGCAGTGCGAATACTTCGCGCTGGAAGGCCTGTCCAGCCTGCTGGAGACGGTCAAGGCGGTGCGCCAGCGGCTGAACCCGAAGCTGGAGATCGAAGGCCTGCTGCGCACCATGTACGACGTGCGCAACAACCTCGGCAACGAGGTCTCGGCCCAGCTCACCACGCATTTCGGCGACAAGGTGCTGCGCTCGATCATCCCGCGCAACGTGCGGCTCGCCGAGGCGCCCAGCCACGGCCAGCCGATCCACCTGTACGACCGCAGCTCGCGCGGCGCGATCGCCTACATCGGCCTGGCCGGCGAGATCATCCGCCGCGAGCGCGGCCTGCCGCCGGCGCCGGTCGGGGCGCCCGAGCCGCCCGAGCCGGCCGATGTCCCCGCGCAGCCCGCGCCGGGTCCGCTGGGCGTGGGCCTCAAGGCCCCCGCCGCCAACCACCAGGATTGAGGCTCAGGAATGGCTGCTGCAAAGAAACGTGGACTGGGACGCGGGCTGGACGTGCTGCTGGGCGGCGACGGCGCCGCCGCGCCGGTGCTGGAACAGGAAGGCGAGCTGCGCACGCTGCCGATCCAGCAGATCCAGCCCGGCAAGTACCAGCCGCGCCGCCACTGGAACGACGAGGCGCTGGACGAGCTGGCCGCGTCGATCAAGGCGCAGGGCCTGATCCAGCCGGTGGTGGTGCGCGCCATCGGCCGCAACAGCTACGAGCTGATCGCCGGCGAACGCCGCTGGCGCGCCGCCCAGCGCGCCCAGCTCGCCGAGCTTCCCGCGCTGGTGAAGGAGGTGCCGGAAGTCGCGGTGCCCGCGATGGCGCTGATCGAGAACATCCAGCGCCAGGACCTCACGCCGCTGGAAGAAGCCGATGCGCTGAAGCGCCTGATCGGCGACTTCGAGCTCACCCACCAGCAGGCCGCCGACGCGGTGGGCCGCTCGCGCGCCGCCGTGACCAACCTGCTGCGCCTCACCGAGATGCCCGACGCCATCAAGAAGCTGCTCGACGAGGGCAAGCTGGAGATGGGCCACGCACGCTGCCTGCTCACCCTGGACGAAACCATCGCCGTGCCGCTGGCCCGCCAGGCGGCGACGCTGGGCTGGTCGGTGCGCGAACTGGAAGACGCCGCCCGCCGCGCCCAGGCCGAACCCAGGGGCAAGGCCAAACGCGCCCCCGCCCGCGATCCCAACATCGACGCGCTGGAGCGCGAACTGGGCGAACGCTTCGCCACCCGCGTGGAAGTCGCCACGGGCAGCGGCGGCCGCGGCAAGCTGGTGATCCACTACCACAGCAACGACGAGCTGGAAGGCATCCTCGGCAAGTTGCGCTGAGGCAACACGTCCCCACCTGTTTGCTCCGTTTCCCGTGCCCACCTTGTTGCCCCGTTCGCCCTGAGCGTAGCGAAGCGAAGTCGAAGGGCAGCCCTTCGACTTCGGCTCTGCGAGCCTGCGCTCAGGGCGAACGGCGGGGCGCCGGGCCGTTCTCCGCTGGTCACCCGCATCGGCGATAATGGCCACTGACCGTTTCCGGACCGGCCCCATGCCCCAGCTCTCCGTCGTCGTACCCGTGTTCAACGAGCGCGACAACATCCCGCCGCTGCTCGCCGAGATCGCCGCTGCGCTGCGCGGCAAGTTCGACTACGAAGTGGTCTACGTCGACGACGACTCCGCCGACGACAGCCGCGCGGTGCTCGATGCGCAGAAGGCGCAGCATCCCGAGTTGCGCGTGCTGCATCACGTCACCCGCAGCGGACAGAGCACGGCGGTGTGGAACGGCGTGCGCGCGGCGCGCGGCACGTGGATCGCCACGCTGGACGGCGACGGCCAGAACGATCCCGCCGACATCCCGAAACTGCTCGCCGCCCGCGACGCCGCGGCGCCCGGGGTGAAGCTGTTCGCCGGCTGGCGCACCACGCGGCGCGACAGCTTCAACAAGCGCATCTCCTCGAAGGTCGCCAACGCGGTGCGCTCGCGCATGCTGAGGGACGCCACGCCCGACACCGGCTGCGGGCTCAAGCTGTTCGAGCGCGAGGTGTTCCTGCGCCTGCCCTATTTCGACCACATGCACCGCTACCTGCCCGCGCTGGTGAAGCGCGCCGGCTTCCAGAGCACCAGCGTGCCGGTGGGCCATCGCCCGCGCACCGCGGGCGTGTCCAAGTACGGCATGCTCGACCGCCTGTGGGTGGGCCTGGCCGACCTGCGCGGCGTGGCGTGGCTGATGCGCCGGGGCAAGGTGACGAAGGTCGAAGAGCTCTGACCTGCATCACGCCCGCACGCTGATGCGGGCGTATGCTTGGATGCATTCCCATCGGGGAGTGCGACATGAGCATTGCCGTGAAACGCGTCTACGAGCCGTCCGCGAAATCCGACGGCTATCGCGTGCTGATCGATCGCCTGTGGCCGCGCGGGCTGAAGAAGGAAGACGTGCCGCTGGACCTGTGGGCCAAGGAGCTGGCGCCGTCCACCGCGCTGCGCCAGTGGTTCGGCCACGACCCGGTGCGCTGGGAAGGCTTCCGCCAGCGCTACGCCGGCGAGCTGGACAAACACGCCGAGTACTGGCGACCGCTGGCCGAACGCGCCGCGAAGCATCCCGTCACCCTGCTCTACGGCGCCCGCGACGAGGAGCACAACAACGCGGTGGTGATGAAGGCCTACCTGGAAAACTGGCTGCACACGCACGGGCCGCGCTGAGCGCTCAGCGCTCGGGCGCGATCGCCTGCGGCCAGTTCGCCAGCGCCTCGCGCGCCTGTTGCCGGCCCAGCTCGATCAGTTCGCGGGCGCGGTAGAACTCGTAGGGACTGGCCATGTTGCGCGGCAGCTGGATCAGCAGGTCCGGCTCGTAGGCGGCGAGGCGCAGCCGCGACAGGTTCGCCTGCATCAGGTCCATCGACTGGGTGAGCAGCTCCAGCGCGCCGGGTTCGCGCGGCAGATCGTCGTTGCCGCCGTGCGGGATCATGCGACCGATGAACGCGCCGATGCGCTGGCGGTAGCCCGGCGCGTCGGCGGTTTCGTCGCCGGTCGGCGCCGGCGGCGGCACCGGTTCGATGGCCGCGCCATCCACGCTCACCGCCATCAGGTAATCCGCCGGCTCGCGGATCAACGGCGTCACCGGCACCGGGTTGAGCAGGCCGCCGTCCACCAGCCGGCGGCCGTCGAGGTGGTGCGGGCGGAACAGCGTGGGGATCGCGATCGAGGCGCGGATCGCGTCGAACAGCGGGCCGCGCGACAGCCATACCTCGCGCTCGCGGTCGATGTCGGTGGCGACCGCGGTGAACGCCAGCGGCAGGTCCTCGATCAATGCGTCGCCGATCAGCCCGCGCAGCGTGCCGATGATCTTCTCGCCCTTGATCAGGCCGCCGCCGGAAAACGTCCAGTCCACCAGCCGCAATACGTCCAGCTTGGCCAGCGCGCTGACCCAGTCGCGGTAAACGTCCAGCTTGCCCATCGCATGCACGCCGCCGATCAGCGCGCCCATCGAGCTGCCGGCGATCGCGGTGATGCGGTAGCCCTGCGCCTCCAGCTCCTCGATCGCGCCGATGTGCGCCAGTCCCTTGGCGCCGCCGGCGCCCAGCGCGAGCGCCACGGTGGGTTGTCGGCGGACGCCGCCGGGCTTGCTGGGAGAGGTGGTGCTCATGCGCGCATTTTGCGCCGGATCGCCCGGATGCGGCAGGCCCGCGTTTTGCGCCGCTGCCGCCGTCGCGTAGCATGCCCCTGGCACCGATGCCGGGTGCGCCAGGATGACCACGATGCCGAGATCACACGGAATGCCGCAGGCGCGCGTTCGAGCGGAAGCCGCCGAATGAGCTGGCAGGCGTGGGCGGTGGTGGCCATCGTCGCGGTGGCGATGGCGCTGTTTGCCAGCGAGAAGCTGCGCATCGACCTGGTGGCGCTGCTGGTGCTGGCGGCGCTGGTGGTGCTGGGCATCGTCAGTCCCGCGGAGGCGCTGTCCGGCTTCAGCAACGAGGCCACGGTGACGGTGGCGGCGATGTTCGCGCTCAGTATCGGCATCGAGCGCTCGGGCGTGCTGGAGCCGCTCAGCCGGCTGCTGATGCGCATTCGCCGGCCATGGCTGCTCACGCTCACCCTGATGCTGGCGATCGCGCCGCTGGGCGCGTTCGTGAAGAACATCGCGCTGGTCGCCACCTTCCTGCCGCTGGCGCTGCGCGTGTGCCAGCGCACCGGCACCTCGCCGGCGCGCGTGCTGATGCCGATGGCGTACGCCGCGCAGATGGGCGGCGTGTGCACCCTGATCGGCACCTCGTCCAACCTGCTCGCCGATTCGCTGGCGCAGAAGCACGGCCTGCCCGGCTTCGGCGTGTTCGAGTTCACCGGCATGGGCGCGTTGCTGGCGGTGGCCGGCATCGTCTACCTGATGCTGGTGGGGCGCTGGCTGCTGCCGCGCCACATCGATGCCGACGAGATCGAGGAAGTGGAGATAGGCAAGTACGTCACCGAACTCGTGCTCACCGCGCAGTCGCCGCTGGTGGGCACGAGCATCGGCGACGCCCAACTCGGCGAGCGCTACGGCGTGCATCCGCTGGAACTGCTGCGCGGCGAGCGGCGCATGTGGTCGCCGCGCTCGCAGCAGATGGAGGCCGGCGACGTGCTGCTGGTGCGTGGCGACTGGGAGAAGATCGAGGAATTCCAGCGCCGCGCCCACCTGCGCAACGTGCCCGAGAGCCGCTACGTGCGCGACGCCGACCATCCGCGCGTGCTCGCCGAGATCATGGTGGCGCCGGCCAGCCTGGCCGAGGGCCGGCGGCTGGCCGAGACCGACCTCGGCCGCCGCCCCGACGCGGTGGCGCTGGCGATCCACCGCCGCGGCCAGGTGCTGCGCGACAAGCTCAGCGACGTCAGCCTCGCGGTGGGCGACGTGCTGCTGGTGCTGGTGGACGAAGCCAGCATGCCGCAGCTGCGCGGCGACGACGCCTTCATCGTGCTCAGCGAACGCGACGATGCGCGGCGCATGTCGCGCAAGGCGATCGTGGCGGCGGCGATCATGGCCGGCGTGGTGGTGGTCTCGGGCCTGCGCTGGCTGCCGATCCCGGTGGCCGCGATCTGCGGCGCGGCGGCGATGGCGCTCACCGGCTGCTTCGGCCGCAAGGACGTGTACGAAGGCATGGACTGGAAGATCATCGTGCTGCTCGGCGCGATCCTGCCGCTGGGCACCGCGATCGAGAACACCGGGCTGTCGCATGCCGTGGTGCAGGCCGGGATGGGGCTGGTGGGCAACCACGGCCCGCTCGCCGCGCTGCTGATGGTGTACCTGCTCACCGCCCTGCTCACCGAGCTGATGGGCCACAACCCCTCGGTGGTGCTGATGGTCGGCATCGCCGCCAGCGTGGCGCACGCCGTGCACGCCGACCCGCGCCCGTTCGTGGTGGCGGTCGCGTTCGCCGCCGCCACCTCGTTCGCCACGCCGGTCGGCTATCCCACCAACACCATGGTGTACTACGCCGGCGGCTACCGCTTCACCGACTTCATGAAGGTGGGCATCCCGCTGATCGCGATGTTCTGCGCGCTGTCGATGTGGCTGATCCCGCGGTTCTGGCCGTTCCATCCGGCGTGAGGCGCGCTCCCGCATCCGCGCGTCCCGGCATGTGGATATGAGCGACCGGACTATGCGCGCGCCGACGCGGTGCACGGATATCGCACTAGAGTGCAGGATGGTCGCCGCATGCATCCCGCATGCGGCGCTCCCGGAAAGCTTTCGAGGACTCCCATGAAACGCGAAACCATCGCCATCCACGGCGGCTTTGCCGGCGACCCGCAGACCCATTCGGTGGCCGTGCCGATCTACCAGACCACCAGCTACTACTTCGACAGCACCCAGCACGGCGCCGACCTCTTCGACCTCAAGGTGGCCGGCAACATCTACACGCGCATCCAGAATCCGACCACCGACGTGCTGGAGCAGCGCGTGGCGCAGCTCGAAGGCGGCCTCGCCGGGCTCGCGTTCGCCTCGGGCATGGCCGCGATCACCGCCGCGGTGCTGACGCTGGCGAAGGCCGGCGACAACATCGTGGCCACCAGCCAGATCTACGGCGGCACCTACACGCTGTTCCGCCACACGCTTCGCGATTTCGGCATCGAGGCGCGGCTGGTGGATGCGCGCGACCCGGATGCCTTCGCGCGCGCCATCGACGACAAGACCAGGCTCGTCTACTGCGAATCGGTCGGCAACCCGGCCGGCAACGTGGTCGATCTCGCGGCCATCGCCAGGGTCGCCCACGCGCAAGGCGTGCCGCTGGTGGTGGACAACACCGTGCCCACGCCCGCGCTGTGCCGGCCGATCGAGCATGGCGCCGACATCGTCGTGCACGCGCTCACCAAGTACCTCGGCGGCCACGGCAACAGCATCGGCGGTATCGTCGTCGATTCAGGCAGGTTCGCGTGGCGCGGCAACCCGCGCTTCCCGCAGTTCTCCACGCCCGAGCCCGCCTATCACGGCGTGGTGTACGTGGACGACTTCGGCGACGCCGCGTTCATCGCCCGCGCCCGCACGGTGGCGCTGCGCAACACCGGCGGCGCGATCTCGCCGTTCAATGCATTCCTGATCCTGCAGGGCATCGAGACGCTGTCCCTGCGCATGGAGCGTCATTGCGCGAACGCGCTGGCCATCGCGAAATACCTCAAGGCGCATCCCAAGGTGGGCTGGGTGAACTTCGCGGGCCTCGAAGGCGATCGCGACCATGCGCTGGCGCAGAAATACATGGACGGCGGCATTCCCTCCTCGCTGTTCAATTTCGGCATCAAGGGCGACCGCGAGGCCTGCGCGCGTTTCATGGACAAGCTCGCCATCATCAAGCGCCTGGTGAACATCGGCGACGCGAAGAGCCTGGCCTGCCATCCGGCCACGACCACGCATCGCCAGCTCAACGACGAGGAACTGAAGGCCGCCGGCGTCAGCGTCGACCTCGTGCGCCTGTGCATCGGCATCGAGCACGTGGACGACCTGATCGCCGACATCGAGCAGGCGCTGGCGGCCGCATAGGCAGGGCATGCACGCCGCGCTGCGCACGCCGCTGCTCGACCGGCTCGGATGCCGTTATCCGATCATGCTGGCCGGCATGGGCGGCGTCGCCCGCAGCCGGCTGGCGGCGGCGGTCGCGAACGCCGGCGGCTTCGCCGTGATGGGCATGGTGCGCGAGCCGGTCGCCCTGATCGAGCGCGAGGTCGCCGCGTTGCGCGCGGCCACGCGCGACGACCTGCACTTTGCGGTGAACCTCATCCCGGCGTCCTGCGAGCAGTCGCTGCTGCGCGCCCAGGTGGATGCCTGCCTGCGCCTGCGCGTGCCTGCGATGGCGCTGTTCTGGGAGGTCGACGGCGACCTCGTCCGGCACCTCAAGGCCGAAGGGGTGCAGGTGATCCACCAGGTCGGCAGTTGCCGCGATGCCGAGCTGGCGCTGGATGCCGGCTGCGACGTGCTGATCGCGCAGGGCGTCGATGCCGGCGGCCATGTGCGCGGCGAGGTATCCACGTTCGCGCTGTTGCCGGAAATCGTCGCGCTTGCCGGCGAAGTGCCGGTGGCCGCTTCCGGCGCCATCGCCTCGGGCGCTGCGCTGGTGGCTGCGCTCGCGCTCGGTGCGCAGGCCGTGAGCCTGGGCAGCGCCTTCCTGGCGACGGAGGAATCCTTCGCCCATCCGCACCACCGGCAGCGGCTGGTGGCGGCGCGCGCCGAGGACACCGTGCGCACCACCGTGTTCGCGCGCAACTGGAAAATCGCCGCGCCGGTGCGCGTGCTGCCCAACGCCGTCACGCGAGGGGATTACGACGGCTGTTCCGAGGCCGAGAAGGACCAGCCGATCGCCTGGCAGGACGGCGGCCAGCCGGTCTATCCGTTCTCCACCGACTCGCCTGCCATCGACGCCACCGGCCGCATCGACGACATGGCGATCTATGCCGGCGAGTCGGTCGGCCAGATCCACGATATCGTCCACGCCGGCGAACGCGTCGCCCAGCTCGTGCGCGAGGCCGAAGCCACGCTGGCGCGGCTCCGGCCCGCGGATTGAGCGGGCGGCGCGAAACGCTCCCTACTTCGGCTCGCTCTTGATCGCGTGGCCGCCGAACTCGTTGCGCATCGCGGCGAGCAGCTTGTCGGCGAACGAGTCGGTGTCGCGCGAGCGCAGGCGCTCGATCAGCGAGGCGGTGATGATGGGCGCGGGCACGTCGAGGTCGATCGCCTCGTCCACGGTCCAGCGGCCTTCGCCGGAATCGACCACGTAGGGTGCGATGCCGTCCATCGTGGGGTTCTTGCCCAGCGCGTCGGTGGTGAGGTCGAGCAGCCAGGAGCGCACCACGCTGCCGTAGCGCCAGATCTCGCCGATCTGGTGCAGGTCCAGGCCGAATTCCTTCTTGTGGCCTAGGATGGAGAAGCCCTCGGCATAGGCCTGCATCAGGCCGTATTCGATGCCGTTGTGGACCATCTTGGTGAAATGGCCGGAGCCCACCGGGCCCACGCGGCCCCAGCCCTGCTCGGCGCCGGGCGCCAGCGTGGCGAAGATGGGCTTCAGCGCGTCGACGGTTTTCTCGTCGCCGCCCACCATCATGCTGTAGCCCTCCTTGAGCCCCCAGATGCCGCCGCTGGTGCCGCAGTCCACGTAGCCCAGGCCGTGTTCCGCGTAGAGCGCGGCGCGGCGCAGCGTGTCCTTGTAGTTTGAGTTGCCGCCGTCGATCACCGTGTCGCCCTTCGAGAGCAACGGGATCAGTGCGTTGACGGTGTCGTCGGTGATCTTGCCCGCGGGCACCATCAGCCACAGCACGCGCGGCGCTGGCAGCGCCTGCACCAGCGCTGCCAGCGATTCGGCCCCGGCCACGCCCTTCGCGGCCACCGCGGCGCGCGCGTTGGCGCTGGGGTCGAAGCCGGTGACCTGGTGGCCGCCGCGCGCCAGCCGCTCCGCCATGTTGGCGCCCATCTTGCCCAACCCGACCATGCCCAGTTCCATCGTCTTGCTCCGCGTGTGGTGAAGGTGACGGGGGCGCAGTATGCGCCCGCCGCGAAAGTGTCAGCGCCGTCGGCCCTGCGCGTCCAGCCAGCCGCCGGCGAAGCCGGCCGCGCGCAGGCCGGCCATGATCGGCGGGCTGCCGCGCAGCAGTTTCCACAGCAGGCCGCTGCGCTGGTTCTCCAGCATCAGCAGGATGGGGCCGGTGTTGATGCCGAAGAAGAACGGCGAAATCCAGCCGCAGGCGGTGTCGCCGCCCCAGGTGGGGTTGAAGCTCGCCTCGAAGCCGTAGGGGTGGCGGTCGTGCAGCGCCAGCGTGTGGATGAAGTAGTGCAGGGTGGGCAGCACGATCTCCGGCGCGAACGGCAGCGAGGCGGCCACCGCCCACGGTGACAGCGTGCCGTCGTCCTGGCCCCATGGCGCGCCACGTCCGGTGTAGCCGTAGAACTGGCGCTGCACGCCGTCGATGCTGCGTGTGGCCTCGCCGGGGCCGTCGCTGGCGGTGATGCCCCAGCACTGCGCGCCATAGCCCTTGAACCCGAGCGGGTTGTCGATCGCGTAGCGCTGCTGCACCAGGGTGGCGCGGCGGCTGTTCTCGAAGTAGTCGATGCCCTTGTCGCGCATGAAGGCGTCGCGGATGCCGCGGAAGTCGATCCACACGTGCGAGAGCTGGTGGGTGAACAGCGGGCCGCAGTAGAGGTAGTCGATGTCGTAGGCGCGTTTCCACTCGTAGGTGGAGGCCCAGGCCGCGAACGCGGACGGCGGCAGCGCGTGGGTGGGCGAGCCCAGCGCCAGCATGTACATCAGCAGGCCTTCGTCGTAGCCCTGCCAGCGGTGCGGGATGAAGCCGCTTTCCGGCCGCCAGCCGTGGCCGATGGTGCCGTCAGCGGCCTGCGCCCAGGTCCAGTCCGCGCGGCGGTACAGCAGTTCCGCCAGCTCGCGGATCTCGCGCTGCTCCGGCGTGTCGGCGCGGAAGTAGGCCGCGGCGGTGAGCATGCCGGCGAACAGGAACGCGCTGTCCACGGTGGACAGCTCGCACTGCCACGCGCGCCTGCCGGTCCGCATGTCGAGGAAGTGGTAGTAGAAGCCGCGGTATCCGGTGGCGTCTGCCGCGTCGCCCTGCTGGCTGTCGCGGAAGAAGCGCAGGGTGGCCAGCGTGCGCGCGATCGCGGTGCGCTCGTCCAGCAGGCCGCGCTCCACCGCCACCGGGTACGCGCTGAGCGCCATGCCGGTGGCGGCGATGCTGGCGGGCCAGTCCGGCGCGGTCTTGTCCGCCACCAGGCCGGTGTGCGGATTCGTCTCGTACTGGAAATAGGCCCAGGCTCTGCTCTGCAGGTGCCGCAACTGCGGACCGGATTCCGGCGGTCGATGCGTGGTGACGGTGGACATGCGTGGAATGCAGCGTGGAAGTCGGTTGCCCAGCGTGCCGTTCACGGTGCATTGACGCCGTGAATGCGTGCGAGCTTTCATGCTAGTCGCTTTGGTCACGAAGTTCAGGCCATGACCGCTTCCAGCCGCGCACCCCGACACGCCCTGCTTTCCAACGGCCGACTCTCGCTGGCCGTCGACCGCCACGGCGCCGGCTTCAGCCGCTGGCGCGATCTCGCGGTGACGCGCTGGCGCGAGGATGCTGCTTGCGACGGCTGGGGCAGCTGGCTGCTGCTGCGCGACGAGGACAGCGGCGAGGCCTGGTCGCCCACGCAGCAGCCGTTCGGCCGCAGCGCGCCCGACGACAGCGTGCGGTTCGAACCCGGCCGCGCCACGTTCGGCCGCCGTCACCACAGCCTGCACTGCACGCTGGAAGTGGCGGTGGCGGCCGATGCGGACGTGGAACTGCGCCGGCTGGTGCTGAGCAACCACGGCGACCGCCAGCGCCATCTGTCGGTCGCCAGCTATGCCGAGCTGGTGCTGGGCCCGGCGGCCGCGGACGACGCGCATCCCGCGTTCTCCAAGATGTTCGTGCAGACCGAATGGGAGGCCGGGCGCGGCCTGCTGCTGGCCAGCCGGCGCCGACGCGCGGATGGCGAGCCCGCGATCTGGGCCGCGCAAGCCTTGCGCATCGTGGGCGACCCGCCCGGCGCGCCGGAATTCGAGACGGACCGCATGCGCTTCCTCGGCCGCGGCCGCAGCCTGCGCCAGGCGCAGGCATTGCAGCCCGGCGCGGCGCTGGGCGGAAGCGTCGGCTGCGTGCTCGATCCGGTGTTCGCCCAGCGCCGGCATTTCACGCTGGCGCCGGACAGCGAGGTCGCCATCCTGCTGTGGACGCGGCTGGCCGAGCGGCGCGACGACGCGCTCGCGCTGGCCGGGCTCGCCGACGACGCGGACGCACCGGCGCGCCTGTTCGACGGCGCCCGGCAGCAAGCCACGGCGCGACTGCGGCAGTTCGGCATCGACGACGCGCAAGCCGACCGCGCCGCGCAGTGGCTGGATGCGCTGCTGGTCAGCGACCTTGCGCAGCGCGCTGCGCCGGAGGCCATCGCGCGCGGCCGCGGCGGCGCCCCCACGCTGTGGGCCGCGGGCATTTCCGGCGACCGCCCGATCGCGCTGCTGCGACTGCACGGCGAAGACGACCTGCCGTGCGCGCAGGAGTTGCTGCGGGCACAGCACTTCTGGCGTGCGCAGCGTTTCGCGGTGGACGTGGTGCTGCTCGATGCGGGCGATGCGGCCCTGCAGGCGCAGCTGGAGCCGCTGGTGCAGGCGCAGCAGGCGCAACTGCAGGTGGCATCGGCGCTGCCCAGGGCCGAGCTGTTCGCGCTGCGGGAAAGCGCGATGGCCGACGTGCTGCGCGACGGACTGGCCTGCGTGGCGCGGCTGCTGCTGGATCGCGAAGCCGTGCCGTCGCCCGCCGTCGCCGCCGCCGCTGCGCCACCCGCCTCGCCGCTGCGTGCCACCGCACCGGCACGCGAGCCGACCGCGGACCACGCATCGCCGGAATTTCCCAACGGCTGCGGCGGCTTCGTGGACGGGGGCCGCGCCTATCGCATCGAGCTGGACGACGATCGCTGCACGCCGCAGCCCTGGGTGAACGTGATCGCCAATCCCGCGTTCGGCTTCCTGGTCTCGGCCGAAGGCGGCGGCTACGCCTGGGCCATCAACAGTCAGCAGAACCCGCTGACGCCGTGGCCGAACGATCCGGTGAGCGACCGCCCGCACGAGGTGCTGTACCTGCGCGACGAGGACAACGGCGCGCTGTGGAGCGCCACCGCGCTGCCGATACGCGTGGCCGGCGCGAAGTACGCGGCCACCCACGGCAAGGGCTGGAGCCGCTTCGAGACCGACGCCCACGGCATCGCGCTGGAACTGCTGCAATGCGTGCCGGTGGACGACGCGCTGAAGCTCGCCCGCGTGCGGCTGGCGAACCGTTCGCCGCGTCCGCGGCGGCTGTCGTTCACGGCATACGTGGAATGGGCGCTGGGCCCGAACGGTTCCGTGCCCGCGCCGTTCGTGCAGACCGCGCGCGACGAGCGGACCGGCGCGCTGTTCGCACGCAACCGCTGGCGGCCGGACTTCGGCGAGCGCGTGGCGTTCGCCGACCTCGGCGGCGCGCAGCAGGCGATCGGCGGCGACCGCGCGGCCTTCCTCGGCCCGCTGGGCGCGCTGGACCGACCCGCCGCGCTGGACGGCGATGCGCCCTTGTCCGGCCGGCTGGGCGCAGGGCTGGACCCCTGCGGCGCCCTGCAACTGCGCATCGAGCTGCCGCCGCACACCGAACTGGAACTGCGCTGGCTGCTGGGCGACGCCCCCGACGCGGCCGGCGCGCAGGCGCTGGTGGCGAAATACCGCAGCATCGACATCGACGCCGTGCTCGCCGCCGTCGCCGCGCAATGGAACGGCTTGCTGGACGCGGTGCAGGTGCGCACGCCGGACCGCGCGCTGGACCTGATGCTCAACGACTGGCTGCTCTACCAGGTGGTCGGTTGCCGCCTGTGGGCGCGCACCGCGTATTACCAGGCCAGCGGCGCCTGGGGTTTCCGCGACCAGCTGCAGGACGTGATGGCGCTGTGCGTGAGCCGCCCGGACCTGGCGCGCGAACACCTGCTGCGTGCGGCCGGCCGCCAGTTCGCCGAGGGCGACGTGCAGCACTGGTGGCTGCCGCCGAACGGGCAGGGCATCCGCACCCGCGTCAGCGACGACCGCGTGTGGCTGGCGCACGTCGCCGCGCACTACGTCGGGGTCAGCGGCGACGCCGCGGTGCTGGACGAAGCGGTGCCGCTCCTCACCGGCGCGGCGATTCCCGACGGCGCCACCGATGCGTTCTTCCAGCCCGGCACGTCGGACGAGAAACCCGCGCTGCACGAACACTGCGCCCGTGCGCTGGATTCCGCGCTCACCCGCGGCGCGCACGGCCTGCCGCTGATCGGCACCGGCGACTGGAACGACGGCATGAACGCGGTGGGCGCGGGCGGCCGCGGCGAAAGCAGCTGGATGGGCTGGTTCCTGATATCCACCATCGAGGCCTACGCGCCGCTGGCCGAAGCACGCGGCGACGGCGCCCGCGCGCAACGCTGGCGCGACTACGCGCAAGCCCAGCGCGCCGCGCTGGAACAGGCGTGGGACGGCGCCTGGTACCGGCGCGGCTATTACGACGACGGCACGCCGCTGGGTTCGGCCGGCAGCGACGCCTGCCGCATCGACAGCATCGCGCAGTCGTGGAGCGTGCTGGCCGGCGCCGCCGAGCCGGCGCACGCGGCGCAGGCGATGGCCTCGAACCAGCGCGAGCTGGTCGACCCCGGACACCGGCTCTCGCGCCTGTTCACGCCGCCGTTCGACCACGCGAAGGAGAACCCCGGCTACATCCGCGGCTACCCGCCCGGCGTGCGCGAGAACGGCGGCCAGTACACGCACGGCGCGGTGTGGTCGATCTTCGCCTGGGTCGCGCTGGGCGACGGTGGTCGCGCGGCCGAGCTGTTCGGCTATTTCAACCCGGTGCGCCACGGCGACGGCGCCGACGCGGCCGCGCACTACCGGGTCGAGCCCTATGTCAGCTGCGCCGACGTGTATTCGGTGGGCGGGCTGGCCGGCCGCGGCGGCTGGACCTGGTACACCGGCTCGGCCGCGTGGCTGTATCGCGCGGGGCTGGAAGCGATGCTGGGCTTCCGCAAGCAGGGCGGCCGCCTGCGCATCGATCCCTGCGTGCCGAAGCACTGGTCCGGCTTCGAGCTGGATTACCGCCATCGCGGGGCGCAGCAGTCCACCCGCTACGCGATACGCGTGGAGAATCCGCGCGGCGTCTGCCGCGGCGTGCGCGTGCTGGAGCTGGATGGCCGGGCGCTGCCGCCGGAAGAACCCTTCGCGCTGGCGGACGACGGCGGCGACCATCGCGTGCGCGTGTTGCTGGGCTGAGCGGTCAATCGGTGCGGGCGTGGTTGCCGCGGTCGTAGGGGCTGGGCCGGTTGTCGGCCGACCAGCGCTTGTACTGCCACTGGTACTGGGCGAAGGCCAGGTTCACGCAGGCTTCCACGCCGCGGTTCAGCGCGGTGCAGGCGGTGGCCAGGTCCGCGTCGGCCAGCCCGTCGGGCGCAGGCAGGAAGTGGATGCGGTAGCCCGCGCCGCGCGGCAGGCGCTCGGCGAACGCGTACAGCACGGTGGCACCGGTGCGCGCGGCGAGGCGCGGCAGCAGCACCATGGTCAGCGCCTCGCGGCCGAAGAACGGCGCGAACTCGCCCTCGCCCGCACGCGGCTTCTGGTCGGGCAGGATGCCCACCGTGCCGCCCGCGGCGAGCCGCTTGTACAGCGTGCGCACGCCCGCGCCCTCGGCGCGCACCTGCTCCGGCGCCAGCGCGCCGCGCACCTTGCGCAGCAGGCCCTCCACCGCGGCGATGCGCGGCGGCCGGTACAGGATCGCCATCGGCGTCTTGCGGCACAGCCAGTAGTTCAGCAGCTCCCAGCAGCCGAGGTGCGGCGCGGCGATGATCACGCCCTTGCGGGCGGCCAGCGCGGCGTCGAACAACGCCTCGCCGCGCACCTCGCGCACCAGCCGCAGCGCGCGTTCGGCGCCGCCGCCCCAGATCTTGACGATCTCGGTGGCCGACTTGCCGCTCTCCGCCAGCGCCTCGCGCAGCAAGGCGGCGCGCGCGGCCTCGTCCAGCCCGGGCCGGGCGATCGCCAGGTTCACCGCCACGTGGTGTGCGGTACGGGTGCGCCGCCACAGCGCGATGCGGCCCAGCAGCGCGCCGGCGGCCTGCAAGGTGCGCAACGGCAACAGGGCGAGCAGGCGCAGCAGGAGATGGACGAGATACATGTCGGCACGCATCGACGCAGTGTAAGGGATGCGGCCGCTTCCCCCGGCCGCGCCGCGCGCTTATGCTGCGCGCTCCGCCTGCCGCCGAGTCGTCATGATCGCCCTGATCCAGCGTGTGCTCTCCGCCCGTGTCGAGGTCGAAGGCGAAACCATCGGTGCGATCGGCCCCGGCCTGCTGGCCCTGGTGGCGGTGGAGCCGCACGACGGCGAGCCGCAGACACGGCGCATGCTGGAACGCCTGCTCGGCTACCGCGTGTTTTCCGACGAGGCCGGCAAGATGAACCGCTCGCTCGCCGACACCGGCGGCGGCCTGCTGCTGGTGAGCCAGTTCACGCTGGCCGCCGATACCCGTTCCGGCATGCGCCCCAGCTTCACCAGCGCGGCGGCGCCCGAACACGGCCGGCGCTGGTTCGGGCGACTTCTGGAACTGGCCCGCGCCGCGCATCCCCAGGTGGAAACCGGACGCTTCGGCGCCCATATGGTGGTGAGCCTGGTCAACGACGGGCCGGTGACGTTCCGGCTCGACACCGGCTGAATGGCTAGAAACCTCAACCGGCGCGCAAGCCCGCGATTTGGCGCGATTTTTGCGTGTGCCCCGGTGAACTTTTCCGACTTGAAAACTGGTCAAAAAAGCAGCACATCGCTATAATGTCCGGTTCTTGAACCCTGCGGCGGTCGTTGAATGAACAGCAAAGTCCACGAGCAACAGTCCGAAATCAAGGCGCTCATCGCCAAGGGCCTTGAGCAGGGCTACCTGACCTACGCCGAGATCAACGACCACCTCCCCGACGACATCGTCGACGCGGAGCAGATCGAGGACATCATGGCGGTGCTCAAGGGCGTCGGCATCGAAGTGCACGACGCCGCGCCGGACGCCGACCCGCTGGCCGACAATGCGCCGGGCAACACCGGCGACGACGAGGCCGCCGCCGAGGAAGCCGTCGCGCTGCTCTCCGCCGTCGACGCCGAGGTGGGCCGCACCACCGACCCGGTGCGCATGTACATGCGCGAGATGGGCACGGTCGAGCTGCTCACCCGCGAGGGCGAGATCGCCATCGCCAAGCGCATCGAGGAAGGCCTGTCCCAGGTGCAGCAGGCGCTGGCCAGCTTCCCGCTGACCATCGAGCTGCTGCTGGAGGAGTACGACCAGCACCTGGACGGCAAGCGCCGCCTGTCCGAGATCCTCGCCGGCTTCCTGGACCTGGAAGCCGCCGCCGACGCTGCGCGCATCGAGGCCGAGGAAGCCGCGGCCGCCGCCGCCGAGAACGGCGAGGACGCCGAGGGCGACGAGGAAGACGACGACGACGATTCCGAGGAAGAGGAAGCCGGCACCAGCGGCCCCGACCCGGAGGAGGTCAAGCGCCGCATGGAACTGCTGCGCGACCACTACGGCAAGTTCCAGAAGGCCGCGCCCAAGGCTGCCGGCATCACCGACAAGAAGATCATCAAGCTGCGCGACCAGATGGCCGAGGAGTTCCTCAAGCTCAAGCTGCCCAGCGCGCTGATCGACGGCTTCGTGCGCAAGCTGCGCGAAGTGGTGGGCGACATCCGCCACCACGAGCGCGTGCTGATGGACATCTTCGTCAAGCACGTGAAGATGCCCAAGGCCGAATTCCTCAAGGCCTTCCCCAGCAACGAGGGCAACCTCGAATGGGCGGCCGAGCTGGGCCGCAAGCGCCAGAAGTGGTCGCCCAACGTGAAGACCCACCGCGAGGCGATCGACGCCGAGCAGGAGAAGCTCGCCGCGATCGAGCACAAGCTGTTCCTGCCGCTCACCGACATCAAGGAAATCAACCGCGCCATGGCCTCGGGCGAGGCCAAGGCCCGCCGCGCCAAGAAGGAAATGGTGGAGGCCAACCTGCGCCTGGTGATCTCCATCGCCAAGAAGTACACCAACCGCGGCCTGCAGTTCCTCGACCTCATCCAAGAAGGCAACATCGGCCTGATGAAGGCGGTGGACAAGTTCGAATACCGCCGCGGCTACAAGTTCTCGACCTATGCGACGTGGTGGATCCGCCAGGCGATCACCCGCTCGATCGCCGACCAGGCGCGCACCATCCGCATCCCGGTGCACATGATCGAGACGATCAACAAGCTCAACCGCATTTCCCGCCAGATGCTCCAGCAGTACGGCCGCGAGGCCACGCCGGAGGAGCTGGCGAAGGAAATGGACATGCCCGAGGACAAGATCCGCAAGGTGCTGAAGATCGCCAAGGAGCCGATCTCCATGGAAACCCCGATCGGCGACGACGAGGATTCCCACCTCGGCGACTTCATCGAGGACAGCAACGCCAGCTCGCCGATCGACTCCGCCACCGAGACCGGCCTGATGGAAACCGTGCGCGACGTGCTCGCCGGCCTCACGCCGCGCGAGGCCAAGGTGCTGCGCATGCGCTTCGGCATCGACATGAACACCGACCACACGTTGGAAGAAGTCGGCAAGCAGTTCGACGTCACCCGCGAGCGCATCCGCCAGATCGAAGCCAAGGCGCTGCGCAAGCTGCGCCACCCCAGCCGCTCCGAGCAGCTGCGCTCCTTCCTCGACGTGGATTGATCGCTTCGAGTTCCCCCCTCCCGCATGCGGGAGGGGGCCGGGGAGAGGGCAAGACGACGGCCGCGCAAGCGGCCGTCGTCGCATCCGGCCCGCTCAGCCCATGTCGTAGAAGAACTGCTCGCTCACCACCTTGCCGTCGCGCACGTGGTACACGCAGAGCTCCGCCATCTGCGTGCGGCCCCGCTCCTTGAACGTGACGTCCATCGCCATGGACAGACTGAACCAGTCGCCCGCCACCACCGGATCGCTCACCTCGCTGGAGTGCATCGCCTCCACCATGGCGCCGAACTGGCGGCCCTTCTCGTAGATCGCCTCCAGTCCCTTCGCATCGCCCAGCGCGCCCGACGGCGCGCCCGGCATCTCGATGCTCACGGCATCCTGCGCGAACAGCTCCCGCTGCGCCTGCTCGAATTCGCCCTTGCGGCACAGCTCGACCAATCGTTTCGCCACGGCTTCGGTATTCATGCGGGTGTCTCCAGGGGGATGGAGCCGCCAGACTATGCCCACCCACTGACAACGTTCTGTCAGCAGCCCCGCGCGCTCGACGCCCGCGCCCCCCGCCGCTACCATGCCGCACTGCCCCGCGCAGCCACGACGGGCCTATAGCTCAACGGTTAGAGCAGGGGACTCATAATCCCTTGGTTCCAGGTTCGAATCCTGGTGGGCCCATTCAGCCAGCTGCAAACCACATGGTGTTTGTTCGGGAAACCATAGTTTGAGCGGAAAGAACGAACTATGGTTTTTCGGAACCATAGTTTGCTGCTTCGGCCATAGCCAGTCGTGGCCAGGTGCTTGTCGCTAGCGATAAGGGGTTTGTGCTTGAAACCACAAAATGGCCGTAACCGTAAAGCGTAGTTTGACTGCCGGCCAGCGTGCCTATAGCCACGCTGGCGCCATCGATCAGGCACTGTTACAGCTTTGCCGGCAACGCCGAAGCGGTGGGCAGCATCGCAGGTGCTGCCGGGGCGATCCGAACCAGAAATTCCTGCGGCATATCTGATTGTTCTGCGCCTATAAGCGTGCGGTATAGACCAGCCGTGATGAGCGGCTGAGCAGCCCCCTCATCTGTGGCGCCGGCGCAGCCATCCGCAGTGCCTAGAAACCGCGAACAGCGCTGCCAAACCTGCGATGACGGCCGGAAATCCGGCGCCTTGTTCCAATGATGTTCGAGGCCACTGACTCGAAACCAGGCAGCTGATCGTCGTAAGCAGAGGCGTGCCACCCTCAACCAACCACATGCGATCTACGCTCGATGTCGAGCATTCAGGCGTCTAACCAGCCCCACGCAGCGGCTTGAGGGTAAATGTCGCTTACACAGCCGAGTTTCGATGCACCGTAAAAACCCATCGAATGGTAAATGGCAGGCCGCCTTTTATGACCAAATTGGTTGTGCCATTTACTATCTATGGATGGTGTATTTTCACATAAAACATTGTTTTTATTAATATTTATTGTTGCGACATGATAGTGTTCAATCTAGATGCATCGCCGTAGATACCCTAGGGTGCGTCCATTACAACAACCCTGGTCATGCCGATGAACGAAATCCTGTCCATGGTGAGCAACGATAAGCCTGAGGCCGCTCTGGCCATCGTTTGTGTCTTGGCCCTGCTAGTCGCCTGGAAAGCACTGGACGTCGTCGGCAGAGTTGTCACGCGTAAGAAGAAGAGGGGTGACCAATGAGCTGGGGACATTTCCCGCCCGCCTGGGTCTTCCGCGAAGGTGGGTTGAACCGGTTTAAAGCTGGGTCTACGACCGGAAAGCACGTGGCGGCGCTCAAGTGCTATCTGGCAATTGCGTCCGTCTTGGATTTCAAAACGAAATCGACAGATATCTCGCTCACCAGCTTTGAACTTATGACAGGATGCTCAAGACCTATGGTGGTTCATGGAATCGCCATTCTTGAAGATGCTGGCTTGGTTCTCGTCGACCGAACACGTCGCACCTATCGATATACATTGACCGGCTTCGAAGGAACTTCGAATGCGCCGTTCACTAAGGTTCCCGAGCAGGTTCGGGGCGCACTTGGGCAACTTCCAAATCGAGGTGAATCTGCTCTTAGCGCAATAAAAATTCTCATTTTGCTTCTTGCTCTCCGAAACAATTCAACCAACATAGCGAGAATTGCCCATCAGAAGATTCGCGAATACTGCGGAATGCAAGCTCGATATGTACGCCAAGGCATAGATCACTTGGTGAACCATCGGCTTGTTCATGTTCACATGGGTGAAAAGTCATCGGCGTCCGGTGGACACCCCGTCAACTTCTACGCTTTGCTTGGTGACTTCGTCGGAAATCGTCGAGCTGACCCGATGGATCAAGCCGCCTCAACAGCGAGACAAACAACGCAACCAAAGCCGCCGACCGCGGACGATGTGCCTTTCTGAATAAAATGACGGAAAGGTAATTTCAGTATTTCGGTCGGCAACAAATTTGACCATACGAGCGATTTGTCTTGTTGCGTACTTGTCCACGACCGTAAAGCATATATTGACTGCCGGCTATTGGATGCTCGCAGGTACCCTTCGGCCAAACTATGGCTTTCCGCACAGGTTTTCGCTTGGGCTCCATAGCGGGCATACGTCACGCGCAGAGCAACCTTTGGTTGGGTTTGCTATACAAGATGACGAACCGGCTGAGGTCAACCGCTATGTTCCACTCACGAAGAGATGGTCGACAGCGACGTCGCATCATGGTCATCCTCTCCGGCGCAACGCAGTACGGACGCACGCGAGGGCGCGGGGGGTGCCTAATACCTTTGGCACTCTAGCTTTAACCCAAACCGGGCACCATCAGTGATCCGTAGAGTCACGAACTAGAGAACTTCGTAGTGCTCCACGACGGGCTAGAGGTCAAGCCCGTCTGGCTTTCGGGTTAGCGCGAGCGTGCGAGAAGAAGCTGCGTCCGATGATCTGTCCGAGGCGTGGGGGTACCGCGTTACCGATCAAGCGCCCCACCGACGTGAAGCGCACTCGTTCGCCCTCAGGAACGAACTTATATCGCTTTGGGAAGGATTGCAGAATCGCAGCCTCCCTAAGACTTATCGCCCGATCTTGTTCAGGGTGGCCGAAGCGCCCGTTGCCAAATCCATGGCACAAGGTCGTCATTGTTGGAGCGGGCCGTCCCCACTCCATGCGCCCGTAAACGGCCCCGTAGCCAGTACCCGTCGACCTATGGTGACAACTTGCGCGCAAGGACTTCGGCCAGTCACGCCAGCTGCCTCCAGGCAGCGATGCCCGGATTCGCTTGAGGTTCAACTCGGACATACCTGCCGCAGCATGGATAGAGTCGGAGGGATCCGACGTTCCAGCAGCGAGCGACGGCATATCAGCTATTGCCGACCGCACCGTCCGTCGGCGGGCGCCGACCTCTTGCGGAGAGAGCAGCGAAATTTCGCCGAGTCGTGACGCGAGTAGCACGAGTCGGCGCCTCCGCTGCGGCACACCATATTCTGCGCAGTCTACGACGCCGCACCATGTGTGATATCCCTCAAGCTTAGCGACGAAGTCTCTAAACACGTCGTTGTCTGCAAGCTGTGGCACGTTCTCCATTGTTACGAGGTCTGGCTTCACTTCGGAAACCAGTCGGCCGAACTCAAGGAGCATGCCCCAGTCACTGCTGGCTTTCGGATCACGAGCTTGACTGTATGTAGAGAACGGCTGGCATGGCGCGCAACCAGCAAGAAGAGTCAGCTCAGCACCTTCTAGAAAGCTGCTGAAGTGCCTTCCGGACAACGCCCTTACGTCGGCACACATGAACGAAGCCGCGTTATTGGCTTCGTAAGGGAATCGACAGTCCGGGTCGAGATCGACGCCGACGCGCACGTCAACACCAGCGCTCGCGAGGCCATGTGTCAGGCCACCCGCACCACAAAATAGATCCACTGCCTTGATGCGAGGGTTTTCCATGTCGTAAGAGAGATGCTGGCGCCTTCAGGTTGCTGGCAAAAAGGCTACCCTATCCCGAACAAAATCTCGAGGGGGAGGCGACTACGGATGGCGATCGTATACAAGCTTGACGAGGGCGCCACCCACCCGCCCCAGTCCGAGCGGGAGGTGCTCGGTGCTTTGGCACGACTAAGCGACGATTGGATCGTCTTTCATTCAGTCCGTTGGCAGTCGCTGCGCGCAGGCCGCCAAGGTGACGGTGAAGCAGACTTCCTGGTCGCTCACCGTAAGCACGGCCTTGTCGTCCTTGAAGTAAAGGGAGGAGGAATCGTCATCGAGGACGGTCGCTGGACCTCCGTAGACCGGCACGGCCATAGTCACGCCATCAAGAATCCGTACGTTCAAGCTACTCACTCTAAGCACGCGTTGTTGGCGTTTCTCTCATCGTTCGACCAGTCCCTGGCACAAATACCGATTGTTCATGCAGTAGCCTTTCCTGATGTAGAGACGCACGTCTGTCTCGGGCCAGTGGCCACCCCGGAAATCACTTTATTTTCAAGCGACCTCACGGCCATCGAAGAGGCGCTACTCCGCGTCTTCAGACATTGGGGTGCGTCCCGGCCGTTCTCCTCAGGCCAACTCGACCGCTTGGTCACCCTATTGGCGCCAACCGTGACCATCGAACGCACTCTCAGTATAGGCCTCCGGAAAACGGAGGCCGAGATCGTGCGGCTTACCGAGTCGCAGCAACGGGGCTTCGCCAGACTCCGGGCCGTTTCCAGACTGTTGGTATCAGGAGGGCCCGGTACAGGTAAAACGCTGCTGGCTATCGAACGAGCTCGCCTTCTTTCGGAGCAAGGGGCGCGGGTTCTGATGGTCTGCTACAACGAATTGCTGTCGCGTGTGATCCGGCACCATCTTGCCAGCTGCCTTGGAGTGGAGGTCTCTACTTTTCATCACCTCTGTACTTCGGCTTTGCGGCAAGCCGGTATGACGACTCCTTCAGTGCCGGATCAAAGCTGGTGGGACGTCGAGGCCGCCAAAGAGCTGGAAGCCACCTTTGCCGCCAAGAGCGGTGTTTACGATGCTGTAATCGTTGATGAGGGCCAGGACTTCTCTCCTCTCTGGTTCAAGACGCTCTCAGCGGGGCTGTCCGATCCGGAACACGGCCCGATGTACGTGTTTGCCGACGACCGCCAGGAACTCTGGCGTCGCGACTGGCACAGTGGCTTGAAGCACTTCGGAGAGCTAGAGCTATCTGACAACTGCCGAAACTCAGCGCCGATTGTTCGTTGCATGAATGCGATCTTCGGAACCGCTTCGCCGCCAGGTGCTGCTGAAGGAGCTCCGGTGATCACGATCACTTACGGACCAGGGGACGACCTGGCATCCTTAGTGCTGGAGCTGAGTCAACGTTTGATGGAAGACCAAGAAGTCGAAGCATCAGAGCTCACGATCCTCGTCGACGAACCTCGCCTTGCAGAACGGCTCCGAAACGCCTATGTCGGTGAACAACCAGTTGTCGGCTTTGGAGGAGATGGCGTTGTTTGCGAAAGCGTATCGCGCTTTAAGGGCCTTGAGTCACCCGTTGTTCTTCTCGTTCTCTCCCGGTCTCACGATGTGCCCTCAGGATTGGTGGCCGCTTTCGTCGGCCTCAGTCGCGCGAGGGCAGCGGCCGTGATACTGATGCCTTCAGATCACCCTGCAGCCCGCTCCATTACTGAAGCTGCGGGCCGCAGATAGCCGTCAGCCCCGAAGAGGGAAGTTCGCGATAGGTGGCGGTTGAAGAGCCGACAAGACGGCTCTCCGATGTGGAGACATGCTGTGCATGCCCCGCCTCCACGTTCACAACCTGGATCAAGAGCACATCGGTGCTCATCATTGACCAGCGCCCTAAGGAATGTATCGAGGTCAGATTCGAAAACTGCCTGCAACCCTCCTAGAACGAAGTCTCCTTTTGCCGCGGCGTAGATGTAGAAGCCCAAGTGGCTTGGCACCAACATTTCGGAGAGTGTGTTACGTTCAATGCCCGCGTGTACCGCGAGGATCCTAAGCGTGCGGTGAGCCATCGAATGGATCATTGTAAGCAATGCCGAACCAAGCTCATTTCCCTGGTATCCCCATTCCGGCATGTCGGCGGACTTTAATATTGCGGCTCTGGCTTCGCGTGCTGTCCCAGGCGCCTCACCCGTTGCAAGACCACGGTTAGCGATCCAATCCCACACGCGCAGCGGTGAAAGCCTAAACAGAAGTGCTTCCGTCTCGGCGACTTCGCCATACACGGCGTAGGTCCCGTTCTTGTCCCTGAAGGGGCGTAGTGTCGACTCCCCGGGAGCGGTTCCGCCACGGGTATATCCGTAATGGCCGACCATCACTGGAAAGCGGTCGTATAGCTCAACCGCTTCCATGCCTGCCGTCCGGATCGCTCGCCCGTATTTTTCGTGGTACCGCACGCCCGACGGCGAGATGGGGGGGGCACGTTTCCTCAGATCCTCCAGTGTCATACGCGACTGCGCGGCAGCCATGGCCATAAGAACGGCTTCAGCCTCGGCGACTTCCTTCTGATGAATGTCGAGTTCAAGCGATGTAGGCGGACCGGCTAATGCTCCGGAGCCGATTGCTTCTTGGACCATTCTGTCTACAAGCGCTTCAGGCAGGTTGTTGGCGCGGAGCTGCTGACGCAAAGACTCAGCCGTCGTACCCGCATCGGTGGCATCTCGCTCGGTCATGCCGTCGAGGACCCACTCCAGTGCACGCGCTTCCCCACCGGCGTCCCGAAGTTGCTGAATTCGATGGGTTGTAGGCGGGTTGACCATCACGACGCTGCGCGGCGTGTATACGCTTGCGGCTCGATGAACGTTGTAGCTCATCCGGCCGTGGCCACACTCGCAAGGAACGTTGTTCGCGAGCCCCTGGCGCAGGGTCTTCTTACAAACAGGACAATAGAAACGGATATCCCGTGCCGAAGACGTACCCGGATACTGGATGGAAACCTGCCTGTGCTCAGGGCACATCGGCAGTTGGGGTTCTCGAAGCGCGCCACATTCGTGGTACCCCACAAAAGGCAGTTGCGCGCGACTGCCGGACGACCCGCACTGGCACTTGCCGACCTTTTGTCGATGCAGCCTCCCGCAGTTGGGGGCTCTACACATCCATATGGCGGGAAAGGGCTTGAGTGTTACTCCGCGATCCCGGTTCAACTTACGCAATTCCAGGGCGTAGTTACCGCGCAGGTGTGCCGCAAACCCGCTGTCCGTCTGAGCATGAGTCCAAGGCGAGATCGTTCGTAACAACTCCTTGCGAAGAGCGTTGGCATCTACCGAATGTTCGGGAATTGCGTCGTTCCAATACGCGACCTTCCATATGCCTCCCTTCACATCAACGGTCTGCTGAGGAAGGAATCCAAACTGAATTTGCGACGCGCTACGCTCATCCCTCATCGCAGATCCTCCTTGCCATAGACGGTCACACTTTCTTCGACATCACGAAGTGAGCGCATAGGCCCACTTCCGGGACTGGCCTCCGAGCTGAACCTCACGTCAGCTGGCGGGTCGTTGATGTTCCGCATAAAGACATCCACCCATTCAGCAACATCCTTACGAAGTGCCTCATTGAGTTCACCTATCAGGCCTAGTGCTTCCATCAAGGCTTCCGCCTCGGCATCCGGGTCGAAATTCTCGTCAGCCCGGAATTGCTTCAGGGCTCTAGCCATGACGAGGGACTTACCAGCTGCAGGTTCTTCCAACATCAGGATTCGAGCCAGTTCCATACCAGGCAAAGTCCTCTGGAGAACCCTTCGACTTCGCCGAGTAATCGGGATGGGCTCGACCAACCGATCGGCATGCTCCACGAACTTAGGAAAAGTCCGGTAAATCCCAGCGTCCCGCTCTCGACCCATCTTGGGCACCAGAATCACGAGCCCTGGATATTTGCGCCCTACACGGGCCGTGGCTTGAATGAATTCTGCTGTGCCTAACGGAAAGCCGACCATGGTCATAACGTTCAGCCGGTCGATGTCGACACCGTGTGACATCATTGAGGACGCCATGATCAGATGGAGCCTCTCATCAAATTGAGCGGGTGGCTTTTCGAGTCGGGCAAGCGTCTGGCGCACCTCTTCGAAGTCCGTGCGCCCAGTAAGTGATGCTTGCGTAACTTTTCCCTCCACAAGCACCTGCGTCTCTGCGGATCGAGTCATCGCATCCAGGTCACGCAGAGTGTTTCCGTAAACGACGTCGGTCCCGTAGAGATCAACGATTTCCCCAGCCATTGCCACAGGTATGCCTATTTCTGGGCACGTCACTTCGGGATCGGACAGAAGCCGTCGAATGCTGCGCTGAAGTACGGTTAGGATGCGATCGACCGCGTGCTCGACCGTAGCGCCACGCGGTGCCAGTGCAATGTAGTGCCGCATCAGCTGGCCGGAGTCCGAAGTCCAAAAACCGACACCTGGGGCAGGGCCAGGTTGAGGAAAGACTCTCGCCCGCCTCCCGTACAAGGTATCTACTTGATGTTCGTATCCCGCGAGCGTTGCAGACGACCCCAAGATCTTCGGCTTTCTCTCGGAGGTGGCTGCGCTCAGATGGTCGTAGAGGGCCTCGTAGTGGGCATCCACGGCTCCAAGACTGTCCCTGAGAAGATGCAGCTCGTCTTGCAGACGAAGCGACGGGGCGAAGCGCGGATCTTTAGATATTGGCGTGACTGCATGTGCGCAATCGGGTACGAGACAACCTGAAGGCCTGCTGCTGCGAGGTGCGTAAGTAAAGCCGTGTCCTTTTCCTGTACACAGTCCGAGCGGGTTCCCAATGAAGCCCCGCATAGCCGCCTGCATACCTATTGACGCAGCCTTATCGAGCGTTCCGACGACCACGGTCGGTAGAAAGCGGTAAATTTCTTGATCAACGATGTAGAACGGCAATGCCTGCTCGGGCCATTCGCAATTCGGCGCTGTGCACCGATGCTGCAAAGTCCAGGTTTCGAGGTCGAACGCAATGTCGACACTAGTATTACGACAGAACGGACACCGATCCAGGATGAGGAATCGCTTGTTCGATTCGTCGTCGTAAGCATTCGGCTCGTCCTCCTTGGGATCCGCCTTGAACTCGTTGGGGGTCGCCCCTTGACCGACAAAAAAACCAAGCGAGAAAGTGTCGCCTCCGATCAAGTAGCGTCGGCGAACAAGCTCGGCGGCCGCGATCGCGTCGGCAAAGCGTTGCGTCTGCTGGAGAGAAAGCATTCGCAGAGGGAACCGGCTCCATGCAGTTATCCCGGAAAGCTTGCCGCGCATGCGATCAAGCAACATTGCCGTGACCAACAGACCAAGATAGGTTTCGGTTTTCCCACCGCCAGTCGCGAACCACACGATGTCTGCGATTTCGGCTTCCGATGGCTCCATCAACGAAGCTAGATTGGCCACGAGAAAGCCGAATTGAAATGCGCGCCAGCCGTGATACCTCCCGTTCGCGGATATCTCCATCGCCTCATTCATCAGCTTGAAGGCCCGCCTCAGCTCCTCCTCCTCCGCAAGCAGCCGGAGACCCTGCTCCAATCTAGCGTTCTCCTCCCAAAAGGCCGTTCGGCCCGCAGCCGCAGCCTCGACCATTTCGGAGGACCACCTTTCCCTTGCTGCACGCTCCGAAAGAGATTGCTCGCTCCAATGCACTAGGCCCCATGCCTTATGGGCGGCGTGCAGCAAAGTTGCCGTCTGGACAGGGTCTTCCGCCAGGCGAACGAAGGATAGCGTTGCTTCGTCAATCCCAGGTGGGACGAACGTCGGACGGAATCGTGTAGCTTCGGGAACATCGCTGGTAGCGATCCTGCCGCCTCGATCCAGGACAGCCGCGTTTAAGCCTATCGCGGGAAGTTCCCGGTCATATCGGAAGGCGTCTTCTAGCCCCTCAAGTTCGAACGGGGTGGTTGTGAGTCCACCCACCTCCAGGCAGGCCTCGTAAAGATTCCGATCCTGTGGAGCCTTTTCGTTGCTTTCAGACGTATTGACCAGTTGGATGACAAGCTCCTGTCGCCCATCTCGAGTCTCAAGCGAGATATCGATCGCTGCTGCAAGATCCTCACGACCCGTTTCCCGAACGATGGCTTGCTTGAGGGGCTCACTAAGCGTGCGAGAGGTAACCAAGTCTGCTTCGACTGTGATCTCGCGCTTCACACTGATAGGCCCACTTTTTTGCCATGTGCCGCCGCGCTCCGGCTTCGACCATACGACGAAGGTTGCACTCACGCCGAAAGACCAAGGTCCAGCTTGGGACGGACGTATGCGCAGGCCAATAGCACAGGGAGCCAAGCGCTCGAACCGGTCGTCATCGACATTGCTGACATCAATCTCAGGCGACAATCGACCTAACCAGAACAGGCTCGAAGGCTGACTATCACTCTCTCTAGCTCGGTCACCCCTCGCGTCTACGATGATTTCATGCTGCAGCCATTTGATTGCTCTGCTGAAATAATCATTTTTGACCGTCTGCGAGTGCTCAGTCATTTAAAAATTCCCTTCCTTCCGCGACCATCTTGTTTGCCGGGTGAGCTAACTTTTTCAAGCTTTTGCTTTCCAGCTGCCGGATCCGTTCACGTGTAAGGTTGTATTGCTTACCTACGCTTTCTAAGGTCACAGGGCTCTGACCATCCAGACCAAACCTCTGCCGTAGGATGTCTGCTTCGCGCTCCGGTAATGCTGAAATCCATACGGACATGAAGTTCTCGAAGTCGACTTCGATCGCCAAGGCCTCAGGCGTAGGCTCGGAAGAAGCAAGCTGGTCGATAAGGCTCGGCCCTTCTCCATCGGACAGGTCCAATGGCACAAAACTTTCGGCTTCAAGCACCATCAGCTTTCCGACTTTCTCTATTGGCCAACCGAGCTCATCTGCGATCTGCTGCGGCCGAATTCTTCTCGCGGGCGCTTGTGCCTGGAGCCGACGTAGGACACGTCGCAACGCCTTCAATTGATCAACCCGGTGAATAGGGAGTCGGATGACCCGTCCGGTATTGCCGATGGCACGAAGGATTGACTGCTTTACCCACCAAGTTGCGTAGGTAGTGAATCGAAATCCAAGGTCCGGATCGTAACTTTCCGCCGCACGCATAAGGCCAAGGATTCCCTCTTGAAGGAGGTCCTCCATTTCCACGGCATGATTGGCATGACGGCGGGCGATATCCATCGCAAGTCTGGTGTTGGCTAGCACGAGCGCTTCTCGTGCCTTGAGGCCGTGTGCCTGTTCTCGTAAGACTTCTGGGGTTGCCGGCAGCTGTCCGCTCGCTATCTGGGCTTCAAATTTTCGTCCTTTTTGCACTGCGCGTCCGAGCTTGCGCTCTTGCTCGGCACCCAAGAGTTCATGATGCAAGAGTCGGTCGAGCAACCCAGCCAGCTGTCTCTCTTGCTCTTCATCTTCAGCCGCCTCATCTTCCGTATCATCGACCTGTACTGGGCCCATGAGTCCAGCAGTTTCCGCATCCTTTGCTATCCGCAAAATCTCCGTAGGTTCAAGCTTGAGAAGCGAGTACACCCGCTCAAGGGACGCCTGCTGGAGAGGTTGTCCGGCCCGTCCGCGCTCGGCAAAAAGAATTGCCATGGCTCTTTCGAGCAAACTTGCGCGAACGCTGGACTGTGGAGCTGCTACGTCATCGGATTCGATCGCTTCATCGTCGACGCTCTTGTCGGCGCAACCATGGGGCTCCGATAAAGAAGAGGGTCCTCGGCTTGCCAGTGGGAGGCCGATAGGGGCTGGAGATCGCAAGGATGCGTGGGTACCTGTCGTGCCTTTTAAGCTTCCGAGCCAACACTCGACCGCCCGGGCTATTGGGCGGACCGCGTAATCGACATTGACGGATGGTGAGTCGAAGCCGAAGGGGCTCGGAACATAGCCGAGACTCTTTGGAGTGCCCCCTTGCTCTATCGCAAGAGGGCCGCGTGGCTTCCCCCCTTTTGCATGGAGCACCGGTGGCCTCCATGCGTGATATGTCTTGCGCACGTGCGGCCCCCTGCCGTTGACGAGCACTCTTCCTTTGCCAACTCTAGACGATAGATACGTTCCATGCCATCAATACGCTCGGGGAAGCAGCTTGTCTACGACCCGGAAGGCGCTTTCCAGAGTAGCCAGTTCACACTCCCACACTTCGATGACGGCCCACCCGCGCTGTTCGAGAAGCTTCCGATTTCTTCGATCACGAGCCACGTTCGCATCGAACTTATCGGACCAGAAGCGTTGGTTCGTTGTCGGGGTGGTCGCTCTAGGGCAACTTGGATGTCTATGCCAGAAGCAGCCGTGCACGAACACAGCAAGGCGTAGCCGCGGAAAGACCACGTCCGGGCATCCGGGGAGATCCTTTCGACAGATGCAAAAGCGGAAGCCTCGCCTATGAGCAGCAGACCTAAAAAGAAGCTCGGGCTTGGTGTCGCGTCGACCGACGGCACGCATCATCCGGCTTCTTGTCGTGGGGGAGACCTTATCCACGGGAATACCTTTTACTCGATTTTAAGCCTCCGCACCGGTGTACTTTAGAGCACGCCAGGCACAGTCTCCCGCGGAATACTCTGCTGTGTTCGTAGTGAGCGGCGTTCTCGCCATAGGGGCGGGTAGGTCAAGCAACGGCTATCTGATTTGTGGTCGGGAATGTCCACAAGTCTGCGCGACGCATTTGCCCGCAGCACGTGCATCTGTATCAAGTACCAGAGAGTAGTAGTCGCGTCGACCTCTTGGAACCAGCAACGACATCTTCCCGCCATTGCTTGGGTGGATGTGAGGATAGGTTACGCTTTGCTCCTCCATGCATAGTTGTCCGATTTTTGGACATCAATTCCCATAGAAGTCAGACATATCGTGAGCAAACCTACCTGCTCACGCATGGGTCTTCTTCTGGTCGAAGAGCGCCTTTCTTGAAGCAGATTATTTTTGCGCGTCTAGCGAAATGGCTGCTCACTGTCGAACTTAGAGCGACCGCCGGTCGACGGTTATGACTTGGCCAGTCATCAGGCACGCATGCAACTCAGCCGAGTCGTAACCATCATCGTCCTCTTCGATGGAGGCGAGCCAGAACCAAGGAGGTCTGCAACTGCACTGATGGCCGCAATCATTATCGGCTTCCGATGGCGCCAAGATATCATTGCAAACGAGACACTGCACATGAAACCTTCCGCAGCGGTCGCACTTTCCCACATAGTGCACAGCTGGGTAATGCACAGGTTCTGAAGCGTGAAGCGGTTGAAGGACCATGGTGAGTTCAGGATAGCCATCCCAGAAAACGCGACCGTGCTTGCAACCCTTCCTCTGGCAACGTGGCCATGTCGACGGATCGAAGTCCTTCAGGTGATCCAACGGCAAGATACGGATGGAGACAGCAGCCTGCGCTCTTTTTTCAGCCGCTTTCGTATAGCCGGCTGGGCTTACAAGATACCCGTGGGTCGCACCCACGTCCTCCATCAGCCCCCGAAAACTCTCCACGTCCTTGACGTCTATTTTTCGGGCTCTCCTCTTTGCATCCACGATTAAGCGGCGACTGTTGTCGGTGTCATGCCGTGCCTCGATCAGCACATCGACTTGCCTGCGTACTCCGGTGACCCTTCCGACAATGCGCGCGTTTGGTGTAACGCAAAGATCGGTCTCCAACTGATCTACAAGCATTCGTGCCACCACCCGCTCATATAGTTCCCACTCGGGCGTTTTTCGATTCACTGGTGTGCTCCGCTCTGACGGTACAACATTCGATGCAGCTGCAAACTATCGTGGGAAGCGGCCTGAAACAGCTGCCGGCGAGGAGCTCGCCATAGACCGTTGTGCCCGTCGAGTCACGCCACACACGTCTGACTTAGGTTGTCTGTGGCGAGTCATACCGTGCTCGCGATACTTTGTCCAAGCCTTCATGGCCTCGTGGGTGATTTGCAACGATGACCACTTCCGCCAGCAGCGAACTCGGTGCGGGTGAACCTCAAGCAAACGGAGCGCGGTTTGCAAGTGGATTTCGAGTCTCTGCATCTAGCTCATGGAGAATAAGTCGGGCGGCGGATTGTTCGGTTAAGACGAATTCGATGACTGCACGCAGTAAGTTCTTTGGAAGCGAAGAACGATTTAGTAGAACGCGTAGGAACGACTTCTTGGTCAGAAGCTCTGTTTGAGTGTCATGCCATGTCGACAAGAGCGACCTCGCAGCGGCTATCGCTTCGTTCTTGTAGCGCTCGGGTCTACTCGTTCGGTAAGCAGACCAGTTGGCGACAACCAAGGCCGATTTGCGCGGGAAGTGATTTCGCAGCGTGTTTTGTGCGACGCCGAGGGTAGTCGCGATGGCCTTGAGCGACAAAGGCGGCTCATGACTTTCGGCAAGGATGGCTTCAAAAGCTATCTGTAGTTTCCTAGGGTCTACGCGCTTCGCACTCGTTCGCGCTAGCGCTGGAGGAGGATTCTCCAACACAAACTTGAAGACGGCCGTGCCAACATGACCTTCGAGTAAAAGGGGAAGCGGCACGTCGAGACACGAGGACAATTGCCTAGCTGCCGTGAGACTGATTGGCTCGTCCTGTAGTGCCAATTTTATCCACTGATCGCGGGAGAGCTTGTTCCACAGACGTATCTCCTGCTCGGCCTCCCACACTGCGTCAAAGACTTTCTTGACACCTGCAGTTACCCCGCCCCGAGGAAAGCTATCAGCGCGTCGGCTTATTGCATCCACAAGATCAGCAAGGTCCAGGCCGAACTGCTGTATCGAGGGTAACACTTTCGAGTGTGACCGGTCTTCGTGTTGTTTCTTGCACTTTTGGCATCGGCTTAAGCAAGTCCATTGAGCATAACCCCGCGGGATGTGGCCACAATGCGTGCAGCGCTCCTGCAAACGCAATCCGTGTATCTCGCATGCTTCCACCGCAGATAACGACCATAGAAGACGAAGATAGGCCGGCTGGCCGGAATCTACGTCTGCTTTAAGGCAAGCCGGGCACCATCTAAGGCGTTTCGCGTATGCACCTGCCGTCCGCCCAAGCGCCTGCTCTAGGAAAAGGTAGGTCATCCTTCGAAGCACAATAGGCTCGGTGCCTGTGGCCAGAGCAACCATCTGAACGACGTCGGCGGTAGTCCGATTCGGTCTCGTCAGGCAGGCCAACGGTGCACTCTGCGCCTTTGCGCTTGCTGTGCCGGAGATGGGATGCGCCTCCGTCAAGCGAGTGATCAGGGTGCCCGCCGGAATCACATGTTGTTGAGCCAGACGGATGATGTAAGAGGGTAGTGATTCAATGGCTCGTCCCTCATCGCAAGCCACCGGGATTCTAAGGAGCTGCATCGCCAACCCGTGCATCACGCTCATGGCGCCGTGGCTTGCGCGTTCCCGGGCGACGCCTTGTGGTCTCGGCTACCGTTGTACTCGGGAAGGGTGCTTGAAACTCGCCGGATGAGTAAGAGGCCAGCTTGGCCTCTCCCGCTTCGATCTCGCGATGTAGGGCAGCAAACTGTGATTGCGGGAGAGCGCTGGTTTTAAGATGCGCTTGGGTTAGCAGCTTCGCACCGTCCAACTGCGCCCGTACCAGGGCTTGCCTGAGCCACCTAGACAGTTGGCCAACACAACCTAGGCTCCCCTCAAGAAGTAACGTTCCTTGCGCTAAAAGGCCTCTTTCCATATCCGTACTGAAGCGTCCTCGTTTTTCCGAGTCACCCGGAAGTAGAGGTGGTTGATGATGCCATGGCGTAGGTGACGGGCGAGAG
>NZ_NJIC01000048.1 GCF_013620825.1 Rhodanobacter sp. PCA2 | reverse complement strand
CCGGCGGGCAGCGCCTCCGCCATCGCCAGGCGCGGCCGCGGCCGCACCGCGGCCACCGCCTGCACCGATGCGCGCACCGCCTTCGCCAACCCGGCCTGCAGGCGCAGCAGGCGCCACATCATCCAGAAGCAGTAGCCGACGAAGGCCAGCCACGTCACGAAGCCCAGGAACCCCGTTTCCGCCAGCACCAGCACGAAGGAGTTGTGCGCGGTCAGCGTGTTGTAGTCGGTGAAGTTGCCGAAGCCCACGCCGAACAGCGGATGCGTCTTGAACATGTCCAGCCCTTCGTACCAGGCGTCCACGCGGCCGAACGCGGATTCCTCGTCGGGGTCCAGGTCGTTCATGCGCGTGGAAGGCAGCAGCATCAGCCCGACCAGGCCGGCGAAGCCCAGCGCGCCGGCGGTGATCAGGCCGCGCTTCTGCCAGATGTAGACCGCGCCCATCAGCAGCACCGCGAGCTGGGTGCCGCGCGACTTGGTGAGATAGACGCCCGCCAGTATCAGCAGCGCGCCGAAACGCCAGAACCAGCGGCCGAGGAAGCGCGCGCGCGAGGCGAGGCAGACCACCATCGGCAGCGCCATCACGAACAGCAGGCCGAGGTCGTTGGGGTCGTTGAAGATGCCCACGTAGCGGATGCGCCCGTCCTCGCCCAGGGTCATGCCGGTCCAGCCGGTGCCGGTGCTGGCCTGCTGCACGCTGTGCAGGGACAGCACCATCGCGCACGCCCCGATCACCGCGAACGTGGTGGCGGTGCGGCGCGGACTGTCCAGCGCGCTCGCCAGCACCAGGAACACCACCAGCGACGGTCCCATCTGCGCGATCACGTACTGCATGCCGCCGCTCCAGCCGTTGACCACCTCCGAGATCATCGCGACCAGCACGAAGATCGGCAGCAGCAGGAACTGCGGCGCGCCGGGCGTGTGCGCGCCGCGCAGCAACCAGCCGACGAACGCGAGCGCCAGGGTGACCGTCATCACCGGCACGTCCGCCATGCCCGGCATGAAGTCCTGCGGGCGGACGATCGCGAAGCACAGGTAGACCAGGATCAGCGGAAACATGCGCGGCTCCCGCTGGATGCCGGCGCGTCGGCGTCGCGATGCGCCGCCGTCCGGCCCGTCCGTTTGCGTCGATTGCTCACCACAGGTGCAGTCTCCGGTTGCGCGCGAACGCCAGCAGCGCCTGCGCGGCGAACAGGTTGAGGTAACAGAACGCCGTCAGCAGCCGTATCGGCAGCTGCCCGCCCAGCGCGGGCAGCAGTCGCCCGGCCACCACCGCCGCCAGCGCCGCGACCAGCGCCAGCGCGACGGCCGCGAACAGCGCGTGCTGCGTCGCCAGCAGCATCGCCGAAAACGCGAACGCCAGCAGCAGCCACGGCGCCAGCAGGCGCAGCAGCTTGTGGCTGACGAAGCGGAACCACAGCGGGTTGCGCCAGGGCAGCAGCAGCCACGGCGCCAGCTGGATCAGCTGGAAGTTGCCGGCCAGCGTGCGGATCTTGCGGCGCTGCTCCTCGCGCGGCTGCTGCGAGGTGCCGTCCCAGGCCACCGCGTCCGGCTCGTACACCACGCGCCGGCCGGTCGCGGCCACGTGCATCGGCACCAGCACGTCGTCCAGCACCGTGCCGGGCGGCAGCGGCTTGAACAGTTCGCGGCGCACCGCGTACAGCGCGCCGCTGACGCCGATCGCGGAGCCCGAGCGGCTTTCGCTGGTGCGGATCAGCGTTTCGTAGCGCCAGTACGCGTCGATGCCGCGGGCGAAGCCGGTCTGCGCGTCGAACAGGCGCAGCTGCCCGCCCACCGCGCCCACGCCTGAATCGCCGAGGACGGCGACCAGCCGGCGCAGCGCGTCCGGTTCCAGCCGCTGGCGCACGTCGGTCATCAGCAGCACCTCGCCCTGCGCGGCCGCCACCGCGTCGTTGACGCAGGCGGCCTTGCCGCGCCGCGCCTCGAATTCCAGCACGCGGATGCGCGCGTCGCCCAGCTGGCGGCAACGCGCCGCGCTGTCGTCGCGGCAACCGTCGCAGGCCACCACGATGTCGAGCAGGCCGGGGGGGTAGTCCAGCGCAAGCAGGTTCTCCAGCTTGGTGCGCACGTGCGCGGCGCCGTCGTGCACCGCGAGCACCACGGTGACGCGGGGCGTCCATGCGCGCGGCTGCAGCGGGCGCGGCCGCCAGCGCGCCAGCGCGAACACCCACAGCGGGTAGCCCACGAAGACGTGGAACAGGCCCAGCGCCGACAGCACGAAGACCAGCATGGCTCCTCCGCTCATGGCCGTCCTCCCGCGAGGTCCGCAGCGTGCGTCATCGGTCCCACCCCAGGCGGCGGCGCAGCCGCTGCAGCAGCGAGCCCCGCCGCTCGTCCGCGAATTGCTCGGGCAGTTCGCTGGCCAGCACCGCCAGCGTGCCGGAGGCGACGTCCAGCAGGTGCAGCCGCACCGAGGTCTCGCGCTGCACGCGCGCCACGAATTCGGCCGCCAGCAGGGAATGGCCGCCCACGTCGAAGAAGGTGTCGTTCGGGCCCACGTGTTCCACCCCGATCAGCTCGCGCCAGATCGCCGCCAGGTAGGCCTGGCGCGGTTCGGTCGGCTCGGCCGACGGCGTGCCGCGCAGTCCGGCGGCGGACGGCGGCGGCAGCGCCTTGCGGTCGATCTTGCCGTTCGGCGTCTGCGGCAGCGCGTCCATCCGTTCGATGTGCTGCGGCTGCATGTAGGCGGGCAGTTGCCGCTGCAGGCGCGCGCGCAGGCGTTCGGCCAGGTCGTCCGCTGCCGTCGCGGCCACGTACAGCACCAGCCGCACGTCGTTGTCGCCGAACGCCCGGGCCACCGCCACGCACTCGCGCACGCCCGGCTCGGCGGCGGCCGCCGCCTCGATGTCGCCCGGCTCGATGCGGTAGCCGCGCACCTTGATCTGGTCGTCCGCGCGGCCGCTGAAATACAGCTGGCCGTCGCGCCAGTAGCCGCGGTCGCCGGTGCGGTACATGCGGCCGCCGGCGAACGGGTCGTCCACGAAGCGCTCGGCGGTGAGGTCGGGCCGGTGCAGGTAGCCGTCGGCGACGCCGTCGCCGGCGATCCAGATCTCGCCGATCGCGCCCGGCGGCTGCGGCTGGCCGCGTCCGTCCAGCACGTAGAGGCGCGTGTTCGCGATCGGCCTGCCCAGCGGGATCGGCTCCATGCCCGGCTCGACGCGCGCCACCGAGGACCAGATCGTGGTCTCGGTGGGGCCGTACATGTTCCACAGTTCCACGCAGTGCCCGGCCAGCGAGCGCGCCAGCGCCAGCGGCATCGCCTCGCCGCCCACGAACAGGCGCAGCCCGTGCAGCGCGTCCGCCCGGCCTATGCCCTGCAGCATGCGCAGCAGCGAGGGCGTGGTCTGGAACACCGTGCAGCGGGTATGGACCAGCAGCACGCCGAGCGCCAGCGGATTGGTGTATTCGGCGGTGGTGGCGATCACCATGCGGCCGCCGCTGATCAGCGGCAGGTACAGCTCCAGCCCGGCGATGTCGAACGACAGCGTGGTGACCATGCACAGCGCATCGTCGGCGGTATAGCCCGGCCGCTCGCGCATGCCCAGCAGGAAGTTGACCAGGTTGCGGTGCAGGATGCGCACGCCCTTGGGCTTGCCGGTGGAGCCGGAGGTGAACAGCACGTAGGCCAGGTCGTCGCCGTGCACGTCCGGCAGCGCGGTATCGCCCGGCGGCTCGGCGGCCAGCTCGCCCACGGCGAGGCATTCGCGGCCCTCGGCCAGCGTCGCCGGCGGCTGCAGCGCCGGTGTGACCAGCAGGTGGCGCAGGGCGGCATGCTCGGCCATGTAGGCCAGCCGCTGCTCCGGGAACTCCGGGTCCAGCGGTACGTAGGCGGCGCCGCTGCGCAGGATGCCCAGCACCGCGACCAGCATGTCCAGGCCGCGCGCCACGTACACGCCGACCAGGTCGCCGCGGCCGATGCCACGGCGCACCAGCGCCAGCGCCACGGCGCGGGTGCGCTGTTCCAGCGCGGCGTAATCCAGTTGCTCGCCCGCGCATTCGGCGGCGATGCGGTGGGGCGTGCGCTCCACCTGCGCCGCGATCAGCGCCGGCAGGCCGCGTTCGCGGTCGTAGTCGCGGGCGGTGTCGTTCCAGCCCTGCAGCACCTGGGCGCGTCCCTCCGCATCCAGCAGGGGCAGGTCCGCGACCTGCAGCCTGGCGGGCTCGCCGGGGCCGGCGAGCGCTTCCAGCACGGTGGCGTAGTGGCCCAGCCAGCGCTGCAGCGTGGCGGCGTCGAAGCGCGCGCTGCTGCCGTGGAATTCCATCGCCAGCGCGTCGTCCTCCGGCGTCACCCGCGCCTGCAGTTCGCCCAGCAGCGCGACGCGGCCGCCGTCCAGCACGCGGTGGCGCAGGCCGGCGAACGCGAAGGCCGGCATGCCGGGGTCGAATTCGAAGGAGACGCCGGTGAGCGCGTCTTCCGTGCCGCGGCGATGCACGCCGAGCGCGCGCAGCAGACCCATCACCGTGGCCTGGCTGTGCGCTTCGGCATCGCGCAGCGCGGTCGCGACCTGCGCGAGCAGGGTGCGCACGTCCTGCGCCGGCTCGACGCCCAGGCGCAGCGGCAGGAAATGCAGCGGGACGCAGTGCGTGCCGACCGGCACGCCCACGGCAAAGTCGTGCTGCCCGCTCATCCGCATCAGGAAGGCCGCGTAGCCCGCCAGCAGCACGTCGTGCAGCGTGACGCCGCAGAGCCGCGCGAGCCGGCACAGGCCGGCGACGGTGGCCGCAGGCAGCACGCGCCGCGCGCCGACGGCGTCGAAGTGCGGCCGCGGCGGGACCGGGCGGTCGGCCGGCAGGGCCAGCGGATCGGGCAGGCTCGCGTGGCGCGCCCGCCACCAGGCCAGCGCCTCGGCGGGCGTTTCGGAATGGGCCGCCTGCAGCGGCGGCGGCAGTTCCGCCGGTTCCCGGCCCGCGACGAACTCGCCGTAGTCCTGCGCCAGCGCCGCCAGCAGGCGCCCGGTCGTGCGACGGTCCAGCACCAGTTCGTGCGCGTGCAGCAGCAGCACATGCCGGTCCACGTCCAGCCGCAGCAGTTCCAGTTGCAGCAGCGGCGGGTGGGCCGGGTCGAATGGCGTGCGCAGGCGCGCCTGGACGTGTTCGGCCAGGCGGGTTTCCGCCGAGGCGCCATCCGGCGAGAAATCGTGGCTGCTCCACGGCAGCGGCAGGTCGTCGTACACGCGCCGCAGCTGGCCGTCGGGAGACAGCCCGATGCGCAGGGAGTCGTGCCGCCACCACAGGCCGGCCGCGGCCTGCTTCAGCGCGGCGGCATCCAGCGGGCCGTCCAGCCGCAGCAGGGTGAGGTGGGCGAGCGCGAGCATGGCCGTATCGCCGTACTGGCCGGCCAGCCATTTTTCCATCTGGATTTCGCTGGGAGAGGCGGGGGAGCCGGTGTCCGGGTCCGCGCATCGGTCGTCGAATGGGTGATTCATGCTGGCTCCTGTTCCGATCCGTCACAGTCTGAACGCGTGCGGGTCGAAACGGTGTCGTCGTTGGGGGTCGTGCGCTTCGCGAGGCTGACCGATGGGCGGGAGGGATGGTCTTGCCGGAAGTGCATCAGCGCAGTCCCAGCAGCCGGCGGAGTCGGTTGCCGACGGGCGGGTTCTTCGCGGCTTCGGCGGGCGCTTCCCCCGGCATGGGCAACTGCATGGCCAGCGTGGCCAGCGTGCCGCCGGCGATGTCCAGCAGGTTCAGCCGCACCCCGGTCTCGCGCTGTACGCGCAGGGCCATTTCCACCGCCAGCAGCGAGTGGCCGCCCACGTCGAAGAAGTTGTCCTGCGGCGCCACTGCGGTCACGCCGGTCAGCTCGCACCAGACGGCGGCCAGATACCGGCGGCGCGGGTCTTCGTCCGCCACCGGCGGCGCCGGCGCGCGGCCGGTGGGCGCCGCGGCGGGCGGCGGCAGCGCCTTGCGGTCCAGCTTGCCGTTCGGCGTCTGCGGCAGCGCGTCCAGGCGCACGATGTGCTGCGGCCGCATGTAGGCGGGCAGTTGCGCCTCCAGTCCGCCGCGCAGGCGCGGCAGCAGCGTGGCCTCGTCCTCGTCCGCCACCACGTACAGCACCAGGCGCTGGTCGCTGGCGGAAAAATCGTGGACCACGACCGCGGCGTCGGTCACTGCGGCGTCCTCGCGGGCGACCGCCTCGATCTCGCCGGGCTCGATGCGGAAGCCGCGCAGCTTGATCTGGAAATCGGCGCGGCCGAGGTGTTCCAGCGTGCCGTCGGCGCGCCAGCGGCCACGGTCGCCGGTGCGGTACTGGCGCGCGCCTGTTTCGTCGGAGAACGGATCGGCGACGAAGCGTTCGGCGGTCAGCTCCGGCCGGTGCAGGTAGCCCGTCGCCACGCCCGTGCCCCCGATCCACAGCTCGCCCGGCACGCCCAGCGGACAGGGTTGGCGCCGTTCGTCCAGCACCCACACCGTGGTGTTCGCGATCGGCGTGCCGATGGTGATCGGCTGGCCCGGCTCCAGCTTCGCGCAGGTCGACCACACCGTGGTCTCGGTGGGGCCGTACATGTTCCACAGCTCGCCGCAGCGTTCCAGCAGCGACGTGGCCAGGTCCGGCGCCAATGCCTCGCCGCCGCACAGCGCGCGGAAATCCTGGCCGCCCTGCCAGCCGGCCTGCAGCAGCAGGCGCCAGGTGGCGGGCGTGGCCTGCATCAGCGTGATGCCGTGATCGGCCATCAACGCCTGCAGCGCCGCGCCGTCCATCGCCTGCTCGCGCGAGGCGAGCACCACTTCGCCGCCCACGCCCAGCGGGCCGAGCAGCTCCAGCACGGCGATGTCGAAGGACAGCGTGGTGACGGCGAGCAGGCGGTCGTAGTCGCGCAGGCCGGGCCGCTCGGCCATGCTGGCGAGGAAGTTCGCCGCCGCGCGATGCGGGATCGCCACGCCCTTGGGTCGTCCGGTGGAGCCGGAGGTGTAGATGACGTAGGCGGTCGAGGAAGGGTCGATGGACAGCGACGGTGCGGTGGAAGGCAAGGCCTCCCAGTCGGGCGGCAACGCATCCAGCGCGATCACCGGCCGACCGTCGAGCTGGAAGCGCGACGCCTCCGACGACTGGGTGAGCAGGGCGGCGAGTTGCGCATCCCCGGCCATGTAGGCGAGGCGTTCGGCGGGGAAGCCGGGATCGAGTGGGACATAGCCGGCGCCGGCCTTGAGCGTGCCGAGCAGGGCGGCGAGCATGTCGGGGCCGCGCTCCAGCGCGATGCCGACGAGGGCGCCGGGCTGCACGCCGCGGGCGATCAGCGCATGGGCGATGCGGTTCGCGCGTTCGTCGAGTGCGCGATAGCTCAGCGTGGTGGAGCCAGAGCGCAGGGCGATGCGTTCCGGCGCCGCCGCCGCCTGGCGCTCGAACGCGCCGTGCATGGTGGGCAGCGGAATCGGCGCGGCGGTGGCGTTCCAGCGCTGCAGCTGCGCCAGCTCGGCCGCCGGCAGCAGCGGCAGCTCGGCGACCGGTTGCCGCGGATCGGCCAGCGCCCTTTCCAGCAGGGTTTCGAAGCCGTGGCGGAAGCGCGCGGCGGTGGCAGGCTCGAACAGGTCGGTGTTGTAGCTCATGCCGCCGATCAGGGCGTGTTCGCCTTCGACGAACCACAGCCCGAGGTCGTAGGCGCTGCCGCGCTGGAACACTTCCAGGCGCTGGTGGCGCAGCTCGCCCCAGCCCGGCGCGCGGCCGCGCACGTCCTGGTAGGAGAACATCGCCTGCGCCAGCGGCGGGCGGCTCTCGTCGCGCGGCAGGCGCAGTGCCTTCACGAGGTGTTCGAACGGCACGTCCGGGCAGCCGAACGCGTCCAGCACCACGTTGCGCACCGCGCGCAGCACGTCGAGGAAGCCGGCTTGCGGATCGAGCGCCAGGCGCAGCGGCAGCGCGTTGACGAAGAAGCCCATCACCGGTTCCAGTTCCACCGCGTCGCGGCCGCGCACGGGCGTGCTCACGATCAGGTCGCGCTGGCCGCCGAGGCGGTGCAGCAGCACGTAGTACGCCGTCAGCAGCACCATGAATGCGGTGGTGCCGGCCTGCCGCGCCAGCGCGCGCACCGCGTCCAGGCGCGCGGATGGAAGCTCGATCCATTCCGTGTCGCCGGCGCCGGACATGCGCGCGGGACGTGCGCGGTCGGCGGGCAGTTCCAGCGGTTCCAGCCGGCCCTGCAGGCGCGACAGCCAGTGGTCGAGCTGCCGCTGCAGTTCCTCGCCCTGCATCCACTGCCGCTGCCACGCGGCGAAGTCGCCGTACTCGATCGCCAGCGGCGGCAGCGGATCGGGCCGGCCTTCGCAGAACGCCGGATACAGCGCGGCCATCTCCTGGTACAGCAGGTCGAACGACCAGCCGTCCCAGATGATGTGGTGGGTCATGAAGAAGAACACGTGTTCTTCTTCGCTGAGCCGGAAAAGTTGCGCGCGGAACAGCGGCGGCGTGGCCAGGTCGAAGGGTTCGGCGACCAGCGCGTCGATGCGCCGCTGCAACCAGGCCTCGCGCTCGTCGGCGGGCAAGCGGGTGAGGTCTTCCAGCGGCAGCTCCGGCTCGAGCGTGGCGTGGATGTACTGCACCGCGCCGGCTTCGCCCTGCTCGATCGCGGTGCGCAGCACCGGCTGGCGTTGCACCATCGCGCGCAGCGCCTGTTCGAACGCGGCGAGGTTCAGGGGGCCGTGCAGGCGGTGCCCCGACGGCGTGTGGTAGGTGGCGAGGCCGGGCTGCAATTGTTCGAGGTACCACACGCGCTGCTGCATCAGCGAGAGCGGCGCCTGTTCGCGGTCGGCGAGGCGCGCGATGTCGCGCGGCGCCTGCCTGCCTGCGGCGCCCGCCTCGCGTATCGCCGCCGCCAGCCGCGCCACGGTCGGCGCCTCGAACAGGGTGCGCAGCGGCAGCGCGAGGCCGAGGTCGCGGTTGAGTCGCGCGGTGAGCTGCGCGGCGAGCAGGGAATGGCCGCCCAGCGCGAAGAAGTCCTCGTCCACGCCCGGCTCCAGCCCGCCCAGCACGGCGGCCATCGCCTGCGCGACCTGGCGTTCCAGCTCGTCGCGCGGCGCGGTGCGCGTGCCGGCGGCAGGCGCGTTCGCGGCGAGCGGCGCCGGCAGGCGGCCGCGGTCGATCTTGCCGTTGGGCAGCAGCGGCAACGCGTCCAGCGCCACGAAGTGCTGCGGCAGCATGTATTCGGGCAGGCGCTCGCGCAGGTGGCTGCGCAGGGCGTTGTCGTCCAGCGGCCCCTTGCCGGTGAGGTAGGCGACCAGGCGCACGTCGCCGGGCCGGTCCTCGCGCGCGACCACCAGCGCCTGCGCCACCGACGGATGGCTGCCCAGTTGCGCCTCGATCTCGCCGGGCTCGATGCGGAAGCCGCGCAGCTTGATCTGGAAATCGGCACGGCCAAGGTGTTCCAGCGTGCCGTCGGCGCGCCAGCGGCCGCGGTCGCCGGTGCGGTACAGGCGCGCGCCTGTTTCCCCGGAGAACGGATCGGCGACGAAGCGCTCGGTGGTCAGCTCCGGCCGGTGCAGGTAGCCCGTCGCCACGCCCGTGCCGCCGATCCACAGCTCGCCCGGCACGCCCAGCGGGCAGGGCTGGCGCCGTTCGTCCAGCACCCACACCGTGGTGTTCGCGATCGGCGTGCCGATGGTGATCGGCTGCCCCGGCTCCAGCTTCGCGCAGGTCGACCACACCGTGGTCTCGGTGGGGCCGTACATGTTCCACAGCTCGCCGCAGCGTTCCAGCAGCGACGTGGCCAGGTCCGGCGCCAGTGCTTCGCCGCCGCACAGCGCGCGGAAGTCCTGGCCGCCCTGCCAGCCGGCCTGCAGCAGCAAGCGCCAGGTGGCGGGCGTGGCCTGCATCAGCGTGATGGCGTGTTCGGCCATCAACGCCTGCAGCGTCGCACCGTCCATCGCCTGCTCGCGCGAGGCGAGCACCACTTCGCCGCCCACGCCCAGCGGGCCGAGCAGCTCCAGCACCGCGATGTCGAAGGACAGCGTGGTGACGGCGAGCAGGCGGTCATCGGTGCGCAGGCCGGGCCGCTCGGCCATGCTGGCGAGGAAGTTCGCCGCCGCGCGATGCGGGATCGCCACGCCCTTGGGCCGTCCGGTGGAGCCGGAGGTGTAGATGACGTAGGCGGTCGCGGAGGGATCGATGGAAAGAGCTGGCGTCGTGGCAGGCAACGTCTCCCAGTCGGGCGGCAACGCATCCAGCACGATCACCGGCCGGCCGTCGAGCTGGAAGCGCGACACCTCCGACGACTGGGTGAGCAGGGCGGCGAGTTGCGCATCCCCAGCCATGTAGGCGAGGCGTTCGGCGGGGAAGCCGGGATCGAGCGGGACATAGCCCGCACCGGCCTTGAGCGTGCCGAGCAGGGCGGCGAGCATGTCGGGGCCGCGCTCCAGCGCGATGCCGACGAGCGCGCCGGGCTGCACGCCTTGCGCGATCAGCGCATGGGCGATGCGGTTCGCGCGTTCGTCCAGCGCGCGATAGCTCAGCGTGGTGGCGCCGCAGCGCAGGGCGATGCGTTCCGGCGTCGCCGCCGCCTGGCGTTCGAACGCGCCGTGCATCGTGGATGCGCGGTCGCCCCAGTCGTGGGCGGCGGGTTGCAGCGCGGCCAGCGTGCGGCGTTCGTCCGCATCGACCAGCGGCAGTGCGCCCAGCGCATCGTCCGGCTGCGCCAGCGCGGCGCGCAGCAGCGTTTCGTAGGCGCGCAGCCAGCGGCGCACGGTGGCGGCATCGAACAGGCCCGCGTTGTACTGGCATTCCAGGCGCAGGCCGCCGTGTTCCTGCACCGCGTTGATGAACAGTTCGAAGTTCTCGTAGCGCCGTGGCACGCTGGCGAAATCCAGCTGCAGGCCGGGGAAGGCGTGGCCTTGCTGTTCCAGCGCCTGGTCGATGTTGAACAGCACGCCGACCAGCGGCAGGCGGGCGGGATCGCGCGGCAGGTCGAGCTGCTGCAGCAGGCTGCCGAAGGTGCAGCGCTGGTGTTCCAGCGCGTCCAGCAGTTCGCCGGACGCCGCGCCGAGCATGCGCACGAACGGCGTCGCGGGGTCGGCGCCGCAGCGCAGCGGCAGCAGGTTGACGCCGTGGCCCACCAGGTCGCCCAGGCCCTCGTTCGCCTGCGCCGCGGCGGGGATGCCAAGCATCACCTCGTCCTGCCCGGCCAGCCGGCCCAGCAGGCCCGCGAAACTGCCGAGCAGCGTGGCGAACAGGCTGGCGCCGTGGCGCGCGCCGAGGCGGCGCAACGCGCCGACCAGTTCCGCGTCCAGCACGTGGTCCTCGCGACGGGAGGCGAAGCCGCGCCGCGGCGGCCGCGGGCGGTCGCCGGGCAGGTCCAGCGCAGGCGGACGGCGCGCGAGGTGCGCCACCCACCAGGCTTCGTCGGCGGCGCCGGCGCGGCGGTCCGCGGGTTCGGACAGCCGCAGCGCGTAGTCGGCGAACGCGGGCACGGGCGGCAGTGCCGCGCCACCGGCGCCACTGCGCTGCGCGTACAGCGCGCCGAGTTCGCGCACGATCACCCACCACGACCAGCCGTCGCAGACCAGGTGGTGCGCGCTCAGCAGCAGCACGTGCCCGCACTCGTCCAGCCGCAGCAGTTCGGCGCGGAACAGCGGGCCGTTCTCCAGATCGAACGGCAACAGCACGGTCTGCGTGCGGCGTTCCTCCAGCGCGGCCTCGCGGGCGGACGCGTCCAGCGCCGACAGGTCGGCCTGCCGCACCGCGAGCGCGAGACCGGCGGCCACGCAGAACGTCTCGCCGTCCGGGCCGAAGCTGGCGCGCAGCGCGTCGTGGCGGTCGACCAGCGCCTGCAGCGCGTCCAGCAACGCGGCGGCGTCCAGCGTGCCGCGCAGCTGCAGCGCGACCGCCTCGTTGTAGGCCAGCGAGGCGTCCTCGCCCAGCTTCGCCGCCAGCCAGATCTCGCGCTGCGCCTCGGTGCTGGGCACCACGCGTTCCAGCGCGGGAGCAGCGAACGGGTCGTAGTCGACGGCCGAGAGGCCGTTGTGCTCGTCCATGGGCGTGTTCATGGCTCCACCTTCATGTACTTGCCGGGCTGCTCGGGATTCGCCACGAACCAGCACGGGCGGCCGTCCGGCTCGCGGCCCAGCCGCGCGCCGGGCACCGGCGGCTTGCCGGCGTCCATCGCCGTCTGCGCCGCGGGGACGTTGCGCGGCAGGAAGCCGGCGTCCTGCAGTTCCGACACGGATTCCTTGTAGGCGCGGGTGATCGCCTGGAAATCCGCCTCGCTGTGCGCGGTGGTGAAGAAGCAGGGGAAGCCGTCCAGGATGTGCACGCCGCGGCTGCGCATCATCGCGAACAGCAGGTCCTGCAGCGGGTGGTCCTCCAGGAACTGCGTGCGCCACAGCGAGGCGAACTGCTTCACCGCGATGGGCGCGCCGGTCTCCACGAAGAAGCCGTTGAGTTCGTCGGCCATCGCCGCGGTGCGCGCGTTGAGCCGCTCCTGCAGCGCGGGGCCTTCGTGCTTAAGGTGTTCGAGCACGGCCTTCGCGGCGGCCAGCGCCAGCGGGTGGCGCACGAAGGTGCCGGCGAAATAGGTGACGCCGACGGTGGGCACCGAGTCGTCGCCGAACTGCCACGCGCCGCCGTCCAGCGCGTCCATGTACTCGCGCTTGCCGGCGATCACGCCGATCGGGAAGCCGCCGCCGACCACCTTGCCGTAGGTGGCGAGGTCGGCGCGGATGCCGAACAGCGCCTGCGTGCCGCCGGGGTGGCTGCGGAAGCCGGTGACGATCTCGTCGAAGATGCACAGCGCGCCGCTGGCTTCGGTGATCGCGCGCACCTCGCGCAGGAACTCGACCGGGCGGAAATCCGGGCGCCGGCTCTGCACCGGCTCGATCAGCACGGCGGCCAGCTCGTGCGCCCGCTCGCGGATGATCTGCAGCGACTCCGGCGTGCCGTAGTCCAGCACCAGCACGTGCTCGGCGGTGTTGCGCAGGATGCCCGGCGCGGCCGGCACCGCGCGCAGCTTCTTCGTGCCGCGCACGATCACCTCGTCGATGATCCCGTGGTAGGCGCCGGTGAACAGCACCACGGTCTCGCGTCCGGTGACGGTGCGCGCGATGCGCAGCGCGCCCAGCACCGCTTCCGAACCGGTGTTGCACAGCGCGGCGCGGTCGTGTCCGGTGACTTCGCAGGCCAGCTCCGCCACCTCGCCGGCGAGTGGATGCTGCGGGCCAATCTCGTAGCCCAGTTCCAGTTGGCGACGCACGGCGTCCAGCACGAAATCGGGCTGCCAGCCGAACAGGCTCATGCCGAAGCCGTTCAGCGCGTCGACGTATTCGTTGCCGTCCAGGTCCCACAGGTGGGCGCCCTTGGAGCGCTCGACCACGATCTGGTAGGCCAGCTCCTTGGTCAGCGGGCGGAAGCCGTTGACCACGCGCGGGTCGGCCATGCGCGGGCGATGCGCCTGGGTGTATTCCTTCGACTTGCGCGTGCGCGCCACGTAGCGCTCGATGAAGCGGTCCAGGTAGCCCTGCTGGCGCGGCGTGACCGCCTGGTGGCCGTGGCTGTCGATGCGCGCGATCGCGCCGAAGGCTTTCTTGACGTCGTAGCGGGTGTGCGCCAGCGCGGCTTCCTCGTCGCCGGCGGCGGCAGCGGTTGCGGGCGCGGCGACCGGGGCGGGCGATGCCGGCGCAGGCATGGGCGCCGGTGCGACTGGCGGGGCGACGGCCGTGCCGTTGAGCAGGGCGAGCTGCTGCGCCATCAACTGCATCTGCTGGGCGATCACCTGCTGCACATAGCCTTCCGGCATGGCGGCGGCCGGCATCGGCAGCGCTTGCGCCTGCGCGGGCACGGCCGTCGACGGCATCGGGACCGGCGCCGGAGCAGCCGGCGCTTCCGGCGGCAGTTGCTCGTCGAGCAAGGCGGCCAACTGCCCGAAGCTCGCGTGGTCGCTCATCAACTGGCGGAAGCTCACCTGCACCGCGAAGGCCTTGGAAACGTGCAGCGCCACCTGGGTCAGCATCAGGCTGTCCAGCCCCAGCTCGATGAAATGGCTGGCGGGATCGGCATCGGCCAGGTCGAGGCCGGAGATGTCCTCGAAAGCCGTCTTCAGCTGGCCGATCAGGCGCGGCCGGCGATCCATGGATGGGGCTGGAGTGGACATGGGCGTTCCTTCGGAAGACGGCGGCGGCAGCGTGGCCGCGGCGGATGCGGGTGGGTGCGATGCGGGTGCGGCTTCGACCCAGTGGCGCTGGCGTTCGAACGGGTAGGTCGGCAGCGCGAGGCGGAGGCGACGCGGGCGCCGGTCCAGTGCTGCCGGGTCGATCGCCACGCCGCGGCTCCACGCTTCGCCGGCCGCGCCGAGCAGGGTGGTGCGTTCGGTCGCCGGTGCGTCGGCCAGCGAGGCGACCGCGTCGATGCGGTCGCGTGCCGCGCCGCCGAGGTGCTGCCGTGCCAGCGTGGTCAGTACCGATCGCGGACCGGCTTCGATCAGCACCCGCGCCGGCGCATCGAGCAGGGTGCGCAGGGCCGTCGAGAAACGCACCGGCTCGCGCAACTGCCGCGCCCAGTAATCCGGCGACACGGCTTCGTCGGCGCCGAGCGGCGCGCCGCTCACGCTGGACACGATGGGCAGCAGCGGCTCGCTGCGCCGGGTCGCCGCGACCGCGGCGCGGAACGGTTCCAGCGCCGCATCCATCATCGGCGAGTGGAAGGCGTGCGAGGTGCGCAGCAGGCGGCAGGCGACGTTGTCGCGCTCCAGCGCGGCCTGGAACGTCGCGATCGCGGCAGCCGGCCCGGCCACCACGCAGGCGGTCGGCGCGTTCTCCGCGGCCAGCGCGAGTTCGGCCGGCATGCGCTCGGCGAGCTGCGCGGCGGTGAGCCGCACCGACAGCATGGCGCCGGGCGGCTGCGCCTGCATCAGGCGGCCGCGCTCGGCGACCAGGCGCGCCGCGTCGGCCGGCGCGAACACGCCGGCCAGCGTCGCCGCGACGAACTCGCCCACGCTGTGGCCGAGCAGCGCCGCCGGCGTCACGCCAAGGCCCATCCACCAGCGCGCCAGCGCGTACTCGATCGCGAACGTGGCCGGCTGCATCACCGCGGTGGGCAGCAGGGCGTCGGCGTCGTCGACAAAGCAGCGTTCGCGCAGGTCGAAGCCGAAATCGCTGCCCAGCGCCTCGGCGCATTCGTCGAACGCGGTGCGGAACACCGGCTCGTGGCGGTGCAGCTCGCGGCCCATGCCGGGGTACTGCGAGCCCTGTCCGGGGAACAGCAACGCCACGTCGGCGGCCTGCGCCGCGCGGCTGCGCACAACCGCGGCCTGCGCACGCAACCGGGCGACCGCGTCGGCGACATCGTCGGCGGCCAACGCGAGGCGATGGCCGAAGGTCTTGCGGCCCACCGCCAGCGTCCATGCCACGTCGGCGAGGTTGGTGCCGGGCTGCGCCTGCAACTGCGCGGCCAGCCGCTCCGCGGCGGCGGCCAGCGCGGCGGGCGTGCGCGCGGAAAGCCGCAGCAGCTGCGGGCCGTCGGCGGGATCGGAGGGTGCACGCCGTGGCGCTTCCTCCATCACCACGTGCGCATTGGTGCCGCCCACGCCGAAGGAACTCACCCCGGCGCGCCGCGGCGACTCGCCGCGCGGCCACGCCTGCAGGCGGTCGTTCACCACGAAGGGCGAGCTTTCCAGCGCCAGCCCGGGATTGGGCGCGCTGTAGTGCAGGCTGGGCGGCAGTTGCTCGCGCTCCAGCGCCAGCGCGGTCTTGATCACGCTGGCCACGCCGGCGGCGATCACCATGTGGCCCACGTTGCTCTTCAGCGAGCCGATGCGGCAGAAGCCGGTGTCGGCGGTGCCGAGGCGGAAGGCGCGGCCGAGGCCTTCCAGTTCGATGGGGTCGCCGATGGGCGTGGCGGTGCCGTGCGCTTCCACGTAGCCGATGCTGCGCGGCGACACGCCCGCGCGCGCCTGCGCCTGCGCCACCACGGCGGCCTGCCCCGTGCTGCTGGGCGCCATGAAGCTGGCCTTGGCGCCGCCGTCGTTGTTCACCGCGCAGCCGCGGATCAGGGCGATCACTGGATCGCCGTCGGCCAGCGCGTCGGACAGCCGCCGCAGCAGCACCACGCCGGCGCCGTCGCTGAACACCGTGCCGGCCGCCTGCGCGTCGAAGCTGCGGGTGTGGCCGTCGGGCGACAGCATGGTGCCTTCCTGGCCGAGGTAGCCGCTCATCGGCGGGCAGGTGATCGCCACGCCGCCGGCCAGCGCCATGTCGCAGCGGCCGCTGCGCAACGCTTCCACCGCTTCGCAGGTCGCCACCAGCGAGGTGGAGCAGGCGGTGTTCATGCTGATCGCCGGGCCGTCCAGGTTGAGCCGGTGCGCCACGCGGGTGGCGATGTAATCCTTCTCGTTGGCCAGCATCACCTGGAAGGCGCCCAGCCGCTCGATCAGGTCGGGCCGCGGCAGCAGGTGATGGCGGAAATAGGTGGCATTGTGCATGCCGGCGAACACGCCGACCCGGCCGACGCCCGCGTCCGGCACGTGGCCGGCGCGTTCCATGCACGCCCAGCACAGCTCCAGGAACACGCGCTGCTGCGGATCGGTGAGCTCGGCCTCGCGCGGCGGGATGCCGAAGAAGGCGGCGTCGAACAGCTCCACGCCATCGAGCACGCCGCGGGCGCGCACGTAGACGGGGTCGTTGCGCAGCGCGGGCGCGATCGACGGATCGAGTTCGTCGTCGGTGAAATGGCGGATCGATTCGCGGCCGGCGCAGAGGTTGTCCCAGAACGCCTCCACGTCCGCCGCGCCGGGGAAGCGCCCGGCCATCGCCACGATGGCGATGGGATCGTCGCCGCCCGGCGTGGGCGCGGGTATGGGCGCGATGGTCGGCATCGGTGCGGCGGTCGCCTGCAGCGTGCGCGCGATGCCGGCCGGCGTGGGGTCGTCGAAGAAACCGGCCGGCGTGGGCGCCTGCCCCGCCCGCGCGTGGATGCGGGTGATCGCCTGCAGCGCCAGCAGCGAGCCGCCGCCCAGTTCGAAGAAGTGGTCGAGCCGGCCCACGGCGTCCAGGTCCAGCGTCTCGGCGAAGGCGGCGCAGATGGCGGTTTCCAGCGCGCCCTGCGGTGGCGCGTAGGGCTGCGCCAGTTCGGGACGGCGGCGGTCCGGCGCCGGCAGCGCGCGACGGTCGAGCTTGCCGTTGCGGGTCACCGGCAGCGCCGCCAGCGACAGGTAGCGCGCCGGCAGCATGTAGTCGGGCAGGTGTCTGGCCAGCTGCGCGCGCAGCGCGGGTACGGCCGTCGCGCCGTCGCTCACCACGTAGGCCACCAGTTGCTTGCGGCCGGGGCTGTCCTCGCGCGCCAGCACGGCGCAGGCGCGCACGCCGGCGCAGGCCTGCAGCGCCGCCTCGATCTCGCCCAGCTCGATGCGGCGGCCGTGGATTTTCACCTGCCCGTCGATGCGGCCGGCGAAGGCCAGCGTGCCGTCGGCCAGCCAGCGCACGTGGTCGCCGGTGCGGTAGCGGCGTTCGCCGCTGGCCGGATCGGTGACGAAGCGCTCGGCGGTGAGTTCGGCGCGGCCACGGTAGCCGCGCGCCACGCCCGCGCCGCCGATGTGCAGCTCGCCCACCACGCCCGCCGGCAGCGGTTCGCCGCGCGCGTTCAGCACGTGCAGGGTGGTGTCGGCGATGGGCCGCCCGATCGGGATCGAGCGCATGGCGGCCGGCAGCTCGCGCGGGATCGCCCAGGTGGCCGCGAAGGTGGTGCATTCGGTGGGGCCGTAGCCGTTGACGAGGGCGGTGCCGGGCAGCGCGGCCAGCGCGCGCCGCACGTGCGCCACCGACAAGGCCTCGCCGCCGATCAGCAGTTGCGCCAGCCCCGCCAGGCGCTGCGGTTCCTCGTCCACGACCGCGTTGAACAGTGCGGCGGTAAGCCAGGCCACGGTGACGCCGTGCGCGGCGATGGTGGCGGACAGGCCGGCGGCGCTGGGCACGCGCTCGTCGTGCACCACGCAACAGCCGCCGTTGAGCAGCGGCGCCCAGATTTCGAAGGTGGCGGCATCGAAGCCCAGCGGGGCGGCGTGCAGCACGCGCGGCTGGCCGTCGAGGTTTGCATAGCGCACCCCGCGCACCAGCCGCACGATGCCGCGATGGGCGATCTCCACGCCCTTGGGCGTGCCGGTGGAGCCGGAGGTGTACATCACGTAGGCCGGCGTTTCGCCATCGGCAGCGGGCAGGGCGCGCAGGGCGACGGTTTCCCGCAGCGCGGCCAGCGTCAGCGCCGGCACGCCGAGCTCGATCGGCGCGGCGACGATGGCCAGCCGCGCGCCGGCATCGGCGACCAGCGCGGCCAGCCGCGCGGGCGGTTCGTGCGGGTCCAGCGGCAGGTACGCGGCGCCGGCCTTGAGCACGCCCAGCATGGCGGCGATGGCGTCGGCCGAGCGTTCCAGCAGCATCGCCACCGCGTCGCCCGGCATCACGCCGGCCCCGAACAGGTGCGCGGCGATGCGTTCGGCGCGTTGGTCCAGCGTGGCGTAGTCGAGCGTGCCGTCGCGGTCGATCACCGCGGGCGCGCTGGCGTGCGCGGCGGCCACCGCGGCGAACAGGCCATGCACGGTGTCGGCGGGGTCGCGCGGCACGGCGGTGGCGTTCCAGTCGCTGGCGATGCGCCGCTGTTCGGCCGGGTCGACCGCGCCCACGGCCTCCAGGCGCGTCGCCGCGGCCAGGCCTTGCAGCACGCGCTGCATGCAGTCCACGAGCAGTTCGGCCGCGTCTGCGTCGAACACCGCGAGATCGTGGCGCAGGCGCAGCGTCGGCGTCGCGCCATCGACGATGGCCCAGGCCAGCGGCAGATCCGCTGCCACGTCGGCCTGCCAGCGGCCCACTGCGCTGGCGTCGCCATCGGCCAGCGGCGTCACTCCGGCGCAGTGCTGCAGCCAGGCATCCAGGTTGCCTTGGGCCGGCACGTCGAGGCGGCAGGTAGTGGTGGGCGATTCGGCCAGCACCACCTCCGCCGCGCCGGTGAGCCGCGATGCCAGCAAGGCCAGCGCCGCCTGGTCGAAACGCGCGCGCGGCAGGCCCGCCGCCGCCGCGCGTTGCGCCAGCGCCGCCGGCAGCGCGACATCCAGCGGACGCACCGCCTCGCCCACGCCGTGGCCGCCCGTGGACATGCACGGCAGCACGTCCTGCAGGCTTGGCGACACCGATGCGGCGGCATGTGCGTCCATGGCGGCTCACTGCCCCCCGGCGTAGGCGTACGGTGCGCGATCCGAACGCGGCTGCGGCGCCCGCGCCAGGCGGCCACGCCATTGGCGCAACAGTGCGGCGCCGCGGAAAGCGCCGAGCAGGCCGGCGTCCAGCAGGCCGTTGCGGCCGACCGGCGGCGGCTCGTAGCCCCAGTTGCGCACGCGCTCGTGCGCGCGGTGCAGCAATGCGTCGCGCCGGGTGGCGTCGGTGTAATAGGTGAAGCTGGCGGTGACCGACGGCCCGTCGCCGTTCTCCACCAGGTGCGGGCTGGTGGAGGGCATGTACGCGCCCATGCCCGGTTCGAGATGGAACACCCGCGCCCGCGCGCGCAGCGATTCGTCCCAGCGCAGGCGCTCGCGGCTGTAGCTTGCATGGAAGAGGTCGCGCGCCTGTTCGCTGGCGGCCACGGTGTCGTCGGGCCCCCACACGTACAGCGTCTTGCGTCCGCTCACCTGCAGGATGAAGTTGTGTTCCTTGTCGAAGTGGAACGGCGTGATGGTGTGCGGCGAGGTGACGAAGATCCAGCCGCCGCGATAGCACATGCCCGGATCGCGCTGCGCCAGTTGCGGCGCCACGCTGTCGAGCACCTCGTCGACCAGGCCGCGATAGACCGGGTCGCCCTGCACGTTGAGCAGCGACATCCACGCCCTGGCCTCGGCGATGCCGGCCAGGGTGGCGGCGGCGCCGGCACGATTGGGATGCATCTGCGGCGCGTGGTTGAACGGCGTGCCCGCGTTCACCGCGTCGCTGTGCGTGCGCACGCTGCCGCGCGCCTCCAGGCGCCGGCCCAGCTCCACCAGCGAGTCCATCTGCATCAGCGGATGCGGCATCAGCCGGTGGCGCACCGGCACGATCGACCACGGATCGAATGCGGCCCAGTCGACCTGCAGGATTCCGCCTTGCTGGTTCATGTCGTCCCCCCTGGTCATCCTGTTGACGCCGACGATGCACACGTACGGATACGTTCGGTGCGTACCGTGCGGTTGCGCCCGCGCCCGCTGGCGCGGCGATCCCGCCTTGAACCGGAACCTTGTGTCGCACAGAATTTACCGGCGCCGCACGACAGGAATGCGTACCCTTGAACATTCGCGACACTGCGCCCGACGACCGCTACGAAACGATCGAGGGCCGGCTTGAGCAGGATCGCGATACCGTCATCGGCATCTGGCGCGGCCACATCGGCTGGCAGGCGCAGCTGGAGCGCATGTACGACGTCTACTATCTGGACTGCCCGTTCGGCCGCCCCTTGCTGCAGCTGCTGCGCCATCGCGCCAGCGGCGAGATCGTGGGCACGCTGGGCGCCGGCCCGCGTCCCATGCTGTGGCAGGGACGCGAACTGCGCGCCGCGGCCGCCAGCCATCTTGCCGTGCTGCCGGGGCACCGCTCGCTCAGGCCCGCGCTGCAGTTGCTCCGCGACATGACGGTGCGCGGCCTGGAGCAATTCGAGTTCGCCTACGGCTTGACCAATGCCCTGGGTGGCGCGATAGGCCTGCGCGGCGGCTATAGCGTGCCGGTGCGGCTGCGGCGGTACGTGAAGGTGTTGCGCTACCGGCGCTTCGCGCAGCGGGTGTTGCCCGGCCCGCTGGGGCGCGCCGGCGGCGCGCTGCTGGACGGCGCGGTCGCCGTGGGCCGCCAGCCGTGGCTGCCGGGCCGCCGTTCCGGCCTGCACGCGGCCTGGACCGACGCGATCGATCCGCGCATGCAGGCCTTGTGGGAGCGCTCCGAGCGCGGCGACGGCCTGAGCACCATGCGCACCGCCACGATGCTGGAGTGGCGCCTGCTCCGCCTGCCGGCGTTGCGGCGCCGCTTCCTGCTGGTGGCGCCGGCAGCGGGTGCGCCGTTGCTGGCCTGGTTCGCCTGCGAGGCGAACGCGCACGTGCCCGGCCTGATGACCGTGACCGACGCCTGGTTCGCCGGCGGCGTGCGCGAGGCAGACCGCCGCGCCGTGCGGGAGCTTTGCCGGATGGCCTACGCGGCGGGCTGCGAGGGGATCGAGGTGCGGCTGGCGGCCGCCGCGCCCGTGCTGGAGGCGTGGCGCGCCGAGGGCTTCGTCGCGCGCGGAGAGCAGCCGTTGTTCGTCGCCGGGATGGATCCGGGGAGCGTCGGCGTGCACATCACCGACATCGAGCAGGACGGCTGAAGCGAACCTGCGCCCCGCGGGCAGGCCCATCCGTCCGCGCGAGCCTGGCGTGGCCCCGGTCGCGGGCGGCAGGGGCGGCCTGCGGGCGGGCATTCGACTGCTTGGGCTGGTCATTCTGCGGCCGTCTGCTAGTCGGGCCTGCGCGGCGTGCAGCCCATCGCGGCGCCGAAGCCGCACTTGGCGATCATCGCCTGGCAAGCCAGGTTCTCGTTCGAGGTGTCGATGTAGAACACCGTCAGGCCTTCGGCGATCAGGCGGTTGATCGCCGATTGCGTGGCGTAGGTGGCCAGGCCCATGCCGCGCGACTCGGGCGCGGACCAGATCGGGCCGATCACCACTTCGCCCGGTCCCACCTTGTAGTGGCGGCAGAACGCCACATTGGCCCAGCCGTGGTGCAGGATGCGCCCCTGCCGCAGCACGCAGTAGAAGCGCCGGCCCGCGGCGATGCGGAGGGCGGCGCGCAACAGTTCCGGCGCGCTGACCCTGCGGCGCAGCGCGCCCGCCAGTCCGGCGAACTGGACCAGGCTGGTGGCGTAGCGGAATTCCACCCCCGCGGGTTCCGCCACCGCGAAGGGCTGCTCGCGCCGCATGCGGTAGATCAGCTGGTAGGGCAGTTCCTCGGGCAGCGACAGCTCGACTGTGCGCGTGGCGCCGAACGCGTCGACCGGAAGGCTGGACATGGCATCAGTCTCCCAACACCCATCGCGCACGGTGCGGCTTGAAGTCGAACTTGCGCTTGAAGCGCTGCATGGTGTCGGTCGCCCCGAAGTAGGTGCCGTAGGCGTAATACCGCACGTCGGGGTGGTGCGTGGCGATCCACTCGGCGATGCCGATGATCATCATCGGCACCACGCCGTCGGCCAGATGGTCGGCGTGGCCGTAGATGGTCTCGATCGAGCACAGTTCGCCGGCCACCAGGCAGCTGGCGAACGCATACAGGTGGCCGTCGCGCAGGATGCCGAAATAGGGATAGTCGTGCAGCGCCGAACGCGACGGCGGGTTGTTCGAGGGGGCCGCGTCGCGGGTGAAGAAATCGGCCGGCATCGCCCGTCCCTGGCGCACCGGCGCCGAACGCAGGATCGCGGTGATGTCGGCCAGGTGCGCGTTGTAGTCGATGAGGCCAAAGCCGTAGCCGAGCCGGCAGGACTTCTTGTAGTTCCGGCGCGCCGCGCTTTCTATGCTGCGCAGGTAGTTGTCGGGTTCGCCGGCCATGTGGTGCACGGAGAACCCGTACTCGTAGTTGCGCACCAGCGGAAACTTCGGGTGCCGACGCATCGCGTCCCGATAGAAGTCGCGCACGACCCGCTCGTAGAACGGGTCGTTGCCGGCCGTGTCGGCGCAACGCAAGTTGATGGTCACTTGCGGCAGGCCGCGCATGTCCGTGGCCATTTTCACCAGACGCTTCAGCATTGCGTGCGTTCCTTGATCGACATGCCGCCGGCCCTGGCGTGCGGAGGCGTCTCGGCGGCTGGCGGAGCGGTCCGTCTCATGGTTTGTAGGGTTTCGGAAAGCCGGGCACGGGCAGGTCGCTCACCGGCGGCGGGGCCAGCGGCGTCGGCGGCGGCGTCGGCTGCACGGTGCCGTCGGCATTGACGTAGAAATCCAGCACGCCGGCGGCGCTGCTGGTGTAGGTGCCGCCCGGGCTCACCGTGACGGTGTGGTTGCCGCCGCTGCTGGCGACGCTGATGTTGTAGCCGGTGGCCGGCGCCAGTTCGGTGAGGACATGGTGGGTGACCGCCGCGGGCACGGTGTAGACGACGGGTGGCGTCACCGCTGCGCCGGCCGCCGCCGCGCTCTGCAGCACCACGTCGTTGCCCGAGCTGCCGGCCATGCGCACGCCGACCATGTTGCCCTGGCTGACCGCCACCGGCGTGGCGACGGCCACCGCCGCCGCGCTGGCGGACAGGTCGAACACGGTGAGCCAGCGCTGGCTCGTGCCTGCATCCGGCGGGCGCACCTGCACCTGCCATATCTTGGCCGGGTTGCTGGTCGGGTACAGCGGTATGGTGGTGAGCGTGGCGTTGGCCGGCAGCACGGTGGTCACCGCGCCGGCATAGGTGCCGTTGTAGGTGACGTCCAGGCGGCTTTCGCCCGTGGGCGCGCTGCCGGTCGCCGGGTTGGCGGGGAAGTGCCATGCCAGGAACTGGTCGTAGCCCGCGCCGCCGGAGGTGGTGCGGTCGTAGACCACGAAGCGGTTGGGCCGCACATAGACGATCTGCCGCGTCCAGATGGCCACCGCGGGGCCGGTGGAGAACGCGCGGTACATGTCCGCCAGGCCGGTGGCCTGCACGAACACGTAGCCGCCATGGTCGTCGTAGGCCGCGACCTTGGTGCTGACCTGGTTGTCTTCGGTGGTGTAGGCGGCCTGCCCGTAGCGGTCAAGCACGCTGCTGCCGCTCATCCGGCGGGTGTAGTAGATGTTGTAGATCTGCCGGTTGCCCTTGTACAGCGTGTTGTTGAAGTTGCCGTACAGATCGTCGTAGAGCAGGTTCTCGTCGGACGAGCCGTTGGGCTCGTGCACCATCCAGCCGAAGGTGTTGACCAGCAGCGGGGTGTTGCCGCGGACCAGCGCCAGCCCGCCCTGGTCGAAGCTCTCCTCGCCCTGCGAGGGGTTGTTGACGTAGGGGCCGGCGCGGAACGACATCCAGCTCGCGCCGGTCGACCAGTCCGAGCGGGCCGCCACCGCACCCATGCCGGTGGCCAGGTAGGACAGCGGCAGCGTGTTCACCGCCGCCGTGGGCAGCGTCGACTCGGCATTGAGGTAAAGCAGCCAGGGATCGGACGTGTTGTAGCCGGAGGTGGCCGTGTTGACGTCGTTCAGGTACTGGTGGAACACGCCCACCTTGGGCGAGCCCCAGTAGGCCAGGGCGCCGAGGATCTGCTGGAACACGCCGACCTGGGTGGTGCCCACCGGCGGCGTCACCACGCCGTTGGCGTGATTGGTGTCGCGGTCGTCGAAATACGCCCGCGACGGCCAGGTGAAGTGCATGACGTAGTCCGCGCTGTCGAGCGGGAACAGGTAGGGCGCGGTCGCATGCACCAGGTCCTGCCCGGTGGCGGTCTTCACCTCGCGCAGCGGCATGCTCATGTTCTGGATGCCCAGCGGAGCATAGTTGCCGTAGCCTTCCGGCCAGCCGCCGCCGGCCAGGTGCAGCGCGTAATACGGCTGCACGCGCTTGCCGAACTGGTTGTTCAACCAGTCGTCCCACTGCGCCGGGGCCGAGGGGTTCTCGTCGTAGGTGGCCAGGGCGATCGCCGCCTTGGCGTGGAAGTAGCCCGCGTAGTAGTTGCTCTGCGGGTGCGTGTACTCGAAACCGGCGCAGCCGTTCGGCGCCTCCCACGCGGTGATCCACGCGTTCGCGGTGGTGTAGATCTGGGTGCGCTGGGCCGGCGTCAGCAGCTCGTACACCCAGTCGTAGCCCAGGCCCATGCCCACGCCATAGAAACGGATGCCGTAGCCGCTGTCGTTGCAGGGCGGCTGCCCCTGGCTGCCGGACGCGGACATCTTGACCAGGATGTCCACGGCCTTGGCGCCGTAGCTGGCGGCGGCGGTGGGGTTGCTGGTCTTCAGCACCTGGTAGCACATGCCCTCGGCCAGCAGCGCGGGCACGTAGTCGCTGCCCTGGTAGCCCTGGCCGATGTTGGGCTTGTTCGGATAGGGGTTGCCGGAGGGGTATTCCACCGTGCCGCCGATGTAGGAGTCGCACTGCGCCTTCAGCGTCGTCCAATCCGGGTTGGAACTGGTGGCGCGCTGGCGCAGCGTGGCCAGCGTGGCGCTGTCCAGCAGCAGGCGCGGATGCGGCGCCATCGTCACCGCCAGCGGTTGCGCGGAGAAGGCGGCCGCGATCGGCACCGAGCCCTTGCGCGCATGCGCGCTGGAATCCACCAGCGCCAGCACGCGCGCGGGCGCGCAGGCGGTCGAAGGCTGCCCGGCGTTGCCGGCGGGAGCGGCCCCGGACGGGCGGGCAGCGTCGTCGGGATTGCACGCCACGTCCTGGTAGGCCCAGGCCAGGCTTTCCGAGGAAAGCCGTTCGGGCGCGCGGCCGTCGGGCGCGGCCCGCATCGCCGGCACGCCGGAGGCGGAAGGCTGCGCGTCCGCCGACTGCGTCGGCTGTGCCGACGGGAGCGCGAGGCGCGCGTCGGTTGCCGTCGTGGCTGCGGCCGTCGCCGGCACCGGCGCCGCGGCGTCCAGGGCGGCGTCGGCCTGGTCGCCGCGGTTCGGCACGATCGCCCGGGCCATCACCGCCGCGACGACCAGCACCGCCGCGATCGTCAGCGCGGCCCGCCAGCGGCGGCGTTTCGTGGCGTCCGGGCTGCCCTCGCGCGGGGTGGCGGGGGCCGGACGATCCGGCAAGCTTCGACGTGGCATGGCGAATCCTCGGATCATGGGGTTCCGCCAAGCCCGTCCAGGCGGATGGTGCCGGTCAGCGTGCGCCCCGGCCGAACAGCACCACTTCGACTGTCTGGATCAGGATCAGCAGATCGAACATCAGGTTGTTGTTCTTGACGTAGTACAGGTCGTACTTGAGCTTCTCGGCGGCATCGTCCTCGGACGCACCGTAGGGATAGCGCAACTGCGCCCATCCGGCCAGCCCTGGCTTGAGGCAGTGGCGCAGGTTGTAATACTGGATCTTCTGCGTCAGGTCGGCGACGAACTGCGGGCGCTCCGGGCGCGGGCCGATGAAGCTCATCTCGCCCTTGAGCACGTTCCACAGCTGCGGCAGCTCGTCCAGCCGCACCTTGCGGATGAAACGCCCGACGCGGGTCACGCGATCGTCGTCCTTGGACGCCCAGCGTGCCACACCGTCGCGCTCCGCGTCCGTGCGCATGCTGCGGAACTTGATCAGCCAGAATGTCTTGCCGCGCACGCCCACGCGCTCCTGGCGGTACAGGATGGGCTGGCCCGCGCCGGATTCGATGCGGATCGCGAGCACCGTCAGCAGCATCAGCGGCCAAGTCAGCAACAGCACCAGCAGCGCCGCGGCGAGGTCGAAGCAGCGCTTGCTCAGCCGGCGCATCGGCGAGGCGTAGAAGCCGCCGGAGTAGACCAGCCACGAGGGATAGGTCAGCGCGAGCTGCACGCGCCCCGATTCGCGTTCGAAGAACGTGGTGAGGTCGGTCACCTCGATGCCCAGCTGCCGGCATTCCAGCAGCTCGTCCATCATGAGGTTGCCGCGGCGGTCGTCCACGCCCACCACGATCTCGTCGATCGCGTGGCGCTCGGCCCAGACTTCCAGCGACGTATCGGGGGTGACCAGCAATTCCGCCGGCACGTTGACCGGTTCGCCCGGCCGCGGCACGAAGCCCACCACCACGAAGCCGCGCCGGTCGGAACGGCGGCGCATGCGGCTGTGGATCTGCGACGCGCGCGTGCCGCCGCCCAGCACGAGGATGCGCCGCTTGAATACCTCAACCTCGACCAGGCGCAGGAACGCCGCGCGGAACGCGGTCACCGTCACGAAACCGATCACCAGCGCGAGGCCCAGCACGCCGCGGCCCATGAAGGCCATCGGCAGCACGTAATAGGCGACGATCAGGCCCAGGCAGCCCAGCGTGAAGCCCACTGCCTGGCGGGCGAGCAGGCCGAACCAGGTGACGCGCATGTGGGCCTGGTACTGGCCCATGGCGGCGAGGCCCAGCATCAGCATCGCGGCGAACAGCACCGAGCGCTCGGGCAGGTGGCCAAGTTCGTGGGTATCGCCGAAACGCAGCCACGTGGCGGCGTTCAGCGACGCGCAAAGCAGCAGGAACTCGGCAAGCGCAAGCACGAACAGCCAGCGCGTGGATTGTCTGTGCAGAAACCGCAACATTCCTTTCCCCCCCGAACATGGCATCCGGTGCCTGTGGGACATGAAGGGTAGCAATGCGGCGGACAGCTGTCCATACCACCTGTGCCGGCGCTACGCAATGCCTCGACCTGTGTAGTCCATCACATTTCTTGTGATTTTTTGCTGACGATGGGTGGTCGCGGGGAAGACAGGGGCGGCGGACCGGGGTCGCGCCACGAGAGGAGGCGGCCGGGAAGAACACCCGGCGGGGTGCGGCGGTGCGGCCGGGAACCCCGGCCGCACCGGCCAGGCCGGGATCAGGACGCCGTCTGTTCGGCGATGAAGCCCAGGTACCAGGGCATCGCCTCGCCCAGGCCCGGCACCAGCGGATGGGTGGGGGCGTAGCCCAGGCGGGTGGCGGCGCGGCTGATGTCGGCCAGCGAATGGCGCACGTCGCCGGCGCGGAACTCGCGGTGGATCGGCGGCAGCCCGTAGCGCACGCCTTCGCTCGCCAGCTGCTGCACCAGCCCGTCGAACAACTGGTTGAGGCTGGTGCGCTGGCCCACCGCCACGTTGTAGACCAGGTCGCGGTGCTCGTCCGTCGCCAGCGCGGCGAGCAGGTTCGCCTGCACCGCGTTGGCGACGTGGCAGAAGTCGCGCGTGGTCTCGCCGTCGCCGTTGATGTACACGCCTTCGCCCCGGATCATGGTGGCGATCCACTGCGGGATCACGGCGGCATAGGCGCCCTCCGGGTCCTGCCGCCGCCCGAACACGTTGAAGTAGCGCAGGCCGATGGACTTGAAGCCGTAGCAGCGCGCGAACACCTCGGCGTAGATCTCGTCGAACAGCTTGGTCGCCGCATAGGGCGACAGCGCGCGGCCGATGCGGTCCTCCACCTTGGGCAGGGTGGGTTCGTCGCCGTAGGTGGAACTGGAGGCGGCGTAGGTGAAGCTGGTCACGCTGGTGTCGCGCGCGGCCACCAGCATGTTGATGAAGCCGGTGGCGTTGGCGGCGTGGGTGGCCAGCGGGTCCTCGATGGAGCGCGGCACCGAGCCCAGCGCGGCCTGGTGCAGCACGTGGCGCACGCCGGCGCAGGCGGCGCGGCAGTCCGCGAGTTCGCGGATGTCGCCCTCGATGAAGCGGAAGCGCGACCACGCGACGGGGCCGACGATGCGTTCCACCTCGTCCAGGTTGCGCCGGTGGCCGGTGGCGAAGTTGTCCAGGCCCACCACGCTCTGGCCCAGGCCCAGCAGCGCCTCGACCAGGTTGGAGCCGATGAAGCCGGCGGCGCCGGTCACCAGCCAGGTGCCCGACTCGGCGCGCACGCGCGCCTGCAGGTCGGCCGGCAGCAGGGTATCCAGGGTCGCCATCACAGCCTCCCGTCCACCGCGTCGCGCGGCAGCACGTACTTGACGTCGTAGACCACGGCGGCGGGCTTGCCGTAGGCGCGCACGCCGTCGGCGCCCAGCGCCACGAACTGGCGGTGGCCCACCGCCACGATCACCGCGTCGTAGGCGCCGGCCGGCGGATCGGCCACCGGCGTGAGGCCGTATTCGTGCGCGGCCTCGGCGGCGTTCACCCAGGGGTCGTGCACGTCCACCGTGGCGTTGTAGCCGCGCAGCGCCTGCACGATGTCGACCACGCGCGTATTGCGCAGGTCCGGGCAGTTCTCCTTGAACGCCAGCCCCAGCAGCAGCACGCGCGCGTTCACCGGGTTGATGCCCTTGCGCACCATCAGCCGGATCACCTCGCCCGCGATGTACGGGCCCATGCCGTCGTTGGTGCGGCGGCCGGCGAGGATCACGTCGGGGTGGTGCCCCACCTCCTGCGCCTTGTGGGTGAGGTAGTAGGGGTCCACGCTGATGCAGTGGCCGCCCACCAGGCCCGGACGGAACGGCAGGAAGTTCCACTTGGTGCCCGCCGCCTGCAGCACTTCCAGCGTGTCGATGCCCAGTTTGTTGAACAGGATCGCGAGGTCGTTGACCAGCGCGATGTTGAGGTCGCGCTGGGTGTTCTCGATCACCTTGGCCGCCTCGGCCACCTTGATCGAGCTGGCCTGGTGGGTGCCGGCGGTGATGATGGAGCCGTACAGCCGGTTCACGAAGTCGGCGACTTCCGGCGTGGAGCCGGAGGTGACCTTGAGGATGGTGGTGACGCGGTGCTGCTTGTCGCCCGGGTTGATGCGCTCCGGGCTGTAGCCGGCGAAGAAATCGCGGTTGAACACCAGGCCGGAGCCTTCGGCGAGGATGGGCACGCACACTTCCTCGGTGCAGCCCGGGTAGACCGTGGATTCGTACACCACGACGTCGCCCTTCTTCAGCACCTTGGCCAGGGTCTGGCTGGCCTTCACCAGCGGCGTCAGGTCGGGCCGCTTGGCGTGGTCGATCGGCGTGGGCACGGTGACGATGTAGACGTTGCACGCGCGCAGGTCGTCCAGCGCGGCCGAGAAGCGCAGGCGCGTGGCGGCGGCCAGCTCGGCCGCGTCCACTTCCAGCGTCTGATCGTGGCCGGCGCGCAGTTCGTCGATGCGCGCCTGGTTGATGTCGAAGCCCAGCGTGTCGTAATGCCTGCCGAACTCCACCGCCAGTGGCAGGCCCACGTAGCCCAGGCCGATGATCGCGATCCTGCTTTCTTCCAGATTCCGCATGCGGGCGTCCAAGATAGGTTCCGGTGGCAGACGGCCGCCTCGGCGGCGGCCGCGAAAAGGGGTGGCAGCGTGCGTCGCCGCAGTCGTCAACCGGGCCCGCGTGCCACTGGTGCAGCGGGCACCCTAGCAATTAATCGTGACGGCTGGGAAGTCCTGCCGGGTGGCCCGGCACGCGGACAATTGCCGGTGTTCAGCGTGCAGGGGTACGCGCCGGCACCGTCGCGGCGACGTGGATGGGGCCGGTTTCAGGGCTGTGCGGAGCGCCGCAGCCAGTGCTTCAGGGCCTCGTCGCTGGCCGCCAGGGGCGCGGCGGTGGCCGAGCGCTGCAGCATGGCCGCCAGCGCCGAGGGTACGGCCAGCGGATGGCCCACCAGCGGTTCCACCACCTGCTCGAACTTCGCCGGATGGGCGGTGGCGACCACGGTCCAGGGGCGCGCGTCGCCCTGCTCGCGCAGGCGGTCGAGCACGTGCACGGCGGTGGCGGTGTGCGGGCAGAACGCCTCGCCGTGCGTGCGCGCGTGCGCGGCGATGGTGCGCCGTATGGTGGCGTCGTCCACGCTTTCGGCCTGCAGCGCGTGGCGCACGGCGTCGTCGTCGCCGAAGCTCCAGCGCAGGCGTTCGAAGTTGCTGGGTGCACCCACGTCCATCGCGTTCGCCAGTGTGGCGACCGCTTCGCGCGGCGCGTAATCCCGCCCGGCGAAGAATTCGGGCAGGGTGGCGTTCGCGTTGCACGCCAGCCGCACTTCGCCCACCGGAAGGCCCATCGCGCGCACCCACAGGCAGGCCAGCGCGTTGCCGAGGTTGCCGGTGGGCACGATGAAGTCCAGCGGCGCGCGATGTTCGCGCCACCAGCCCAGCGCGGCGTGCGCGTAGTAGCTCATCTGCGGCAGCAGGCGGCCCAGGCTGATGCTGTTGGCGGAGCTGAGCGGCAGCGCGTGTTGCAGCCCGGCGTCGTTGAGCGCCGCCTTCACCATGCGCTGGCAATCGTCGAAGCGGCCGGCCACGCGCAAGGCCTGCACGTTGTCGCCGAAACAGCCGAGCTGGTGCGCCTGCCGCGGCGAGACCAGGCCGTCCGGGTACAGGATCACCACGCGTACGCCGGGCTGGCGATGGAACGCCGCGCCCACCGCCGCGCCGGTATCGCCGGAAGTGGCGACGAGGATGGTGAGCGTCCGCGCATCCGCCCGCGGCAGCCGGCGCAGGCTGGCGGCGAGGAAGCGCGCGCCCACGTCCTTGAACGCGGCGGTGGGGCCGTGGAACAGCTCCAGCACCTGCGCATCCAGGTACGGCAATGCGCGCAGCGGCACCGGGAAATCCAGCGCCTCCGCGCAGATCGCCGGCAGTTCGGCGGCCAGCGGATCGCCCGCGAAGAACGGCGCGAGCAGGGTCGCCGCGGTGTCCGCCAGCGTGCCATGCGGGGCGAAGTCCGCGGGCGCCAGCGTGGGCAGGCGTTCCGGCACGTAGAGGCCGCCGTCCGGCGCCAGTCCGGCGGCGATCGCCTCGCCCAGCGTGGCGGCGGGCGCGCGGCCGCGGGTACTCAGGTAACGCAGCGCAGCACTCATGCCCGGGCCTCGTCGTCGACCAGCATGGCCGCCGGGCCGTCGATCGGCGCCACGAACACGTCGCTGTCCAGCGCGCCTTCGGCGAACGCCGCGCGCATCGCGGCCGCGGCCGCGGTCGCCCTGGCCTGCGACTCGAACCAGCCGAACACGCTGGGGCCGCCGCCCGAGATGCTGGCGCCCAGCGCGCCGTGGTCCAGCGCGGCCTGCTTCACGCGGGCGAAGTGCGGCACCAGCGGCGCGCGGCGCGGTTCCACCAGCACGTCCTTGAGGCCTTCGCGCACCAGCGCGGCGTCGCCGCGGAAGCAGCCGGCGAGCAGCAGCGAGAGGTTCGCGCTCTGCGCCACGAATTCGCCCAGCGCGTAGTGGCCGGCCAGCGCGGCGCGCGCCTTGCGCGTCTCCAGCACGAAATGCGGATGCACCAGCGCGCAGTGCCAGTCGGCTGGCACCGGGATGCGCAACAGCCGGTCGTGCGTGGCCAGCACCAGGCCGCCGAGCAGTTGCGGGCCCACGTTGTCGCCGTGGCGGCCGCCGCTGGCCACCGCCTCGCCGTCCATCGCGAAGCCGTACAGCGCCTCGCGCGGCAGCGGCGTGTCCAGCAGCGCGTTGGCGGCGACCAGCGCCGCCACGCAGGACGCCGCCGAGCCGGCCATGCCCGAGCCCAGCGCGATGCCCTTGTGCAGCGTGAGTTCGAAGCCGTGGCGCAGGCCCAGTGCCTTGCGCAGCGCGAGCAGCGCGACGCCCGCGGTGTTCGCGCTCGCGTCCAGCGGCAGCGCGGCCGCGCTGCCGTGGATCGCCGCGATGCGCACCACGGGCTCGTCGATGCGCCGCACCTCGGCGCGATCGCCCGCACCGGCCATGCTGTGGCCGAGGATGTCGAAACCGACGCCGACGTTGCCGACGCAGGCGGGGGCGAACGCGACGGCATGGTCGCGGCGGAGGCGGGAACGGGACGACGAGGGCTTCATGGCTTCCTGCAACAGTACGGGGGCGTTCATGCGTGCGGCTCCAGCGTTTCGGCGATGCGCAGCAGGTCGGCGAACACGCCGGCCGCGGTCACTTCCGGCCCGGCGCCGGGACCTTGCACCTGCAGGGGATTGTCGCGGTAACGGCGCGTGCTGAATTGCACCACGTTGTCGGTCAGCCGGGAGTGCGCGAACGCATGCGTGGCCGGCAACACCTGCAGCCGCACGCTGGCGCGGCCGTGGCGGTCCAGCTGCGCCACGTGGCGCAGCACGCCGCCGCGCGTGTGCGCCTCGGCCAGCTTCGCGGCCATCGGCGCATCCAGCAGGTCCAGCCGCTGCATGAATTCCTCCACCGGCACGTCGGCCAGCTCCGGCGGCACCAGGCTTTCCACCTGCACCTGTTCCAGCGACAGCGGCCAGCTCGCCTCGCGGGCCAGAATCACCAGCTTGCGCGCCACGTCCAGGCCGGACAGGTCGTCGCGCGGATCGGGTTCGGTATAGCCCAGCGCATGCGCCTCGCGCACCAGCGCGGAGAACGGCTGCTGGCCGTCGTGGCGGTTGCACAGCCAGGCCAGGGTGCCGGAGAACATGCCGTGCACCGCGCACAGCTCGTCGCCAGTGTCGAGCAGGTCGCGCAGCGTCTGCACCACCGGCAGCCCGGCGCACACGGTGGCCTCGTAGCGGTAGCGCGCGCCGCCGGCGCAGGCCTGGCGGATCGCGCGCCAGCGTTCCAGCGGGCCGCTGGCCGCCAGTTTGTTCGGCGTCACCACGTGCACGCCGGCGGCCAGCCAGCGGGGATAGTGCGAGGCCACCGCGTCGCTGGCGCTGCAATCCACCAGCAGCGCGTGGCGCTCGCCGGCGCGCTGCACGTGGGCGGCGAACGCGTCGAGGTCGCTGGGGCGCCAGGTCTGCGCGCCGTGGCTGCGGGAGTTCAGTTCGGGATCGTCGTGGTCCAGCCACATGCGCTGCCGGGCGACCACGCCGCACAGCTTCAGCTGCAGGCCCGCTTCGCGCGCCAGTCGTGGCTGGGCCGCGCGCAACTGCTGGAGCAGGGCGCTGCCGACCCGGCCGGGGCCGATCAGGCCCACGGCCAGCGTGCGCTGGCGGCGCGCGTCGGGCAGCGCCATGAAGCGCGACAGCGAGAAGGCTTCCTGGGCTACTGCATTGGGTGGTGCGCAGACGTTCACGGTGAGCTCTCCGGTGGAGGCCCCGCTTCGTCTGGCGTGTCGGTGTGCACCGGCCCGCCTCGTCGAGGGGGCCGTTGCGTGTGTGAAGTGTTACTCGCGCACGAACGCCCACCCGTAGCCGGAGGTACCGGTACCGGTGGTAATAATCGTGGTGGTGATCGTGGCGATGGCGGCGATGTCGCCCGTGCGCGACGGCATGCGACCGGCGATGGCCGGTACGGAATGCATGCGTGCGATGGCGGAATGCGGCGACATGGAGCCGACACTAAGACCTGTGTTGCACTGCAGTCAACAGGTGCATTTGCAACTGTTCCTTCGGGACCGCGGCCGATGTGCGACCGCGGCAGGTTGTCGCGACCCCCGGTTTCGGGCCGCCGGCGCCGGCACGCCCGATTACAATGGCAGGAATGAATCTCCGGTTTTCCTTGCGCTTCCTGTTGAGCGCCGGCGTCGTATGGCTTGCGTCCGGCGCGGGCGCGGGCGTGCTTGCGGCTGATGCCCCGGATTCCATGCAGCAGCGCGTCGCCGCCTGCGCCAGTTGCCATGGCGACCACGGCGAAGGCCTGCCGGGCGACGCGAAAGTGCCGCGCCTGGCCGGCAAGCCGGCCGGCTACCTGCTGCAACAGCTGGAATTCTTCCAGGGCGGCCAGCGCCGCCATGCGGCGATGGAATACGTGGTGCGCCAGTTGAGCCCTGACTACCTGCGCCAGATCGCGGAATACTTCGCGGCGCAGCAGGTGCCGTACCGGCGCCAGCCGGTGCCCGCGGTGTCCGCCGCGGCGCTGCAGCGCGGCGAGCAACTGGTACGCCACGGCGATCCCGGCCGCGGCGTGCCCTCCTGCGAGAGCTGCCACGGCAGCACGCTGACCGGCGTGGAGCCGATGATGCCGGGCCTGGCGGGCCTGTCCTATGCATACATCAATGCGCAACTGGAGGCGTGGCGCACGCACCAGCGCGTCACCGACGGCCCCGGCTGCATGGTCGTGGTGGCCAATCGCATGACCGGCGGCGACGTCGCCGCGGTGGCCGCGTGGCTGGCCAGCCAGCCGCCGCCGAACGACATGCATCCCGTGCCGGCCAGCGCGCAGCGCGAGCCGCTGCCGGGCTGGTGCGTGATGGGCAAGAGCGGGGTGAATCCATGAAACGCTGGTGGCTGATCCCGGTGCTGGGCGGAGCCGCGCTGCTGGGCTGGTGGCTGTTCGTGCCGGGCCGGGCGCATCCTGCGCCGGCCGCGCAGCTCGAGGCCGAGGCGGCGAAGCTGCGCGATCCCGCGCTGGTCGCGCGCGGCGAATACCTCGCCGCGGTGGGCGACTGCGCCGCCTGCCATACGGCGCGCGGCGGCCAGCGCTATGCCGGCGGCCGCGCGCTGCCCACGCCGTTCGGCGACGTGCCCGCGCCCAACCTCACGCCCGATGCGGAAACCGGCATCGGCCAGTGGGGCTTCGAGGATTTCTGGCGCGCGCTGCACGAGGGCAAGGGGCGCGGCGGCGAGCTGCTGTATCCGGTGTTCTCCTACACCTCGTTCACCAGGGTCAACCGCGACGACGCGCTGGCGATCTTCGCCTACCTGAAGTCGCTGCCGCCGGTGCGCCAGCCCGATCGCGCGCCGGGGCTGTCCTTTCCCTACAACGTGCGCGCCAGCCTGCTGGCGTGGCGTGCGCTGTACTTCACGCCGGGCGTGTACCGGGACGATCCGGGCAAGTCGGCGGAGTGGAACCGCGGCGCCTACCTGGTGCAGGGCCTGGGCCACTGCAACGAATGCCATACCACGCGCAACGCGTGGGGCGGCATGGACAAGGACCACCACCTCGCCGGCGGCACGATACCCGCGCAGGACTGGTACGCGCCGGACCTGAGCACGCAGCCGGGCGGCGGGCTGGCGGGCTGGAGCGGCCAGGACATCGTGGACCTGCTCAAGACCGGCCAGTCGGCCAGGGGCACCGCGTTCGGCCCGATGGCCGACGTGGTGCGCAACAGCACCCAGCACATGAGCGACGCCGACCTGCAGGCGGTGGCGGTCTACCTGCAGGCGCTGCCTGCGCGCGGGCCGGCGCCGGCCGCACCCGCGGCGTTCGCGAAGGCCGCCAGCCACGCGCAGGGCGGCAAGCTCTACGAGCAGCAGTGCTCCACCTGCCACGGCAAGCAGGGCGAAGGCGTGCCTGGTGTCTCCCCGCCGCTGGACGGCAACACCTCGGTGACCGAGCCCACCGCGACCAACGCCGTGCGCGGCGTGCTGCTGGGCGGCTTCGCGCCGGCCACCGCAGGCAACCCGCGGCCGTATTCGATGCCGCCGTTCGCGCAGCAGCTGAGCGACGCGGAAGTGGCGGCGGTGGTCAGCTACATCCGCCAGTCCTGGTCGAACCGTGGGGGTGCGGTGCGGTCCGACGAGGTGGGCCGCCTGCGGCACACGCCGACGGACTGAACCGCCGCCGGCCCGCGCATGGCATCCTGCGGCGTCGCGGGCCCGTCGTTTGCGGACCGCAGGGATCCGTCGTGCGCCTGTGGTCGCTGCACCCTCGTTACCTGGATGCGAAAGGCCTGGTGGCCTTGTGGCGCGAGGCGTTGCTGGCGCGCGCCATGCTGCGCGGCGCCACGCGCGGCTATCGCCGGCATCCCCAGCTCGACCGTTTCCGCCGGCACGCCACGCCGACGCTGGCGATCAACGCCTATCTCGCCGCGGTCCACACCGAGTCGCTGGCGCGCGGCTACCGCTTCGACCGCAGCCGTTTCGGGCCGGTGCGGCGCGACGCGGCGGCGCTGCCTCTGAACGATGGCCAGCTCGATCTGGAATGGCGGCACCTGCTGGCGAAGCTGGAGGTACGCGACCCGTCGTTGCACGCGCGCTGGCGCGGACTGGTCCGCCCGGAACCCCATCCGCTGTTCCGCCTGCAGCCGGGGCCGGTGGCCGGGTGGGAGCGCGCCGTTGCGCCGGTCGACAGACCGGCGCAACGGCGATGATCACGGCGGCGCCGGGCGCCTGTTCACGGACCATCGCCGCAGCAGCACGAGCAGGCCGAGCAGGGCCAGCGTGGCGAACGCGGCGCCGGCGAGGAAGGTGGCCTGCGGGCCGATGCGTTCCCACAGTCCGCCAGCCAGCACGCTGGCCAGCAGCAGGGCCACGCCGCTGACCAGGTTGTACATGCCGAACGCGGTGCCGCGCAGCGATTCCGGCGCCGTGTCGGCCACCAGCGCGGCGAGCAGGCCCTGGGTCATGCCCATGTGCAGCCCCCACAGCATCACGCCGGCAGCCAGCCCGGGCAGGCCGCCCGGCAGCGCCAGCACCAGGTCGGCCAGCACCAGCACGCCGAAGCCGATGGCGAGCAGCACGCCGCGGTCGAGGCGGTCGGCCAGCTTGCCGAACGGATAGGCGGCCAGTGCGTAGACCACGTTCATCAGCACCAGCACCAGCGGGATCAGCGCCAGTTGCAGCTTCAGCTCCTGCGCCCGCAGCACCAGGAACGCCTCGCTGTAGCGCGCCAAGGTGAACACCGCGGCCACCACCACCACCTGCCAGTACAGCGGCGGCAGCCGGGCCAGTTCGGCGCGCGCCAGCGGCATGCGCCGCGCAGGCGCGGCAGCTGCGCGCGGCACGTCGTGCACGGCGAACGCGATCAGCGCGAACGCGGCGAACGCCGGCAGCACCGCGACCCAGAACACCAGCGGGATGTCGTTGCCGCCCAGCCACATCAGCGCGATCGCCAGCAGCGGGCCGATGTAGGCGCCCGTGATGTCCAGCGATTGGCGCAGCCCGAACGCGGCGCCGCTCATGCCCGGCGGCGCCAGGTCCGCGATCAGCGCGTCGCGCGGCGCGCCGCGGATGCCCTTGCCGACGCGGTCCACGAAGCGCGCGGCCACCACCCAGCCCACCGTCTGCGCCAAGGGGAACACCGGCTTGGTCAGCGCCGCCAGCCCGTAGCCGATCGCCGCCAGCAGCTTGCGCCGGCCCAGCCAGTCCGACAGCGCGCCGGAAAACACCTTCACGATCGACGCGGTCGACTCCGCGATGCCTTCGATGAAGCCCACCGCCAGCGTGGAGATGCCCAGCGTGCCCACCAGGTACACCGGCAGCAGCGCGTGGATCATCTCCGAGGAGATGTCCATCAACATCGACACCAGGCCCAGCGCCCAGATGCCGCGCGGAATCCGCCGCAGCATCGAGGCGCCGCTCATGCCGCGTGCTTCCGGCGCGGGGGCGCCTGGTGGCGGGACCGGGTGGTGGATCGCATCGGTGGGCGTTCGTGGGCCGGGTGACGTGGAGGGCGGCTCAGCGCGACAGGTCGATCGCGTAGGTGGCCGTGCCGTCGCCATGGTCCTTCACTTCGCGGATGGGGTCGAGTCCGTCCGCACGGGCGATCCCGGCCTTGCCGCTGGCGCCGGTGAACACCACCGGCGCGGCGGTCTTCAGCGGCGCGAAGCGCCAGGAGCGCGCCGGCAGGTTGCGCGCGGCGATCTCGCGGTGCTGCTGCAGCCAGCGCGCCACGATCTCGCGCGTGCCGTCGGGGGCGCTCAGCACGATGCTGCTGCCGTCCAGCCCCGGGAAGCGGCCGCCGCCGCTGGCGCGGTAGTTGTTGGTGACCACGACGAAGGGCTGCCCGGGCTTCACCGGCTTGCCGTCGAACGTGAGCGACACGATGCGCTGGCCCGCAGGTTTCGACACGTCGATGACGTAGTGGACGCCGCCCTGGATCTGGTCGAAGTTGTAGCCGGGGAAGCGCGTGTTGACCAGTTCCTGCGCGTCGGTCTTCGCCGGGTCGATGCGGTTGAAGCGCTTGGCCGCCTCTTCCAGCCACGCCTTCACGCCAGCGCCGTCGGTCTTCACCGCAGCCAGCGTGTTCGGATAGAAGTAGAGGTCCGCCGCGCTGCGCAGGGTGAGCGGGCCGGGCGCCACGTCGGTGTAGTCGTCCGGGCCGCCGAAACCGGTGCGGAACGCGGCGGCGGCGGAGAGCACCGGCACCTTCGCCAGTTCCGGATGCAGGCGCGGCAGTTCCGCGCGCACGTAGTCGCGCTGCGCGGCATTGACCACGGCCAGCGCGCTCATGTTGCCCTCGTCCGCGAAATAGCTGGAAAGCCGCACGTCGCTGTGGCCGATCGGCGTGTTGACGTAGGCCACCGCGGCCTCCTGCACCTTCGCCACCAGCGGCGCGATCGCGGGGTCGGCCGCCACGCAGCTTGCGGCATCGCCGGGCTTGCTGCAGATCGGGCGCACCTCGCTGTGTGTCCGGTTCTTGTCGACGCTCCAGCGGCCGTCCCTGCGATCCAGCGCCAGCTCGATCACGCCCAGGTCCTTGCCGAAGAAGCCGCCCATCACCGCGGGCACGCCGTGCACGAAGCCGCGCACCGCGTCCACGTCCGGCATGTGCGCGAAGCGCGGGCCGGGGAACTCGGTGTGCGAGTGGCCCAGCAACAGCACGTCGATGCCCGGCACGCCGGCGAGGTGCCAGCCGGCATTTTCCATCGCGGGCGTGTACGGCGCGGTGTCCAGGCCGCCGTGCATCATCGCCACCACCAGGTCGGGATGCTGCGCCTCGATCTGCGGCAGGTACTTCTTCGCCGCCTCGACCACGCCGTCCACGCCGACCTTGCCGGCCAGGTTCTGCTTGTCCCACTGCAGGATGGGCGGCGGCGTGAAGCCGATGATCGCCACGCGCAGCGGCACGCTGGCGGTCGTGCCGTCCGGCAGCTGCACCGCGATCGGCTTGGTGAGCATGGTCCACGGCTTGAAGATGGGCGCGCCGTCGCGCGTGCTGTCCACGTTCGCCAGCACCAGCGGGAAATGCGGCCCGGCGCATTGCCGCCGTTCGCCGCCGTCCACGTTCATCGGCGTGCCGGTGACCTGCGAAAGCCAGCCCAGCCCGTAGTTGAACTCGTGGTTGCCCGCGGTGCCGCCGTCGTAGCCCACCGCGTCCATCGCGCGATAGACCGCCAGCTCCTGGTCGCAGGCCAGTTTCTGCACCTGCGCCTGCCAATCCGCCAGCACCGTGCCCTGGATGGTGTCGCCATTGTCGAACAGGAAGTTGTTCGGAAACTGCTTGCGCGCCGCGTCGATCAGCGTGGCCGTGCGCTCGAAGCCCAGCGACGGATCGGCCTTCTGCTTGTAGTAGTCGTAACCGAGGATGTTGGTGTGGAGGTCCGTGGTTTCCAGGATCGCCACCGTGGCCCGCGTGCCGTCGGGCAGGGCGGGCGCATGCGACGGCTGGTGGGCGCAGCCGGCGAGCAGGGTGGCGACGAGTAAGGCGAGTGCAGGGTGTCGTGCGGACATGCAAGGGCAATCATGGCGGTAGGGCCGCTGACGCTAGCAGATTCGTGTGACCTGTATATGCGCCCTCGATTCCGGATGTGCTCAGCGCTGGGCCAAACCCCCATCGCCGATCACTTCTGAGCTGCTTGTGCGGGAGCGAACGGCTCGCTTCCCGCCGTGCTCAGCGTGGAAGATTTCTGAGCTTCCTGCGCGGCAGCGAACTCGGGCAGATTGGCCGTCTCGGCGCCGGCGTATTTCTGAGCTGCCTGCGCGGCAGCGAACGCGGTATTGGACGTGATCGCGTTGCTGTTCGCTTTCTGAGCTGCCTGCGCGGCAGCGAACCATCTTGGGGATGCCGTTCACGTGCGCGGTCATTTCTGAGCTGCCTGCGCGGCAGCGAACTCGATAACGGATGCGCTGGATATGCTCGCTGATTTCTGAGCTGCCTGCGCGGCAGCGAACCCAGCGAGGATGCGGCCAGGAAAATTCTGAGTTTTCTGAGCTGCCTGCGCGGCAGCGAACGCGCTTGGGCGGTCTCGGCGCTTATCGGCGTTTTTCTGAGCTGCCTGCGCGGCAGCGAACCCACGTCTGCTGGTAATCGAATAGCGAGGCAATTTCTGAGCTGCCTGCGCGGCAGCGAACTGGCCCCTTGTGTCGAGAGACGCTCGACATAGTTTCTGAGCTGCCTGCGCGGCAGCGAACCCGGCGTCGCCGCAAGTCGATGTGGCCGGACTTTTCTGAGCTGCCTGCGCGGCAGCGAACAAGGCCGACGTGATCTTGTTCCTCCACCGCGATTTCTGAGCTGCCTGCGCGGCAGCGAACCACTGCGGCCGTGAAGTTGCGTATGGCGACATTTTCTGAGCTGCCTGCGCGGCAGCGAACCCGGCGTTCCACGAACTCACGTAGGCTTGACATTTCTGAGCTGCCTGCGCGGCAGCGAACGCGCTGGCGGACGACAACCTCGTCCACGAATGTTTCTGAGCTGCCTGCGCGGCAGCGAACGGTGCGCCGCTTGGCGAGAAAATAGCGAACTGTTTCTGAGCTGCCTGCGCGGCAGCGAACTTTCTGCTGGACCTCAACATCATTCGCGAGAATTTCTGAGCTGCCTGCGCGGCAGCGAACTGCGACGGGCCACAACATCGCCATTATTCTTATTTCTGAGCTGCCTGCGCGGCAGCGAACCAAGTATCTTCCCCACGCCGATGCATGCGGCTTTTCTGAGCTGCCTGCGCGGCAGCGAACAACCTGTCCGATGCCATCGTTACCGAGCTCACTTTCTGAGCTGCCTGCGCGGCAGCGAACAACTGCGGTAGCAGGGTCGCTGATCGGAGACGTTTCTGAGCTGCCTGCGCGGCAGCGAACGAAGCGCAGCGCATCAAGCGCATGCGTACATCTTTCTGAGCTGCCTGCGCGGCAGCGAACACGTGCCAGTGCGTGCGGCCAGCATGTGTTGTTTTCTGAGCTGCCTGCGCGGCAGCGAACAGTTGTTGCACGGCTTTGGCGGCATCCTTCATTCTCTGAGCTGCCTGCGCGGCAGCGAACCTGGACGCGCCGTGTCCGCCGCAACGCTGACTTTTCTGAGCTGCCTGCGCGGCAGCGAACGAGGGCCGACCAGCGATCAGGCACTGGACGATTTTCTGAGCTGCCTGCGCGGCAGCGAACGGTGACACCCAGCAGCGCGCCGAGGTTGTCGATTTCTGAGCTGCCTGCGCGGCAGCGAACATGCCGCCCGAAGACCTGAACTTCGGCGAGTTTTTCTGAGCTGCCTGCGCGGCAGCGAACTGCTTTCAGGACGAGTGGGCAGCCGAAGCATATTTCTGAGCTGCCTGCGCGGCAGCGAACAAGGATCGACTGATTGGCCGGTTGCATTTTATTTTCTGAGCTGCCTGCGCGGCAGCGAACGCGGCCCAAGCCACTGCACCACGCTCTTTCGTTTTCTGAGCTGCCTGCGCGGCAGCGAACACATGCTGGAGGCGGCGCGCTGCCCGGAATGCTTTCTGAGCTGCCTGCGCGGCAGCGAACATCTTGTGGCAGCTCCCGCAACTGGTCGCGACTTTCTGAGCTGCCTGCGCGGCAGCGAACGGCCTGTTCGGTGGTTGCCGATGGTTCGTTGATTTCTGAGCTGCCTGCGCGGCAGCGAACGTTTGCGCGGATGTTCATGGAGCCTCCATTGTTTTCTGAGCTGCCTGCGCGGCAGCGAACGGCCTTGCCGTTGCCGAAGTCGATCTCCTTGTTTTCTGAGCTGCCTGCGCGGCAGCGAACGGTGGGTGTGCTGGTCGCTGTGGGCTCTGCATTTTCTGAGCTGCCTGCGCGGCAGCGAACTGCAGGAATATTCGACATATCGACATCTGAATTTTCTGAGCTGCCTGCGCGGCAGCGAACCCCTCCACCTGCTGGAAACCCGGCACGCTGGATTTCTGAGCTGCCTGCGCGGCAGCGAACGTGCCGCTGCGCATGCCGCCCATCTCCTGAATTTTCTGAGCTGCCTGCGCGGCAGCGAACAACATCGCGTCCGGGTCGCTGATGAGCGTTGCTTTCTGAGCTGCCTGCGCGGCAGCGAACTGCTGGGCAAGGCGTATCCGCCGGATCGTGTATTTCTGAGCTGCCTGCGCGGCAGCGAACGGCCAGGGCGGCAAAAATAATTGTTGACATTATTTCTGAGCTGCCTGCGCGGCAGCGAACGGTTACACCGCCAGTGGCGAGATGGTCACGCTTTTCTGAGCTGCCTGCGCGGCAGCGAACTTACCGGGGACGCATATCTGCGCACCCCCACTTTTCTGAGCTGCCTGCGCGGCAGCGAACCCGAATAGGCCCTTAAGCAATTCTACGGGTTGTTTCTGAGCTGCCTGCGCGGCAGCGAACCTTGTCCTGCACTGACGGCGGCAGCTGCCTGTTTTCTGAGCTGCCTGCGCGGCAGCGAACCCGTAGAAAGGCGTCGCCCCACTGATCCGGCGTTTCTGAGCTGCCTGCGCGGCAGCGAACACGCAATGGCGCGCGCGCCTGGCGACAGCGAATTTCTGAGCTGCCTGCGCGGCAGCGAACCCACTCCTGCCTACATTTGGCAGATCGCGACATTTCTGAGCTGCCTGCGCGGCAGCGAACCGATCAGGGGATCAATGCAGATCCCGTGAAGTTTTCTGAGCTGCCTGCGCGGCAGCGAACAACAACGGGGACACCGGTCGCCGCATGATCGTTTTCTGAGCTGCCTGCGCGGCAGCGAACGCCCAGCAGCTCAACTCCTGGGGCATCCCCACTTTCTGAGCTGCCTGCGCGGCAGCGAACGCAACACGCACACGACCAAGCCTCGGCTCAAATTTCTGAGCTGCCTGCGCGGCAGCGAACGACAGTTGCGGAGGGCTGGTCGATGTCGGGAATTTCTGAGCTGCCTGCGCGGCAGCGAACACGCCTCGCGCGACCGATGCCGCCGCGCAGACTTTCTGAGCTGCCTGCGCGGCAGCGAACATCAAACCGCGTAAGCGTAGGGGCAGCGCTGTTTTCTGAGCTGCCTGCGCGGCAGCGAACCGCCTGCGAGTTAATGGCTAAGGGTCGGGAGCTTTCTGAGCTGCCTGCGCGGCAGCGAACTCGCCATCGTGCCCATCGACGCCGATGTCTACTTTCTGAGCTGCCTGCGCGGCAGCGAACCCCATGCTCAATCTTGGCGCGCACGATAATGTTTTCTGAGCTGCCTGCGCGGCAGCGAACCTGTCCCGAGTGCGGCTGCTTTGACTGTCTGATTTCTGAGCTGCCTGCGCGGCAGCGAACGTTTACTCCGGTGGAGCCTTCGCCGCTGTACCTTTCTGAGCTGCCTGCGCGGCAGCGAACCCGTATCCCCTGCCGCCGTGCCAGGCGCAGCATTTCTGAGCTGCCTGCGCGGCAGCGAACGCCGCAATACACTGCTGCCACGCAGAACTGTATTTCTGAGCTGCCTGCGCGGCAGCGAACAGCCTCGCTTGCCCTGAGCTTACCCAGGACCATTTCTGAGCTGCCTGCGCGGCAGCGAACGTCAAGGCGATGCGCTACGCGAACGCCAGGTCTTTCTGAGCTGCCTGCGCGGCAGCGAACGTTCAGCTTTACCATTCACATATTCCGGATCATTTCTGAGCTGCCTGCGCGGCAGCGAACGGGGCGTTGTCGGCGGGAGTTTGCGATTGGCATTTCTGAGCTGCCTGCGCGGCAGCGAACCGTCGCCCTTCGGGTCGTAGCCGATCCACACCTTTCTGAGCTGCCTGCGCGGCAGCGAACCATGGCCGCCCAGGACATCCCGCACCCAAACGTTTCTGAGCTGCCTGCGCGGCAGCGAACGTGGATGCGCCCTCGCGTTGACGGTATTCCTTTTTCTGAGCTGCCTGCGCGGCAGCGAACTCCCATCCGCGTGATTCGGCAAACAGCTCAAATTTCTGAGCTGCCTGCGCGGCAGCGAACTCCTTTTTGGACGTCTAAACGTCTAAATGTCATTTCTGAGCTGCCTGCGCGGCAGCGAACCTGTCGGACAATGGGCTCTTAAGGCGCTACTCTTTCTGAGCTGCCTGCGCGGCAGCGAACTCGCCGCCCCGTGAAATTCAAAGCCCCGCTCAGTTTCTGAGCTGCCTGCGCGGCAGCGAACGAGAAGAAGTTTCGGCAGATGAGCTGCTCGATTTTCTGAGCTGCCTGCGCGGCAGCGAACGAGCGAACATGGCAATCGGCGCAGCCGTCACTTTTCTGAGCTGCCTGCGCGGCAGCGAACCTGTACGACGGCAGCGGCATGGCCAGCGGCGTTTTCTGAGCTGCCTGCGCGGCAGCGAACGCTGCCGGGCCGCAAGATGAAGCGCGGCGACTTTTCTGAGCTGCCTGCGCGGCAGCGAACAATGGCACGACCGTGCACCCGGTTGCCCTGGCTTTCTGAGCTGCCTGCGCGGCAGCGAACGTAGTCACTCGATACGAGTGGGGCCGCTGCATTTTCTGAGCTGCCTGCGCGGCAGCGAACGCTCCAAGATTCTGAAGGCGTCGATTATCATCTTTCTGAGCTGCCTGCGCGGCAGCGAACCCCGCCCGGCGCCGCCGTAGGCGGCTGATCCGTTTCTGAGCTGCCTGCGCGGCAGCGAACGGCTGATCAGCGGCGCGAGGGGCGCGGGGCATTTTCTGAGCTGCCTGCGCGGCAGCGAACTGGCTCAATGGCGACCTTCATCGTCACCAGTCTTTCTGAGCTGCCTGCGCGGCAGCGAACTCGAATGGCGGTGGTCCGAAGGGCACTGATCCTTTCTGAGCTGCCTGCGCGGCAGCGAACGGCGAGGATGCCGACGTCGCCACCTTCCCGCTTTTCTGAGCTGCCTGCGCGGCAGCGAACCGGCGGATTGGTCGTGTCGCGAAAGAGAATCGTTTCTGAGCTGCCTGCGCGGCAGCGAACGTCAGAAGCCTGGCGATGTGGGGTCGTCAAATTTTCTGAGCTGCCTGCGCGGCAGCGAACATCGTTCAGCTTCTTCTGTCGCGCCATCAGGCTTTCTGAGCTGCCTGCGCGGCAGCGAACCTTGCCCCCAGTCAGTACGCTGATCACGCCATTTTCTGAGCTGCCTGCGCGGCAGCGAACTGTGCGCGGTCTTGATGTTCGTCGCGCCATGATTTCTGAGCTGCCTGCGCGGCAGCGAACTCAGACCGATGACGACGAAACCGACGACTCCGTTTCTGAGCTGCCTGCGCGGCAGCGAACAGTAATGGCGTGCGTGCTCGCTACGTGTGGGTTTTCTGAGCTGCCTGCGCGGCAGCGAACCGCTTTCCTCATTTCGCCCCGCCGGGATGGCTTTTCTGAGCTGCCTGCGCGGCAGCGAACCACGGGGTTCGCCGGGCGCTTGTGTTTCGTCTTTTCTGAGCTGCCTGCGCGGCAGCGAACGTACCCGCCAACCACCTTGCGAATGTCCGCATTTTCTGAGCTGCCTGCGCGGCAGCGAACCCGCCCTGAGAGCCATCCAGAGATCGTCGATATTTCTGAGCTGCCTGCGCGGCAGCGAACGCGGCAACGTTTCAGGGTCCACACCGTAACGTTTTCTGAGCTGCCTGCGCGGCAGCGAACCGACCTCGTTCAAGTGGGCTGGCGGCACGACCTTTCTGAGCTGCCTGCGCGGCAGCGAACACCACGCCGGCGCTGCTGCAGGCGATCAAGCTTTTCTGAGCTGCCTGCGCGGCAGCGAACTCGATCACGCTGCAGCTTAAGCTTCTCGTTCTTTTCTGAGCTGCCTGCGCGGCAGCGAACATCATCGCGGTGCAGAAATACCAGGCAGCGTTTTTCTGAGCTGCCTGCGCGGCAGCGAACCGTGGCGACCAGACCTCGGCTGGTGCTTGCGGTTTCTGAGCTGCCTGCGCGGCAGCGAACACGATCAAAGAAATTCGGGAATGCTGCCCTATTTTCTGAGCTGCCTGCGCGGCAGCGAACAGGCCAACGCGGACAAGCTGGCCGCACTGTATTTTCTGAGCTGCCTGCGCGGCAGCGAACGCCAGAATTGGAACCTTTGCCGTTGTGCAAGATTTCTGAGCTGCCTGCGCGGCAGCGAACGACCTGGGCAGCGCCGGCACCGTGGTGGTGAATTTCTGAGCTGCCTGCGCGGCAGCGAACCCAACGTGCGACACGAAGCCATGAGAGTTGAATTTCTGAGCTGCCTGCGCGGCAGCGAACGTGTTTCGGGCAGTTCGGCTCGGGGTTCGCAGTTTCTGAGCTGCCTGCGCGGCAGCGAACCTGCTGGCGCAGAAGACGAAGGACGACTACGATTTCTGAGCTGCCTGCGCGGCAGCGAACAATCGATGACCGGCAACGCGGCCGGCACACTGTTTCTGAGCTGCCTGCGCGGCAGCGAACCACGTGCATCTGGTAGCTGGCGAGCCCGTCGCTTTCTGAGCTGCCTGCGCGGCAGCGAACGCTCCGATGTCGATAACGACCTGCTTCTGCCATTTCTGAGCTGCCTGCGCGGCAGCGAACAAGCAGCTGGTGTTCGAGGCGCCTTACGTGAATTTCTGAGCTGCCTGCGCGGCAGCGAACAATGGATGGGCATTGCAGGAGACCCCGGCGATTTTCTGAGCTGCCTGCGCGGCAGCGAACGCCGCGTAGTCGCTGCGGCGCAGTGCATCGTTTTTCTGAGCTGCCTGCGCGGCAGCGAACTGCACTCGGGTGCGGCCTTCGCTCTTGCTGCTTTTCTGAGCTGCCTGCGCGGCAGCGAACGCGATCGAGGAAAGCCGTGGCAGCGTCGAGCATTTCTGAGCTGCCTGCGCGGCAGCGAACGATGGAGAGTGAGCACGACAGACCGAATCGTTTTTCTGAGCTGCCTGCGCGGCAGCGAACTGGACCAGCAGACAGCCGCGCTGCGTAAGCAGTTTCTGAGCTGCCTGCGCGGCAGCGAACACTACGCCGCCGAACCCTCCGGTCACTGATCCTTTCTGAGCTGCCTGCGCGGCAGCGAACATGCCTGCTGACTGGGTGCAGCGGATCACGAATTTCTGAGCTGCCTGCGCGGCAGCGAACGCGGACTTCGATTCGAAAGCTGTCGCCTGTATTTTCTGAGCTGCCTGCGCGGCAGCGAACGCGTTGCCGTGCTGCGGACCGGCTGTGGTCTTTTTCTGAGCTGCCTGCGCGGCAGCGAACCTGAAGGATGAGCTTGCCGGCACGCTGACGCATTTCTGAGCTGCCTGCGCGGCAGCGAACAGTGATCGAAAGGCATACGCCGTCGCCCAGCAGTTTCTGAGCTGCCTGCGCGGCAGCGAACCTCTCGGCGCTTGTCGGCGTGGGCGTCGGACTTTTCTGAGCTGCCTGCGCGGCAGCGAACCGAGCCGACAGCGAAAGTGCGCACGTGCATCTTTTCTGAGCTGCCTGCGCGGCAGCGAACGGCGATCGCCGCTGGCGAGGTGAGGGCGATCATTTCTGAGCTGCCTGCGCGGCAGCGAACGTGCCGCAACGTCCCCAGTCCGTCCCGATCCATTTCTGAGCTGCCTGCGCGGCAGCGAACGCTCAAAGAGCAATATCACGGCCGCCACCAATTTTCTGAGCTGCCTGCGCGGCAGCGAACTTGCACAAAGCACTTCATCACCCGAGCATACGTTTCTGAGCTGCCTGCGCGGCAGCGAACCACTATGGCATCAAGATGTGGAAGTGGCTTAATTTCTGAGCTGCCTGCGCGGCAGCGAACTCCTGTTTAGCCGTCCAAACGGATTTTCGTTTTTTCTGAGCTGCCTGCGCGGCAGCGAACCCCGGCAACCGACCGACCGCGATGCCGCGCCATTTCTGAGCTGCCTGCGCGGCAGCGAACAACGGGATATCGTCGTCCACGAAGCCGTTGCTTTTCTGAGCTGCCTGCGCGGCAGCGAACGTCCTGAAGGCTCACCGCTGGGTATCCGCCAATTTCTGAGCTGCCTGCGCGGCAGCGAACTGTCACGTCAAGCAGTGAGCAAGTGGCGACACTTTCTGAGCTGCCTGCGCGGCAGCGAACAAGCAGCTGGTGTTCGAGGCGCCTTACGTGAATTTCTGAGCTGCCTGCGCGGCAGCGAACGAATACTTCGAGGACTTCGTAGACTGGTCGAATTTCTGAGCTGCCTGCGCGGCAGCGAACCCAGTACGCGCGCAGAGGAATGGGGGCGAACGTTTCTGAGCTGCCTGCGCGGCAGCGAACTACATGTCTGCACGACCAAGTACTTGGTCGCCCACGGATTGTTGCAAAAAAAGCCAGCGCTCCCAATTGGGAGGCTGGCTTCCAGGTGATTGATATCTATGGTCTGGTGAGTGTCGTTGGGAAAAGGGTCAGAACCAGGGGATGGTGGCCGCTCCCCCGAGTCCATGGCTGTTGAAGCTGCCCGGTGTGGCTTTGGCCTGCAGTGGGCCCATGGCTATGAACAGGCAGAACGGCTGCCTGGTGCTTCGGCTGTGCATGTGGACATAGGGCAGGTCGGGGCGACGTTCCACGCTGGATGGAATGGCGGACCGGGCTTGCTCTGCGGTTTCGTCCTTGCGGCGCATGCGCCGGCGCCGCAGGCGTTCGGCGTTGGTCTTGAATTGCTTGCGCTGCACCGCGCGATGCGGGGCATCGGCCGGTGCCGCGGCAACGTCGCTGATGCGGACGTGGTCGCGCATACCTTTCAGCCAGTCGGTGGCGAGCAGTTGCTTCAGTGTGGCCTCGCTGCCATGCAGGCGCAGGGTGGGGCCGATTGCCCGCGGGCTGAGGCTGTAGCCTGGGAAGCTGACACCGATGCTGTCGTGCCCTTGCTGTACCAGCGCGAGGTGCAGGCGGTCGTACAGGGCGCCCAGCAGTTGCACGGGCCCGGATTCCGGATCCGGGACGACCCGGATGTCGATGTAGTGCGTGGTCATGGCGTCAGTTCGCGTCGCCGAAGACGCCGCCCCGGATCAACGTGGCGATGACGAAGTGTTGATGCTCCGGCTCGGGAGCCTTGTCCTTGAGGATCCAATTGTCGAGCAGGTTGTAGAAGTCGGTCTTTTCCTTGGGCTGGCGATAGGCCTTGCCCTGGGTGGTGACCGAGCCGTAGGGCTCCACGGCGATGGGCCCATTGCCGGCAGCTTCGGGGTACCAGGTGTCGATGGTGCGCAGGGCGTTGCCGATTTTCTGCGAGTGGATGGCGGCGATGCCTTCGACGGCGTACAGCGTCTTGCTCTTGTCGCCGCGGCCACGGTCGAGGATCAGCTCTTGCGAGGGGAACACCTCCTGCCCGGCGCCGATGCGCACGAACGCGGTGACTTGCAGCAGTACGTGGGCGTTGCCTGCAAGGCCACCGGCCACCAGCGCGGACAATTCGGAATGTGCCCGGGCTTCGCTGGCGGGGGCGGCGAGCGTTTGCAGCGAGTGGGAGAGTGCGTCGAATGTCCAGCTGGCCTTGGGCCGGCCATCTTCGATGTGGGCCACGATCACTTCCACCTGCTCTGCACCGATGCGGTTGCGCCACAGGAAACGGCCATTGGCGAGATTGGCAGCGTAGCGACGGCCCAGCTCGGCAAAGCCGTGTTGCTGTACGTAGCTGCCCACGGTGGTCAGCAGTTTCTGCCGGTACGCTGCATCGTTGCAGGCGGAAGGCTGGCCGGTGCCGGCGAGTACGCGCAGGGTGAACTGCACCTTCAGCGTGTCCGCATCCGCGGGCAGGGTGGCCACATCCACGGTCTGCAGGTTGGGGTTCTCGATGGCGGCGTCGAGTTTGGCCGGATCCTGGTCCTTGGTCTTGAGTCGGTTGGAGATGGTTCCGCGCACGGATTTTTCGCGCAGCGTGACAGGCGCCCAGGCTTGCGCGTCGTCGCGTGTGCTCCAAGTGCCGGCGGAAAGCAACGCGTCGGAGGGATCGAGCTTGCGCTCGAAGGCGAGCACGGAAGCGGTCTTGAGTTCGTTGGCCATGATGGAATTCCTTGTCGTGTCAGAGAGTGGTGCCGGCGTGAACGTCGGCGGCGCGGTAGTCGTTGCGGCAGCGGTACAGCCCCTCGTCGGAACGGCTGTCGGCGTACCAAAGCAGGTCCTTCGGCGAGTGCAGGCGGTGCGGACCGATCCATTCGCCCATGGAGTACAGGCTCTCCACGAAGCGGAATGGCGTGGTGGCATCGCGTGCATTGGCGACGCTTCCGGCGGCATGCAGATTGCCGAGGGCGCCGTAGCCGACGGGGATGGGTACGACCCAGCCGGAGCCTTTCGTGCGGTCGTTCTGCCAGGCGCCCTTGCCGCCTTCGGCTGCAGCGTCGTGGCGCCAGTTGATGCGCGAGAGCGAGAGCCACGCATCAAGCCGGGTGGCTGCCGGCGTGGCCGTTTGCAGCTCCTGCAGGCGCTGATCGATCAGGTCATCGCGTGCCACCAGGGCGGAGCCGGGCAGGAGTCGGGCGCGCAGTTTGCGGAAGTCGTCGTGTGCGTCGTCGGTGAAGTCCGCAATCCATGGTCGGCGTCGCGACCCCTGCGGCAGGGCGGGCGGAAGCAGCGTGCCGCCCGCAATGCGCATGCCCTGCAGCAATCCGGTGATGGTTTGCAGGTCGCGCTGCTGGGCGTCCTCGTTCCAGTTCTCGGTGTACACCGCCAGCAACAAGCTCAGTTCGAGATGGATGCGACCTTCCTCGACGATGGCGGCGGTACCGCCATCCTTGCCGACGGGGTTGCGGGTGAGCCGGAAGCTTTTGACGAAGCCGCCCTCGGTGGTCTGTTCCTCGTGGTCATGGCAGACAACACCCACGGCGTTGAAAGCCAGCTCCAGGCCGGCCTCGCGGGTCTTGCGTTCCAATGCCCACATCAGGCCGAGAAACGCGGTGATGGACGGAAACCCGTGGGTCAGCGGGCTGGAGACCGCATTGGCGTTGTGCACCTTGAGGTGCGGCAGCACCAGCAGGTGGGTGAACTCGGGGCAGTTCATGCGGCACCTGCCTTGGCGTGACGCTGCTGTGGGAGAGGCCATGCGACCTCGATGATGGCCTGGTGGGCGAAATGGCGCATTTCCGCCTCGCCCAACGCGACCAGCGTGTCGCTGCGCTTGCGTAGTTGGTTGTTGAGCCAGAGACCGAAGCGGGTGGCTACCTCATCGGCCCAGTCGCCGCGCGCGTAGGCCTCGTTGAAGGCGCGGTCATCTTCGCGCCAGTGCGGATGCCCGGGATCGTTGCGTTCCGGCAATTCCGTGCGATCGGGATCGAGCCAGAGCTGTTCGCACAGGGGCAGCCGACAGGTTTCATCGCGCGTCCAGCCTGCCGCGCAGTTCCCGCGGATCGCCACACCATACATGGCCAGTTCCTGGCCTATGGCTCGTTCGATGGTCTCGCGATGGTTGCGGGTTTCCAGGGTGGGATCGGGGTTCTTCTTCAGGAAGGAGGTGAGCGCATGCAGCAAGTCGCGCACTCCGCCGAATCGGCTGAACCCGCCATGCTTTTCGTCGAGCACCGAGTCGAGCTTGAGCAGGCTCGTGCCACGGTTTTGCTTCCATGCCGGTGGCGGCAGCGAGGCCAGCAGATAGTTCACGCCGCCGCGTTCGCTGTTCAATTGCGAAATGTTCTGCGGCTTGGTGCCGCCCAACTTGCGGGCGACGAGGTGGCGATAGTCGCGGTAGGGGCTGTCGCTCGGCTTGTCGTCACGCTTGGCTTGCCGTGCTTCCTTGTTGGCCTCGCCAAAGCGTGCGTCCTGGATGTCGGCGTGCACGGCATGGACCAGCGAACTGGCGAACATCGGTTGCAGCAGGTGGTATTGCGCGTCGTCCTGCGGATCTTCGCCGGTCAACCAGTAAAGCTGCTTGGCCATGGGATGGCTGGCTGGTTGGGCTTCCTCGCGCACCAGCGAGGCGAATGCCAGCATCCATTCCTTGGCTTGATCAGTGTCGTCGGATAGCGCGGTCTGCAAATCGGCGTCGCCGGCCTGCATCCAGTCGAGCAGGCGCTTGCCGTCGACTTCGAGCTTGAGCAGCTTGAACACATCCAGTGCTGCGGCATTGCCGACCACGTCCTCGGCGTAAGCGTCGCCCAGCAGATGGCTGCCGATTTCGACGTGTTGCGGCAGGCTGGACGGGGCGACGTGCAGGCTGCTGCCGCGTGCGTCCGGGTGCGTGGCCTTGAGCACGTGGGTCACGGCCTGGATCTGACCCACCCGGCGTACCGCATCGGCCAGCCAGGTGGCGTAGTCGTATTTCGATGCCGTGCCGGCATCGTCCTCCTTGCCTTTCAGCTTGGCTTCGCGCCGGCCGTCGATGAAGCCGGCGATGGAGGCGCGGAAGAGGCCGGCACGTGATGCCGGACCCGTTTTCTCGTTCATGGGAATCCCTTCATGCACCCTGAGCGGGTGTGCCTGTAGAATCCCGCGGCAGCTAGCTACCGCGGGTGTCGGGCGAGTCGTTACAAGACTCTCCTTTTGAAGTGTCGATAGAGCACTTCTTGCATCCTCTTACACGTCTGACCTTTCGTGTGTAGGCCCGGGCTTCCAACCGGCTGGCTGTTTGTCGGGGCACCGCGTCAACGGTGCCCCGACTTTTGAATGCTAACGTAAGCAGAAAGCGTCAACAACCATTGCCTGATTAGTTTTCCCATTGCTTGATTAGTTTGTTCTACCGAATAGGTAGCTTAGAAAATTGCGTGATCTGTTTCGCCATTCGCTCGCTGCCGCATAGGCAGCTGCACCAGCTCCGGAAGTGACTACAATGCAATCATTGCAGTCACTGCCGGAGAGCCTGCCCATGGCCACCATGACCATCCGTAATCTGGACGACGACCTGAAGACGCTGCTGCGGTTGCGGGCGGCGCGGCATGGGCAGTCGATGGAAGAGGAGGCGCGCAGCATCCTGCGAGCCGCCTTGGCCGGCCGGGTCGAGGACGATTCCGGCGCAGCGCTGTATGCGGCCATCCGCGCACGGGTGGAGCCGCTCGGTGGCGTGGAGCTGGAGCTGCCGGCCCGTGACCCGCAACGCGATCCCCCGGATTTCGACGAGCCGGATGCGGGCAAGTGATCGTGCTGGACACCAACGTGTTGTCGGAGTTGATCCGGCCACGGCCCGAGCCCAGGGTGGTGGAGTGGTTGTCCGGGCAGGCGCGCTCGATGCTGTTCACCACCGCCGTCAGCCGGGGCGAGATGTTGTACGGCGTGTTGGCGTTGCCGGAGGGCCGCCGCAAGCAGCAGTTGCAGGAGCAGGTATCGGCCATATTTGTTGCCGACATGGCGGGGCGCGTATTGCCGTACGACGGTGACGCCGCCGACGCCCACGCGGAACTCGCGGCAATGCGTCGCCTGCAGGGGCGGCCGGTCGGACAATCCGACGCGATGATTGCCGGCATCGTGCGTTCGCGAGGCGCCTCGCTGGCCACGCGCAACATGCGGGATTTCGAAGGCTGCGGCTTTACGCTGATCGATCCTTGGCATTGAATCCCCTCAGGGTTTCTTGACGTATCCCAGCCACGGATGGCCCAGCCAGCCCTGGCCGCTTTCCGGCACCTCGACCGTGGTGAATTTTTCCGCCGCGCGTTCGAGCGACTGGTCCAGGGCTTCGGCCTGTTCGCGCACCAGCGTCGGCAGGTCGAATTCGCCCCAGCGACTGACGTTCGGCGCGACGTCCAGCGAAAACGGAGGGAGCAACTCCCCTGCCGGAACGTACAGCTTCTGGCCGCGCCTGCCGTCGCGCAGCTCTTCGACGCGATGCGGCAACAGCGTCTCTTCGTCCGGGTCCTCGCCGGGAAGCCAGGCGAGCGTGGTCGTTCTCATGGTGTCTTCGCGGAACGGCTGCTGCTGCGGCAGCACGCCGATGAGCGCCGCCTGCGGGTATCGCCAGCATGCGGGGGCTTCAAGCGACGGTTTCTGTCCGCCGCCGCGGCGCGGCGATGCTGCCGCCGGCGCAGGCGGCTTCGGCAGCAGCCCGTCGCGCAGGCGGGCGTGTTCCAGGTCCACCCAGCGGTGGCGCGGTTCGAGCGGCTCACGCGGCTGGATGCGCGGGATGGCGGTGAGGTGTCGATACTCGGCCTCGGCAAGCAGCCGGGTCAGGCTGTGGCTGGTCAGCAGGAAGCGCTCGTCCTGCGTGGCCTTCTCGAAGCCGGGGCGCGTGAATGCCGCCTCGTGTCCGTTGCCGCACTTCATGCCTTTGAGGTTGGTGTCGAACACCAGCATGTTGGGTGCCGGCGGCGGCTTGCGGCGATGACGCTGCACACGGCCCGCGAGCTGGATCAGCGAGCGCATCGAGGAAGGTTCGGCGAGGGCCCAGTCGGCGTCCCAGTCGCGCCCCACCTCGCATACCGGCGATGCAAGGACCACGAACAAGTGGTTGTCCTCGGCATTCCCGGCATCGAGCGCCTTGCGGACTTCGGGCTGCCGCCATGCCGCCGCTGGGTCGCGTCGGTTGAACGTGGCGTCCAGCATTGCCTCGATGGCCGAACGCTGCACCAAGGGAAAGCGGGCGTGGTACACGCACAGGTGCATCCGTGTGTTGGCTGGCATGTCGCCTGCACACAGTGCGCGGGCCACCTCGAAGATCGGGCCGATGTTGGCCATGCGCACCAGGCCGAAGCTGGCGCGCCTGCCGGTTGCGGGATCCGTTTCGGCGTGTGCATCGTGCAGGCGCAGGCAGGCTTCCCGCACTCGATGGCCGAACTCGATGTGGATGCGCGCGTCGGGCTGTTTTCCGTCGATCGCCAGCGGCAGCAACTCGGCGATGCGCAGCGGCTCCTGTGCCCGCAGTTTGCCCACGCGGCGCTCGACGAAGCGCGCGTGGGCGGCGGAGAAGCTGTCGTCGCTGGCGCAGCTTTGCACCTGTGCGCCGAATTCATCGGTCCACAGGCAAGGCATGTCGACCGGAGCATCCGCGCTGGGTCGTATCAGCCCGCGGTTGCGGCGGTAATGCCGGCGGCCGGCGCAGTACGCCATGAACATGCCTTGCACCAGCGCCGGCGGCAGCGTGGCCGAGGACAGCACCACGCGGCTGCCCAGCATGCCGGCCCAATGCGTCAGCCGGGTCAGTGCGGGCAAGTCGTCCAGGTCGTAATCGTCCAGTTCGTCCAGTACCAGGTCGCTGCTCATCAGTCGCAGCATCGGCGCGATCTGCCGGCCGGCGCGCAGCGACTCGGTGGCCGGCGCGAGATGATCGACGGTGCACACCAGCATCGGCGCGGAAAGCAGCTTGCGGATCTCGGGATTGGCGAGCGCGCGCGAGAGCAGCGGGTGGTCGGCCACGTTGCCCTCGTAGAGCACGTGGCTGTCTTCCTCGATCAATGCCTGTACGGAGGCCGAGCCGTTGGCTTCGGCCCTGGCCTCGTAATGCTCGAACAGGGCGCGGCTGGCCGAGCCGCCCACCAGGACGGCCAGCTCGTCGTCGCTCAGGTGCAGGTCGTGGCGGTAGCTCCGTCCGGTTTGCAGGGTGAGCGTGCGCAGGCCCAGCGCATAGCTCGCACGCAACCCCAGTTGCGGCTCGGCCAGGGCGTACAGGATGCGTGCGTTGGCCAGTGTCTTGCCGCAACCGGTGGATGCCATGTTGACGATGAAGGCGCCGTGTTCGCGCGCCGCTTCACGCATTCCGGTCGCTGCATCGAAGGCCTTGTCCTGCCACGCAAAACGCGGATCGGAACTGCGCTTGCGCAGGCCGCGATGGTGGGTGAGGCGGGGCAGGTGGCGCTCGAAGTGGGGCAGCGCGTGGGCGACCAGGCTGGCGGTGTGGCCGACCCCGAGCAGGTGCTCCAGCAGCGACTGGTTCGGCACGGGTTGGCCGCTGGCGTTTCTCGCGGTGTTGGCAAACAGCGCCTGGTCGGGCTGCACGAAGCGTTGGCGCTCGACGGCGGGCTTGCCGTTGCCCTCCACGCCCAGGCTGGAGTAGTGGTGGTCGGCCAGCATCAGGGCGAGGCGCGCCAGATGCATGACGTAGGGATTGTCCAGCCAATCCGTGTCGTGGCGGCTTCCGAGTTCGAGCAGTGCCTTGGCTGCGCGCCGGGCCTGGGCCTGCCATGCCGGGGATGCCACCGGCAACTCGCCGGCAAGCTGCCAGTACGGCATGGCCTGGGCCGGCGTGGAGCGCTGGTCGATTTCGTTCCAGTCATGGGCGACGCCAGCCAGTGGCGTGTCCAGCCATGCGATCTGAAACCCGGCCGCGCGCTTGCCCAGCCACGCCTGGCTGCCGTCGTCGTTCCTGCGTGGTACCAGCGGCAGCCGGTGATGCGTGACGATCAGCCAGCCGATCGCGGCGGCCAGTGGCGCCCGCTGCGTGAGGTCGAGGAAGGGATGACGATCGATGCCTTCATCCACGCCGTCGCGCAAATAGCGGCCGGGCGCGATCCAGCCCGCCTCGTTGCCGTCATCGTCCCCGGCCATGCGCGTCAGCCAGCCGGCATCGTCGTCCTCGCCCACGAAGGCCAGGAACAGGCGCAGCGAAACCCACTCGTGGCGGTAGCGGTTGCGACCGTCGAGGCGGCCTTGCAGGCGCTGCTGGAACGCCACGCTGGCTTTGCCAAGGTCGTGCAGCAGCGCGGCCAGTTGCGCCAGCAGGCGGATGGCCTCGGCGTTGTGCCAGTCGTTCTCGTCGCCCTTGCGCAGCACGTCCCCGGTCGTGGTGTTGGTCGGCACCGCGCCCTCGGCATTGAAGCGGCGCGCATCGCCGACTATCCACATGAGTTCGCTGTGGTCGGCTCCGCGTATCCAGTGGCAGGCCACGGCGGTGTTCTTGCGCGCGGTTTTGCGCAGCAGCTTGCGCAAGGTGTCCAGCCCGGCCTGGGTGATCGGGGTCTGCCAGGTGCGGTCGCCGCGGCGTTCGGCGAACTGGTCGAGAATGCGCCGGGTTTCGGTGAGTGCCCGCTTGTCGCATTGGCTGACCAGCAGCACGTTCACGCGTTTTCCCCTCGTGGAGGAGCGGCAAGCGCAGCCGTTTCGAGCGCCACGGTCTTGAGCGTGTCGATCATGAAGTCCAGCGATTCGCTGCGGGTCAGCGCTTCGACGCAGTTCTGGCGGAAGCCTTGTTCCTCGTCGCCGCGCATCGCCGAGAGAAAGGCCTGCAGCAGGATGGTGGCGTCCTTCACCAGATCGGCCGTGTCGAACACCAGGCCGCCGCGGCGGGTCTTGCCGTGCAGCACGGCAAGACCATGAGGCAGGCCAAGCACCCACGTGGCAGTGGCGCCAAGGCCGTAGGCCAGATAATTGCCGTGGTCGAGAAAGCGGTTGGCCGGGTCGCTGCCGCTGCCGCGCTTGGCGCGGGTGAACTCGCCGTAGCCCACCGCATCCACGGCCAGCTTGAACAACGCCTTGGTCAGCCGGGCTTCTTCGGTGAGGAGACTGGTGCCGTCCTGCGCGAGATCGATCTGGCGGCGGGTACGTTCCAGCAATTCGCCAAGCCGTGCACCGTCGGCCATAAAACCGGCATCGCGCAAGGCCCGGCTCTGCCACGCTGCATGGATGCGCTGCGCGCGGGCATGCTGGAAAGCTTTGGCGGCAGCGAGGCGAAGATCGTCGTCGAACCAGAACCTCGTCCAGGCCTGCATGTATTCCGTGGGACGGTACTCGCTTTGCGGCGAAAACCACGCCACCTCGAAATCGACCTCGTTGGCGCTGAACAGCGGAGTGCCCCCGCCACCGCAGAAGCCCACCAGTACGCCGGCCTTGGCCAGCTCGCGCATGGCGGCCTGGGTGATCGAGGTACCCGTGCCGAGCAACACCGTGGTGGTGTTGGCAATGGGGATGTTCCAGTACAGCGATTGCCTGCCCGCGTCGGTGACGTATTCGACCCGGCCACCGTTGACCAGAACCCGGCAGTGCTGCAGGTAATAGATGTTGGCGCGTTTGGAATGAAGTATCGACTTGAGGTCGGTCGGGCCGATCTCGTCCATATCGAATCCCCCCGGATGTCCTGGTCTCCCGGCCTGCAAACAGACTGCACGGCCGAGATCCCACAGTGTGAGATTACCTGCAAGCGCCGCGGCGTGCCCGGCGGCGGATTGCCGCGTACTGGGCCGCCGGGATATCAGCGCCTGCGGTGGAGATGCGACATGGGGAATTCGCATATGAACATGAGGCTTGCAGGCTGCCGGATACCGGCGAGAGTCGCTGGGCCGCGCCCGTGCAGTGTCCGGCTGCAGACCCCACCGATACGCCCCGACGCGGGCAGCGCTTTGCCGCCCGCGCGCGAAACCGCGACAATGGCGCGTTTGTCGCGTGCCATCCCCATCGCCGCCAGAGAAGAGAGTCCCGCCGACCATGTCCGATACGCCGAAGATCATCTACACCCTCACCGACGAGGCGCCGTTCCTCGCCACGGCTTCGCTGCTGCCCATCGTGAAGGCGTTCACCGCCACCGCGGGCATCGCGGTCGAGACGCGCGACATCTCGCTGGCCGGCCGCATCCTGGCGCAGTTTCCGGATCGTCTGAAGGACGGGCAGAAGGTCGGCGACCACCTGGCCGAGCTGGGGCGCCTCGCCACCATGCCGGACGCGAACATCATCAAGCTGCCGAACATCAGCGCCTCGGTGCCGCAGCTGAAGGCGGCGATCAAGGAACTGCAGGCGCACGGTTTCGCGCTGCCGGATTATCCGGACGAGCCGAAGAACGATGCCGAGAAGGACGCCCGCGCCCGCTACGACAAGGTGAAGGGCAGCGCGGTGAACCCGGTGCTGCGCGAAGGCAACTCCGACCGCCGCGCGCCGCTCTCGGTGAAGAACTACGCGCGCAAGCATCCGCACAAGATGGGCGCGTGGAGCAAGGATTCGCAGACCCACGTGGCGCACATGGACGACGGCGACTTCTACGGCAGCGAGCAGTCCGCCGTGGTCGCCGCGCCCACCACGGTGAAGATCGAGTGGTTCGGCAAGGACGGCAGCAGCAAGCTGCTGAAGGACAAGCTGGCGCTGAAGGCGGGCGAGATCGTCGACGCCTCGGTGATGAGCCGCAAGGCGCTGGCCGCCTTCGTCGATGCGCAGATCGCGGACGCCAAGGCGAAGGGCGTGCTGTTCTCGCTGCACCTCAAGGCCACCATGATGAAGGTGTCCGACCCGATCATGTTCGGCGTGGCGGTGGGCGAGTTCTACAAGGACGTGCTGACGAAGCACGCCGATGCGCTGAAGCAGGCGGGCTTCAACCCGAACAACGGCATCGGCGACCTGTATGCGCGCCTCGACGGCCTGCCGGCCGCGACGCAGGCGGCGATCAAGGCCGACATCGCCGCCGAATACGCGCAGCGCCCGGCGCTGGCGATGGTGAACTCCGACAAGGGCATCACCAACCTGCACGTGCCCAGCGACGTGATCGTCGACGCCTCGATGCCGGCGATGATCCGCGACTCCGGCAAGATGTGGAACGCCGAAGGCAAGCTGCAGGACACCAAGGCGGTGATCCCCGACCGCTGCTACGCGGGCGTCTACCAGGCGGTGATCGAGGACTGCAAGGCGCACGGCGCCTACGATCCGACCACCATGGGCAGCGTGCCCAACGTGGGCCTGATGGCGCAGGCCGCCGAGGAATACGGCTCGCACGACAAGACCTTCCAGATCGCCGCCGACGGCACGGTCAAGGTCACCGACGAATCCGGCAAGGTGCTGCTGCAGCACGAGGTGGAGGCCGGCGACATCTGGCGCGCCTGCCAGGCCAAGGACGCGCCGGTGCAGGACTGGGTGAAGCTCGCGGTGAGCCGCGCGCGCCTGTCCAACACCCCGGCGGTGTTCTGGCTCGATCCCGTCCGCGCGCACGACCGCGAGCTGATCGCCAAGGTGGAGCGCTACCTCAAGGACCACGACACGACCGGCCTGGACATCCGCATCCTCGATCCGGTGGCGGCCACGAAGTTCTCGCTGGAACGCATCCGCAAGGGCCAGGACACCATCTCGGTCACCGGCAACGTGCTGCGCGACTACCTCACCGACCTGTTCCCGATCATGGAGCTGGGCACCAGCGCCAAGATGCTTTCCATCGTGCCGCTGATGGCCGGCGGCGGCCTGTTCGAAACCGGCGCCGGCGGCTCCGCGCCCAAGCACGTGCAGCAGTTCCTGGAAGAGGACTACCTGCGCTGGGATTCGCTGGGCGAGTACCTCGCGCTGGCCGCCTCGCTGGAACACCTCGCCGAGCACTACGGCAACAAGCGCGCCGCCGTGCTGGCGAAGACGCTGGACCAGGCCAACGGCAAGATCCTCGACAACAACAAGTCGCCCGCCCGTAAGGTCGGCGAACTCGACAACCGCGGCAGCCACTACTACCTCGCCCTGTACTGGTCGCAGGCGCTGGCCGCGCAGGACGAGGACGCCGAACTCAAGGCGAAGTTCGCCCCGCTGGCCCAGGCGCTGGCCGCGGACGAGGCGACCATCGTCGCCGAGTTGAACGGCGCGCAGGGCAAGCCCGTCGACATCAAGGGCTACTACCAGCCCGACCTGGAACTGGTGGGCAAGGCCATGCGGCCCAGCGCCACGTTCAATGCGGTGCTGGCGGGGTTGCAATAAGGCAGGGCGTCAATCGTTGACGTGATGCGGAACGGGGCGCCTTGGCGCTCCGTTCTGTTTCGCAGGGTGCGTATTCCCAAGGCTAGTTGCGCTCAGGATGGTCTGCTTTTGCTCATCATCCCAGCGAAGGCCGGGATCCAGTGCCTGCAAGCCACGGAACACAACGGCACTCGATGACCGGCTTCGCTGTTGTGAAGAGCCTGCCTTCGCAAAAATGACGAGCAGGCAGTCGATTGATCGGCCCCTCCCCAACTGGCAACACGAGCATTGACGATCGATTCGCGTCATGCCTTCGCTTCGGCGCAGGCCGCGTCGTCGATCGGGCATGTCCATTCAAACGCCATTGCCTCGCCGCAGCGAACAATGTGCGCCTGGCGCGGTCATGGCGCCGACATTGGGCAGGCGATACGCTGCCCCGGCATCAAGAACGACCGACGAGGATGAACCCGATGCGCCGCTGGATAGTGCTGTTCTGTTTTGCGCTGACCGCACCGGTCGCGTTTGCCATGCCCGAGCAGGTGCCATCGGCCGCGGCCACAGCCGCGACTCCGCAGGTTCCCAGCGACGTGCCCCTGCTGGCGCCGGTAGTAGTGAGTGGCGTGGTGCCGGGACCGGGCCTGTGGAAGGTCAGCAAGGGCGATCACGCGCTGTGGGTGCTGGGCACGCTGTCGCCGTTGCCGGGGCATATCCAGTGGGAGTCGCACGAGGTGCAGCAGGTGCTTGCGCAATCGAAGCAGGTGCTGCTGGAACCGAAGATCAAGCTCAAGGCGGACGTCGGCTTCTTCGGCAAGCTGTTCCTGCTGCCCTCGGCCTACGGCGCGCGCAAGAATCCGGACGGCAAGACGCTGGACCAGGTGATGGATGCGCCGACCTATGCGCGCTGGCTGGTGCTGAAGCAGAAATACGTCGGCGACGACAGCGGCATCGAGCGCTGGCGGCCGCTGTTCGCGGCGCAGGAGTTGTACAAGAAGGCGCTGAAGGCGAATGGCTTGAGCAACGACGGCGGCGTGTCGGGTGCGGTGGCCGCGCTGGCGAAGCAGGACGGCGTGCCGGAGACGCCGGTGGAATACCGGGTGGAGATCAAGCAGCCGCGCGAGGCGATCAAGGCGTTCAAGTCCGCGGCGCCCAGCGACCAGGAGTGCTTCAACCGCACGCTGGACAGCATCGAGCACGACCTGCCGGCGATGACCGCGCGTGCGAACGCCTGGGCCACCGGCGACCTGGAGGAGTTGCGCCGCCTGCCGGACAGCCACCGTCGCGACGCCTGCGTCACCGCGGTCACCAGCGCCGGCTTCGCGCGGCAACTGGGCCTCGACGACGTGCCCGCGCAACTGCAGGCCGCGTGGCTGGCCGCGGCGCGCAAGTCGCTGGAAGACTACGCGACCAGTTTCGCGATGCTGCCGATGGGGGAGCTGCTCTCGCCCACCGGCTATCTCGCCAAACTCAAGGCGCAGGGTTACGAGGTGGAGGCGCCGATCGGGCTGGACGAGGCGCCGGCCGCCGCCGGAAGCGCCGCGCCTGCGGCGGCTCCGGCAAGCGGGCCCTGATCAGGCCGCGCTGGCGCGATCCAGCGCGGCAACCTCGTCGGTGCCCAGCGTGAGCGACAGCGCGCCCAGCAGTTCCTGCAATTGCGGCACGCTGGTGGCGCTGGCGATCGGTGCGGTGATGGACGGGCGGGCGATCAGCCAGGCGAGCGCCACCTGCGCGGGCGTGGCGCCGTGCGCGGCGGCAATCGCGTCCAGTGCGGCGAGCACGCCGAGTCCGTGCGGATCGAGGAAGCGCTTCGCCGCGCCGCCGCGCGCGCTGCTCTTGGCGAGGTCGGCGGCGCTGCGGTATTTGCCGGAAAGGAAACCGCTGGCCAGCGCGTAGTAGCAGACCACGCCCAGGCCTTCCTTGCGCGCCAGCGGTTCGAGTTCCGCCTCGTAGCCGGCGCGTGCGACGAGGTTGTATTCCGGCTGCAGGCATTCGTAGCGGGGCAGGCCGTGTTGCGCCGACAGCGCCAGCGCATCGGCGAGGCGGTCGGCGTTGAAGTTGGAGGCGCCGATGGCGCGCAGCTTGCCTTCCTCGATCAGCCGCCCGAACTCGCCCAGCGTCTCGTGCATGGGCACGCTGGCGTCGTCCTGGTGGGCGAAGTAGAGGTCGATGCGGTCGGTCTGCAGGCGCTGCAGCGAACCCTCCACCGCGGCGCGGATGTTGATCGGCGACAGGCCCGGATGCTCGACCCATTTCGCCACCTTGGTGGCGATCTGCACGCGGTCGCGCTTGCCGCTGCGCTTCAGCCACTTGCCGATGATGGTTTCCGATTCGCCGCCCCGGTTGCCCTGCACCCACGCGGAATAGACGTCGGCGGTGTCCACCATGCTGCCACCGCCGTCGACGAACGCATCCAGCAGTTCGAACGAGTGCGCCTCGTCGGCGCTCCAGCCGAACACGTTGCCGCCGAACACCAGCGGGGCGATGGAAAGCGGCGAGCGGCCGATTGCGCGGGTTTGCATGGGAGATCTCCGGCGGCGGGAAACGACGCCGGCGGCCGCGCACGTCGCACGCGACCCGGCCGGCAGGGGATGCTGCCGACATGGGTGCGCACGGCCGTCGATCAAGGCGAGTTGATCGGGAACAGGCGGCGTGCCTTGCCGGCCACGGCGCGCCACGAGTCGCGCCGGGCGACGGCATCGTCCTCGCACAATCGCCGGACTGCGGCGCGCAGCGGCAGCGGGCGCCGGTCTTCGCGCGTCAACTCGCGTACGAGTTCGGGGGAATGCACATGGCCTTGCTGCAGCAGCAGGCCGACGAAGGGCGAGCGCATGATGAATTCCTTGCAAGTGGATCGGGGACAACAGCAAGGTAGGGCGCGGCGTGGGGCCGAAAAAGCGATATCTTCGCAAGCCTGACTTGAGGGATGTTCAAGATGTCCAAGCTCTCGCTGGACCTGCTGCAGCAGTTCGTGCTGGTCGCCCGCCACGGCAAGCTGTCGCGCGCCGCGGAGCAGGCCCATCTCACTGTGAGCGCGCTCAGCCACCAGATGCGCCAGCTGGAGGAACGGCTGGGCCGGCGCCTGCTCGAACGCGGCCCGCGCGGCGTGAGCCTCACCGCGGAGGGTTGCCGCCTGCTCGACGCGGTGGGCGGGCACTTCGACGGCATCGAGCACGCGCTGTCCCGCTACCGCGAGCGCCACCACGACGCGCTCACGCTCAGCGCCCACGCCGGCGTCGTCTCCAGCTGGCTGGTGCCGCGGCTGCCCCGGCTGGTGGCGGCGCATCCGGAACTGGAGCTCAACCTGCAATCGAGTTCCACGCTGGTGCAGTTCGACCGCGAGCCGGTGGACGCCGCCGTGCGCTATGGCCGCGGCGAGTGGCCGGGCCTGCGCAGCGAGCGCCTGTTCGGCGAGTGGGTGGCGCCGGTGGCGGCGCCCGCCTTGCTGGCACGCATGGGCGATGCCGATCCGCACGATCTCGCGCAGTGGCCGCTGCTGGGCGACCCCGATCCGCCGAACTTCTGGCGCAGCTGGTTCGAGCATTTCGGCGGCACGCCGCCGCGCCGCTACGTGGCGAATTTCGACAACCTCGAAGCGGTGCGCCACGCGGCGCTGGAAGGGCTGGGCGTGGCGATGGGGCGCATGGTGATGTCCAGGTCGCTGATCGACGCCGGCCGCCTGGTCGTGCTGGGCGAGCGCTACCTGCCGGTGAGCCATGCCTACTGGCTGGTCTACCCGCCGCGCTCGGAGCAGCACCGCGGCCTGCAGGTCTTCCGCGAATGGCTGCTGGCCGAGGCGGACGATTACCGCCGGCAGCTGCCGATGAAGGCGCACGAAACCGTGCCGGAAGCCTGAGGCGGCGCGCATCGCTTAAAATCGTCGTGGCCGGCCACCTATGGGCCGGCATCATCCGATAGCGCAACCCATAAGGACTTCCTATGCAACGCACGGCCATCCTCGTCGACGGCGCCTTTTTCCTTGCCCGCTACCGCAAGGTGTGGGGCGAGCGCGACGCGAACGACGCGCGCACCGTGGCCAAGACCGCGTTCGGCATGGCGCTGGAGCACCTGAAGACGCTGGATCGTCCGCGCGATTCGCTGTACCGCATCTTCTTCTACGACTGCCCGCCGCTGGAAAAGAGTTTCGTGCGCCCGGTGAGCGGCGACATCGTGGACTTCGGCCGCAGCGGCGCCGCCGCGTTCCGCCGCGAGCTGCACGAGCAGCTGCGCCGCCAGCGCAAGATGGCGCTGCGGCTGGGTCGCCTCGCCGAACGTGGCGAGTGGAAGCTGAAGGTCAACGCCATGCAGCAATTGCGCGACGGCAGCCTGCGCTGGGACGAGCTGGGCGACGAGCACTACGAGCCGGACATGCGCCAGACCCAGGTGGACATGAAGATCGGCATCGACATCGCCGCGCTGGCGTACAAGCGGCAGGTGGACCAGATCGTGCTGGTGGCCGGCGACGCGGATTTCATCCCCGCCGCGAAGCTGGCGCGGCGCGAAGGCATCGACTTCATCCTCGACCCGATGTGGCACGGCATCGCCTCGGACCTGCACGAGCACATCGACGGGTTGCAGTCGGTATGTCCGCGGCCGTCCTGAACCGGGCACGGCGTCAACCGCCGTGCACACGCCATCCCGCATACTGCGCGGACTCATCCATGCACGGGAGCCAGCCATGAAACGTTCCACTCTGTTCGCGTCGCTCGCCGCGCTGCTGCTGGCCACCGGCATGGCGGCGGCACCGGGCCACGCGCAGGAGGCGACCGCCGCCGGACACGCAGCCGGCGCCGCCGGCCTCGACGCCGCGATCGCAGGCAGCTGGCGCACGCCCGCGAACCGTGCGCGCGACGTCTACCGCCATCCCGGGGCCACGCTGCAGTTCTTCGGCGTGCAGCCGGACCAGACCGTGATCGAGATACTCCCGGGCGGCGGCTGGTACACTGAGATCCTCGCGCCGCTGCTGCGCGACCACGGCCACTACATCGCCGCCGAGGCGGCGCCTGTCGGCGGCGAGGCGAAGCGCGACGACACGGCCTTGCGGAGGAAGCTGGCCGCCGATCCGGCCGCCTACGGCAAGGCCCGCATCGTCGAGTTCGATCCCAAGGCGCCGGTGTTCGGGCCGCCCGGCTCGGCCGACCGCGTGCTGACCTTCCGCAACGTGCACAACTGGGCGGAAGCCGGCACCGCGCCGGCGATGTTCAAGGCGTTCTTCGCCGTGCTCAAACCCGGCGGCGTGCTCGGCGTGACCGACCACCGCGCCGCGCCTGGGGCCAGCGAGGCCGCGGTGGAATCCAGCGGCTACCTGCCCACGGACTACGTGATCAAGCTCGCCACCGACGCCGGCTTCAAGCTCGAGGGCCAGAGCGAGATCAACGCGAACCCGAAGGACAACCGGGACCATCCCAAGGGCGTGTGGACCTTGCCGCCCACGCTGGCGCTGGGCGACAAGGATCGCGCGAAATACCAGGCCATCGGCGAATCGGACCGCATGACGCTGCGCTTCGTGAAGCCGGCGGCGCACTGAGCCGCCCGTTGCGCGTGCCATCGCCATGCTGATCGCGCTCAACAAGCCCTACGGCGTGTTGTGCCAGTTCACCAGCGACGACGGCCGGCCCACGCTGGCCGACTACGTGGGGCAGAAGGGCGTGTACGCGGCAGGCCGGCTGGACCACGACAGCGAAGGCCTGCTGCTGCTCACCGACGACGGCCGGCTGCAGCACCGCCTGGCCGATCCGCATCACAAGCAGCCCAAGACCTACCTGGTGCAGGTGGACGGCGCCATCGACGACGCGGCGCTGGCCGCGCTGCGCCGTGGCGTGCTGCTGAACGACGGCCCGACCTTGCCCACGCCTGCGGAACACGCCGAAGAACCGGACTGGCTGTGGCCGCGCGATCCGCCCGTGCGTTTCCGCAAGAGCATTCCCACCAGCTGGCTCACGCTCACGTTGCGCGAAGGGCGCAACCGGCAGGTGCGGCGCATGACCGCCGCGGTGGGCTTTCCCACGCTGCGGCTGATCCGCCTGCGTATCGGCGAACATGCGCTGGACGGCCTGGCGCCCGGCGAAACCCGCGTGCTCTCGCGCTAAGTATGGTGTGATTTTGCTCGTCGTCCCGGCGAAGGCCGGGACCCAGTGCCTGCAAGCCACGGAACATCAATGGACTGGATGACCCGCTTCGCTGTTGTGAAGCGCCTCTTGCGAGACCGGCCCTTCGGTCGTTGAAAACCGCAGGAATGACGAGCAGGCAGTCGATTGATCAGTCCTTCGCCAGGGGCCGCGCCTGCGCCAGTGGCGGCAGGCCGAAGAACGCCTCCGCGGTGGCGGTGGTGTGCGCGGCCAGCGTCTCCACGGATTCGCCGCGGTCGCGCGCGATCTCTTCGGCGATGTGCCGCAGGTACATCGGCTCGTTGCGCCGGTGCGCGGGCTGCGGGCGCACCGTGCGCGGCAGCAGGTAGGGCGCGTCGGTCTCGATCATCAGGCGGTTCGCGGGGATGTCGCGCACCAGCTCGCGCAGGTGGGTGCCGCGGCGTTCGTCGCAGATCCAGCCGGTGATGCCGATGTGGCAGTCCAGCGCAAGGTAGCCGGCGAGCGCCTCGCGGGTATCGGTGAAGCAGTGCACCACCGCAGTCGGCAGCTTGTCGCGCCAGCGCTTTAGCAGCACGACGAAATCCGCGTGCGCGTCGCGCTGGTGCAGGAACACCGGCTTGCCCAGTTCCGCCGCGATCGCCAGCTGGCGTTCGAACACCTGCAACTGCACGTCGCGCGGCGAGTAGTTGCGGTGGTAGTCCAGTCCGGCCTCGCCCAGCGCGCGCACCGCAGGATCATGCGCAAGCTGGCGCAGCCGCGCCTCGGTGGCGTCGTCGTAGTCCACCGCATGGTGCGGATGCACGCCGGCGGTCGCCCACAGCACGCCCGGGTGGGCATGGGCCAGCGCGAGCGCGTGCTCGTTGCCTTCGCGCGAAGCCCCCGTGACGATCATCCTGCCCACGCCATGCGCCTGCGCGCGTTGCAGCGTGACATCGATGTCGTGACGGAACGATTCGTGGCCCAGGTTGGCGCCTATGTCCAGCAACTGCATGGGTAGATCCGGAATGGCCTGCGGACATTTTCGCAGACGTGCGGGAATCCGCCAGCGGCCGCATCCGAAGCGCTGACGAGGGCGTCGCGGCCGCGTTCACATCCTCTTCGCAAAAAATTTCGCACCGCGTATTGACCACCGCAAATACTTGCGGATACGTTGCGAGGTACGTCACGAAACGAGTCGCGAGGCTTGATCGGTGCGATTGCCGGCAGGCCCCCTTCCCGTGGGTTGGCAGGCGCTGTTTCCGCGCAGGGGGAGGAAACGGTATATGGCGCCCGGCACGGGCGCCGACCACGCCGGACGGCCATAGCTGCCTCCGGTGCAATGGGGAGTCAGGCATGACGAAGCACTTGGGGCTCAAGGGTTTGCTTGCGGCCGCCGTGGCCATGGCATTTGCGATGCCGGCAACGGCGGCGGGCGCACCACAGTCGCAGGGATCGACGACGGCGCGTTTCGATGTCAGCGGCCTGCAGGACGGCGTCTCCTATGATCGTTTCATCGTCACCTATCGCGACGGCAGCACGCAGGCCGTGCAGAGCGGTGCGGCGGCGCAAGCCGTGGGCGCGGCGATCGACCGTGCCGGCCTGAACAGGGCGGCGCGTTCCCTGTCAGGGGCGCCGCTGCAGGCGGTCGCGGCACGCTACCAGCGCAAACTGGCGATAGGCGCGGACCTCATTCGCACCTCGCGCAAGCTCGATCGGGCCGAGGCGGCCGCGTTGATCGAGCAGATCGCCGCCGATCCGGCGGTGGCCTACGTCGAGCCCGACCTGCTGCGGCGGGCGGTGCGCGACATCCGCAGCCCCGACGCGCTGAGCCCGGCCACGTTCACCCCGAACGACCCCTACTACGCCAAATACCAGTGGGACCTGCAGACGCCCGACGGCGCCGCCGACGGGTTCGGCAACCCGAACTGGGGCGGCAGCAACGTCAACAACGCGTGGGACCTGGCCGACGGCACCGGCATCGTCATCGCCGTGCTGGACACCGGCATCACCACCCACGTCGACGTCGACACCACGCTGGGGGATGCCGGTTACGACTTCATCACCGATGCCTACGTCTCCGGCCGCGACGCGGACGGCCGCGTGCCCGGCGGCTGGGATATCGGCGACTGGACCGACACCGCGCCCTGGGTGAACGACGCCCAGTGCGTCAACGCCAACAACCCGGCCGAACCCAGCAGCTGGCACGGCACCCACGTCGCCAGCACCGCCGGCGCCGAGCGCACCAACAACGGCGTGGGCATGGCAGGCATCGCGCATGGCGCGAAGGTGCTGCCGCTACGCGTGCTCGGCCATTGCGGCGGCTACGACAGCGACATCAACGACGCCATCGTGTGGGCCGCCGGCGGCAGCGTGAGCGGCCTGCCCGCGAACAGCCATCCCGCCCAGGTCATCAATCTCAGCCTCGGCGGCCGCGGTACCTGCACCGCCAGCAGTGCGGCGGCGCAGGCGATCGGCAAGGCCCGCGCACTCGGTGCGGTGGTGGTGGTGTCGGCCGGCAACAGCAATGCCGATGCCGCCGGCTACTCGCCCGCCGGTTGCCCCGGCGCAGTCGCCGTGGCGGCCACCGGCGTCACCAGCAAGCGCGCCTACTACTCCAACTACGGCAGCGTGGTGAAGATCGCCGCCCCCGGCGGCGGCGTCTACGCCAACGACGCCAGCAGCGGCAGCCAGGCGAACGACGGCTTCGTCTGGCAGGCGCTGAACAGCGGCAAGAGCACGCCGGTGGCGAACGACTCCAACTACGGCGGCTACGCCGGCACCTCGCAGGCCGCGCCGCACGTCTCCGGCACGGTGGCCTTGATGCAGGGCGCGCGCCTGGCCGCGGACCTGCCGCTGATGAGTCCGGACGAAGTGCTCGGCGTCCTGCAGTCCACCGCGCTCGCGCCCAAGGTGACGCCGTCAGGCAGCCAGCCGATCGGTGCCGGCATCGTGGATGCCCACGCGGCAGTGACCAAGGCAGTGGGAGGCGGCGGCGACCCGGGCGATCCGACCGCGATTGCGCTCAGCAACGGCGTGTCGCTCACCGGCCAGTCCGGCAGTGCCGGGGCCAGCAAGGTCTACAAGCTGGATGTGCCGGCCGGGGCATTGGGCCTCAGCCTGCGTACGCTGGGCGGCACCGGTGACGTCTCGCTGTACGTGAAGCAGGGTGCGGCGGCCACCGCCGCCAGCTACGACTTCAAGTCGGCGCATCCGGGCAACAACGAGTCCGTGGTGATCACGCGACCCGCGGCCGGCACCTATTACGTCACCGTGGTGGGTGAAACCGCCTACAGCGGCGTGACGGTGCGGCGGGAGGCCGGCTCGTCTTCCGGTCATGGCGCGCCCTCCCGATCGGGAGCGGCGCCATCGCACGTACGCATGCATACGCCACCGACCGCCGGCTGCCACAGGCGCCCGGCCGGCTGGCCCCTCCGGTCTGAGTGGAGCATCCCATGAACAGGATTTACAGCAAGGTCTGGAACAAGTCGCTTGGCTGCCTCGTCGTCGCTTCCGAATTCGCCCGCGCCAACGGCAAGGGCGGCGCGTCCCGGCGCCTGCGCGCCTCGCTGGGCGCCCTGACCCTTGCCGCCGGCATCATGGGCAGCGCCCACGCCGCCGCGGTCAACCAACCCGCGGCCACCACGACGGTCGCCGCGACCGCTCCGGCTGCTGTCGCTCCCAACGAAGCCGCAAACCCGGACGGCAGCTTCGCCACCGGCAGCGGCACCGCCACCGGCGCGAACGCCACCGCCGTGGGCAAGGGCGCCACCGCCACCGGCAACGGCACCACCGCCGTGGGCGGCGCCAGCCAGGCGACCAAGGTCAGCGCCTCCGCGTTCGGCAACAACGCCAAGGCCGTCGAAACCAACGCCACGGCCCTGGGCGCGAACGCCCAGGCGCTGGGCGCCACCTCCAGCGCAATCGGTTCCAACGCACAGGCACGTTCCCGCGGCGCCACCGCCGTCGGCTACGACAGCCGCGTGCTGGATACCGCCGACAACGGCACGGCGATCGGCAATGCCGCCCGCGCGAATGCCAGGAACAGCGTGGCGCTGGGCGCCGGCAGCATCGCCGACCGCGCGAACAGCGTGTCGGTGGGCGCGGCGGGCAGCGAACGCCAGATCACCAACGTGGCGGCCGGCACCGCGGCCACCGACGCGGTGAACCTGTCGCAGTTGAACGACACGGTCGGCAGCGCGACGCGCTTCTTCCAGGCGAACGGCGCGACCGACGGCAGCGAAGACGCACTGGTGCTGGGCGAACACGGCGTGGCGGCGGGCGCGAGCGCGATGGCGAACGGCGAGGAGAGCGCGGCGCTGGGCTACAGCGCGGATGCGGAAGGTGCGAGCAGCGTGGCGATCGGCGCGCACAGCTTCGCGCTGGAGGCGCAGTCCACCGCGCTGGGTGCGAATGCGAACGCGCTGGGCGTGGGCAGCGTGGCGGTGGGCTACGGTAGCGTGGCCACGGGCACGAACAGCGTGGCGACCGGCAACGGCAGCGTGGCGGCCGAGACCGGCGCCTCGGCCTACGGCAACGCGGCACAGGCGAATGGTGCGTACAGCTCGGCGCTGGGCACGGAGTCGGTCGCCGGCGGCACGCAGGCGCTGAGTGCAGGCTTCCGCGCCAGCGCCACTAACGATGGCGCCACGGCGCTGGGCAGCTACAGCCAGGCCGATGGCCGTCTCGGCACGGCGGTGGGCTACGGCGCCCAGGCCGTCAGCAACAACAGCGTGGCGGTGGGCGTCTCCAGCCAGGCCACCGGCATCGAGGCGGTGGCGATCGGCAGCCAGGCGGCAGCGACCGGCGACTACGGCGTGGCCGTGGGCGGTCGTGCCGATGTGGGCGACCTGCTGTTCGGCTTCCCCGGTCTGCTCTACCAGGGCACCACCAGCGCGGGCGTCGCCGCCAGCGCGTTCGGCAACGGCGCCATGGCCACCGGCCTGGGCGCCACCGCGATCGGCACCATGGCGCAGGCCGATGGCGTGCAGTCCACCGCACTGGGCGCGTTGGCCACGGCCGACCTCGATGGCGGGACCGCGCTGGGCAGCGGCAGCTACGCGGAAGGCGCGGACAGCACCACGGTGGGCTCCTTCGCGCACGCGCAGGCCGACAACAGCGTGGCGCTGGGAGCCAACAGCGTGGCCGACCGCGCGGACAGCGTGTCGGTGGGCGCGGTGGGCAGCGAACGCCAGATCACCAATGTCGCCGCCGGCACGCAGGACACCGACGCGGTGAACCTGTCGCAGTTGAACGACGCGGTGGGCGGTGCAACGCGCTTCTTCCAGGCGAACGGCGCGACCGACGGCAGCGAGGACGCACTGGTGCTGGGCGAACACGGCGTGGCGGCGGGCGCGAGCGCGATGGCGAACGGCGCCGAGAGCGCGGCGCTGGGCTACAGCGCGGATGCGGAAGGTGCGAGCAGCGTGGCGATCGGCGCGCACAGCTTCGCGCTGGAAGCGCAGTCGACCGCGCTGGGTGCGAACGCGAACGCGCTGGGCGTGAATAGCGTGGCGGTGGGCTACGGCAGCGTGGCGGCGGGCGAGAACAGCGTGGCCACGGGCGCGAATGCGCAGGCCACGGGCGCCGACAGCGTGGCGAGCGGCGCGAACAGCGTGGCGGCCGAGACCGGCGCGTCGTCCTACGGCAGCGCGGCGCAGGCGAATGGCGCGTACAGCTCGGCGCTGGGTACGGAGTCGGTCGCCGCCGGCACGCAGGCGACCGCGTTGGGCTTCCGCGCCAGCGCCACGAACGACGGTGCCACCGCGCTGGGCAGCTACTCGGAAGCGGCCGGTTTCCTCAGCACCGGCGTGGGCTACGGGGCCAGTGCCTCGGGCGACTACGCATTTGCCGGCGGCGTGAGCGCCAACGCGGCGGGCGAGAGCAGCGTGGCGGTGGGCGAGGGCAGCGTCGCGAACGCCGACCAGAGCGTGGCGATCGGTGGCAGCGTGTTCGGTCTGTTCGGCACCGAGGCGAACGGCTTCGGAGCGGTGGCGGTGGGCGCCGGCAGCTATGCGTCGGCGGACGAAGCGACCGCGGTCGGCTGGCTGGCGGAAGCCGATGCCGTGGGCAGCACTGCGCTGGGTTCCGGCGCGTGGGTGCGCTCCAGCGCGAACAACGCGGTGGCGCTGGGCGCCGACTCGGTGGCGAGCCGGGCGAACAGCGTGTCGGTGGGCGACGCGGGTGCGGAACGCCAGATCACCAACGTGGCGGCCGGCACCGAAGCCACCGATGCGGTGAACAAGGGCCAGCTGGATGCGGTGGCGAACGCGACTGCGGTCGCCAGCCACCTGTTCACGGCTGACGGCGCCACCGACGGCAGCGAGGACGCACTGGCGTTGGGCGAGCACGGCGTGGCGGCGGGCGCGAGCGCGATGGCGAACGGTGCCGAGAGCGCGGCGCTGGGCTACAGCGCGGATGCGGAAGGGGCGAGCAGCGTGGCGATCGGCGCGCACAGCTTCGCGCTGGAAGCGCAGTCAACCGCACTGGGTGCGAACGCGAACGCGCTGGGCGTGGGCAGCGTGGCGACGGGCTACGGCAGCGTGGCGACCGGCGCGAACAGCGTGGCCAATGGCAGCAACGCCCAGGCCAACGGTGCGGCCAGCGTGGCGGTCGGCGGCGTGGCCGTGGACGAGAACGGCAACCCGCTGCTGCAGGATGCCGATGGCAATCCGATCGTCGCCGCCGCCACCAGTTCGGGAGCGGGCGCTGCCGCGGTCGGCGCCAGTGCGGTCGCCGACGGGTTGGCCAGTGCCGCGTTCGGAGTGGGCGCCAGCGCCATCGGGCAGCAGGCCACGGCGGTGGGCGGCGTCGCCACCGCCGTCGGCAGCTTCGCCACCTCGGTCGGCTCGCAGAGCGCCGCGATCGGCAACGGCAGCCTGGCGGTGGGCGGCTCGGCCGACCTGATCCCCGGCCTGGGCTTCTACATCGACACCGTGGCCAGTGGCGAAAACGCCGCCGCGCTGGGCGCCGGCGCCCACGCGCTCGCCGACAACGCCACCGCGGTCGGTGCCATCACCGAAGCCGGCGGCGTCGCCAGCACCGCGCTGGGCTACTTCGCCTACGCGCCGGCGGACAACGCCACCGCACTGGGCGCCAACAGCTGGGCCTCGGGCGCCAGCAGCGTCGCGATCGGCGACACCAGCACCGCGATGGCCGACAACAGCGTGGCGCTCGGTGCCAACAGCTGGGCCGACCGCGCGAACAGCGTGTCGGTGGGCGCGGCGGGCAGCGAACGCCAGATCACCAACGTGGCGGCCGGCACGCAGGCCACCGACGCGGTGAACCTGTCGCAGTTGAACGACACGGTCGGCAGCGCGACGCGCTTCTTCCAGGCAGACGGCGCGACCGACGGCAGCGAAGATGCGCTGGTGCTGGGCGAACACGGCGTGGCGGCGGGCGCGAGCGCGATGGCGAACGGCGCCGAGAGCGCGGCGCTGGGCTACAGCGCGGATGCGGAAGGGGCGAGCAGCGTGGCGATCGGCGCGCACAGCTTCGCGCTGGAGGCGCAGTCGACCGCGCTGGGCGCGAACGCGAACGCGCTGGGCGTGGGCAGCGTGGCGGTGGGCTACGGCAGCGTGGCCACGGGCACGAACAGCGTGGCGACCGGCAGCGGCAGCGTGGCGGCCGAGACCGGCGCCTCGGCCTACGGCAACGCGGCACAGGCGAATGGTGCGTACAGCTCGGCGCTGGGCACGGAGTCGGTCGCCGGCGGCACGCAGGCGCTGAGTGCAGGCTTCCGCGCCAGCGCCACTAACGATGGCGCCACGGCGCTGGGCAGCTACAGCCAGGCCGATGGCCGTCTCGGCACGGCGGTGGGCTACGGCGCCCAGGCCGTCAGCAACAACAGCGTGGCGGTGGGCGTCTCCAGCCAGGCCACCGGCATCGAGGCGGTGGCGATCGGCAGCCAGGCGGCAGCGACCGGCGACTACGGCGTGGCCGTGGGCGGTCGTGCCGATGTGGGCGACCTGCTGTTCGGCTTCCCCGGTCTGCTCTACCAGGGCACCACCAGCGCGGGCGTCGCCGCCAGCGCGTTCGGCAACGGTGCCATGGCCACCGGCCTGGGCGCCACCGCGATCGGCACCATGGCGCAGGCCGATGGCGTGCAATCCACCGCACTGGGCGCGTTGGCCACGGCCGATCTCGACGGTGGAACCGCGCTGGGCAGCGGCAGCTACGCGGAAGGCGCGGACAGCACCACGGTGGGTTCCTTCGCGCACGCGCAGGCCGACAACAGCGTGGCGCTGGGAGCCAACAGCGTGGCCGACCGCGCGGACAGCGTGTCGGTGGGCGCGGTGGGAGCGGAGCGCCAGATCACCAACGTGGCGGCCGGCACGCAGGCCACCGACGCGGTGAACCTGTCGCAGTTGAACGACGCGGTGGGCGGTGCGACGCGCTTCTTCCAGGCGAACGGCGCGACCGACGGCAGCGAGGACGCACTGGTGCTGGGCGAGCACGGCGTGGCGGCGGGCGCGAGCGCGATGGCGAACGGCGAAGAGAGCGCGGCGCTGGGCTACAGCGCGGATGCGGAAGGGGCGAGCAGCGTGGCGATCGGCGCGCACAGCTTCGCGCTGGAAGCGCAGTCCACGGCACTGGGCGCGAACGCGAACGCGCTGGGCGTGAATAGCGTGGCGGTGGGCTACGGCAGCGTGGCGGCGGGCGAGAACAGCGTGGCCACGGGCGCGAATGCGCAGGCCACGGGCGCCGACAGCGTGGCGACCGGCGCGAACAGCGTGGCGGCCGAGACCGGAGCCTCGGCCTACGGCAGTGCGGCGCAGGCGAATGGCGCGTACAGCTCGGCGCTGGGCACGGAGTCGGTTGCTGCCGGCACGCAGGCGACCGCGCTGGGCTTCCGCGCCAGCGCCACGAACGACGGCGCCACCGCGCTGGGCAGCTACTCGGAAGCGGCCGGTTTCCTCAGCACCGGCGTGGGCTACGGGGCCAATGCCTCGGGCGACTACGCCTACGCCGGCGGCACGGGTGCGGAGGCCAGCGGCACGAACAGCGTGGCGATCGGCAGGGGCAGCACGGCCAGCGGCAACCAGAGCGTGGTGGTGGGCGGTGCGGCCGGGGCGTTCGCCGCCGAAGCCAGCGGCACCGGTTCGTCCGGCCTGGGTGCGGGTGCCTGGGCCACCGGCAACTACGCCACCGCGCTGGGCTGGAATACCTGGGCGGACGGCGAGAGCAGCCTGGCGGTCGGCGAGAGCGCATTGGCAGCCGAACTGGGCGCGAGCGCCGTGGGCGCGCAGGCCGAAGCCTGGGGCGCGCAATCCACCGCGATCGGTGCGGTTGCGGTCGCCGATGCGGACGGTGCCAGCGCGTTCGGCAGCGGCAGCTATGCGGCGGCCGCGGACAGCACGGCGGTGGGCTTCCTCGCCGCGGCCACAGCGGCGAACAGCGTGGCGCTGGGAGCGAACAGCGTGGCCGACCGGGCGAACACCGTGTCGGTGGGCAGCGCGGGTGCCGAACGCCAGATCGCCAACGTGGCGGCCGGCACCGAAGCCACCGATGCGGTGAACGTGGGCCAGTTGGAAGATGCGATCGGCGGCCTGGACAGCCAGATCGCGAATGCGGTGGCCTACGACGACGCCGGCAAGGCCAAGGTCACGCTGGCCGGCAGCGGCGGCACCACGCTGGCCAACGTGAAGGCCGGCGCGCTGGGTGCCACCAGCATGGAAGCGGTCAACGGCGGCCAGTTGTTCCGCTTCGGCGACGACCTCGCCCAGGCGCTGGGCGGCGGCGCCAGCATGGGCGCGGCCGGCTTCACGGGGCCGGTCTACACCTTGCAGGGCGGCAGCTACTACAACGTGGGCGATGCGCTGGGCGCGCTGGATGGCGCGATCGGCGGCCTCTCCTTCCGCATGGACAGCGCGGAGAAGACGCTTGCCGAAATCGGCAGCAAGGGCAACGGGAACGGCAACAATGGAAACGGCAACGGAAACGGCAACGGCAACAACGGCAATGGAAACGGCAACGGCAAGGGCAACAGCACCGGCACCGGCAATGGCCTGGCGGTGGGCCCGGGCAGCCTGGCCAAGGACAGCGGCGACATCGCGATCGGCAGCGGTGCGGTAGTCCACGCGGACAACAGCACCACGATAGGCACCGGCGCCAGCTCCACCGCGGCCGCCACCAACTCGGTCACGGTGGGCGCGAACGCGAGCAACGATGCCGCCTCCGGCGTGGCGCTGGGTTCCGGCGCCAGCGTGCAGGGCGGCACCGTCAATGCGGTGGCGCTGGGCGCGGGCTCGGTGGCGGACCGGGCGAACAGCGTGTCGGTGGGTGCGGCAGGCAGCGAACGCCAGATCACCAACGTGGCGGCCGGCACGCAGGCCACCGATGCGGCGAACAGCGGCCAGGTGCAGCAGGCCCTGGTCGACGCCAAGGCCTACGCCGATGCCGGCAACACGACCGCGGTCAATACGGCCAAGGCGTATACCGACCAGAAGGTGGCCGGCCTCGCCACCGGTGCCGACCTGAACGGCCTGCGCAGCGAGGTCAACGACCAGTTCCGCGTGGTCAACCAGCGCATGAGCCGCATCGGCGCGATGGGCGCCGCGATGTCGCAGATGGCGTTCAGCACGCAAGGCATCGAAACGCCGAACCGCGTGGGCGTGGGCGTGGGCGGCTACCGCGGCCAGGCGGCGTTGTCGGTGGGCTTCTCGCGCTCGCTGTCGCGCAACGCGAACCTCTCCGTGGGAGCGGCGGTGAGCGGAAGCGAGGCGTCCGGCGGCGTGGGCCTGGGCATAGGCTGGTAGGCGGCGACCGTCCCGGTGGGGCGGGGCCAACAAGGAGAACGGAACCGGCGCCTGTACGGGCGCCGGTTTTCTTTGTGCGCCGGGCACATGGTTGCGCGGGTTTCGCAAGAACTGCCGGGGTGAACCGCCGCGCACGGCTGCGGTCGTACCGTTGACGGGGAGGGCACGCTACAGTGCTCGTCCGGTCGCGGATGGGCCGCAAGCGAGGGCGGGGCGGATGTTGGCGACAGCAGCGGCAGAGGGGACGGCGACGGCGGCGGACGAGCGCGAGGCTGCGGTGTGCGCGTTGCTGGTGGCGCGCGGGCGGCTGAAGGACGGCGACCTCGCGCGGGCGCGGCGGCTGCACGAGGAGGCCACCGAAGGCAGCCTGACGGCGCTGCTGGCGCGGCTCGGCCTGGTCAACGAGCGCGAACTGGCCGAGGCATGGTCCGAGCTGCTCGGCGTGCCGATGCTGGCCGCGCGCGATGCGCCGGAACTCGCCCCCACCGACCTCGAACTCTCGCTGCGCTTCCTCAAGCAGCAGCACGTGGTGCCGGTGAACGACGGCGCCGGCGGCCTCGCGCTGGTGGTGGCCGATCCCGCCGATCCCTACCCGTTGCAGGCGGTGACGCTGGCGGCCGGCCGCCCGGTGGCGCTGCGCATCGGCCTGCGCTCGGAAATCGACGACCTGATCGAGCGCTACTACGGCAGCGGCCGTTCCGCGATGGGCACCATCGTCGAGAACATCGACGGCGGCGCCGCCGAGGTGGACGACGTGGAGCACCTGCGCGACCTCGCCAGCGAGGCGCCGGTGATCCGCCTGGTCAACCTGATCCTGCAGCGCGCCGTCGAGCAGCGCGCTTCCGACGTGCACATCGAGCCGTTCGAGAACCGCCTCAAGGTGCGCTACCGCATCGACGGCGTACTGCACGAGGTGGAGGCGCCGCCGGCCTCGTCCACCGCGGCGGTGATCTCGCGCGTGAAGATCATGGCCAAGCTCAATATCGCCGAACGCCGCCTGCCGCAGGACGGCCGTATCCAGCTGCGCGTGCAGGGCAAGGAGCTGGACCTGCGCGTGTCCACCGTGCCGACCAGCTTCGGCGAGTCGGTGGTGATGCGCATCCTGGATCGCGAATCGGTGGTGTTCGACTTCGCCTCGCTGGGCTTCACCGACAGCTTCCAGTCGCGCTTCGTCGACGTGCTGCAGCGCCCGCACGGCATCCTGCTGGTCACCGGCCCCACCGGCTCGGGCAAGACCACCACGCTGTACACCGCGCTGTCGAAGATCAACACGCCCGACGTGAAGATCATCACCGTCGAGGACCCGGTCGAATACCAGCTCGAAGGCATCAACCAGATCCAGGCCAAGCCGCAGATCGGGCTGGACTTCGCCGCGGCGCTGCGCTCCATCGTGCGACAGGACCCGGACGTGATCATGATCGGCGAGATGCGCGACCTGGAAACCTGCCGCATCGCGATCCAGTCCGCGCTCACCGGCCACCTCGTGCTTTCCACGCTGCACACCAACAGCGCGGCGGGCGGCATCACGCGCCTGCTGGACATGGGCGTGGAGGATTACCTGCTCGGCTCCACCGTCAACGGCATCCTCGCGCAGCGGCTGGTGCGGCGGCTCGACCCGGAGACGGCGGTGTCCTACGAACCGTCGCCCGAGGTGATCGCGCAGTTCGAGCTGGAGAAGTACGCGGGCGGCAAGCCGATCCGCCTGTGGAAGCCCGGCTCCAGCGCGGCCAACCCCAGCGGCTACCGCGGCCGTCAGGCGATCATGGAATTCCTGGTGATGAGCGACCCGCTGCGCCGCCTGGTGATGCAGCGCGCCGATGCCGGCGAGGTCGAGAAGCAGGCGCGCGCCGAAGGCATGCGCACCATGTACGAGGACGGCATCGCGAAGTCGCTCGCCGGCGTCACCACGCTGGAGGAGGTGCTGCGTGTCACGCAGGAAGGCTGACCCTCTCCTTTCCCTCATGCGGGGAAAAGCCCCCTCTCCCCTCCGGGGAGAGGGCTGGGGTGAGGTGCCGCTCTTGCCGGAAACCTGCTTCGAGCAAGCTTTGTGGCAAGCACCCGCCCCTCACCTCAATCCTCTCCCCGAAGGGGAGAGGAGGTCGGCAGCGTGAGCCAGTTCCAGTACAAGGCTGTAAGCGAAGCCGGCGAGTTGCTGCAGGGCCGGATGGAGGCCGCCAGCGTCGAGGAAGTGGTGGCGCGGCTGCAGGACCAGGGCCACACGCCGCTGGAAGCGCAGGCCGCCGACGCGCTGGGCGGCGGTTCCGGTTTCGCGGCACTGTTCAAGCGCGGACCGTTCACCGGCGACCAGCTTGCACAGTTCACCCACCAGCTGGCGACCCTGCTGGGCGCCGGCCAGCCGCTGGACCGCGCGCTGGGCATCCTGCTCGACCTGCCCGAGGGCGAGCGCGCGAAGAAGCTGATCGAGCGCGTGCGCGACCGCGTGCGCGGCGGCATGCCGTTGTCCCAGGCGCTGGACGAGGAACACGGCGTGTTCCCCAAGCTGTACATCGCACTGGTGCGCGCGGGCGAGGCGGGCGGTTCGCTGGAGGAAACGCTGCGCCGGCTCGCCGATTACCTCGAACGCTCGCAGCAGTTGCGCGGCAGCATCGTCAACGCGCTGATCTATCCGGCCTTCCTGCTGGTCGGCGTGCTGGGCTCGCTGGTGCTGCTGCTGGCCTACGTGGTGCCGCAGTTCGTGCCTATCTTCGAGGACATGCAGGTGCCGCTGCCGTGGATCACCAAGGCGGTGCTGCTGCTGGGCCAGACCTTGCAGGCGTGGTGGTGGCTGATCCTGCTGCTGCTGGTCGGCGGCGTGTTCCTGCTGCGCGCGCGCCTGCGCGATCCCGCGGCGCGGCTGGCCTGGGACGCGCGCATGCTGCGCATGCGCGTGGCCGGTCCGCTGCTGCTCAAGGTGCAGACCGCGCGCATCGCCCGCACGCTGGGCACGCTGCTGAAGAACGGCGTGCCGCTGCTGGGCGCGCTGACGATCGCGCGCCAGGTCACCGCGAACCGTGCGCTGGACGCGGGGCTGGTGCAGGCCCACGACCAGGTGAAGGAAGGCTCGGGACTGGGCTTCGCGCTGGGGCAGGCCAGGGTGTTCCCGCGCCTCGCGCTGCAGATGGTGCAGGTGGGCGAGGAGGCCGGCGAACTGGACGGCATGCTGCTCAAGGTGGCCGACACCTTCGAGCTGGAAAGCCGCCGCTCCATCGACCGCCTGCTCGCCGCCCTGGTGCCCGCGCTCACCGTGGTGATGACCGTGATGGTGGGTTTCATCATGGCCGCGATCCTGCTGCCGCTGCTCAGCCTCACCAGCAACATCCAGTAGCACGTTCCCGATTCCGACAACCGATGCCACGAGGTCATTCCATGCAGTACAGACACCCCCGCACCCGGCGCCGCAACGCCGGCTTCACCCTGCTGGAAATGCTCGCGGTGATCGTGCTGATCGGCATCGTGGGCACCGTGGTGGTGACCCAGGTCGGCAAGAACATGGACAAGGGCAAGTACGGCGCCGGCAAGGCGCAGCTGGTCACCTTGAGCCAGAAGGTCGAGAACTACGCGCTGGACAACGGCACGCCGCCCCAGCAACTGCAGGACCTGGTGACCAAGCCGGCGAACGCGCCGAACTGGCAGGGCCCGTATGCGAAGGACTCCGAGCTGAAAGACCCCTGGAGCCACGCCTTCGGCTACAAGTACCCCGGCGAGCACGGCAACTTCGACCTGATCTTCTACGGCCGCGACGGCAAGCCCGGCGGCGACGGCTACGACAAGGACGTGGGTAACTGGCAGTGAAGCCGGGATTCGGGAGTCGGGATTCGGGATTCGCAAAAGCTGCAGGCTCGCGCGATCCCGCCTTGCCGTATCCCGTATCCCGACTCCCGAATCCCGGCAGCGGCTTCACGCTGCTGGAAATGCTGGTAGTGATCCTGCTGATCGGCATCGCGGCGGCGGCGGTGTCGGTGTCGGTGACGCAGGGGCTGGCCAGCGCGCGCATCAATGCGGCCAGCGGCGAGATCGCCGCCGCGCTGCGCGCCACCCGCGCGCAGGCGATCGTGCAGGGCAGGGAACAGTATTTCGACGTGGACACCCGCGGCGACACCTACAGCGATGCGAAGCGCAAGGACGTGCGCCTGCCGAAAGGCCTGAAGCTCTCCATCACCAGCGCGCTGGAAGACCGCCCGGACACGCACACCGGACGCATCCGCTTCTTCCCCGACGGCAGCTCCACTGGCGGCCACATCACCTTGCAGAGCGGCCAGCGCCAATGGCGCATCAACGTGTCCTGGCTGACCGGCCAGGTGGCGGTGGTGGACAAGGTGGCGGCGCGATGAGCGACGGGACTCGGTATTGGGGATGCGGGATTCGCGAAAGCCGCAGGCTCGCGGGAGCGCGCCTTGCCGAATCCCGAATCCCGAATCCCCAATCCCGGCAACAAGGCTTCTCCCTGCTGGAAGTGATCGCCGCGATGCTGCTGCTGGCGATCGCTTTCGCCGCGTTGATGAAGGTGGCCGGCGGCGCGATCGCGCTGTCGCGCAACGCGGCCGCGCACGACGAGGCCGCGCTGTGGGCGCGCAGCCTGTTGGACAGCGCGTTCGTCACCGAGCCGCTGGTGCCCGGCCAGCGCAGCGGCCGCTTCGACGAGCGCTACCGCTGGACGCTGGACGTGACGCCGTGGCAAGTGCCCGGTGCGCAGCCCAGCATCTCGGCGCAGTTGTACCGGCTGGACCTGGCGGTGCAGTGGGGCAGCCCCGCGCATCCGCAGGTGGCGCACTTCGACACGCTGCGGCTGGGCCGGCCGCAGGTGGCGGTGGGGGTGCCATGAAGCGGCAGCGCGGCTTCACCCTGCTGGAGGTGCTGGGCGCGCTGGCCTTGCTGGCCTTGCTGCTGGTGGGCGTGTACGCCGGCGTGCGCAGCGCGATCCATGGCGTGCGCTCGGGCAGCGCGGCGATCGCGCGGGCCGACCAGATCGGTTCGGCGCAGCGCTTTCTGCGCAGCGAACTGGCCCAGGCGCTGGCGCAGCCGATCGCCCGCGACGAGCGCGGCCAGGCGGTGTTCTTCGTGGGCAGCGAGCACGAGATGCGCTACGTGGCACCGCTGCCCGGCTACCTCGGCAAGCTGGGCCCGCAGTTGCAGGTGCTGCAACTGGTCGACGACGGCGCGGGCGGCCAGCGGCTGGAACTCAGCCTTGCGCTGCTGCCGCCGGACGGCCAGCCGCCCAGGCCGCTGGGCACGCCGCAGGTGCTGCTGGACCACATCCGCGGCGGCGGTTTCAGCTATCGCGGCAACGACGCGCAGAATCGTGCGGTGCCGTGGAGCGCGGACTGGAAGGACGGCAGCCGCCTGCCGCAACTGGTGCGCATCCGCCTGCGCACGCAGGGCACGCAGCGCTGGCCGGAGCTGGACGTGCCGCTGCGGGTGGACGCCTCGGCCGTGGTGGGCCGGGTCGGCCTGCTGCCGAACAGCGTGATGCCGTTGCGGGGAGTGCAATGACGCGGCGTTCGCGGCAACGCGGCGTGGCCCTGCTGCTGGTGCTGTGGGCCTGCACCCTGCTGGCGATCCTGCTGGGCGGCTACGCCGTGCTGGCACGCACCGCCGCGCTGCAGTCGCGTTACCAGTTCGCCCAGACCCGGGCCCACTACGCCGCCGAGGCGGGGCTGATGCGCGCGCTCTACGCCATGCAGGGCGGCGACGCCAGGCAACGCTGGATCGGCGACGGCCGCAGCTATCCGTTCCGTTTCGACGACGCCGCGGTGCAGGTCGCCATCGTCGACGAGGAAGGCAAGGTCGACATCAACGTGGCCCCCCCGGACGTGTTGCGGGCGCTGTTCCATGCCGCCGGACTGGACCCTGCCGCCGCCGCCGGGCTCGCCGCCAACGTGGTGGACTGGCGCAGCTTCGTCACCGAACCGGGCCAGATCGGCCGGGGCCGCGCCACCTACGAGGCGGCCGGGCGCGACTACGGTCCGCGCCACGGCCCGTTCGCGAGCCTGCAGGAACTGCAGCTGGTGCTGGGCATGACGCCGGAGCTGTACCGCAAGCTGGAGCCGGCGATCACGATCTGGTCCGGCCGGGCCATACCCGATCCGAACAGCGCGCCGCCGCTGGCGCTGGCCGCGATTCCCGGGCTCGCCCCGCAGCAGTTGCAGGCGGTGCAGGCCGCCCGGCAGCGCAATGCCGTTGCCGGCACGTCACCTATCGGAGGCGGAATCACGCATAGTATTCGTTCGCAGGCCGAACTGGCCGACGGAACGCGCGCGGTGATCCGCGCCACGATACGCTTTCAGGCAAGCGGGATGGGCGCGCAGCCCTACACGGTGCTGCGCTGGCAGGAGGGTGACGGGGAATGAGTGCTGCAACGCCAACGCTGCGGCCGCTGCTGGAGCGCTTGCGCCAGGGCTGGCGCGCCACCCCCCTGCCGGGCTTCTTCGCCTGGTGGGGCGGCGAGCTGCACGCGCTGCTGCCGCAACGCTGGCGCGCGGCGCTGGCCGACGGGGCGGTCTGGCACCTGCTGCAAGCGGTCGAGGGCGACTGGCGGCTGCGCCGCGCGGGCCAGGCCGAACCGCTGGCGCGCTGGAGCGACCGGCTGGACGCCGCCGCGCAGCAGGCCGCGCTGGCCGCGGCGTGGCAGGGCACCGATCCCGAGGATCGCCGCCTGGCCCTGCTGCTGCCCGCGGGCGCGGTGCTGCGCCGGGTGCTGCAACTGCCGCTGGCCGCGCGCGGCAAACTGCACCAGGTCGCGGCCTACGAGATGGACCGGCAGACCCCGTTCAGCGCCGCGCAGGTGCACTACGCCGTGCGCGAGCTGGCGCAGCCGGCCGCGCCCGGACGCTGCGCGGTGGAGCTGCTGGCGGTGCGGCGCGACACGCTGGACCCGCTGCTGGCCCGGCTCGCCGCGCTGGGCATCACGGTCGACGCGGTGGACCTGCCGCAGGGTGACGGTCGGCTCGGCGTGAACCTGTTGCCGCCGGAGCAGGCGCCGCACCGCACGCGGCCGCGGCTGCGGCTGAACCTCGCGTTGGCCGCGGGTTGCGCGCTGCTGCTGCTGTTCGCGATGGGCGGCTGGCTGCACAACCGCGAAAGCGCGCTGGCGCAGATGCAGGCGCAGGTGGACGAGATGCACGGCGAGGCGCAGCGGGTCGCCGCGCTGCGCCGGCAGTTGCAGGACGACGCCGGCGCGGCGGGCTTCCTGGTGCAGCGCAAGGCACAGCGCGCCACCGTGCTGGGCGTGCTGCTCGACCTCACCCGGCGTCTGCCGGCGACCGCGTGGCTGGAGCGCTTCAGCCTGGACGACAACGGGCAGGTCGGCTTCCAGGGCCAGAGTCCGCAGGCGGCCAAGCTGCTGGACCTGCTCAAGGGCTCGCCGCTGATCGACAACGCGAACTTCCAGGGCAGCATCCAGTCCGATCCGTCCACCGGCAAGGAACGCTTCTACATGGTGGCGCAACTGCACAAGGCGGCACCGTCGCGCGGCAGCGCCAGCCAGCCGGCCGACGCGGGGAGCGCGCCGTGAAGACGCTGAAACTCACGCCGCGCGACAGCCGCATCGCGGCGGTCGGCCTGCTGCTGCTGGCGCTGGCGCTGGCCTATTTCCTGCTGCTGCACTGGTGGTTCGTGGCGCCGCTGCGCGACGTCTCGGCGCAGATGGACGATCTGCGCGACACCCAGAGCCGCTACGCCGCGGCGATCGCCGAGAAGCCGCAGCTGGAACGGCGCATCGCCGCGCTGGGCGCCGGCCAGGCGGCCAGCAGCGCGTTCCTGCCCGACGACGACCCGAACACCGCCGCCGCCGACCTGATGCAGCGCGTGGTGGACGCGGTAGGCGCCCACACCGAGGGCGGCAGCTGCACGGTGACGCAGAAGATGCCGGTGCCCAACCCGGCTTCCGCCTCGGGCGAGCCCTACCGCAAGGCGGCGGTGAGCATCAACCTGAGTTGCGACATCGAGCCCCTGGTCGGCGTGCTGCAGGCGCTGGAGCAGGGCACGCCCTACCTGTTCGTGGACAACCTCAACATCTACCGCAACCCGGTGGCGGCGCGGCAGGGCAACGGGCCGTCGCTGGAAGTGCAGTTCACGCTGTCGGGCTATGTGCGACCGGCGAACGGCGCCACCAGTGGTACCGCGTCCGCGGCGGCCGCATCGGCGCCCGAACCGGACGACGCGGCCGACGCGCCGGAGGCGACGCCATGAACGCCGCCAGCCAACGCCGGCTGACTCCGGTCCTGGTGATCCTGGCGCTGCTGCTGGGCGCATCGTGGCTGCTGCTGCTGGCCGGATTCGGCCGCAGCGTGCACTGGGATGCGCCGCGCGCCGCCGCGGCGCCGCCCGCATCCGGCCGGCACGCGGCCCTGCCGCCGCCG
>NZ_NJIC01000042.1:68293-88181 GCF_013620825.1 Rhodanobacter sp. PCA2 | reverse complement strand
TCTCTTTGGTTACTTTCTCTCGGGCACGCGAGAGAAAGTGACTCGGGCGCCCGAAGGGCGCTCGAAACCGCTTTACCAACGGCGAATGTCAATAATCCAGACGGGGCGCGCAGAACGCGCAAGACCGCTCAACGCAAAGCGCGCAGCGTCACTCCAACCCGACGATATGCTCCCAGTGCGCCGCCTCCACCGGCTGCACCGACAGCCGGCTCCCCTTGCGCAGCAGCACCATGCCGTCGAGCGTGGCATCGCCCTGCAGTTCCTTGAGCGTGATGGTGCGCTTGAGCTTCTTCACGAACTTCACGTCGACCAGCATCCAGCGCGGGTTGTCGCGGGTGCTGCCGGGATCGAAGTACTTGCTCCTGGGATCGAACTGGCTGGGGTCGGGGTAGGCGTCGGTGGCGACCGCGGCGATGCCGACGATGCCGGGTTCGGCGCAGCTGGAGTGGTAGAAGAACACCTTGTCGCCCACGCGCATGCCGTCGCGCATGTGGTTGCGCGCCTGGTAGTTGCGCACGCCGTCCCAGGCTTCCTGCTTCTTGCGCTTGAGGTCGTCGATGGAGAACGTGTCGGGTTCGGATTTCATCAGCCAGTAGTGGCGCGGGCGTGGGCTCATGCGTGGGCGGCTCCGTCTTGTCCGTTGCTGCAGTCGATCAGTTCGTGTTCGGTGGCGACAAAGTCCAGCGGCACGTCCCAGGGCTCCGCCTCGAACGCCTCGACTTCCTGGAACGCGTAGGCCACGCCTACCAGCAGCGGCTCGGTGGGGCGGGCCTGCTCCTTGAGGAAGGCGAAGCTGCGGTCGTAGTAGCCGCCGCCGTGGCCCAGCCGGTGGCCGCGGCGATCGAAGGCCAGCAGCGGCACCAGCACCAGGTCGAGCTGGAACGGGGCGAACCATTCGTGCGGCGCCACCGGCTCGGGGATGCCGTAGCGGTTCGGCGCGACCGGGTCGCCGTCGCGCCACGGCGCGAAATGCAGTTGCCTGCCCTTGGCCAGGATCGGCAGCAGGAAGCGCTGGCCGCGGGCGAGCAGGGGCGGGATCACCAGGTTCAGCGGCAGCTCGCCGCCGGTGGCCCAGTAGCCGGCCACGCGCGCGTCGGTGAGGTACTCGGGAAGCTGCTCCAGCGAGCGGCGCAGTCCCTGGGCGGCGGCCATGCGCGCGGGCGGCGGCAGCGCGCGGCGGCGCTCGGTCATCTGCTCCCGCAGGCTGCGACGGTGGGCGGTGGCGTCCACGGCGTGCTCTCCATCGAAAGACGCCCCGTTCATCGAGCGAGGAACGGGGCGTGGGAAAGGTGGCGTCAACCGCGATGCCGCTGCCCACCGAACGACCTTGATCCACGATGGATCAGGTGGGAGGGCGACATGGCCTCAAGGCTTTCCGCACGCGGCGGACATGCACAACGACCGATGAAAAGCCGACCCGGGGCCGTATTTAGGAACAAGGCAAATGTAAGAGTGTGCCGGCGCACACCGCAGAAAACGCCGGGGTCGATTGTAGAACCTGTGCGCGCTTTCCGCCTAGTCCTTGGGGCATGGCCGGGGGTGGTGCGCGACGCCGTGCCGGAGCATCGAGCCGCATGCTGCCGCGTGGCGGGCAGGGCCTGCCCCGTGCGCGGCGCGGGTGCGGGCTTTCAGGCCTTCGGGAACAGGTCCACCGCGCTGTCGCGGTGCTGCGCGGTGGCAGTTTCCAGCGCGATCTCCAGCCGCTGGCGCAGCGCGGCGAGGCGTTGCGCGGCCTGCTGGTCGTGGCCGCCCTGTTGCTTGCGCAGCGCCAGCAGCTCGTGGGTCATGCTCACCGCGGCCAGCACGGCCAGCCGCTCGAAACTGGGCGCGCGGGCGTTCGCGCGCAGCTCGCGCATCTTGCGGTCGAGCAGGGCGGCCGCCTCGACCAGGCCCTCGCGCTCTTCCGGCGCGCAGGCGATCAGGAATTCGCGGTCGATCAGCCGCAGCGCGACCGGATCATTGCTGCCGGGTGTGCTCATTGCTTCAGCCATTGCCTTCAAGCGACTTCAGTCGCTGGATCATCGCCTCGACCCGACTGCGCGCCTGCTCGTTGCGGGCCAGCAGGTTCGCGCGTTCGCCCGACAGCTGCTCCTGGCTGTGCCGCAGGCTGCGGTTTTCCTCGCTGAGCCGGCGCATGGCGTCGAGCAGCCGTTCGACCTGGCGGCCCAGCGCCTCCAGCTCCTGCTGGACGGTATCTGGCGGAAGCGATTCGGACGGGTTCATGCCCGGAACTATAGCAGTACGACGCGCGGGAACAGCGGGCGTTTTCCGCGGTCGGTGCCGGCGCCGGGGTGGGCGTGGCGTAGAATGGCCGGCCGTCCCCGAGGAACGCCCCATGCCGGCCACCGAACCGCTCAGTCACGACCAACTGGACGCGCTGATCGTGCGTCTGCGGCTGGGCGTGGACGCCAGCGAACTGCACGGTTCGCTGTGCGGCTACCTCGCCGGCGGCGCCCCGCTGCATGGGAGCAACCTGCTGGCCGCGCTGCAACTGGAAGGCGCGGAGGAGGTTGCGCCCGCGCCGTCCGACCAGGCCGCGCTGGACGCCTTGCTCAAGCAGTGCCGCGACGCGCTGGCCGACCCGGAACTGGGCTTCGAACCGCTGCTGCCGGACGCCGACCGCCCGCTGGCCGAGCGCGCCGACGCGGTGGTGGAGTGGTGCCGCGGCTTCCTCGGCGGCTTCGGCCTCGCCGGCACCGATGCGCACGCGAACCTTTCCGACGACGCGCAGGAAGTGCTGCGCGACTTCGGCACCATCGCCGCCTCGGCCTTCGACTTCGGCGACGCCGCCGAGGACGAGGATGCGCTGATCGAGGTGCAGGAGTTCCTGCGCGTGGGCGCGCTGCTGCTGTACACCGAGGCGGCCGGCCGCGGCCAGTCCGGCAGCGACCGCCTGCATTGAACGCATCGCCCGACCACGGCGCCGCGACGGCGATCGCCGGCGAGGAATTCGCCCGCCGCCGCCGCCAGCTGATGCAGATGGCCGGCGAGGACGCGGTGCTGCTGATCGCGGCCGCGCCCGAACGCCTGCGCAACGCCGACGCCACCTGGCCGTACCGGCAGGATTCCGATTTCCATTACCTTGCCGGCTTCCCCGAGCCGGAGGCCGTGCTGGCGCTGCTGCCGGGCCGCCTGCACGGCGAGGTGGTGCTGTTCTGCCGCGAGCGCGACGCCGAGCAGGCGCGCTGGCACGGCCGTTCGGTCGGCACCGAACGCGCGGTGGCCGACTACGGCATGGACGACGCGTTCCCGATCGACGACATCGACGACATCCTGCCCGGCATGATCGAGGGCAGGGCGCGCGTGTACTGCCACTTCGGCCGCGAGCCGGCGTTCGACGCGCAACTGCTCGGCTGGATGCGCCGCCTGCGCCAGTTGCGCGGCGGCGGCGTGGTGCCGAAGGAATTCGTGGCGCTGGGGCACCTGTTGCACGACCTGCGCCTGTACAAGTCGCGCGCCGAACTGAAGCTGATGCGCGCGGCGGCGGACGTCGCCGCCCAGGCCCATCTCGCCGCGTGGCGCAGCGCGTTGCCGGGGCGGCACGAATACGAGGTGGAAGCCGAACTGCTGCACGCGCTGCGCAGCCGCGGCGCGGTGCCCGCGTTCACGCCCATCGTCGCGGCCGGCACGAACGCCTGCGTGATGCACTACCAGCACAACCGCGCGCGGCTCGATGCCGGCGACCTGCTGCTGATCGACGCCGGCGCCGAGCTGGACTGCTACGCCTCCGACATCAGCCGCACCATCCCGGTCGGCGGACGCTACAGCCGCGAGCAGCGCGCGCTGTACGAGGTGGTACTGGCCGCCCAGCTCGCCGCGATCGACGAGGTATGCCCCGGCCGGCCGTTCGACGCCGCGCATCGCGCCGCGGTGCGGGTGCTCGCGGAAGGCCTGTGCGCGCTGGGGCTGATCGACGGCGGCGCCGACCGCGCGGTCGCCGAAGGCAGCTACAAGCGTTTCTTCCCCACCAAGACCGGCCACTGGCTGGGCCTGGACGTGCACGACGTGGGCGACTACCGCATCGACGGCGTCTCGCGCGTGCTGGAGCCCGGCATGGTGGTGACGGTGGAGCCGGGCATCTACGTGCCGCCCGACGAGACCGGCGTGGACGAACGCTGGCGCGGCATCGGCATCCGCATCGAGGACGACGTCGCGGTGACCCGCGACGGCAACGAGGTGCTCAGCGCCGGCGTGCCGAAAGAGGCGGAGGAGATCGAGGCGCTGCTGGCCGGGCGTTGAGTCCCGCAGGCCCCGTTCAGTCCCGTTCGTCCGCCGGCAACTGTTCCTTGCGCCGGTGCGCCTCGTCGGTGGCGTGCACCTCGTACCACATCGCGTTGAGCACGGCGAAGGCGCAGGCCAGGCCGAGACCGAGTATCCACGAGAAATACCACATGGCCGTTCTCCTTCAGTAGCCGCCGTGCGACTTGCGCACGTCCGCCAGCGTGACGCGACCGCGCATCACGCGGTACACCCAGCCGGTGTAGAGGATGACGAGGGGCAGCAGCACCACGGTGGCGCCCAGCATCAGCTCCAGCGTGCCGAGGCTGGAGGAGGCGTCCCACACGGTGAGGCTGGATCGCGGGTCGAGCTTCGACGGCAGCAGGAACGGGAACAGCGCGAAGCCGGCCGAGGCGATGGTGCCGCCCACCATCGCGCTGCTGGCGATGAAGCCGCCCACGCCGCGCCGGCCCACCAGCAGCTGCACCGCCACCGCGGCGGCGAGGGCGGTCAGCGGCGCGGCCCAGAAGCCGGGGTATTGCAGGTAGCCGGCGAACCAGCTGCCGCCCACGGCCACCTGCTTGTACAGCGGGTTCGAAACGCCGTCGGTCACGGCCGGCCCCGCCACCGCGTAGCCGGGAATGCCGTAGGCCAGCCAGACGCCGGCCAGCACGTACAGCACCGCGTAGGCGAGGGTGGCCCAGCGCGCGATGCGCACCGCGCGCGCCGCGATCGCGTGGTCGGCCTTCAGCGCGGCCCAGCAGGCGCCGTGCGTCAGCAGCATGCTGAGCGAGATCAGTCCGCACAGCAGCGCGTAGGGTTGCAGCAGGTCGAGAAAACCGCCCTGCCAGCTCATGCGCAGGTCGCCGTCGAAGCGGAACGGCAGCCCCAGGAACAGGTTGCCGAAGGCCACGCCCGCTACCAGCATCACCACCACGCCGGAAGCCACCAGCACCCAGTCCCACAGGCTGACCCAGCGCGGGTCGTGCACCTTGCCGCGGAAGTTGAAGCCCACCGGGCGCAGGATGAAGGCCAGCAGCACCAGGAACATCGCCAGGTACAAGCCGGAAAACGACGCCGCGTAAAGCAGCGGCCACGCGGCGAAGATGGCGCCGCCGGCGAGGATGAACCACACCTGGTTGCCTTCCCAAGTCGGCTCGATGCCTTCCAGCAAGACCCGGCGTTCCTCGTTGTCGCGCCCCAGCAGCTTGAGCAGGCCGGCCACGCCGAAGTCGAAGCCGTCCATGATCGCGAACGCGACCAGCAGCGTGCCCAGCAGCGCCCACCAGATCACCCGCAATGTGGTGTAGTCGAACATGTTCATCTCCTCAGTGCGTGGCCGCGCTGTCCGCGGACGGCCAGATGCCCAGGCCGTCCGGCCCCTTGCGCACGAACTTCAGCATCAGCAGCGCGTCCACCACCGCGAGCAGCGTGTAGAACAGCACGAAGCCGCCCAGCGAGGTCCAGACCTGGCCCGCGCTCACCGAGGACACGCCCAGTGCGGTGGGCAGCACGCCCTCGATTGCCCAGGGCTGGCGGCCGTATTCCGCCACGATCCAGCCCAGCTCTATCGCCAGCCACGGCAGCGGCAGGCTCCACAGCGCCAGCCTCAGGAACCAGCGCTTCTGGTCCAGTTGCCGCCGGCTGGCCTTCCAGAACGACAGCGCGAACAGCACGATGAAGTAGAACCCGCAGCCCACCATGATGCGGAACGCCCAGAACAGCACCGGCACGTTCGGGATCGTCGAGTCGGCGGCCTGCTGGATCTGCGCCGGCGTGGCCTGGCGCGGGTCGTCGACGTACTTCTTCAGCAGCAGCGCATAGCCCAGGTTCTGGTCGTTCGCGGCCAGCACGGCCTTCGCCTGCGCGTCGTCCGGGTTCCTGCGCAGCGCGAGCATCGCGTCGTAGGCCTGCAGCCCCAGCCCGATGCGCAGCTTCGCGTCCTGCACCAGCTCGGTGATGCCGGGGATGGTCTCGTCGATCGAATGCGTGCCGATCAGGCCCAGCACCCACGGCACCTTGATCGCCGCGCGGGTGGTGCGCGTGTCGAGGTCGGGGATGCCGACCACGGTGAACGAGGCCGGCGCCGGCTCGGTGTGCCACATCGCCTCGATCGCCGCCATCTTCATCTTCTGGTTCAGCGACACCGCGTAGCCGGAGGCGTCGCCCAACACCACGACCGACAGCGAGGCAGCGAGGCCGAAGCTCGCCGCCACCGTCATCGAGCGCTTGGCGAAATCCACGTTGCGTCCGCGCAGCAGGAACCACGCGCTGATCGACAGCACGAACATCGAGCCCAGCACGTAGCCCGCGCTCACCGTATGCACGAACTTGTCCTGCGCCACCGGGTTGAAGAACACCTCCGCGAACGAGGTGACTTCCATGCGCATCGTCTGCGGATCGAACGCCGCGCCCACCGGATGCTGCATCCACGCGTTCGCGACCAGGATCCACAGCGCCGACAGGCTGGTGCCCAGCGCGAGGAACCAGGTCACCAGCAGGTGCTTCACCCGCGAGATGCGGTTCCAGCCCATGAAGAACACGCCGACCAGCGTCGCCTCGAGGAAGAACGCCATCAATCCCTCGATCGCCAGCGGCGTGCCGAACACGTCGCCCACGTAGTGCGAGTAGTACGCCCAGTTCATGCCGAACTGGAACTCCATCGTCACGCCGGTGGCCACGCCCATCGCGAAGTTGATGCCGAACAGCACGCCCCAGTACTGCACCATGCGCTTCCACACTTCGCGCCCGGTCATCACGTACACGCTTTCCATGATTGCCAGGATCCAGACCAGGCCGAGCGTCAGCGGCACGAACAGGAAATGGTAGAGCGCGGTCAACGCGAACTGCAGGCGCGACAGCGTGACGACCTCGGGGTCGATGATCATGGGTGGGTACCTTGCGCAGGAGAGGCGGTTGCGGCGGGAGCGAGCAGGTGCTCGATCGCGGCGGGGCTGCTGTCCGGTTTCGGGTGCGGCGCGAACGCGATCCACCACAGCAACGTCAGCAGCGCGATCTTCGCCAGCACCAGCACGAACAGCTCGACGCCCAGGCGTCGCAGCGGTCGCGTGGGCACCGCGTCCTGAAGCGACTCAGCATGAGACATGGGAAGGTGTCAACCCGGTATGTCAGATGCCGCGCAGGTTACTCCTGCCCGATGGCGCGGGGGGTGCGGAGCAATGTCGCAGTTTGGCTCGTCACGCGTTTGCAACTTGAAGGAACCCGCGATGCGTCCGCACGACGGACGCATCGCGGGCCTGGGCTTCGGGCGCGCTTCCCGCGACGCCCCCGGCTTCAGAACTTCCAGTCCAGGCTGATGCGCGCGGACTGGTCCGTGGCGTGCTGGCCGAACTGCCCCTGGTAGCTGCCGTCCACCGAGACATCGGGTGCGACGGTGAAGCTGATGCCGGTGGTGAACACGCCCGCGTTCTTCGCCACCGGCAGGCCGGCGATGGCGAAGCTGCCGCCGCCGCTATCGAAGCGCATCGTGCCGACGGGCAGCGTATCGCCCCAGGCATGCTGCCAGCCGAGGCTGGCGTGGGCGTGCAGGCCATGGTTGGGCGCCCCGAGATCGAATGTGGCGCGCAGGCCGAGCGTGCCATAGCCGAGGGTGCTGTCCTGTCCGGCCACGGCCAGCGCGGCGGCGGTGCCGTTCTCCCGGATCGCGGGCGTGCCCAGGCGTTCCACCGCCAGGTTCACGAACGGCGCCAGCGTGGTGCGGCCCTGCACGAACGGCATGCTGGCGTCGACATAAGCCTGTGCGGAATGTGCGCGGTAGTTGCTGAGCGCACTGCCGCCGAAGGTGCCGAAGCCGATGAAGCGGTGCGTGTCCACTTTCTGCCAGCCGTAGATCGCGCCGCCCTGCCACTGCAGCACACCGGTGTGCAGGCTGCCGTACACGCCCAGGTGCTGGTCGACCACATGCGAGGACGAACCCAGCGCGTCGACGCGCGCCGTGCCCTGGCCGGTGCCCAGCACCGCGCCCAGCCGGGCATCGCTGCCCACCGGCATGTCCGCGCCGAGCAGCAGGCCGCTGCCGTTGCCGCTCATCGTCGAGGCATTGCCGTCGCCATCGTGGCTGCCCCAGTGGCCCCAGGCGGCCGTCCATGCGGCGACGCCGTCGGCGCCGGCGACGTTCAGGCCGTTGGCGTTGTTGCTCTGGCCGGCGAGATGCTGGCCGATCGCGTCGCGCACGTAGTGGTCGTTGTCCGCGATGGCGGTGCGGGTGGAGGCGTGGATCTCGCCGGAAAGCTGGTCGAAGGCGTGGCGGGCCGCGGGCGCGTCCAGCACCACCAGCGCGTCGTAGACCGGATTGCCGAAGCCCAGCGAGTTCGCCGCCGTGGCCACGGCCTTCTGGTTGGGCGTCTGCGCAACCGATGCCATGGCGACGTCGTTGCGCTGCAGCGACAGCGTCACCACGTTGGCGCCGTAGTTCACCACGGGGTTGAGGAAGGCCAGGCTGCTGCTGGCCGAGGCGAACCGCCCGTTGACGCCGCCGGCGGCGGTAAGGATGGTGTAGCTCGTGGTGGGCGCCCAGGTGCCGGTGTCGGCCAGCACCAGGGCGCTGCCGGCCAGGGTGGCCGTGCCGTTCACGGCGAGCAGGCTGGCCTGGCCGGAAGGCGTGGCCTCCACCTCGAACACGCCGCTGGCGCTCTGGGTGTAGTTGCCCTGGACGGTCAGCGTGCCGATGGAGCCGCCGGCCCAGAGCGTGCCGCTGTTGCTCACGTTGCCGAGGATGCGGCCGTAGCCGCGCAGCGTGCCGCCCGCACCCACCGCCACGTTGCCGCCGAGCACGGCGGACGGCGTCGCGGCATCGCCCACTTCCAGCGTGCCGGCGCCGACGGTGGTGGAGCCGGTGAACGCGCTGCTGTTGCCGTCGAGGATCAGCATGCCGCCGCCTGTCTTGGCGAGCGTGCCGCTGCCGCCGATGGCACCGCGGAAGATGCCGTCGCTGGCCTGCGCAAAGACCAGTGCCGCGTTGTCGAGAACGGCGCCCGGCAGGCTCGTGCTGTCGACCACCAGCGTGCCGGCGTTGACGATGGTGCCGCCGGTGTAGGTGTTGGCGCCGGTCAGGACAAGGGTGCCCGCGCCGTTCTGCGTCAGCGTGCCGTTGCCGCTGATGATGCCGGCGAAGCTCACCGCATCGCTGCGGTCGAACACCAGCATGCCGTTGTCGGTCACGTTGCCGGTGATCGCACCTGTGGTGCCGTCGTTGCCGATCTGCAGCGTGCCGGCGTTGATGGTGGTGCCGCCGGCATACGTGTTGGTGCCGGTGAGTGTGAGGGTGCCGCTGCCCGCCTGCACCAGTGCGCCGCTGCCGGAGATTGTGCCGCCGAAGTTCACCGCATCGCTGTGGTCGAACACCAGCGTGCCGTTGTCGGTGACGTTGCCGGTGATTGCACCGGTGGTGCCGCCGTTGCCGATCTGCAGCGTGCCGGCGCTGATGGTGGTGCCACCGGCATACGTGTTGGTGCCGGTGAGCGTGAGCGTGCCGCTGCCGGTTTGCACCAGTGCACCGCTGCCAGAAATCGTGCCGCCGAAGCTCACGGCATCGCTGCGGTCGAACGCCAATGTGCCGTTGTCGGCGACATTGCCGGCGATGGCGCCGGTGGTACCGCCGTTGCCGACCTGCAGCGTGCCGGCGTTGATCGTGGTGCCGCCGGCATACGTGCTGGTGCCGGTGAGGGTGAGCGTTCCGCTGCCGGCTTGCACCAGTGCGCCGCTGCCGGAGATCGTGCCGCCGAAGTTCACTGCATCGCTGCGGCTGAAGGCCAGCGTGCCGTTGTCGGTGACATTGCCGGCGATCGCGCCGGTGGTGCCGCCGTTGCCGATCTGCAAGGTGCCGGCGTTGATGGTGGTGCCGCCGGGCGTGAGAGCGCTGTCCAGTATCCAGGTGCCGCTGCCCAGCTTGGTCAGTGCCCCCATGAACGTGGTGGCGCCGGTCACCGCCTGCGAGTACAGCTGCGTGCCGCTGCCGTCCAGGGTCAGCGTCGAAGCGGCGTTGCTGCCGATGTAGAGCCGGCCCTGCAAGGTGCTGCCGGTGAGCAGGGTCACGGCATTGGCCGCGTTGCCGGTAAGCCACACGTCGCCATCCAGCGTGCCGGCATTGGTGAGATTGACCGCGCCATTGCCGCCCGCCGTGTTCACACTGGCGGTGCCGCCGCGGATCAGCGCGCCAGCGGCGTTGGTCAAGGTGTCGTTGCTGCCCACCAGGGCCACGCCGGTATTGCTGGCGACGATGCTGGCGCTGTTGTCCACCGTGCCATTCCCGGCAAGGATCACGCCGAGGCTGCCGGTGATGCTGGCGCCGGTCCGGTTGATCATGCTGCCGTTGCCGGACAGCCGCACGCCGACGGTGCCGCTGATGCTGGCGCCGCCTTCGTTGATCACCGTGCCGCCCTGGTACATCGACACCGCATCGTTGCCGGTGCCCTGGATGCTGGCGCCGGCGGAGTTGGTCACGCTGGCGGCACTGTCGTTGGTGAAGACGCCGTAGCCGCTGCCCTGGATGACGCTGTGCGCGCCCGTGTTGACGAGGCTGCCGCCGAGCATCTGCACGCCGAGGTAGCCGCCGCTGATGCTGCCGCCGTTCGCGTTGGCGATCGTGGCGGCCGCACCGCCGACGTACAGGCCGGCGCTGGTGCTGCCGGTGGCGGCGAGGCTGCCGCCATTGTTGGTCACCGTGCCGCCGTTGTTGAGGACCACGCCGCTGTCGCTCTGCAGGCTGCCGGTGTTGACGATGGTCGCGCTGCCGGTGTCGGCTTCCACGGCGTACGTGCCGCTGCCGCTGCGCACGATGCTGCCGGCGTTGTCCAGCGTGCCGCCGTTGGCGAGCAGGATCTGGTTGCCGAGACTGACGCCGCTGTCCACCTTGAGCGTGGCGTTCTGGCCCGCGCTGTTGTCCACCGTCGCGCTGCCGCTGCCGAGCGCGCCATTGCTGGCCGCCTCCAGCGTGCCGCCCGCGATGGCGGTGTTGCCGGCATAGGTGTTGGCGCCGCCGAGCACCATGGTGCCGAGGTCGGTCTTGGTGAGGCCGGCGCTGCCGGCGATCGCGCTGTTGATCGTCGCCGTCATCGCGGCGCCCGCGCTGGAGCCGTCGCCCACGCGGACGATCGGCGCGCTGCCGCTGCTGGCGACCAGGGTCAGCGTGCCGCCGGTCAGCGTGTAGCCGGTCGTGGCGAACTGCAGGCCGGTGGCCTGCACCGCGCCCGCGCTGCCGTCCACCGTCACCGTGCCCGCCGCGCCGCCGAAGATCGCGAAGCCGGGCTGCGGCGACATCGGGCCGTTCGTCACGGCGCCGGTCGCATCCGTCCAGACCTGCGAGGTCGTGGACCACGTACCGCTGCCGCCGCCCATCTGGGTGGCGCTGGCCTGGCCGTTCGCGTTCCAGACGTTCGCCGTGATGCCGGTGGTGTCGATCAGGTTGATCTGTTTCTGCGCCGTCAGGTTCTGCAGGAACAGCGTCTGGCCGCTGGGCGCCGTGCCCAGGGAAAGGCCGCCGTTGGTTTCCGTCAGCGTGCCGGCGTAGGTGAACAAGTTGTACAGGCCCGGTCCCATGCCGCCCGCATCGGTGACGTTGAGCGTGGCGCCGTTGAGGCTGAGGTTGCCGCCCACGCTCACGCTGTCGCCGGTGCCGGCGGTCTGGAAGTTCGCCCCCGGCGCGCCGAAGGCGAAGTCCATCAGGCTGCCCTGCGCGGCGGTGAAGTCGCCGTTGACGGTGAGCGTGCCGATGGAGTCGCCCGGCGTCACGATGCCGCCGGACAGCACATCGACGTTGCCGCCGATCGTGCCGTGGCCGCGCAGTGTGGCGCCGCCGTCCACCGTCACGTTGCCGCCCAGCGTGGCGCCGTTGCCGGCGGCGCTGCCGACCACGAGGGTGCCCGCACCGATCGTGGTACCGCCGCTGTAGGTGTGGGTGCCGTTCAGCGTCAAGGTGCCGCTGCCCAGCTTGCTCAAGCTGCCGCTGCCGGAGATGGCGCCGGCGAACGTGCCATTGGTGCCTTGATTGAACACCAGCGATGCGTTGTCGGTGATATTGCCCTGCAGGCTGGTGGTGTCGCCTTGCAACGCGCCGGCGCCGATCGTGGTGCCGCCGCTGTAGTTGTTGGCGCCGCTCAGTGTCACGGTACCGCTGCCCAGCTTGCTCAAGCTGCCGCTGCCGGAGATGGCGCCGGTGAACGTGCCATTGGTGCCTTGATTGAAGATCAGCGATGCGTTGTCGGTGATATTGCCCTGCAGGCTGGTGGTGTCGCCTTGCAACGCGCCGGCGCCGATCGTGGTGCCGCCGCTGTAGTTGTTGGCGCCGCTCAGTGTCACGGTACCGCTGCCCAGCTTGCTCAAGCTGCCGCTGCCGGAGATGGCGCCGGTGAACGTGCCATTGGTGCCTTGATTGAAGATCAGCGATGCGTTGTCGGTGATATTGCCCTGCAGGCTGGTGGTGTCGCCTTGCAACGCGCCGGCGCCGATCGTGGTGCCGCCGCCGTAGGTGCTGGTGCCGCCCAGTGTCACGGTGCCGCTGCCCAGCTTGCTCAAGCTGCCGCTGCCGGAGATGGCGCCGGTGAACGTGCCATTGGTGCCTTGATTGAAGACCAGCGATGCGTTGTCGGTGATATTGCCCTGCAGGCTGGTGGTATCGCCTTGCAGCGTGCCTGCGCTGATCGCCGTGCCGCCGCTGTAACTGTTCGCGCCGCTGAGCGTCAGCACGCCGGCGCCGAGCTTGGTCAGCGTGCCGCTGCCGGAAACGTTGCCGACGAAGGCGCCATTCGTGCCCTGATTGAACACCAGCGCCGCGTTGTCGACGACATTGCCTTGCAGGCTGCCCGCATCGCCTTGCAGCGTGCCGGCGCTGATGGTGGTGCCGCCGCTGTAGTTGTTGGCGCCACTCAATACCAGGGTGCCCGCGCCGAGCTTGGTCAGGCCGCCGGTGCCGCTCAGGGCCTGGCTCACGGCGAACACGTTCGCCGCATCCGCGATATCGAAGCCGCCGCCCGGTGCGCCGAGCGTGATCGCACGCGCGGTGGACTGGAACGCCGTGCCGGTGACCTGCAGGATGCCGCCCTCGAGATCCAGCCCTGCACCGGCCGCGCCAAGATTGGCATCGGCGCTGACCGACAAGGTGCCCGCGCTCAGCATGGTGCCTTGCGTATAGGTATTGCTGCCGCCGAGTACCAGGGTGCCGGCGCCGGTCTTGTTGAAGCCAAGGCCGGTAAGCGTGTTGTCGACGGTGGCGATCCAGCCGGCGCTGGCGCTGCTGCCATCGCCGACGCGGATCTCGCTGAGCGCGCCGGGCGTGGGCGCGACCAGGCCGAGCGCGCCGCCGACCAGATGGAAACCGTCGCTGGCAAACTGCATGCCGAGCGCCGTCACCGCACCGCCGGTGTTGTCGACCGTCACCATGCCCGCATCGCCGCCGAAGATGGCAAATGCATCGGCGGGTTGGCGGGTGGACGTGATCGAGCCGGTCGCATTCGCCCAGTTCGCCTGCGGCACCGACCACACGCCGCTGCCGCCGCCCATTCGGGTGCTGCTGGCCAGCCCGTTCGCGTTCCAGAAGTTCAGCGTCAAGCCGTTCGTGTTGATCAGGTTGACCTGCTTGCTGGCGGTCAGGTTCTGGATGGTGAAGCCCGAGGGCGGAATGATGCCGCCGTTGGTTTCGGTAAGCGTGCCGCCGTAGGTAAACAGGTTGTACAGGCCGGGCCCGAAGCCGCCGGCATCGATCGGATTCAGCGTGGCGCCGTTGATCGCGAGGTTGCCGTTCACCGCCACGTTGTGGCCGCTGCCGAACGTGCTGAAGTTCGGACCGGGTGCGCCGAACGAGAAATCGAGCACGCTGCCCTGGGCCAGGGTGAGGTTGGTGTTGACGGTGAAGGTGCCGGTGGGACTGCCCGCCGCGAGATGGCCGCCGTTCTGCACGGTGACGCTGCCGCCGACCGTGCCGAAGCCGCCCAGCGCGGCGCCGCTGGCCACGCTGACGTCGCCGGCCACGCTGGCGCTGGCGTGCGACGCATCGCCCACCGTGAGGCTTCCGCCCTGCACCGTGGTCAGGCCGGTATAGCTGTTCGTGCCATTGAGCACGAGCGCGTTGGCGGTGTTGGTCAGGCCGCCCGTGCCCTGGATGGCCGCATTGAGAGTGCCGCCGCCGCTCACGCTGAGCGTGTTGGCGCCAAGCTTGATCGTGCCGCCGGTGCCGGCGAGCGCGCCGATGGCCTGATTGCCTGCCGCGGAGATATCGAAGGTGCCGCCACTGGCAAGCGTCAGCGCACTGCCGCCGGCAAGAGAGCCGCCCGGGCCCAGCGCCAGTGTGCCGGACTGGATGCTGGTGCCGCCGGTGTAGGTGTTGGTGCCGGTCAGGGTCTGCGTGCCGGTGCCGTTGATGGTCACGCCGCCGGTGCCGCCGATGGTGCCGCCGAAGCTGCTGCTGCCGGTGGGCGCGAGCGTCAATGCGTTCGCGCCGAGGAGCACCGAGCTGCCGGCCACGCCGGACAATGCGCCGATGCTCTGTGCACCGGCCGCCGACAGGTCGAGCGTGCTGCCGGGGGCGGCCAGGGCGACCGTACTACCTGCCGCGAGCGAGCCGCCGCTGCCGATCTGCAACGTGCCTGCGTTGATCGTGGTGCCGCCGGTATAGGTGTTCGCGCTGCTCAGGGTGAGTGTGCCGGGGCCTTGCTTGACGATGCCTCCGGTACCGCCGATGGTGCCGGCGAACGTGGTATTGCCGGCATCGCCCAAGCTGAGCGTGTTCGCGCCCAGCGCGACCTGGCTGCCGGCCACGCCGGACAGCGCGCCGATGGTCTGGTTGGCGCCGGCGTTGCTGATGTCGAAGATGCCGCCCGCGCTGCTCAGCGTCACCGCGCCGGTGGCCGCGAGACTGCCGCCGGTACCGATCGCCAGTCCGCCCGCGTTGATCGTGGTGCCGCCGGTATAGGTGTTGACGCCGGTCAGGGTCTCCACGCCGCTGCCTTGCTTGATGACGCCGCCGGTGCCGCCGATCGTGCCGGCGAACGTGGCGTTGGCGCTGTCGCCGAAGGTGAGTGTGCGTGCGCCCAGCGAGACCGTGGTGCCGGTATCGCCGGTCAGCATGCCGACGGTCCGGTTGCCATTGGCGGCGGAGATGTCAAACACGGAACCGGCGTTCAGCAGGCTGACCTGGCCGCTGGACGCCAGCGCGCCGTTTCCGCCCAGCGCGAGGGTGCCCCCAGTGACGAAGGTGCCGCCGGTGTAGGAGTCGGCGGCGGTCAAGGTCACCGTGCCGGTGCCGCTCTTGGTCAGCGGGCCGCTGCCGGAGAGCGTGCCGGACAGCGTGAAGTTGTTGGCGCCCGTGGCGGTGAGGCCGCCCGCATTGAGCGTGATCGCCTTGCTCAGGGTCGCGCCGCCAATGCTGGCGGCGACGCCGCCACCATTGGCCGTGATCGCGGCACTGCCGAAGTTGGCATCGCTGTCGAACTGGGCCACGCCGCCGTTGAGGGTGGCGTCGCCGCTGATCAGCGCGCCGGACAGGCTCCAGGTGCCGCTGTTCACGATCAGGTGCTGGAAATTGACGTAGGTCGCGGATGAGGCGCTGCCCGTGCCCGTAGCGCCCGAGCCGGGCCCGGCCACCACATTCTGCAGCACCAGGGTGTTGTTGCCGCCCGCGCCGCCGTCGATCTGCCCGGTGGGCGCGAAGCTGAGATTGATCCCGAGCACGCCCAGCAGGTTCAACCCCAGGCTGCCGCCGGCGTTGACGTTCGATCCTGTCACTGCGGTGAAGGTGTTGGTGCTGTTGGTGCCCATCGACACGCTGCCGCTGATGGTGCCCGCGTTGATGAAGGTGTTGCCGGCAGCGGAACTCTCGAACGCGGTACGGCCGGTGATGGTGCCGGTATTGGTGAAGTTGATCTGGCTGCCGCCATACGCGGCGATCACCGGCGCATCCGATCCCAGCAGCGAGACGCCGAGCAGGGCGGAGGAGCCGATGGTGCCGGAGTTGGTGATGTTGGTCGTGCCGCCGCCGCCGTTGCGCACCGACAGGGCCATGCCGGTGAGGTCGGCGAGGTTGAGGCCGAGCAGGCCGGTGGTGCCCTTCATCGTGCCCTGGTTGCTGACGGTCACGGTGCTGCCGGGAATCGCGGCGCCGAGATTGGGGTTGCCGATCACCGTACCGGAGGACAGCAGGCTGAGCAGGCCGAGCAGGGAGGGATCGATGGTGCCGGCGTTGTTGAGGGTGGTGCCGTTGCCGGTGAGCGACATCGCGGTGCCGCCCAGGCCGAGCAGCACGCCGGTGGAGCCGCCGGAAACCACGTTGACGGTGAGGTTGCTGGCGCCGCTGGCGTACGAGGGCGCCAGCGGGTTGGCGGCGCCCGAGCAGGTCACGGTGGCGCCGTTGGTCGGGTTGACTGGCGAGCAGGCGGCCATGGCCGATTCCACCGGCACGGCGGTGCAGGCGGCGAGGCAGCACAGTGCGAGCAGGCGGCGTGCAGGCAAGCGCCGCGACGCATCCACCGATGACGCGGCTGCACTGCAGCCGGGCACCAGTTCGGAGGCGACCTGCAGTGCGTGCAAGGCGTGGTTCCAGACGAGTCGATAGATGCGGTTCATGGCTTGGTCCCCTGTGGTGCGGTGAGCGAACTGACGAATCGGTGGCGATGGATGTGGCGGCAGTGCGCGTCAGACGATGCGCAAACCTGCAGGCAGGCGCCGCGGGTCGTTCCGGAAGGCATCGCCCGCGGTGCGCTGGAACAGGTCGGGCGACAGCAGCGTGTTGCGCGGCTCGACCTTCGGCCTGCCGCGCACGGCATGCAGGCCCGGGGCGCCGGCGCGGCGATCGAAGTCGGCCACGCCGTGGCCGACGTGCCGGAAGTCGTGCGGAATTGACGGTTCGCCGATGAAGTCGTGGACGGCGTCCATCATTTGGGGCGGTTGGCTGGCGAGAATTTCGTACCGCACCGGCAGCAGGCGATCGGCCCGGGCGCCATGGCAGGCCTGCTTCAAGGCATCGCAGGCGATGACCTTCGCCTCGGTGGACATGCCTTCCGCCGGACTGCCCATGCTGGCGCGAAAGCGCGGGTTCCGGCGCAACAGAGTGGAACCCGGGCGCGGCAGGCCCGAGATGAAATGGCTACGCTGCAACACGTCTGTTCCCCCTGGATAGCGCCCCCGCTTCCTGGGGGGCGCTGCGCGAGCGGCATCACATTAATTGGTTGGTACAGGGTTGGATACCCCGAAATCGGGGCAGCTCAACTCAGTGGGCATTCCAGTTGCAGGAGGGCGTCTTCACCGGGCGCGGCCTGCACGACGAATCATCCGCCGGGACGAACGGCGCGGCTGCGCAGGCTGGCGAGGCCGGCGCCGTGCGAGCCGTGGTCGGCAGGATCGAAGCCGCGACCGTCGTCGCGGACCTCGGCATGCAGCCGCCCGTGTTCGTGCCGCACGAGCAGGTCGTCCTGGCGGACGCTGCCGTGCTCGAGATCGAGTTCGATGCCCCCTGGCTGTTCCCATTTCCTGCATCCGCCCCTGTACGGTGGACCCAGTATGCGCGGAACGCGTCGTAGCTTCATGCGATCGGAGGCGCTGTCCGTTCGAGCATGGCAAATGCATCGCGCGTGAGGTTTTCGGGCGCGTCCCCGGTGCAGGCCACGTCGTCCTCGATGCGGATGCCGCCGTACTGGCGGAAGGCATCCACCTTCGCCCAGTCGATGTCGGCGGCGACCGGCTTGCCGCGCAGTTCGGCGAGCAGCATGTCGATGAAGTACAGGCCGGGCTCGATGGTCACCACCATGCCCGGCTCCAGCACGCGGGTCATGCGCAGGTAGGGATGGCCGGCGGGGCGCGGGATGCTGCCGCCGCGTTCGCTTGCCTGGAAACCGGCCACGTCGTGCACCTGCAGGCCGATCGGATGGCCGAGGCCGTGCGGGAAGAAGGCCGAGGTCACGCCGGATTCCACCGCGCTCTCCGCGCTCATGCGGATGAAGCCGTGCTCGCGCAGCACGCCGGCGATGACGTGGTGCGCGTGGATGTGCAGATCGGGATAGCTCTGGCCCGCGCGCACCTTCGCCGCGAAGCCCTGCTGTGCGGCATCCATGCTGGCTATCAGCGCCTGGAATTCGCCCGCGCCCGTGCCGGCCCAGGTACGCGTGATGTCGCTGGCGTAGCCGGCGCAGCTCGCGCCGGCATCGATCAGGAAGGAGCGGTGTTCCGCCGGCGGCGTGCGGTCGAAGTGCATGTAGTGCAGCACCGCGCCGTGTCCGTTGAGGGCCACGATGCTGGCGTAGGGCAGTTCGGCGTCGATCTGCCGCGCGGCGGCGAGATAGGCCAGGTGGATGCCGAACTCGCTCTCGCCGGCGCGGAACGCGGCCTCCGCGGCGCGATGCGCACGCGCGCCGATGCGGTTGGCCTCGCGCATCAGCGCAAGCTCGTACGGCGTCTTGTACGAGCGGTGCCAGTGCAGGCAGTCGAGCACGGCCTGCGGGTTGTTGACTTCGAGTCCGTCGATGGCGGGGCAGGCCGGCGCGAGCACCGCACTGCGACCCTTCGGCAACTGCGCCACGGCATCCGTTGCGCTGCGCACGGTGACGATGTCGAAGTGTTCCACCCAGTAGCCGTGCGGCGCTTCCGGCACCACGTGCCAGTAGTCGCGCGGCTGCACGAACACCAGCTTCGGCTTCGCGCCGGGCGTGTATGCGATCCAGCTGCCGGGCGCGTCGGTCAGCGGCAACCAGTGCCTGAAGTGCGGGTTGGCGACGAAGGGGTAGTCCTGGTCGTCGAGGAACTTGCCGGGCGGCGTGCCGGCGGCGATCAGCAGGTGGTCGAAGCCGCCCAGCGCCAGCGCCCGTTCCGCGCGTTCGCGCAAGGTGGCGAGATGCGGGGGATAGAGCGTGGCGAGCTGCGCGTTCATGCGGATCTCCGGCATGGATATCGACCGCGCAGTCTAGCGCGGCGCGCTGACGCCGGCCGCCCGGCGTGCGACGCTCAGGCCTGGCGCAGCCAGCGTTCCAGCAGCTCGCCGTGGGCCGGCGCGACCGCGATGATGCGGTAGCCGGCCCAGAACTGGCCCGGACTTGCGGCCGGTTCGTGCCACTGTTCCTGCAGCCCCAGCTCGATGCTGCCGCTGGCGTCCGGCAACGCCAGGCGCACTTGGTAGATGCCTTCGCTGCGCGGTTCGCGGCCGCCGATCAGCAGCAGGCCGCTGGCCGAGAGGTTGCACAGGTGGCCCAGCGGCTGCTCGGCGACGGTGTCGATCGCCACGATGCCGGCGTCCACCGGCTTGCGCGGCGCGCGGCGTTGCTCGCGGGTGCTCATGGGCGGGCTCCGGACGCCGGCGCAGCGTCGCGCCGCAGGTTGCGGGTGAGCGAATGCCAGGCGCGGTCGAGCAGGCCGTCGCCAGGCGGCGGAAGTTCGCGCACCTGGCCGCTGGCCATCGAGCGGGCCAGCTTGCGCAGGTTCAGTTCCTCGCCGCGCTGGCCGCGGCGGGTGACGAACAGGCTGTTGCCGGTGACCGGCGAGAACCAGGCCAGCTTGCGCCGGCTGACCTCGCCCGTCGCCGGGTCGGTGAACTCGAACCAGGTGCCATAGGGAAGCTGGCGCAGGCGATTGTGCAGGCGCGCCTCCTGCGGGCCCAGCGGCGGCTCGGGATCGTCGGCTGCGGCCGCGGCCTTGGCGCGCGGCGGTTCGCCCAGCCGCTGGCGCTGTTTCAGCC
>NZ_NJIC01000042.1:62997-68283 GCF_013620825.1 Rhodanobacter sp. PCA2 | reverse complement strand
TGGAAGACGCCGACCAGCTGCGCCGCGAGGTGCAGGCCGGCCTGCACCTCGCGGCGCAGCTGGTCGGCGTCTTCCACCGGCGCGCTGCCCAGCAACTGGTCGGTGACGTGCAGGCGTTGCGCGAAGTCGGCGCTGTCCTCGCCATGCTGCAGCAAGGTGAGTGCGAGCACGTCGGCCCAGGCGCGATCGAGCAGGGTGCGCAGCAGCCCGCGCGGCGGATGCGCGGCGAAGCGTTCGGCCAGCAGTTCGCCGGCGCGATGGCGGGCCAGGTCCAGCCGCTCGCGACCCTGCATGGCCTCGACGTGGCGGCGCTCGGCGGTCTGGGCACGCCGGCTCAACTGGCCTAGATGGTGTTCGATGTCGGCGAGCAGGCTGGTGTAGAGCCCGGCGCTGGGCGGTTCGATCCGGGCGCGTTCGACGAGTTGGCGCAGGCGCGCGGCAAGCAGGTGGTCGGCTTCGCCGTCCGGGCCGTCCAGCCAGTCGTTCGCGGCTTCGGCCACCGCCCCCAGCAGGCGCCGCGCCGGGTGCCCTTGCTGGTCGAAGAAGCCGCGGTCGTTGACCGCCATGCGCAGCATCGGCAATTGCAGGTCGCTGAGCACGGAGCGGGCGTGCGGACCGTGGTGCAGTTGCCGTCCGATCTGCTCGAACAGCATCGCCACCAGTTCCACCGTGTCGTCCTGTTCGGGGCTGAGCCCGGTCGCGACGGCGCCGGCCGGCTTGCCGGCATTGAGCTGCAGCAGCAGCTCGTCGCGCAGGCGCTGGGCGCTGCGCAGCTCGCGGCTGGCCTGGTCGGTGACCTGGGCGAGGTGCTGTTGCAGCGCGCCCAGCGCGGCCTGCAGTTCGTCCGGCGTGGCGGCCCGGCCCGCGGCGGCCGCGCCGCCTGCGCCGGTACGGCCCTGGGCGAGCAGGTCGCGCAGGGTTTCCAGCACCGTGATCGGCGCCTGCGGCGCGCCTGCGGTGTCGCCGGACGGCGCCTCGCCCGCTGGCGCGGTGCGCACCGCCGGCGCGACGCGCGGCGGCGCATACGGACGCAGCTGCGGCAGCAGGCCGTCGCCCAGCAATTGCGCGTTGACGGCCCCGTACAGCGGTCCCGCCACCGCGACCACCGCCTGCTCGAAGGCCTGCAGCAGCAGCACCTGGTGCTCGACCGGCAGGTCCAGGGTGGCGATGGCGGCGCGCATGGCCTCGGTCAGCCCGCCCGGCGCGATCGGCAGCGCCGCGCCTTCCAGCGGCGCGGCGCCGACCAGCACGGCGAAGCGGTAGGCGAGCTCGGTCAGCGATTGGCCGTGGCGGGCCTCGCCGCGCGCGGCGAGCTTGTCCAGCGCGACGGTCAGCTCTTGCTCGCCGCGTCCGAGCAGGCTCAGCGGCTGGTGCTCGGGCGCTTCGTCCGCGGCGCTGTCCTCCTCGCCGAGCCGCGCGAAGCCGCTGCGCAGCTGGTCGGCATAGGCCTGCATGAAGGCGGTGCGCTGCAGTTGCAGCCGCGCGCGGCTGTCGAAGCAATGCTGCTGTTCGATGTGGTTGCGCGAGCGCTCGGCCTGCAGATACAAGGCGTGATCGAACTGTTCCAGGCACTGTTGCAGCGCCGGTTCCAGCCATTGTGCGCACAGCGGACCGATCACCCCGAGCAGGCGTTGCGTACGCGCGGGCCAGCGCCCGCGCGCGCGGCCAGCCGCGGCGGAGGTCGAGTGCCGGTGCTGAGGCTCGGCATCCATGGGTGTTTCCTGAGATTCCCTGTGCGGGAGTGTAGGACGGTTGCCGCGGGGTCGCCATCCGACGATTCTCATTCGACGGCGTTTGCGGTCGCGCCGTCGGGGAACCCGGGTCTGGCCGGGGCGGCGCCGTGGCGGCCGGTGCGCCCGGCCAGCCGCTACAGGTCTGCCGGAATCACCACGGGCTGGCCGCCACCGGTCCTGCAGTCCGTGGAAGGCCGCGGCACGATCCGTATCGCGGCGGCGGGGAAGTCCGTGTGCAGGCGCGCCCGCATGCCGGGCGTGAGGTAGAGCTTGCCGTCGTGCCCCAGCAACAGGGCGCAGTTCAGCTGCATGTGTTCGGCCAGGTGCTCGAAGCCGGCCGGACCGGCCACCATGAGCGCGGTGGCGGCGATGTCCGCGTCGACGGGATCGTTGCTGAGCACGCTGGTGGCCGCGCTCGCCCGCTGCGGCCAGCCCGTGTGCGTGTCGATGATGTGGCCCAGGTCGCTGGCCGAGGCGCGATGGCGCTGGTAGTCGCCGGAGGAAGCCAGCGATTCGCCGTCGCCGAGGGCGATGCTGCCGAGCACGCCGGACGGGGCGTTGATTCCCACGCGCCAAACCTGGTTGCCGTTGCGGCCCAGCGCCATGACGAAGCCGCCGAGATAGATCAGCGCATGGTCGATGTCGTGCCTGCGCAGCAACTGCCGCACCTGGGCGGAGGCGTAGCCTTCGGACAGGCCGTTGATGTCCAGCGACACCGCCGGGTTGTCGGCGCTGACGCTGCCGTCCGGCGCGATGTGGACATCGTCCATGTCGGGCCGTTCGTCGAGCAGGGTCTTGACCTCGCCGCTCGATGGCGCCGCCGTCTGCACGGGATAGCGGCTGGTGTGGAAACCCCAGGCGCCGATCAGGCGGCCGGCGGCGGCGTTGAACAGCCCGTCGGTCTGGACGAAGCCCAGCTGCGCGCGCCGGATCAGGTCGACGACGTCGGGCGGCACGCGACGGGAATGGCCTTGCGCCAGCGCCGCGTTGAGCCGGGTCAGCTCGCTGGGTTCCCACGGGTGCCAGGTGCGGTGGTCGTGCACGAAGAGGCGGCCGATGTCCGTGAGCGCCGCGTCCGCATCGTCGCGGCTGGCGGTCAGCAGCTCGATGCGCGCACGGGTGCCGAACACCAGGAACTCGCCCTCCACCCGTTGCAGCGGGCGCAGCCACAGGAACAGGCCGGCGAGCGCGACGAACGCCGCGAGCACCAGCCCCGTGCGTATCGCCAGCGTGGACAGGCGGATGGTCATGGGTGCTCCGGAGAGGCGGTCGCCGGCACGGGAGAAGGGGCGCCGCCGTGGCGACGCCCCTCCCCTGGATGCGGCTTCAGCCTTCCGCGATCAGGCCTCCACGATCAGGCGCGAACGCATTTCCAGGTGCAGCGCATGGCAGAAGTGCGTGCAGTAGCACCAGAAGATGCCCGGCTTGTCCGCCACGAAGGTCACCGACTTCGTCTCCTGCGGATTGACGACGAAGTTGATGTTGTACTTCGGGATGCCGAAGCCGTGGGTGAGGTCCTCGACCTTGTCGTGGTTGGTCAGCGTGATGGTGACGAGGTCGCCCTTCTTCACCTTGAACTCGCGCATCGAGTACGCCGGCGCCTGCGACATCAGGCGGATGTGCACCTTGTTGCCGTTGCGCTCGATCGTGCTCTCCTCCTTGGTCTTGACCGCGTTGGGGAACTCGTTGAGATCGTAGATCTGGCGCGTCTTGATGATGTCCGCGCGCACGATGATGGCGTCGTGCGGCTCGGGGTAGGCCGTGTGGTCGTGGATCAGCTTCATCTTCTCGCCGGTGATGTCGAGGAGCTGCTCGGTCTCCACGTGCAGCGGGCCCACGGGCAGGAAGCGGTCCTTGGAGAACTTGTTGCCCGAGTTGAAGAACTTGCCGTCGGGTTCCTTGGTCTCGCCCATGCTGGTGAAGCCGTGGCCCGGCTGGTAGTGCACGTCGATCGCGTCGATGATCACCTTGGCCTTGGCGTCGCCCTTGAACTGCGCGATCGCGCCATCGACGCTCCACTTCACGATCTTGCTGTCCAGGAACAGCGTGGTGTACGCATTGCCGCGGCCGTCGAACGCGGTGTGCAACGGACCCAGGCCCACGTTCGGCTCGGCGACCACGGCGTCGCGGGGCTTGGCCAGCTCGCCGTCGAACCACTTGTTCACCAGCGCGAGGTCGATCACCGAACAGGTCGGCGACAGCTTGCCGGAGCAGACGAAGTACTTGCCGTCCGGGCTCGCGTTCACGCCGTGCGGGTTCTTGGGCACCGGCACGTAGCAGGTGAGCGCGGTCTTCGGATCGGCATTGGCCTCCTTGCGGCCGTCCACCACGGGCACCTTGGAGTCGCCGATGGTGGTGAACTTGCCGGCCTTCACCGCCGCCTCGATGCGCGCGACGTGGAAGAACACGCAGGCGTCCTGCTCGGCGGACATCATGTCCTCGTAGTGGATGCCGTTCTCGGTGTTGTACTGGTTCGACGCGGCGAGCTTGCCGTCGTAGCTGGTGGCGACCAGGTCCATGTTGCCGTCGATGCGGCACTGCCAGCGCACATCCATGCTGTTCGCATCGAGGCAGGTGAACAGGCAGCCGTACTTGTCGGGCGATTCCTCGTCGCGGCCGTCGTTGGGCAGCGGGATGTGGAACTCGGCGCCGGCGAATACGCGCGTGGTGTAGTTGATCGCCGCGTCCACCGGGTCGCGCTTGTCCGAGAACAGGCCGTGCTGGCCCTGCACGTTCGGCAGCTCGGTGATCTTGTCCGTCTCGAACGTGTCGCCGCGGATGCGGGCCACGCGCGCGTTCAACTTGTCGTTGACCCAGAAGTACTTGCCGTCGTAGGTGCCGTCCTTGTACGAGCCATGGATGTGGTGGGTGTCGCCGGTCCAGTACTTCAGCTGGCCGTCCGGGCGGGTGCCGATGATGGCGCGCGATTCGTTGGTGATGCCCCAGCCGAGCATGGGGTCGATGTTGAACACCGGGATGCGCTTGATCGTGCGTCCGGACGGGCAGCCCAGGATGCGCACCTCGCCGGAGTGGCCGCCGGAGGAAATGATGTAGTAGCTGTCCAGCTTGCCCGGGGGCACTTCGTAGGCGTCGTGCCCGGAGGATGCGGCAGTCGCTGCCGAGCCGGCGGCGGCCTTGTCGCCGGACGACTGCGAAGCGCCGCAGGCGGTGAGGCCAAGTGCCGCACCTGCCATCGCCGTGGTACCCAGGAATTTCCTTCGGCCGGGGTCGATCGCCGGATGGATGTCTTTCGTTTCGTTGCCGCTCATCTGCGCATCCCTCTGTTGGTTGCACGGTTCAGGTGGGACGGACTTTAGGTCCTGGTCGGCGCCGGCGATTTGATGCGCGTCATGGGGAACCGAGTTTTGTGTGCGTTGCGTACGGGACCAGATGTCGCAGGACTGATGCGCGTCAAGGTGGGAAATGCCCGGTGCTGTTCTCATCGTCATCGTCGAACGATGCGGGCCATGCCTGCACGTGCGCGCCACGCACCCGTCCCCAAGGAAATCAACCGATGAAGATCCGACACTTTGCTGGTCCGCTGGTTGCCGCA
>NZ_NJIC01000042.1:3487-62878 GCF_013620825.1 Rhodanobacter sp. PCA2 | reverse complement strand
ATGCGCCGTCTGCGCCGGCGGCCGCCGTCGAGGCCCCGGCGGTGCAGCCCGCCGCCGAAGCGGCCGCCGCGGGGCCGGCGCCGGGCGAGAAGGTCTACCAGTCCACCTGCGTGCTGTGCCATGGCAGCCCCGCCGTCGGCGCTCCCGTGCTGGGCAACAAGGAGGATTGGGCTCCGCGCATCGCGCAGGGCAAGGACGTGCTCTACAAGCACGCGCTGGAAGGCTTCACCGGAGCGAAGGGCACGATGCCGCCGCACGGCGGCAACCCCAGCATCGACGAAGCGTCGATCAAGGAAGCCGTCGATTACATGGTCGGCAAGTCGCAATAAGACAGGGGCGTGACATGAAGATGGCAGGCTCGCAGCGTGGTCCGGGCGCGGTCCGGCACGGCCATGGATGCGGATGGCTGTACGGATTGTTCGTGGTGTGTGCGTTGCTGCTCGGCAGCGGCCGCGCCTGGGCCGGAGCGTATGAGGCGGAATGGCCGGCCGCGATGTTCGCCGGCCCGGATCTGTGCCGCTATGCGCCCTGCGGCAGCGTGCTGCCGGGCGCCGAGCGTTTCTCGCTGCGCAAGGGCCAGCCCGCCTACGTCGAAGGCCTGCGCAAACACGACGGTCGCGACGAGGTGGTGGGCTACGTCTTCCTGTCCACCGACACCACGCCCGACATCGTCGGCTACTCGGGCAAGCCCATCGTCACCCTGGTGGGCATGGATGCGCAGGGACGCGTCACCGGCGTGCGCATCCTCCGCCACAGCGAACCCATCCTGCTGGCGGGCATTCCCGAAGAAAAACTCGTGGGTTATGTCGCCCAGTACATCGGCAAGCCGGCCGGTGCCCATTTCGAACTCGGCCGTGCCGACGGCACGAACGTGCCGATGGACGCCATCAGCGGCGCCACCGTCACCGTGCTGGCCGAGAACCAGATGGTGGGACGTGGCAGTTATGCCGTGGCACGCCAGGTCGGGTTGATCCATGCCGTGGAACGCCCCCAGGCCCGGTTCACCGCTGCAACTGCACCGTCCGACTGGGCCGGGCTGGTGACCGAGGGCAGCGTGGGCCATCTCAAGGTGATGCCCGGGCAGGTGGGCGAGCCCGCCGCGGCCCGGCCTTTCGTCGACCTCTGGTTCGGCTACCTCAACGAACCGGCGGTGGGCAAGGCGGTGCTGGGCGAGGCGGTGTACCAGCGGCTGATGGGCGAACTGAAGCCGGGCGAGCACGCCATCTTCATCATCAACGGCGGCAGCAGCTCGTTCAAGGGTTCGGCGTTCGTGCGCGGCGGCATATACGACCGCATCCAGGTGAGCCAGGATGCGGACGCCTACCAGTTCGGCGACGGCGACTACCGCAACCTGTACCACATCGACCTGCCGGGCGTTCCGGCGTACGACGAGTCCGGCATCTTCATACTGCGCGGCAAGTCGTTTTCAGCCGCCTATCCGTGGCGGCTCGCGTTCCTGTCCAAGCACGAGGGGGACCACGGCGCCGCGGACTTCGCGAACTTCAACGCCGAGTACTGGCTGCCGGCGCGCTACCTGGAAGGCGGTCGTCCCACGGTCGAGAAGCCGACGCCCGCCTGGGTGAAGCTGTGGAAGGCCAAGGCCTTCACGATCACCGCGTTCGTGGCCTTCCTGCTGGCCGTCGCGGTGTTCTACGCGCTGCGCATGCGCTGGGCCGCGCGCTCGCGGCGCAACGACAAGCGCTGGATCCTGTGGCCGCACATCGCGGCATGGGTGGTGGCGGTGGGTTTCGTCGGCTTCATGCAGCTTGCGCAGCCGTCGGTGGTGCAGGTGCTCACGCTGGTCCACGCGCCGTTCGACGGCTGGCGCTGGGACCTGTTCCTCAGCGATCCGCTGATCTTCCTGTTCTGGGTCTTCATCGCGGTCACCGTCGCCCTGTGGGGCCGCGGCGTGTTCTGCGGCTGGCTGTGCCCGTACGGCTCGATGAGCGAGCTGCTGTATCGCGGCGCCCGGCGCCTGGGCCTCGGGCGCTGGCAGTTCGCGCTGCCGTCGCGCTGGCACCACCGCCTGCGCTGGCTGAAGTACGTCGTGCTGCTGGTGCTGGTGGCGGCCTCGTTCCACTCCATGGCGCTGGCCGAGCGCATGGCGGAGGTGGAGCCGTTCAAGACCACCTTCATGGTCCACGTGTGGAACCGCAGCTGGCCGTTCGTGCTGTTCTGGTCGGCGCTGGTGGCGCTCTCGATGTTCATCGAGCGGCCGTTCTGCAAGTACCTGTGCCCGCTGGGCGCTGCGCTGGCGCTGCCGTCGCGGTTCCGCCTGTTCGGCCTGAAGCGCAAGGCCGAATGCACCACCTGCAAGGCCTGCGCGGTGGGTTGCGGTTCGCAGGCGATCGACGCGCAGGGGCGCATCGACCCGTCCGAATGCATGCAATGCCTGGACTGCATCGTGCTCTACCACGACGACCACGCCTGCCCGCCGCTCAGCGCCGAACGCAAGCGCCGCGCCAAGGCCGGCCTGCCGTTGACGCCGATCGGCCGCGACGGCCACTTCATCCCGATCAAGCTGATCGAATGAAGCGCATGCCCGCCCTCCTGCTGCTGGCCTTCGCGGCGCTGCCCGCGGGCGCGGCGACGCTGCGCGTGCATCCCGGCGAGCGCATCGACGCGGCGATCGCGCAGGCGGCGCCCGGCGACACGGTCGAGATCGAGCGCGGCCAGTACGCGGGCGGCTTCCGCATCGACAAGCCGCTGTCGCTGGTCGGCGTGGGGCGGCCCACCGTCGGCGGCGGCGGCCAGGGCGACGTCATCCGCGTCGCGTCGCCCGACGTGCGCATCGAAGGGCTGATCGTGCGCGACAGCGGCGACGACCTCGGCGCGCAGAACGCCGGCATCTACATCCAGCCCGGCTCCGACCGGGCGGTGGTCAGCCATTGCGATTTCGCCCACGTGCTGTTCGGCCTGTGGATCGAAAAGAGCAACCAGGTGACGGTGGCGGACAACCTGATCACCGGCATGCGCGAGAAGATCTCCTCGCAGCGCGGCAACGCGATCCAGCTGTACAACACCCAGGGCGCGTCGATCGAGCGCAACCGCATCAGCTTCGCGCGCGACGGCATCTACGTGGACGTGTCGCACCACGCGCGCTTCGTCGGCAACCGCATCCACGACGTGCGCTACGGCACGCACTACATGAATTCCTACCACAACCTGTGGCAGGGCAACGAGAGCTTCCACAACATCGGCGGCATGGCGCTGATGGAGGTGCGGGACCTCGACGTGCGCGACAACGTGGCCTGGGGCAACGAAAGCCACGGCATCATGCTGCGGACGATCCAGGACTCCACCATCGCCGGCAACATCTCGGCCGGCAATCGCGAGGGCCTGTTCGTCTACGACGCCGAGTACGTCACCCTGCGCGGCAACCTGGTGGTCGGCAACGCGGTGGGCGTGCACCTGTGGGCCGGCTCGTACAACAACGAAGTCGACGGCAACGACTTCATCGGCAATACCGAGCAGGTGAACTACGTGGCTACGCGCGACGTGCAGTGGGGCAAGCGCGAGGGCAACTACTGGAGCAACTACCTGGGTTGGGACGCGGACGCGAACGGCTACGGCGACGTGCCGTTCGAGGCGAACGAGCTGACCGACCGCCTGGTCTCGCGCTACCCGTTCGTGAAGCTGCTGCAAAGCAGCCCCGCGCTGCAGGCGCTGAGCCTGGTGTCGCGGCAATTCCCGGTGCTGCGCGTGGCCACCATCATCGATGCGCATCCGGCGATGCGTCCCCATCATGCCGACTGGAGCCAGTGGCTTGAACGCAGTGGTCGTTGAAATCAAGGGCGTGGTGAAGCGCTATGGCGCGACGCCGGTGGTCGACGGCATCGGCTTTTCCTGCGGGGAAGGCGAGATGGTCGGCCTGGCGGGCCACAACGGTGCCGGCAAGAGCACCTTGTTCAAGATGATGCTGGGCATCATCGCCGCGGACGCGGGAGACATCCTGCTGTTCGGCGAGCCGGTGCGCGGGCGCCGCTTCCGCGAGGTGCGCCGCGCGATCGGCTACCTGCCCGAACACGTGGCGCTGTACGACAACCTGTCGGGACTGGAGACCCTGCGCTTCTTCGCGCGGCTGAAATCCGCCGATCCCGCAGGCTGCAAGGACCTGCTCGAACGCGTGGGGCTGGCCGGGGCGATGCATCGTGCCGTGCGCGAATACTCCAAGGGCATGCGCCAGCGCCTGGGCTTCGCGCAGGCGCTGCTGGGCGAGCCCCGCCTGCTGCTGCTGGACGAACCCACCAACGGCCTGGACCCGGAAGCCATCCATGACTTCTACGACCAGTTGCAACAGCTGAAGAACGCGGGAACCACGATACTGCTGAGTTCGCATCTGCTGGCCGAGATCCAGTCGCGCGTGGATCGCCTGGTGATCATGGCCAGCGGCAAGCTGGTGGCCACGGGCACGGTGGCCGCGCTGGCCGCCGCCTCCGGGCTGCCCGCCGGGCTGGCGCTGACGCCCCGCGAAGGCGCCCGCGAGCGCGTGAAGGGCGCCCTGCTGGCCGCCGGCCTCGTGCCCCTGGATGCCCCCGACGGCACGGTGCACGCGATCGTGGCGAAGCCCCATCGCATGACGCTGCTGCGCGTGCTGGCCGGGCTGTCCGGCGACCTGCAGGAGTACACGCTGACCGAGCCCACGCTGGAGGACGTGTTCCTGCACCACCAGCGCGGCACCACCTGGGTGGAGCGTGCGGCATGAGGCCCGCATCGCACTGGCAATGGCGCCTGGTGGCCGCGATCGCGGCCAAGGAATGGCGGGACCGCCTGCGCAACCGCTGGGTGCTGGCGGTGGCCGTGGTATTCGGTGCGTTCGCGTTGCTGATCGCGTATTTCGGCGGCGCCCAGTCGGGCGTGCTGGGCTTGCGCAGCGCCGCCGTCACGGTGGCCAGCCTGACCAGCCTGGCGATCTACCTGGTGCCGCTGATCGCCTTGCTGCTGGGTTTCGACGCCGTGGTCGGCGAGCGCGAGCGCGGCGTGCTGGACCTGCTGCTGTCGCAACCGATCACCCGGGCCGAGCTGCTGCTCGGCAAATACCTGGGGCTGGCCGCGGCCCTGGCGATGGCGACGCTGGTGGGTTTCGGCGCCGCGCTGGTGCCGCTGGCGCCCTCGATGGACCTGACCGCGCTGGCGATCTACCTGCGCTTCGTGGGCAGTGCGCTGATGCTGGGCCTGGCCTTCCTCAGCCTCGCCGTGCTGGTGTCCACCGTGGCGCGGGACCGCACGCGGGCCACCGGCGCCGCGATCGCGCTGTGGTTCGGCTTCGTGCTGGTGTTCGACCTGTCGCTGCTGGGCGTGCTGGTGGCCACGGCGGGCAGCCACGCCTCGACCTGGGCGCCGTATGTGCTGCTGCTCAATCCCGCGGACGTGTTCCGCGCGATCAACGTGTTCGGCGCAGATGCGCTGCGCAGTTCGTTCGGCCTGGGCACCTTGACCGCCCAGGGCTGGAATGCGGCCGCCACCCTGTACGGCGTGCTGCTCGCCTGGATCGTCGCGCCGCTGGGCGCGGCCCTTTGGAGGTTCCGATGAAATCGATGCGACGTTGGATGCCCGGATTGCTTGCGCTGTTGCTTGCCGCCTGCGCGCAGCAGGTGGCGACGCCAGGGCCGTTCGAGCCGCAGGCAGGCGCGCAGTGCGAGCTGGACGGCATGACGCTGGCCGACTACCCCGGCCCCAAGGGCCAGATCAACTATGCGGACGGCAAGACCGCGTACTTCTGCGACACGGTGGAGCTGCTGTCGATGCTGCTGCAGCCCGAGCAGGTACGCGCCGTGGCCGGGGCGTACACCCAGGACATGGGGCATGCCGACTGGGATCACCCGCACGGGCACTGGACCGATGCGACCAAGGCCTTCTACGTGCGCGGTTCGCGCCGCCACGGCAGCATGGGCCCCACGCTGGCGAGCTTCGCCGTGCGCGCGGACGCGGAAGCGTTCGCGCGCGAGTTCGGCGGGGAAGTGCTGGGCTACGCGCAGATCACGCCGGACATGGTGCGCCTGGACGGCGCCGCCGGCGGCGACATGGGCATGTGAGGGACACATGACGAACTTCTTCGAGAATGTCGACCCGCGGGCCGCCACGGCGATTTCCGACGTGTCGCGACGGATGTACGAACTGCGCGAACGGCGCAAGCGCCTGCTGGCGGCGACCGGATGCGGCGAGGCCGACGAAATACTGGCGGCGGTGCGCGACGGCAGCCTGCCCGAACACCCCGGTTACGACGCGTGGCTGGCCGTGCGCCTGATCGACGATCGCGAGCGCGCCCTGCACGACACCTTGCAATGGCGCTGCCTGGTCGCGAACGGCGCGAAGCGCCTGCCGCCGCCCCGCTCCGGCCTGGCCGCCCTGGCGTATGCGATCCAGCCCGTGCTGCCGGCCGTGTTCGCGGGCGGCATGCGGCTGCACCATGACGGCATCGCCTTCCGGGGCACGTCAGGCGTCCAGGCGCTGGTGCGCATGCAGACGCCGCAGGCCTGGTCGTTCGAGTGGAACCTCGCCGACGAAGCCTGGCGGCTGGATACCGCGCCGGCCGTCCATCCGGGCGTGGCCGGCGCCGTGCACGTGCACCGGCCGGACGGCGCGGTGGTCGACAGTCCGGTAGCGCTGCCGCTGCAGGAAGGCAGCTCCGGGGTGGTGCTGGCGTTCCTGAAGGCGCTGGCGCAGTCGCCGACGCTGGGGCTGCACTGACGCGCGCGCAGCCTGCTCAGTCGAGGAAGCCGGAAATCACGTCGTTGAGGAAACGCTGGCCCAGCGCGGTGGTGCGCAGCCAGTGCGGATCGTCGACCAGCCAGCCGCGGCGGCGCGCCGCGGCCAGCGGCGCGGCGATGCGTTCCGGCGGCAGGCCGGTGCGTGCGGCGAAGTCGGCCAGCGGCACGCCGTCGATCAGGCGCAGCGCGTTGAGCATGTATTCGAACGGCAGCTCGTCGGCGTCGACCGCGCCGTCGCCGCCGATGCGCGCTGCGCCGCCGACTGCTTCCATGTAGGCCCGCGGGTGGCGGGTCTTCCAGCGTCGGCGCACCTGGCCGGCGGCCGCGTCGCTGAGCTTGCCGTGCGCGCCGGCGCCGATGCCGAGGTAGTCGCCGAACTGCCAGTAGTTGAGGTTGTGCGCACAGCGCCGGCCGGCCTGCGCATAGGCGGAAATCTCGTACTGGCCGTAGCCGGCCGCCGCCAGGCGCGCCTCGCAGGCTTCCTGCATGGCCCAGGCGTGGTCGTCGTCGGGCAGCGGCGGCGGGTTGGCGGCGAAGGCGGTGTTCGGTTCCAGCGTGAGCTGGTAGTGCGAGACGTGCGTGGGCGCGAGCGCGATGGCGCGCTCGACGTCGGCCAGCGCGCCGTCGAGGTCCTGCGTCGGCAGCGCGTACATCAGGTCGAGGTTGATGTTGGCGTAGCCGGCGTCCTGCGCCGACTTCACGGCGGCCTCCGCTTCGCCCGCGGAATGGATGCGGCCGAGGCGGCGCAGCTTGTCGTCGTCGAAACTCTGGATGCCGAAGGAAAGGCGGTTCACGCCCGCCGCGAGATAGCCGTCGAAGCGGCCGTGCTCGACCGTGCCGGGATTGGTCTCCAGGGTGATTTCGCAGTCGCCGGCGAAGGGCAGGCGTGCGCGGGCGCCGTCGAGGAAGCGCGCGATGTGGTCCGGCGCGAACAGGCTGGGCGTGCCGCCGCCGAAGAACACGCTGACGATGTCGCGGCCGCGCGCGGCCGCGCCGAAGTCGGCAAGGTCGGCGTCCAGGTCGGCCAGCAGCAGGTCCGCGTACTCGGCATAGGGCGGCGGCGCGCCGCGCAGGCCGTGCGAGTTGAAGTCGCAGTACGGGCACTTCTTCACGCACCACGGCATGTGCACGTACAGCGCCAGCGGCGGTGCGGCGAGGCTCATTGCCAGTGCAGTTCGCGCAGCCTTTCGTGCAGCAGGGCGAGCGCCTGGCCGCGATGGCTGAGGCGGTTCTTCAGCGCGTCGTCCATCTCGGCCACGCTCTGCGCGTAGCCGTCCGGCAGGAACACCGGGTTGTAGCCGAAGCCGCCGGTGCCGCGCCCTTCGGTGAGGATGCGTCCGTACCAGCGGCCTTCCGCGATCAGCGGGGCAGGGTCCTCGGCGTGGCGCAGCAGGACGAGCACGCCGATGAAGAAGGCGCTGCGCCGTTCCTCCGGCACGCCTTCGAGGGCCTGCAGCAGCTTGGCGTTGTTGGCCGCTGCGTTGCCGTGGTCGCCGCTGTAGCGGGCGGAATACAGGCCGGGCGCGCCGCCGAGGTGATCCACGCACAGCCCCGAGTCGTCGGCCAGCGCGGGCAGGCCGGTGGCGCGCGCGGCGTGGCGCGCCTTGAGCAGCGCGTTCTCGACGAAGCTGAGGCCGGTTTCCTCGGCGTCGTCCACGCCGAGGCTGGCCTGCGGCACCACGTCGAAGCCGCTGTCGGCGAACAGGGCGCCGAATTCCCTCAGCTTGCCGGGGTTGCTGCTGGCGAGGACGAGTTTCATGGCTTCGGCTGCAGCAGGTCCCAGCGGTTGCCGTACAGGTCCTCGAAGACCGCCACGGTTCCATAGGCTTCATGGCGCGGCGCTTCGGCGAAGCGCACGCCGCGCGCCGTCATCGCGGCGAAGTCGCGATCGAAATCGTCCGTGTGCAGGAAGAAGCCGACGCGGCCGCCGGTCTGCTTGCCGATGCACGCGCCCTGGGCCTCGTCCGCGGCCTTCGCCAGCAGGATGGCCGTCGTGGCGCCGCGCGGCGCCACCAGCACCCAGCGCTTGCCGTCGCCGCGCGGCGAATCCTCGCGCAACTCGAAGCCGAGCGCCTGCGTGTAGTACCGGATCGCCTCGTCGTAGTCCGCCACGACGAGCACGAAGCTGGCGATGTATTGGCTCATGGGTGCGGGATCGCCCGGCAGCTCAGGCGGCGAGCGCGGCGCGCTGTGCGGCCACCAGTTCGCCGATGCCCTTCTCGGCCAGCGCCAGCAGCGCGTCCATCTCGTCGCGGCGGAAGGCGTGGCCCTCGGCGGTGCCCTGCACCTCGATGAAGCCGCCGCCGTCGTTCATCACCACGTTCATGTCGGTGTCGCAGTCCGAATCCTCGGCGTAGTCGAGGTCGAGCACCGGCACGCCCTTGTAGATGCCCACGGATACCGCGGCCACCGCGCCCACGATCGGGTTGCGCTTGAGGTTCTCGCGCTGCATCAGCGCGTTCACCGCGTCGGCCAGGGCCACGTAGGCGCCGGTGATCGCGGCGGTGCGGGTGCCGCCGTCGGCCTGGATCACGTCGCAGTCCAGCGTGACCACGCGTTCGCCCAGCGCCTGGCGGTTGATGCAGGCGCGCAGGCTGCGGCCGATCAGGCGCTGGATCTCCATGGTGCGGCCGCCCTGGCCGCCGCGCGCGGCTTCGCGCTGCATGCGGGTGTGGGTGGCGCGCGGCAGCATGCCGTATTCGGCGGTGACCCAGCCCTCGCCCTTGCCGCGCAGCCATTGCGGCACGCGATCCTCGATGCTGGCGGTGCACAGCACGCGGGTGTCGCCGAAGCTCACCAGCACCGAGCCTTCGGCGTGGCGGGTGTAGTGGCGTTCGATGGCGACGGTGCGCAACTGGTCGCTGGCGCGGCCGCTGGGTCGGACGGACTGGTTCATGTGGGCCGTTGGGCAACTCGGGGTCGGAAAGTTTACCATTGCGACCCTTCCCACCGTTCGCAGGCCGCCGATGATCCGCAGCATGACCGCCTATGCCTCGGCCGAGACCGGCGGACCCGCCGGTACGCTGAGCTGCGAACTGCGCACGGTCAACCACCGCTACCTGGAGCTTTCGCCGCGCCTGCCGGACGAGCTGCGCAGCCTGGAGTCCCAGTTGCGCGAGCGCATCGCGGCGAAGCTCTCGCGCGGCAAGGTGGACGTGACGGTGCGCAGCAACGACACGCGCAGCGAATCCCTGCAGGTGAACGGCGCGCTGCTGTCGCGCCTGTCCGACCTGAACCTGGACCTGCAGGCGCGCTTCCCCGGACTGCAGGTGCAGTTCACCGAACTGCTGCGCTTCCCCGGCGTGCTGCAGCAGGAGGCGGCCGACCCCGAGGCGCGCCAGGCCACGTTGTTCGAGGTGCTGGACCGTGCGTTGGACGCGCTCACCGCCACCCGCGAACGCGAGGGCGCGAAGCTGGGCCAGATCCTGCGCGACCGGCTGGACGCGATCGAGCGCATCGTGGCCCAGGTGCGCGAATGGATGCCCGGGATCCGCGCCGCGCTGCGCGCCCGGCTGGAGGCGCGGCTGGCCGACCTCAAGCAGCCCGCCGACCCCGGCCGGCTGGAGCAGGAACTGGTGCTGCAGATCACCCGCAGCGACGTGGACGAGGAACTGGACCGCCTCAGCACCCACATCGCCGAGACGCGCCGCGTGCTGGGCCTGAAGGAGCCGGTGGGCCGCCGCCTCGATTTCCTGATGCAGGAGTTCAACCGCGAGGCGAACACGCTGGGCTCCAAGTCGGTGGACGCGCGCAGCACCAACGCCGCCGTCGAACTCAAGGTGCTGATCGAGCAGATGCGCGAGCAGGTGCAGAACATCGAGTGATGTTCCGTGCCGCCCGATGGCGTCCGGCACACCGCGTCGCAAGGTCGAAAGCCCGCTCCACGCGGGCTTTTTCGCGTCCGGCGTCGTCCGATGGCGTCAAGCGCGATCCGGCGTCGGGGCCGTATCCACGACCATGCCCGCAGCCCCTTGGTGGGGTGCGTCGCGGGTGCGACTCCATGGCGCCTTGCCGGTTTCACGTGCCGCGTCCGTCAGGGCGCAGAATGTCCGCCCCCGGGGCTGCCGGCCTCGCGCCGCCTGGGCGGAAACTCCCGATACAACTTCTCGAGCAAGGAACACTTTCCATGCGTGCCCTCCACAAAGAAAGTCATCTGATCGAACGGATAGGTTGGCTTCGAGCCGCGGTGCTTGGCGCCAACGATGGGTTGATATCGACTTCCAGCCTGATCGTGGGCGTGGGCGCCGCAGCGACGGCGCAGCACGAGATTCTCGTTGCCGGCGTCGCGGGGCTCGTTGCCGGCGCGATGTCGATGGCGGCGGGCGAATATGTATCGGTCAGTTCCCAGGCCGATACGGAAGAAGCCGACATGGCGCGTGAACGCCATGAACTGGCGACGCAGCCCGGCGCCGAACTCGCGGAACTTGTCGCCATCTATGAACAGCGCGGCGTGACGCGTGAACTGGCGCAGCAGGTCGCCGAGCAGATGATGGCGAAAGACGCATTCGCCGCGCATGCGCGCGATGAACTCGGACTCACCAGCCACATGATGGCCAGGCCCGCCCAGGCAGCTTTCACCTCGGCCGCCACCTTCGCCTTTGGCGCGTCGCTGCCGCTCGTCGTCGCGTTGCTTTCGCCTGCCGGAGCGGTGGTATGGAGCGTGTCGCTCGCCTGCCTCGTCGGTCTTGCGGTCCTCGGCGCCATCGGGGCGCGGGCGGGTGGAGCCGGCGTGTTCAAGCCCACGCTTCGGGTCGTGTTCTGGGGTGCCGTGGCCCTGGCGTCGACCGCCTTGATCGGCACGCTCGTAGGCAAGGCGGTCTAGGCGGCGGCTGACGGGCGCTGTCCCGCGCCGCCCGTCATGGCTTTCATCGATGCATCCCGGTCTCGCGGGCTCCCGCCTGTCCCGCTGTCCAGGCGGCAGCCTCGGTGATCCGGCTATACTTCCGGGCCGCACGCCGTCGATGGGGCACCGATGTCCACCAGCCGTTTGAGCCGTACCCGAGCGAAAGGATCGAGCATGGGAGCCGCACGGCTGGGCCACCTGCCGATTCCGGCCGAGGTCTAGGTGCATCCGGCAGGCCCCGCTTCCCGCTTCCCGGTCCTCTCCAGCAACGGAAGAGGGCGCAAACGCGTCGCGCACTTTCATGAGCATTGAACCGGGCACCCTGTTCGTGGTCGCCGCGCCCTCGGGCGCCGGCAAGTCCACCCTGGTCAACGCGCTGCTGGAGCGCGAGCCGGCGATCTCGCTGTCGGTGTCGCACACCACGCGGCCGCCGCGGCCGGGCGAGCAGTACGGGCGGCACTACTATTTCGTAGAGCGCGCGGAGTTCGAGCGCGAGGCAGCCGAAGGCATCTTCCTGGAGCATGCCGAGGTGCACGGCAACCTGTACGGCACCTCGCGCGACAAGGTGCGGGGGCTGCTGGAGCAGGGGCGCGACGTGCTGCTGGAGATCGACTGGCAGGGTGCGGCGCAGATCCGCAAGAGCAAGCCCGATTGCGTCAGCGTGTTCATCCTGCCGCCGTCGCGCGGGGAGCTGGAGCGCCGCCTGCGCGGCCGCGGCTCGGACGCGCCCGAGGTGATCGACCGGCGCCTCGCCAATTCGCGCGGCGAGATCGCCCACGCCCACGAGTTCGATTTCATCCTCGTCAACGACCGTTTCGAGGCCGCGCTGGACGAACTGCAGGCCATCGTGCGCGCCGTGCGCCTGCGCAGTTCGCTGCAGTGCCGCCGGTACGAAGCCCTGATCGCCGAGTTGCTGGCCTGAACGCCGTGCCAGCGGCCCGGCATCCCCGGCTTGGCTGCCCTCCGCCGCTCCGCTAACGTAGCCTGCTTATGAACGCCGCCGCCTCCCCCGATGACATGCTGATCCGCATCCGCGGCCTCACCACGGTGCTCAGCGGCAAGAAGGTCTTCGACGCGCTGGACATGGACATCCCGCGCGGCAAGGTCACCGCGATCATGGGCCCCAGCGGCACCGGCAAGACCACCCTGCTCAAGCACATCACCGGCCAGATGCGCGGCGATGCCGGGCAGATCACGGTGGACGGCCGCAACGTGCCCGAGCTGAGCCGCGAGGCGCTGTATGAGCTGCGCGAGAAGATCGGCTACCTGTTCCAGAACTCGGCCCTGCTCACCGATTACGACGTGTTCGAGAACGTGGCCTTCCCGCTGCGCCAGCACACGAAACTGCCCGAGGTGCTGATCCGCAACCTGGTGCTGACCAAGCTGCAGGCGGTGGGCCTGCGCGGCGCGGCGCAGCTGATGCCCAGCGAGCTTTCCGGCGGCATGGCGCGGCGCGTGGCGCTGGCGCGCGCGATCGTGTTCGATCCGATGCTGATCCTGTACGACGAGCCGTTCGTGGGTATCGATCCGATCGCGCTGAACCAGGTGCTGAAGCTGATCCGCACGCTCAACGAGACGCTGGGCATCACCAGCGTGCTGGTGGCGCACGAGCTGGATGCGATCAAGCACGTGGCCGACCACATTTTCCTGATCGCCAACGGCAAGGTGGTGGCGCAGGGCGATCCGAAGACCATCGCCGACGACGGCTCGCCGTGGACGCGGCAGTTCTTCGGCGGCGAGGCGGACGGCCCGGTGCCGTTCCAGTACCCGGCCGGCGACTACGCCGAGGCGCTGGGCTTTCCGCGGGGTGGTGCATGAACGCGCGCATGGCAAACGACAACGTGGTGACGCAGGCGCTGGGCCAGATCGGCAGCTGCGGCCTGTTCCTGCTGCAGATCCTCGCGGCGATCCCGCGCAGCCTGCGCTACGGGCGCGAGACGGTGCGCCAGCTGTGGTTCGTGGGCGCGATGAGCCTCACCATCATCATGACCTGCGGCCTGTTCGTGGGCATGGTGCTGGAGCTGCAGCTCTACCACGTGCTGTCGATGTTCGGCAGCACCTCGATGAGCGGCACGGTGGTGGCCATCGCCACCTATCGCGAACTGGGGCCGGTGGTCACCGCGCTGCTGTTCGCCGGTCGCGCCGGCACCGCGATCACCGCCGAGATCGGCCTGATGCGCGCCACCGACCAGATCGCCGCGATGGAGCTGATGGCGGTGGACCCGCTGGCCTACGTGGCCGCGCCGCGCTTCCTCGCCGGGCTGGTCGCGATGCCGCTGCTGTGCTGCGTGTTCTGCGCGCTGGCGGTCTTCGGCGGCCACCTGGTGGGCGTGTCGTGGCTGGGCATCGACAACGGCACGTTCTGGTCGAACATGACCGCCACCGTCGACGTGTGGCAGGACATCATCAGCGGCGTGATCTGGAAGAGCCTGGCGTTCGGCGCCGTGGTGGCGCTGATCGCCGTGTTCCAGGGCTATACCGCACCGCCCACCAGCGAAGGCGTGGCCTACGCCACCACCCGCACCGTGGTCGCCTCGTCCATCGCCATCCTGGCGCTGGACTTCGTGCTGACCGCGTTCCTTATGTGACCCGCCCGACGTGACCCGCATGACGATCCGACTTTCTTCGAGGATGTTGCCGTGAGCCAGAGAAAATCCTATGCCGTCGGCACCGGCCTGTTCATCGTGCTCGGCTTCGCCGCGCTGGCCTATCTCGCCACCCAGACCAGCTCGGTGGCGAACCGCCAGCAGGGCGCCAGCTACATCGTGGACGCGCAGTTCGAGAACATCGGGCAGCTGAAGGAGCGCGCCCCGGTGAAGATCGCCGGCGTGCGCGTGGGCCAGGTGCAGTCGATCGCGCTGGTGCCCGGCAAGTCCGTGGCCGACGTGAAGCTGTCCATCGACAAGGGCTACGCCACGATTCCCGCCGATTCGGTCGCCACGATCTTCACCAGCGGCCTGCTCGGCGACCAGTACGTGGGCATCGAGTACGGCCACGACAAGAAGTACGTCGCCGACGGCGGCAAGCTGGCGCTGACCCGCTCCACCCAGCCGCTGGAGGAGATGCTGAGCAAGTTCTTCGGCGCCGGCGGCGCGGCCGACAACATCGGCGGCACCTACGAGGTCACCGCGCACTTCACCAACGTGGGCACGCTGTCGGCGGGCGCCCCGGTGAAGATGGCCGGCGTGCCGATCGGCCAGGTGGTGTCGGTGCGGGCCGAACCCGCCAAGCTGGACGCGGTGGCGACCCTGGCGATCGACAACCGGTACAACCAGATTCCCGACGACTCCGCCGCCGCGGTGTTCACCAGCGGTTTGATCGGCAGCCAGTACGTTGCGATCCAGCCCGGCGGTTCGCCGGACATGCTGAAGAACGGCGACGAGATGATCCTGACCCAGTCGGCGATGCAGCTGGAAGACCTGATCGGCAAGTTCCTGGTCAACGGTTCCGGCGGCGGCGACGCCAGGAAGGATGCAGGCTCGTCCACCCCCACGGCCGGCAAGCATTGAGGCCGGCACCCTGCACAGTTCGCACAGGAGTTTCCGCATGATGCGTCATCTGGCTCTCGCCATCGCCGTGGCCTTCGGCGGCGCGCTCGCCGCGCCGGCCATGGCCCAACAGTCCGCCGCCCAGCAGCCTGCGGCCCAGCAGACCCCGGAGCAGGTGGTGCAGGGCATCGCCAGGCAACTCGATGCCGAAGTGGGCGGGCGCAAGGCCGACCTGCAGAAGAACCGCGAAAAGCTGGTCGGCGTCATCAACCAGGTGTTCCTGCCGCATTTCGACGTGGATTACGCGGCGATCCTGGTGCTCGGCCAGCATGCCCGCGAGGCCTCGCCAGCGCAGCGCGCGGAGTTCGCCAAGGCGTTCTACAACTCCATCACCCACCGCTACGCGGAAGGCCTGCTGAACTACACCAACGGCGCGGTGAGGGTGCTGCCGTCGACCGGCGACCTCAACGACAAGCGCACCGTGGTGCGTACCCAGGTGGCCACCGGCGACGGCAAGACCGTGTCCGTGGACTTCGCGTTCCGCAAGACCGCCAGCGGCGAGTGGAAGGCCTACGACGTGGTGATCGAGGGCATTTCCTACATCACGAACTATCGCAACCAGGTCGATGCGGAGATCCGCAAGGTCGGCCTCGACCAGCTGATCAAGAACCTGCAGACCCAGGGCGACCAGGCGCTGAAGGCGATGGAGCAGCAACCGGGCGGCAAGGCCAATGGCGGCTGATACCGGTTTCCGGCTGGAACGCGGCGAGCCGGGCACGCTGGCGGTGTCCGGCGTGCTGGGTTTTCCCACCGCGGCCGAGGCGTGGCAGACGCTGGACGGGGCGTTGCGGGCGGGCGACCGCTTCACGCTGGACCTCGCCGGCGTGCGCTCCTGCGACAGCGCCGGCCTGGCCTGCGTGCTGGCCGTGCTGGCCGCGGCCCGCGTGCGCGGCCAGGTCGTGAGCCTGCGGCACGTGCCCGATGGGCTGCGCACCCTGGCGCAGGTCAGCGGCGTGGAGGCGTTCCTGGCGCCGGCCTGAAGCGCAGGTTCGCAACCGCACATGAAAGACGGGGCCGCGCGAGCGGCCCCGTTTTCACGTGCGCATGTGCCGTGTCTCAGTTCCTGCCGGGCGCGGACTTCGTCGCGGCGTGCTGCTGCTCCCACTGCTTCTGCTGCTGCAGAAGCTCGTCGGGATCGAAGCCCGGCTGGTCGACGCCCTGCATCTTCTCGATCACGTCGGCCGGCGGGTTGCCGTCGTACAGCATGTACAGGCGACGCTGGCGGTAGGCGTCGCGCAGGAACGCGTAGGGATCGTAGGCCGACTGCAGGAAACCCTCGGCGTCGATCAGCTGCGAGCGCATCGACACCACGTACAGCACCTGGGGCAGGTAGTACTGGCCGTAGTTGAAGTAGTGGGTGCGCGCCACGATGCTCAGCGGATCGAAGAAGTAGCCGTCCACCGGGTAGTGCCACACGTCGCGCAGCGTGCTGGGCCCCATCAGGGGCAGCATCAGGAAATCGCCCTCGGGCACGCCCCAGCGCGCCAGCGTGATGCCGAAGTCCGTGGTCTGCAGCGGCAGGCCCATCTTGGTGGCGGGATCGAAGATGCCGCCCACGCCCACGGTGAGGTTGATCAGGAAGCGCCCGGTATTGCCCAGCGCATCCGAGGGCCGCGCCTGCAGCAGGTCGTTGGCCACCGTGATCGGCATCTGGATGTTGGTGAAGAAGTTGTTGACCGAGCGGCGCACCGGCGGATTCGTCACCTTGCGGTAACCCACCGCGACGGGACGCAGCACCGCCTTGTCCAGCGTATCGTTGAACGCATAGACCTTGCGGTTGACCTTCTGCAGCGGGTCGTCGGTGCGCGGCGGCGCGATGGCGCAGCCGGCCAGCAGCAGGACCGCAAGCAGGGCGAGGCCGCGGCGGAGCAGGCGGGTTTGGGGCGGTGAAAGCGTCGGCATGGGTCTCGGCCAGGGTGGGGACGTGGCTGGGAGTTGGAAAGCCAGAATAGTGTACTGCTTGGTTTTATAACCTGCACGCGTTTCGCTCCGCTTTCACGGTGCGGCGGCGGCAACCGCCCATGCCAGGCGTTGCCTGCATTGCCAGGCCAGCGCCGCCTGCTCTAAACTGTCATCCTGTATAAGTCTCTATTTCCCTGAGGATTTGGCATGGCACGCATTACCGTGGAGGACTGCCTTGAGGTGGTCGACAACCGATTCGAGCTGGTGTTGATGGCGACCAAGCGCGCCCGTCAGCTCGCCAAGGGTGCCGAACCGGCAGTCCATCCCGACAACGACAAGCCCTCGGTGCTGGCGCTGCGCGAGATCGCCGGCCGCCGCATCGACCAGGCCACCATCGACGAAATCGACAAGGCCGAGCGCGAGCGCGCCGAGCGCGAGGCGCTGGAGTGGGCCGCGGCCGAAGTGGACGACGATCTGTCCAAGGTCGGCGACGATTGATGGAGGGCGGCTGTAGACCGCGCATGCATCGCATCGGGACTGCCGATGTGCTTGCACGCGCGGCCGGTCGCACTCATCCGTACCGCATGAAGGCGCCGTCGGCGCGCCATCGCAGGTGCGCCAGGGCATGACCGCCGCCAGCACGCCAGTCGCCATCGATCCCGCCACGCTGCCGCCCTACGTGCTGGCGCTGAAGGAGCAGCTCGGGTATCTGCCGTCATCGCAGCTGGAGCGCGTGCTGCGCGCGTTCCAGGTCGGCGCGCAGGCGCACGAAGGCCAGACCCGCAAGAGCGGCGAGCCCTACATCACCCATCCGGTGGCCGTGGCCGGCATCCTCGCCGAGCTGGGCATGGATGCCGAGACCATCATCGCGGCGATCCTGCACGACACCCTGGAAGACACCGCGCTCAGCCGCAGCGCGCTGGCCGGCGAATTCGGCGAGACCGTGGCCGAGCTGGTCGACGGCGTCACCAAGCTGGACAAGATGCGCTTCAGCAGCCGCCTGGAGGCGGACGCCGAGAGTTTCCGCAAGATGCTGCTGGCGATGGCGCGCGACCTGCGCGTCATCCTGATCAAGCTGGCCGACCGCCTGCACAACATGCGCACGCTGGGCGCGAAGGATGCTCCCTCGCGTCGCCGCATCGCGCGCGAGACGCTGGAAATCTACGCGCCGATCGCCCAGCGCCTGGGCATGAACAAGATCAAGGCCGAGCTGCAGGACCTCGGCTTCCGCGCCCTGCATCCGGACCGCTACCGGGTGATCAGCGAGCGCATCCGCGCCGCGCTGGGCAACCGCCGCGAGGCCATGGGCAAGATCGAGGCGGCGCTGTCCGCGCGGCTGGCCGCCGAGCACCTGCCGGCGCGCGTGGTGGGGCGCATCAAGTCGTCCTGGAGCATCTATTCGAAGATGCGCCACGAGCACAAGAGCTTCGCCCAGCTGATGGACGTGTACGGTTTCCGCGTGGTGGTCGAGAACGCGATGAACTGCTACATGGCGCTGGGCGTGGTGCACGGGCTGTACAAGCCGGTGGACCGGCGCTTCAAGGATTTCATCGCCATCCCCAAGGCGAACGGCTACCAGTCGCTGCACACCGTGCTGCTGGGGCCGTTCGGCGCGCCGATCGAGGTGCAGATCCGCAGCGCCGAGATGGATTCGGTGGCCGAGCGCGGCGTGGCCGCGCACTGGGCCTACAAGACCGACTCCGGCCCGGCGAACAGCGCCCAGGTGCGCGCCCGCGAATGGCTGGCCTCGCTGGCCGACAGCCAGGTGAACACCGCCTCGTCGGCGGAGTTCATCGAGAACGTCAAGATCGACCTGTTCCCGGACGAGGTCTACCTGTTCACGCCGCGCGGCGACATCCTCGCGCTGCCGCGCAACGCCACCGCGCTGGACTTCGCCTACGCCGTGCACACCGACGTCGGCGACCACGCGGTGGCCGCGCGCGTGGACAAGAAGCTGCTGCCGCTGCGCACGCGGCTGGAATCCGGCCAACTGGTGGAGATCATCACCGCGCCGTCGGCGGTGCCGAACCCGGCGTGGCTGGAATCGGTGGTCACCGGCAAGGCGCGCACCGCGATCCGCCAGTACCTGAAACACCTGCAGCACGAGGACGCGGTCGACTTCGGCCACCGCATGCTGGACCGTGCGCTGGACGCGCGCGGCGGCAGCCTGGAAGCGATCCCGCCGGAAGTGCTGGACCGCTTCCTGCACGAGGCCAGGCTGAAGCGGCTGGAGGAGCTGCTGGCCGAGATCGCGCTGGGCAACCGCATGCCCGACGTGGTGGCGCGCCACCTGCTGGCGTTGCGCGACGGCCAGTCCGACGACGCGGCGCCCGGCGCCAGCCCGGTGCACGAGAAGATCCGCATCACCGGCGCCGAGCGCGGCGTGCTCAGCTTCGCGAACTGCTGCCATCCGCTGCCGGGCGACGCGATCATCGGCTACCTCTCGCCGGGCAAGGGCATCGTGGTCCACCGCGAGGAATGCCCGAACGTGGTCGAGCTGCGCAAGTCGCCGGAGCGCTGCGTGGCGATCGAGTGGGACCACGACGTGGAAGGCGACTACCGCGCCGAGCTGCGCATCGAGGTGATCAACCGCCCAGGCGTGCTCGCCACCATCGCCGCGGCGATCGCGGCGGCGGATTCCAACATCGAGAACGTGGAATACGCCGAGCGCGACCTCGCCGCCGCCACCTTGCTGTTCGCGATCGAGGTGAAGAATCGCAAGCACCTCGCCGAGGTGATGCGCCGGGTGCGCCGCACCGGCGTGGTGAGCGGCGTCTACCGCTACCCCCTGTAGGCGCGATCCGGGGCCGGCGGCGGCGGATCCGGCTGGGCAGCCGCGCGCCCGCGCGCTACGCTTCGGCCTTTGCGAATCCCGCATCCCGCGGGAATCCCCAGGAACCGCCATGTCCCGCAGCATCGTCTCCACCCCGCAGGCACCCGCCGCGATCGGCCCGTATTCGCAGGCCGTGCGCGTCGGCGACACCGTGTACTTCTCCGGCCAGATCCCGCTGGACCCGGCTACCGGCAACCTGGTCGAGGGCGACATCGCCGCGCAGACGCGGCGCGTGTTCGACAACCTCGTGGCCGTGGCGCAGGCGGCCGGCGGCTCGCTGGCGCAGGTGGTGCGCGTGGGCATCTACGTCACCGACCTGGCGAACTTCGCGGCGGTGAACGCGGTGATGGGCGAGTACTTCCAGCAGCCGTATCCCGCGCGTTCCACCATCGAGGTCTCGGCGCTGCCCAAGGGCGCGCAGGTGGAAGTCGACGCGATCATGGTGCTGGGCTGAGCCGTTCCGCCGGGCGATGAGCGTGGCCGCCGACGATGCCGGCATGCAGCCCGTCGCCGCGCTGCCGGGCGTGGGCCCGGCGCTCGCCGCGCTGCTGCGGAAGCTGGGCCTGGAGCACGTCCAGGACCTGTGGTTCCACCTGCCGCTGCGCTACGAGGATCGCACCCGAGTCACTGCGATTGCCGACCTGCGGCCGGGCCAGAGCGCGCAGGTGGTGGGCACGGTGGAGGCGGTGGAGCGCGGCTTCCGCTATCGCCCGCAGCTGAAGGTGGCGGTCGGCGACGACTCGCGGCAGGGCCTGCAGCTGCGCTTCTTCCATTTCAACCGAGCGCAGGCCGAACAGCTGGCGCCGGGCGCGCGCCTGCTGTGCTTCGGCGAGGTGCGCCAGGCGGCGCAGGGCCTGGAGATGGTGCATCCGCAGTACCGCCGGCTTGGCGCCGACGAGGCGGTGGTGGTGGAGGACCGGCTGACCCCGGTCTATCCGACCACGGAAGGCTTGGGCCAGAAGCGTCTGGCCGGGGTGATCGCCAGGGCGCTGGCGTTGCTGCCGCCGGAGTCGGCGCTGGAACTGGTTCCGCACGAGCTGTGCGCGGCGCACGGCCTCGCCTCGCTGCGCGAGGCGCTGCTCACCGTGCACCGCCCGACGCCGGATGCGCGGCTGGACCTGCTGCTGCACGGGCGGCATCCCGCGCAGCAGCGGCTGGCATTCGAGGAACTGCTGACCCAGCATCTCAGCCTCAAGCGCATGCGCGCGGCGATGCAGCGGCGCAAGTCGCCGTCGCTGGCGACGGCCGGCACGCTGCGCCGCCGCCTGCTCGAATCGCTGCCGTTCTCGCTCACCGCCGCGCAGCGGCGCGTGGACGAGGAAGTGCGCCGCGACCTCGCGCAAACGAAACCGATGCTGCGGCTGGTGCAGGGCGACGTGGGGTCGGGCAAGACCGTGGTCGCCGCGCTGGCCGCGCTGGCCGCGGTGGAATCGGGTCGCCAGGTGGCGTTGATGGCGCCCACCGAACTGCTGGCTGAGCAGCACCTGCGCAACTTCCGTCATTGGCTGGCGCCGCTGGGCGTGGACGTGGAATGGCTGGCCGGCAAGCAGCAGGGCAAGGCGCGGCAGGCGGCGATGCAACGCGTGGCCGAGGGTGCGCCGGTCACGGTGGGCACCCACGCGCTGATGCAGGAAGGCGTGGAGTTCGCGCGACTGGGCCTGGTGATCGTGGACGAGCAGCACCGCTTCGGCGTGCAGCAGCGGCTCGCGCTGCACGACAAGGGCGCCGACCGCGCGCGCGGCGAGGTGGCGCACCAGCTGGTGCTCACCGCCACGCCCATCCCGCGCACGCTGGCGATGAGCGCGTATGCCGACCTCGATGTCTCCGCCATCGACGAGCTGCCGCCCGGCCGCACGCCGGTGCAGACGGTGGCGGTATCCAACGCGCGCCGCGCCGAAGTGATCGAGCGCATCCGCGTGGCCTGCGCCGAAGGGCGGCAGGCCTACTGGGTGTGCACCCTGATCGAGGAATCGGAACAGTTGCGCGCGCAGGCCGCCGAAGTGGCGCATGCGGAACTCACCGCCGCGCTCGACGACTGCAAGGTGGGGCTGATCCACGGCCGCCTGAAGCCGAAGGACAAGCAGGCCGTGATGGATGCCTTCAAGGCCGGCGAGCTGGCCGTGCTGGTCGCCACCACGGTGATCGAGGTGGGCGTGGACGTGCCGAACGCCAGCCTGATGGTGATCGAGAATTCGGAGCGCCTGGGTCTGGCCCAGCTGCACCAGCTGCGCGGGCGGGTGGGGCGCGGCGCGGTGGCGTCGAACTGCGTGCTGTTGTACCAGCCGCCGCTGGGCCAGTTGGCGCGCGAGCGGCTGGCGGTGATGCGCGAGACCAACGACGGCTTCCGCATCGCCGAGAAGGACCTGGAACTGCGCGGCCCCGGCGAGGTGCTGGGCACGCGGCAGACCGGCCAGCTCAACTTCCGCATCGCCGATCTTTCGCGCGACGCGCACCTGCTGCCTGCCGTGCAGCAGGTGGGCGAGCGCCTGCTGGCCGATCATCCGCGCGAGGCGGACCGCCTGATCGCGCGCTGGATCGGCGGCGCGGCGCGCTATGCGCGCGCGTGATTCATGCGGTCATCCTTGTCCGTGATGATCGACCGAACGGCCGCCCTTGGCCGCGTTTTTCAATTCTTGCGATGATCCGTCCATGAGCAGACCGCAACTCCTGATCGACACCGACCCCGGCGTGGACGACGCGCTGGCCATCCTGATGGCCCACGCGCACGCCGACATCGCGGCCCTGAGCGTGGCCGCCGGCAACGTGGGCCTGGGCCACACCGTGCGCAACGCGCGCATCCTGCGCGACCTGCTGGGCGCCTCGTTTCCGGTGTACGCCGGCTGCGCCACGCCGCTGGTGCGCGCGCCGGAGGAGGACGCCGCCTTCGTGCACGGCATGGACGGCCTCGGCGACGTCGGCTTTCCCGAACCGGGAACCGCCGCCGATGCCGAAGCCGCCGCGCTGGCGCTGCTGCGGCTCACCCGCGAGCGCCCCGGCGAGCTGACCCTGGTGGCGCTGGCGCCGCTGACCAATCTCGCGCTGGCGTTGCGGCTCGACCCCGCGCTGCCGCAGCGGGTGAAACGGCTGGTGGTGATGGGCGGCGCGGTGACCGGCCACGGCAACACCGGCAGGATTCCGGCCGAGTTCAACGTGGGCTTCGACCCCGAGGCCGCGCACGTGGTATTCGAGGCGTTTCCCGCCTTCGACCTGGTCGACTGGGAGGCCACCCTGCGCCACGGTTTCGCCGACGTCGAATTCGATGCGTGGCTGGCGGCGGGCGACCGCCGGGCGGAATTCTTCGGCCGCGTGTTCCGCACCGCGCGCGACTACAACGCGAAGCACGACCGCAGCGGCGTGGTCGCGGCCGATGCGCTGGCGATGGCGGTGGCGATCGATCCGGCCATCGTGACCCGCAGCGAGACCCGCGCGGTCGCGGTGGAGCTGGATGGCCGGCTCACCCGCGGCGCCACCGTGGTGGACTGGGCGAACCGGCTGGGCCGGCCCGCACAGGCGCGCATCGTGCTGGAGGTGGACCAGGCGCGGTTCGCGGCGATGGTGCGCAAGGCGCTGGGGGCCGCCTGAGCCCCTTGTTGCAGTTGGTTGACGCATCCCCGCTCCGCAGGCTAGACTTGTCCTCTTTTCCCGTTGCACTGAGCCCGTCATGAAGCCCGATATCCATCCGAATTACCGCCCGGTGGTGTTCCAGGATCTGTCGTCCGACTTCGCGTTCCTGACGCGTTCGACGATTGCCGCCAAGGACACCATCAAGTGGCAGGATGGCAACGAGTACCCGCTGATCAAGGTGGATATCTCCAGCCATTCGCATCCGTTCTACACCGGCAAGCAGAAGACGCTGGACGTCGGCGGCCGCGTGGACAAGTTCCGCAAGCGCTACGCGCAGAAGTAAGCGCAGACCGGCGCCGCCGCACGGCGGCGACACGGGGTGAATCCGCGCACGAGGCAGGCCAAGGCCTGCCTCGTGCGTTTTTACGTCCGCGATTTCGGAAGGCGCGCCCGCACGGGGCCGGATTGCGCCGGGCGAATGCGCGCCTGCTACGACCATCCGCCAAGGTATGCGTGGCCGGCCCATGTGCGATAATGCCGGGATCGCATCGACGCTTTCCCCGGCCCGATGCCTTTCCCATCGTCGATCGGCGTCCCACCGTGCGCCGGCCGGCCGCGACTCTTGCTAAGGAGGTTCCCGTGTCCGATCCCAAGACTGTCAAGCTGGTGGACGAGTCGACTCAGCGCAGCAGCACGCTGCCGCTGGTCGCCGGTACGCTCGGGCCGGCCTGCATCGACATCGGCACGCTGTACAAGGACACCGGCCACTTCACCTACGACATGGGCTACGGCAGCACCGCCAGCACCAAGAGCGCGATCACCTACATCGACGGCGACCAGGGCGTGCTGCTGTACCGCGGCTACCCGATCGAGCAGCTGGCCGAGAAGTCCAGCTTCCTCGAGGTGGCCTACCTGCTGCTCAACGGCGAGCTGCCGAAGGCGGCCGAGTTCGCCAGCTTCGAGCACGACGTCTCGCATCACACGATGATGCACGAGTCGCTGAAGAACTTCTTCCAGGGCTTCCACCACGACGCGCACCCGATGGCGATGCTGGCCGCCGCGGTGGCCTCGCTGTCGGCGTTCTACCACGACGACCTGGACGTCGAGAATGCGGCCGACCGCAAGCTCGCTGCGATCCGCCTGATCGCGAAGATGCCGACGATCGCCGCGGCCTGCTACCGCTATTCGATCGGCTGGCCGTTCCGCTACCCGCGCAACAACCTCGAATACGTCGACCGCTTTCTGCACATGATGTTCGAGGTGCCCAGCGAACCGCTGCAGATGAGCCCGGTCGCGGCCAAGGCGCTGGACCTGCTGTTCATCCTGCACGCCGACCACGAGCAGAACGCGTCCACCTCCACCGTGCGCCTGGTCGGCTCCACCGGCGCGAACCCGTACGCGTCCATCGCCGCCGGCATCACCGCGCTGTGGGGTCCGGCGCATGGCGGCGCGAACGAGGCGGTGCTGGCGATGCTGCAGGAGATCGGCACGGCCGACAAGGTCGAGACCGCGGTCAAGCGCGCCAAGGACAAGAACGACAACTTCCGCCTGATGGGCTTCGGCCACCGCGTGTACAAGAACTTCGACCCGCGCGCGAAGATCATCCGCGAGATGACCCACAAGGTGCTGGGCGAACTGGGCGTCAACGATCCGCTGCTGGAAGTGGCGCTGAAGCTGGAAGAGGCGGCGCTGAAGGACGAGTACTTCGTCGAGCGCAAGCTGTACCCGAACGTGGACTTCTATTCCGGCATCATCTACAAGGCGCTGGGCATCCCGCGCGAGATGTTCACCGTGATGTTCGCGATCGCCCGCACCGCCGGCTGGATCGCGCACTGGATCGAGCAGCACGAAACCCCCGGCTCGCGCATCGGTCGTCCGCGCCAGATCTACGTCGGCCACGACGTGCGCGACTACGTGGCGGCCGGCAAGCGCTGAGTTCCGCGGTCGCCGATCCACGACGACGCCCCGGCCGATGCCGGGGCGTCGTTTTTCGGGCCTGCAAATGCGGCCGGGCCGGGCGCCTCAGCGCCGCACGCCGGCCAGCATGCGTTCCAGTTCGTCCGCGCCGTCGTCTTCGGCCAGCAGGATTTCCACCGCGCTCAGCGTGGCGCGCCGCATGGGTTTCTCGTCGATGCGGTCCAGCGGCGCCTGGCGCAGCGCGTCGCGCGGCAGCACGGTGAGGTCGAACGGCAGCGCGTCGGCGGCGAACAGCAGCACCGGGAATTCGGCCTGCCCGTCGCGGCTGACGCGCAGGCGGCGCGTCTGCGTCTCGAACGGCACGCCGCGTTCGTGCAGGTAGCGGTGCACCGCCTCGGGATCGTCGCTGAACACGTGCAGGCAGATGGACGAATGCGCGTCGGCGGTGCCGTCCAGCACGGCGCCGACCAGGCGCGGTTCGAACGGCTCCAGGAAGCGCATCGCCTCCACCGCCGCCTCGCGGCGGGCGCGCAGCAGCTGCGGCTGGCTGTCGGCGAGGAAGATGCGCTGATGTTCGCGCAGCGCCTGTTCGATCTCGTGGTTGCGCGGCAGCGCCTGGGTGTCGAGGATGCCCAGCCGCTCGGCGGCCTTGAGCTTGGCGCGATGGAAGTCGCGGATGCCGTGCTCGCTCATGAGGCGTGCCGCCTCCTGGGCCACGCGCCGCCGGTTGCGTTGCTGGCGGTCGCTTGCATGGATGCGGTGATGCTCGCCTCGGGCCATCTCGGTTCCTCCGCCGCTCACCGGCCCAGCCTAGCGCATGCGGCGGAAAGCGGGAACCGCCGCCGGGCGCCCGGAGCACGTCCGGGCGCCGACCGGCTCAGAAGATGTTGTACGGGTTCTGCTGGTCCTGCTGCTCCTGCTGGGTCGCCTGGGTGCGCAGGCGGTCCACGTCCTCGACCTTGAAGAACTCGTTCATGCTGTTGGGGTCGCCCGGGCTGGTGGGCAGGCCGCTGGAGCGGTCGATCTGCAGCGTGGCGATGCCGGGCGGCATCGGCAGCGAGTTCAGCGGGCTGCCTTTCAGCACCGTGCCCATGTAGTCCATCCAGATCGGCAGCGCGGCCTTGGCGCCGAATTCGCCGTGTCCCAGCGAGCCGTAGTTGTCGAAGCCCACCCACACCGAGGTGGAGACGTCGCCGTTGAAGCCCACGAACCAGGCATCGCGGTGGTCGTTGGTGGAGCCGGTCTTGCCGGCGAGGTCGGCGCGGTCCAGCGCCTTGGCCGCCGAGCCGGTGCCGCGCAGGATCACGTCCTTCATCAGCGAGGTGACCAGGAAGTCGGTGCGCGGGCCCAGCACGTGCGGCGCCAGCACCGGCGGGTGGGTGCCGTTGCCGTGGGCGTCGGCCGGCAGCGTCTCCACGCCGGAGTCGTCGACGCTGGCGGCGGTGGCCGGCGCGGCGGCCGTCGCGGTCTCGGCGAGGCTGTTCGCCGGGCGCTTGCCCATGTCGGCCGGCGGCGGCCCTGGCGGCGCGTTCCCCAGCAGGCGCTCCTGGCATTCGCGGCAGGCGCGGGCCGGATTCGCGATGTACACCGGCTTGCCGTTGCGGTCGTCGATCTCGCTGATGAAGTACGGCGTCACCAGGTAGCCGCCGTTCGCGAACACCGCGAAGCCGCGCGCCATGTTCATCGGCGATACCGAGGCGGTGCCCAGCGCCATCGACAGGTTCGGCGGCAGCGCGTCCAGCGGAAAGCCGAAGCGGGTGATGAACTCGCGCGCGTAGCGCACGCCGATCGCGTCCAGCAGGCGTACCGAGACCAGGTTCTTGGACTGCACCAGCGCCTCGCGCAGGCGCATCGGGCCGGCGAACTTGTCGTCGTCGTTGTTCGGCGTCCACAGGCCGCCGGGGCGCGAGGGGTCGGGCAGGGCCAGCGGCGCGTCGTTGATGATGGAGGCCGGCGTGAAGCCGTGGTCGAACGCCGCCGAGTACAGGTAGGGCTTGAAGCTGGAGCCGGGCTGGCGCGCTGCCATCACCGCGCGGTTGAACTTGCTGCGGGTGAAGTTGAAGCCGCCCACCAGCGCCTCGACCGCGCCGTCCTCCGGCCGGATCGAGGCCAGCGCACCCTGCACCGCGGGGATCTGCGCGAGTTCCCAGCCGCCCTTGTCGTCCTGCGACACGCGGACGATGTCGCCGCGCTTCAGCACCGTGTCCACCCGTTTCGGCGTCGCGCCGGCGCGGCTGTCGTTGACGTAGGGGCGGGCCCATGCGACGGCGGCGAGGTCCAGGCGGATGCTGCGGCCGTCGGCGAGGAACACGGCGGCGTCGTCGGCCGCGCTGGCGGTGACCAGCCCCGGCTGCAGCCCGGAAACCTCGGCATAGGCGCCCAGCATGCGCTGGAAGTCCGCCGTGCCGGCGTCGGCGGCCAGGTCCTCGTGCGCCTCCGGCCCGCGCCAGCCGTGGCGGTGGTCGTAGGCGACCAGGCCCTTGCGCAGCGCGTCCACGGCCGCCTGCTGCCGGTCGCTCTGCACGGTGGTCTTGACCACGTAGCCTTCGGTGAGCGCGTCGTTGCCCAGGCGGTCCAGCACCTGCCGGCGCACCATCTCGGCGAGGTAGGGCGCATCCACCTTGATCGGCGCCTCGTGCGGCGCGGCGTCGTTGCGCTCGGCGACGGCCGCCTTGTACTGCGCGTCGGTGATGTAGCCGTGCCGCAGCATCTCGCTCAGCACCCAGTTGCGCCGCGCCAGCAGGCGCGCGGGATTGTTGATCGGGTTCACCACCGAGGGCAGCTGGAAGCTGGAGGCGATCGCCGCGCACTGCGCGATGCTGAGCTGGTCCAGCGTCTTGCCGTAGTAGTACGAGGCCGCCGCGGCCACGCCGTAGGCGCGGTGGCCCAGGAACATCTTGTTGAGGTAGAGCTCCAGGATCTGGTCCTTGCCCAGCTCGTGCTCGATGCGCAGCGCGATGAAGATCTCGGTGAGCTTGCGCGAGTACAGCTTCTCGGGGCTCAGGAAGAAGTTCCGCGCCACCTGCTGGGTGATGGTGGAGCCGCCCGGCCCCTTGTCGCCGCCAGTCACGATCACGTGCCAGCCGGCGCGCACGATGCCGCGCCAGTCCACGCCCGGGTGGTGGTAGAAATCCGCGTCCTCGGCGGACAGCACGGCATGCTTGAGGTTGTCCGGCACGTCCGCGATCGCCACCGGGATGCGCCGCGTTTCGCCGAACGTGGCGATCAGCTTGCCGTCGGCGCTCTCCACCCGCAGCGGCACCTGCATGTGGTAGTCCTTCAGTTCCGCCACCGAGGGCAGCCGGGGCGCCACCAGCCAGTAGGCGACCCCGATCGCGAGGACCCCCAGCAGGAAGGCCGAAAACGCCAGAATCAGGGCCCAGCGCAACAGACGCTTGAGAATACGCATGTGTGACGGTTCGTCCATGTCGGAACCCCGCAGAGTATAGAGGCTGTGTCGCCGCCGCCCCCGGCGGCCTGCGTACATCTTCAGGGGCCCGGCGGCTTTCGACGCAAGATGATGCGTTTGCGGGAAGTGAGGCCGCCGTCACGGCAGGCGCACAGGCTGTCCCAAATGTGGGCCCCATCACGGGAAGCACTTGAGAAAACCGCGCCAGACCATTGCGGGAGCGCTGAATTTTCTATCTAATGCCAGCGCACATCGGCTGGAACTCTGCCGGGCGCGCTCAGGGGCAAAGGGGAACAACCGTGGGGCTCTTCACACCCAAGAAACCGGCCTTGGTCGGCGTCGACATCAGTTCGACTGCCGTCAAGCTGCTGCAGCTCAGCCAGGCTGGCGGCCGTTACCGCGTGGAGCACTACGCGGTGGAGCCGCTGCCGCCCAATGCCGTGGTCGAGAAGAACATCGTCGAGGTCGAGGCGGTGGGCGAGGCGATCCGCCGTGCGCTGGCGCGCTCCGGTTCCAGGCTCAAGCACGCGTCCGCCGCGGTGGCGGGCTCGGCGGTGATCACCCGCATCATCCCGATGCCCAGCGAACTGAGCGAGGAGGACCTGGAAGGCCAGATCCAGGTCGAGGCGAACCAGTACATCCCCTACCCGATCGACGAAGTGAGCCTGGATTTCGAGGTGCTGGGCCCGGTGCGCGACAACCCCGAGATGAACAGCATCCTGCTCGCCGCCTCGCGCACCGAGAACGTGGACATGCGCGTGGCTGCGCTGGAACTGGGCGGCCTCACCGCCAAGGTGGTCGACGTGGAGGCGTTCGCGATGGAGAACGCGTTCGCCCTGCTCACCGACCAGCTCGCCGTGGGCCGCGACGCGCTGGTGGCGGTGGTGGACGTGGGCGCGACCATGACCACGCTGTCGGTGCTGCGCAACCAGCGCACGATCTACTCGCGCGAACAGGTGTTCGGCGGCAAGCAGCTCACCGACGAGATCATGCGCCGCTACGGGCTCTCGTACGAGGAGGCCGGCCGCGCCAAGCGCAAGGGCGGCCTGCCCGATTCGTACCACAGCGAGGCGCTGGAACCGTTCAAGGAATCGCTGGTGCAGCAGGTCAGCCGCCTGCTGCAGTTCTTCTTCGCCGGCAGCGAATACAGCAAGGTGGACCAGGTGGTGCTGGCCGGCGGCTGCGCCACCATCGACGGCATCGCCGGCATGCTCGAGGAGCACATCGGCGTGCCCTGCGTGGTGGCCAATCCGCTGGCGCGCATGTCGATGTCGCCGAAGGTGCAGGGGCAGTCGCTGGCCCAGGACGCGCCCGCGCTGATGATCGCGGTCGGCCTCGCCCTGAGGAGTTTCGACTGATGGCCCACGTCAACCTCCTTCCGTGGCGCGCGGAGCGACGCAAGCTGCGCGAGCGCGAGTTCTACGGCCAGCTCGGCGCCGCCTTCGTGGCCGGGCTGGGCTTCGTGCTGCTGTGGGCGCTCTGGATGGGCGCGCGCATCGACAACCAGAACGACCGCAACGCCATCCTGCAGGGCGAGATCAAGCAGCTCGACGTGAAGATCGAGAAGATCAAGGACCTCGAGAAGGTGCGCGAGCACCTGCTGGCGCGCAAGCAGATCATCGAGCAGCTGCAGTCCGACCGCTCGAAGATGGTGCACCTGTTCGACGAGCTGGTGAAGACGATACCCGGCAGCGTGCGCCTCACCAGCCTCAAGCAGGCCGGCGACACCATGTCGCTGGACGGCGTGGCGCAGTCCAATGCCAGCGTGGCCGAATACATGCGCAACATCGAGGCTTCGCCGTGGATGGGCCACGTGGACCTGCGCAAGACCGAGAACAGCCATGACGCCTCGCGCATGCCCTACGGCTTCGGCCTGGGCGTGAAGCTGGGCAAGCCCAAGACGGACGAGAACGGCGCCGCGGACGCCCCGGCCGGCGCCGGCTCGGTTGCGGCCCCGGCGCATGCCGGCAGTGCGGCGCACGTCCCCGTGCCGGCCGCCACGGCGATGCACACCCCGGCGTTGCCGAAGCCGGCCGCGGTGCAGGCCGGCCATCCGGAGACCGCCAAGCCGGATGCGGCCGCCAAGGGAGGGGCTCGCCCATGAAGCTCATCGACGATCTGCGCGGTCTCGACCGCAACAACGTCGGCGGCTGGCCGCAGTCGGTCAAGCTGCTCTTCATCACGTTGCTGTTCCTGCTGGTGGTGCTGCTGGGCTGGTACTTCTACGTCAGCAACCAGCAGGACGAGCTGACCTCGCTGGCCGGCAAGGAGAACCAGCTGCAGCAGGAATTCACCACCAAGCAGGCCAAGGCGGTGAATCTCGATGCCCTGCAGCAGCAGCTGGACGAGATGAAGGACATGCTGCGCCAGCTGCTGCGCCAGTTGCCCAGCCGCACCGAGATGCCCGAGCTGCTGATCGACATCTCGCAGACCGCGCTGTCCGCCGGCCTGCAGGTCGACTCCTTCGTGCCGCAGCCCGAGGTGCCGAAGGACTTCTACGCCGAGAAGCCGATCCAGCTGAAGATGGTGGGCAGCTACCACCAGTTCGGCACCTTCATCAGCGGCGTGGCCTCGCTGCCGCGCGTGGTGATCCTGACCATGCACGACGTGACGCTGACGCCGGAGCACGGCGCCAAGAACGGCACCTCCACCGACGGCCAGCTGGTGTTGCAGGGCACGGTGAAGACGTATCGCTACCTGGACGAGGACGAGGCGGCAGCCGCCGCCAAGGGCCCGGCCAAGGCAGGGGGGCGCAAGTGATGAAGCTGTCCACTGCCATGAAACCGTCCACGCTGTCGCGCCTCGCCCTGCTGCTGCTGGCCGCCCTGCTGCTGGGGGGCTGCACGCGCGGCACCTCGGACCTGCGCGAATGGATCGCGCAGCAGAAGGCCAAGAAGGGTGCGCCGATCCCGCCGCTGCCGGTGATCAAGACCTTCGAGACCTTCACCTACGCGGACCAGGACCTGCGCGACCCGTTCGGCGCCAGCGCCGCGGAGCAGGATTCGTCCGCCGCCAACAGCGGACCGCGTCCGGACCAGAACCGGCCCAAGCAGCCGCTGGAGATGTTCGCGCTGGACAGCCTGAAGATGGTCGGCACGATAGGCGCGGGCGCGGGCATCGAGGCCCTGGTCAAGGACCCCGGCGGCGTGATCCATCCGGTGCACCGCAACGAATACCTGGGCCAGAACTATGGCCGCATTACCGCCATCAGCGATGACCACATCGACCTGATCGAGCTGGTATCCAATGGCAATGGTGGCTGGATGGAACGTCCGGCCAGCATGGCGCTCGGCGAGAAATAGGGAATACAGGGGCTGATGCAATGAGCAACCACATTCAATCTGTCCGGGGCCGGGTCATGCGCCACGCCATTCGTAGTCTCCTGTCGCTGCTGCTGCTCGCCGGGGCGGGCTTTGCCCCCGCCGCGCTGGCTGCCGGCAGCACGCTGAAGGACATCAGCTACACCACCTTGCCTGGCGGCAGCGTGCAACTGCACCTGAACTTCGCCGGTGCGGTGCCGCAGCCGCGCATCTTCACCACCGACAACCCGGCGCGCATCGCGATCGATTTCGCCGACACCGCGTCCACCGCCCAGCGCCACACCGAGATCGGCCAGGGCGCCACCTCCGGCGTCTCGGCGGTCGCCGCGGGCGACCGCACCCGGGTGATCGTGGAGCTGATGCGTCCGGTGTCGTACCAGTCCGCCGTGCAGGGCGACAGCCTGGTGCTCACGGTGGCCAACGGCAGCAGCGCCGCTGCGCCGCAGGCGGCGGCCGCGCCGGTGCGGCACAGCATCACCACCGCGGCGGTGATCGATCCGTCCAAGCGCGTGGCGGCCACCGCCGCCGGCGGCATCAGCGTCACCAACATCGATTTCCGCCGCGGCGCGAACGGGCAGGGTCGCGTGCTGGTCAACTTCAGCGGTCCCGGCGCCGATGCGCAGTTGCACACGATAGGCGACAAGGTCGAGGTGAGCATTCCCAACGCCAGCGTGCCGGCCAACCTCGCGCAGCGGCTGGACACGCTGGACTTCGCCACCCCGGTGCAGTCGATCAACACCCGCATCGGCGCAACCGGCGGCGTGCAGCTGACGATCGCCACCAAGGGCGTGGTCGACACCTCGGCATGGCAGGAAGGCAACCAGTACGTGGTCGAAGTGGCGCCGAAGAAGGGCCAGAACACCGCCGCCGCCGGCAGGCTGGCCCCTGGCCAGCAGCCGGCCTATACCGGCACGCGCGCCACCTTCAACTTCCAGGACATCCCGGTGCGCTCGGTGCTGCAGCTGATCGCCGACACCTCCAAGCTCAACATCGTGGCCGCCGACAGCGTCAGCGGCAGCATCACGCTGCGCCTGGTGAATGTGCCGTGGGACCAGGCGCTGGACGTGATCCTGCGCGCCAAGGGCCTGGACAAGCGCCGTGACGGCAACGTGATCTGGGTGGCGCCGCAGCAGGAGTTGGCCAAGTACGAGGAAGACCTGGCCGCGGCCCGCATGAAGGCCGAGGACAACGCGCCGCTGGTCACCACCTATCTGCCGATCAGCTACGGCAAGGCGGCCGACATCGCGAAGCTGCTGACCACCGGCAGCATGCAGGGCGGCGGCGGTGGCGCCAACGCGGCCGGCGGCGCCGGCGTCACGCGCGGCTTCCTGTCGGCGCGCGGCAGCGTCTCCTTCGACGAGCGCACCAACACCCTGCTGCTCAACGACACCGCCGACAAGACCGAGCAGATCCGCAAGCTGGTGGCCGAGCTGGACAAGCCGGTGCAGCAGGTGTTGATCGAGTCGCGCATCGTGATCGCCACCGACGACTTCACCCGCGAACTGGGCGTGAAGTGGGGCGCGAACGGCCAGCGTACCAATCCCAGCGGCCAGGTGCTGCAGGTGGGTGGCGCATTGGGCACCACGGTGGGCAACAACGGCAGCAATTCCGCCAGCGGCACCACCACCAGCACCCTGGGCAACGGCGGTCTCAACGTGAACCTGCCGGTCTCGAATTCGTCCGCCGCCGGCGTGCTGGGCCTGGCCATCCTGGGCAAGAACTATGCGCTGGACCTGGAGCTGTCCGCGGCGCAGACCGAAGGCCGCGGCGAGGTGATCTCCAGTCCGCGCGTGATCACCGCGAACCAGCAGGAGGCGGTGATCCGGCAGGGCCAGGAGATCGGCTACGTCACCTACCAGGGTGGCGTCGGTGGTACCGCGGCGCCCACCGCCTCGGTGCAGTTCAAGGATGCGGTGCTGGAGCTGAAGGTCACGCCCACGATCACCGCTGACAACCGCGTCTACCTCGCGATCAACGTGAAGAAGGACTCGCTGGCGAAGTTCCTCACCACGCCGAACGGCCAGGTGCCGCAGATCAACACCCAGTCGGTGAACACGTCGGTGCTGGTGGACAACGGCCAGACCGTGGTGCTGGGCGGCATCTACGAGATCAACAAGAACAATACCGTCACCAAGGTGCCAGGCCTGGGCGACATCCCAGGCATCGGCTACCTGTTCCGCAACACCTACCGCAACAACACCAAGGCGGAACTGCTGATCTTCGTGACGCCGCGCATCCTCAACGATTCGCTGCAATAAGGCTGCGCGCCCGCAAGGCACGCAAAGAGGCGGCTGCGGCCGCCTCTTTGCGTGCGGGGACTGAATGCGCGGGCGCCGTCGACTAAACTTCCGGACTCCGCCGCGGTCAACAGCGGCGACTTGCTGCCGGAATCCCATGATGGACATGCCCGAAACCCCGCCCCTCGGCCGTCTGCAGCAGGCCTTCGCGCGGCTGCGCGAGGATCTGCAGGCCTGCATCATCGGCCAGCCCAGGCTGGTCGACTGCCTGCTGGTGGCGCTGCTCGCCGACGGCCACCTGCTGGTGGAAGGCGCGCCGGGCCTGGCCAAGACCACCGCCGTGAAGGCGCTGGCAACGCGCATCGAGGCGGACTTCCATCGCGTGCAGTTCACCCCCGACCTGCTGCCCGCCGACCTCACCGGCACCGACGTGTTCCGGCCGCAGAGCGGCAGCTTCGAGTTCGAGCGCGGCCCGCTGTTCCACAACATCGTGCTGGCCGACGAGATCAACCGCGCGCCGGCCAAGGTGCAGTCGGCGCTGCTGGAGGCGATGGCCGAGCGCCAGATCACCGTGGGCCGCAACACCCGGCCGTTGCCGGAGCTGTTCATGGTGATGGCCACGCAGAACCCGATCGAGCAGGAGGGCACGTTCGCGCTGCCCGAGGCCCAGCTCGACCGCTTCCTGCTGCACGTCACCATCGGCTACCCCGACGCCACGTCGGAACTGGCGATCCTCCGGCTCGCCCGCGAGCAGGCCAGCCGCCGCGCGCACCCGGCGCCGCTGCCGGCCGCGCTGCTGAGCCAGGCCGAGGTGTTCGCCGCGCGCGATGCCGCGATGGCCGTGCACATGGCGGGCGCGCTGGAGGAATACCTCGCCCAGCTGGTGCTGGCCACCCGCGACGCCGGCCGCTACGGCCCGGAACTGAAGCGCTGGATCGCCTGGGGCGCCAGCCCGCGCGCCACCATCGCGCTGGACCGCTGCGCCCGCGCGCAGGCGTGGCTGGCCGGCCGCGACTACGTGTTGCCCGAGGACGTGCATGCGATCGTGCACGAGGTGCTGCGCCACCGCGTGCTGCTCAGCTACGAGGCCGAGGCCGAGGGCATGCGCAGCGACCAGGTGATCGCCCGGCTGCTGGACCTCGTGCCGCTGCCGTGAGCGCGCTCGCGGATGCCGTCCTGCCGCGTCGCGTCGATGGCGACGGCCGCACGCGCGTGGCGCTGGCCGAGCTGATCGCGCTGGGCGCGCGCGTGGGCCGCGCGAAACTCGCGCCGGCGCAAAGCCGCGCCGAGCGCAGCGGCCAGCAGTCCAGCCGGCTCTACGGCCGCGGCATGGACTACGCCGAATCGCGCGTCTACCAGGCCGGCGACGACGTGCGCCGGATGGACTGGCGGCTTACAGCGCGCAGCGGCCGGTTGCACACCAAGCTGTTCCAGGAGGAACGCGAAGGGCGCCTGCTGATCCTGCTGGATACTCACGCCAGCATGCGCTTCGGCACCCGCGTGCGCTTCAAGTCCGTGCAGGCCGCGCGCGCCGCCGCGATCGCCGCGTGGCTGGCCGTGCGCGCCGGCGAACGCGTGGGGCTGATGGCGTTCGGCGCTGCCGATCAACTGCTGCGCCCCCAGGGCGGCGCGCATGGCGCGCTGGCGGTGTGCGGCGCACTGGCGGACTGGGATGCCGCACCGCCCGTGGATCGCCACGAGGCGCTGTCCGCCGCGCTGCTGCGCGCGCGCCGGCTGCAGCACGGCGCCAGTCGCGTGCTGCTGGTCAGCGACGGCTTCAGTGCGGACGAAGCCGCGCGCCAGCGCCTGCTCGATCTGCGCGCGCGCGCCGGGGTCGGCGTGCTGGTGGTGGCCGACGCGCTGGAACGCGAGCCGCCGCCGCCGGGCCGCTATCCGCTGGAACACGCCGGCGAGCGCCGCGACGTGGTGCTGCTGGGCGAGCGCCAACGACGCGAGTTCCAGCAGGCGCTGGGCGCCGGCCCGGCGAGTCTCGAAACACTGGCGCGCAGCGCCGCCCTGCGTTGTTGCGTGATCGATACCCGCGATGATCCGCTGGCGGCCGTGGGCGAGTTGCTGGGCGTGGCGAAGGTGTGGCAATGATCGTGTCCACGCCGGCAGCCAGCGGCCCGGAGCTGCGCGACATCCACCTGCCGCCGGCGCCGCCATGGTGGCCGCCCGCACCGGGCTGGTGGCTGCTGACGGCGCTGGCGGTGCTGGTCCTGCTGGGTGTGGCCTGGGCCTGGCGCCGCCGCGCGCGGTTGCAGCGGCAGCGCCGGCAATTGCTGGACGAACTGGCGCGGCTGGAGGCACAGCATGCGCGCGATGGCGACGCCGCCGCGCTGGCGGCTTCGCTGCAGCAGTTGCTGCGCCGCGTGGCGCGCCGACAGGATGCCGCCGCCGTACGGCAGCGTGGCGAGAGCTGGCGTCAGACGCTGGCGCGCGTGCCGGTGGCGACGCCGGTGCTGGACCGCCTGCTGTCGCTGGAGCAGGCGATCTACCGGCCGCAGGCCAGCTTCGACGCGCCCGCCACGCTGGCGGCGGCGCGCACCTGGCTGCACGCGGCCGCGCGACCGCGTGCATGGAAGCACGTAGTCGCGGAGCCGGGCCGTGTTTGAGTTCGCCTGGCCCTGGCTGTTCCTGCTGCTGCCGTTGCCCTGGCTGCTGCGCCGCTGGCTGCCGCCGACCCTGCCCGGGCAGGCGCTGCATCTGCCGCAACCGGGCTTGCATCTCGCGGCGGCGGGCGGCGACGCGGTGCGCAGCGTCGCGCCGTGGCTGCTGGCGTTGTCATGGCTGTGCCTGGTGGCCGCGGCAGCGCGCCCGCAATGGGTGGGGCCGCCGCAGCCGCAGCAGCGCAGCGGCCGCGCGCTGATGCTGGCGGTCGATCTCTCCGGCAGCATGCGCACGCCGGACATGGAACTGGCCGGCCAACCGGTGAGCCGCTTCGGCGCGGTGAAGGCGATCGCCGGCAACTTCATCGATCGCCGCCGCGGCGACGAGATGGGCCTGGTGCTGTTCGGCAGCCAGGCGTTCCTGGTGACGCCGCTCACCTACGACCTGGACGCGGTGCGCGCGCAACTGCAGGGCGTGGCCGTGGGCCTGGCCGGCACCGAGACGGCGATCGGCGACGCCATCGCCATCGCGGTGAAACGCCTGTCCGCGCTGCCGCAGGAGGCACGCGTGCTTGTGCTGCTTACCGACGGCGTCAACAACGCGGGCAGCATCACGCCGCTGGAAGCCGCGCGTACCGCGAAGGCGGCCGGCGTGCGCATCTACACCGTGGGCATCGGCGCCACCCGCATGCGCGTGCCGGGCTTCTTCGGCAGCCAGGTGATCAATCCTTCCGCCGATCTCGACGCGGGCATGCTGACGAAGATCGCCGACGAGACCGGCGGCCGTTTCTTCCGCGCCACCGACAGCGACCAGCTGGCCGACGCCTACCGCACCATCGACGCGCTGGAGCCGATGCCGCAGCAAGGCCCCAGCCTCAGGCCGCGGCGCGAGTGGTTCATCTGGCCGCTGGCGACGGCGCTGCTGCTGTGGTTGCTGGCCGGGCTGCCGCGCCTGCGCGTGCGGGAGCTGCCGGCATGAGCGCGGCGCTGGCGCAGTTCCATTTCCTCCGGCCGTGGTGGCTGTGCGCGCTCGCCGTATTGCCGTGGCTGTTGTGGCAGGCCGCGCGCCGCGGCCGCGGCCTGCAGGCGCTGGCGCGGCTGGTCGATGCGGAGCTGCTGCCCGCCCTGCTGCAGGGGCAGGCGGTGCGGCAGCGGCTGCCGCTGGGCCTGCTCTCGCTGGCGTGGACGCTGGCGGTGCTCGCGCTGGCCGGCCCCACCTGGAGCCGGGTCGAGCAGCCGCTGTACGCGCGCCGCGCGGCGCAGGTGGTGGCGATCTCGCTGTCGCAGCGCATGCTGTCGCACGACGTGGCGCCCAGCCGACTCGACCGCGCGCGCTACAAGGCGCACGACCTGCTGCTGGCGAACCGCGACGGCCTCAACGGGCTGCTCGGTTATGCCGGTGAAGCGTTCGTGGTGGCTCCCCTTACTTCGGACGTGCACAGCCTGGGCGCGCTGCTGGACGCGATGGCGCCGGACACCATGCCGGTGGGCGGCGACAACGCGGCGGCGGCGATCCGGCGTGGCGCCGCGTTGATCCGCGACGCCAAGGCCGGCGGCGGCTCGCTGGTGCTGATCACCGACACCGCCGACGCGGCCGCGCAGGACGCCGCGCGCAAGGCGCTGGCCGAAGGCGTGCGCGTCTCGGTGCTGGGCGTGGGCACGCCGCAGGGCGCGCCGGTGCCGCTGCCCGGCGGCGGCTTCCTGCACGATGCGAACGGCGCCCTGCAGCTGGCCGCCCGCGACGATGCCGCATTGAGCGCGCTCGCCGCGGCGGGCGGCGGCCGTTACGTGCCGCCCAGCGCCGACGGCAGCGACATCGCGGCCCTGCGCGATGAACTGCGCGCGGGTTCCACCCAGGCGGTGCAAGGCCAGGTCGGCGACGAGTGGCAGGACCGCGGCCCGTGGTTGCTGCTGCTGCTCCTGCCGCTGGCGGCCCTGGCCTTCCGCCGCGGCTGGCTGCTGCTGTTGCCGTTGGTGCTGCTGCCCATGCTGCCTGGTACGGCGCATGCCGCGAGCTGGCGCGACCTCTGGCAGCGCCGCGACCAGCAGGCTGCGGCAGCGTTGGGCCAGGGCGACGCGAAGCAGGCGATGCAGCTGGCGCGCGATCCGGCGTGGCGCGGCGCGGCAGCGTATCGCGCCGGCGACTACGCCGCCGCGAGCCAGGCCCTGCGTGAGGCCAAGGGCGGGGACGCGGCCTACAACCTCGGCAATGCGCTGGCGCGGGGCGGCAAGTACCAGGACGCGATCCGGGCCTACGACCGCGCGCTGCAGATCGATCCCGCGAATGCGGACGCGAAGGCGAACCGGCAGGCGGTCGAGGACTGGCTGCGCAAGCAGCCGCCGCAGGACCCGTCCCAGCAGAAGCCGGGCCAGAACGGACAGGATGGCAAGCCGCAGGGCGACCAGGGCCAGAACGGGCAGGACAAGAACGGGCAGGACAAGAACGGGCAGGGCAAGGACGGCCAGAACCAGAACGGCCAGAACAAGAACGGGCAGGACCAGGGCGGGCAGGACAGGAACGACAGCCAGTCCGGCCAGTCGCCGCAGGACCAGAGCCGGCACGACCCGCAGCAGTCGTCCGGCAAGGACGGTGCGCAGCAGGACCAGCCGCAGCCCACGCCCGAACAGCAGGCCGAGCAGCAGGCGCAGGCCGCGAAGGCGCAGCAGGCGCTGAAGCAGCAACTGGACCAGGCGCTGGGCGCCCCCGGCAAGCCCGCGGCGAAGCCGCCCACCAGCCACGAGCTGGGCGCGGCCGGCGCCGACGATCCGCAATCGAAACTGCCGGCCGACCTGCGCCAGGCCTTGCAGCGCGTGCCCGACGATCCCGGCGCGCTGCTGCGCCGCAAGTTCGAGCTGGAATACCAGCGCCGCCATGGCGGCACACCCGACGAGGACGGCCCGTGATGCCGGTTTTGTCCATGCTGCTTTCGTGCGTGACCGCGAAGGTGAAAAGAGCGGCCATCCACGGCCGGGTTGTTCAAGGGCTTTGCCTCTTGCTTTTCCTGGCGCTGCCGCTGCTGGCGCATGCCGCCGACGTGCGGGCCACGCTGGACCGCGGCACGGTGCAGATGGGCGAGACGGTGACCTTGAACCTGCACGTCACCGGCGGCAGCGGCAGCGTGGCGATGCCGGACCTGACGCCGCTGCTGCAGGACTTCGACATACTCGGCCGCTCGCAAAGCAGCAGCCTCAGCATCGTCAACGGCAGGAGCAGTTCGGAACTGGTGGTCGGCGTGGTGCTGCAGCCCAGGCATGCGGGCATGCTCACGATTCCGGCGCTGACGGTGGCGGGGGCACGGACCGCGCCGCTGCAACTGCAGGTCGCCCCGTCGAATCCGGCCGCCGCGGCCGCCATGCACCGCAGCGTGTTCATGGAAGCCCAGGTCGCGCCGCAGCAGGCGTGGGTGGGCCAGCAGCTCAGCTACGTGCTGCGGCTCTATTACAGCGGCAACATCACCAGCGGCGCGCTGGACGCGCCGCAGATCGACGGCGTGCAGCTCAGCCAGGTGGGCGGCGACCTGCGCTACGACGCCGAGCGCGGCGGCCGCGACTACCACGTGATCGAGCGGCGCTACGCGCTGGTGCCGCAGCATGCCGGCACGCTGGCGATTCCCGCCGTGGGTTTCCAGGGCCAGGCGCTGGATCCCGGCGATCCGGACAGTTTCTTCGGCGCCGGCGCGCCGGTGTCGGCCAGCTCGCCGCCGCTCACCGCGCAGATCCAGGCGCCGCCGGCAGACTGGGGCAAGGCGGCGTGGCTGCCGGCGCGCGCGCTCACGCTCACTCTGGAGGGCTGGCCCGATGCAAACACGCCGGTGCGCGTGGGCCAGCCGATCAACCTGACCATGAAGCTCGGCGCCACCGGCCTGCCGGTCGACACGCTGCCCGCGCTGAGCCTGCCCGCGTTGCAGGGCGCCACCGTGTACCCGGACCAGCCGTTCACGTCCACCGCGAACGACGGCCCGTGGCTGGTCGGCACCCGCCAGCGCGCCTTCGCGGTGGTGCCCGAGCAGGCCGGCACGCTCACCGTGCCGGCCACCACGCTGCGCTGGTTCGACGTGACCAGCGGCCAGCCGCGCACGGCCGAGATTCCCGCGCACAGCATCACCGTGCTGCCGGCCGCCGGTGCGGCGGCCACGCCACCGCAGGCCGCGGCGCCCGCTGTGTCGTCGTCGCCGGCCGTGGCGGCTTCGGCGCCCGCGGTCGCGGCGGCGCCTGCCGGCGTGCAGGCACATGGCACGCCATGGCGCTGGATCGCCCTGGCCAGCCTGCTGCTGTGGCTGCTCAGCATGCTGGCGTGGTGGCTGTGGCGCAGGCGCACCGTGCGAGGCGTCGGTGCGGCGGCAGGAGCAGGCGGCGCAACGGGCGACACCGCGCGCCAACTGCGCCAGGCCTTCCTCGCCGCCGCGCGGGGCAGCGATGCGCCGGCGCAGTTGCGCAGCCTGCTGGCCTGGGCCCAGGCCGAGCGCCCGGCGATCCAGCATCCGGGCGCCCTGGCCGCGGCGCTGGCGGATGAAGCGCAGCGGCAGGCGATCGCCGGCCTGCAGCGCCGCTGCTATGGCGATGCCGCGGCCACCGTGGCGTCGGGCGACGAGCTGGCCGCGGCGTTCAAGCGCGGCTTCGCATGGCGCGCAGCGGACAAGGCAGATGACGACGCCCTGCCGCCGCTGTATCCGTTCAAAGTGAAGTGAGCGCGTCCTGGAACACTGCGCGCATCGGCTCGCTGTAGCAGCACAGCGTGAGCTCGAGCGCCGGGTCGCTGGCCAGCGACTCGTGCAAGGTGCGCAGCGCCACCTCGGCGGCCAGCGGCGCCGGGTAGCCGTAGACGCCGCAACTGATCGCGGGGAAGGCGATGCGGCGCAGGCCGTGTTCGCGCGCCAGGAGCAGCACGTTGCGGTGGCAGTTCCCCAGCAGCGCCGGCTCGCCGTGGCCGCCGCCGCGCCACACCGGCCCCACGGTATGGATCACCCGGGCCGCCGGCAGCGCGAAGCCGGGCGTGATGCGTGCCTCGCCGGTGGGGCAGCGCACGCCGGGCGACACTTCCGGCAGCCTGCGGCAGGCGGCGAGCAGGGCCGGCCCGGCGGCACGATGGATGGCGCCGTCCACCCCGCCGCCGCCCAGCAAGGTCTCGTTCGCTGCGTTCACGATGGCGTCCACGGCGAGCGTGGTGATGTCGGCGGTAATGACGGAGATCAGCATGGCGGCGGGTGCTTCGGCTTATGCTTGGGGCATGTGACGGCGAGGTTGCAATCACCATGGCGAAAACGGAAGACCTTTCCTTCGGCTACCTGCTGAACGACGTGACCTTGCTGTTCCGCAAGCACTTCGATCGCCGCGCGGTGAAGTTCGGCCTCACCCGCGCGCAATGGCGCGCCACCAAGATGCTGTACCACCGCGAAGGCATGCGCCAGACCGAGCTGGCCGAGGCGCTGGAGATGGAACCGATCGCGGTGGGCCGGGTGATCGACCGCCTGCAGGCCGCGGGCTTCGTGGAGCGCCGTCCCGACCCGCGCGACCGTCGCGCGTGGCGCCTTTACGTCACGGCGCAGGCGCACGACGTGGTGGACGACATGGAGCAGATCGCGCGCGATCTGCGCCGGGAAGTCACCGCGGGCATCGCCTACGAGGAGCTGAAGCAGGCGCTGGCAGTGATTGGCCGGATCAAGGAGAACCTGCAGGCGCTGGACGGCTGCGACGCGGCGGTGCCGCGCGCAGAATAAAGGGTCCGGGCGCCCCGTTCCGGCCCCGGGCGGCGCAGGGGCGCCGCGGCATCGGCGTGCATTTCCCTGCCGCGACAGTCAACGCATCCATGCAGGCGTGCGTTTGACCCTGCCTTGATCCCTCCCGTGCTCAGGTGTCACATGGGTGTGGTCCGCTCCCGGCCGGAAGGTTCGATTCGATACTGGAGTTTCCATGCCTCAGCGCATGTCCTGGAAGAAGCTCGCTGCGCTGCTGGTCGCGGTGGTACTGGTGGTACTGGCGGCGCACTGGTGGACCGGTCGCGGCAAGCCGGCGCCCGGCAAGCCGGCCACGGCGAAGGCGGTGCCGGTGAAGACCGCGCTGGCGCAGCGCGGCAACCTGGATCTCTCGCTGCAGGCGATCGGCAGCGTCGAGGCGTACTCCACCGTGACCGTGCAGTCGCGCGTCAGCGGCCAGTTGCAGTCGCTGGCGTTCACCCCGGGCGGCCGCGTGAAGGCGGGGCAGGCGATCGCGCAGATCGATCCCAGCCTGTTGCAGGCGCAACTCGACCAGGCGCGCGGCAACCTCGCCAGGGACCAGGCCCAGCTGGCGAACGCCGAACAGGTGCTGCGCCGCTACACGCCGATGCTGGCCAAGGGCTACGTCTCGCAGACGGAGTACGACAGCTACAAGGCGAACGTGGGCGTGTACGCCGCCACGGTGAAGGCGGACCAGGCGGCGGTGGAGATGGCCCGCACCCAGCTCGGCTACGCGCGCATCGTGGCGCCGGTGGACAGCATCGCCGGCGCGCCGCTGGTCTACCCCGGCGCGCAGGCCAGCGCGAACAGCACCAACCTGGTGGTGCTGAACCAGGTGCGGCCGATCCACATCACGTTCTCCGTGCCCGAGACCGCGCTGGCCGGCGTGAAGGAGGCGTTCGCGCACGGCAAGGTCACGGTGGAGGTCGGCATCCCCGGCGTGAAGGGGCCGCTGCTGGAGGCCGCGCTGGACTTCATCAACAACGCGGTGGACGCCAGCACCGGCACGATCCAGCTCAAGGCGGCCTACCCGAACGCGGACGACCGGCTCACCCCGGGCCAGTTCGTGCAGGTGCGCCTGCCCACCACGCGGCTCGTCGACGTGGTGACGGTGCCGGTCGAGGCGTTGCAGAACTCGCCGAACGGCAGCTTCGTGTTCGTGGTGGGCGCCGACGGCAGCGTGCAGCAGCGCATGGTGACGGCCGGGCCCGGCAGCGGCGGCCGGCTGGTGATCGAGAAAGGCCTGGAGGGCGGCGAGCAGGTGGTCACCGACGGCCAGATGCTGCTGACCAACGGCACGCACGTGCGGGTGGTGAACGGATGAGCGGCGGCGAGGCAAGACCGGCCCCTCACCCCGGCCCTCTCCCCGGAGGGGAGAGGGAGACGACGCGCGATGCAGGTCTGCGTGACTTGGCGCGTGGCACGTGGAAGACGGGTCGCCTGCACGGAGGGCGGACCCCTTGAACCTCCCCGCACTCTGCATACGCCGGCCGGTGATGACGGCGCTGCTGATGATCGCGCTGATCGTGTTCGGCGTGGCGGCGTACCCGAAGCTGCCGGTGAACGAGCTGCCGAACGTGGACTTCCCCACCATCTCGGTGAGCGCGAGCCTGCCGGGCGCCTCGCCGGAGACCATGGCCACCGCGGTGGCGACGCCGCTGGAGAACCAGTTCTCCACCATCGCCGGCATCAGCCAGATGACCTCGACCAGCGCGCTGGGCTCGACCTCGATCACGCTGACCTTCGACCTCAGCCGCGAGATCGACGGCGCCGCGCAGGACGTGCAGGCGGCGATCTCCGCGGCGCAGCGGCAGCTGCCCACCACCATGCCCACGCCGCCCACCTTCCGCAAGGTGAACCCGGCGGACAAGGCGATCCTCTACCTCACGCTCGGCTCCGACACGCTGCCGCTGTCCACCGTGGACGAGTACGGCGAGACGCAGCTGGCGCAGCAGCTGTCGATGATCAGCGGCGTGGCGCAGGTGAGCGTGTTCGGCTCGCAGAAGTACGCGGTGCGCATCAAGGTCGACCCCGGCAAGCTGGCCGCGAACGGCGTCGGCATCGACACCGTGCAGCAGGCGATCGCGAACGCCAACGTCAACCTCGCCACCGGTTCGCTCAACGGCAGCCGCCAGCTGCTGCAGGTGAACTCGGACGGCCAGCTCAAGCAGGCCGCGCCTTACAACAATATCGTCGTGGCGTACCGCAACGGCGCGCCGGTGCGCCTGTCGCAGCTTGGCCAGGCCGAGGATGGCGTGCAGAACGACCAGGTGGCGAGCTGGTTCAACGGCAAGCGCGCGGTGGTGCTGGCGATCGACCGCCAGCCCGGCTCCAACACCGTGGCCACGATCGACCGCATCCGCGCGGTGCTGCCGCAGTTCGAGGCCACGCTGCCGCCGTCGATCCGGCTGCAGACGCTGTACGACCGCTCCGATTCCATCCGCGCCTCGGTGGACGACGTGCAGTTCACCCTGCTGCTGGCCGGCGTGCTGGTGGTGCTGGTGATCTACCTGTTCCTCGGCAACGCCTCGGCCACGCTGATCCCCGCGCTGGCGCTGCCGGTGTCGGTGATCGGCACCTTCGGCGTGATGTACGCGCTGGGCTACAGCCTGGACAACCTCTCGCTGCTGGCGCTCACCCTGGTGGTGGGCTTCGTGGTGGACGACGCGATCGTGATGCTGGAGAACATCGTGCGTCACGTCGAGGCCGGCATGGACCCGTACGAGGCCTCGCTGCTCGGCGCCGGCGAGATCGGCTTCACCATCTTCTCGATGACGCTGTCGCTGGTGGCGGTGTTCCTGCCGGTGATGTTCATGGGCGGCATCGTGGGCCGGCTGTTCCACGAGTTCGCGGTGGTGATCTCCACCGCGATCCTGATCTCCGGCTTCGTCTCGATCACGCTCACGCCCATGCTGTGCAGCCGCTTCGTGAAGCACGCCGAGCACGAAAGGAAGTCGCGCGTGGCGCTGGCCTTCGACCGCGGCTTCAACCGCGTGCGCGACGGCTACAACCGTTCGCTGGGCTGGGCGGTGGCGCATCCGCGCACGGTGCTGGGCGTGTTCTTCGCCAGCCTCCTCGCCACCGCGCTGCTGTTCGTGGTGGTGAACAAGGACTTCATCCCCGCGGGCGACACCGGCCAGCTGATGGTCAACACCGAGGGTCCGGACGACATCTCCATCGCCGGCATGAGCATCCGCCAGCAGCAGCTCGCGGCGATCGTGGGCGAGGACCCGAACATCGCCGCCTACATGTCGTCGGTGGGCTCCGGCGGCTCGCGCACCACCACGAACAACGGCTCGATCTTCATGCGGCTCAAGCCCGCGAACGAGCGCGAGCTGACCCCGGACGAGATCATCCAGGAGCTGCGTGCAAAATTCGCCCAGGTGCCGGGCATCCGCGCCTACATCCAGAACCCGCCGGCGATCCAGGTGGGCGGCCGCGCGTCCAAGGCGCAGTACCAGTACACCTTGCAGTCCACCGACCTCAACGCGCTGTACGCGGAGTCGGGCAAGGTGCTGACCGCGTTCGCCAGGCTGCCCGGTTTCCAGGACGTCACCAGCGACCTCGACCTCAACGGCCCGGCCATCAGCGTGCAGGTGGACCGCGAGAAGCTGGCGCCGCTGGGCCTGACCATGCGCCAGGTGCAGACCGCGCTGGGCACCGCGTTCGGCGCGGGCCAGGTCTCCACGATCTACGGCGCCGCCACGCAATACTGGGTGATCCTGCAGGTGCCGTACCAGCTGCAGAACGATCCGGACGTGCTGTCGCAGCTCTACGTCACCTCGAACACCGGCACGCTGGTGCCGCTGAACGCGGTCGCCACGTTCACGCGCAAGGCGCAGGCGCTCACCGTGAACCACCAGGGCGAGCTGCCCGCGGTGACCGTGTCGTTCAACCTCGCGCCCGGCGTGAGCCTCAGCCAGGCGGTGAGCGAGATCGACGGCGCGATGCGCCAGCTCGATTTGCCCGCCTCCATCACCGGCAGCGTGCAGGGCACGGCGCAGGCGTTCCAGCAGTCGATGCAGGGTATGGGCCTGCTGCTCGCGCTGGCGCTGTTCGTGATCTACCTGGTGCTCGGCATCCTGTACGAGAGCTTCATCCACCCGCTGACAATTCTTTCCGGCCTGCCCGCGGCGGGCGTGGGCGCGCTGCTCACGCTGATGCTGTTCAACGCGCCGCTGGACCTGTTCTCCTTCGTCGGCATCGTGATGCTGATCGGCATCGTGAAGAAGAACGCGATCATGCTGATCGACTTCGCGCTGGAACGGCAGCGCGTGGAAGGCATGGCGCCGGCCGCGGCCATCGTCGAGGCCTGCCACGTGCGCTTCCGCCCGATCATGATGACCACGATGGCTGCGTTCGCCGGCACCTTGCCGATCGCGCTGGGCATGGGCGCCGGCGCCTCCTCGCGCCGCCCGCTGGGCCTCGCCGTGGTGGGCGGCCTGGTGGTGTCGCAGGTGCTCACGCTGTACCTCACGCCGGTGATCTACCTGTACATGGACAGGTTGCAGCAGCGCTTCGGGCGCAAGCGCAAGACGAACGTGGAGAGCCTTCCGGCGCCATGACGAAGCAGGCGGCCCGCGGGCCGCCTGCTTCGTTCGTCATGCGGGTCCGGGACGGTCAGTCCTCGGCGCCGTCGCCCGCGAATGCGCCGGGCGCGGAGCCGAAGTCGCCATCGGCCTGGGCCGCCATGTACGAGAACGCCGCGTACACCGCCACGTTCTGCGCGAGCTGGTCCGGGTCGATCTTGTCCAGCGTGTCGTTCGGCGTGTGGTGCCAGTCGAAATAGCGCGTGGCGTCCTGGTCGAGGGTGAGCGCGGCCATGCCCCTGGCGTGCATCTGCGACAGGTCGGAACCGCCGCCACCCGGGCGCCGTGCGTCATAGGCCACGCCCAGCGGCTTCAGCACGCCGGCGATCTGCTCGATGGCATGCCGCGCCTGCGGCTTCACGCTGGCGCTCATCCGGTACACCTTGTCGGCGCCGAGGTCGGACTCGGTGCCGAGCTGGAACTTCGCTACTTCGTTCGCGTGCTTCTCCGCATACGCGCGGCCGCCCCACAGGCCCATTTCCTCGTTGGCGAAGGCGATCACGCGGATGCTGCGGTCGGGGCGCTGCGGCAGGTCGTGGATCAGCTTGGCGGCGGCCATCGCGATCGCCACGCCGGCGCCGTCGTCGATCGCGCCGGTGCCGGGGTCCCAGGAATCCAGGTGGCCGCCGATGGCGACGAACTGGTCGGGATGCTTGCGGCCGGTGATCTCGCCGATCACGTTCGCGCCGGTGTATTCGCCCACGATGCCGCAATCGAGGTCGAGCTTTACCGTCACCGGCTTGCCGTAGGCCAGCACGCGTTCGAGCTGGTCGGCGTCGGGGTTGGATAGCGCCGCGGCGGGAATCGCCTTGGCCGCGTCGCGGAAGCCGGTGACGCCGGTGTGGGCGATGCGCTGGTGCGCGTCGGTGCCGGCCGAGCGCAGCAGGTAACCCACCGCGCCTTTCTCCGCGGCGATCACCGGGCCGGCCACGCGCGCGCCGGAGCCGATGGCGTAGTCGGCGCCGTCCTTCTTGCGCTGCATGCGGGGACCGACGTAGACGATCCTGCCCTTGATCGTGGCTGGGTCGGCCGCCTTCAGCGCGGCGAGGCTGTCGAAGCTGACCACCTGCGCGGTGAGGCCGCCCTTGGGCGTGCCCGGCGAATAGCCCAGCGCGGTGAGCACCAGCGATTGCGGGAACGGCGCCACGATGGCGCCGCTCTCGTGGCGGCGCTCCCACAGCGGATAGCTCACCGGCTCGGTGTAGACCTTGTCGAAACCCAGCGCCTTGAACTTCGCCACCGCCCAGTCGCGGGCGCGCTGGTCGGCCGGGCTGCCGGCCATGCGCGGGCCGACCTCGGTGGTCAGCGATTTCACCACCTGCCAGGCGGTGTCGTCGTGCAGCGCCTTGTCGCGCAGTTGCTCGGCCGTCTTCACGGCGGCGGCGGGAACAACGGTATCGGCGGCGCTGGCGAGGCCGCCGGCGAGCAGCAGGCTGGCGGCGAGTAGGGTGAGGGCGGGGCGGCGCATGTGCGACTCCGTGCGAAGGAACCGCGATTATCGCGCCGCGCGTTCCTGCCGCTTGGGCCGGAAGTCACGGCGCGTGGTGCGCGGAGGCGGCGCGTAGCCGCCCCCGCGGGCGCGGATCACTGCTTGTTCTTGAGCAGGTCGCGGATTTCGGTGAGCAGGGCCACGTCGGCCGGCGGCGCGGCAGGCGCCTCTTCCTTCTTCTGCTGCAGCCGGTTCATCAGCTTGATCACCATGAAGATCGCGAATGCGACGATGAGGAAGGTGATGATGGTATTGATGAAGCTGCCGTAGTTGATCGCCACTTCGGCGATCTTGTGCTTGGGGTCGCTGTCGTCGGCGGCTTTGAGCACCCACTTCATCGCCGAGAAATCGACGCCGCCGGTGAGCGCGCCGATCGGCGGCATGATCACGTCGCTGACCAGGGAACTGACGATCTTGCCGAACGCACCGCCGATCACGATACCGACCGCCATGTCCATCACGTTGCCGCGCATGGCAAACGCCTTGAATTCCTGCAGCATGCTCATTGCTGTGTTCTCCCTGGGTGGTGCGCCGAATGGCCGGGAGACTCTAGCGCAACAGCTGCAAGGGCGGGGTAAACGGCGGCGGCAGGATCTTGCGCTGGCTCAGGCGATGCGGCCGTCGAGTTCGGCGTAGCCGGCCAGCTCGGCGTGGAAGCGGTCGCCGCGCGCGAGCGCGGCCACGCCGGCGGGCGTGCCGGTGAATACCAGGTCGCCGGGTTTCAGCTCGAACAGGGTGGAAAGCGCGGCGAGGATGTGCGGCACGTCGTGCAGCATCTCGCTGAGCCGTGCGTGCTGGCGCAGCGTGCCGTTCACGCTCAGCCGCAGCTCGGTGTCCGGGCCGGGCAGGGCGCCGGCCAGCGGGCGCAGCGCCGATACCGGCGCGCTGTGGTCGAACGCCTTGGCCACGTCCCAGGGCTGGCCCTTGGCCTTGGCCTGCGCCTGCAGGTCGCGGCGCGTGAGGTCCAGCCCCACGCCCACGCCCCACACCAGCGCGGCGGCACGTTCCACCGGCACGTCGCGGCCGCCGGCGCCCAGCGCCAGCACCATTTCCACCTCGTGGTGCAGATCCTGCGTGATGGACGGGTAGGGCACGTCGGCGCCATCCGCCACCACCGCGTCGGCCGGCTTGCAGAAGAACATCGGCCGGCCGGGTTCCACCGTGGCGCCCATTTCCTTCACGTGGTCGGCGTAGTTGCGGCCGATGCAGAACACGCGGCGGATCGGGAAGCGCCGATCCGAACCGAGGATCGGCAGGCTGGGTACGGCGGGCGGGGCGATGGCGTAGTCCATGCCGCCCAGCGTAACGCCTCGCGGGGGGTGGATGACAGCTGTCACGCGCGATGCCTGATGCCTGCCCATGTCGGGCGTGTCGCGGCGAACCTACCGTATCCGGCATCAAGCGATGAAGGGGAATGCGGTGAGCAACAGCGAGCTGCTGAAGGAGCTGCGCATCGAGCGCCACCAGCGCGAGGCGCACGACGGGCGCATGCCGCGCTGGCCGTGGATCGTGCTTGCGCTGGTGCTCTTGCTGGCGTTGCTGGGCGGCGGTGCGTGGTGGATGCTGGGGCATCGCGCCATCGCCGTGCAGACCGCCATCGCGGTGTCGCCGGCCAGCGACAGCGGCGCCGGCGCGGTGCTGCAGGCCACCGGCTACGTCACCGCGCGGCGGCAGGCCACGGTGTCGGCGCAGATCACCGGCACGCTCACCGCCGTGCTGATCGAGGAAGGCGATCACGTGAAGAAGGGCCAGGTGCTGGCCCGGCTGGACGACAGCGCGTACCGGGCCGGGCTGGAGGCAGCGAGGGCGCAGGCTGCCGCCGCGCATGCGCTGGTGGCGCAATACAAGGCGCAACTGGCGCAGAACGATCGCGACGCCGCGCGCCAGCAATCGCTGGCCGCGCAGGGACTGGTGCCGAAGCAGGCGGCCGAGCAGGCACGCACGCTGGCCGAAGGCACGCGCGCCCAGCTCGCCGCGCAGATGAAGACGGCGGGTTCGGCGGACGCGCAGGTGATGCAGGCACAGGTCAACTTCGACTACTGCGTGGTGCGCGCGCCGTTCGACGGCGTCATCACCACCAAGGACGCGCAGGTGGGCGAGATCGTCTCGCCGTTCTCCGCCGGCGGCGGCTTCACCCGCACCGGCATCGGCACCATCGTCGACATGGATTCGCTGGAAGTCGACGTGGACGTCAACGAGGCCTACATCGGCCGCGTGAAGCCGGACATGCCCGCCGAGGCGGTGCTCGACGCCTACCCGGACTGGAAGATTCCCGCCCACGTGATCGCCATCGTGCCCGCTGCCGACCGCGGCAAGGCCACGGTGAAGGTGCGCGTGGCGCTGGAGCAGAAGGACGCGCGCATCGTGCCGAACATGGGCGTGCGGGTGTCCTTTCTCGAACAGAAGCCGGCGAACGTGGCGCAGGCGCCGAAAGGCGTGCTGGTGCCGGCGAAGGCGATCGTGCAGCGCGACGGCCGCAGCGTGGTGTTCGTGGTCGCCGCCGGCAAGGCGCAACTGCGCGCGGTGAAACCGGCGGCACTGAACTACGGCGAGCTGAAGCTGGTACCGGACGCGCTGCAGCCGGGCGACGTGCTGGTGCTGTCGCCGCCGGCCGAGCTGCGCGACGGCGCCGACGTCCAGACGGAAAAAAGCTCTCCCTGATCGCCGCGCCCGCACCGGCAGGCGCGCACCGCCATCCATCCGGCCAACATCCATCGGAGCAACGCCATGGACACACTGATCCAGATCCGCGACCTTTCCAAGGTCTACCAGCGCGGCAAGCAGAAGGTCGAGGTGCTGCACCACATCAACCTCGACATCGCCGAGGGCGACTTCCTCGCGCTGATGGGGCCGTCCGGCTCGGGCAAGACCACCCTGCTCAACCTGATCGGCGGGCTCGACTCGCCCACTGCCGGCAGCATCGGCGTGGCCGGCTCGCGCATCGACCAGCTCGGCGGCGGCGCGCTGGCGAAGTGGCGCGCGGCCAACGTCGGCTTCGTGTTCCAGTTCTACAACCTGATGCCGATGCTGAGCGCGCAGAAGAACGTGGAGCTGCCGCTGCTGCTCACCAAGCTCTCGGGCGCGCAGCGCCGGAAGAACGCGGGCATCGCGCTGCAACTGGTGGGCCTGGCCGACCGCGCCTCGCACAAGCCCAGCGAGCTCTCCGGCGGCCAGCAGCAGCGCGTGGCGATCGCCCGCGCGATCGTCTCCGATCCCACCCTGCTGGTCTGCGACGAGCCCACCGGCGACCTCGACCGCCAGAGCGCCGAGGACGTGCTCGGCCTGCTGCGCACGCTGAATCGCGAGCACGGCAAGACCATCGTGATGGTCACCCACGATCCCAAGGCCGCCGAGTACGCCAACCACACCCTGCACCTGGACAAGGGCACCCTCGTCGAACAGGTGACGGCGTGAACGCGTTGGATGCAGCTTCTTCTCCCCTGCGGGGAGAGGGTTGGGGTGAGGGGAAAGGCTTGCGGAAGGGCTCGATGAAAGCGCACCGCGGGCCATGCCATCGCAAACGCCAGCCCCTCATACGACCCTTCGGGCCACCTTCTCCCCAGCGGGGAGAAGGAAAAACGCTGGAGGCAACCCCATGAAATACTTCCATCTGATCTGGGCGGCGCTGTTCCGGCGCAAGTCGCGCACCTTCCTCACCCTGGTGTCGATCATGGCCGCGTTCGTGCTGTTCGGCCTGCTCGACTCCGTGCGCCAGGCCTTCAACGCGGGCGACAGCGTGGCGGGCGCGGGCCGGCTGATCGTGAACTCGAAGATGTCGATGCAGCAGGCCCTGCCCGAAAGCCTGGGCGCGCGCATCGCCGCGGTGCCGGGCGTGTCGGCGGTGGCCACGGCGAACTGGTTCGGCGGCGTCTACCAGGACCCGCGCAACCAGGTCATCAGCTTCGCGGTGAGCCCGAACTACTTCGACCTCTATCCGGAAATGAGCCTGCCCGCCGACCAGCGCGCCAGCTGGGACAAGACGCGCACCGGCGCCGTGGTCGGCGCGGCGCTGGCGAAGCGCTTCGGCTGGAAGATCGGCGACAAGATCCCGCTGCAGTCGACGATCTTCCCGTCCAAGGCCAGCGGCAACAGCACCTGGACGTTCGACATCGTGGGCATCTTCCACGGGAAGACTCCGAGCGACGCCGGGCGCGAGCAGATGCTGATGTTCCACTGGAAGTATTTCGACGAGAACAACGCCTTCGGTTCCGGCACCGTGCACTGGTACGTGGTGAAGGTGGCCGACCCGGCGCGGGCCGATGCGGTGGCGAAGACGATCGACGCGATCTCGGCGAATTCCGACCACGAGACGCGCGCGCAGACCGAGCAGGCGTTCCAGGCTTCCTTCATCAAGCAGCTGGTGAACATCGGCCTGATCGTCAGCGCGATCATGGGCGCGGTGTTCTTCACCCTGCTGCTGCTGACCGGCAACACCATGATGCAGGCGGTGCGCGAGCGCACGTCGGAGCTGGCGGTGCTCAAGACGATCGGCTTCTCCAGCCGCAGCGTGCTGGCGATGGTGCTGACCGAGGGCGTGCTGATGCTGCTGCTCGGCGGCGTGATCGGGCTGGCGCTGGTGTCGTTCATCGTGCCCCACATCGGCGCCGCCAGCGGCGGCATGGTGCCGGTGCATGCGGTATCCGGCAGCACCTGGTCGGCCGGCGTGCTGCTGATGGTGCTGATCGGCCTGGTGGTGGGCCTGCCGCCTGCGTGGCGCGCGATGCGCCTGAACATCGTCGATGCCCTGAGCGGGCGGTGAGGAAGCAGCCATGAAGAAATTCCTGATCAATCTCGGCCTGCTGCTGCTCGTCGTGGTGGCGCTGATGGCGTGGACGGCGTTGCCGTGGTTCGGCGTCGCGGCGCTCGCCGTCGTGCTGGCGTTGTGGATGGCGCTCACGCGCAGCGGCCGCCAGGCGGGTTCGGTGACGGCGGTGGGCGTCGGCACGTTGCGGCAACGGCTGGGTTCGTCCTCGGTGATCGTGGTCGGCATCGCCGGCGTGGTCGGCGTGCTGGTGGCGCTGCTGGCGATGGGGCAGGGCTTCCAGGCCACGCTGCAGAGCGGCGGCCGCGACGACACCGCGATCGTGCTGCGCGGCGGCTCGGTGTCCGAGGCGCAGTCGGTGCTGACGCGCGACGACATCGTCGCCGTCGAACAGGCGCCCGGCATCGCCCGCGGCAGCGACGGCAAGCCGCTGGCCTCGGCCGAGCTGGTGGTGACCGCCACCCTGCACAAGAAGGGTTCCACCGACGATGCCAATGCGCAGCTGCGCGGCGTGGACGGCGCGGCCTGGGCCTTGCGGCCGACGCTGAAGATCGTCGCGGGCCGCATGTTCGAGCCCGGCCTCGACGAGCTGGTGGTGGGCCAGGGCGCGCACCACGAGTTCGCCGGCCTCGACGTCGGCGACGAAGTGAAGCTGGGCCGGCAGAGCTGGAAGGTGGTCGGCGTGTTCGCCAGCGGCGACGCCTACGATTCCGAGCTGTGGGCCGACCGCCAGGAAGTGGCCGCGGTCTACCGTCGCGGCAACAGTGCGGAATCCGTGCTGGTGAAACTCACCGGCGCGGCGGCGTTCGAGCCGTTCAAGGCGGCGCTGGCGGCCGATCCCAAGCTGAAGGTGGAAGCCGACACCACGCGCGCCTTCTTCGCGCGCCAGTCCGAATCCCTCGCCAGGACGATCCGCGTGGTGGGCATCGTCGTGGGCCTGATCATGGCCATCGGCGCGGTGTTCGGCGCGCTCAACTGCATGTTCGCCGCCGTGGCCTCGCGCGCCCGCGAAATCGCCACCCTGCGCGCCATCGGTTTCCGCGGCGTGCCGGTGGTGGTGTCGGTGATGCTGGAAACCATGCTGCTCGCCCTCGCCGGCGGCCTGCTCGGCGCGCTGCTGGTGTGGCTAGTGTTCGACGGTTACTCCGCCTCCACGCTCAACGGCTTCACCGACGTGATGTTCCAGTTCAAGGTCGGCCCCAACCTGATCTGGACGGGTTTGAAGTGGGCGCTGGCGATCGGCTTCGTCGGAGGGCTATTTCCCGCCGTGCGTGCTGCGCGGTTGCCGGTGACCACGGCGCTGCGCGAGCTATGAGCATGCGAGGCTCCTCTCCCGTGGTGAGAGGAGCCGGGCTGAGAGGCATGCCGAAGTCAGTCTGACGCCTCTAGGCGCTGCGCCCATGAAGCGTCATCCCGGCGAAAGCCGGGATCCAGCGCCTTCGGCTCTTTGGGGAAAGTCACTGGATTCCTGCTTCCGCAGGAATGACGGCGAGCAAGAGTGGAACGGCGGCCAGACAGCAAACGGGCTGCTCCCGCCCCTTCAAGGCATCACGGGCGGCACATACGTAAGCGTCAGCCCCAGCAGCCACAGCAGCCCAAGCACCAGCGGCACGTGCACCAGCAACTGCATGAAGGTGTAGCCCACCACGTCGCGCGCCTTGAGGCCGAGCACGCCGAGCAGGGGCAGCATCCAGAACGGGTTGATCAGGTTCGGCAGCGCCTCGGCGGCGTTGTATACCTGCACCGCCCAGCCGAGATGCACGTGCAGGTCGTTCGCCGCCTGCATCACGTAGGGCGCCTCCACCAGCCACTTGCCGCCGCCCGAGGGCACGAAGAAGCCGAGGATGGCGGAGTACGCGCCCATCACCGCGGGGAAGCTGTCGGTGCTGGCCACGTGCACGAACAGCTGCGACAGACGGTGCGCCAGCGTCACGCCGCCCGCGCCCTGCGCGTGGGTGAGCAGGGCCGCGATGCCGCCGTACAGCGGGAACTGGATCAGCACGCCGGCGGTGCTCGGCACCGCGCGCGCCACCGCGTCGAGGAAGCTGCGCGGGCGCCAGTGCAGCAGCAGGCCCACGGTGAGGAACAGGAAGTTGTAGGTATTGAGGTTCGCGATCGCGGTCACCGCGTTCTTGGTGGCGAACTCGTGGCCCAGCCAGCCCAGCCCCAGCAGGCCGATCAGCACCGCCAGCAGCGGGCTGTATTCCAGCCATTCGCCGGGACGGGTGCGCGGCGGCAACTTGGGCACGGCGGCGGCTTCGGTCACGCCGAAATCGCGCGCGGTGCGCGCATTGCGCTCCGACGGCGCGGTGAGCCAGCACACCACCAGCGAGGCCGCGATCAGGCAGGCGGTGAGCACGAAGGACTGCCACAGGAAGATCGTGCTGGTGAACGGCAGCACGCCGGTGATCGCGAGCAGGCCGGGCGGCATGCTCGCCGGGTTCGCCTGCAGCTGCGCCGCCGACGAGGAGAGACCCATCGCCCACACCGCGCCGAGGCCGAGGTAGGCCGCCGCGCCGGCCGCGCGGTAATCCATGCGCAGCTCCTCGCGCCGCGCCAGCGCGCGCACCAGCAGGCCGCCGAACACCAGCGAGAAGCCCCAGGACAGCAGCGAGGCCAGCATGCTCACCAGCGCCACGTAGCAGATCGCGCCGCGTCCGCTCTTCGGCACCCGCGCCAGCAGATCGATGAAGCGCGCGACCACCGGCGCGGTGGCCACCACGTAGCCGCCGATCACCACGAAGGCCATCTGCATGGTGAAGGGGATCAGGCTCCAGAAGCCGTCGCCGAACGCGTTGACGGTGGCCACGGGCGTCGAGCCGAAGCCCAGCGCGGCCACCGCCACGATCGCCACGCCCAGCGCCGCGAACACCCAGGCGTCGGGAAACCAGCGCTCCGACCATGCCGCGCTGCGCAGCGCCATGCGCGCCATCAGGCCTTCGTTCGTCGTGTTCATGGCCGAGCTCCTCCCATGCGATGCCGCGGGCATGGTGGCGCGCGGTTGTCGTGCGGGGCAAGCCGACGATGGTCGGGGCGTGGCGCCTAGGCGCGTTTCTGGTGCGCCAGCGTGATCGCCGCCACGCCGAGCAGGATCACCGCCATGCCGGCGAGTTCGAGCGGCCCGATGTGCTCGTTGGCCAGCAGCATGCCGAACAGCACGGCCACCGGCGGGTTCACGTAGGCGTAGCTGGTGGCGAGCACGGGACGCGCATGCTTGAGCACGTAGAGGTAGGCGCTGAAGCCGATCAGCGAGCCGAACACCACCAGGTAGGCCAGCGCGAGGTTGGCGTGCAGCGAAGGATGCGCCGGCAGGCGCTCGCCGCCGCCGAAGCCCATGAGCAGCAGCGCCGCGCTGCCGCACAGCATCTGTGCCGCGGTGTTCATCGGGCCGGCCGGCATGTCCTGGTGCTTGCTCCACACCGAGCCGAACGCCCATGCGGCGGCGGCCGTCAGCAGCGCCAGCGCGGCGATGCGCGAGCCGGAGAGGTCGCTGCCGAAGTTGAGCACGATCACGCCCGCGAAACCGATCAGCAGGCCGAACATCTCGCGCCGGTTCGATCGGTGCCCGTACCAGCTGCCGAACAGCGCGGCGAACAGCGGCATGCTGGCCACCGCCACGGCGGCGATGCCCGAGCTCACGCGTTCCTCGGCGAAGCACACCAGGCCGTTGCCGAGGCCGAGCAGCAGCGTGCCGACGAAGGCCGCGTTGCGCCACTGCAGCAGGGTGGGCGACGCCACGCCGCGCAGGCACAGCCAGCCGAACAGCAGCGAGCCGGCGATCAGGAAGCGCACGCCGGCGAGCAGGAACGGCGGCCAGCTTTCCAGCGCGAAGCGGATGCCGAGATAGGTCGAGCCCCAGATCACGTACAGCGCGAGCAGGCCCAGCGGCACCAGCAAGCGGGATCGGTCGGCGGCGGCGTTCGTCGCGCCGTTGGCGGTGAGGGCGGTGGCATCGTTCATTGCGGAAACTCGGCAGAGGGGTGCAGCGCGCGGCGCAGTCTACAGGCTGGGCATGGCCTCATCCGGCACTTCGTCGGGCACGGCATGCCGCCGTGGGGACGGCGGCGGCATGCATGATGGAGGAGATGCGGTCCGTGCGGTAGCGCGCCGTGCGCAAGGCAGGCTTGAGGCGGAATCAAGGCCCGGGGCGAACGCTCAGCCCTGCTTGCGGCGCGCTTCCGGCGGCGTGGCGCGACGCCGTTCCTGCGCCAGCAGCGTGCGCTTGCGTTCCACGCCCCAGCGCCAGCCGCCCGGCGTGCCGTCCTCGCGGATCACGCGATGGCAGGGCACGATCAGGGCAAGGCGGTTGTTGCCGCAGGCGTTGCCCACCGCGCGAGCAGCCTTGGGCGCGCCGATCGCGGCGGCCAGTTCGCCGTAGCTGCGCGTCTCGCCGGCTGGTATGCGGGTGAGCGCGTTCCACACGCGCCACTGGAAGGCCGTGGCGGCCACATCCAGCGGCGGCAGCGCGGGTGCGGCGGCATCGCTCCAGCCGAGTTCGCTGGCGATGCGCGCGATCACCGCATCCAGCCACTCCTCGCGGCCAGCGTCCACGCGTTCGCGCGCGGCCTGCGGAAATTCGGCGGCGAGCCGCGCCTCGAGTTCGGCGTCGTTCGCGCCCAGGGTCACGGCGCAGATGCCGCGCGCCGTGGCCGCCACCAGCAGCCGGCCGAGCGGCGTGGCGGTGGTGGTGTAGCGGATGCTGGCGCCCGCGCCACCGGCGCGGTAGCTGGCCGGCGTCATGCCGAGCAGGCGGTCGCTGTTCTCGTAGACACGGCTGCCGGAGCCGAAGCCGGCTTCGTACACCGCATCGGCGACTGCGGCGCCGTCGCGCAGCGCCGCCTTGAGTTGCCCGAAGCGGCGGGCGCGATGGTATTCGGCCGGGCTCATGCCGTAGCGGCGGCGGAACGCGCGCTGCAGGTGGCTGGGGCTCAGTCCGGCGAACTGCGCGAGCGCGTCGAGCGTGGGCGCTTCGTCGGCGTGCTCGATGCGGGCACGCACGCGTTCGAGGGTTTCGGCGATGGAGGCGGGTTGGGCGTTCATGGCGTCGTCCGGCAGGGCACGACGCCATGGTGTGCCGGTGCGGCGACGCACGCCATCCGGATCTTGCGTCAGTGGTGTACCACCGGACCCTGGCGGATCACCACGAACTCGCCTTCCAGGACGTCGGTCGGCTTGTTCGGCCTGGCTGCAGTAGCGATCGGCGCGCGCGGCTGCTTCCACTGGCGCCACGCCAGCAACAGGGCGCCGCCGACCAGCAGCACGCCGGCCACGGCCAGCCCGAACACCAGCAGCACGCCCAGCATCGCAATGCCCAGCAACAGCGACAGGGCGCGCACCAGCGGGTGGCGGGAACGACGGGGAGAGGGCAGATGGAAGCGCATGTGTTAAAAATCCGTGTGCTAAAATCAACGACTTACGCGTGCAACGATGAGGCCATCCGGCCCGCAGGACAAGTGCCGATGGACACCGTTTCCCCCGAATCCCTGTTGTGCCGGCTGGACGAGATTCCCGACGGCGACGTCACCGCGGTCGAAGGCGTGGGCGCACTGGATGGCGAGAGCGTGATCGTCCAGCGTCGCGGTGGCGAGGTGCGGGCCTGGCTCAATGTCTGCCCGCACGCCGGCCGCCGGCTGGACTACGCACCCGGCCGCTTCCTGCTCAAGGACGAACTGCTGATCTGTGCCGTGCACGGCGCCAGCTTCAACCGCAACGACGGCATCTGCGTGGCCGGCCCCTGCCGCGGCGAACACCTGCGCGCGCTGGCGGTCAGCGTGCGCGACGGCGAGGTGTGGCTGACCGGCTGAGCGCCGGCTCGAAGAGCGGCCGGTGTGTTGCCCGTGAGGGCTTGATCGGGTGTTTGCGGGCTTGTGGCTGCCGCGGCGATGGCGCGGCCGCGGGTGGCGCCGGGCTGGGCGGCGATTGACTTATAAGCAACATAAATTGTT
>NZ_NJIC01000042.1:0-3477 GCF_013620825.1 Rhodanobacter sp. PCA2 | reverse complement strand
AAATTGTTTCTCATAATTGACGAAATACTGATTTTGTATATTGTGAGAAACACTCAAGGAGCGCGCCCATGCCACATCCCATCGATGACCCCCGTCCGGACCAGGCCTCGGATGCAGCTGCCACGCTGGGACGGGCCCTGCGGGCGCGGCGCAAGGCGCTGGGTATCAGCATGGCGGCGGCAGCGGATGCGGCGCGCATCTCCCGCGTCACATGGCACCGGCTGGAAAAGGGCGAGGCCACGGTCGCCCAGGGTTCCCTGCACGCCGCTGCGCGAGTGCTGGGCGTGGAGCTGCGCCTGCAGACCCCGGACGCGGCACGGCCAGCCGCGGAACATCCTCTCGAGGCGTGGCTGCCGCTGCAGGTTCGTCTGGACGGCTACCCGCAGCTCACGCGTCTTGCCTGGCAGGTCGGCGATGCGACCCGGGTGGTGTCTCCGCGTGAAGCGCTCGGGTTGTACGAACGCAACTGGCGGCACCTGCAGCCGGAACTGCTGGAGCCGAAGGAGCGTGCCCTGATCGATGCCCTGCGCCAGGTGTTCGGCGCGGAAGAACTGCGTGTTTGAACGACCGCACCACCGCCGCATCGCACTGGTCCTGGCGGCGCTCGACGGCGCAAGACTGCGCGAACTCGGGTGCTGGTTCGGCGGCGGCACGGCCATCGCGCTGCGCCATCGCGAGTTCCGCGAATCGGCGGGCATCGATTTTCTGGTTTCCGACCCCGATGGCTATCGCCAGTTGCGGCAACAGTTGGCCGGCGCCAGGAACATCGATGCGCTGTTGCGCGCGGGCGCGGCATCCGTCGCGCTGGCTCGCGACATCCGCGCCGACCAGTACGGCATCCGCACGGCGCTGCTCGTGGACGGCGTGCGGATCAAGTTCGAAATCATCCGGGAGGCGCGGATTGCGCTGGACGAACCCGCCCGCAACGAGCTCGTATGCGGCATCGCCACGCTCGCGACCACGGACCTTGCCGCCAGCAAGCTGCTTGCGAACGCCGATCGCTGGCGCGACGACAGCGTCTTTTCGCGCGACGCGATCGACCTCGCGATGATGGATCTGCCGCCGCGTCGCCTGCGTCCCGCCATCGACAAGGCGGCGCAAGCCTACGGCAGCGTGGTGGTCGAGGACATGCGGCGCGCACTCGACGCGTTGCGTGAACGCCCCGCGCACCTCGAACGCTGCATGCGGACAATGGCGATGGCGATGCCGCCGGCCGTGCTGCAGCAGCGCCTGCGCATGCTGCGGCGCCGGCTGGATCGCGCGGCCGCAGTGGCGGGGCCGGAGGAGTGACGGGTGCGGCTTCGGAGTCTTGCCGCGGGCCGGGCGCTCAGCGGAACAGCAGGTTGATCGACACCAGGGTGACGACCAGCATGATCAGGGTCAGCGGGGCGCCGACGCGCAGGAAGTCCTTGCCCTTGTAGCCGCCGGGGCCGGTGACCATCATCAGCGCGGGATGGCCGGAGCTGAGCAGGAAGGTGTTGGACGAGGACACCGCCACGATCAGCGCGTAGGCGGACGGATTGCCGCCGGTGGCCACTGCCACGCTGATCGCGATCGGCACCATCATCACCGTGGCGCCCACGTTCGACATCACCTGCGAGAACAGCAGGGTGAGCACGGCCAGCGTGGCCTGCAGCACCCACGGCGAGGCGTGGCCCAGGTAGTGCAGCACGTACTGCGCCAGCCACGCGGCGGTGCCGGTGGCGTCCATCGACCAGCCCAGCGGAATCAGGCACGCGGTGACGAAGATCGTCTTCCAGTTCACCGCCTTGTACGCCTCGTCCATGTTCAGCACGCCGCTGAGCAGCATGCCGATCGCGCCGCACATCATCGCTACCGAAAGGTCGAGGTTGGTGAACAGCGCCAGGCACTTGGCCAGCACGAAGAAGCCCAGCGCCTGCCAGATCTTGCCGGGGCGCTGTTCTTCCTTCGGGATGTCGGTGACCACCACCAGGTCGCGGTCTTCCGCCGCCAGCGAGAGGTCGCGCCAGGTGCTGTGCACCACCACGGTGTCGCCGGCGCGCAGCGTCACCGCGCGCACGTCGTCGCGCAGCACCTGGTCGCCGCGGTTCACCGCCAGCACCGAGATGCCGAAGCGCTTGCGCAGCCGCAGCTCGCCCACGGTCTGCTTGATGAAGCGCGACACCGGCGGGATCACCACCTCGGAAATGCCCGCGCGGGTGGGATTGAACAGCTCGCCCAGCTGGCGCATGCGGGTGGACAGCCGGCACAGCTGGTTGTTCGCGAACTGGTTGAGCTGCTCGCGCGGCCCCAGCACGCCCAGCACCGAGCCCACCCAGATCACGTGGTCGGCCGGCGGCGCCATGCGCGCCTCGTTGCCGCTCTTGATCGCGAGGATCAGCGGCGCGTCGTGCAGTTGCTCGGCCTCGCCGATGCTCATGCCCACCAGCGGGCTCTCGGCGGTGACGGTGAGCTCGGCGCTCTCGCCCACGATGCCGTAGGTGTCGGCGAAGTAGCTCTCGGTGCGGCCGGGCGTCACCTTCAGGCGCTCGTCCTCGTGGCCGGGCAGCAGCTTGCGGCCGAAGAAATAGAAATAGGCGATGCCCACCGCGGCCAGCGCGAGGCCGGCCGGGGTGACGCTGAACAGGCCGAACTTCGGGATCGTGTGCGCGCCCGGCAGCAGGTTCGCGTTCGCGCTGGCGATCAGGTCGTTCAGCACGATCAGCGGCGAGTTCGCGATCAGCGTGGTGTTGGTGGCGGTGAGGATGCAGAACGACATCGGCAGCAGCAGCCGCGACAGCGGCACGCCGGTGCGCGCGGACAGGCGGCTGGAGACCGGGATCATCAGCGCGGCCAGCGCCTGGCTGGGGATCACCGCGCTGAACAGGCTGGCCATCAGGTTGATGACCACGCCGAGGCGCGACTCCATGCCCTTGGCCATCCGCATCACCATGTGCGCGGTGAGGTTGAGCACGCCGGCGCGGTCCAGCCCCTCGCCCATGATCATGATCGCGATGATCGCGATCACCGCGTTGCCGGCGAAGCCGTTGAACACGCGGTCGGAGGGAATCAGGCCGGTGAGGCCGATCACCACCACCACCAGCAGCGCCACCATGTCGGCGCGGATCCACTCCAGCACCAGCATCAGCATGGTGAAGCCCACCAGCCCGAGCACCAGGATCATTTCGGGGGTGAGCGTGAGCGGCACTAGCGCGCGTCCCGGAGTTGCGTCGGATGTGGATGGATGCGGAGTGGCAGTGGCGGATTCACGCTGCGGCGCTCGTCCCTGGCAGGTTCGCGCAAGTATAAGCGGCGCGGTGCGCAGACTGGTGAACCTGGAGCCAGGCGCGCGATTTTTGCTGTCACCTTCGAGGCACCCGGAGCGGGCACGCGGAGTGGGTATGCGGAGAGGGTACGTGGAGAGGGCATATGGCCACAGCGTCGAAGACGCGGGGCGCTTGTTCCCCTCTCCCCTTTGGGGAGAGGGCAGGGTGAGGGGGCGGGGCTTGCGGGAAT
>NZ_NJIC01000036.1:76240-92964 GCF_013620825.1 Rhodanobacter sp. PCA2 | reverse complement strand
TTTTTATCCCGCAAGCGCGGCCCCTCACCCCGACCCTCTCCCCGGAGGGGAGAGGGGGAAGGCGCGTCGAGCTTCCACCCCAACTCCTGCACCACCAGCAGCAGCTGCCGGTGCAGTTCGCGCCATTCGCGCATGCGCATGAAGCTGAGGAAGTGCCGCGAGCACCAGTCGCGCAGTTTCGACTGGGTGAGTTCCTCGTGCGCCTTGCCGTAATCGCGCCACAGGTTCAGCACGCCGAGGAAATCGGATTTCGGGTCGGCGAACGCGGCGTGCGCGGCGTCGGCCTGCTGCCGCGCGTCGGCGGGGCGTTCGCGCGGGTCCTGGATGCTGAGGAAGGACACCACCGTCAGCAGCTCGCGCAGCGCGCCGAGTCTTTCCGCTTCCACCAGCATGCGCGCCAGCTGTACGTCGATCGGCAGCCGGGCCAGCGTGCGGCCGATCGCGGTGAGCGTGCGCGCCGCGTCGATCGCGCCGATCTCGGCGAGGCGGCGGTAGCCGTCGGCGACCACGCGCGGATCGGGCGCGTCGAGGAAGGGGAAATCGTCCACCTCGCCCAGCTGCAGCGCCAGCATGCGCAGGGTCACGTTGGCCAGCGAGGAGCGCAGCAGTTCGGGGTCGGTGAATTCGCTGCGCGCGGCGAAATCCGCCTCGTCGTACAGGCGGTAGCAGATGCCGGGGCCGATGCGGCCGCAGCGGCCCTTGCGCTGGTCGGCGGCGGCCTGCGAGACCGGCTCCACGTGCAGGCGTTCGAGCTGGCTGCGCTGGCTGTAGCGCTTCACGCGCGCCTGGCCGGTGTCGACCACGTAGCGGATGCGCGGCACGGTGAGCGAGGTTTCCGCCACGTTCGTCGCCAGCACCACGCGGCGTTTCGGACCGGGCTTGAAGACGCGGTCCTGGTCGGCGGCGGAGAGCCGCGCGTACAGCGGCAGGATCTCGGTCTCGCGGTATTGCCGGCGCGACAGCAGCAGGTGCGCGTCGCGGATCTCGCGCTCGCCGGGCAGGAACACCAGCACGTCGCCGGGGCCGCCGCCCAGGCTGCGGTCGGCCACGATCTCGTCGAGCACGGCGGCGATGTGTTCGGTGCTGCCCTGGCCCACGCCGCGTGCGCGTTCGCCGCCGAGCTGGTCGACGGGCCGCCAGCGCAGCTCCACCGGATACGCGCGGCCTTCCACCGAGACCACCGGCGCGCCGCCGAAGTGTTCCGCGAAACGCGCGGTGTCGATGGTGGCCGAGGTGACGATGATCTTGAGGTCGGGGCGCTTCGCGGCGAGGCGCTTGAGATAGCCGAGCAGGAAGTCGATGTTGAGGCTGCGCTCGTGCGCCTCGTCGATGATCAGGGTGTCGTAGGCCGACAGCCAGGGATCGCCCTGCGTCTCGGCGAGCAGGATGCCGTCGGTCATGAACTTCACCAGCGTGCGCTCGCTCACCTGGTCGGTGAAGCGCACCTGGAAGCCCACCTGGTCGCCGAGCTGGGTGCCGAGTTCCTCCGCCACGCGGCGCGCCACCGAGCGTGCGGCCAGCCGGCGCGGCTGGGTGCAGCCGATCAGCCCCGCCTCGCCGCGGCCGGCGGCCAGGCACAGCTTGGGCAATTGCGTGGTCTTGCCCGAGCCGGTTTCGCCGGCGATCACCACCACCTGGTGCTCGCGGATCAGCTTGACGATCTCGTCGGCGCGCGCGGTGATGGGCAGCGATTCGTCGAGCCGAATCGCGGGCTTGGCCTCCATGCGCTTGCGGCGCTTCGCCGCGGAGGCCTCGATATCCGCAGCCAGCGCGGCAAGCTTCCTTGCGTCGGGGCGCCTGGACAGCGCGCGCCAGCGCCCCAGCAGACGGCCGAAGTCGCGGCTGCACACGCCATCCAGCGCCCCGCGTAGCGTGCGCAGGGAAGGTTCGGAAGCGGGGTGCGGGCGGCCGGGGTCGTTCATGGAACCGCACATGATAGCGGCAGGCGTTTCGCTCAACCGATAGCCTGTGGCTATCGCGGGCATCGCAAGGATTCATTTCACTGTCATCCGCAGCGACGTTACTGTCGCCACCATCCCACGACGCGAAGAGGAAGCCACCATGGCCACGAACATCGGTATTGCCCGCAAAGACCGCGAAGCCATCGCCAAGCAGTTGTCCAGGCTGCTGGCCGACACCTACTCGCTGTACCTCAAGACCCACAGCTTCCACTGGAACGTCACCGGCCCGCAGTTCAACAGCCTGCACGCGATGTTCGAGACCCAGTACAACGAGCTGTGGCTGGCCGCCGACGAAGTGGCCGAGCGCATCCGCACGCTGGACATGTTCGCGCCCGGTTCCTACAGCCAGTTCGCCAAGCTCAGCTCCATCAAGGAAGAAGCCGGTGTGCCGGAGTGGAAAGTGATGGTGAACCAGCTGGTGGAAGGCCACGAAATCGCCGCGCACACCGCGCGTGCCGCGATCAAGGTGGCGGACAAGGCCGGCGACGAAGGCACCGCCGACATGCTCACCGGTCGCCTCAAGGCGCACGAGAAGACGGCGTGGATGCTGCGCTCGCTGCTGAAGTGAGTTGCCTGGGGCCCCAATGACAAAGCCCGCCGAGTGGCGGGCTTTGTCATTGGGGCATGTCGTGCGAGTGGTGGTGTTGCGGTGCATGCTCCGAGTCCATCGGCTCGCGAATCGTGCCGGATACTCGTTTGGAGTGCCTCATTCCACCGCCGGATGAAAATCCGACCATGCGGGGATGGCGTTTCGACGCGCGCCGCGGTGGTAATGCCACGCCATTGCCAAGCCGAAAAGACTGCCAGAAGCAAGCAGCATGACCGCGAACAGGCCAATGTTTTGTGACGTAGAAAGCACGTGACGCTGGGGTAGCCAGCCTGCGAGGCGGAGGGCTTGCATCGCGATGCTCCACGTGACGCCGAAGAATCCGCCCATCAACAGGGCGTTTCCAGCGAAGCTGCGGAAGTGAGGTGGCGGTACCTCTGCGCCGAAGCGCCAGAGCAAGCGGAACAGAGGTGGAGCGCTGTCGGATGGACTGATGCCTTTGGCGTCGAGAAGACGACGTGCCTTGTCGAGTTTGTCGCTGAAATTCATGATGTCTTCCTTGGATATGGCCGCGATCGTGCTTGGACGCGGTTGCGCACCCTGTGCGCGACGCCTTGATTCCATCCACCAAGGCATGCGCGCACAGGATGTGCTGCTGCATCTGACAAGGCTCAGCTCTTCGGCGCTGGCCCCTTCACCGCGGTGACCAGCCCGTCCGGGCGCACGTACTTCTGGAAGGCCCGCTGCACTTCCGGTGCGGTGAGTTCGAGGTAGTGCTGGCCGGCGACGGTCATCGCATCCAGCGGCTTGCCCTGCAGCGACAGGGTGAGCAACTGGCCGCCGATCGCGCCGAAGCTGGATTCGCCGAGCGGGATGCGGCGCAGCAGGATGCCCTTGGCCTGCTTCAGCTCGGTGTCGGTCACCGACTGCTGCTGCATCTGCTTGAGGTTCTGCACCACCAGCGCGCTGGCCGCTGCCACCTTGTCGGGATCGCAACCGAAGAACACCTTGTAGGTGCCGCGGTGCTTGTCGGCATCCAGGCCCACGCCCACGGTGTAGACGAGGCCGTGCTTTTCGCGCAGGTCGCGGGTGAGCCGCGAGGCGTAGAAGCCGCCGCCCAGCACCTGGTCGCCGAGGTTGATCGCGTAGCGCGCGGGATCGTCGTAGGTGACGGCGATGGTCTGCGCCATGTCCACGCTGTCCTGCACCGCGCTGGCGTCGGGCACGTGCAGCTTGCCGGGCTGGTTCGCGGGCACGGCGGCGTAGTCGGTGTCGGGCTTCGGTCCGCTGGCCTTCCAGTCGCCGAAGGCCTGTTCGATCACCTGCTTCGCCTGCGCCGGATCGACCTTGCCGACGATCACGATGGTGGTCATGTCGGGGCGGAAGGTCTGCGCGTAATACTGCTTCACCTTGTCCAGCGTCAGCGTCGTCACGTTTTGCGGCGTGGCGTGGCGCAGCTGCAGGTCGTTCGCGGGCAGCAGCGCCTTGCCCAGGCCCAGCTGCAGCAGGAAATCGGGCGACTGCAGCTGTCCGGCCAGCATGCCGGCGGTCTGTTGCTGCACCACGCCGAAAGCCTGCGCGGGCAGGGCGGGGTGCAGTTCGTTGTCGGCCAGCAGCTTCACGCCTTCGGCGAAGTGCGCGGACGGCACCGCCAGCGAGAAGTGGGACCCGGCGTTCGCGCGCGCGCTGATTTCGTCCAGCGCCTGCTGGAACTGCAGGCGGTCCATGTGCTCGGTGCCGAACGGGAACAGGCCGCCCAGCACGTCGGCCACGCCTTCCTCGCCCTTCGCGGCCTGCAGGTCCTGGTTGGTCTTGATGCGGCCGAAGAGTTCCACTGTGTCGCTGATGGTTTCCGGCTGCACGATCAGGGTGAGGCCGTTCGGCAGGGTGTAGGTGACCGGGTTCAGCGAGGACTTCGGCACTTCGAGCCTGGCGAACGCCTGCTCGGCCCATGCGGGCAACTGCACCGGCTTGTCGGGGCTGGAAGCGAAGCTCTCGGCGCCGCCGAAGCCCTTGCCCGCCACCGGCTTGCCCGAGCTTTCCGGGGTGAGGATGGCGGTGATCGCGTGGGCGGGGTCGAAAGTCTGCTTCGCCAGCGCATTCACCGCCGCCGGCGTCACGGCCTCGATCGCCGCCTTGATCGCGTCGGGCGACTCTGCACCCTGGAAGGCCAGCGCGTGCGACCAGGCGTTGGCGAGGCCGTCCACCGAGTTCTTCTTGAATTCCAGGCTCGCGATCGCCTTGCGCTTGGCCGCGTCCACAAGCGCCGGATCGATACCCTTGCTCGCCGCCTCGGCAAGGATGCCCTGCATCTTCGCGAGGATGGGTTGCGGGTTGCCGCCCTTGGGGAAGATGCCCACGGCCATGCCCACGCCAGCATGCGGCATGGACTCGCCGAAGAAGCCGCCGAACAGCGCGGTGCCGTCGAAGCGCATGCCCGCGAGCGCGGCGCGCTGCGAGCCCAGCGCCTGGCCCAGCACCAGGGCGGTGGCATGGTCCTTCGAGGTGAGCCCCGGCATGCGGTAGCCCAGGTAGACCGAACCGTAGGGGCTGTCGGTGGGCAACTGCACCGTCTTCGCCGTCACCGGCTTGAACTCGAACGCGGGACGGGCAGGCAGCGTCCTGCGCGCGATGCCGCCGAACTCCTGCTTCACCTTCGCCAGCGTGGCGGCGGGATCGACATCGCCCGCGATCACCAGGATCGCGTTGTTCGGTGCGTACCAGGTGTCGTGGAAGTGCTTCAGCATCGCCGCCGTGGTCTTCTCGAACGAGGGCCGCGTGCCCAGCGGCGTATGCGCGTACGGCGTGCCGGCGAACATCTGCTCCAGCAGCTGCGTGTAGAACTTGAAGTCGGGGCTGGAGAGGTCGCGCGAGACTTCCTGCTCGATCGCGCCGCGCTCCTTGTCCCATTCCTTCTGGTCCATGTCCACGCCGCGCATGCGCAGGCTCTGCACGTGCAAGGCCACGTCGAGGTCCTGCGCCGGCGCCACGAAGTAGTACTGCGTCACGCCCTGCGTGGTGTCGGCATTGAACGCGCCGCCCATGTTCGCCGCGATCGCCGCGAGCTGGTCCTTGCTGAGGCCGGGGCTGCCGCGGAACATCATGTGTTCCACCGCGTGCGCGGTGCCGGGGAAGCCTTCCGGCACCTCGTCGGAACCGGCGAGGTAGTTCATCTCGGTGGTGATCACCGGCGCCAGCGTGTCGCGCACGATCACCACCCGCAGGCCGTTGTCCAGCGTGGCACGGGTGACGTCGGCGTCGTTCGTCGCGGCCATCGCGCCGCCCGCCGCCAGCGCCAGGCCGATTGCCGCGGCCAGTTGCAGAACTCGCTTGTTCATCGTTCGATCCTTGTGTCGTTGCGAAGACGGACGCGCGCCTCGCGTCCCGAGGTTTGGAGCGAAGGATTCAACCGCCCGGGCCGCTGCCCGCAGCGGGACCGCGGGCCACGGCCACGATGCAGGCTTGGGCGCGCCGCCGGCTCAGAAGTTCCCCGATGCCGCTGCACAGGCAGGCGCAAGCCCAGACGATGTTGAACACCGGGTTCGCGAAAGGCCGGGACAGCAGGAAGGCGCCCGCGATCATGACCGCGAGGCCGATGCCGCCCAGCACGAACCACACGCGGTAATGCTTGCGCGCCAGCGCCGTCTGCGCGTGGATGAGGTTCGCCGCGGCGACGAACGGCAACCCGTAGTCGCGCTGCAGGGACCGGATGGTCGCAAAGCTCATGGTCGTGCCTCCCTGGATGAATTCACCTGTCCGTGGCGGGTGCGCATGCTGCCGCCGACCCTGATCGCGCCGAACGCGGGGCCGGTGCCGGCATGCGGCACGGCAGGTGCTGCAGCGTAGCGAACCGGCGCGCGCAAGTACTTGCGCGCGCCGGCACCCGGTCCATCCACCCTCACGCGCTGGCCAGGAACGGATGCGGGCGGCGCAGCAAGGCCTGCCAGCCGCGGCGCCCCAGCCACAGCAGCACCACTGCCATCGCCACCCACGCGACGCTGAGCCAGCCCTGGACGAGGTTCGCGTACTGCCAGGGGTGACGGCCCAGGGTGGTTATCGGTATGAAGGTGCTGACGAAGAACAGCACCAGCAACGGGGTGTAGACCAGCCACTCGCCCCAGGTCGGCAACTTGCGGCCGCCCAGCGTGCACAGCACCTGCGCGACCATCGCGCCCGCGACGGCCAGTTGGGGCAGGGCGACCAGCAGCAGGCTGAGCCCGCTCATGTGCCGGTAGTGCGCGGCGATCAGCGCTGCGACAAGCACGGTGCCCAGCACCAGGAGCTGCGCGGTCACCGGCGAGGTGAGCGCGGCGCGCAGCAGGCTGCGCCGCACATGCGGGGCGTCGCCCAGTCCCGGCAGCAGGGCCAGCAGCGGCAGTTCGGCATTGTTGCGCTGCCAGCGCTGGCGTAGCAGCACCGAGGTCATCGCGGTGAGCATCAGGCTGCCGAACAGCAGGGCCCACAGCAGGCCGGCGCCGAAGCCGATGAGGCTGGCGCTGCTCAAACCCGGCTGGCGATTGCTGGCGAACACCAGCGCCATCACCGGGATCGCCAGCAGGATGGGCAGCAGCACCGGCGCCGCCGCGCGCAGGTGGCCGGCCAGCGTCTTCGGCAGGTACCAGCCGCCCAGCGCCACGCGCAGCGTGCGCACGGTGAATTGCGGCCCGGTGCGGCGCAGGTCGGCGCGCGGCTGCATCCAGTCCGGGCGCTGGCGTATCAATTGCCCGCTGTCCAGTTGCTGCAGGCCGTTCCAGTTGCCCATTGCGCCCTGGCGGCGGTACTGCAGCACCATCGCGCTGCCGAAGCCCAGTTCGTTGTCGGCGTCGCTGCGCAGCAGTTGCCGCCAGCGCAGCACGTCGACGACCAGCAGCGCCGCAGCCGCAAGCGCGCCCCACACCAGCCAGCGCGGGTCGAGCAGGGACGGGAACTGGAACAGGTGGCGCAGCCCGATGTTCAACGCGGGAACGAAGCCCATCAGCATCGCGCACCAGCGCGGCAGCAGCGCGAAGCCCAGGCCCCCGGCCACCGCCAGCGCGGCCAGTACCGCCACCAGCGGCGCCTTCGCGCCCAGCATGCCCAGCACCAGGGTGGGTGCCGCGATCGTGAGCAGGCCATAAAGCAGCATGCCGGCATGGATCGCCCGCTGCATGCCGGGCAGGCGCAGCTTGCGCGCGTCGATGGCCAGCAGCATTCCGGTCGGCAGCCAGAACGCCCACACGAATGCCGCGCCTATGCAGTAGATCCCGGTGCTGAGCGGCCACCAGAGGTGGTCGCGCCCGAACCAGCCGGCCGCGATCGCCCCCAGCACGCAGACGACGAACAGTCCCGACACGAACCAGCGCGTTGCGCGGTGGGTCGAACGCCAGGGCATCAGCAACACCTCGCTCAGGCGCATGTTCTTTCTCCCGCGGTCAGGGTGGCGTGGCGATTCATTCGGCGATCTCCACGAACAGGTCTTCCAGCCCCAGCGCATCGATGCGCGCGCCGGGCAGGTGGGCGGCTTCCGGCCAGCGGCCTTGCGCGTCGCGCTCCACCACCAGGCTGAGGCTGCCGTCCTCGTGGCGGCGGCGGCTCAAGGCCAGCGCAGGCGCGGCCGCGCTCTTTGCCGCGGGCAGCCACAGCCGGGCGTAGCGCTCCTTGGTCTCGTCCACGCCACAGCGCAGCAGCAGGCGGCCCTCGTGCAGGAACGCGATCTCGGACGCCACGCGTTCGAGGTCGGAGACGATGTGGGTGGAGAACAGCACCGTGGTGCCGCTCTCGCCCGCGCGCAGGGCCACCTCGCGCAGCAGCTCGCGGCGCGCCACCGGGTCGAGCGCGGCAGCCGGTTCGTCCAGCACCAGCAGTTCCGGCTGCGAGGCGAGCGCGCGGATCAGGTCCACGCGCTGGCGCTCGCCGGGCGAGAGCTTGGCCAGCAGCTTGTTCGGCTGCAGCTTCCAGCGCTCCAGCGTGCGCTGCGCGAACTCGGCGTCCCAGCGCGGATAGAAGCGGCCCACGTAGTCCAGCATCTGCTGGGCGGTGAGCCAGGCCAGCGCTTCCGGCTGCTGCGGCACGTAGGCGAGCCGGGCCTTGGCGTCGTCGGACAGCTCGAGCGCCGGTTCGCCGAACACCGTCGCGCTGCCGGACAGCGGTTCGAGCAGGCCCAGCATGGCGCGGATCAGGGTGGACTTGCCGGCGCCGTTGCGGCCGATCAGGCCCAGCACGCTGCCGGGCTCCAGCGCGAGGTCCACGCCGCGCAGCACGTTGCTGCCTTCGTAGCAGTGCGTGAGGCCGTGTGCGGCCAGCGGCGAGGCCGCGGCGGATGTCCTTTCGCTGAGCATGGCGTTCATGGTCCTTCCCCGTGTCGATCTGGTGTGAGTGGTTGGGCGATGGCAGTGCCGGATCGCCGCGGTGGTCATGGCGTGGGCGTTTCGGCCCGGGACGGCGCGGCGGCGGGCGGGTGCGCGCGTGCGGCCGGGCGGGCGGCCAGCGCGTGCGGCCGCATCCGTTGCCGCAGCCGCTGCAGCCAGGCGAGCCGCCGGTCCGGCTGGCGGGAGCCGCGGCGCCAGGGCAGCGGCACGGCGACCAGCAGGCAGGGCAGCAGGACGGCGATGGCGAGCGTGGCGGGCGTGGCGAGCATCTCAGTCCCCCATCAGCTTGCCGAGCCGGCGCAGCACCGGGTCGGGCGGCAGTTCCAGTTCGCGCGCGTGGCGGGCCAGTTCGAGCAGTTGGGGCTCCAGCAGGGCGAGGCGCTGGCTTTCGCTCTGGCTGGCGCGGCGCGTGGCGGCCACCGCCATGCCCTTGCCGCGCAGGCGTTCCAGCAGGCCCTCCGCCTCGGCCAGGCCGTAGGCGCGCGACACCGTCATCGGGTTGATCGCGTGGAAGCCGGCCACTTCGCGCACCGAAGGCAGCAGCTCGCCCGCGGCGAGCTGGCCGCCGGCGATCAGCCGGCGCAGCTGTTCCACGATCTGCCGGTAGATCGGCTCGGGCGCGTTCGGCTGTATCGTGAGCAGGGAGGCATCCATGTGTATCAATACAACAATACACGTGCAGGGCTGTCAAGCATGACTTGCGACCTGGTCGCCGCCGGCTGCCCTGACCTTGCGCTGACCACGGAGGCCGCCCTTTATTGAGGCCGGCGCCGTGCATTGGTTAAGCTCACGCGGCTTGGCACGCCTCAGGAGAGGCATCCCGGGGACTTTCTTGAGCGCCGATCTTTCTTTTCAACGCCGCCCTTCGCTGTTCATTGCCGTCGTGCTGGCGCTGGTGGTGGCCGCGCTGAACATCGCCCTGTGGTGGTGGGGCAACCGCCCGCATGGACCCGAGGACTGGCACGGTCCCATCGGCGGTTTCGCGCTGGAGCCGTACCAGCGCTACCAGGATCCGCTGAAGGACAAGTTCCCCAGCGACGAGCAGATCGACGCCGATCTCCGGCTGGTGCGCCAGTACACCCCGAACATCCGCACCTACTCGATGCTGCAGACCCCGCAGGTTCCGCGCCTCGCGGAGCGCGAGGGGCTGAAGCTGCTGTCCGGCGCGTGGATCGACACGCGGCTGGACAACAACGAACGCGAGATCGCCGCGCTGATCGCGCAGGCGCGGCGCTACCCCGGCACCATCACCCGGGTGCTGGTGGGCAACGAGACGCTGTTCCGCAACAACGTCACGCCCGAACAGATGATGGCCTACCTGGACCGGGTGCGCGCCGCGCTGCGCCAGCCGGTGTCCACCGCCGAGCCCGACTACATCTGGATGAAGTATCCCGAGCTGGCCGAGCACGTGGACTTCATCACCGTGCACCTGTTCCCGTACTGGAACGGCATCCCGCGCAAGGACGCGATCGGCGCGGCGCTGGGCAGCTACGAGCAGTTGCAGAAGCAGTTCCCCGGCAAGCACATCGTGATCGGCGAGATCGGCTGGCCGTCGAACGGCGACCGCAAGGAGTACGCCTACCCGTCGGTGTCGGACGAGGCGATCTTCCTGCGCCAGTGGTTCAACGTGGCGAAGCAGCTGCATCTCGACTATTACGTGATGGAGGCGTTCGACCAGCCCTGGAAGGAGCAGCTCTCGGGCCGCACCGAGGCGTACTGGGGCATGTTCAACGCCGACCGCCAGCCGAAGTTCCCGTTCACCGGCCCGGTGACGGAAGACACCGGCTGGCCGTGGAAGGCGCTGGCGGCGAGCCTGCTGGCCCTGCTGCCGATGATCTGGTTCGCGCGGCGCTTCGCGCGCTTCAAGCTCACCGGGCGCTTCTTCTTCTGCGCGCTGATCCAGCTCGCCTGCGGCCTGATCGTGTGGTCGGCCACGCTGCCGTTCAACTTCTACCTGAGCTGGGTGGACTGGACGATGCTGGTGCTGCTGTTCCCGGCCCAGATCGCGATCCTCGCCATCCTGCTGATCAACGGCTTCGAGTTCACCGAGGTGCTGTGGCGGCGCGAGTGGGTGCGCCATGCCGGCATGCTGCGGCCGGACAGCCCCGAGAAGCAGCCGTTCGTCTCCATCCACCTGGCCTGCTACAACGAGCCGCCGGAGATGGTGATCGTCACGCTGGATTCGCTGGCCGAGCTCGACTACCAGAACTACGAAGTGCTGGTGATCGACAACAACACCAAGGACCCGGCGGTGTGGGGCCCGGTGAAGGACTATTGCGAGAAGCTGGGCAAGCGCTTCCGCTTCTTCCACCTGGAGCCGTGGCCCGGCTTCAAGGCCGGCGCGCTGAATTTCGGCTTGAAGGAAACCGCGCCCGAGGCCGACGTGGTGGCGGTGATCGACGCCGACTACGTGGTGCGCCACGACTGGCTGGCCACGCTCACGGGTTACTTCCACGATCCGAAGGTGGCGGTGGTGCAGTGCCCGCAGGCGCACCGCGACTTCGAGCACAACCGCTTCCGCCGCATGACCGCGTGGGAATACGACGGCTTCTTCCGCATCGGCATGCACCATCGCAACGAGCGCAACGCGATCATCCAGCACGGCACCATGACCATGGTGCGGCGTAGCGCGCTGGAAGGCACCGGCGGCTGGTCGGAGTGGACGATCTGCGAGGACGCCGAGCTGGGCCTGCGCCTGATGCATGCCGGCTACGAGCTGGTCTACGTCGACGAGCTGATGGGCAAGGGCCTCACCCCGGCCGACTTCAAGGCGTACAAGAGCCAGCGCTACCGCTGGGCCTTCGGCGCGATGCAGATCCTCAAGGGCCGCTGGAGCTGGATGACGCAGCGGGGGCCGCTCTCGGCCGGCCAGCGCTTCCACTTCCTCACCGGCTGGTTCAGCTGGTTCGCCGACGCGCTGCACCTGATCTTCACCCTGATGGCGCTGTTCTGGACCGCGGGCATGGTCGCGCTTCCGCAGTATTTCAGCCTGCCGATGCAGCTGTTCCTGATCCCGGTGATCGGCTTCTTCTTCGCCAAGGCGATCTTCGGCATCGTGCTGTACCGCGCCCGCGTGCCCTGCGGCTGGTACGACACCCTGATGGCCTCGCTGGCCAGCATGGGTCTGTCGCACGCCATCGCGCGCGGCATCCTGCACGGGCTCACCCGCCAGAAGACCTCGTTCGTGGTCACCGCCAAGAGCCGGCGCATGGGCGGCAGCAGCTTCGCCGCGTTCGCGCCGGTGCGCGAGGAACTGCTGATGGCGGTCGCGCTGGCGCTGTGCATCGTGGGCATGGCGCGCAGCTACGGCACGCACTACATCGAGGGCATGCTGTGGATGTTCATCCTCGCCGCGCAATCCATCCCCTATGTCTCGGCCGTGGTCGGCGCGTGGATCGCGCACCGGGCGGGCGACAAGTCGGGCTGACCGGGATGTCGCCGGTGGTGCCGGCGGGCCCGGCAGGCGGGGACGCGGCATGACGCGGATTTCGTGGTTTGCGGATCGCGACGGATTCACCGCCGCCGCATCGGGCCTGCAGGACGCGATCGTGCGGTTCGACCGGCCGATCGCCGCCTCGTCGGCGGCATCGGGGTATTGCACGGCGTGCGGCCGGCCCAGCGAATTCGAGGTCGGCCAGGGCGGCGACCACCCCAACCTGCGCGAAAGCCTGCGCTGCCGTCGCTGCGGCCTGACCACGCGGCAGCGCCTGATCCACTGCGCGCTCGCCGGGGAGGCCGAAGGCCGTGGCGGCGCGCTGCGTGGCGCGCTGCTGGAAAAATCCACCCGGCTGTACCGCGTGGCCCATGCCCGCTGGCCATGGCTCACCGGTTCGGAGTTCCTCGGTGCGGACCGCGTTCCGGGACGAAGCTACTGGTGGTCGACGCACTGGTGGCGCTGGCGTCGCACGCGGCACGAATCGATCACCTCGTTCTCGTACGCCGCGCAGTCGCTGGACCTGCTGGTGCACAGCGACGTGCTCGAACACGTTTTCGACACCGGCGCGGCGCTGCGCGAATGCGCACGCGTGCTGCGCAACGGCGGCGCCATGCTGTTCACCGTGCCGTTCGCCATCGGCAACACCGCTTCCATCCTGCGCGGACGGCTGCTGCCCGACGGCAGCGTGGAACACATCGAGCCGCCCGAGTACCACGGCGACGGCGTTCGCCACGGCGGCATCTACACGTTCCACACGTTCGGCTGGGATATCGTCGACCGCCTGCGCGAGGCGGGGTTCGCGCGGGTGGAAATCGGCCTGTGCCACGCGCCGCGCGAAGGCTTCACGGCGTCCAATCCCGGCGTCGCGCAGGCGTGGATGGGCTTGCCCACCCTGTTTCGCGCGACCCGGTGACGGCTGCAGCCCTGGCCGCCTGCCTGGCCCGGCGGCTTGCGGCCAGGTGCCTCGCGGCGCCTGCCAGCGCCCTTGCGCCGCCCCCGAAAGCGCCCCGGCCGTTCATATCCGCGCCGGGTAGCACCCCCTATCATCCGGACACCGTGCCCTGGATTCCCCTGCATTGGCCTTGTTGACCCGTACCCGTTCGTTCGCACGCGCCTGCTGGCCGTGGGTGCGTATCCCGTTCTGGATCGGCCTGGGCCTGCTGGTGGGCTTCGTGCTGCCGTACACGCTGGTGCTGAACAAGCGCGTGCAGCAGCGTTTCAGCGACCTGGTGTTCGCGGTGCCCACGCGGGTGTTCGCGCGGCCGCTGCCGCTGGCCGCCGGCGAGCCCATGACCTCGGCCGCGCTGCAGCTGGAGCTCACGTTCGCCGGTTACAGCGACGACGGCCACGGCAAGGTCGCGGGCAGCTGGGCCCGGCAGGGCAGCAGCTACACGATCTCCTCGCGCGGCTATGCCGGGCCGGAGGGCGGCGAGCTGCCCAAGCGCATCCAGGTGACCCTGGGCAAGGGCACGGTCGCCGCGGTGCGCGACCTCGCCACCGGCAAGCCCCTGGAGCTCACCCACCTCGATCCCGCGCGCATCGCCACCGTGTACGGCGCGAACCAGGTCGAACGGCGCATCGTGCGCCTGACCGACCTGCCGCCGCTGCTGGTGGGCGGCCTGCAGGCGGTGGAAGACCGCAGCTTCAAGCACAACATCGGCATCGACTTCGGCGGCATCCTGCGCGCCGCGTTCGCGAACCTGCGCGCCGGCCGCACCGTGCAGGGGGCCTCCACGCTGACCCAGCAGCTGGTGCGCAACCTCTACCTCAGCCGCGAGCAGACCTTCACGCGCAAGATCAACGAGGCGCTGATGTCGCTGCTGCTGGAGATGCACTACAGCAAGGACCGCATCCTCGAGGCCTACGTCAACGAGGTGTTCCTGGGCCAGCAGGGCGGCCAGGCGGTGCACGGTTTCGCGGCGGCGTCGGAGTTCTACTACGGCCGCCCGCTGCGCGACCTGCGCCCGCAGGAGATCGCCTTGCTGGTCGGCCTGGTGAAGGGGCCGAGCTACTACGACCCGCGCCGCTATCCGGACCGCGCGCTGGCGCGCCGCAACCTGGTGCTGCAGGAGTTCGTCGACACCGGGCTGCTGGCGCCGGAGCAGGCGAAGCTCGCGCAGGCCGCGCCGCTGGACGTGATCAGGAACGGCCAGCTGCCGCACAACCGCTTCCCTGCCTTCATGCAGCTGGTGCGCCAGCAGATCACCGCCGATTTCGACGAGGACACGCTGCGCGCGGGCAACCTGTCGATCTTCACCACGCTGGACCCGGCCGCGCAGCTCTACACCGAGCAGGCGGTCGCCACCACGATGAAGGAACTGGGCAAGCGCGCCGACCCGATCCAGGCCGCCGGCGTGGTCACCGACGCCCACGACGGCAGCGTGCTGGCGATGGTGGGCAGCAAGATCCCCGGCGACCAGGGCTTCAACCGCGCGATGGATTCGCAGCGGCCGATCGGCTCCACCATCAAGCCGTTCGTCTACCTGGTGGCGCTGGCCAATCCCTCGCGCTGGAACCTCGCCACCGCGCTGGACGACAGCCCGCTCAGCATGCGCATGCCGAACGGCACGCTGTGGGAGCCGCACAACGACGACAACGAGAGCCACGGCATGGTGCCGATGGTGGACGCGCTGGCGCATTCCTGGAACATCGCCAGCATCCGGCTGGGCCTCGCGGTGGGCCTGCCGCGCGTCCGCGGCTTCCTGCAGTCGTTCGGGCTGACCAACGTCAACAACGGCCCCTCGCTGCTGATCGGCGCGCTGGACCTCGCGCCGCTGCAGGTGGCGCAGATGTACGAATACATCGCCTCCGACGGGCATGCGCTGCCGCTGCTGTCGGTGCGCGGCGTGGTGGACGGCAACGGGCGCACCGTCAAGCGCTACGAGGTGCAGGCCGGCAAGGGCGAATACCAGCCGGCGGTGCGCCTGGTGACCTGGGCGATGCAGCAGGTGTCGCTGTACGGCACCGCGCATTCGCTGGGCGACTCCAGCCTCGCCTCGCTGCACGTCGCCGGCAAGACCGGCACCAGCAATGACCTGCGCGACAGCTGGTTCGCCGGCTTCACCGGCGAGCACCTCGGGGTGTTCTGGATGGGCCGCGACGACAACAAGCCCACCCACCTGTTCGGCGCCACCGGCGCGCTGCGCGTGTGGCGCAACCTGTTCGCCAAGCTGCCCACCCGGCCGCTGCCCGCCACGCTGGGCGACGGCCTGCAGATGGCCTGGATCAACCCCGTCGACGGCCGCCCCACCGAGTCGCAGTGCAGCGGCGCGAAGCAGGTGCCGGTGGTGGCGGGCTCGCTGTCCGGCGACGTCGAGGGCTGCGGCTTCTGGCAGACCTTGTTCGGCGGCGGCAATCCCGCGGCCGCGGCGTCCGGCGCCGCGCCGGCCGATGCCGATGCGCCCCCGGTGGCCGTCCAACCTCCCAGCGGAAACTGAGCATGTACTTCGTCCGTCCATTCCTGCGTGCGTGGCCCCTGCCGTTGGCGGCGGTGCTGCTGGCAGCCTGCACCACCCCGGCCCCGGTCGAGGCGCCGAAGCCGCGCGCCGCGCTGGCGCCCGCCGCGATGGTCGCGGCGATCCGCGCCGCCGGCGAACGCGAGCAGTCGGTGATCGCGGTGCAGCCGCTCGCCGATCCCGGCATCAACGCGTGGCAGACGGCGGCGGAAGCCGACGTGCGGGCCGGCCATTACGACGCCGCCGCGGCCAAGCTCGACCAGGCGCTGAAGCGCAGCCCGGAATCGCCGGACCTGCTGCAGGATCGCGCCGAGGTGGCGGTGTACCAGCACGACTACGCGCAGGCGCAGAAGCTGGCGCAGCAGTCGTGGACGCTGGGCCCCAAGCTGGGCCCGCTGTGCGCGCGCAACTGGGAGACCATGGCCCAGCTGCGCAAGCAGGCCGACGACGAGGCCGGCGCCGCCACCGCGCAGAAGTGGGTGGAGAAGTGCCACGTGCAGGGCGTGAACCGCTTCTGAGTTCCCGCGTGCGGCCGGCCGCCGCCGCGCCGCGCGCGCGAAACGGTTTGGCCGCGTGCAGGCGCTGGGCGATACTGCGGCGATGATGGATTCCGACGACACGCCGCCCGACCGCGTCGATGCGCTGCTGGGCGCCGATGGCCCGTTCGCGCGCGAGCTGCCGAACTTCGCGCCGCGCGCCGCGCAGCAGGCGATGGCGGCGGCAGTGGCGCAGGCCATCGCCGGGCGCGACACCCTGGTCGCCGAGGCGGGCACCGGCACCGGCAAGACCTACGCCTACCTGGTGCCCGCGCTGCTGTCCGGCGAGCGCGTGGTCGTTTCCACCGGCACCAAGGCGCTGCAGGATCAGCTGTATTTCCGCGACCTGCCGAAAGTGGTTTCCGTGCTCGGCGCGCGCCTGAAGACGGCGCTGCTGAAGGGGCGCGCGAATTACCTCTGCCTGTATCGCCTCGACCAGACC
>NZ_NJIC01000036.1:0-76230 GCF_013620825.1 Rhodanobacter sp. PCA2 | reverse complement strand
CCAGCTCCATGCGGTCGCCGCGGCGCGTGCGCGAGGGGGCGAGCTTCGACAAGGCACAGGCCGCGCAGCTGGCGACCATCCGCGCCTGGTCCGCGCGCACGCGCCGCGGCGACCGCATGGAGCTGGCCGAGGTGCCGGAGGAATCGCCGCTGTGGCCGCGCGTCACCTCCACGCCGGAGAACTGCCTCGGCGTGGAGTGCCCGTTCCACGACGACTGCCACGTGGTGAAGGCGCGCCGCGAAGCGCAGGAGGCGCAGCTCGTGGTGGTGAACCATCACCTGCTGTTCGCCGACCTCGCGTTGAAGCAGGAAGGCTTCGGCGAAATCCTGCCCAGCGCCTCGGCCTTCATCCTCGACGAGGCGCACCAGATTCCCGAACTGGCTGGACAGTTCTTCTCGCAGAGCGTGAGCGCGCGTCAGTTGAGCGAGCTGGCGCAGGACGTGCTGCGCGAATGCAGCGGCGTCACCGGCGCGATCGGCCTGCTGCTGGAGCCGGTGGAGGCGCTGCAGGACGCGCTGCGTCGCCTGCGCCTGGCGATGGAGCCGTTGCCGACGCGCGGCGCGTTCGGTGCGCTCGAAGCCGTGGCCGCCGTGCGCGAGGGCTTGCACGAGGTCAGCGAACTGCTGGCCACGCTCGCCGACCTGCTCGCCTCGCAGGCGGAGCGCTCGCGCGGGCTCGCCAATGCGCATGAGCGCGCCACGCTGCTGGCCGAACGACTGGAGCGCATCGTCGAGCAGGCGTCCGAACGCGACGTGCGCTGGTACGAACTGTTCCCGCGCGGCTTCGCGCTGCATGCCACGCCGCTGGATCTCGCTGCGCCGCTGCGCGCCATGCGCGAACGCAGCGAGGCCGCGTGGATCTTCACGTCGGCCACGCTGTCGGTGGCCGGGCGGTTCGACCACTTCGCGCACCAGCTCGGCCTCGACGAGCCGCAGACGCTGTTGCTGGAAAGCCCGTTCGACTATGCGCGGCAGGCGCTGTGCTACCTGCCGGAAGGCTTGCCCGATCCGGCCGCGCGCGACCACACCGAGCGCGTGCTCGACGCCGTGCTGCCGGTGCTGCAGGCCTCGAACGGCCGCGCCTTCCTGCTGTTCACCTCGCACCGCGCGCTGCGCCGCGCCGCCGAACTGCTGGCCACGCGCGTGCCCTGGCCGCTGTTCGTGCAGGGCACGGCGCCGCGCCACCAGTTGCTGGAGGAATTCCGCCATTCCGGCCACGGCGTGCTGCTGGGCGCGGCGAGTTTCTGGGAAGGCGTGGACGTGGTGGGCGACGCGCTCAGCGTGGTGGTGATCGACAAGCTGCCGTTCGCCGCGCCCGACGATCCCGTGCTGGTCGCGCGGCTGGAAGCGCTGGAGCAGCAGGGCATCAACCCCTTCATGGGCTGGCAGGTGCCGGCTGCGGCGATCGCCTTGAAGCAGGGCGCGGGCAGGCTGATCCGCAGCGTCACCGACCGCGGCGTGCTGGTGCTGTGCGATCCGCGCATCACGGGCAAGGGCTACGGCAAGCTGTTCCTCGCCAGCCTGCCGCCGATGCCGCGCACGCGTGCGCTGGCCGACGTGCAGGCGTTCTTCGCGCCGCTTGCCGAGAGCCACGAGGAGTCCGCCGCATGAGCACGGAACCCGATCTGCGCACCGATCCCGCCTTGCTGCCCGTGCTGGATGAGTTGAGACAGCGCGAGCCGATCTTCCATCGTCCCGAATTCGGCAGCACGCGTGCCGACCACCTCGCGATGACGGCGGAAGATTTCCGGGAAGTGGGCGCATCGGGCCGCCGCTACAGCCGCGAGCACGTGCTCGACGTGCTGGACGAGCGCCAGCGGCATCCGCAACCGGACCCGTGGGAAACCGGCGAGTTCCATTGCCGCCAGCTGGCCGACGCGGTCTACCTGCTCACCTACACCTTGCGTCAGGGCGAACGCGTGACGCGCCGCGCCACGATCTGGCGGCGCGATCCCGACGGCTGGAAGATCGTGTTCCACCAGGGCACCGTGGTGGCGGAGGCCTGAGCCGGGCGCGAAGCGTCCTCCGGAATCCCCGTCATGCGCATCTTCTCCCACACCTGTTCCAACACCGAGATCGTCTGCGCGCTGGGTTGCGCGCGGATGCTGGTCGGCGTGGATGCGGATTCCGACCATCCGCCCGAGCTCGTCGCCGGCCTGCCGAAGACGGGGCGCGACCTCGATCTCGACGTGGACGCGGTACTCAGGCTCGAACCCGACCTGGTGCTGACCTCGCTCACCGTGCCCGGCCACGAGCGCGTGGTGGCGGCATTGCAGGCGGCGGGTTTGCAGACCCTGGTATGCGATCCGCAGTCGCTGGACGACGTGTACGGCGATATCCGCCGCATCGCAGAAACCTTGGGCGTGCCGGCGCAGGGCGACGCGCTGGTGGCGCGGATGGAGGCCGCGATGCCGCACGTCGAACCGCAGGGGCCGCGCCCCGCCGTGCTGGTGGAGTGGTGGCCGAAGCCGGTGATCGCTCCCGCGCAACGCTCCTGGGTCAACGACCTCATCGTGCGTGCGGGCGGGCGCAACCCGTGGGGCGAGGTGGATGCCCGCAGCGTGCCGCTGACCCACGATGCGGCGGCCGCCGCCATGCCCGACATCGTGGCGATGAGCTGGTGCGGAGTGAAGGTGGAGAACTACCGTGCCGACGTGGTGCGTCGGCGCGAGGGCTGGAAGCACGTGCCGGCCGTCGTCGCCGGGCGCATCCACGCGATCAGCGAGGCCTTCCTCGGCCGCCCCGGTCCGCGGTTGGTGCAGGGCTACCGGCAATTGCGCGCGGCCATCGCCGCGGCGGAATGAATCGCTGGCGTTGCGCGAGGCGGCGGCGCGTAGCACAGTGCCGCGCATGATCATTTCCTCCACGATGGACTACCGCGCGGCCGCCCAGCGCCGCCTGCCGCCCTTCCTGTTCCACTACATCGACGGTGGCGCCTACGACGAGCAGACCCTGCGCCGCAACGTCGAGGACCTGCGCGGCCTCGCCTTGCGCCAGCGCGTGCTCGGCGAAGTCGGCGAGGTCGATCTCTCCACGCAACTCTTCGGCGAAAGGCTCAGCCTGCCGGTGGCGCTGGCGCCGGTAGGGCTTACCGGCATGTATGCGCGTCGCGGCGAAGTGCAGGCGGCGCATGCGGCGGCGGCCAAGGGCGTGCCGTTCACCCTGTCCACGGTGTCGGTGTGTCCCATCGAGGAAGTGCAGCGCGAGCTGTCGCGGCCGATCTGGTTCCAGCTCTACGTGCTCAAGGACCGCGGTTTCATGAAGAACGCGCTGGACCGCGCGTGGGCGGCCGGCGTGCGCACCCTGGTGTTCACCGTGGACATGCCGGTGCCGGGCGCGCGCTATCGCGACCGGCATTCCGGCATGTCCGGCCCGCATGCCGCGCTGCGCCGCATGTGGCAGGCCGTGTGCCATCCGCGCTGGTCGTGGGACGTGGGCCTGCGCGGCCGGCCGCACGACCTCGGCAACGTCTCCGCCTACCTCGGCCATCGCATCGGGCTGGAGGATTACATCGGCTGGCTGGGCAAGAATTTCGATCCCGCCATCGGCTGGCGCGACCTGCAGTGGATACGCGAATCCTGGAAGGGCGCGATGGTGCTCAAGGGCATCCTCGACCCGCAGGATGCGCTGGAGGCGGTGCAGTTCGGCGCCGACGGCATCGTGGTTTCCAACCATGGCGGACGCCAGCTGGACGGCGTGCTGTCCTCGGCGCGCGCGCTGCCTGCCATCGCCGATGCGGTGAAGGGCAAGCTCGCCATCCTCGCCGATTCCGGCGTGCGCTCGGGCCTCGACGTGGTGCGCATGCTGGCGCTGGGCGCCGACGGCGTGCTGCTGGGCCGTCCCTTCGTCTATGCGCTGGCCGCGGCCGGCGGGCAGGGCGTGGCGCACCTGCTCGACCTCGTCGCCGCCGAGATGCGCGTGGCGATGACGCTGACCGGGGCGAAATCGATCGCCGGCATCACGCGGGACAGCCTTGCTGCCGCGTAAAAGCCACATCATGCCCATTCGCCGCCACGCGCCGCCCGGGGCAGGACATCGCGCGCTGCTGTGATGCACGCTCCGGATCGAAGGAGTCGTGACATGGGCAAATGGATGCAGAGCGCAACGGCCAAGGTGCTTGGCATCGGCGTGCTGGCGCTGCTGATGACCATACCGTTGTTGAAAGTGAGCGGCCTGGTGACGGAGCGCCTGGCCATGCGCACGCAGGCCATCGCCCAGATCGCGCAGGGCTGGGGCGGCGCGCAGGTGCTGGGCGGCCCGGTGCTGGTCATACCCACGCGCCGGCTGGTCGCGCCGGAGGGGCAGGCGCCGCAGTGGCGCGCGGGCAGCGAGACCGTTCTCGCGGACACCTTGCACGTCGATACGACGCTGGCCACGTCCACGCGCCAGTACGGCATCTACTCCGCGCCCGTCTTCGTGGCCACGACGAAGCTGCAGGCCGCGTTCCGCGCCGCGGACCTCGCGCAGTTCCGCACGGCCAGCGATGCGGCATGGCAGGGCGGCAAGGCCGAGCTGCGCCTGCCGGTGGCCGACCTGCGCGGCCTGCAGCAGGTGGACGAGCTGACCGTCAACGGCAAGCCGGTGCGCTTCGAATCGTCCGCCGAACGCTTCGGCTCCTGGCCTGTCGTGGTGGTGCCGATCGACCTCGACGCGCTGGGCAACCAGTCCATCGACGTGGCGATCACGCTCAAGCTGGCCGGCACCGAGTCCATGCAGTTGCTGCCGTTGGCGCGCAGCACCGACGTGACCATGCGCGCGCCGTGGCGCGATCCCGGCTTCACCGGCGCGGCCTTGCCGCTGGAGCGCGACATCGGCCCCGACGGCTTCAGCGCACACTGGCACCTGCTCGATCTCAACCGCAGCTACGGCCAGCACTGGGACGAACGCGACGAAGGCGTGGCGCGCGCCCTGTCGTCCTCCGACTTCGGCGTGCAGCTGTACCAGCCGGTGGACGTCTATCAGCGCAACGTGCGCGCGGGCAAGTACGGCCTGCTGTTCATCGCGATGACCTTCGTGGTGTTCTTCCTGTTCGAGGTGCTGAAGCGGCTGCGCGTGCATCCCGTGCAATACCTGCTGGTGGGCATGGCATTGGCCACGTTCTACGTGGTGCTGCTGGCGCTTTCCGAGCAGATCGGCTTCGGCCCGGCCTACGCGGTCGCGGCGGCGGCGGTGGCCTTGATCGTGGGCGGCTACGCGGCCGCGGTGTTGCGCGCGCGGCGTGCCGGCGGGTTGCTGGGCGGCGTGGTGGCGCTCACCTACGCGATGCTCTACGGCCTGATCGCCGCCGAGCAATACGCGTTGCTGGTCGGCGCACTGGTGCTGCTCGTCACCGTGGCCCTGCTGATGTATCTCACCCGCCGCATCGACTGGTACGCCCACACGCCGGCCTTGGGCGAAGCGCCAGCGGCTATCATGGAGCGGCCATGAACCTGCTTGCCATCGAAACCGCCACCGAAGCCTGCTCCGTCGCCCTGGTCCACGGCGATACCGTGATCGCACGCAGCGAGCTGGCACCGCGTCGCCATGCCGAACGCGTGCTGCCGATGGCCGACGAGCTGCTGGCCGAGGCGGGCCTCGGCCGCCACGCGCTGGACGCGATCGCCGTGGGTCGCGGCCCCGGCGCGTTCACCGGCGTGCGCCTCGCGATCTCGCTGGCGCAGGGCATGGCGCTGGCGCTGGACCTCCCCGTGGTCACCGTCTCCTCGCTCGCGGCGCTCGCGCTGGAAGCGCCGGACGACGGCGACGCCGACACCGCCATCCTCGCCGCGATCGACGCCCGCATGGGCGAGATCTACGCCGCCTGCTACCGCCGCGACGGCGAAGGCGGCCTGCTCGCGCTCGACCACGAACGCGTCTGCACCGCCGACGCGTTGCTGCTGCCCGAAGCCCGTGCCTGGCAGGTGGTGGGCAGCGGCTGGGCCACCTACGAAGCCGTGTTGCGCGAGCGCCTGGGCAGCGAACCCCGCTTCGCCGACGGCGCCCGCTACCCCCAGGCCGTCCACGTCGCCGAACTCGCCGCCCGCGAGTACCGGGCCGGCCGCGCGCGCCCCCCCGAACAGGCGCTTCCGGTGTACCTTCGCGACAAGGTGGCCTTGACGCTGGTGGAGCAGGGGAAGGCTTGAGGCCTTGATGCCCGCTTTCATCCAGGGCAGACACGGCGTCCATTGCCGTTCGCTGCCGCAGGGGTGTTCAGATCGCCGGTTGCTGAAGGGTTCTCTGTCTGCGGGGAGGGCGTATGGACGTCTACGATCTGCTGGATACGACGATCAAGATCGGCCTGGGCGCGGCTGCTTCCGGCATCAGTGCCTACGTGCTGGCCAGGCAAAGCCACCGCAGCGAGATGCGCAAGGTGGCGGTCCTGCGGCGTATGGACATACTCGAAAAAGCCTCCGAGCGCAGCGAGGAATTCATGCGCGCCTGGCGCGAACTGACCGGTACGCTGGGCGGGATGTTCGAGGGCCTCCATCCGCCGAAGCCCTACTTCTCCGAGGCGCAGTGGAAGTCCGTGATGGCGGCGGACGAGATCCTCATGCAGGCGAAGGACCAGATCTACGCCGTGGTCGCCGGCCTTCGCCTGATCGGCGCAACCGAGCCCGTCAAGTATCTCAACGAGATCAACCTCGCCATCGGCTCGTTCAGGGACGAGATGATGCTCAGGCACAGCACGCCGACGGCCGAAGGGCTGCGCGGCGTACGCGACGAAGTCGGGAAGCTGCGGAAGCAGTTCCTGTCGTCGTTGAGCAAGAGTTACGCGGCGTTCTGATCAAGGAACCGTGAAGGCTCGCGACGTCCGCGTTCGGACTGCCGCGGGCAGCTCCCCAAGCAACCCGTGTCGATCCTGCAGTCGCCCATTCGTTGCATCCATGAAGGTGACCCTCTCGGCCACCCGTCAGCCAAGGAGACCGCCATGTCCTATGTCGATGGTTTCGTGATCGCCGTACCCAATGCCAACCGCGACAAGTTCATCGCGCACGCCCGCACCTTCGACGCCATTTTCCTGGAGTGCGGCGCCATCCGGGTGGTGGAGTGCTGGGGCGACGACGTGCCCGACGGCAAGCTCACCGATTTCCGCCGCGCCGTGCAGGCGACGCAGGACGAATCCGTGGTGTTCTCCTGGGTGGAATGGCCGGACAAGGCCACCCGCGATGCGGGCATGGCGAAATTCATGCAGGACCCGCGCATGGAGGCCGCCGCCGACTGTCCTTTCGACGGCAAGCGCATGATCTTCGGCGGCTTCCAGTCGGTGGTCAGCCTGCCGGGCTAGGCGGCCCCTGTGCTGCGCGCCCGCTTCGCGAGATGCGAACGCCGCGGCGTCAAAGCCGCCCGATCAGCAACTGCACGGCCAGGCTGCTGACCGACACCGCGGCCCACACGCCCAGGCCCAGCAGGATGGGGCGGGGGCCGCTGGCGATCATCCTGCGCAGGTTGGCGGAGAGGCCGATGGCGGTGAGCGCCACGATGATCAGGAACTCGGCGAGGTCGTGCAGCGCAAGCAGGACGGCGGCGGGGATCAGGCCGGTGGTGCGGATCGCCGAGGCCACCAGGAACCACAGGATGAACCACGGGAAGATGCGGCGCAGGCTGAAGTCGGCGGCGCCGCTCTTCTTCTCGCGCACGGCGGTCGCGAACGCGAGGATCAGGCAGATCGGGATGATCAGCGTGGCGCGGGTGAGCTTGACGATGGTGGCGTAGTCGCCCGCCGCGTGGCTGTAGCTGTAGCCGGCCGCCACCACCGACGAGGTGTCGTTGATCGCGGTGCCGGCCCACAGGCCGAAGCCGAGGTCGCTGAGGTGCAGCAGGTGGCCGAGCAGCGGGAACAGCAGCACCGCCACCACGTTGAACAGGAAAATGGTGGAGATCGCGAACGCGGTGTCGTGGTCGTCCGGCTTGATGATCGGCGTGACCGCGGCGATCGCCGAGCCGCCGCAGATCGCGGTGCCGACGCCGATCAGCACCTTCAGCTTGTCGTGCACGCCCAGCCAGCGGCCCAGCGCCCACGCGGTGGTGAAGGCCACGGTCAGGGTCACCAGGGTCACCGACAGCGATTCCAGCCCGGTCTTCGCCACCTGGGTGAGGCTGAGGCCGAAACCCAGCGCGATGATCGACCACTGCAGCACCTGCTTGCCGGCGAAGGCGATGCCCGGCGTGAAGCGCGCATCGGGCGAGAACAGGTTGCGCACCGCGATGCCCAGCAGGATGCCGATCACCGGGCCGCCGATCAGCGGCAGCCGCCGGCCCAGCCACCAGGCGAGCAGCGCGATGGCGACCGCCAGCAGGAGCCCGGGTGCGCGGCTGCGCAGGCTGGGGCGGGCGACGGCGGTGGCGAGCGGCGTGTTCATGGGGCGAAGCGCTGCGGGGAGTTGCGCCATTGTCCACGCGCCAGCCAATCAGCAAAACTTGGAAAATCTGATCGATCCTATAAGATCAGCTGATGAACAACATCAGCCCGCGCCAGCTCAAGGTGTTCGTGCAGATCGCGCTGCTGGGCAGCGTGCGCGCCGCGGCCGGGCGGCTGTACCTGACCCAGCCGGCGGCCAGCATGGCGCTGGCCGAGCTGGAGCGGCAGCTGGATGCTCCCTTGTTCGCCCGCGAGCGTGGCCGGCTGCGGCTCAATCCGCGCGGTCGCGAGCTGCTGCCGCTGGCGCAGGAACTGCTGGAGCGCCACGCCGAATTCGGCCGCCGCGGCCGCGAGGACGGCGGCGCGCTGTCCGGCGAACTGCGCATCGGCGCCAGCAACACGGTGGGCAACTACCGGGTGGGCGAGTTGCTGGGCGCGTTCGTGCGCGCCCAGCCGCAGGTGGCGATCCGCCTGCGCGTGGCGAACACCGACGCGATCGCCGCGGCGATGCTGGACCACAGCCTGGACCTGGGTTGCGTGGAAGGGCCGGTGACGCATCCGCAACTGGAAGTGCGGCCGTGGCGCGACGACCTGCTGGTGGTGTGCGCCCCGCCCGACCATGCGCTGGCGCGCAGGCGCGGGCTCAAGCCGGCGGATTTCGCCGGCGCGCGCTGGGTGATGCGCGAACCGGGCTCGGCCACCCGCGCCACGAGCGAGCGCGTGCTGTCGCAGCTGCCGCCCGGCGACACCGTGCTGGAGCTGGACCAGATCGAGGCGATCAAGCAGGCGGTGATCGCCGGCCTGGGCATCGCCTGCCTGCCGCAGGTGGCGGTCACCGACGCGCTGGCGACCGGCAGACTGAAGGCGCTGAAGACGCCCTTCCTCGACCTGCGCCGCAAGCTTTCCATGCTGGTCCACCGCCAGAAATACCGTGGCGCGCTGCTGGATGCCTTCATCGCCCAGGCTGGCCTGGAGCGCTGAATCGAGACGAGCGGCTCAACCGCCGCCGCGTCGTGTCTCCGCCGCATACGCATCGAAACCTGCCCGTTGCCACCGCCGCTGCGCGCGGTCGCGACCGATGATCTCCCGGGCGGCCTCGGCCGCCCGGGAGCAGGACTTCCGCATCACAGCGATACGGTGGCGCGAGCCCAGTAATAGCGGCCGATCAGGTCGTAGGTGTAGGCATCGGTGTTCGAGTTGCTGCCCCACTGGTAGAACATCGGCGGCTGCTTGTCGGCGATGTTGTCGACGCCGACCGACAGCGTGGTGTGGTACTTGCCGAACTCGTAGCTGGCGGACAGGTTGTTGTAGACGTACGCGCCGATCCTGTGCACCACGCCGTCCCTGCCTTCGTCGGCCGAATAGCTTTGCGACAGGTCGGCACTGCCCACCTTGGTGCGGCCGATGTAGCGCAGCGTCCAGCTGGCGCTCCACGGGCCGCGGCTCCAGTTCAGCGTGCCCAGGCCGCGCCAGCGCGGGAACTCGCCATAGGAGGGGCAGAAGGAGCCGGCGCAGTGCACCACCGCCACGCTGGCGTCGCCCGGTGCGGGATCGACGTCGTAGCGTGCCATGTAGGTGCCGTTGAGGCTGGCGTTGAACTTGCCGTAGCGCTCGGTGGCGAAGCTGTACTGCACGCTGCCGTCGACGCCCTTGGCCCAGGTCTGGCCCAGGTTCACCGTGGGCACGCTGATGTAGCTGATCTGGCCGTTGCCGGAGCGATGGATCAGGCCGCACAGCTTCTCGCTGTAATAGCACTCGTTGAGGATCGTGGTCGGGTCGATGCCGTCGACGATGGTGTCGTTGAGGTTGATGCGCCAGACGTCGGCGCTGAACGACAGCCCGCGCAGCCAGTGCGGGTCGTAGACCAGGCCGAAGTCGAAGGACTTGCCGTGCTCGGGCTTGAGGCTGTAGCCGGCGGCCACGGAGCCGGAACCCTTGACGCCGAGCTGCGGGTTGTTCTGCTCGAAGCTGCCGTCGGTGGGGACGTTGACGCAAGCCTGCGCATGGCCGCCGGTGTAGCCGTTGCAGAGGTCGGTGGCCGCGAGGGCGCCGCCGCTGGTGCCGGCATACAGTTCGCCGATGTTGGGGGCGCGGAACACCTGGGATGCCGTGCCGCGCAGCAGCAGGTCGGCTATCGGGCGCCATTCCAGCGCCACCTTGCTGTTGGTGGTGCTGCCCGACAGGCTGTAGTTGGAATAGCGCGAACCGATGTCCAGGTTCAGCGAGTAGAACCACGGCTGGTTGGCGAGGATCGGGATCAGCGTTTCCGCGTAGGCTTCCTTGACGTTGTAGCTGCCGTGCAGCACGGTGCCGCATTCTTCCACCACGCCGCACAGGCCCGCGTAGTCGCCGGAGGTGATCGCCGTGGCGATCGGGGTGTCCGTGCCGTCGACCTGCGATTCCTTGCGGTAGGACACGCCTGCGGCCAGGTTGACCGGGCCGGCCGGCAAGTCGAACAGCTCGCCGTTGGCGCTGGCCTCGAACTGCTTCATGGTGTAGTGGTAGTAGGTGACCGGATCGACCACGATCTTCTTCAGCGCCGCGACGGTGGTGGGGTCGTTGATGTTGAAGAGATTGATCGGCGTGCAGTTGGCGATCGGCGCGGACGGCGTGCCGCAGGTCACCACGCCGGTGCCGCTGTCCAGGAACGACGGCCCCAGGCCCTGCTGGAGCGCGGCGTAGCCGAGGAAGCCGTTGTTTTCGGTCTTCTGCTTGACCTTGCCGTAGTTGACGTCGGCGTTCCACTGCCAGCTGCTTTCGCCGAAGCTGCCGCGCAGGCCGGCAACGAACTGCAGGTCGTAGGTCTTGTTGACGAAGTCGCGGTTGCCCAGCGAGGACAGCCGCGTGTTGAAGTCGTGGGCGCTCTGGCCGGTGGTGCGGTCGGTGCCGAAGTCGATGCCGAACGGGTTGTAGTAGTTGTTCCTGGAAACGAAGAAGTCGTCCGCGTTGGCGACGATCGGCACCGGCGCGATGATCGACGACGCCACGGTCCGGGTATAGAAAAGGTTCGTGTAGGCTTCGACGTTCGGCGTGATCTTGAAGCTGCCGACCAGCGACAGGTTGGTTCGCTTCTGCGGCGTCTCGATCAGGTTGAACGGCTGGTAGTTGTAGGAGTCGGCCTTGCCGAACGGGTGGTAGTCGGACAGCGTGGTGATGCCGCCGACGCCCGGGTTCAAGGTGACGTAGGTGCCGTCGGCGTTCTCGATCAGGCCGGTCGGCACGGTGGACGAACCCAGCTTGGCCACCTCGCCGTTCTTCAGCGCCAGCGCATTCCGCGAATAGGAACGCGCGCTGGCGGTGATGCCGTTGACGCTCTGCTGGGTGGCGCCGAAGATCAGGTTGTAGCGGTCGCCGCCCAGCCCTCCCAATACGCTGAAGTCGCGCCGGTTGCCGTCGCCGCGCGAGCTCTGGCCGTAGCTGCTGCCCAGCTGCACGCCCCGGTAGTGGTCCTTCAGGATGAAGTTGACCACGCCGCCGATCGCATCCGAGCCATAGACCGAGGAGGCGCCGTCGCTGAGCACCTCGATGCGCTCGATCATGTTGGCCGGAATGCTGTTGACGTCGTCGTAGGCCAGGCGCCGGCCATTGACCAGCACCAGGGTGCGGTTGTCGCCGAGGCCGCGCAGCGAGATGGTCGAGGCGCCGGTGCCGCCGCCGTTGTTGATCGTCGGATTGGTGGCATTGCCGGCGACCGCGGGCAGTTGCTGCACCAGGTCGCCCAGGGTGGGCTTGCCGCTGTTCCTGATCTGGCTGCTGTCGATGGTCACCACCGGGTTCGAGGTTTCGGCATCGACGCGGCGGATCAGCGAGCCGGTGACGGTGACGGCCCCGAGGTTCTTGGCCTTCGCGGGTTCAGGCGTGGTGTCGGTGCTGTCCGCATGGGTGCCCTGCGCGGTGCCGGCATCCTCCGCGTGCAAGACGAGGCTGCCGCCCGCCAGGCCGAGCACAAGCGCAAGACGAACGGCGTGGGCAATCAGCGTGGAGCGTCGACAAGGTGCGCGATCGGGCAGGCGGACGGTGGATTCCATGGTGTGAGGTCCTCGCGTGGTGGGCCGCGGGATGAAGGGCGGCGTGGTGTGTGGATGGCGCAGGCTGGAGCGGTGCAACCGGCCTTGCGCTACGGGTGGTGGCGCTGTGTCCGTGCCGGCCTGTTGCATGGCGATACCTGCCGACGGGCACACGGGCTCCCGGAGGCGGTTGCCCGCCCCTTCGGTTCGTTCCATGGATGCGTCCATCGCGGGGGCGATCGACGCGTCACGCATTCAACTGCTGTCGGATGCGTCCGATGCGTTTTGCCAGTACACCGCGTAGCGCTCGCCCTGAATCCTGTTCAGCGGCGCCACGGCAACGGTGCCCTGGCGGGTGGTGGCTTCGAAACGCAGTTCGTCTTTCGACACGATGCGCATCCAGCCGGTGTCGTCCGGTTTGTCCGACGCGATCCGGGGCGCCGGTTCCGGCTTGGGTTCGGGATCGGGCGTGGCCCACATGCCGGTGTACTGCATGGCATGGGTCAGGCCATGGCTGCCGAGGCGCGCCGCCAGCACCAGCGGTCCGTACAGCATCGCGCGCAGGCTGTCGTCGCCCGGCAGGGCCACGCTGCGCAGCCGCATCGGCAGTTCGAGTTCGATGCGGTCGCCGTCGTGCCATTCGCGTTGCAGGGTCAGGTAGCTGCCGGGCGAGGCGAACACGTCGAGGGCTTCGCCGTTGAGACGCACCCTGGCATCGGGGCCGATCCATTCGGGCACGCGCAGGTTGAGGGCGAAGCGGGCCGGTGCGCCCAGCTTGAGGCTGAGGCGGGTGCGCGGCTCGCGCGGGAAAGCGGTTTCCTGGCGCAGGGTCAGTTTCTGCTGCGGCCATTCCAGTTCGGAGGGGATGAACAGGTTGACGTAGAGATCCTGCCCGTCGCGGAAATAGATGCTGCCGTTGAAGCGCGCGAACTCCTCGGCGCCGGTGCCGGTGCAACACCAGAACGAATCGGTGGGCGTGTTGAACACCTTCGCTCCGCCCGGACGCAGCGAGTAGTAGTAGAGCTTCATGCCGTCGTCGTCCTGGGTGCCCAGGCGCGCGTTGTAGAGCGTGCGCTCGTAGTAGTCGAAGGCGCGCGGGTCGCCGCTCCAGCGGTAGACGTGATCGGTGAGCTTGAGCAGGTTGTAGGCGACGCAGCATTCGGCGCTGTAGAGCCCGAGCTGCCCCTTGAGGTCGCCCGGCCCGGTCTTCCAGAACTCGTCGTTGCTGGAGCCGCCGGTGGCGTAGGTGCGGTTCCGGGTGACGGTTTCCCAGAAGAATTCGGCGATGCGCCGGTGTCGCGGTTCGCCGGTCAGCTCGTAGCGTCGTGCCGCGCCGATGATCTTGGGCACCTGGGTGTTGCTGTGCAGGCCTTGCAGCTCGTCGCGATGGGCCGCCAGCGGGACGAACAGCGAGGCCTGGTCGAAGCGGTGCGCGGCGTCGAGGTAGCGGTCGTTGCCGGTGACGGCGTACAGCTCGTACATCGATTCGTTGAGGCCGCCGTATTCCACTTTCAGGATGTGCGCGATCTCGTCGTCGGAGAAGCCGTTGAGCCAGCGCACGACCCAGTTGCCGATGCCGGTGGCGACCTGCAACGCCTGCTGGTTGCCGGCATGCAGGTACATGTCGAGCATGCCGGCCTGGATCTTGTGGATGGTGTAGAACGGCGCCCACACCTTCTGGCCGCGGCTGAGGCGGTCAAAGAAATTTTCGGGGAATGCGCTGAGGTAGCCGTTGGCCTGCTGGCAGGCGGCGAGTGCCGCGACCAGCTGGTCGCCCCGTTCCTTCAGCGTCCGGTCGCCGTGGCTGGCCCAGGCCAGCGCGACGGCGGACAGGTAATGGCCGCCGCTGAAATGGCCGCGCAATTCGCAGTCCGGTTTTTCCCAGCCGCCCAGCGGTGCGGCGTGCGAGGCGATGCCGGCCTGCACGCGGAAGCTGTGCGCCAGCCGGTCCACCGGCAGGCTGCGCAGATACTGCAGGTTGGCGGCGGCCGCGGTGGCGAACTCGCCGTCGAGCAGGCGTACCTGGTTCAGGGGGAAACCCTGCATGCGGTAGACAGGCTGTTCGCGGGAGGCCGGGGCGGCGCCGGCGACCGTGGCGGAAGGCGGCGGATCGGCCACGTCGGGAGCGAAGGCGAGCGCCCTGGGCGCCAGCATGGCGGACGCCAGCGCCGTGGCCGCGCCCTTGAGAAACTGCCTGCGATATCCCGCGTCGTCTGACATGCCCGATCCCCGAAAGCCTGGATGTCGCCAGCGGAGCAACCCCTGGCGCGAATGCGCGCATCCCCCGATGCACGCTTTCATCCTGCCGTCATGTGGACAAGCCGTCTTGTGTCAATTGCCGAATTGGCGTGCGGAATCCTGCATAGTTCTTGTGGTAGTGCGAATTGAACGGACGGCCATACGGAATGGCGCGAAGCCGCCGCGACATGCGTGACGCCATGCGGGCGGCACGGCCTGGGGCTTCAATGCGGCTGGTCGATCCGCACCATCAGCACGTCGTGGTGGCGCAGCGCGATCGGCATGTGTTCGCTCAGCGTCAGCGGCTTGCCGCTCCAGAGATCGGTACCCTGCTGCGCGCCGTGCAGGCCGAGCCGCGCGAGGTCGAGGTGGAAGGGATGCGTGCCGGCATGGCGGTCGCTGCCCACGTTGAAGATCGCGACGGCCATGCCGCCGCCCTGGAGCGGACGCGTCCACACTTCGGTCTCGCCCTCGGCGTAGGCGCGCGTGGCTTGCCGCCCCAGCGGGTCCTGGTCGATCGCGATCACGGCCTTGTTGGTCAGCACCGCCTTCACCGGCGCCGGCATGTGGGCGAGATCGTTGCCGGCGAGCAGCGGCGCGGCCAGCATCGCCCACCAGCTGAAGTGCGCGCGGTTTTCCGCGTCGTTGAGCTTGCCGTTGCCGACTTCCAGCATGTCGGGGTCGTTCCAGTGGCCGGGACCCGCATAGCGGGCCAGGCCGGCCTGCTGCGAGGCGATCGCGTAGATGCGGTCCCATTCCGGCGTGATGTCGCCGGTGGTGCGCCACAGGTTGGCGCCGATGTCCGGGCCGGCGGCCCATTCCCACGAGGCGTCCCAGCCGTACTGGCACATCGAGAACACGATCGGCCGGCCGGCGGTGCGCAAGGCATCGTGCATCGTGCGGTAGGCCGCGATCATCAGCCGCATCTGCTGGTCGGGATCGTTCGGCGCCTTGGCCTGCATCACGTCCTCGATGTAGCTGCACAGGTCGTACTTCAGGTAGTCGACGCCCCAACTGGCATAGGTGCGTGCGTCCTGGGCCTCGTGCCCCAGCGAGCCGGTGTAGCCGGCGCAGGTCTTGCTGCCCGGCGAGCTGTAGATGCCGAGCTTCAGCCCGCGGGCGTGGACGTAGTCGGCCAGCGCCTTCATGTCGGGAAAGCGCGCGTTGGGATGGATCGTGCCCTGCGCGTCGCGTTCGCCCTGCCAGCCGTCGTCGATGTTCACGTAGACATAGCCGGCGTCGCGCATGCCGCTGTTGACCAGCGCGTCGGCCGCGGCGCGCACGTCGGCGTCGCTGACCTTCTCCGCGAAGAAGTTCCAGCTGTTCCAGCCCATCGGCGGCGTGGCTGCGACCGTAGCCGCGTGGGCCTGTGGCGCCGTGGCCATGGCGGTGCTGCAGGCCAGCAGGCTGGCGGCGAGTAGTGCGGTGCGGTACAGGCGCATGGGAACCTCGATGGCGGTGGCGGTCGGCGGGAATGGATCAGCTGCAGCGGGCACGGATGCGGATGGACTGGCCGGGAGTGCCGCGGAGTCGTACGGCGTCGCCGCGGCGATCATCGGCGCTTGCCGCCCGGCCGTCGAGTTCCACGTCGGCCAGCTGCTTGCCGGCCGGCAGCCGCAGGCTGAGCCAGGTCTCCGCGGGCGCGCTTCGCCCGGGGAGGTTGACCGTGCCGTGGATCGTGCCGTCCTGCGCGGCCTGCAGGCGGAAGCCGGTGCGGCCCCAGCGGGTAGGGGCGTTGTCGATGCCGATCGGTTCGCGGCTGGCCAGCCATGCGCGCGGCACGGCGCGGCCCAGGTACAGGGTGCGGCCGGCGCTGTCCTCGAACACCAGCATCCAGCGCAGCAGCAACGGTATGGTCATTTGCGCGGGCATGCAGAACAGCGGCATGCCGCCGCCGATGTCCGATACCTCGCCGGCAGTCCAGCTGCCCGGCGTATGCGCGTGGTGGCGGTGCGCGTACAGGAACAGCAGGTATTCGTCGATCCGGTCGAGCCGCAGCAGCTGCTGCGCATAGCCGTAGGAAATGAAGCCGAGGATGTCGCGGCTCTTGTCGTCCGGCGGTCCGATGTTCGCCACCACGCCGATGCTGGTGGCGCCATGCCCGCGCATGCAGTCGATCACGAGGTGGGCCAGCTCGTCGGGCAGCACGTCGGCCTGCAGCAGCTCGGCGTAGGCACGGTGCGGCCACTGCTGTTCGCTGGGCTTTTCGCGGGCCAGCGATTCGCGGAAGGTGAGCCGCACGCCGGGCAGCGGCCCGACGTAGGGTGGCTCGAGGTCGTGGCGCACGTTGGCGCGCAGCGTCCGCACGGTCTGCTCGCGCAGCGCGTCGGCTCGCTCCCGCCAGCGGCGGGCCGTGGCGGCGCCGTCGGCAGCGGCGATCTGCGGCCATGCGTCGGCGATGTCGGCCAGTCCGCGCGCGGCCAGTGCGCTGTTGGCGTAGTACGGTTTCCACCACAGGCGGGGATCGGGAAACAGGCAGGCGTCCGATTCGTTCCAGCCGTGGATCAGGCCGTGGCCCGGATCGTCCGGCGGCAGGCGCAGGCTGGCGTCGTGCAGCTCCAGCAGGAGCTGCGCGGTCGCCGCGATCTTGTCGCGGTGCCTGGCCAGCAGCGCGCGGTCGCCGGTGTAGTGCAGGTAGCGCGCCAGCAGCGAGAGGGTGAGGCCGAACTGCCCGGTCTCGGCGCCGCGCATGTTGATCATGCCGTCGGGCTGCACGAAGTCGGTGAAATAGCCGTCCAATACTGCGGCGGCCTGCGTATGGCGGCCCCACTCCAGGTTCGCGTACAGCGAACTGGTGAAGGTGTCCTGGAAGCCGTCGTATTCGTTGCCGTAGTAGTCGCGGTCCACCGCGCCGTACTTGGGATAGTCGCCGCCCGGGCGCACCACCAGCTCGCGGGCGAAGGCGTGGCGGGCCATGTCGGCCCAGCCGGGCGCCGGCAGCGTGGCTGGACTGATATCGGCCAGTTCGCGCTGCCACTCATCGTGGAAGCGCAGCAGCGCGCGATAGAACGCGGCGGCATCCGGCGCCACCCGCCGCGGCGGGTAGTCGGGATAGCTGTGGCCGTAGCAGACCTGGCCGAGCCTGCCGTGTTCGACGAGTGCGGTGCGATGCCAGGTCTGCACCACGAAGCGGTCGGTGGCGTCCACGTCGGCGAACACCAGCACGTCGTACCAGCGCCCCTGGTCGATCGGCGCCACCTTGTGCACGGCGGGCAGCCAGCCGCCCAGCAATCCTTCGCGGCGATGCGCGACCCGCATGGGATCGTGCAGGTCGGCGAATACCTGGTCGGCGTGATAGCTGCGCGTGCTGCCGGAGGTATACACCGGCATGGTGTCGGCGCACTGGCGGGTGCCGACGAAGGTGGTCCAGGGCAGGCGGCCGTAGTAGTCCTCCGGGTTCAGATGCGCGGCCGGCGGCGGCGCCGCAAGCCGCACTTCCCGTTCGTCCGGTTCGCCGTGCCGCAGCAGGCGTTCGGCCAGCAGGTCGGCTTCGGCCCGCGCGATATCGGCCAGCTTCATGCCGAGGTAGGCGGTCTCCGCCTCGTCGTAGGCGGCTTCGGTGCGCTTGCGCAGCACGCAGGCGAGGTCGCCGCTGGCGAGGATCAGGTCGCCGTCCGGGTGGCTGAAATCTTCCAGCACGTCCCAGGATTGCGCGTCGTCGACGAAACGCGCCACGGCCTGGCAGCCTTGCGTCGACGCCTGCGCCAGCGGCACGCGCACCGGCGGAGGCGCGGGCTTCGCCGGTGAAGGATGCGTGCCGGCTGCGGCAGCCGATCCCGGACGGGAGGCGGCAGCCAGCCCGGCCGCGACGCCGGTTGCGGCGATGCCTTGCAGGAAACGGCGACGGTCCATGGTGGCTACTCGAAGGAAGGCATGCGGAATCCGGGCGGCGCTCAGTCGTCGTCGCTGCCCAGGTCGAGCAGGTGCGCGGGCAGGCCCGTGGAGGCGCCCCAGTAGTAGATGACCACGCCGACCACGGCGACGGCCGCGGTATCCCAGGGATGGCCGATGACGCCGCGGCCGCCGAACGTGCCCAGCCAGGACAGCGCGATCAGCAGCGCGTAGTAGACCACCAGCCACCACGACGAGCGCAGCTCCTGGCGCAGCCGCATGCGGCCGTCGGGCGAGGACAGCCTCCACGGCACGTAGATCGCGAACAGCACGAGCTGCAGCCCCAGCAGCCACGACACCGTCTGCCAGCTGGACCAGTACACGATCAGCGTGGCGATCACGAACGAGGCCGGCCCGAGCACGCCCAGGGCGCGCACGCGGAACGGCCGCGGCAGCTCCGGCGCGTTGCGGCGCAGCGCCGCCACGGTGATCGGCGCCACCGCGTAGCTCAGCACCAGCGCCGCCGACACCACGCTGATCAGCGCCTGCCACGAGGGGAACGGCAATGTCCAGAAGATCGACAGCGCGAAGGTCAGCCACAGCGCGGGGCGCGGAATGCCGGACCTGACGTCGATGCGCGTGAACACCTTGAAGAACGAGCCGCTGCGCGCCCAGCCGTAGACCACCCGGGGCGTGGCGTTCATGTAGATGTTGCCGGTGCCGCTGGGCGAGATCACCGCGTCGCAGACCACCAGCGTGGCCAGCCAGCCCATGCCCAGCGTCAGCGCGATGTCGTGGTAGGGCAGCGAGAACAGCGTGCCGGTGTCGCCCCAGCCCTTGTCCAGCAGGTGCGGGGGAATGCTGCCCAGGAACGCCAGCTGCAGCAGCAGGTAGATCACGGTGGACAGCAGCACCGACAGGATCAGCGCGATCGGGATCGTGCGCTGCGGGTCGCGCACCTCGCTGGCGACCGAGATGATCGGCGTCAGCCCCAGGTAGGCGAAGATGATGCCGCCCGCCGAAACCGCGCCTTCCACCCCGGCGAAGCCGTTCGGGGCGAAGCCGTGCGCAGTCATGTTGCCCGGCTGGAAGTGCGCCAGCAGCACCACGATCACCAGCAGCGGTACCACGAACTTGAAGACGCTGATGAGGTTGTTCGCCTTGGCGAAGGTCTTCACGCTGGAATAGTTGAGCGCGAAGAACAGCGTCAGCACCGCGAGCTGCACCAGCCAGCCCAGCACGGTGGGGTTACCCGCCGCATCGCGGCTCAGCGCGGGGAACCAGGCCGCGGCGTACTGGCGGCAGGCCACGGTCTCGATCGCGATCAGGCTGGAAAACGCGATCAGGGTGATGAAGCCCATCAGCGAGCCCAGCAGCAGCCCGTGCGAATACTCCGGGTAGCGCACCACGCCGCCGGCGCGGGGCAGCGCGGCGCCCAGCTCGCAATAGACGATGCCCAGTAGCAGCACGGCGGCGCCGCCGATCAGCCAGGACAGCATGCCGGCCGGCCCGGCGATCGCCGAGACGTGGCTGGCCGAGAACAGCCAGCCGGAACCGAAGATCGCGCCCAGCCCGATGAAGGTCAGGTCGGTGAGGCTGAGCTGGCGATGGAATTTTCCCGTCGATGGCATGAGGCGCGCTCCGGCGGTGGCGTGGAAAGTGATGACGCGAGCGTCGACTTGGCGCCGGCCGGCATCGGCCGGCGCCGCTTTCGTCAGGGCGATTTGCAGCTGCCGTGCTTGTCGTCGGCCCAGGGCGACTTGCCGCCGTCGGCGATGAATTGGTCGATGCGCCGGTTCAGCACCGGCAACGGCACCGAGCCGGTGGACAGCACCGCGTCGTGGAAGGCGCGGATGTCGAACTTCGGACCCAGCGCCTTCTCGGCGCGCTCGCGGTCCTGGCGTATCGCCATCTCGCCCAGGTAATAGGACAGCGCCTGCGCCGGCCAGGCGATGTAGCGGTCCACCTCGGTCTCGATCTCGTGATCGGCCAGCGCCGTGTTTTCGCGCAGGTAGTCCTGCGCCTGCTCGCGTGTCCAGTGCAGGTGATGGATACCCGTATCCACCACCAGACGTGCGGCGCGCCAGGCCTGGTAGCTCAGGTAGCCGAACTGCTCGTAGGGCGTGTGGTAGATGCCCATCTCCTGGCCGAGGTATTCGCTGTAGAGCGCCCAGCCTTCGCCGTAGGCGGAGATGTAGGAATAGCGGCGGAAGTCCGGCAGGCCGGTCATCTCCGCCGCCAGCGGCATCTGCAGCGCATGGCCCGGCGAGGACTCGTGCAGGGTCAGCGCCGGCAGCGAATACAGCGGGCGCGAGGGCAGGTTGTAGGTATTGACCAGGTAGATGCCCGGGCCGCCGCGGCCGCCGGTGTAGATCGGCGCGAGGTCGGCCGGCACCGGTTCGATCGCGAAGCGGCGGCGGGGCAGGTGGCCAATGTAGTCGCCGATCTTGCCGTCCACCTGCTTGGCGATCCACGCCGCGTCCTTGAGCAGCTCGTCCGGCGTCTTGGCGTAGAAGCGCGGATCGGTGCGCAGGAAATGCAGGAAGTCGGCGAAGCTGCCCTTGAAGCCGGCCTGCTTCATCGTGTCCAGCATCTGCCGGTGGATGATCGCCATCTGCTCGAGGCCGAGCTGGTGGATGGCGTCCGGGCTCATGTCCAGCGTGGTGTATTCGCGGATCTGCGACTGGTAGAACGCCTTGCCGTCGGGCAGGTCCTCGGCGGCGATGCCGGTGCGCGCCTTGGGGATGTACTCGTCCTGCATGAAGCGCAGCAGCTTCGCGTACGCGGGAACCACGGCATCCTTGATCGCCGCCAGCGCCTCGGCGCGCAAGCGCGCCTGCTCGTCGGCGGGAATGATCGCCGGCATGTGTTTGAACGGGGTGTAGAACAGGTTGCCTTCGCCGGGCGCGTCGGCCACGTCGCCGATCGACTGCGTGCGTCCCTGCAGGATGATCCTGGGCTGGCTGAAACCGCGCGCCAGGCCCAGCCGCATGTTGTCGGTTTCCTCGCCGAAGTAGCGCGGTATGTCGCGCAGCTTGCCGATGTAGTCCTTGTACTGCTGCAGCGTGGTGAAGCTGGCGCGCGCGGTGAAGCCGAGATCGCTCCAGAAACCCGAGTCGCTGTTGAACGGCATTTCCCAGGTGCGGAAACGCTGGTCGGCCAGCAGGGTCTCGATCTGGAAGCGATAGACCGCGTAGTTCACCGCGTCTTCGCCATGCAGCTCGGTCGGCTTGATCGCATCGAGCTGCTTCAGCACGTCGGCCCAGTAGCGTTCGCGCATGGTCTGGGTGGCGGCGTCGACCCTGGGCAGGTGGTCGGCAGGCGCGCCCTGGCTGTCCTCGTCGTCCTGGCCCTGGAACTGGGCCTGGCGCCACGCCCATTCCTGCGTGTAGATCGCGTGGAAGCGGCTGGCGGCATCGTCGGCCGCGTGCACCGTGCCGGTGGCGGCGGCCAGGCCGACGACGCATCCAAGAGTGGCGAACAGCTTTCCCATGTGTGTTGTCCCCAATGGCTTTCGCAGGCAGGTCGGCGGCGTGTGCCGCTCAGGCAAATGGCTGGTCGATCGCGGGCGACGGCGGCGTGAACCAGGCGGCGCCGTCGTCGGTGACATGGAAGTGATCCTCCAGCCGCACGCCGAAACGGTCGGGGATCACGATCATCGGTTCGTCGCTGCAGCACATGCCCGGCTGCAGCTCGGTGGCGTTGCCGCGCACCAGGTAAGGCGTCTCGTGGATGCTCAGGCCGCAGCCGTGGCCGGTGCGGTGCGGGATGCCGGGCAGGCGGTAATCGGGGCCGAGCCCGGCGCGTTCCACCATGGCGCGTGCAGCGGCATCCACGGCGGCGCATGTCACGCCAGGCCGCACTGCCTCGAAGGCAGCGCGCTGCGCCGCCTGCTCCAGCGCCCAGATGCGCGCCTGCTCCGTCGTTGGCGTGCCGAAGATGTAGGTGCGGGTGATGTCGGATTGGTAGCCCTGCACGCTGCAGCCGGTATCGATCAGCACCAGCTCGTTTTCGGCCAGCCGCTGCTCGCCGGGGATGCCGTGCGGATACGCCGTGGCGTGGCCGAACTGCACGATGCAGAAGGTGGAGCCGTTGTCGGCGCCGAGCGCACGGTGCGCGTCGTCGATGAAGCGCGTCAGCTCGATACTGCTGACGCCTTCGTGCACCAGTCCCGCGGCCAGCCGGTGCACCTGCAGCGTCATGGCGGTGGCCTGTTCCATCAGGGCGAGTTCGGTCGGCGACTTGCACATGCGGCAGCCGTCGACGATGGCGCTGGCGTCGACCACCGGCTTGCCGCCGAGTGCCGCGCGCAGGCGTTCGGCCACCACGCCCGGTGCGGCCGGATCGAGCGCGAGGCTGCCGGCGCCGCGTTCGCGCAGCGCATCGGCGACCAGCGCCTGCGGGTCTTCGTGCTCTTCCCAGTAGCGCAGCCCGGCGGGGATGCGCAGCGCGTGGGCCAGCGAGCCGGCTTCGAACGCGGGACAGATCACCAGCGGCTCGCCGTGCGTCGTCAGCAGCAGGCCGAGCAGCCGTTCGCTGGCGCCCCAGCCGATCCCGCTGAAATAGCGCAGCGAGGCGCCGGCGGTGATCAGCAGCGCATCGACGCGCTGTTCGCGCAGCAGGGTCCGGGCGCGTTCCAGCCGCTGTTCGTATTCGGCGCCGGCGATGGCCGCCGCCGGTGCCGCCCACGGCGCCAGCATCGCCCGCGCCTGGGCGAAGTCGAGGCCGCCGATCTGTCGTGCCGTCGTCATGCCGTCGTGCCCCGTGCGTCGACATCGTCGACACACCAGTGGCCGTCGATCTGCCGCGCCACGCCGCCGGGGTTGTGGTCGCGCAGTTCGGGCGGCAGTTGCGCGTCCGGCACGTGGTCGTAGCAGTGCAGGGCGGTGAAACGCTGGATCGCCGCCGGCATGCCGACCGCGGTGAAGCCTGCGTGGCCCGTGCTGGGATAAGGGCCGCCGTGGTTCATCGCCGGGCTCACCGCCACGCCGGTCGGCATGCGGTTGCCGATCAGCCGGCCCACGCGCGGACGCAGGGCGTCGGCAACCGCGGTCCATGCAGCCGCGTCGCTGCCGTCGGCGGCGCTGTACAAGGTGCCGGTGAGGTTGCCTTCGAACGCCGCCGCCAGCACAGCCATCTGCGCGGCATCGTCGACGCGCACCAGCAGGCTGACCGGGCCGAAGGCTTCGGTCTGCAGCGCCTGCGGCGCACGCAGGAATTGCGCGGTATCCACCTGCAGCAAGGTCGGCTGGTAGCGATGGCCCGGGCCTGCCGCGGCGCCGCCGACGAGCAGATCGGCGCCCGCCTTGCGCAAGGTGTCCACGCTGCGCTGGAGGTGTTCCAGCACGCCGCGCGAAAACAGCACGCCCGCGGCGGCGTTGCCGAAATGCGCCACGGCGGCAGCGACGAAGGCGTCGCCGTCGTCACTGCGCGGTACCACCACGACGCCGGGATTGGTGCAGAACTGGCCGCTGCCCATCGTGCAGGAGCTGAAGAATTCCTGCGCCAGCGCCGCGCCGCGCTCGGCCAGCGCGCCAGGCAACAGGAAGACCGGATTGACGCTGGACAACTCCACGTAGGCCGGCACGCCGGCGGCATCGGCAGCGGCTTTCAGCGCCAGCCCGCCGGCGCGGCTGCCGGTGAAGCCGATGGCGCCCAGTCGCGGATCGCCGGCCAGCTTCAGGCCGAGCGCGGAGTCGAACTGGTAGAGCATCTGCACCGCAGCCGCGGGCAGGCCGGCTTCGCGCAACGCGGCGTGCGCCAGCTGCGCCAGCCGCTCGCTGGTGGCCGGGTGCGAGGGATGCGCCTTCGCGATCACCGGATTGCGCGCGGCGATCGCCGAGGCGAAATCGCTGCCGGCGATCGCGTTGAAGGCGAACGGGAAGTTGTTCGGCCCGAACACCAGCACCGGCTTGTGCAGCGGTGCATGGTGGCTGCGCAAGCCCGCTGCCGTGTCGATCACCGGCTGCGTCCAGCTGAAGTTGCGCACGGCGCGCGCTGCCTGGCGCAACTGGCCGCTGGTGCGCGGCAGCTCCACCTTGGCCAGTCGCGTTTCCGCAGGCAATGCGGTTTCGGCGTGGGCGAGCGCGACCAGCGTTTCCGCGTCGCGTTCGATGCCGGCCGCGTAGGCTTCGAGGAAGGCGGCGATCCGTTCCGGCGGCGTGCGCGCCAGTTCGTCCGCCACCGCGGCGGCGGCGGCGATGGCGGCTTCCACGTCGGCCGCGCCGTTGACCGGATATTCCGCGCCGATGGCGTTGCCGGTGGCCGGGTTCTCGGCGCGGAAGCTGGCGACCAGCTCGGTGGCCGGTCGCCAGTCGCCCGCGATCAGCAGGGGTTGCGCAGCCATCTCAGAGCACCGGCGGGTGGGCGATGGCGTGGTCGATCACGCGCAGCGCGGCCTCGCGCTCGGCGCCTTCCACCACCAGTCGCGGCGCGCGCACGCGCTCGCTGCCCAGGCCGACCTTTTCCTGCACCAGCTTGATCAGCTGCACGAACTTCGGCACGGTGTCCAGGCGCAGCAGCGGCAGGAACCAGGCATACAGCTCGGCGGCCGCGTCGGCGCCGCCGTCGCGCGCCAGCTCGAACAGCTTCACCGACTCCTTCGGATACGCGTTGACGAGCCCCGCGATCCAGCCGCGCGCGCCCATCGCCACGCCTTCGACGATCGCGTCGTCCATGCCCACCAGCAGCACCAGGCGATCACCAAGCAGCGAACGCAGGGCGGCAAAGCGGCGCACGTCGCCGGAGGATTCCTTCACGGCCTGCACGTTGGGGTAGGCATGCGCCAGCTCGGCGATCTGCTCGGGCGAGAAGTCGGTCTTGTAGGCGATCGGGTTGTTGTAGAGCATGCACGGCAGGTCGGTGGCCGCGATCACCGCGCGCAGGTGCGCGCCCATCTCGCGCCAGTCGGTGGAGTAGACGTACGGCGGCAGCACCATCAGGGCCGCCGCGCCGGCCGCCTTGGCCTCGCGGGCCAGGCGCACCGCCTCGTCGGTGGACAGCGCGGCGATGCCGGGGATCACCGGCGCGCGGCCGTCCAGCGCCTTCACCAGGGTGCGGATGATCGCCAGCTTCTCGTCGAACGTCAGGGTGGCCGCCTCGCCCAGCGAGCCCAGCGGCACGATGCCCTTGCAGCCGCTGTCGATCAGCGTGCGCGCGTGGGTGGCAAGGAAGTCGTGGTCGACCTTGCCGTCGGCGGTGAACGGGGTGGTGATGGCGGGAATCACGCCGTGCCACAGGGAAGCGTTGCTCATGGTCGATTGCCTCGTCGTGCGTCGTCAGGGGAAAAGTCGGCCAGTCCGGCCAGCGTGGCCAGGCGGGCGGGGAAGATCGGCGGTCGTGCGCCGCCGCGTGGAAAGCGGCCCAGTTCGGCCAGCGCCGTGCCGCAGATGCGGCCCTGGCAGGCACCCATGCCGCAGCGGGTGGCGAGCTTGGCGGCGCGGGCGTCGTCGTAGCCGGCCAGCGCGCCGAGCGCGACGTCCTCGCAGCGGCAGACCAGGGTGCGCTCGTCGGCCAGCTCGCGCAGGCGTGGGTCCAGCGTGAAATGCCGGGCGAGCAGGGCGCCGAAGCGCCGTTCGCGGTCGCGCCGCGGCAGCAGTGCGCTGGCGGCCGCGACATCGCCGGCCGCCATGTGGCCGGCCATCGCGCCTTCGATGCGCGCGACCGCGAGGCCGCCGATGCCGCAGGCTTCGCCGGCGGCATGGATGTTCGCCACGCTGGTGCGCAGCAGCGCGTCGACCCGCACGCGCGGATGGGCGTCCGCTTCGTCGAGCGCGCAACCCAGCAACGCGGCCAGCTCGGTGTTGGGCACCAGCCCGTAGCCCACGGCCAGCAGGTCGCATTCGACCTGCCGCGTGCCGTGCGGCGTTTCGATGACGGCGCCGCGCACGGCGTCGCCGCCGATCGCTTCGCGCACGAAGGAACCGCAGCGGTACGGCACGCCGGCGAGACGCAGGCGCAGGCCGGCTGCCTGCGCGGCACGGGCGGGCCACCGGCGCAGCTGCCATGCGAAGGAGCGCACCGTGGCGGCGGAAGCCTGCTCGTGCATGCCCAGCACGTGCGCGCCGTGCTTGCGCAGCGTATCCGCCGCCGCCAGCAGCAGCGGTCCGCTGCCGCCGATCACGACGCGCTTGCCGGCCACCGGCCAGCCCTGCTTGGCCAGCGCCTGCAGGCCGCCGGCGCCGGTCACGCCGGGCAGCGTCCAGCCGGGGAACGGCAGTAGCAGTTCGCGCGCGCCGGTGGCGAGCACCAGCGAGCCGAACGAAAGCAAGTCCGAACCTGTCGGCGTTTCCACGCGCAGCGCCGATGGTTCGGCAGTGACCACGCTGTGGCGCGCCAGCAGCTTGACGCCTTGCAGGGCTTCGATGGCTTGCCGCGCGGCCGGCGCCGCGGGCAGGCGCACGTCGTGTCGCCAGACCTGTCCACCGGGGCGCGCCTGCATGTCGAGCAGGCCGACCCGCGCGCCATGCGATACCGCGGCCTGCGCCGCGGCCAGGCCGGCCGGCCCGGCGCCTGCCACGAGGACGTCGTAATGCTCACGCATCGGTAATCACCTGCATGCCTTCGCCCGCAGGCGTGAGGCAGGCGCGCACATGGACCACGCCATCCACGCTCACGCGGCATTCGAAGCACACGCCCATGCCGCACAGCGGCGCGCGTGGCGCATCGTGCACGGAGCGGCGGAAGCGCTGCGTCGCGTGCGCCACCGCGGCGGCGACGCTGGCGCCGGCAGGCACTTCCACCGCCTGGCCGTTCACGGTGAGCCGCACCATGGCGCTCATGCGGCCATCCTCCAGGGCGAGTACGGCGCGGGGTCGATGGCGGGCCGGCGGCCCTGGATCAGGTCGATCATCAGCTTCGCGCTGCCCAGCGCGGTGGTGACGCCCAGGCCTTCGTGGCCCGCGGCCACCCACTGGTCGACCGCGCCAGGCACGGCGCCGAGATACGGACGTCCATCCGGCGTGGTGGGGCGGAAGCCGGTCCAGACGCGCAGCGCCTGCAATCCGCGCAGGCGCGGCACGAAGGCGAAGCTGCGTTCGAGCATGCGCTGCACCATCGAGGGCGAGACGCTGGCGTCGTTCGCCTGGAATTCGCGCGAGGAGCCGATCAGGATCTGTCCCGTCGGCCGCGGCTGCACGTTGAACGCCACGCTGCTGTCCGCGTCGCCGTGCGCGCTGTCGGCGTAGCCCAGCTCCAGCAACTGGTGGCGGATCAGCCCCGGGTAGCGGTCGGTGATGACGAGGTGGCCCTTGCGCGCGCGCATCGGCAGCATCGGCAACAGGTCGGGCAGCGCGCAGCCGGTGGCGACCAGCACGGGGCCGCCCAGGCGCGTATCGTCGTCGAGTTGCACGCCGCCGCGGTACAGCGCCTGCGCGCGGCGGCCGGCAAACAATCGCGTGCCGCGCGATTGCGCGCGGCGCACCAGGTGATTCGCCACGCGCGGCGGATACACCACGGCTTCGCGCTCCACCAGCATGCCGCCGGCGAGGCCCTGGACCAGCGCGGGTTCGAGTTCGTGGAGACTCGCGGCATCCAGCAGCCGGGCGTCGCGGTCCGCCGCTTTCAGGCGCGCGATGCGTGCGGCGGCCGCGGCAAGTTCCCTGTCGTCGCGAGCCACCCACAGCGTGCCGCAGCGGCTGAATTCGGCTTCCTTCAGGTCGGCGAAGCTTTCCCACAGTCCAAGCGAATAGCTGGCCAGCGCGAGTTCGGCGGGATCGTCGTCCATGGCCACGAGATGACCCATCGCCGCCGCCGTCGCACCGCCGCCGATCGGGCCGGGTTCCACGATGGCGACGCGCATGCCTTCCGCGCTGGCGGCGTCGGCGCAACTGGCGCCGACGATGCCGGCGCCGACGACGATCAGGTCGAACGTGGCCGTGCTGCCGCTCATTCCGCGCCGCTGCCCCAGGCGAAGGCGTCCGCGTCGTCGAACAGCAAGGTGCTGCGCGCCACCACGAACGCGGTGCCGGTGATCTGCGGGCGCACGCCGCGTTCGCCTGGCGCGTAGCGGCCCTCGAACACGCTGCCGAGGATGCCTTCCTGGTGCCAGGTGGCGCCAGGCGCGAGCTTGCCGTCCGCGGCCAGGCAGGCCAGCTTGGCGCTGGTGCCGGTGCCGCAGGGCGAGCGGTCGTAGGCCAGGCCGGGACACAGCACGAAGTTGCGGCCGTCCATGCCGTCCACCGGCGAGGCGGTGTTGACCTCGATGTGGTCGATCTCGCCGCCGTCCGCGCCGGTGATGCCGGCCGCTTCCAGCGCGTGGCGGATCGCCTCGGTGTACGTGGTCAGCGCGCGCTGGTGGCGGATCTCCAGCGGCAGCGGCGTGTCGCGGGTGATGAAGAACCAGTTGCCGCCCCAGGCCACGTCGCCGCTGACGCGGCCGTAGCCCGGCACGTCCACCGCCACGCCCGCCGCATGGCGGTAGCTCTCCACGTTGTCGATGGTGACGCGGCCGTCCGCGTGCAGCTCCGCGCCCACCGTGCCCACCGGCGTGTCGATGCGGTGGCGGCCGGGACCGATGCGACCCAGGTGCTGCAGCGTGCGCACCACGCCTATGGTGCCGTGGCCGCACATGCCCAGGTAGCCGACGTTGTTGAAGAAGATCACCCCGGTGCAGGCGTCCGCACTCTGCGGCGGCACCAGCAGGGCGCCGACCACGGTGCTGGAACCGCGCGGTTCGCAGGCGATCGCGCTGCGCCAGCGGTCGAAGTCGCGACGGAAGCGCTCGCGCTGTTCAGGCAGTGGGCCGGGGCCGAGGTCGGGGAATCCGCCGATGACGACACGGGTGGGTTCGCCGCCGGTATGCGAGTCGATCACGTCTATCGTAGTCATGGGTCCATGCTGGTGCCGCGGCCGCCGCGCGTCTATGGCCGCTTGTGGCCCACGGATGCGGAAATCTGCATACTCCGGCTGCGTGCCGCGGCGGGCGATGCGCCCGCCCCGCGTCCTGTCGGAGCCCCGCGATGGAAACGACAATTTCGGCGAACGAGCTGGAGGCGCTGTTCGACGCGCTGCCCGACGTGGTGTTCTTCGTGAAGGACGCCACCGGACGCTACACGCACGCCAACCTCACCCTGGTGCGCCGGCTGGGCCTCAAGCGCCGCGAGGACGTGATCGGCCGCAGCGTGACCGAACTGTTCCCCGCGACCCTGGGCGGCTCGTACGCGTCGCAGGACCGGCGCGTGCTGGAGGGCGAGGTGATCGAGAACCAGCTCGAGGTGCACATCTTTTCGAACCGGACGCCGGGCTGGTGCCTGACGTTCAAGCGCCCGCTGCGCCAGGACGGCGGCATCGGCGGCGTGATCGGCATCTCGCGCGACCTGGGCCAGCCGGACGGCCGCCATCCGACCTACCTGCGCCTGCGCCGGGTGCTCGCCCACCTGCAGGAGCACTACGCGGAGAACGTCCGCGTGGCGACGCTGGCGGCGCTGGCCGAGCTTTCGGTGGCGCAACTGGAGCGGCATTTCCGCCGGGTGTTCCAGCTCACGCCGCAGCAGGTGCTGACCAAGCTGCGCATCGAGGCGGCGATGCGCATGCTGCAGGGCGAGGACAGCGTGGCGGCGATCGGCCTGGCCTGCGGCTTCGCCGACCAGAGTTCGTTCGCGCGCCAGTTCAAGGCCACCGTGGGCATGCCGCCGCGCGACTACCGGAGCATGCTCGCGTCGACGTGAGCGCCGCGGGGTGCCTCAGCCGGCCAGTTCAGCCAGCAGTTCGGCCACGTGCTCGTGCGTGTAGGCGCGCAGCAGGCGGGTGGCGTGGCCGCGCAACGTGGCGTGGTCCAGCGTGGCGACGCGGTCGCGCACCTGCAGCAGCTGGCTGGGATGCATGCTGAACTCGTTGAGGCCCAGCGCGAGCAGCATCGCGGTGAAATGCACGTCGCCGCCGATCTCGCCGCACAGGCTCACCGGCTTCCTCGCGCGTCGCCCCGAACTGATCACGTGCGAGAGCAGGCGCAGCAGGGCGGGCTGCAGCGGCGTGTAGATGTTGTCCAGCGCATCGTTGCCGCGGTCGGCGGCGAGCACGTACTGGGCGAGGTCGTTGGTGCCGATGGCGAGGAAGTCGGCGTGCTCCAGCAGGGCGCGCACGTTGATCGCGGCGGCGGGCACCTCGATCATCGCGCCCAGCGGCAGCTTCTCCGGCAGGTCGATGCTCTCGCGCTTCAGCTCCTGCCGCGCCAGCTTGAACAGCGTGCGCACCGCGATCAGTTCGTCGGGCTGGGTCACCATCGGCACCAGCACGCGCACCGGGCCGTAGCAGGCGGCGCGCAGGATCGCGCGGATCTGGGTGGTGAACACGGCGGGGTAGCGCAGCGACAGCCGCACGCCGCGCACGCCGAGCGCGGGGTTTTCCTCGCCGCGCATCACCAGGCCAGCGGCATCGGCCTTGTCGGCGCCGAGGTCCAGCGTGCGGATGGTGACGGGCAGGCCGCCCATGCCCAGCACCAGGTCGCGGTAGGCGATGAACTGCTCGTCTTCCGATGGCAGGCCCTTCTGGCGCAGGAACAGGAATTCGGTGCGGTACAGGCCCACGCCGTCGGCACCGCGCGCGCGCGCCAGCGCCACGTCGGCCGGCGTTTCCGCGTTCGCCAGCAGGCGGACGTCCACGCCGTCGCGGGTGCGCGTGGGTGCGTTCGCCAGCATCGCGAGGCGCCGCCCTTCGGCGGCGGCTTGGCGCTGCCAGGCGCGGTAGCGCGCGAGGTCCTGCGCGGTGGGGTGCACGATCGCCTCGTTGTGTTCGGCGTCGAGCAGGATCAGGTCGTCGTCGTGCAGCAGCGACAGCGCGTCGCGTGCGCCCACCAGCATCGGCAGGCCCAGGCTGCGCGCAAGGATCGCGCTGTGCGAGTACGCGCTGCCGGAGCTGGTGACCACGCCGAGCAGGCCGTTGCCGGCGAGCTGGGCCATGTCGGCGGGCGCGATGGTGTCGGCGACCAGGATCTCGCCCACGCGGGCGGCCAGCTTGCGCTCCTCCGCGCTGGTCTGGCGCTGCAGCGCGGAGATCACCCGCGCGATGACCTGGTCGATGTCCTCGCGGCGGCTGCGCAGGTAGGGGTCGTCCATCGCCTCGAACACCGCGGCGAGCTTGTCGCGCTGCTTCTTCAGCGCGGCGCCGGCACGGTAGTGGCCGATCTTCACCAGGTCGTCGAGGCCGCGCAGCATCTCGGCGTCGTCCAGCAGCAGGCTGTGCGCGTCGATGAACTCGTTGACCTCGCGTGCGAGCGCGCCGTGCAGCTTGCCGCGCAGTTCGCGCAGTTCCTGGCGCGCCATGTCCAGCGCGCGGTGCAGGTGCTCCAGCTCGCCCGCGATCTCGTGCTCGGCCAGCGGCCGCGTGTCCACCGCGTAGCGGCTGGGCTGCACCAGCCGCGCCCGCCCCAGCGCCATGCCGTGCGAAGCCAGCATGCCGGCCATGACGTGTCTCATTGCGGGCTCCTTGCGGAGCCGGGATTCGGGATTGGGGATACGGGATACGCAAAACCGGGATGCGCACGGCTATCGCGGCAGCCGACCCCGCCACGGCCCGCTCTGCCGTATCCCGTATCCCGTATCCCGTATCCCATCGCCATCAAGCCCCCTCGTCGAACTTGCGCTCGAACAGCGCGACCACGGCATTCAGCGCGGCCTGCTCGTCCGGGCCGTCGGCGCGCACGGTCAGCGGCGTGCCGATGCCGGCGGCCAGCATCATCACGCCCATGATGCTCTGCGCGTTCACCTCGCGCCCCTTGCTGAGCAGCATCACGGTGGATTTGAACCCCTGCACCAGTTGCACCAGCTTGGCCGATGCGCGCGCGTGCAGGCCCAGCTTGTTGGATACCACGATCTCTTGTTCAAGCATGGTCGATGAAGATCCCTCCGCGGCCGCCGCTTGCCGCGATCTCGGCCAGTTCGTCCAGTGGTTTTTCCGCGTAGTTGAGCACGCGCAGCAGCATCGGCAGGTTGAGGCCGGAGACGCAGCGCAGGCGCACGCCCAGCGAGCCCAGCGACAGCCCGATGTTGCACGGCGTGGCGCCGTAGAGGTCGGCCAGCACCAGCACGCCTTCGCCCTGGTCCAGCTCGCGCGCATGGCGGGCGGTGAGCGTGCGCATCACGTCGGGGTCGGACTGCGGCGGCACTTCCACCGCTTCCACCTGCAACGGCAGTTTCGGCATCACGTGGTGCGCGGCGGAGATCAGCGCCTGGCCGACCGCCTCGTGGGTCATCAGCAGCACGCCCACGCTCATGGCTGCGTTCCCGGCGGGTTGCGTCGTGGCGCCATCGTCTCAGTCCAGCTCGCGGTGGAAGGTGAGCACGCCTTCGCGGGTCGCGCGGTAGTGCGCGGCGAGCTGCTCGACCAGGTAGACCGAACGGTGGCGGCCGCCGGTGCAGCCGATCGCCACGGTGACGTAGCTGCGGTCGTCCTGTTCGAAGCGCGGCAGCCAGGCGTCCAGCCAGCGCGTGGTGTCGGCGAGGTATTCCCCGACCAGCGGTTCGTTCTCGAGGTACTCGCGCACCGGCGCGTCCTTGCCGGACAGCGGGCGCAGGCGCGGCTGCCAGTGCGGGTTGGGCAGGCAGCGCGCGTCGAACACGAAATCCGAATCGAGCGGCAGCCCGCGCTTGAACGCGAAGGACTGGAACATCAGCGTCATGCCCTCGGTGGCCTGCGCGTAGCCGGTGGCCACCAGGCGGCGCAGCTGGTGCACGTTGAGCTCGCTGGAATCGATCACCTTCTCGGCGATCGCGGCCAGCGGGCGCAGCAGGTGGCGCTCCTCGGCGATCGCGTCGGCCAGCGACATGCCGCGCTTGGCCAGCGGATGGCGGCGACGGGTTTCCGAATAGCGCTTGAGCAGCACCTCGTCGCGGCAGTCGAGGAAGACCAGGTGCAGGTGCACGCCGGCGCTGGCCAGCGTGGAAAGTATCGTGGGGATCTGTTCGAAACTGGCGCCGCGGTTGCGCACGTCCACGCCCACCGCAATGCGCCGGCTCCGGCCGGCGCCTCGGCCCACCGCCTTCACCAGCTGCGGCAGCAGGGAGGGCGGCAGGTTGTCTACGCAGTAGAACTCCAGGTCCTCCAGCGCGCGCAGCGCCACCGTCTTGCCGCCGCCGGACATGCCGGTGAGCACGATCAGGTGCGTTTCGTGCGGGTTCGAGAACTGGTTGTTTTGCGCGGCTGGCTCTTCGTTCACGGGGTCACCATGGCGGCAGTCGGCGCAACTGGTGCGCCTGGCGGTCGATGAAGGTCTGCGCGGGGTCGATGCCCTTGCTCTTCAGCGCGTGGCTGCGCACCGCGGCCTCGACCAGCACCGCGATGTTGCGTCCGGACGCCACCGGTATGGTGATCTTCGGCACCTTGACGTCGAACACCTCGCGGTGGCCGATGTCGCCGGTGAGCCGGGTCAGCGCGTCGATCTCCTCGCCCTCGCGCAGCGGCTTCAGGTGGATCACCAGGCGCAGGTACTTGGACGGCTTCACCGACATGTGGCCGAACATCTCGCGCACGTTGAGCACGCCCAGGCCACGCACTTCCAGCAGGTCCTGCAGCAGTTCCGGGCAGCTGCCGTCGATCACGTCCGGCGCGATCAGGGTGAACTCGGTGGCGTCGTCGGCGACCAGGCGGTGGCCGCGGCTGATCAGTTCCAGCGCCAGCTCGCTCTTTCCGGTGCCGGCCTCGCCGGTGATCAGCACGCCGATCGAGAACACTTCCAGGAACACGCCGTGCAGCGTGGTCTTCGCCGCGAGCTGGCGCGCCAGGTGGTATTGCAGGAACGTCAGCAGCTCGTGGCCGCGCTTGGAGCTGACCCACAGCGGGGTGTCGGTTTCCTCGGCCACCTCGCGCAGGTCCGGCGGCACCGGCTGGTCCTTGGTGACGATCAGCGCCACCGGGCGGGTGGCGGCGATCTTGTGGATCGCTTCCCAGCGCTGGCGCGAGTCCAGCCCGTCGAGGAAGTTCAGTTCCTCCGAACCTATGATCTGGATCTTGTTCGGGTAGATGACGTTGAGGTAGCCGATCAGCGAGGGCCGGCGCGCCTGCACGGCGCCGGGTTCCAGCGCGCGGGATTCCCCGCGCATGCCGGCCAGCCAGCGCAGCGCCATGCGCTCGTTGACGCCGTCGTAGAGTTGTCGTGCGGTGAGCCGGTCCAAGCCTTCGGTCCTTTGCGTCGCGCGCCGCCCGTGGGGCTGGTGGCAGCGCAACCATTGTGCCAGCTTGGACGGCCGGAATGTTTCCGCAGGGAGGGCAGGCCGCCCGTTGCGGGCGGCCTGCGGCAGGCGATCAGCCGTACTGGCGCTCCTCGCGCACGGCGCGCTGGTGCTTGTTGGCGATCTTTTCGCGATGACGGCGCAGCTGGTTCACCAGCTTGTCGAACAGCGCATCGATCGAGGCATACATGTCGGCCTCGGCGGCCTGGGCGTGCAGGGAGGCGCCGGTGACGCCCAGCGTGGCGTCCGCGCGGTGCTGCAGCTTGTCCACCGTGAGCACCACGGACAGACTGATCAGCTTGTCGTCCAGACGATGGAGGCGGTCCAGCCTGGATTCGACGTGGGCGCGCAGCGCGGGGGTGACTTCGATCTGCTGGCCGCTGAGTTGGAATTGCATGGTACGCCTCCTCTGGTGGTGCAGTGCCGCGTTTCGCGGCGGGATGGACACGCCCGGGACCGGGTCCGGGGCGCATCGTCAATCATCCTTCGCTTCGGATATGGGAGCGTTTTTCCGGCTGGCAAGTTCCCCGCTCAGCCGATGCGCTGGCGTTCGCTGGAACTGGGGATGCGCAGGCCCTCGCGGTATTTCGCCACGGTGCGGCGGGCCACCTGGATGCCCTTGCTCTTCAGCTCCTCCGCCAGCGCCTGGTCGGAAAGCGGCTTGCGCACGTCTTCCGCGTCGATCAGCTTGCGCAGCATCGCCTGGATCGCGGTGGCCGAGGCGCTGCCGCCGTCCTCGGTGGACACGCCGCTGGAGAAGAAATATTTCAGCTCGAACGTGCCGCGCGGCGTATGCAGGTACTTGCGCGTGGTGACGCGCGAGATGGTGGATTCGTGCATGCCCACTTCCTCGGCCACCTCGCGCAGCACCAGCGGGTGCATCGCCTCGGGGCCGTAGTCCAGGAACGCGCTCTGCCGCTGCACGATGGCGCCGGCCACCTTGAGCAGGGTGTCGGCGCGCGATTCCAGGCTCTTGAGCAGCCAGCGCGCCTCCTGCAGCTGGCCCTTCATCCAGCTCGCGTCGTCGCCGCGGGCGCGGGCGATCAGGTTGCAGTAGTGCTGGTTCAGGCCCAGCCGGGGCTGGGCGTCCGGGTTCAGGCGCACCTGCCAGCGGCTGCCCTCGCGCACCGCGTAGACGTCCGGCGCCACGTACTCCACCGGCGTGGTGTCCAACGCCGCGCCGGGGCGCGGGTCCAGGCTGCGGATCAGCGCCGCCGCGGCCGCGGTGTCGTCTTCGCCGGCGTGCAGCTTGCGCGCGAGTTTCGCGATGTCGTTGCGGGCCAGCAGCTCCAGTTCGCCGTCCACGATGGCCAGCGCGAGGCCGCGCTGCGGGGTGGCGGGGTCGAACTGTTCCAGTTGGCTGCGCAGGCAGTCGCGCAGGTCCAGGCTGGCCACGCCCACCGGATCGAAGCCCTGCAGCCGGCGGCGCACCGCCTCGATCTCGTCCAGGTCGGCCGCGAGGTGACCGGGCAGCGCCGCGCGCACCGCCTCGATGCCTTCGGCGAGATAGCCGTCCGCGTTGAGCGCGTCGATCATCACCGTGGCTATCGCGGTCTGGCGCGGGTTGAAGCCGGCGAGGTTGAGCTGCCACAGCAGGTGTTGCTGCAGGGTTTCCGGCGCGGCGCTCTGCGGCTCGAAATCCTCGTCGCCGCGCGAGTTGTTGCCGCTGCCGCTGCCGCTGGAGAAGTCGATCGGCGTCTCCACGCTGCCGCCGCCGTCGTCGGACCAGTCGCCGCCCTCATCGCGGTCGGCGACGTCGTTGGCGGCCGCCTCGGCGGGGCCGGACGGCGGCGCGTAGTCGGTTTCCGGCGCGGTTTCGCCGGCGCCGGCCTCGTCTTCGTTCTCTTCGGCGAACTCCAGCAGCGGGTTGCCTTCGGCAAGCTGCCGCAACTCGGCCTCCAGCTCCAGCTGCGACAACTGCAGCAGGCGGATCGCCAGTTGCAGTTGCGGCGTCAGGGTGAGCTGCTGGTGCAGGCGGAATTGCAGTGCGGGTTTCATGCCGGCCTTTTGGATGAAGTGGGCTCCATCCTACCCCGCGGCCGCCGCTGCGTGCAGCCCGGGCGGCTTGCGCACCCGGGCCGCACGGAGCCGCGGACGAGAGCCCGGTCACAACCTGGCGTCGAGCTTGATCCACAGGCTGCGGCCGGGCTCGTTCACGCGCACGGTGTTGACGTAGCCGGCGAGGGCGGCCGGGGCGGCGTTGACGTGCTCGGCGTAGGCCTTGTTGAACAGGTTGTCGATGCCGGCGCTCAGCGTGTAGCGGCGGTCGATGCGGTAGGCGCCGTTGAGCGAGAACACGCCGAAGCCGCCGCTGGGGCCGAGGTCCTGGCCCACGATGTTGCCCTCGCCCCTGGCCACGCGGTGCTGCGCCGCCGCAACCCGCCACAGCGCGCCTACGGACCACTCTGCCGCCTGGTAGGTGAGGCCCAGCCGCGCCTCCAGCGGCGGCATCTGCGGCAGCGGGCGGCCTTCGCTGCGGTTGCGGCCCCAGGCGTAGGAGAGCGTGGTTTCCGCCTTCCAGTGGTCGGTGAGGAGATAGCTTGCGCCGGCCTCGCCGCCGGCGGTGCGCGCCTTCACGTTGCTGGCGTAGCCGGTGCCCATGGCGCCGACCGGGTAGTGCATCAGGATGAAGTTCGCCACGTTGCCGGCATAGGCCGACGCCCAGGCCTTCAGGCGGTCGGTGTGGTACTGCATGCCCACGTCCAGCTGCGTGGTGCGCTCGGGGCGTAGCGACAGGAAGGCGGCGCGGGTGCCCAGCGCGTTCCGGCCGAACAGTTCCCAGTAGTCGGGAAAGCGTTCGACGTGGCCGATGCCGGCGTACAGCGTGGTGGGTGCGTCGGCGAGATCGTGCTCGTAGCGCACGAAGCCCGCGGGCAGGGTGCTGGAGCGATCGGCGGCGACCTGCGTGGACGTCGTGCCCATGCCGCCCATGCCGCCCATGCCGGGGGCGGGGACGGCCAGCGTGTAGCCGCGCACCTCGGCGCGGTCGACCCGGGCGCCGGATATCAGCCGGTCGCGGGGAGTCAGCGTCCAGCGGGCCTCGGCGAACGCGCCGATGTCCTGGATGCGGGCGTCGCGGACCCTCGGCTTGGTCTTGTAATAGCCCATGGGGCTGCCGAACGGACCGCCCATGCGGTTGCTGTGCACGCTGGCGGAGCCGTCCAGGCCGGCCTGCAGTTCCAGCGCATCGTCCCAGCGCCAGGTGCCCATCACCTTGCCGCCGTGGGTGCGGCGGTCCACGTTCGAGGCCATCGGCATCGCCATCATGCTGCGCGGATCGGGCTGGCGCAGGGTGTAGTTGTCCATCACGTGGTCGGCGTAGTTCATGTACGCCTGCACTTCGAGTTCGTCCCAGTGCTTGGTGAGGTGTTCCTGGGTCCATTTGATGGCCGCGCTCTCGCGCAGGAAGCGCGAGCCGTCCATGCCGCTGAACGCGTAGGCGGCGCTGCCGTTGCCGGTGCCGGCGGTCAGTTCCACGCGGGTGTCGTCGCTGGGCGTCCAGCCCAGCGTGGCGTCGACGTTCCAGCGGTCGTACTGCGAATGCACGCGGTGCCCGTCGCCGTCCTTGTAGTCCTGCGAATGCGTGTGGTTGGCGCTGACGCCGACGTAGCCGCTGGCGTTGCCGGCGCGCAGGTCCAGGTTCTGGTCGTTGCGGCCGGAGGAGCCGAACAGCAGGCTGCCGGAGCCTTCCAGCGTGGGCTCGGTGTAACGCTTGTAGTCGCGGTCGAACAGCACGACGCCGGCGGAATTGCCGGGGCCGTAAAGCACGGTCTCCGGTCCCTTGACGATGGTGACGCGGTCGTACAGCCAGGGCGCGATGTAGGCCGTGGGCGGGTCCATGCGCCCCGGGCAGCCGCCGGCGATCATGCCGCCGCCTATCATGAAGCCCAGTCGCGAGCCGCTCATGCCGCGCAGCATGGGGTCGCCGTTGCTGCCGCCCTTGCGGATCACCGAGAAGCCCGGGATGTTCTTGAGGAAATCGGCGCCGTCGCTGGCCGGCACCGGCTGGACCGGCTGGCGGGGGTCGATGGTCACGGTGAGCGGGCCGCTCTGCATGGCCGCGGTGACGACCACCGGCGCCAGCGTGACGGGTTGGCCGCCGGCAGGGGCGGCATCGTTCGCCTGCGCAGCGCCGGCCAGGGCGAGGCCCATGGCGAGCGCGAGCGCGCGTCGCGCCGGGACCGGCGCGTGGGGATGTTTTGACATGATTGGAAAATCCTGGATGCGTTTCAGCAGCCGCAGCGGCATGCATCCGCACGCGCGATGGCGGGTGCGAACGGGGCGGGCGGCATCGGAATGCAGGCGTCGTTCAGACGACGACGCGGGTGCCGATCGGCTGCGCGGGCGGGCCGCGCGCGTGCTTGCGCCAGATGACGAGGTTCGCGATGTGGCGCCCGGCGGGCCGTACGGTCATCGCCGCCGCAGGCACGGCTGGCACGGTGAACGCCACCGTGCCGCTGTCCACCGCGCCGTGCGACATCAGCGTGCAGTAGCTGCACACGTCCACGCCGTGTCCGGCGTGCGGGTCCGGTTGGTCGCCGTCGGCGTGCCCGTGGTGCGGGGCCGCCATCGCCATCGCCATGGGTGCGGCGGGCAGCAGGCGGGAGATGCTGGGCGCCACCAGCAGCAGGCCCATGGCGAGCATGGCCAGCCAGGCAAACGGGCGGTGCCGAGCGCTTCCGCGAACCACGTCGATCTCCCAGTATCCGGAGCGATGGTATCGCCGCGGCGACGACGCCAGCCGTCGCTGCGGCAATGCGACACGCGAGCGGCGGGGCGCGCTGGCGCGGTCGTTCAAGGCTTGCGGAGGCGTGTGCGAAAACGGCGTGTTTGCGGGCGAGGGCGACGATGTTGCGGGCCGCCACGTGCCTGCCTCGGCGCGCAGGCATCGCAGCGCTTCGGGGAGTCGCCACGCGAGGGGCGGGTGCGCGAATTACAGCTTGAATTCGCGGCCCAGGTAGACCTCGCGCACCTTCTCGTCGGCGAGGATGTGGGCCGGGGTGCCGCGCGACAGCACCTCGCCCTCGTTGAGGATGTAGGCGCGGTCGCAGATGCCCAGCGTCTCGCGCACGTTGTGGTCGGTGATCAGCACGCCGATGCCGCGTTCGCGCAGGTGGCGCACGATGCGCTGGATCTCGCCCACCGAGATCGGGTCCACGCCGGCGAACGGTTCGTCCAGCAGCATGTAGCGCGGGTTGGCGGCCAGCGCGCGGGCGATCTCCACGCGGCGGCGCTCGCCGCCGGACAGGCTGATGCCCTTCTGGCCGGCGATGTGGGCGATCTTCAGCTCGTCCAGCAGGCTTTCCAGTTCGGCGTCGCGTTCCTGCGCGCCGAGGCCCTCGCGCAGTTCCAGCACGGCCATGATGTTGTCCGCCACGCTGAGCCGGCGGAACACCGAGGCCTCCTGCGGCAGGTAGCCGATGCCCAGGCGTGCGCGCATGTGCATGGGCAGGCCGGTGATCTCCTGCTTGTCCAGCTTGATCGTGCCGGCATCCGCCTCGATCAGGCCCACCACCATGTAGAAGCAGGTGGTCTTGCCGGCGCCGTTCGGGCCGAGCAGGCCCACCACCTCGCCTTCGCGGATGGAGAAGGCGAAGTCGCGCACCACCTGGCGCGCCTTGAAACTCTTCTGCAGACCTTCGGCCGACAGCATGCTTACTTGCCGCCCGCGGCCGGCTTGGCCTTGGGCAGGATCACGCCGTGCACCAGGCCGTCGCCGGCCGAGTCGCCGGTGATCTGGCTGGTGTCGGTGTTGTAGGTGAGCTTGTCGCCGTGGAACTCGCCGCGGTTCTGCTGTTTCACCGCCGCGTTGCCGGTGAGCACGGCGATGCCGTTGATGTTGTCGTAGTTCAGCGTGGCGGCGTCGCCGGTCATCAGGTTGTTCGCTTCGTCCAGCTGCTGGATGTGCGCCGGCTTGCCGGTGACCACCACGCGCGAGATCTGCTGGTCGGCATCCAGGTGGATCTTGGCCTCGTCGCCGGTGATCAGCAGGGTGCCCTGGGTGATCTTCACGCCGCCCGTGAGCGTGGTCACGCTGTTCGGCGCGTTGTAGGCGTCCGTGTGCCTGGCCTGGTAGGCCATCGGCTGCTGGCGATCGGACTTCTTCGCCAGCGCCAGCGCGGGCAGCAGCGCCAGTGCAGCCACCGCGCACAGGCCGGCGGCAAACTTACGACTTGCGCTTGCGCGGCGGGAACGAGCCGTGGCTGTCATCGAGCAACTCCAGGTGATTGTCGTTGAGGTCGGCACGCATGCCGACCCCGTTCATTCTACTGTCGCCCTGCGTCATCTGCGCCGGGGCGTCGGTCGCCATGCGGTTTTCCCTGGGCCACACGGTGGCGTCGGCGGTGACCAGGTCGGCGGGCGGATTGTCGGCCCAGGCGGGGCGGTGCATGGTCACCGGGCCCTGCAGCTTGATCAGGGTGCCGCCCTTGTCCACCCAGCCGTACAGCGACTGGCCGTGCCATTCCGGCACGCCGGGCTTCTTGGCGGACAGGTCGAACACCGGCGAGTTGATGTACAGCGAGTCGTCGCCCTCGCGGCGCTCCAGGTGCGGCGACTGCATGCGGAACGCGAGCGCGCCTTCCGGGTTGTAGGACCACAGCTTGAAGTTGGTCAGCGTGTAGCCGGAGCGCGGCGGCCCCACGAAGTCGTTGGGCTTGGCCGTCGGCTCCATCCACCACAGCAGCAGCTGGGCGAGGCCGGCGGCCAGCGCCACGGTCACGATCGCGCTGGCCAGCTTGCGGTCGCGCAGCCAGCGGCGCAGGCGGCCGATCACTGCCAGCGCTCCCGCTCCGCGGCGGCCAGGCCTTGCGCGTGCAGGATCAGGTCGCAGACCTCGCGCGCCGCGCCCATGCCGCCGGTCAGGCGGGTCCGCCAGTGCGCGGCCTCGGCCACCCACGGGTGGGCGTTCGCCACCGCCACGGCGAGGCCGGCGATGCGCATGGGCGGCAGGTCGGGCAGGTCGTCGCCGATGAAGGCGGCCTGTTCGGGCGCAAGATCCAGCGCCTCCAGCAACTGCCGCAGGCAGGCGCGCTTGTCGGCCTGGCCCTGGTAGACGTGGGCGATCTCCAGTTCCTCGGCGCGCAGCGCCACCGGGCGGCTGATCCGCGCGGTGATCAGCGCCACCCGCACGCCGTTCGCCTGCAGCCGCTTCAGCCCCAGGCCGTCGTGCACGTGGAACACCTTGGCCTCGTGGCCGTCCTCGCCGTACCACAGGCGACCGTCGGTGAGCGTGCCGTCCACGTCGAACGCGGCCACGCGGATTTTCGCGGCGCGGGCGAGGACATCGGGCGGGATGTTGGAGAGGTGGGAGGTGGGCACGGGTCGTGGTTCTGGATGGGGCAGGATCAAGAGCGGCTTGCCTGATGGGTCTGATTCACCAAGGCGAATCAGACAACACGCGCCCGGAGCAGATCATGAATGTTCAGCGCGCCGATCACCCGGCGCTCGCCGTCGACCACCAGCAGGGCGTGGATCTGGTGCTTCTCCATCAGCTGGGCGGCCTCGGAGGCCAGCTTGTCGGGGCCGATGGTCTTGGGGCCGCGGGTCATCAGTTCGGCCACGCTGGCGCCGCGCAGGTTCACGTCCTCGTCGTCCAGCGCGCGGCGCAGGTCGCCGTCCGTGAACACGCCGAGCAGGCGGTCGTCGGCATCCACCACGGCGGTCATGCCCAGGTGCTTGCGGGTCATCTCCACCAGCGCGGCGGTGAGGCTGGCGTCGGGCGGCACGCGCGGCACGTCGTCGCCGCCGTGCATCACGTCGCTGATCCGGAGCAGCAGGCGGCGCCCCAGGCTGCCGGCCGGGTGCGAGCGGGCGAAGTCGTCCGAGGTGAAGCCGCGCGCTTCCAGCAGCGCGATCGCCAGCGCGTCGCCCAGCACCAGCGCGGCGGTGGTGCTGGTGGTGGGGGCCAGGCCCAGCGGGCAGGCTTCGCTGCTGATGCTGCCGTCGATGTGCACGTCGGCCTGGCTGGCCAGCGAGGAGCCGGGCTTGCCGGTGAGCGCGATCAGCGGGATGCCCTGGCGCTTGATCATCGGCAGGATGAACAGCAGCTCGTCGGTTTCGCCGGAATAGGACAGCGCCAGCACCACGTCGTCGGGCTGGATCATGCCCAGGTCGCCGTGGCTGGCCTCGCCGGGGTGCACGAAGAACGCCGGGGTGCCGGTGGAGGCCAGGGTGGCGGCGATCTTGCGCGCCACGTGGCCGGACTTGCCCATGCCGGTGACCACCACGCGGCCCTGGCAGGCCAGGATCAGCCGGCAGGCCTCCACGAACGCGGCATCGACCCGCGGCCCCAGTTCCGCGATCGCCGCCGCCTCGGTGGCGATCACCGCGCGGGCGCTGCGCAGGACGGCGTCGGGCTGCGGTTCGATGGCGGCGTGCGGGGCGGGGCGTGGGTTCATGTCGGCTCGATGCGGAACGGAGGCTGCCGGAACGGGGCCGCTGTCGTTTCTGCGACAGGGGATTTCCATTACCATGGCATATTCGCATTTTAACGTCACAAGCCAGCGCGATGCCGCGTTGCGCCCCTCTTTTCGTGGAAGCCCGATGGACCCAGCACGCATCCAGACCCTGATCGAAGCCGGCCTGCCCGGAGCGCGAGTGGAGGTCGGCGGCGACGATGGCGTGCATTTCGAGGCCACCGTGATCTCCGCCCAGTTCGCCGGCAAGCTGCCGATCGCGCGGCACCGGCTGGTCTACGCCACGCTGGGCGAGCTGATGGGCGGCGCGATCCACGCCCTGGCGCTGAAGACGCTGACACCGGAGGAGGCGGGAATCCGGGAATCGTGATCCGGGATTCGCAGTAGCCGAATCCCGACCGGGCCCCGTCCCCGCTTTTCCCGATCCCCCATACCGAATACCGAATCCCTCAGAAACAATGGCCAAGATCCTCATCAACGGCGGCGTGCCGCTCCAGGGCGAGGTGGGCATTTCCGGCGCGAAGAACGCCGTGCTGCCCATCCTCGCCTCCTGCCTGCTGGCCGACGCGCCGGTCAGCATCGGCAACGTGCCGCACCTGCACGACGTCACCACCTTCATCGAATTGCTGGGCCAGATGGGCGTGCAGCTGGTGCTGGACGACCGCATGAAGATCCACGTCGACCCGCGCACCACCAGCACCTGCATCGCACCCTACGACCTGGTGCGCACCATGCGCGCGTCCATCCTGGTGCTGGGCCCGCTGGTGGCGCGCTTCGGCCAGGCCGAGGTGTCGCTGCCCGGCGGCTGCGCGATCGGTTCGCGCCCGGTCGACCAGCACATCCGCGGCCTGCAGGCGCTGGGCGCCGAGATCACCGTGGAGAACGGCTACATCAAGGCGCGTTCCAGGCGGCTCAAGGGCGCGCGCATCGTGATGGACATGGTCACCGTCACCGGCACCGAGAACATCCTGATGGCCGCCACCCTCGCCGAGGGCACCACGGTGATCGAGAACGCCGCGCAGGAGCCCGAGGTGGTGGACCTGGCGCACTGCCTGATCTCGATGGGCGCGCAGATCGAGGGCGTGGGCTCCTCCACCCTGGTGATCCACGGCGTGGAACGCCTGCACGGCACCGACTACAAGGTGCTGCCCGACCGCATCGAGACCGGCACCTTCCTGGTCGGCGCGGCGATGACCGGCGGCAAGGTGCGCGCCCGCGGCGCCCGCGCCAGCACCATGGAAGCGGTGCTGGCGAAGCTGGAGGAGGCCGGTGCGCAGGTCTCCAGCGGCGAGGACTGGATCGAGCTGGACATGGGTGGCCGCCGTCCGAAGGCGGTCAGCATCACCACCGCGCCTTACCCCGCGTTTCCCACCGACATGCAGGCCCAGTTCACCGCGCTCAACTGCGTGGCCGAGGGCACCGGCGTGATCACCGAGACGGTGTTCGAGAACCGCTTCATGCATGCCCACGAACTGCAGCGCCTCGGCGCCGACATCCAGCTCGAAGGCAACACCGCGGTGATCAAGGGCGTCGACCACATGAGCGGTGCGCCGATCATGGCCACCGACCTGCGCGCCTCGGCCTGCCTGGTGCTGGCCGGCCTGGTGGCCCAGGGCGACACCACGGTGGACCGCGTCTACCACATCGACCGCGGCTACGAGAACATCGAGGAAAAGCTCGGCGTGCTCGGCGCCCGCATCCGGCGGTTGCCCAACTGACGGGATTCGGGGTTCGGGGGGCGGCGCATGGGGTACTACTGGCGGGCGAGGAACATTCCCGAGCTGCAGGAAGTGCAACCCGCCGACCGGCACGAGTGGTGGCAGGTGGCCCGGGGGCGCGTCTGGCGGGGATGGATACAGTGGACCTGCGTGGCGGCCGGGGCTTTGGCCTACGTCGGCGCCAGGCAGCTCGACGACACGCTGCACCTGAATCCGTTCGCGGGCCTGCTCGTCGTGCTGGTGGCCGCGGGGCTGGTCGGAGGTTCTTTTGAATTCTTCTGCGTGCAGCCGCGCGCCCGGCGCTGGCTGCGCGAACACCTGCACGAGTTCCGCACGGACGACGGCGATGCCGGGGCTACCGGCGCGGTGCGCCGATGACGATCTACTGGCGACTGCGGGATATCCCCGAGTTGCGCGGCGTGTCCCGGTCGCGGCGGCGGCGCCTCTGGCGCGAGGCAGGGAGTCGCAGTTTTTCCGTGCACTCGATGGGGCTGAGGTTGGCGGTGATGCTGGCCTTCGCCGGTTTGTCCATCCTGCTTGGACATCTGCTGTGGCCCGGATGGTTGATCTCCGCGTACGCCATTCCGGGCATCTTGCTTGCCGGTGTGTTCAACGACCATGCCGTGGCCCAGCCAGCCGCCCGCCGCTGGCTGCGCGAGCACGCGCATGAGCTGGACCGCTACGCGTCAGCGTGACGCCTACGGGCGGGAGAAGCTTTCCAGCTCCAGCACCAGGTCGCCGCCATCGTGCTGGGCCAGCTTCACCGGCAGCGGGTAGCGGCCGGGGGCGTACCAGGCGCTGAATTCGCGGGCGGCGTCGCTGCGTTCCACGCGCTGGGTCTTGAAGCTGCCGGCCGGCACCTGGACGGTCTCGCTGCCGGCGACCTTGAAGTCTTCCGTCTCCACCTTCTGGCGCACCGCCACCGGCAGGCTGATCTGCCGGCCGCCGCCGGCCAGCGCCAGGCCCACCGCCAGCGGCAAGGTGTTGCGCTCGACCATGCCCGGCTGGGCGGGGTAGGTGTTGACGCCCTTGCCCTCGTCCACGCTCACCTGTTGCTTCGGCCAGTCCACGTGCAGGTGGCGCTGCTTGTTCTTGCCGGCGGCGACGAGGCGGTAGTCGTAGCCGATCGCCTCGGGCACCTTGCCTTTCCAGCGGAAGCTCGACGTTTCCTGCGTGCTGGCGCCGAGCAGGGCGGCGAGGCCGCCGGTGCCCTTCACGTCCTTGCGGTAGAGCCAGGTGCCGTCCGCCCCGGGGCGCAGGGTCACGGTGGCTTCGCCCATGGGCTGGCCGCCCTGGGTGACCTTGTAGTGGGCGGTGAACGCGGCCGGGACGGTGGCGGCGAGGGCGCTGCCGGTGGTCAGCAGCAGGGCGACGGTGCAGGCGAGGACGGTGCGCGGGTTCATCGGCCGAGTCTGCCCGGCGCCAACTGAACCGTTTGTCACTGCAGGCCGTGTTCGCCCAGCCGCAGCGGGGCACGCAGCGGCTGGCCGTCCAGCAGCACGCCGGAGTCGCCCAGCGCGAGGCGGCGTGCGGCCAGCAGCGCCACCACGGCCGGCAGCAGGCGGTGTTCCAGCGGCAGCAGGCGGCGGGCGAGGGTTTCCTCGTCGTCGCCGGCCTCGACGGCCAGCCGGGCCTGGGCGATCAGCGGGCCGCCGTCCAGTTCTGCGGTGACGAAGTGCACGCTGGCGCCGTGCTCGGCATCGCCAGCTTCCAGCGCGCGGCGGTGGGTGTGCAGGCCGCGGTATTTCGGCAGCAGCGAGGGATGGACGTTGACGATGCGGCCCGCCCACGGCGCCAGCACGGCGCCATCGATCACCCGCATGAAACCGGCCAGCACCAGCAGATCGGCGCCGCTGGCGGCGATGCGGGCGAACAGCTCGCGGTCGAACGTCGGGCGGTCGGGGTAGCTCTTCGGGTTCAACGCCAGCGTGGGGATGCCGGCATTCTCGGCCAACCGCAGCGCGCCGGCGGCGGCCTTGTCGCTGGCCACCAGCACGAACTCCACCGGCAGCGTGCCGTCATCGCGCGCGGCGATCAGTGCGGCGAGGTTGCTGCCGCGACCGGAGGCGAGTACGGCGATGCGCAAGGGTGGGTGCATGGATGCTCGTTGACTTGAAGCCGTTGGCCGCGGGCGCAGGTGGTCGATGCCGGGGGCGATGTCGGGAGGCCCTTCGACTTCGACCCTTCGGGTCTGCGCTCAGGGCGAACGGTGCGGATGGGGTTCGGGTCTGCGTGCAGGGCGGATGGCGTGGGTGGAGTCCGGGTCTGCGTGCAAGGCGGATGGCGTGGGTGGAGTCCGGGGCTAGTACGTCGGGGGCGGCATCGATGGGGTTCAGCCGATATGGACGCGCTCGTCGCCCGCGGCCTCGACCACCCCGCCGATCACGCGGCTGGCGAGGCCGTGCTTCGCCAGCAGGGCCGAGGCCGCCGCCACGGCGTCGTGCGGCAGGATCACGGTGAAGCCCACGCCGCAGTTGAAGGTGCGCCACATTTCCTCGCGCGCCACCTTGCCTTCGCGCTGCAGCCAGTCGAACACCGGCGGCAGTTCGATGCTGGCGGCGTCCAGCGCGAGGCCGAGGCCGTCGGGCACCACGCGGATGATGTTTTCCTTGAGGCCGCCGCCGGTGATGTGGGCCAGGCCGTGGATCGCGTGGGCCTGGGCGGCCAGCAGCGCCAGCATCGGCTTCACGTAGATCGTGGTGGGGGCCAGCAGCGCGTCGGCCAGCTTCGTGCCGCCCAGGTCGAGGTCCAGCGGGCTGCCGGCGCGCTCCAGGATCTTGCGGATCAGCGAATAGCCGTTGGAATGCGGGCCGCTGGAGGCCACGCCCAGCACCACGTCGCCGGCCACGATGCCGTCGCCGGAAAGCAGTTCGGACTTCTCCACCGCGCCCACGGTGAAGCCGGCGAGGTCGTATTCGCCGGGCGGGTACATGTCGGGCATCTCGGCGGTCTCGCCGCCGATCAGGGCGCAACCGGCCAGTTCGCAGCCTTTCGCGATGCCGCCCACGACGGCCGCGGCGGTGTCCACGTCCAGCTTGCCGGTGGCGAAGTAGTCGAGGAAGAACAGCGGCTCGGCGCCCTGCACCAGCACGTCGTTCACGCACATGCCCACCAGGTCGATGCCGATGGTGTCGTGGCGGTTCCACTGCTGGGCGAGCTTGAGCTTGGTGCCCACGCCGTCGGTGCCGGAGACCAGCACCGGCTCCTTGTACTTGCCGCCCAGGTTGAACAGGCCGCCGAAGCCGCCCAGGCCGCCCATCACCTCGGGACGGCTGGTGCGCTTCACCAGCGGCTTGATGCGTTCGACCAGGGCATTGCCGGCGTCGATATCGACCCCGGCGGCGCGGTAGGTGAGGGCGTCGGACATGGCGGGAACCGGCGGTGGGGAAACCGGTGATTCTACGGCATGCGGGGCTGCGGCAGGGCGGAAGCGGACCGGTCCAGGGGCCGGCGGCATGGACGCCGGCAGGGCGATTGGGCAGACTTCCGCCGTATCCCCCGCCCAAGTGTCCCGCCGATGCGCCCGTCCCCGATGCGTCTGCTGCGCCTGTTCTCCCTCGTCCTGCTGCTGGGCTTCGCCGCGCCGCCTGCGCTGCGCGCGCAGAGCGCCTCGCCGTATTCGGTGACCGTGCCGGTGCCCGATACCAGCGACACCCAGCGCAGCGATGCGTTCGCCACCGCGCTCAGCCAGGTGCTGGCGCGGGCGGCGGGCGGCCAGGATTTGCGCGGCAAGCCGGGTTACGACGACGCGCTGAAGAACGCCGCCTCGCTGGTGCGCCACTTCCAGTACGCCCGCGCCGCCCCCGGCATGAGCCTCGCCGTGGACTTCGAGCCCGGCGCGGTGCGCCACCTGGTCTCCTCGCTGGGCGTGGCGGGCAGCGTGGGCGCCAAGCCGCCGGTGCTGTTGATGGTGCGCGGCAGCGACGGCCAGCTGCTGGACAAGGCGGCGCTGGCCAGCCTCGCCGCTGCGGCCACGGCGCGCGGCTACGGCGTGGCCTACGTGGATCCGGCGAACGCGCCCGACCCGGCCAAGGTGGATGCCGCCGACCCCGCCACGCTGGCGGCGATCAACCAGCAGTACCACACCGGCCTGGTGCTGCTGGGCAGCCTGCACGACGGCGATGCCGACTGGACCCTGGTCTCCGGCGGCAAGGCGCAGCACTGGAACGACAAGGCCGCCACCGAGGACGCGTTGCTGGCCGGCGCCGGCAACGGCATGGCCGCGCGCATCGGCAGGCAGCTCAACGTGATCGGCGCCGCGGTCAGCGACGGGAAGCTGTGGGTAAGCGGCTTGAAGAGCGCGATGGACTACGCCGGCCTGCTCAACGTGCTGCGCGCCGATCCCTCGGTGCGCGGCGTGGTCACGCTGGGGGCGGAGAACGACGGCATGCTGTTCGCGGTGAAGTCGGCGATGCCGGCCGATGCGCTGGCCGCCAACCTCGCCGCCAGCGGGCGGTTGATCAGCGGCCCGGCGCATGCGGGCACGGATGCCAGCCTGCGCTGGCTGCACTGATGCGCAAGCGCCACGGGACGCCCTCATGCTGACCCAGGAAAACCAACGCCGCTGGCAGTTGCTGGTGATACTCGCGGTCATCGGCTTCCTGCTGTGGCGGCTGTCGCCGATGCTGATGCCGTTCGTGGTGGCGGCGATGCTGGCGTATTTCGGCGACCCGCTGGCCGACCGGCTGGAACGCATGCGCATGAGCCGTACGCTGGCGGTGAGCATCGTGTTCCTGGTGCTGTCGCTGCTGCTGGCCGGCGCGCTGCTGCTGCTGATCCCGCTGATCTCGCACCAGATCGAGAACCTGATCCAGAACGTGCCGCGCTACGTGGACTGGGCCGAGCACACCGCGTGGCCGTGGCTGCAGACGAAGCTGCATCTGGACCCGCGCACCTTCGACAGCGACCGCATGATCGCCACGATCAAGGAACACATAGGCTCGGTGGGCGGCATCGCCGGCCAGGTGCTGGGCAAGGTCTCGCGCTCGGGCCTGGGCGTGGTGCTGTGGCTCACCAACCTGGTGCTGATTCCGGTGGTGGCGTTCTACCTGCTGCGCGACTGGGACCGCCTGGTGGCCGGCATCGACCGCGTGCTGCCGCGTTCGATCGAGCCCACCATCGCCTACCTCGCGCGCGAATCGGACGCGGTGCTGGGCGCGTTCGTGCGCGGCCAGTTGCTGGTGATGCTGGCGCTGGGCGTGTTCTACGGCGGCGCGCTGTCGCTGATCGCGGGCCTTTCGGTGGGCGTCTTGATCGGCCTGGTCGCGGGCCTGCTCAGCTTCGTGCCCTACCTGGGCTTCATCACCGGCTTCGGCGCCGCGATCATCGCCGCGCTGGTGCAGTATGGCGACTGGACGCACGTGCTGATCGTGTGCGCCGTGTTCATCGTCGGCCAGTTGCTGGAAGGTTACGTGCTGGTGCCCAAGCTGGTGGGCGAGAAGATCGGCCTGCATCCGGTGGCGGTGATCTTCGCCGTGCTGGCCGGCGGCGAGCTGTTCGGTTTCATCGGCGTGCTGCTGGCGCTGCCCGCGGCCTCGGTGGTGATGGTGCTGCTGCGCTACCTGGTGGATCGCTACCACCAGAGCGACCTGTACACCGAGGAGGGCGAGGCGGACCCCGCGATCCACGAAACGGAAACCGACGTGGAAGTGACGGTCAGCACCGACGCCGGCACGGTGAAGACCGAAACGGTGGTGGAAACGCCGCCGCGCGAACCGCCCGCGAAGCCGTGATACCGCAGCTCCCGCTCGCGCTGCGCTGGCCGCGTCGCCAGCGCTTCGAACATTTCCATGCCGGCGCCAACGCCGCCGCGCTCGCCGCCGTCGAGGCGCTGGCGCGCGAACCCGGCGCGCCGTGGGTATACCTCGACGGGCCGGCGGGCAGCGGCAAGAGCCACCTGCTGATGGCCGCCTGCCAAGCCGCCGGCGAAGCCGGCCGCGCCGTGCAATACCTGCCGCTGGCGCGCATCGCCGACCGCGCCGCCGCGATCCGCGGCGTCGCCGGCGGCGCACTGCTGGCGCTGGACGACCTCGGCGCCCTCGCCGGCGAGCGCGCGGCCGAACACGCGCTGTTCGACCTCTACAACCGCGCCAGGGCCGAAGGCGCTGCCCTGCTGTTCGCCGCCGAAACCACACCCCAGCAACTCGGCCTCGGCCTGCCCGACCTGCGCTCGCGCCTCGGCGCCTGCACCCGGTTCGCGCTGAAGCCGCTGGACGACGCCGAGCGCCGCGCCGTGCTCAAGGCCCAGGCCGGCCTGCGCGGCATCGAACTGGACGACCCCGTGCTGGACTGGCTTTTCGCCCGCCACACCCGCGACCTGGGCGCGCTGCTGGACCTGCTCGACAAGCTCGACCAGGCCTCGCTGGCGGCGCAGCGGCGGGTGACGATTCCGTTCCTGCGCGGGTTGCTGAAATAGCCGGCAAGACGGCCCGGTCGGCGGCCATGCCCCGCCCGAAACTCCGCTGATGCCGGGTACTGCCCATGACGGCAAGCAAAGTCGAGGCGCTTGCGGCAAGCCATCCTTCGACTTCGGCCCTGCGGGCCTGCGCCCGGGACGAACGATGCGAGTGCTGGCACAGTGCCGCTGCCGAATCAGAAAAGATGGTGGTGAAAACGATGCCCGAGATCCAGTTCAGCAGCGACGAGAAGGAAATCATCGTGCGCAAGATCAAGCTCTACTTCGCGGAGGAGCTGAAGCAGGAGATCGGCCGCTTTGATGCGGAATTCCTGCTGGATTTCTTCGCGGGCGAGATCGGCCCGTACTTCTACAACCGCGGCCTGTACGACGCGCAGGCCATCCTCTCCGGCAAGCTGGACGAGCTGGGCGAGGCGATCTACCAGCTGGAGCGGCCGACCGAGTTCCGCCGCTGAGGCGGCGCGCCGCTCAGGCCTTCAGCAGGTCCGGCGTGGCGTGCGCGCCGATGACGTCGGTCATCGCCTTCGCCACGTTGAGGTTGCCGGCGATGATGTTGCCGCTTTCCGGGATGCCGTCGCGGCCGGCGAAGTCGCCGTAGCGGCCGCCCGCCTCGTGCACCAGCAGCACGCCGGCGGCGAGGTCCCAGGGCTTGAGGCCGATCTCGAAGTAGCCGTCGTAGCGGCCGGCGGCGGTGTAGGCGAGGTCGAGCGCGGCGGAGCCGGAACGGCGGATGTCCTCGGCCTGGCCGAGCAGGGCGCGGGTCATTGCGAGCTGGGCGTCCAGGTGCTTGCGCTGGCGGTAGGGGAAGCCGGTGGCGATCATCGCGCCGCCCAGGTCCTCGCGCTTGCCGACGCGGATGCGGCGGTCGTTGAGATAGGCGCCGTCGCCCTTGCTGGCGGTGAACAGCTCGTTGCGCAGCGGGTCGAATACCACGCCGTAGACCGGCACGCCCTTGTCCAGCATGGCGATGGAGACGCTGAAATGCGGGATGCCGCGCAGGTAGTTGTGGGTGCCGTCCAGCGGGTCGATCACCCAGGTGAGCGGGCCCTTGCCGACGGCGCTGCCCTCTTCGCCGATGATGGCGTGGTCGGGGTAGGCGCGGCGCAGCTCCTTGACGATCTCGGCCTCGGCCAGCTTGTCGACCTCGGAGGCGAAGTCCATGCGCTGCTTCTCGACGACGGTGAGGCCGTCGATGCGATTCATGTAGCGCAGGATCACGTTGCCGGCGGCGCGCGCGGCGCGCACCGCGATGGTGATGGCGGGTCGGGTCATGGCTTGGGCTGTCGAAAGAGCGGATTGCGGCCGGCGATTCTAGCAGAGCCCGGCCGTGCGCTGCGGGTGTTGCCGTATCCTAGGCGGTCCGCCCGCATCCGGCCGCGCCCATGAATCCGCTCGAACTCGCCCCGCTTTTCCGCTTCGTGCTGGTGCGCACCTCGCATCCGGGCAACATCGGCGGCGCGGCGCGGGCGATCCGCACCATGGGTTTCGAGCGGCTGGACCTGGTGGCGCCGCAGCGTTTCCCCGACCGCGAGGCCGATGCCCTGGCGGCGAACGCGGTGCAGGTACTGGCCGGGGCCGGGGTGCACGGGACGCTGGTCGAGGGCCTTGCCGGGACGAGCTTCGCGCTGGGCCTGTCCGCGCGCCGGCGCGGGGTGACCTTGCCGGAGCTGTCGCCGCGCGAGGCGGCGGCGCAGGCGCTGGCCGCCGCCGTGCGCGGCGAGCAGGTGGCGCTGGTGTTCGGCAACGAGCGCACCGGGCTGGAGAACGAGGAGCTTGCGACCTGCCACGCGATGGTGCGCATCCCCAGCGTGGACGATTTCAGTTCGCTGAACCTTGCGCAGGCAGTGCAGGTGATGGCCTACGAGCTGCGGCTGGCCATGCTCGGCGACGCGGCGCCCGCGCCGCCGCCGGAGCATGACGAGCCGCCGGCCGATGCGGCGCAGATGGAGCGCTTCTACGCGCACCTGGCGCAGATGCTGGACGACATCGATTTCCACAAGGGCCGCGAGCCCACCACGATCATGCTGAGGCTGCGCAAGCTGTTCCAGCGCGCGCAACCGGACCAGCGCGAACTGCGCGTGCTGCACGGCATCCTCGCCGATGCGCAGCGGATGGCGCAGCTGGCGGGGGAGAAGAAGTAGGCGCTGCCGGGCGCTGTCGTTCGCGCCGGGCGGCGACGCAGGGCCGGCGGTACGGCCCTTCGACTCCGGCCTGGCGGACGGCGAGCGGTTCGGGGCGTACCGTGGGTGGCTAGCCTTCTGCCTCGTCCGCGTTGCCGGGTGGCGGCGTGCGGGTGACCAGCAGCTTGTCGATGCGGGCGCCGTCCAGGTCCACCACTTCGAAGCGGATGCCCTGCCAGGCATAGACCTCGCCGACCTGCGGGATGTGGCCCAGCGCGGCCATCACCATGCCGGCGACGGTGCGGAAGTCGTGGTCGCCCTCGCCGGGCAACTGGTCGACCTGCAGCAGTTCGCGCAAGTCGTCGTTCGCGAGGCTGCCGTCCACCAGCCAGCTGCCGTCGGCACGCCGGACGATGGGGGCGTTCGCGTCCGTGTCGCCGCCGTGGCCCAGCTGGCTGGCGCCGACCACGGCGGCGAGCAGGTCGTTGACGGTGACCAGGCCCTGGATGTCGCCGTACTCGTCCACCACCAGCGCAAGCGGGGTCTCCGCGTCGCGGAATTCCTCCAGCAGGTCGAACGCGCGCGCGGTGGCCGGCACGTACAGCGGCTTGGCGAGGTGGTCGAACAACTGCGGGCGGCCTTCGGCGAATGCCTGCAGCAGGCGCTTCACCTCGACCACGCCGACCACTTCGCTCTCGTCGTCGCGATAGACCGGGTAGCACGAATACGGCGTCTGCCGCAGCACCGCCACGTTCTCCTCGCGCGGCGCGGCCATGTCCAGCCAGGCGATGCGCACGCGCGGCGTCATCACGCTGTCCACGCTGCGGTCGCCCAGGCGCAGCACGCGGTTGACCATGGCGTGCTCGTCGGCGTCAAGCACGCCTTGTTCGGCGCTTTCGGCCACCAGCAGGCGGATCTCCTCCTCGGTGGCGGCCGCATGGCCGTGGTTGCGCACGCCCATGAGGCGCAGCAGCAGGCTGCTGGCGGTGTTGAGCAGCCACACGAACGGGGCGGTGACGCGCGACAGCAGCAGCATCGGGATCGCCACCGCGCTGGAGAGCTTTTCCGGCGCGGACAGCGCCAGGCGCTTGGGCACCAGTTCGCCCACCACGATCTGGATGAAGGAGATCAGCACGAAGCCCAGCACCACGCCGATCACCCGGGCATAAGGCTCCAGCCACGCGGCGCGGCCGCCGTGCAGCAGGGCGGCGATGTGCGTGCCCAGCGCGTCGCCGGCCACGGCGCCGGTGACCAGCATCATCAAGGTGATGCCGACCTGGATGGTGGAAAGGAAGTATTCCGGCTTCTCGGCATGCCGCAGCGCCACCGCGGCGCCCCGGTTGCTGCGCGCCATCTGCTTCAGGCGGCTTTTGCGCGACGCCACCAGGGCCATCTCGGACAGCGCGAAGAAGCCGTTGCAGAGGGCGAGCACGAACACGAACGCGATTTCGGTCAGCATCGCGGGAATGGCGGGCAGGGGCGCATGCAGCGAAGTTTAGCGGCAGTGCCGCACGGCGCTCCATGGCCGCTGCGTGGCGGTCGCGACGGCCGCCGGAGGCGGTTTCGGACCTGGTCATGCTGCGGTGCGCGGTAACTGTCCTGTAACATTAGTGTCATTCGGTTTCCGGGCTGACCCGCATGTTTTCACTGCAGACGATCTTCGGCAAAGGCGACAAGTTCTACGGCTTGCTGGAACAGAGCGCCGAGGCGGCGCGCGAGAGCGCGGAGGCGCTGCATGCGCTGGTCACCCAGGCCGACCACGTGCCGGTGATGGCCGCGTTCGCCGCCACCCGGGCGCGCGAGAAGGCGCTGGCCGCGCAGATCAGCGAGGAACTGGTCAACACCTTCGTGACCGCGCTGGACCGCGAGGACATCGAGGCGCTGAACTCGGCGCTGTACAAGATTCCCAAGGCGGTGGAGAAGTTCGCCGAGCGCTACGACATCGTGGCCGAGCGCCTCGAAGCCGTGGATTTCGCCCAGCGCGCCCGGGTGCTGGAGCGCTCCACCGGGGTGGTGGCCGAGATGATAGGCGAGCTGCGCCGCGGCCTGCGCATCGACCCGGTGAAGAAGCTGCAGGACCGCCTGCAGACGCTGGAGTCGGAAGGCGACCGCATGCTGCTCGCGCCGTACCGCACGCTGTACGTCGAAGGCAACGACGCGATGAAGGCGATGCTGGCCAAGGACCTGTTCGAGCTGATCGAGAAGGCGATCGACAAGTGCCGCGACGTCGGCAACATCGTCTATTCGATCGTGCTGAAGAACTCCTGAGGCTGCCTGCATGAGCCTCGGACTGGTCGTGGTGGTGGTGGCGATCGCCCTCGTCTTCACCTACATCAACGGTTTCCACGACACCGCCAACTCCATCGCCACCGTGGTGGCGACCAAGGTGCTCACGCCGGGGCAGGCGGTGCTGCTGGCCGCGGTGACCAACCTGATCGGCGCGCTGTGGGGCACGGCCGTGGCGGCCACCATCGCCGCCGGCATCGTCAACACCGGCGTGGTGGAGGCCGGGCCGCAACTGCTGATCTGCGCGCTGCTGGCGGCGATCGTGTGGAACCTGATCACCTGGTGGCGCGGCCTGCCGTCCAGTTCCAGCCATGCGCTGGTGGGCGCCCTGGTCGGCGCGGCGATCGGCGCCGCCGGCGGCCGCTTCGACGCGGTGGTGTGGGCGCGCGACGGCCTGCACTGGTGGCAGGGCAAGGGCGTGATTCCCAAGGTCGTCGTGCCGATGGTGGCGTCGCCGATCATGGGCCTGGTGATCGGCTTCCTGCTGATGGGCGCGCTCTATGCGCTGCTGGCCTGGTTCTCGCGCCGCGGCGGCTGGTTGCGGCTGCTGGGCCGCACGCCGTTCGTCAACAGCTTCTTCGGCAAGGCGCAGATCGCCTCGGCCAGCGCGATGGGCCTGGCGCACGGTATGAACGACGCGCAGAAGAGCATGGGCATCATCGCGCTGGCGCTGGCCAGCGCCACCGCCGCAGGGCAGTTCGACCAGTTGCCGGCGTGGCTGCATTTCCTGCGCATCCACGAATCCACCGCCGGCGGTTTCACGGTACCGGCCTGGGTGGCGGTGGTGTGCGCGCTGACCATGGCCGGCGGCACCGCCGGCGGCGGCTGGCGCATCATCAAGACGCTGGGCCACAAGATGGTGAAGCTGCACCCGATCAACGGCTTCGCCGCCGAGGGCAGCTCGGCCATCGTGATCCTCACGGCCTCGGCGTTCGGCCTGCCGGTGTCCACCACACATGTGGTGTCCTCGGCGATCATGGGCGTGGGCTCGGCCAAGCGCTCCAACGCGATCAAGTGGTCGGTGGTCGAGCGCATGGTGTGGGCATGGATACTCACCTTGCCGGTCACCGCGCTGATCGCCTGGTGCTTCGTGGTGATCGCCCGCCTGCTTGGCTAGAACGTGTCGCTACGCAACGCCAGCAGCTGTTCCAGCTGGTCGCCCAGCCGGCCCAGTTCGACGATCACCCGGTGCAGCTCGCCTTCGTCCAGCAGCTCGTAGGGGCGGTTCTCGCACAGGTGCAGGCAGGGCGCGCCGTCCAGGTCGGCCACGGCGAGAAAGCCGCAGCGCTGCGCCCAGTTGAAGCGCAGGCAACGCTCCGGATCAGTGCCGGCCAGCGGCCCGATCGGCGTGGAGATGCGCAGGTAGCGGCGGCCGGATTCGGCTTCCAGTTCGGCCAGGTAGATACCCTGGCGGCGGCCGTGCGGCAGCGTCAGGTCGAAGCTGATCAGGTAGGGATCGTTCCGGCGCAGCCCGTGCTGGCTGCCGACATGGGAACGCACGGCTTCGAAGTGGTGCATGGGACACCCTCGTGACTCGCCGATGGCCCTGATACTCTGCCACGTCCGCCGTTCGCCATGGTCAAGCACGCGTTATCGCCATGCAAGACAGCCACGCCCGCGTCTACGCCGCCATCGCCGCGATCCCGCCCGGCCGCGTGGCCAGTTACGGCGCCATCGCCGCCCGCGCCGGCCTGCCGGGCCGGGCGCGACTGGTCGGCAGGCTGCTGGGCGAGGTGCCCGACGGCATGGAACTGCCCTGGTTCCGCGTGCTGCGCGCCTCCGGCGAGATCGCCCTGCCCAAGGGCAGCCGAGGCTTTCGCGAGCAGGTGCGGCGGCTGCGTGCCGAGGGCGTGGAAGTGAAGAACGGGCGCGTGGCGCTGTCGGCGTTCGGGTTGGACGCGAACCTGGATCGGGCGTTGTGGGGGATGTAGGCGGCGCGGCCGCCGGCGTTTGCGGGCGGAATTCGCGCGGAATTCGCGTGGCACTCGCATGGCGTTAAAGCGGTTTCGTGCGCCCGTTGGGCGCCCGAGTTCCTTCTCTTTTGCTTGTCCAAAAGAGAAGGAACCAAGAGAAAACGACACCCCGCGGCGGCGCTTGCCGAGCGTCCTGCCCGGCAAGTGCGTGAGTCGCGGCCGGGCTTTTCGAGCGGGCATCCTGCCCGCGCGAAAAGGCGAGGCCATCCATGGCCTCGCCCGCTGCGCGGCCCGATCGTCCGCGACTCACCGCCGCCGAGGGGCCCCCGAAGAGCAGGCGCGCATCGTGCGCGCCAGAAGCGACAGCAACAGCAACGGCAACGGCGAAGCGCCGCGAGATCGCTGCGCTTCGCTTTTGATTTTGCTCGTCATCCCAGCGAAGGCTGGACAAGCGCAAAGCGCGCAGAACGCCCGCAGGGCGGCCCCGAAGGGGCGAGCGCAGCGAGTCATCCAGTGCCTGCAAGCCACGGAACACCAAGGCGCTGGATGACCAGCTTCGCTGTTGTGAAGCGCCTCCTGCTTGACCGGCCCTTCGGCCGTTGAAAGCCGCAGGAATGACGTGCAGGCAATCGATTGACCAGACCTTCATGGCTCTGGCTGTGCCCTGCTGTTGCTTCTGCGCGCCGGGAGCGCGCTGCTTTACCGGGGCCCCTATGGCGCGGCGGGCGGGTGGAGGAAAGTCCGCAGGATGGCTCGCAGGGATGCGAGCCAGTTTTTCGCCAGCACAGGATGTGCTGTCGAAAAACCCCGCAACCCGCCCCCGCACCCGGAAGGCAGGATGCCTGGAGGGCGCGCCATCGGGGTGTCGTTTCCTCTTGGTTACTTCTACTTTGGACAAGCAAAGGAGAAGTAACTCGGGCGCCCAACGGGCGCACGAAACCGTTCTATACAATCACCACGCGAAAGACTTCGCGCCGCGCGAGCGGCAAACCCTCACTCCTTACCGTCAGGCAAAAACCTGACAATCACCCGCTGCCCGATGCGCAGCTGCTGCTCGGGCTGGTCGAAGGCGAGCACGCATTCCACCGTGCGCGCGTTCGCGCGGATCTGCGGGTCGTTCTCCAGCGTGGCGGGGCCGTAGACCTGGCCCACGCGCAGCACGCGGGCGGTCCAGCGGGCATTCTCGGCGTCGTCGTTCGCGACCACTTCGGCGCGCATGCCGGGGTGCACGGCGCCCACGAAGCTTTCGTTGAGTTCGGCGCGCACGATGCGGGGCTTGTTCGGCAGCAGGGTGAACAGCGGGCCGGAGGCGGGCGACACGCTGGCGCCGGGCTGGGCCAGCACGCGCACCACCACGGCGTCGAACGGCGCGCGCAGGCTGCGCTGCGCGAGTTCGTATTTCGCCTCGGCCAGTTTCTGGGCGGCCATGTCCACGGCGGCCTGGCTGGCGTCGCGTTCGGCGCCCAGCTGGTTGCTGGCCTCGTTCGCGTCGTCCGCGCTCTGGCCGTCGCCGGCGCCGGCGGCGGCTGCGGCGGCGAGCCGCTGCGCGCGCTGCTTCGCCGCGGCCTGCTTGATGTCCAGCAGCTTGAGCTGGGATTGCGCCTGCTCCAGCTGTGCCTTTGCCGCGTCCACGGCGAGCTGGGCGGGGCGGGTGTCCAGCGCGGCCAGCAGCTGGTCCTGCTTCACCGTCTCGCCTTCGCGCGCCGCGACGCTGGCCAGCACGCCCTCGCGCGGCATCGCCAGGGCGAGCAGGCCGCCCTCGATGTCGACGCGGCCGCGCGCCACGGCCGCGTAACGGGGCGCCGCAGCGTTGCCGGCGGCGGCCGGGTCGGCATGCTTCGAGCAGGCGGCGAGCAGCAGCACGGCGGCCAGCGCGAAGCCGGCAGGGCGCAGCAGCGCGGCGAGGCGCGCGGATGGAGACGGACGAGTGGCGGTCGGCGTCATGGCGAAGATTCCTTGGGGGCGCCGGCGCCGGGGCGCCGGTCGCTGAGAATGCGGCCGTCTTCCATCGCCAGCACGCGGTCGGCGTGGGCGACCAGGCGCGGGTCGTGGCTCACGCACAGCACGGTGGTGCCGTGGGTGCGGGCGATGGTGTGCAGGATGTCGATGATGGTCTGGCCGTTCGCGGCGTCCAGCGCGCTGGTGGGCTCGTCGGCGAACAGCAGCTCGGGTTCCTTGGCCAGCGCGCGGGCGATGGCCACGCGCTGCTTCTCGCCGCCGGAGAGTTCCGAGGGGCGCAGCTTGACGCGGTGGGACAGGCCCACTTCCTCCAGCGAGTGGCGCGCGCGTTCGCGCGCTTCCTGCCTGGAGAGGCCCATGTGGGTGAGCGGCAGTTCCACCTGCTCCAGTGCGGTCAGCGCGGGAAACAGGTTGAAGCCCTGGAACACGAAGCCGGTGTGCTGCAGGCGGAAATTTTCGAGCGCGCGCAGGTCGAGCTGGCCCAGTTCGCTGCCCAGCGCGTACACCCGCCCGCTGTCCACCTTTTGCAAGCCGCTCAGCACCGCCAGCAGCGTGCTCTTGCCGCAGCCGGAGGGGCCGGAGATCAGGGTCAGTTCGCCGGGGTCGATGGCCAGCGACAGGTGGTCCAGCACCTGGGTGTGCTGGCGGCCGGATTCGAACGCCTTGCACACGCCTTCCGCCCGCAGGATCGGCGTGCCTGGCGTGGTGGCGGCGGTGTGGGGCATGGCGCTCATCTCAGCAAGGTGGCCGGGTCGATGCGGCGCATGCTGCGCATGGCCGCCATGCCCGAGACGGTGGCCTGGCCCATCACCAGCGTGATGCATGTGATTGCGGCCACCGGCCCCAACACCACCGGTACGTCCTGGCTGCGTGCCAGCACCAGCAGCGCCACGCCCAGCACGGTGGCGCCGATCAGGCCCAGCGCGCCTACCCAGAACGCCTGTTCCAGCACCACCTTGCGCAGCGCGCCCACGCCCACGCCCAGCGCGTTGAGCGTGGCGTACTCGCGCACCGAGCCCTGCACCGCGCCGACCAGGGTCTGGCTGGTGATCACCGCGCCGACCAGGAACACGATGCCGGCGAGGAACAGCACGCCCGCGCCGGCGCCGGTGTCGAACAGCCAGTAGGTGACCGAGATGCGGGCGAAGTTGGCGGCGCTCCACGTGGTGTAGGGGCCGAACGCGGCGTCGCCGCGCAGGCGCGTCGCCACGGCCTCGGCCTGGGCCGGGTCGCGCAGCTTGGCGACGAAGTAGGTGGGGCCATTGTCCGCGTCGTCGGCGTCGAGCCGGTGCGCGGTGTCCAGCGAGGCGATCACGTTGATGCCGCCCAGGCCGCGCAGGCCGCTGCCGACGCCGACCACGCGCACGCGGTGGCCGTTGATGGTGGCGGTCTGGTCCAGCTTCACGCCCAGCTTGTCGATGTCGGCGCGGTCCACGATCACCGCGTCCGGCTCGGCCAGCCGCGCGCGCAGCGCGGGCGGCAGCACCTTGGAGAACATCAGGCCCTGGGCGGACGGATCGATGCCGGAGACGAACACCGACACGCCGCCGGTGTTGCCGGCGCCGCGCCAGTCGCCGTCTATCCATTCGTACGGTTCGACGCGGGTCACCGCGGGGTCCATCAGCACGCGCGATTCCACGTTGGGATCGATCGAGCGGCCCGAGCCCACGCTTTGCGTGCCGGGGAAGCCGACCCACACGTCGGCGGACGAGCGGGTGATGTAGACGCTGGTGGCGCCGAAGATCCCCAGCACCAGCGCCAGCTGCAGCAGCTGCAGCAGGCCGGCGAAGCCCACGGCGAGGATGGCCGGCAGGAAGCGCCGCCATTCGTAGACCAGGGTCTTGCGCGCCAGGGCGACCATCAGTGCGCGGCCTCGGCGGATTTTTCAGGCTTGGAGCCGGGCGCCTCGTCCGCCGGCAGCGGGGCGCCGCCCAGCGCCTTGAACAGCGCCACGTAGGCCAGGCCGCGGCTGGCGCGTGCGTCGGCCAGTTCGATCGCGGCCTGGTCGGCTGCAAGCTGGCCGTCGGCCAGCGCCAGCGGGCTTTCCAGCTTCAGTTTCACCCGGGTCTGCAGCGTGCCGTCGACGCGCTGCAGCGCCTGCCAGGCTTCCAGGTTGTGCTGCTCGCGCTGCCGCTGTTGCTGCAGCGTGCCCAGCGCGGTTTCCACTTCGGACACCGCTTGCAGCACGGCCTGGCGGTAGGCGAGGACGCTGGCCTTCAGCTCATGCGACTTGGCATGCTCGGCGGCGGCGCGCATGCCCCAGTCGAACAGCGGCATGTCGAACAGCGGTCCCACCGAGAACAGTCCGTTGGAGACGGTGTGCGAGCGGTTGTTGTTGAGGTCGGTCGCCCAGATCAGCGACGCGCCCAGGCCGACGCTGGGGAAACGGTCGGCGTGGGCCACGCCCAGTTCGCCTGCCACGCGCAGCACGTCGGCTTCCGCACGGGCGATCTCGGGACGCGTGCGCAGCAGGTCGGCCGGCGTGCCGGGCAACTGCCATGCGCCGAGTTGCGGCTGCGGGCCGGCCTGCAACCATGCGGGGTCGGGATGGTTCTGGCCCAGCAGCACGGCCAGCCGCTGCGCCGCGGCATCCACGGCCTGGCGCGGCGCGGCCAGCGCGGCCTGCGCCTGCGCGGAGGCCGCCATCGCCTGGTCCACGCTGCCGGCCGGGGCCAGTTGCAGGCGCTGGCGCACCTGCAGCAGCTCGAGCTGGCGGCTGCGCGCGGCGCCGATCTGCGACAACAGGCGCTCCTGCTGCTGCGCGGCGCGCAGTTCGATCCAGTTGCGCACCACCTCGGCCACCAGCGACACGCGCGCCGCCTGCAGGTCGGCGGCGCCGGCGTCCAGGGCGGCCTGCGCTTCGCGCCGGGTGCCCTGGGCGCGGCCGAACAGGCCCAGCTCCCAGGTGGCGTCGAGGCCGGAGACCAGATACGACGCGCTGGCGTCGGGATCGATCGTCTGTTCGGTGCGTGCGTGCAGCCCGGGCAGGTAACGCGTGCCCTCGCGGCGTTGCAGGGTGCGCGCGGCGCGCAGCCGTTCGACCGCCTGCGCCACGTCCAGGTTGCGCTCCAGCGCCTGGTCCACCAGCGCATCCAGGGCGGGATCGTCGAATGCGCGCCACCAGCTGTGCAGGTCGGTGGGCGTGGCCGCCTGCGCGGCCATGGCGTGCTGCCATTGCGCGGGGATGGGCGGCTCCAGCCTGGGCATCGCCACCGAGCAGCCGGCGAGGGCGACTGCGGTGGCCAGCAAGGTGGTGCGCCAGCGGCGGAACGGTCCGGTGGCCGGATCAGCCATGCCGGCCACCGCCTGCTGCGAGGCCGGGACGGGGTCCGGCGTTGTGGATGGGGATGAGGGCCACGGTCAGGTCTGGTGAAGATGGATGGTGGGCGCGGATAACGACCGTGCGCATGCGCACAAGGATACAGGCCGGGCGCTGATGCCGTAAGTCGGCGGCCTGTCGGTCAGCGCGTCGGCGGCGTGTCGGGATGCGGTGCCGCACCGTCGCGGACCCGCGGCGGCGGGAAACGCACCTCCACGCACAGGCCGCGCTCCTCGCCGAGCTGGTAGATCACCTCGGCGTGGTGGCGCTCGGCGATGCGCTGCACGATCGCCAGTCCGAGACCGCTGCCTTCCTCGCTGGTTCCCGGCGCGCGGAAGAAACGCTCGCTGAGCCGGGGCAGCAGCTCGGGCGGGACGCCCGGGCCGTTGTCCTCGACGAGGAGACTGGCGCCGCCGTCGGGCTGCGCCTGCAGGCTCACGGTGACGGTGCTGCCGCGACCGGCGTAGCGGATGCTGTTGTCGATGAGGTTGTCCAGCAGGTCGTGCAGGCTGGCAGCATGGCCGTCGATGCTTAGCGTCTGCTCAGGCCCCTGGTAGCCGAGGTCGACACCGGCGGCCAGCGACTCGTGCACGCGCTGCATCACCGCCTCGGGGATCAGCCGGGTGAGTTCCAGCGGCACGTGCTCGACGGTGTCGGTGGACGGCGCCTGCGCCCGGGTCAGCGCGAGCAGCTGCGCGGTGGTGCGCGCGGCGCGCTGGGTGAGGCGGCGGATGTGGGTGAGCGCGTCGTGCACGTTCGCCGGATCGGGGTCGGCCAGCGCGCGCTCCACGTGCAGGCTGAGCCCGGTCAGCGGCGTGCGCAGCTGGTGCGCGGCGTCGGCGATGAAGCGGTCGTGCAGCGCCAGCATGCCGCGCACGCGGGCGAACAGCGCGTCGATGGTGCGGGTCAACGGCAGGATTTCCTGCGGCACGTCCGGGCCGCCGATCGGGGTCAGCTCCTGGTTGCGGCGGGCCAGGCGCAGGGGCAGCGGATCGAGCACGCGCAGGCCGCGGGTGACGCCCAGCCACACCAGCGACAGCACGCAGACGATCAGCAGCGCCTGGGTGAGGATGGCCAGCAGCAGGATGCTGCGTGCCTGCGCGTGGCGGTCGTGCAGGGTTTCCGCCACGGTGATCACCAGCGGATCGTCGGGATGGCCGCCGGCCTCGGTGGTCAGCGTGACCGCGCGCAGCGGGCGGTTGCCCATGCGGGTGTCGAACAACCGGGGCGGCGCGCCCGCCGCCGGGGCCTCCGCCGCCTGCGGCAGGCGCTCGTTGCCGGCGATCAGGCCGCGCTTGCGGCTGACCACGCTGAAATAGCCTTCGCCGGTGGGGTCGTACTGCAACAGGAAGCGCGCCTGCGGCGTGAGTTCGCCGCCCAGTTGTTCGGTGCCCATCATCTTGGCGAGCGTCAGCGCGTCGTTGCCGAGGTCGCGGTCGTGCACGTGGTTGGCGTAGCTCAGGGCCACGCCGTAGGTGAGCAGGATGTCCAGCACCAGCAGGATCGCCACCGGGATCAGCAGGAAGCCCAGCAGGCGCCGGCGCAGGCTGGGACGGCGGGCCGGCGCGTGGCTCATGCGTGGCCGCCGTCGCCGGCGGATTCCTCCAGCAGGTAGCCCAGGCCGCGTATCGTGCGCACGCCGGTGCCGCTGCCTTCGAGCTTGCGGCGCAGGCGGTGGATCGCGATGTCCAGGCCGTTGTCGGTCAGTTCCTCGTCCCAGCTGCACAGCGCCTCGATCAGCTGGGCGCGGCTGGTGACGCGGTCGGCGCGCAGCGCCAGCGCTTCCAGCAGGCCGAATTCGCGCGCGGTGAGTTCCAGCGGGGTCTCGTCCAGCCAGGCGCGGTGGCCGGGCAGGTCCAGCCGCAGGCGGCCGAGCTTCAGTTCGGGCACGCCCTGGCTGCTGGAGCGGCGCAGCAGCGCGCGCACCCGCGCCTCGAATTCGGAGAGCGCGAACGGCTTCACCAGGTAGTCGTCGGCGCCCAGGTCGAGCACGCGGATGCGTTCGTCCAGCCCGTCGCGCGCGGTCACCACCAGCACCGGCGCGCTGGCGCCACGGGCGCGCAGGCGGCGCAGCACTTCGCTGCCGTCCAGTTGCGGCAGGCCCAGGTCCAGCACCACCAGTTCGTAGTCGTGCTCGCGCAGCGCCGCGTCGGCGAGCTGGCCGCTGGCCACGTGGTCCACCGCGTGGCTGCTGTGGCGCAGGGACGCGCAGATGCCTTCGGCAATGGAGGGATCGTCTTCGGCCAGCAGGATGCGCATGCGGTTCGGATTCCTTGGACGGTGCGGCCGGGAGGCACAGCTTGCCATGCGCCACCCGTCCGCCAGCTTAGCGGGGGAGCCCGCCCGGCCGGCGCAGGCCGGGGGCCGTGGCACGCCCCGGCGACGGCTCAGCCGCAGGCGGCGCGGCGGCTTTCCCGATGCGGCGGGTAGTAGGCGAACACGTGGGTGTCGCTGCCGTAGAAATCCATGTCGTCGATATGCTCGCCGCCGAGGCGTTCGGCCACGCGGTCGGAGGCCTCGTTGCCCACGCGCACCAGGCTGATCACCCGCAGCGCATGCAGCTGGTTCCAGGCGAAGTCCAGCACCGCGGTGCCGGCTTCGGTGGCGTAGCCGTGGTGGCGGTGTTCGGGCTTCAGCATCCAGCCCAGTTCCAGGTCGGGCCAGCCCTCGGGGTACATCAGGCCGGCGCGGCCGACGAACTTGCCGCCGTCCTTCAGCTCCAGCGCCCACATGCCGCAGCCGCGCAGCTGCCAGTGGCCCAGCAGCATCGCCAGCGAGCGCCAGGCGTTGGTGCGGTCCAGCGGCTGGCCGTCGCCCACGAAGCGGGTGCTGTCCGGGTCGGCCAGCATCGCGGCGTAGTCGTTGAAGTGGCGCTCGGTGAGCGCGGTGAGGCGCAGGCGCGCCGTCTCGATTACGGGAATGTCGATCATGCGGAATCAGCAGGCAGGTCACGTGCCATTGAGCAGGACAGCGAGGGCACGGGTGCTCGAAGCGAGGCTTTCGGTCCAGGACAAGCCGACGATTGTCTCACCAGTGGCCGCATCCGCAAAATCCTCGGCCTCGCCGGGCGGCAGCAGGTGCCGGTAATCCACCGTGATCTCGCTGCCCGGGGGCAGTTCGGCGGTGGCGAACACGAAGCCCAGGTGCCACAGGCCGTTGGGCGTGAAGCTGTGGTTGATGTAGCACTCGTCCGGCCAGTCGGGCGAGACCGTGTAGCGGTCCTCGAACCAGCGCGCGCTGGCGTATTTCAGCTTTCCAAGTTCCGGTTCGGCGAATTCGGCCTCGCGGAACGTGCGGTCGATCGCGTCGGGTGCGCTGATGATGCGGCCCGCCGCCACGGTTTCGTCCAGGAACAAGCCCTTGCCGGCCCCCGGGATGCGGGACGGGGCGATGTGGTAACGCGGCAGGATCATGGCGTAGCCGGGCGAAACGGGGCGCCAGTGTAGTCCCTGTCGCGGGACGCGGGATCGGCCGGTGGCGGCGGCTTGCTAGAATCCCGTTTTTCCCTGCCCGGAGTCACCGATGGATACCGCCCGCCTTTCCCGTTTCGTCGGCGACCTGTGGGACGGCGAGATCGTGCCCCGGCTGGTGGAGTACATCCGCATTCCCAACAAGTCGCCGATGTTCGACAAGGACTGGAAGGCGCACGGCCACATGGACGCGGCGGTGAAGCTGATGAGCGACTGGGCGAACGGCAAGCTGGCCGCGCTGCCGGGCGCCACGCTGGAAGTGGTGCAGCTGGAAGGGCGCACGCCGCTGATCTACATCGAGGTGCCGGCCACCGGCGCCGGCGACGACACCGTGATGCTGTACGGCCACCTCGACAAGCAGCCGGAGATGACCGGCTGGGCCGACGGCCTGGGCCCGTGGACGCCGGTGCTGAAGGGCGACCGGCTGTACGGCCGCGGCGGCGCCGACGACGGCTACGCGATCTTCGGCTCGCTGGCCGCGCTGCTGGCCTTGCGGGAGCAGGGCGTGCCGCACGCGCGCTGCGTGATCCTGATCGAGGCCTGCGAGGAGTCGGGCAGCTACGACCTGCCGCATTACGTCGACCACCTCGCCGCGCGCATCGGCAGCCCCTCGCTGGTGGTGTGCCTGGATTCGGGCTGCGGCAACTACGACCAGCTCTGGCTCACCACCTCGCTGCGCGGCATGACCGGCGGCAACCTCACCGTGCAGGTGCTGGAGGAGGGCGTGCATTCCGGCGACGCCTCCGGCGTGGTGCCGTCCAGCTTCCGCATCCTGCGCGAGATCCTGTCGCGGCTTGAGGACCCGGAAACCGGCGCGATCAAGCCTGGCGAGCTGTACGTCGAGATTCCGGCCCAGCGCGTCGAACAGGCGAAGCACGCGGCCACCGTGCTGGGCAGCGACATCTACAGCAAGTTCCCGTGGGCCGCCGGCATGCAGCCGGTGACGAAGGAGCTGCCCGATCTGGTGCTCAACCGCACCTGGCGTCCGCAGCTCGCGGTCACCGGCGTCGGCGGCATCCCGCCGCTGGACAGCGCGGGCAACGTGCTGCGCCCGTTCACCGCGGTGAAGCTGAGCCTGCGCGTGCCGCCCACGCTGGACGCGAAGCAGGCCGGCCGCTTCCTCAAGCAGTTGCTGGAAAAAGACCCGCCCTACGGCGCCACGGTGACGTTCGACCTGGAGAAGGACGGCAGCGGCTGGAACGCGCCCGCGCTGTCGCCGTGGCTGGAACAGGCGGTGGACGAGGCCTCGCAACACCAGTTCGGCGCCCCTGCCACCTACATGGGCGAGGGTGGCTCCATCCCGTTCATGGGCATGCTGGGCGAGAAATTCCCTGCTGCCCAGTTCCTGATCACCGGCGTGCTGGGCCCGCATTCCAACGCCCACGGCCCCAACGAGTTCCTGCACATCCCCACCGGCAAGAAGGTGTCGGCGGTGGTGGCCGAGGTGGTGGCGAAGCATTACGCGCAGGCCGCCAAGGCGTGACACGACTTCCCCCCTCTCCCCTCCGGGGAGAGGGCCGGGGTGAGGGGCGGGCTGGCGAAGTTGTTTGATATAGCTGGCTTTTCCGCGAGCCCCACCCTTCACCTCAATCCTCTCCCCCCAGGGGAGAGGAGGTTGAAAACATGGATCACACCTACCTCGCCGCCAACTGGGCCGACATCCGCCACCGCGTGGACGAGGCCTGCCGCGCCGCCGGGCGCGATCCGGCCGAGGTCTCGATCCTGCCGGTCAGCAAGACCTTTGGCGCCGACGTGGTGCGCGAGGCGGTGGCGCTGGGCCTGCGCCGCTTCGGCGAGAACAAGGTGCAGGAGATCCGCGACAAGGCCGGCCCGCTGGCCGACTGCGGCATCGCCTGGGTGGTGATCGGCCACCTGCAGACCAACAAGGCCAGGGACGTGGCGCGGCTGGCCAGCGAGGTGCAGTCGCTGGACCGCCCCGAACTGGCGGAGGCGCTGCACCGGCGCCTGCAGCTCGAAGGCCGCGCCATCGACGTGCTGGTGCAGGTGAAAACCTCGGCGGAAGAGAGCAAATCCGGCCTGCCGGCCGCCGACCTGCCTGGCTTCCTGGACGATCTGGCGCGCTACGACACGCTGCGCGTGCGCGGCCTGATGACCTTGGCGGTCCAATCGGACGACGCGGAGCACGTCCGTGCCTGTTTCCGCCAGTTGCGCGAGCTGCGCGATGCGGCCCAGGCGCGGGGGCACATATTGCCGCAGCTCTCCATGGGCATGAGCGGCGATTTCCCGCTGGCGATCGCCGAGGGCGCCACCGAAGTACGCATCGGTACGGCGATCTTCGGGCGCCGCCCGGCGCCGGGCGGCCTGTAACGGACTGGAAACCCGGCATTTTCCCGGCCGGCCGGCGGGAACATGACGGCAAGTTTCGGAAAAATCTGCTGTTCCCCGGAATGTGATCGGAGTACCGGCGTTTACGAACGACAGAGTTCAGTTAACCTCGATCCAACAACCCCCGGGAATCATCTTGGTAAGTTCACCCCTTACTCACGTCGCCTGCCTTGCAAGCGACACATGAATAAGTGGTTTGGGGGTTTTGTCTGATGCCAATCCAGCGACTGACCGGTGTTGCCGCAATTGTTTCGATGTTGCTGCTGGCCCCCCCCGCCTTTGCCACCACGCACCAGACCCAGAAAAGCCACCCGGCCCAGAAGAAGCACGTCCAGCACCGCCACGCGCAGACGCACCACACCGTCCACCATTCGCGCCACGGCAAGTCCGCCCATCCGCAGTCCCGCGCCGTCGCCAGCACCGCCGCCGACAGCCACTACTCGCTGGTTACCGGCGGCACCCTCGCTTCCCCGCTGGCCCTGAACCCGCTGCCCGCCCTCAGCCCGATGCCTACGCTGGCCTCGCCCGGCCTGGCAGGCTTCGGCGCCGCCCCGGTGCCGGCCTTCGGCATCAGGCACAGCGTTCTTCTCGCGCCGGCCGTGGCCACGGCGGCCAAGCCGGCGGCCGACCCGATCGACAGCGATGTCGACACCGTCACCGACCTGCGCAGGGCGCTGGTCGCGCTGGCGATGAACCTGCGCGACGTGCGCTACGTGCGCGGCGGCAGCAGCCCGTCCACCGGCTTCGATTGCAGCGGCTTCGTGCGCTACGTGTTCGCCCATGCGATCGGCGTGCAGCTGCCCGCCAACTCGGCCTCGCAGTTCCTCGCCGGCCTGAAGGTGAAGCGCGCGGACATGAAGCCGGGCGACCTGGTGTTCTTCCACACCGGCGGTCGCCGCCATCGCGTCAGCCACGTGGGCATCTACATCTCCAACGGTCGCTTCATCCACGCGCCGACGTACGGCAAGTCGGTGCAGATCTCCAGCCTGGAAGAGGCCTACTGGGCACGCCATTTCGTCGGCGCCAAGCGCCCCGATGGCATGCTGGCGCTGGCGCACAACGGCTGATCGGGCCCGTCCGCACGCACGACCAAGGCCGCCCACGGGCGGCCTTTTCGCAGGCGCGGTTCCTGCCGGTGGCCCGTGGTCACTCCCTGCCGCAACCGCTACGCTAGTCGCCTTGTCCTTGCCGCGCAGGCATCGCCGGAATCCTTCATGCCGAATCTCCCCCCGGTCACCCGCTACCTGCTGATCGCCAACGTGCTGGTGTTCGCGCTGCAACTGCTGCTGCATGACCAGACCACGCTGGCCTTGTCGCAGCATTTCGCGCTGTGGCCGCTGGGGCCGGACGTGGTGGGCCAGGTGCAGGGCGGCCAGGTGCTCACGGTGGGCTTCCGGCCGTGGCAGCTCGTCACCTACGCGTTCATGCACGGCGGCTACCAGCACATCCTGTTCAACATGTTCGGCCTGTACATGTTCGGCGGGGTGATCGAGCGCACGTTCGGCGCGCGCAACTACGCGCTGTACTACTTCGTCTGCGCGATCGTGGCGGGCGTGGCGCAGCTGCTGGTGGTGAAGTACTTCACCCACGCCTTCGTTCCCACCGTGGGCGCCTCGGGCGCGCTGTTCGGCCTGCTGCTCGCGTTCGGCATGCTGTACCCGAGGGAGAAGATCTTCCTGATCTTCCTGCCGATACCGATGCCGGCGTGGCTGTTCGTGATCGGCTACGCGGCGGTGGAACTGGTGCTGGGCGTCACCGGCACCCAGGCCGGGGTGGCGCATTTCGCGCATCTCGGCGGCATGGTGGGCGGCTATGTCATGATCCAGTACTGGCGCGGCCGCCTGCCGCTGAAGCCGAAGCGCCAACTGCTGCGCTGACCGTCCACCGGGGAAACCATGAGCCAAGACCTGCAGCGCCGCCTCACGCCGCGCCACATCACCTTCATGGCGCTGGGCATGTGCATCGGCGCCGGGCTGTTCCTCGGCTCGGCCAGCACGATCAAGCTGGCCGGCCCCTCGGTGCTGTTCGCCTACATGTTCGGCGGCGCGATGATCTTCATCATCATGCGCGCGCTGGGCGAGATGGCGGCGCACGAGCCCGTCGCCGGTTCCTTCGGCGCCTATGCGCACAAGTACCTCGGTCCGTTCGCCGGCTACCTCACCGGCTGGAACTACTGGATCCTGATGATGGGCGTGGGCATCGCCGAGAGCACGGCGGTGGGCATCTACATGAAGGCGTGGTTCCCCGACTCGCCGCAATGGATCTGGGCGTTCGCCAGCGTCGCGATGATCGGCGGCCTGAACCTGCTGGCGGTGAAGGTGTACGGCGAGCTGGAGTTCTGGTTCTCGCTGATCAAGGTGCTCACCGTGGTGGCGATGATCCTCGGCGGCTTCGCGATGATCTGGCTGGGCTGGGGCAACGGCGGCAAGCCGGTGGGCCTGGCCAACCTGTGGACGCATGGCGGCTGGTTCCCGCACGGCGTCACCGGCATGGTGCTGGCCTTGCCGGTGCTGGTGTTCTCCTTCGGCGGCATCGAGACCATCGGCATGGCGGCGGCGGAGGCCGCGCAGCCGGAGCGCACCATCCCGCGCGCGGTGAACTCGGTGATCTGGCGCATCCTGATCTTCTACATCGGCTCGCTGTTCGTGATCATGGCGATCTACCCGTGGAACGAGCTGGACGCGAACAGCAGCCCGTTCGTCACCACCTTCGCGCGGCTGGGCATCCCCGGCGCGGCGGGGCTGATCAATTTCGTGGTGATCACCGCGGCGTTGTCCAGCTTCAACTCCACCACCTTCAGCGGCAGCCGCATGCTGCACAGCCTGGCCGGCAAGGGGCAGGCGCCCGCGGCGATGGGCAAGACCAGCGTGCACGGCGTGCCGGTGCGCGGCGTGCTGGTGACCATGGCCTTCCTGCTGTTCGGCGTGCTGATGAACTACCTGGTGCCGGGCCGCATCTTCGGCATGATGATGTCCATCCTCGCGTTCAACACGGTGTGGACCTGGGGCATGGTGCTGGTGGCGCACTGGAGCTTCCGCCGCCGCCAGGCGCAGCCGCTGGCGTTCCGGCTGCGCGTGTGGCCGCTGTCCAGCGTGCTGTGCCTCGCCTTCCTCGCTTTCGTGTGGGTGATGCTGGCCTACAGTCCGGATACCCGCGTGGCGATCTACGTGGGCGTGGCGTGGATCGCGCTGCTCACCGTGGCCTATTACGCGTTCGGCATCGAGCGGCGCATGCGGCAGGCGGCTGCTTCGGACGCCGCCTGATTCCGTCGCGGGTTCGGCGCTGCTTCTCCGAAGCGCACGGCGCAGGCCGTGCGTTTTTTCATGCGCATCCTTTCGCCTGCCCGGACGCAGCATGATTCCGGCGACGGATTGGCCTATACTCCCCCGGGGTATACAAGGCGAACGTCCATGCCGTACTCGACGCAGGAAAAGAAGCGGGCGCTGGTGCGCGTGCGTCGCATCGGCGGTCAGCTGGATGCGCTGGCGCAGGCGCTGGAGCAGGAGGCCGACTGCGGCGCCGTGCTGCAGCAGATCGCGGCGATCCGCGGCGCGGTGAACGGGCTGATGGGCGAGGTGCTGGAAAGCCACCTGCGCGCCAGCTTCGTGCCGCGCCGCGCCGCGACGGCGGATGCGGCGGCGCTGGAACAGACCATCGCGCTGCTGCGCACCTATCTCAAGTAACCGGCCCGCGTCGGCCGGACCATCGATCGATCACAGGAGTACCGCCATGAAATCCCGTGCCGCCGTCGCCTTCGCTCCCGGCAAGCCGCTGGAGATCGTCGAGATCGACGTGGCCCCGCCGAAGAAGGGCGAGGTGCTGGTGAAGATCAGCCACACCGGCGTCTGCCACACCGATGCGTTCACGCTCTCGGGCGACGATCCGGAAGGCCTGTTCCCCTGCGTGCTCGGCCACGAAGGTGCCGGCGTGGTGGTGGAAGTCGGCGAGGGCGTCACCTCGGTGCAGCCGGGCGACCACGTGATCCCGCTGTACACCGCCGAATGCGGCGAGTGCCTGTTCTGCAGGAGCGGCAAGACCAACCTGTGTACCGCGGTGCGTGCCACCCAGGGCAAGGGCGTGATGCCGGACGGCACCACGCGCTTCTCCTACAACGGCCAGCCGCTCTACCACTACATGGGCTGCTCCACCTTCAGCGAGTACACCGTCGTCGCGGAAGTGTCGCTGGCGAAGATCAACCCGCAGGCGGATCACGAGCAGGTCTGCCTGCTGGGTTGCGGCGTCACCACCGGCATCGGCGCAGTGCACAACACCGCGAAGGTGCAGGAAGGCGACAGCGTGGCGGTGTTCGGCCTCGGCGGCATCGGCCTGGCCGTGGTGCAGGGCGCACGCCAGGCGAAGGCGGGCCGCATCATCGTGGTGGATACCAATCCGGCGAAGTTCGAGCTGGCGCGTTCCATGGGCGCCACCGACTGCGTCAATCCGAAGGAGCACGACAAGCCGGTGCAGCAGGTGATCGTGGAGATGACCGGCTGGGGCGTGGACCACAGCTTCGAATGCATCGGCAACGTCAACGTGATGCGCGCGGCGCTGGAATGCGCGCATCGCGGCTGGGGCCAGTCGGTGATCATCGGCGTGGCCGGCGCGGGCCAGGAAATCTCCACGCGTCCGTTCCAGCTGGTCACCGGCCGCAAGTGGATGGGCACCGCGTTCGGCGGCGTGAAGGGCCGTAGCCAGTTGCCCGGCATGGTCGAGGACGCGATGAAGGGCGAGATCGAACTGGCGCCCTTCGTCACCCACACCATGGGACTGGACGGCATCAACCATGCCTTCGAGCTGATGCACGAAGGCAAGTCGATTCGTTCGGTCGTCCACTATTGACCTGCAAGCCCCTCTCCCTTCGGGAGAGGGGTAGGGGGAGGGTACGGGCGAAGCGTTGTGCTTCGCCCGTACCCTCATCCGCCCTTCGGGCACCTTCTCCCAAGGGGAGAAGGAAAAGCCAAGGAGATCCCACGTGAACCTCGAACGCATCGAACACCGCGCCTGCTTCGGCGGCTGGCAGGACGTCTACCGGCACGACTCGGCCGTGCTGGGCTGCGCGATGAACGTCGCCGTCTACCTGCCGCCGCAGGCGGAGAAGGAACGGCTGCCGGTGCTGTACTGGCTGTCGGGCCTCACATGCACCGAGCAGAACTTCATCGCCAAGGCCGGCGCGCAGCGTTACGCGGCCGAGCATGGCGTGATCGTGGTGGCGCCGGACACCAGCCCGCGTGGCGAAGGCGTGGCGGACGACCCGGCCTACGACCTCGGCCAGGGCGCGGGCTTCTACCTCAACGCCACCGAGCAGCCCTGGACCACGCACTACCGCATGCACGACTACGTGGCGCAGGAGTTGCCCGCGCTGGTCGAGGCTTCGTTCCCGACCAATGGCGTGCGCGGCATCAGCGGGCACTCGATGGGCGGCCACGGCGCGTTGACCATCGCGCTGCGCAACCCGGGGCGCTACCGCAGCGTGTCGGCGTTCGCGCCCATCGTGGCGCCGGCGCAGGTGCCGTGGGGCGAGAAGGCGTTTGCCGCGTACCTCGGACCGGACCGTTCGCGCTGGGCGCAGTACGACGCCGTGGAACTGCTGAAGACCGCGAGCGAACGCCTGCCGCTGCTGGTGGATCAGGGCGAGGCCGACGAATTCCTCGCCACGCAACTCAGGCCGGAACTGCTGCGCGAGGCGTGCGCAGCGGTGAACCATCCGCTGACCCTGCGCCTGCATCCCGGCTACGACCACAGCTACTACTTCATCGCGAGCTTCATCGGCGAGCACATCGCCTGGCATGCGCGGGCGATGAAGGGCTGACTGATATTGCCCGTCATCCTATGCCCGTCATCCCGGCGCAGGCCGGGGTCCAGCAGCCGCGGCGTCTGTATGGGCGTCGTAGTCGCTGGATTCCGGCTTGCGCCGGAATGACGAGCTTGTAGCGTCACTGGATTCCGGCGTTCGCCGGAATGAGGGGTTGTGAAGTCACTGGATCCCGGCCTGCGCCGGGATGACGAGCGACAAGTGCTCCGGGGTGATGAGCGACAAGTGCGCCGTGGTGACGAGCGACAAGTGCGCCGGGGTGACGAGCACCAGTGTGCCGGGATGACGAATCAGCAGCGATGAGGTTCCGCGGTCAGCGCAGCGCCAGGAAATCCGCGCTCACCACGAAACGTACCGCATCCAGCCGCAGCCGCGACTGCGGCAGGGCGGCGAGCAGGGCATCGCGTTCGGCGGCGACGGTGGCGATTTCCGCCGCACTGATCGACGGGTTCACCGTGCGCAGTGCCTGCAGGCGCGACAGTTCGGCGTCCAGTGTGGCGCCGGCCGCCGCCACCGCATCGTCGATCATCGCCTGCGCGCGGCTGCGCGCCGTCTGCTCGGCCTTCTCCAGCATCGGCGGTACCAGCTTGGCGAGGAACTTGCGGTAGCGCGGCACCTCGATGTTGCGGTCGGCGGCCTTGCGCAGCGCGGTGTCGCTGGGCTGGAAGTCCTCGCGCTCGACGAGCTTCGTGTCGACGGTGACGGTGATCGGCAGCGCGGGCAGGAAACGCTCCGCATCGAGCCGGCGGTCGGCCACGCACTCCAGCACGAACACGCTCTGCAGCAGCGCGCTGCGCGGCGGCAGCATGTCGTCCACCATGAAGGCGGCGTTGCCCTGTTCGCCGGACAGCGCGAGGTCCAGCGCGCCGGCGATCATCGGATGGTCGAGCCGCAGCAGCGGCAGTTCCTCGCGCGCCAGCGCCACCGCGCGGCTGAAGGTGGCCGACAGCGGTCCTTCGGCGAAGCCGGACAGGGCGTCGGTGGAGAGGTATTGCGGATCGAGCAGCAGCACCTTGCCGCCCAGTTCCTCGGCGTGGATGCCGTAGGCTTCCAGCAGGCGTTGCACGAACGCATCGCGCGACGGGTCCTCGTCCTCGCGGCGGAACGCCTGGCCCAGTTCCTCGGCGTGCGGATCGCGGCTGGCGGCGAGTTCCAGCAGGTGGTCGCGGCCTTCGTGGATCAGTTCGGCCATCTGCTCGTGGGCGGCGCGCGTCTCGGCGAGCAGCACGTCCAGTTCCTGGTCGCGGCCGTCGTCGCCGCGCGCATGCTGGTCGGCCAGCCGCGCCAGCGTGTCGCCGTAGCGGCGCAGCAGTTCGCGGCCGTCCGCCGGGCTCAGCCGGAACGCATCCACGCCCTCGTCGTACCAGCGCGCCAGCACGTGCTGCGCGCTGTCGGCGACGGCGAGGATGTGGATGCTGATGTCGTGCGTCTGGCCGATGCGGTCGAGGCGGCCGATGCGCTGTTCCAGCAGGTCGGGGTCCAGCGGCAGGTCCCACAGCACCAGCCGGTGCGCGAACTGGAAGTTGCGGCCTTCCGAGCCAATTTCCGAGCACAGCAGCAGGCGCGCACCGTCGGGCTGCGCGAAGTAGGCCGCGTTGCGGTCGCGCTGCACGATGCCCAGGCCCTCGTGGAAGCGCGCGATGCCGGCGCCGCTGCGCGTGCGCAGCGCTTCCTCCAGCGCCAGCACCTTGGCCTGGCTGCGGCAGATCAGCAGGAACTTGTCCTGCGGATGCGCGTCGAGCAATTCGACCAGCGCCTCGAGGCGCGGATCGTTCGCGTAGTCGTGCTCCAGCACGGGCGAGGGTTGCTGGATGTCGGCATGGAATTCGGCGAGCAGGGACTGGCGCATGGCCTCGTCCACGTCGGCGGCATCCAGCAC
>NZ_NJIC01000016.1 GCF_013620825.1 Rhodanobacter sp. PCA2 | reverse complement strand
CTCTTTGGGCACGCAAAGAGAAAGTAGCTCGACCGCCCATAGGGCGGGCGAAAGCCTTTGCTCACTGCAAGCACGACTCGATTCGAAGGCAGCAACGGCGCCAGCCGCCATCACTTGCCATCCGGCAACCCCACCGCCCGCACCGCCGCCGCCAGCCAGCGCAACTGCACGCCCTGGCGGGTGTCGTAGTTCGAGCCGGAGTATCCCCACCAGTCCCAGCATGCCTGCGGATTCAAGGGCGCGAAGCTTGCGCGGGTCTGAGGGTACAGCACGGCCACGTCGTAGGCGTCGGCCCAGCGGTTGAAGCCGGCGTCGCGCACGAAGGCCTCGCCCACCGACTCGGCGTTCTGCCTGCAACCGTGGAAGGCGACCAGCAGGCCGCAGGGTTTGCCCGCCGCGCAGTCCGGCGGCAGGTAGACGTAGCCGGCAGGAGCCATGAACGCATCGGCGCCGGCAGGGCGCAATGCGTCCTGGTCGAACGTGCGCAACTGTCCCTTCGCCGCCGCGACGGCGCGCGGCGGCGGGCCGTACAGGTGGGCGAAGATCGCGCCGGCGGCATCGAAACCGCAGTGGCCAAGGTACGGCGATTCGGACTTGCCGCAATCGTCGCCGCTCGCCGCCACCGGCAGGTTGTGCGCGAAATCGCGCCCGGCATCGTCTACCACCTGCATGCCCTTGAGGCCGGGCACGCCGTCGCGCAGCTTGCGGTAGAACGCGGCGCCGGCTTCGGCCACCGCCGGGGCGACCGTGGCGTCTGCACGGCCGTGCAGCAGGTAGACGCGCGCATGCGCCAGGGCAGCCAACGGACCGATCTCGCCCGCCTTGGCGCGTTGTTCGGCACGCGCCACCAATGCATCGACGTCCGGCGGCGGCACGCCTTTCATGCAGCTGCCCAGTGCCGCGTTCAACTGCCCGTTCGCGCAGCCGTACGGGCCGCCGGCCACCATGGCGGCGCCATGGAAGATTTCCGGCCACGCGAGCTGCGCCTGGGTCGCCATGTACGCCCCGGACGACAGCCCGGTCACCGCCACCCGCGCCGGGTCGAGCTTCAGCCTGGGCAGCGGCGCGGCCTCGTCGGCCTGCGCCGTCGCCGCGAACAGCACGGCGACGGCCAAACACCATTTCATCCATCGCATCGCGATTCTCCCGTCGCCGCCGCGTGCATCGTGGTCAGAACTGGTAACGCGCGCTCAGCGTCACCATCCGCGGATTGCCGTAGTACCCGGTCACTATACCCAGCGCGGCGATGTTGTAGCCGGTGGTGCGGTAGCCCTTGTTGGCGAGGTTGCTGCCCTGCAGGCTCAGCGACCACGGCTGGTCGATCTGCCAGGTCACGCCGGCGTTCCACAGGCCGTAGGCCGGCTGCGCGATCAGCGGCGACAGCGTGGTCTCCGGGTACACCATGGCCTGGTAGGTGTAGTTGATGCGGGCGCCGATGCTGCCGCCGTTGGCCAGCGGCACGGTGTGCTCGAGGGTGAGGCCGCCGGAGAACTTCGGCGCATTGGTGAACTTCTGCTTGTCGGCGATGTTGACGCCGCTGCTCATGAACTTCGTGTACTTGGTGTGCATCCACGCGAGGCTGCCGCGCAGGGTCCAGTACTCGCTCGGCATCCAGGCGAACTCTTCCTCCAGGCCGTCGATGCGGCCCTTGCCGGCGTTGGTGAAGTCGCCGAAGAAGCCCTGCTGGCCGTTCGGCTGCGTGTAGGAGGTGAACACCGACAGCTGGATGTTGGAATACACGTTGCGATACAGCGCCGTGTTCAGCATCAGGCGGTCGTCGAAGAACGTCATCTTGCTGCCCAGCTCGAACGACTTCACCTTCTCGTCGTCGATCGGCCGGCACGAGCTGGGGATCGCCACGCAGTTCGCGCGGATGTTGTAGCCGCCCGAGTGGAAGCCTTCGCTGTAGCTGGCGTAGAGCTTCACGTTCGGGTTGACGCTCCAGTCCAGCGACACCTTGGGCGACACGTTGTTCGTCGCATGCGAGCCGCTGAAGTTCGCCAGCACGCCCACCGGCGTGGCGAAGTCGGCGTTCGCGAAACCGTAGTTCTGGATCAGCGCGGTCTTGGTTTCGTGGGTGTAGCGCAGGCCCACGTCCAGGCTCCAGTCGGGGCTGAAGTCCCAGCTGAAGTCGCCGTAGCCGGCGTAGCTCTTGGTGCCCATGCGGCCGCCGGTGCTGCCGTACTGCGCCAGGCCCAGCGTGGAGTACGGCGGCGAGCCCAGGAAGATGTTGTGGATCGTGCCGTTCGCGGTGCCGTCGAAGTAGAACAGGCCGAACACGCCGTGCACGCTGCCGCCGGCGTCGTAGTTGGCCTGGAATTCCTGGCTGAACTGGTGGTCGCTGTAGACGGCGTTGACGTCGGCGACCTTGGCCGGCAGCGTGTCGAAGTCGATGTTGGTGTCGGTGGACGAGCCGCGCACCGCGGTGACCGACTTCAGCGACCACGCCTGGCTGGCGATCCAGTTCATCGTCAGCGCCGTGCCGTACAGCTTGGTGTGGTTGAGCTGCGCCATACCGCCGCGGGTGTCGTAGTTGCTGGAGAGCGGCTGGTATTGCGGATAGAGCTTGTTGACCTCCAGCAGCTTCGCGCCGCGCGGGTTGGAGTTGTCGCGCACGCCGTCGAACTCCAGCTGGGCGTTGAAGCTGTTCGACGGGAAGAAGCCCACGGTGAGGCGGGCCGCGTTGGTGTTCTTGTTGCCGTTGCGGCTGCCGGTGTCGATGTTCTTGCCGAAGCCGTCGTTGTGCAGGCTGGCCACCGCGAGGCGGCCGCGCCAGACCTGGTCGGCGCTGGCGGTGCCGAGGCTGGCCTTGACGTCCTTCTCGCCGTGCGTGCCCACGGTGGCCTCGACCGCGCCCTCGGTCTTCACCGGCAGCGGCTTGGAGATGTACTTGATCGCGCCGCCGATGGTGTTCTTGCCGTACAGCGAGCCCTGCGGGCCGCGCAGCACCTCGACGCGCTCCACGTCGAACACGTCCAGCATCGCGCCCTGCGGACGCGCCATGTAGACGCCGTCGATGTAGATGCCCACGCCCGGATCGAAGCCCCAGGTGGGATCGGCCTGGCCGACGCCGCGGATGTAGGCGGTGAGCGTGGTGTTGGAGCCGCGCGCGGCGTAGATCTGCAGCGAAGGCACCTTGCCCTGCAGGTCGCCCAGGTTCTGCACGTTCTGCGTGCGCAGGTCCTCGGCGGTGAACGCGCTGACCGCGATCGGCACGTCCTGCAGCGTTTCCACGCGCTTGCGCGCGGTGACCGTCACCTGGTCGAGCTGTTTCACCTTGACCGGCGCATTGCCCTGCGCGCCGGTATCGGCGGGTGCCTGCTGCGCCCACGCCGGCGCGGCGAACGCCGTACCCACCGCCAGACCGACCGCCAGACTCAGATGCGTGCGCTTCATGAACTCCCCCTCATCGTGGACGCACCCAACGGACGTGGATGCCGGATTTTGCGGCGAGCTTAGGCAGCGCATGCAGCGACGACACTTGTACCTTCGTACAGTGCCTGCGCGGCGCGGCGCTGCCGAATACTGCAACCCTCGCTCCATCTCTGCAGGGGATTCGAACGCATGGCATTCCTGATCGTGCTGGCCGCGCTGTGCTTCCTGATGCTGGCGGCCTACCGCGGCCACAGCGTGATCCTGTTCGCGCCGCTGGCTGCGCTGGGCGCCGTGCTGCTGACCGAGCCCGCGCTGGTGGCGCCGATGTTCACCGGCCTGTTCATGGACAGGATGGTCGGCTTCCTCAAGCTGTATTTCCCGGTGTTCATGCTCGGCGCGCTGTTCGGCAAGCTGATCGAGCTGTCGGGTTTCTCCAAGGCGATCGTGGCCGCCACCATCGGGCTGGTGGGGCGCAGCCGCGCGATCCTGTCCATCGTGCTGGTGTGCGCGCTGCTCACCTACGGCGGCGTGTCGCTGTTCGTGGTGGTGTTCGCGGTGTACCCGTTCGCGGCCGAGCTGTTCCGCGCCAGCGACATCCCGAAGCGGCTGATTCCCGGCACCATCGCGCTGGGCGCGTTCACCTTCACCATGGATTCGCTGCCGGGCACGCCGCAGATCCAGAACATCATCCCCACCGCGTTCTTCGGCACCAACACCTGGGCGGCGCCGTGGCTGGGCGCGCTGGGCGCCGCATTCATCCTGCTGGCCGGCCTCGCCTACCTGGAATCGCGCCGGCGCAAGGCGGCGCACGCGGGCGAAGGCTACGGCGGCGACCTCGTCAACGAGCCCGCGCCGTTCGACCACGGCAAGCTGGTGCATCCGCTGATCGCGCTGCTGCCGCTGGTGCTGGTGGGCGTGGCGAACAAGCTGCTCACCGACCTGATCCCGCGCCTGTACGGCAGCAACGCGGCGTTCCAGCCCAGCGTGGTCGGCAAGAGCGCGCCGGTGGTGCAGGAAGTGGGCAAGGTGGCCGCGATCTGGGCGGTGGAAGGCGCGCTGCTGCTCGGCATCCTGTGCGTGCTGGCGTTCGCGTGGAAACCCGTCGCGCTCCGCTTCGCCGAAGGCAGCAAGGCCGCCGTGGGCGGCGCGCTGCTGGCCTCGATGAACACTGCCTCGGAATACGGCTTCGGCGCGGTGATCGCCGCCCTGCCCGGTTTCAAGCTGGTGGCGGACGCGCTGCACGCCATCCCGAACCCGCTGGTGAACGAGGCGGTGACCGTGACGGTGCTGGCCGGCATCACCGGCTCGGCTTCCGGCGGCCTGGGCATCGCGCTGGGTGCGATGTCCGACACCTTCATCGCGAACGCGCATGCCGCCGGCATCCCGCTGGAAGTGTTCCACCGCGTGGCTGCGATGGCCTCGGGCGGCATGGACACCCTGCCCCACAACGGCGCCGTGATCACCTTGCTGGCGGTGACCGGGCTCACCCACCGCCAGTCCTACCGCGACATCTTCGCGGTCACCGTGATCAAGACCCTGGCGGTGTTCGCGGTGATCGCGACCTATGCCCTGACCGGGCTGGTCTGAGCGCGGGACGGCTTTCCCGCGGCAGGGACGACAGGCAGCGCCCCAACATCTCCGGCCGGCCCAGCGGGCGGCCGGCCCGGCCGCCGGCGGCTTTTGCCGGCCGGGGCTCGCGCAAGTGCCCGTACATGCGCGTATAATCGGCCGATTCGCCTTTCCAAAAGTCCGCGTGACGGTCCCCCACACCGCCCGAGCCCTGCCCATGTCCATAGAAAACCTTCGCAATATCGCCATCGTCGCCCACGTCGACCACGGCAAGACCACCCTCGTCGACCAGCTGCTGAAGCAGTCCGGCACGCTCAACGAGCGCACCGTGCTGGCCGAGCGCGTGATGGACAGCAACGACCAGGAAAAGGAACGCGGCATCACCATCCTGGCCAAGAACACCGCCATCAAGTGGAACGGCAACCGCATCAACATCGTCGACACCCCCGGCCACGCCGACTTCGGCGGCGAGGTGGAGCGCGTGCTGTCGATGGTGGACTCGGTGCTGCTGCTGGTCGACGCGATGGACGGCCCGATGCCGCAGACGCGCTTCGTCACGCAGAAAGCCTTCGCGATGGGCTTCAAGCCGATCGTGGTGGTGAACAAGATCGACCGTCCGGGCGCCCGTCCGGACTGGGTCGTCGAGCAGGTATGGGACCTGTTCGACCGCCTCGGCGCCACGCCGGAGCAGATGGACTTCCCCATCGTCTACGCCTCGGCGCTGAACGGCTACGCCAGCCTCGACCACGAGGCCCGCGAGGGCGACATGACGCCGCTGTACGAGGCGATCATGCAGCACGCGCCGAAGCCCGACGTCGACCCGGAAGGCGCGTTCCAGATGCGCATCAGCCAGCTCGACTACAACAGCTTCGTGGGCGTGATCGGCATCGGCCGCATCCAGCGCGGCACCATGAAGAAGGGCATGCCGGTCGCCATCATCGACCGCGAGGGCAAGAAACGCAGCGGCCGCGTCGGCCAGGTGCTGGGCTTCATGGGCCTGGAGCGCATCGAGCAGGACAGCGCCGAGGCCGGCGACATCATCGCGATCTCCGGCATTCCCGAGCTCACCATTTCCGACACCGTCACCGCGCCCGAGGTGCCCGAGGCGCTGCCGGCGCTGACCGTGGACGAGCCCACCATCTCGATGACCTTCCAGGTCAACAACTCGCCGTTCGCGGGCAACAAGGACATGTCCGGCGGCAAGTTCCTCACCAGCCGCCAGATCCGCGACCGCCTGGACCGCGAGAAGGTGCACAACGTGGCGCTGCGCGTGGAGGACGGCTCGGACGCCGACAAGTTCCTGGTCTCCGGCCGCGGCGAGCTGCACCTGTCGGTGCTGATCGAGAACATGCGCCGCGAGGGCTACGAGCTGGCCGTGTCGCGTCCCGAGGTGATCATCAAGGAGATCGACGGCCAGTCGATGGAGCCGTTCGAGCAGTTGGTGGTGGACGTGGAGGAAACCCACCAGGGCGCAGTGATGGAGCGCCTCGGCATCCGCAAGGGCCAGCTCAAGAACATGGAATCCGACGGCAAGGGCCGCGTGCGCCTGGAATACATGATCCCGGCGCGCGGCCTGATCGGCTTCCAGAACCAGTTCAAGACCCTCACCCAGGGTTCGGGCCTGCTGTTCCACGTGTTCGACCACTACGGCCCGAAGGAAGAAGGCCAGATCGCCCAGCGCCCGAACGGCGTGATGATCTCCAACGGCACCGGCCCCACCCCGGCCTACGCGCTGAACATGCTGCAGGAGCGCGGCCGCCTGCTGGTGGGCGACGGCGACGAGGTGTACGAGGGCCAGCTGGTCGGCATCCACGCCAAGGACAACGACCTCACCGTCAATGCCCTGCGCGCGAAGCAGCTCACCAACATGCGCGCCGCCGGCAAGGACGACGGCATCCAGCTCACCCCGCCGATCCGCATGTCGCTGGAACAGGCGCTGGACTTCATCGACGACGACGAACTGGTCGAGGTGACCCCGAAGTCGATCCGCCTGCGCAAGAAATATCTCACCGAGAACGACCGCAAGCGCGCCTCGCGCGGCTGAGCGGGCCGTTGCATGCAGCATCGTCGAAGGCCGCCGCGAGGCGGCCTTCGGCTTTCCGTGCCCCGACGCGCCCGCGGCGTCGGCAACGATTCATGCCCTGAAGCCCGCCGCTGCCGCACCTGCCCGCGCGGTCGGCGCCAACCGACTCGTTTGGCCGTCCAGAACGCGTTGACAGCCCGCCGGACCGCGACTACAGTGCGCGCGCCTTCAGCCCGGCTGACGGCTTCTTTGGCCACTCCCCGCGAGAAATGGACAGTTATCCCGGTAGCCGCGCCGGCAATCGCAAGCTCTTGCGGATGCCGGCATCGCACAACCCGACGAACGCCTGCGACCGCCTGCGGTCGGCCCGCGCCTTCCTCGACTGAGGGATACGGGCCGCCCGCTGCGCCGCAGGCGCACGACACAGGCGAGCCCATGCAGCTCCACCGCTTCCACGCCCCGGCGCGCCCGCGCCCACTCCACGCCGCCGCGCCCGCGGGGCGGTCGCAGGTTCGTGCCTGTCGTCTGTCCGCCACACGCATGCCGCACGATCCACCCCGGGATCACGGAGGCTCCTGATGCCCGGCGACAGTCGACCTCCCTCCGCGTCCCGAGCGGGCGCACTTCCACCGATTTTCCCGTCCGGACCACGACGTCCGGCGTGATGCGCGGCTGATCGCCCGGCTTGCATCCGCCCTCGCCCGACCGGCCACAACGGATCCAAGCCATGTACGTGAACATCCTCAAGCCGCGCGTCGCCTTCTGCACGCTCGCCCTCGCCGGCCTGCTGGCCGGCTGCTCGCACGGCGAGACCGCGCAGGAAACCCCGCCCGCCTTCGTGCGCCACGGCCAGCGCATCGAAGTGCCCGCCGACTCGCCGCTGCGCCAGCGGCTGAAGATCGCATCGGTGGAGCTGCGGCAGGCCCCGCACGAACTGGAATTCCCCGCCACCGTCGAGGCCGACCCCGCGCACATGGCGAACGTGCTGCCCGCGCTCGCCGGACGCGTGGTCGAGCTGCACGTCGACCTCGGCCAGCAGGTGCAGCGCGGCCAGTTGCTCGCGGTGATCGATTCCGGCGACCTCGCCCAGGCCTACGCCGACGCGGACAAGGCGCGCGATGCGCTGAACCTCGCGGGCAAGACCCTGGAGCGCGCCCGCGGCGTGCAGCAGGCCGGCGGCACGGCGACAAAGGATCTGGAAGCCGCGCAAAGCGGCTACGTGCAGGCCCAGGCGGAATCCCGGCGGGCGCAGACCCGCCTCGCCGCGCTTGGCGGCAGCGCCGCCGCGAAGGGCGGAGCGCGGCCCATGCAGGTGCGCGCGCCCATCGCCGGCACCATCACCGCGCTGTCGGTGGCGCCGGGCATGTACGTCAACGACGCCACCACGCCGATGATGACGATCGCCAACATCGACAGGCTCTGGATCACCGCCCAGGTGCCGGAGGACGCGCTGGGCCAGGTCGCGCGGGGCCAGGCCGCCACCGCCAGCGTGCCGGCGTGGCCCGGCCGGGTGTTCCGCGGCGCCGTGGCGTCGGTGGGCGCCGTGCTCGATCCGGCCAGCCGCCGCGACCCGGTGCGCATCGCCATCGACAACGCCGACCACGCGCTCAAGCCCGGCATGTACGCCCGCGCCGGCATCGCCGTGGCGCAGCCGGCGCAGGTGTTCGTGCCGGAATCCGCGCTGCTGATGAACAACGACAGCACCACGGTGTTCGTCGAGGTGGCGCCGTGGATGTTCGAACGCCGCGCGGTGGAACTGAGCTACGACGAAAGCGCGGGCGCCCGGGTGCTCAAGGGCCTCGAGGCCGGCGACCGCGTGGTGGTGGCGGGCGGGGTGCTGCTCAATGATTAACCGCATCATCGAGTTCTGCTTCCAGAAGCGCACGCTGTTCTTCGTGGTCACCGTGCTGGTGGCGATCTTCGGCTGGTACTCGTGGACCCGGCTTTCCATCGAGGCCTACCCCGAACTCAGCGCCGTCACCGCCCAGGTCACCACCCAGGTGCCCGGCCTCGCCGCCGAGGAGATCGAGCAGCAGATCACCACGCCGCTGGAACGCGTGCTGGCCGGCACGCCGGGCCTGGTGCACATGCGCTCCAGCAGCACGTTCGGCCTGTCGCTGATCACCCTGGTGTTCAAGGACGGCAGCGAGGACTACTGGGAGCGCCAGCGCGTGATGGAGCGCATCGCCCAGGCGCAGCTGCCGCCCGGCATCACGCCCGGCCTCGACCCGGTGTCCGGGCCGGCCGGCGAGATCTACCGCTACACGCTGGAGTCGGACACGCAGAACCTGATGCAGCTTTCCGAGATCAACACCTGGGTGGTGATCCCGGCGCTGCAGTCCGTGCCCGGCGTGGCGAACGTGGACAACTTCGGCGGCTACACCAAGGAATTCCAGCTGGTGCTGGACCCGGCCAGCCTGCAGCGCCACGGCGTGAGCGTGAGCCAGGTGACCCAGGCGATCACCGCGAACACCGCGAACGCCGGCGGCGGCCGCATCACCCGCGGCGAGCAGAGCTACATCGTGCGCGGCATCGGCATGGTGCATTCGCTGAAGGATCTGGGCGACATCGTGGTGAGCCAGTCCAACGGCTCGCCCGTGCTGGTGCGCGACCTCGGCCTGCTGCGCTACGGCCACCAGGTGCGCGAGGGCATCCTCGGCAAGGACGGCAACCCGGACGCCGTCGAGGGCATCGTCGACCTGCTGAAGTACCAGAACCCGTCGGCGGTGCTGGTGGACCTGCATGCCAAGGTGGACGCGCTGAACCGCCGGCTCGCGCCGAAAGGCGTGAAGATCGTGCCCTACCTCGACCGCGACGACCTGGTGCACGCCACCACCGACAAGGTGTTCCACACCGTGATGGAAGGCGTGGGCCTGGTCTGCCTGGTGCTGATCCTGTTCCTGGGCAGCCCGCGCGCGGCGCTGGTGACGGCCACCGTGATCCCGCTGTCGCTGGTGACCGTGTTCATCCTGATGCACCTCACCGGCATGAGCGTGAACCTGTTCTCCATCGGCGCGATCGACTTCGGCGTGATCGTGGACGGCGCCATCGTGGTGACCGAGGCGATCCTGCTGCGCCGCGAAGCCAAGCCCAGCGAGGAGCTGGCCGCCTCCGACGTGATGGCCGCCACCGCGCAGGTGGGCAAGCCGATCTTCTTCGCCACGCTGATCATCGTCACCGCCTACCTGCCGCTGTTCGCGTTCGAGCATGCGGAAGGCAAGCTGTTCCGACCGATGGCGTTCACCGTGGGCTACGCGCTGCTGGCGGCGCTGCTGTGCACGATCACGCTGATCCCTGGGCTGGCGTGGCTGGCGCTGCGCAAGCCGCGCAAGCCGTTCCACAACAAGCCGCTGGAGCGGCTGCACGCCGGCTTCAGGTCCAGCCTCGGCAAACTGCTGCAGCGTGTGCACCTCGCCTATCTCGCCACCGGCCTCGCGCTGGCGGCGGTGATCGTGTTCGGCGCCACCCTGGGCCGCGCCTTCCTGCCCACGCTGGACGAGGGTTCGCTGTGGCTGCAGGTGCAGCTGCCCAGCGGGCTGTCGCTGGACCAGGCCAGCGGCATGGCCAGCGACCTGCGCCGCGTGGTGCGGTCCTTCCCCGAAGTGTCCCATGTGGTCACCCAGATCGGCCGCAACGACAGCGGCACCGATCCGTGGACGCCGTCGCACGTCGAGGTGGCGGTGGGCCTGAAGCCTTACGGCACCTGGCCCGGCGGCGAAAGCAAGGCCGCGTTCGTGCGGCGCTTCCAGGCGAAGCTGGACCGCGAACTGCCCGGCATGAGCGTCGGCATCAGCCAGCCGATCAGCGACGGCGAGAACGACATGGTCAGCGGCGCGCACAGCGCGCTGGTGCTGTACGTCTACGGCGACGATTTCAGGCAGATGCGCAAGCTGGGCGACACCATCGTCGACACGCTGAAGACCATCCCGGGCACCGATGCCGCGATCTTCCAGGAGCCGCCGATCCCGCAGCTGGTGATCAAGGCCGACCGCGCCGCCGCGGCGCGCTACGGCATCAACGTGGCGGACATCAGCGGGCTGATCCAGACCGCCATCGGCGGCGCGCCGATCACCCAGGTCTACGTGGGCGACCGCATCTACAACGTCACCGCGCGCGTGGCGAACGAGGTGGCGAACGACGTGGAGGCGATCGGCAGGCTGCCGCTGACGACCGCCAACGGCGGGCAGATCCCGCTGTCGCTGGTGGCGCACATCGCCTACCAGACCGGCGAAGGCACGATCGCCCACGAAAGCGGCAAGCGCCAGCTGTCGATCACGGTGGACAACAACCGGCTCGCGCTGTCGAAACTGGTGGCGCAGGCGCAGGCGCTGATCGCGCAGAAGGTGCACTACGACCCGCAGTCCTACCGCCTGGAATGGGCCGGCACGTTCCAGGAGGCCGAACGTGCGCAGGCGCGGCTGCTGGTGGTGCTGGGCATGGTGATGGCGCTCATGGCGGTGCTGCTGTTCGGCGAGTTCGGCAAACTGCGCCAGGCGCTGCTGGTGCTGGGCGTGGTGCCGCTGGCGACGCTGGGCGGCCTGATCGCGCTGCACCTGCGCGGCGAGACGCTGAACATCGCCACCGCCGTGGGCTTCATCGCGCTGTTCGGCGTGGCGGTGCAGAACGGCATCATCATGGTGGCCAACATCAACCGCCTGCGCGCGCAGGGCATGGCGCTGGCGCACGCGGTGGTGGAAGGCGCCGCCGAACGCTTCCGCCCGGTGCTGATGACCGCCACCGTGGCCAGCATGGGCATGCTGCCCGCCGCGCTCGCCACCGGCATCGGCACCGACGTGCAGCGCGGCCTCGCCACCGTGGTGGTGGGCGGCCTCGCCATCGCCACCCTGCTCACGCTGTATCTGCTGCCCGCGCTGTATTACGCGCTGGAAAGCTGGATCGAGCGTCGCCACCCGCCGCGCGTCGCCAGCTCCGTTCCAGCGCAGGGCATCGTCCATTGATAGGCACGCGGCGCGCCGCCTGAGCGCGCGCCGCCATCAGGTGTTCGCATGAAGACGTCCATCCATCGCACGTTCCGCGCACTGCCGATCCTGGCCGGCGCCACCCTGCTCGCCGGCTGCATGGCCGGGCCCGATTTCCATCGCCCCGCCGCGCCGGAGACCGACCGCTACACCGCGCAGCCCCTGCCCGCCGCCATCGGTGAGGGCAGCGGCGCGCAGCGCCTCGTCGCCGGCATGGACGTGCCCGCGCAATGGTGGACGCTGTTCCGCTCGCCGCAGCTCGACGCGCTGATCCGGCAATCGCTCAAGGCCAATCCCGGGCTGGCCGCCGCGCAGGCTTCGCTGCGCCAGGCGCAGGAGGGACTCGCCGCCGGCAGGGGCGCGCTGTATCCGGCCGCGACGGCCGACTACAACGTGACGCGCCAGCGCATCGCCGGCACGCTGGCCAGCCCGGCCGCCTCGGGCTACGACTACTACACCCTGCACACCGCGCAGCTCAGCGTGTCCTGGGCGCCGGACCTGTTCGGCGGCAACCGGCGCCAGCTCGAAGCACTGCGCGCGCAGACCGACGTGCAGCGCTATCAACTGGAAGCGGCCAGGCTCAGCCTGACCTCGAACGTGGTGGTCGCGGCGATCGAGCAGGCCGGGTTGCGCGCACAGATCGAAGCCACGCAGAAGATCATCGCCAACCAGCAGGAGACGCTCGATTCGTTCCAGCGCCAGCTCAAGCTGGGCCAGCTCGCGCAGGCGGACGTCGCCGCGCAACAGGCCATGTTGGCGCAGGCGCAGGCCACGCTGCCGCCGCTGCAGAAACAGCTCGACCAGCAGAACGACGCGCTCGCCGCCCTGCTCGGCCTCGCCCCGGCGGACGCACGGCTGCCTGCCTTCGACCTCGCCGACCTGCATCTTCCCGACACGCTGCCGCTCAGCCTGCCCTCGCAACTAGTGGCGCAGCGCCCGGACGTGCGCGCCGCCGAAGCGCAGTTGCACGCAGCCAGCGCCCAGGTCGGTGTGGCCGCAGCCAACCGCCTGCCGAAGTTCACGCTCAACGCCAGCGCGGGCAGCTCGCCCACTGACATCGGCAACCTCTTCAGCCACGGCACCGTGTTCTGGAACCTGGGCGCCGACGTGGCGCAGCCGCTGTTCGACGCGGGCAGCCTCAAGCACCAGCAGCGCGCCGCCGAAGCCGCCCTCGACGGCGCGAAGGCGCAATACCGCGGCACCGTGATCGCCGCGCTGCAGAACGTGGCCGACACGCTGCACGCGCTCAAGGCCGACGCCAACGGCCTGCAGGCCGCGCAAACCGCCGAACAGGCCGCCGCGCGCAGCCTCGCGATCAACCGCCAGCAGTTCGCGCTCGGCGACGTGAGCCATCTTGCCGTGCTGCAGGCCGAGCAGGCGTGGCAGCAGGCCGAGATCGCGCTGGTGCAGGCACGGGTCAACCGCTACAGCGACACGGCCGCCTTGTTCCAGGCGCTGGGCGGCGGCTGGTGGCAGCATGAAAAGACGGCTGCGCCTCAAGCACAATGATCCCTCTGCTCCACGATCCGAAGATGCGAATACTTCCCCGCATGCGTCTTGCCACCGTTTTCCTCCTGCTCACCGGCGCGCTCGCGCTGACCACTGCCGCTTTCGCCGATGACGCCCCGCTGTTCATCCCGCAATGGCTCGGCGCGCAATACACCTTCGTCGCCCAGCACCAGGGCACAGTCCATTCGCCCTACGCCGGGCCGCTTAGCCTGCGCAAGCAAGGCGACACCGCGCGCTCGCACACCTTCGGTGCCTACTTCGGCGTGGCGCTGCCTGCGCATCTCGCCTTCTATGTCGACGTGGAGATGTTCCGCGGCGAAGGCGTGAGCGGCGCCACCGGCCTGGGCGGACTCACCAACGGCGACGTGATCCGCGCCGGCGTGGCCGGCCTGGGCCGCGGTGCCTACGTGGCGCGGCGCTACCTGCAATGGTCGCTGCCGCTGGGCGACGGCCGCGAAACAGTGGAGCGCAGCCAGGATCACCTGCCCGGCACGCAGGCCACGCAACGCCTCGACGTGAAGCTCGGCAAGATGGCGGTGAACGACGACTTCGACCGCAACCGCTATGCCAACGGCACGCGCACCCAGTTCATGAACTGGGACCTGTTCAACACCACCAGCTGGGACTTCGCCGCCGACACCCGCGGCTATACCGAAGGCCTGATGCTGGCCTGGGTCAATCCTGCCTGGACGCTGCGCTACGGCATCTACCGCATGCCCTACGAAGCGAACGGGCAACGGCTCGAAAACTCGTTGCGCCACGCGCGCGGCGAACAGTGGCAGCTCAGCCTGCACCCGCATCCCGACGGCTGGGTGCTGCGCCTGCTCGCCTTCCGCAACCACGCCCGCATGGGCAGCTACCGCGATGCCATCGCGCAAGCCCTGGCCACCGGCCAGGTGCCCGACGTGCACGCCGACGACCGTCCCGGCCGCCGCAAGTACGGCTGGGCGATCAACGGCGAACTGCCGCTGGCCGACAACGGCGACACCGGCCTGTTCGCCCGCATGGGCTGGAACGACGGCCGCAACGAATCCTTCGTGTTCACCGAAGTGGACCGCACCGTCAGCGGCGGCTTCCAGCTTTCGGGCGCGCATTGGGGGCGCTCGGCCGATCACATCGGCGTCGGCTTCGCCCTCGATGCACTATCGCGGCCGCACCGCGAATACCTCGCACTGGGCGGCACGGGTTTCGTGCTGGGCGATGGCGCGCTGAACTACGCGCACGAGGAAATCGCCGAGCTGTACTACAGCTGGGCGCCGGTCGCGCACCTCACGCTCAGCCCTGATTTTCAGTGGGTTCGTCATCCGGGATACAACAGGGATCGGGGGCCGGCGGAGTTCGCCGGCGTGCGGGCGCATGTGGAGTTTTGATTGCTGCCGGTGTTGATGGCGGCATGTGGTCTTTTGTCGGCAACCAAAGCGGTTTCGAGCGCCCTATGGGCGCCCGAGTTACTTCTCCTTTGCTTGTCCAAAGGAGAAGTAACCAAGAGGAAACGACACCCCGGTTGGCGCTTGCCGGGCATCCATGCCCGGCAAGTGCGTGAGGTGGGGCCGGGCTTTTCGAGCGGGCATCCTGCCCGCGCGAAAAGGCGTTGCCATCCTTGGCAACGCCCGCTGCGCGGCCTGATCGTCCCCACCTCACCGCCGCCCAGGGGCCCCAAGAGCAGGCGCGCATCGTGCGCGCCAGAAGCAACAGCAAATGCAAAAGCGAAGCGCCGCGAGTATGCGGCGCTTCGCTTTGGGGATGTTTTGATTTTGCTCGTCATCCCAGCGAAGGCTGGGATCCAGTGCTGTAAGCCACGAAACACAACGGCACTGGATTCCTGCTATCGCAGGAATGACGAGCAAGCCGCAGGAATGACGAGCAGGCAGTCGATTAATTAGATCATCCTTGGCTCTGGCTCTGGCTCTGGCTCTGGCTGTGCCCTGCTGTTGCTTCTGCGCGCCGGGAGCGCGCTGCTTTACCCGGGGCCCCTATGGCGCGGCGGGCGGGTGGAGGAAAGTCCGCAGGATGGCTCGCATGGATGCGAGCCAGTTTTTCGCCGGCACAGGATGTGCCGTCGAAAAACCCCGTAACCCGCCCGCGTACCCGCAAGGCAGGATGCCTGGAGGGCGCGCCATCGGGGTGCCATTTCTCTTTGGCTACTTTCTCTTTGGGCACGCAAAGAGAAAGTAGCTCGACCGCCCTAAGGGCGGTCGAAACCGCTCTGATGCAGGCCAAACGCCAGTTCGCCCGTTGCGCGTGAAACGCGCCCACCTACGCCGGCAACTGCGCCCTCTCCAACGCCGCAATATGCCTCTCCAACCGCGGCCCCAGATAACAATGCGACCCACACGGCAACAACCCCACCCGCCCGAACTCGCGCAGATACCACGACGGCGCGCGCGCCAGGAACCCGTGGCGATCCCCATCCACGTCGTCGCGGCTGGTGAACAGCTCCAGGAAGGCGATGCCTTCGAGCATCTCGCCGATGCCGACGAGGCCGGCGCGGATCTCCGCCGGCTTCAGGTAGTGCAGCACATCGGTGCACACGATCAGGTCGAAGCGCGTGTCGAAGCGCAGCTGTTCGAGCTGGCCGAAGCGTGCCAGGCCGATGTTGCGGCTGCGGCCGTAACGCGCCACCACGTATTCGCTGGCGTCCAGCCCGCGGTAATCGATGCCGGGCCGCAATGCGCGCAGCGGCGCGCGCCACGTGCCTTCGCCGCAGCCCACGTCCAGCACGTTGCGCAAGGGGCGGCCGAGGTAGTACTCGGCCTGCGCCACCACCATCGCCACCTTGCGCCTGAGTTCGGCCGGCGAGCCCACTGCATGCTTGGGGTCGCGATACCACTTGTCGAAATAGGCGCGGTCGTAGGTCTTGGTCATGGCAATGCCTCTGTCAGTGGCGCGCATGGTAACCGCTGCGGCCGACGGGCCGCGCAAGATGCTGCGAAAAATGAATCGCCATCGAATTCGCACGGCATGTCACTGCACTGCAGTCATCCGCGCCGATACCTTTGGCGTTGAAACCCCGACACTCTCGCCGGAGCAGGAACGCATGCCTGTCGTTTCGATACGTCGCCGCGGCCTCGCGCTCGGCCTGCTGCTCGGGTGCCTGCCGGCGCTGGCCTGCGCCGGACAGGCCACGCAGCAAGGCATGCCCACCTCCACCGTCACCGCGAAGGTGGATGGCCTGAGTCTTTCGGACATCGCCTGGCTGCGTCGCGACGGCTTCGGCCTGGACAGCGCCACGCTGGCGCGCTACCGCGAACTCGGCCGTGCGCGCTTCCTCGACGAGCAGTTGGCCGGCGGCGACGACACCCTGCCGCCGCAGGTGGCCGCGCAGATCCACGGCTTTCCCGTGGTGAGCACGCCGCTGCCCGAACTGCTGGCGGACTTCCGCGACCGCCAGAAGCAGTTCAAGGACACGCCGGCCGGCCCGGCCAAGGACGCCGCGAAGAAGACGAACCAGCAATACCGCCGCGACCTCTACCAGCAGGCCACGCAGGCCGAGTTGCTGCATGCGGTGTATGGCGGCAACCAGCTCAAGGAACAGATGGTGTGGTTCTGGCTCAACCACTTCAGCATCTACGCGGACAAGGGCCCCGTGCGCGTGTTCGCCGCCGACTACGAGGAACAGGTGATCCGCCCGCGCGCGCTGGGCAAGTTCAAGGACCTGGTGATGGCCACGCTGAAGAGCCCGGCCATGCTGGTGTTCCTCGACAACGTGCACAACGTCAAGGACAAGACCAACGAGAACTACGCGCGCGAGCTGATGGAGCTGCACACGCTCGGCGTGGGCTCGGGCTACACGCAGGCCGACGTGCAGCAGCTGATGCGCGTGCTCACCGGCGCCGGCCTGCTGCCGCCGAAGCTGGCGATGCGCGGCGGCCGCTTCGGCGGCATGCGCCCCGGCTTCGTGCGCGACGGCCTGTTCCAGTTCAATCCCGACCGGCACGACTTCGGCGACAAGCCCTTCCTCGGCCAGACCATCAAGGGCAGCGGCTACGCCGAGATCGAGCAGGCGGTGGACCGGATCGTGCGCCAGCCCGCCTGCGCGCGCTTCGTCTCGCGGAAGCTCGCCGAATACTTCATCGACGACAAGCCCTCGCCCGCCCTGGTCGACGCGATGGCGCAGACCTTCCAGCGCAGCGACGGCGACATTGCGGCGGTGCTGCGCACGATGCTCCTGTCGAAGGACGCCGGCGCCGTGGGCGGGCACAAGTTCAAGGACCCGATGCGCTTCCTGGTTTCCGCGATGCGCCTGACCTACGACGGCCAGCCGATTCCCAACGCCGTGCCGCTGGTGAACTGGCTGCGCCAGATGGGCGAGCCGCTGTACGGCCGCATCACGCCCGACGGCTGGCCGCTGGATTCGGCGAGCTGGACCGGTTCGGGCCAGATGAGCAAGCGCTTCGATTTCGCACGCGTCATCGGCAGCGGCCGCAACCGGCTGTTCGCGGGCAACGACGGCGACGCAGCGATCGCGAACGATCCGCCGCCCGGCCCACCCGATCTGCAGGGCTCCGCACTCTATCGCGACGCCATCGCCCCGCGCCTCTCCGACGCCACGCGCAACGCGCTGGCGCAGGCAAAATCGCCGATGGAGTGGAACACCTTCCTGCTGTCCTCGCCCGACTTCAATTACCGATGAGCCATTCCCCTGCCCGTTGCCGTACGCGGCTCCCTCCCCTGCATGCAGGGGAGGGCTGGGGTGGGGTGCGGTTCGCGGCACAAGCCTTGTCCCCCTCCCAACCTCCCCCTGCACACAGGGGGAGGGGCCAACTCGTCTCCCAATCTCCCCCTGCTCGCAGGGGGAGAAGCCAACTCATCTCCCAGCCTCCCCCTGCTCGCAGGGGGAGGGGCCAACTCGTCTCCCAACCTCCCTCTGCTCGCAGGGGGAGGAGCCAACTCGTCTCCCCCCTGCTCGCGGGGGAGGGGCCAACCCGTGTAGCTGAGGTGCTGTCATGAACCGTCGCGAATTCCTGCTTGCCGCTGCCGGCGCGGCCGCCGCGTCCACGTTGTCGTTCTCGGGCCGGCTGTTCGCGGCGCCCGCGAACTCGCCGCGCTTCCTGCTGGTGTTCCTGCGCGGCGGCTACGACTGCAACAACCTGCTGGTGCCCTGCGGCAGCGACTTCTACTACGAGTCGCGCCCCACCCTCGCCATCGCGAAACCCGATCCGGACAACCCCGACAGCGCCGTGGCGCTGGACGCGAACTGGGGCCTCAACCCCGTGGTGCGCGACACGCTCTATCCGCTGTGGCAGAAGAAGCAGCTTGCCTTCATTCCGTTCGCCGGCACCAACGACCTTTCGCGCAGCCACTTCGAGACCCAGGACCACATCGAGCGCGGCGAACCGCTGGGGCATGAGACGAACTACCGCTCCGGCTTCCTCGCGCGGCTCGCGGGCCTGATGGCCGGCACGCCGGCCATCGCCTTCACCAGCAACCTGCCGCTCTCCTTCCAGGGCGCGGGGCGCGACATCCCCAACATCTCGCTGAAGGACGATCCCAGGGCGCATTTCGACGAGCGGCAGGCGGCGATCCTCTCCGGCATGTACAAGAACACCTCGCTGGCCCATGCCACCGCCGACGGCCTCGCCCTGCCCAAGACGGTATCCGCGGACCTGCGCGACGAAATGGTGGCGGCCAGCCGCGGCGCGCCCAGCGCGCACAACTTCGCCGCCGAGACGCGGCGCATCGCCACCCTGATGCGCGACCAGTACCGGCTCGGCTTCGTCGACGTCGGCGGCTGGGACACCCACGTCAACCAGGGCAACACCAAGGGCGGCCTCGCCAACAACCTGAAGAACCTGGGCGAAGGCCTGGCCGCCTACGCCGACGCGCTGGGCAATGCGTGGAACGACACCACCGTGGTGGTGCTCTCCGAATTCGGCCGCACCTTCCGCGAGAACGGCGACCACGGCACCGACCACGGCCACGGCACCGTGCACTGGGTACTCGGCGGCAAGGTCGCCGGCGGCCGCCTCGCGGGCGAGCAGCTCGCGGTGACCCAGCCGAACCTGCTGCAGAACCGCGACTACCAGGTGCTGAACGACTACCGCGACGTGCTGGGCGGGATGTTCGCGCGACTGTGGGGCTTGAACGCCGGCCAGTTGCAGACGGTGTTTCCGCAGGCGAAGCCGCGGGATCTGCGGCTGGTGTAGAAAGATGGTCCATGCACGGATACCTCCACTGCGCTCAGATACCCGGGCCGTCGTGCACGGGATTCGTTCCCACGCCTACGCACGGACAGCTGCCATGCCCCGCCGCGCACTAGCTCTCCTCCTCACGGCAGCCATGCTGTTGCTCGCCGCCTGCGCCAACCAACCCACGCAGGCAAACAAGGCGGCGCACGGCGCATTCAGCGACAGCGACCTCACCTGGCTGCGCCGAGACGGTTTCGGCCTGGACAGCGCGGATGTGGCGCGCTATCGGAAGCTGGGCCGCGAGGGCCTGCTCGATGCGCAACTGGCCGACCGCGTGCCCGGTTCGATGCCGCCGCAGGTCGTCGGCCTGATCCACGGCTTCGAGGCGACGAACACGCCGCTGCCGAAACTGCTCGGCGATCTGTACGACGCCCAGCAGCAGGTCAAGGCGATGCCTGCCGGGCCGGACAAGGACGCCGCGAACAAGGCCTGGCAGCAGCACGGCAACGCGTTGATGCAACAGGCGCGGCAGGCCGAGTTGCTGCAGGCGGCGTACGGGCCGAACCAGCTCAAGGAGCAGGTGGTGTGGTTCTGGCTCAACCACTTCAGCGTGTACGCGCCCAAGGGCCGCATCCGCTGGGAGCTGGCCGACTACGAGCAGCGCGTGATCCGCCCGCATGCGCTGGGCAGGTTCCGCGACCTGGTGATGGCGACGCTGGAAAGTCCGGCGATGCTGGAATACCTGGACAACGCGCAGAACGCCAAGGGCCACGTCAACGAGAACTACGCGCGCGAACTGATGGAACTGCACACGCTGGGCGTGGGCTCGGGCTATACCCAGCAGGACGTGCAGCAACTGGCGCTGATCCTCACCGGCGTCGGCATCACACCAGTGGACGGCAAGCCGCAACGCTTCAACCCGAAAGTAGCGCCGCTGGTGGTGCAGCACGGCCTGTTCCAGTTCAACCCGTACCGGCACGACTTCAGCAACAAGGTTTTCCTTGGCCAGCACATCAAGGGACGCGGCTACGACGAGGTGCGGCAGGCAGTCGATCTCATCGTGCACCGGCCGGCCTGCGCGCAGTTCGTCTCGCGCCAGCTTGCGCAGTATTTCGTGGCCGACAACCCGCCGCCCGCGCTGGTGGCGCGCATGGCGCAGACCTTCCAGCACACCGACGGCGACATCGCCGCGGTGCTGCACACCATGTTCGACTCGCGCGAGCTGCTGGCCAGCGGCCGCCAGTTCATGACCCCGACCCGCTTCGTGGTGTCCTCCGTGCGCCTCGCCTACGACGGCAAGCCCATCGCGAACGCCCTGCCGCTGGTGTACTGGCTGGACCAGCTGGGCGAGCCGCTGTACGGCCGCATCACGCCCGACGGCTGGCCGCTGGACGGCGCAAGCTGGACCGGTTCCGGCCAGCTCTCCAAACGCTTCGACATCGCCGCCGCGATCGGCAACGGCAACACCCAGCTGTTCACGCCGCCGGGCAGCACCACGCGCGAGGCCGGCTTCCCGATGCTGAGCACGCGGCTGTACTACGACGCCATCGAGCCCCACCTTTCCGCCGCCGCGCGCAGCGCGCTGGCCAAGGCGGAATCGCAGCAGGAATGGAACACCTTCCTGCTGGCCTCGCCGGACCTCAACTACCGCTGACCCGGTTCGCGCGGCCGCACACGGGCGCTGCCCTTGTGTCGGCTTGCGGAGCCGGTGCGCGTCCCGCGTTCAGGCCCGCAGCACCAGCAGGTGCTTGGCCAGCTGGCCGTGCAGGTGGCCGAGGCCACGCACCACATGCAGCAGCAGGAAGAACAGCAGCAGGCCCAGCGCGCAGAGCACGATCGCACCGCTCCAGCTGTGCGTCCACGTGAGCAGGTCGCAGGGCCACTGCGGCGTCCCGAGGCAGGTCACGCCATCCCATTGATCCAGCCCGGGGAACAGCTTCGCAATCGGCATCGCGATGAAGGCCAGCGAGACGGAGAGCCAGGTCACGACCAACGTGAAGTAGAAGATGCCCAGCGGCAGTTGCAGCAACCCGTACAGCATCGAGCTCCAGCTGCGCGGGTCGGTGAACATCGCGCCCATGCGCTGGAACAGCGTCATGTGCTTCGGCGGATACGGCGGCCGCCGCGGCATGCGCACGCCAAGCATGGTTTCCACCAGGCGCCCTTCCAGCAGCGCCAGCCCGCGCACGCTGCCGAAGAACAGCACGATGAACGGCAGGCCGATGATGAGCACCGAGAAGCCCAGCGACACCGAGAGGCCGGCGACCACCCAGGTGAAATACGCGATGCCGGTGACCAGGCCGAACAGCAGGTAGAACAACGCGCCCCAGGCGCGCGGATCGGCGGCCACGCCGAAGAAGCGGCCGGCGGCCGAGCGCCGCTTCGGCGGCGGCGGCGGGCGGATCGCGCGCTGGATCTTGATCTCCTGGTCGCGGTAGATCTCGGCCACCTCGTCCGGGGCGCCGTAGCTTTCCACCACGTGTTCCAGCATCGCGGCCTCGTCGCGGCCGGGGCGTTCGTACAGTTCCGCGCGCAGGTGTTCCTCGGCGTCGTACAGCGCGTCCTGGATCAGCGCGGGGTCGGCGCCGCGCAGCGCGGCACGCAGTTGTTCGAGGTATTCCGCGATCGTGCGCGGCACGTTGCCGGATGCTTCGTTCATCACAGTTCTCCCTGCAATACCTTGTCGACGCTGTCGCGGCTGGCGTTCCACGCGGCGATCCACTCGCGCAGCACCTCGCGGCCGAATTTCGTGATGCGGTAATAGCGGCGCGGCGGCCCGCTCACCGAAGGCTCCACCTCGCTGGCCAGCAGGCCTGCGCCCTCCAGGTTGCGCAGCACCGGATACAGCGCGCTCTGCTTGCCGGCCAGCACGCCCTCGCCCACCTGCTCCAGCCGTTTCGCGATCTGGTAGCCGTACAGCGGCTGGCGCGACTGCCCCAGCACCGCCAGCAGCACCAGCGACACGGTGCCGGTGGACAGCTCCTTCTGGAATTTCTTCAGTTGGCCGTCGAGGTCGTCCATGCACTTGCCTGCACTGCGCCATAGCTTGGACTGAAGCATAGTATTCACTTCACACTAGTACATGCGCCGGAAGTCATGGCCGGCGGATTGGCGCTGCCCCGGGGTTTCTCTGTATCGTGGCGACCGTCTCCCGACCCGGCGCCCGCATGACCGTATCCACCGCGCAACCGGAGCAGCTGCGGCGCAGCCTCTCCAATCGCCACCTGCAGCTGATCGCGCTCGGCGGCGCGATCGGCACCGGGCTGTTCATGGGCTCGGGCAAGACCATCAGCCTCGCCGGGCCGTCGATCCTGCTGGTCTATCTGATCATCGGCGTGATGCTGTTCTTCGTGATGCGCGCGATGGGCGAGCTGCTGCTGTCGAACCTGCAGTACAAGTCGTTCATCGACTTCTCCACCGACCTGCTGGGGCCGTGGGCCGGCTTCTTCTGCGGCTGGACGTACTGGTTCTGCTGGATCGTCACCGGCATCGCCGAAGTGGTCGCGATCGCCTCCTACACCCAGTTCTGGCTGCCGCATCTCGCGCCCTGGATTCCCGCGCTGCTGTGCGTGCTGTTGCTGCTGGGCCTGAACCTGCTGACGGTGAAGCTGTTCGGCGAGCTGGAGTTCTGGTTCGCGCTGATCAAGATCGTGGCGATCTGCGCGCTGATCGCGGTGGGTTGCGCGCTGGTGCTCTGGGGCTTCCGGTCGCCGGCCGGCAACCAGGCCACGCTGGCGAACCTGTGGAACGACGGCGGCTTCTTCCCGAAGGGCGTGTCCGGCTTCTTCGCCGGCTTCCAGATCGCGGTGTTCGCGTTCGTCGGCATCGAGCTGGTGGGTACCGCCGCCGCCGAGACGGCCGACCCGCGGCGCAACCTGCCGAAGGCGATCAACTCCATCCCGCTGCGCATCCTCGTGTTCTACGTGCTGGCGCTGGTGGCGATCATGGCGGTGACGCCGTGGCGGCTGGTCGAGCCGGACAAGAGCCCGTTCGTTGAACTATTCGTGCTGGCCGGCGTGCCCGCGGCGGCCAGTCTGATCAACTTCGTGGTGCTGACCTCGGCCACCTCCTCGGCGAACAGCGGCATCTTCTCCACCAGCCGCATGCTGTACGGCCTGGCGGACGAGAACCATGCGCCGAAGATCTTCACGCGGCTGTCGAAGGCCGCGGTGCCGACGCCGGGCCTGCTGTTCTCGTGCCTGTGCCTGATGCTGGGCGCGGGGCTGATCTACCTGGTGCCGAACCTGCTCACCGCGTTCACCCTGGTCACCACGCTGTCCGCCGTGCTTTTCATGTTCGTCTGGTCGCTGATCCTGTTCGCCTACATGGCGTACCGGCGCAAGCGTCCGCAACTGCATGCGGAGTCGATCTACCGGATGCCTGGCGGCGTGTTCATGTGCTGGGCATGCCTGGCGTTCTTCGCGTTCGTGCTGGTGCTGCTGTGCCTGCAGGCCGACACCCGCGCCGCCCTGCTGGCCAGCCCGGTATGGTTCGTGCTGCTGGGCGTCGGCTATGCGTGGAAGCGGCGGCGCGCCGCCAAACGGTAGAATTGGCTCACCATTCACTGCCTTGGGGGGGACATGCAGGGTCCGTCGGGAGTTTCGATCGTCCATCCGCATGTGCTGGAATCAGCGGACGCGTGCCGGGCCGAGTTCTGTTCGGCGGCGCCGTTCCCCCACGTGACGATCGATGATTTCTTCGCCCCGGATTTCGCCGCGGCACTGCTGGACAGCTTCCCCGCGTTCGAGCGCGGCAACTCGGTGGGCGACGACGGCAAGCTGGGTGGCAAGTCCACGCTGGCAAAGATCCGCCAGCTCGGGCCGGCCTGGGAGCAGCTTGACGACGCGATCCGCAGTCCCGAGTTCCTGGCGACGGTAGGCCGTCTCACCGGCATCGACGGCCTGATCTACGACCCGTGGTATCTCGGCGGAGGCACCCATGAGAACCGCAACGGGATGAGCCTGGACCCGCATGTGGATTTCAACTACCACCCCAGCGAACGCTGGCACCGCCGCCTCAACCTCATCGTCTACCTCAACCCGCAGTGGGAGGAATCATGGGGCGGCTGCCTGGAACTGTTCCGCGATCCACATGCCGATGCGCGCCCAGCACGCTCGGTGGCGCCCGCGTTCAACCGCTGCGTGATCTTCGAGACGTCCGAATGTTCCTGGCACGCCTTCAACCGGATCGAGCTGCCGCCTGAGCATGCCGATCTCACGCGCCGCTCCGTCGCGTTGTACTTCTACACGAAGGATCGCCCCGCCGCCGAGACGGCGCCGCGTCACACCACTTATTACGTGAACCGCCAACTGCCGCCGCACCTGGACGAGGGTCACATTCTGACGCGCAGCGACGTGGCCGGGATCCAGCAGCTGATCGAGCAGCGCGACAGCCACATCCGCATGCTCTATGCCGAGAACACCGCACTGCGCGAAGCCCAGGATGCCGGCCTGACCGGACACCTGCTGTACCTGGCCAGACGCGCCTTCGTGCGCTTCCGCAAATAACGCACGCACCGGCTTGCGGCTCCTGCTAACGTGCCGCGACGCCAACGATACGGGGAAACCACCATGCGCCATCATCCTGCCGCCGTCGCAATGGCGCTCGCTCTCGCGGCGGTCTCGGCCTCCGCCGCGGAAGACAAGCCCACGCCCAGCGCGAAGGAACTGCTGGCGGCGTCGAAGCCGGCCGAATGGCGCACGCCCGACCCGGCCAACCTGCTCTACATGCAGCTGCCTGCGGGCCGCGTGGTGATCGAGCTGGCGCCGGGCTTCACCCCGCTGCATGCGCAGAACATCCGCACGCTGGCGCGCGAGCACTATTTCGACGGGCTGTCGATCAACCGCGTGCAGGACAACTTCGTGGCGCAGTGGGACGATCCCGAAAGCGACGGCGACCATCCCGATCCGGCGAAGCTGAAGCCGCTGGGCAAGGCCAAGCAGACGCTGCCGCCGGAATACACCCGCGCGATCGACGCGAAGCAGCCGTGGATGCCGCTGCCGGACGGCGACGTGTATGCGCCGGAAGTGGGCTTCAGCGAAGGCTTCCCCGCCGCGCGCGACCCGGCCACGGGACGCGAATGGCTGACGCACTGCTACGGCATGGTGGGCGTGGCGCGCGACATCGCGCCGGACAGCGGCAACGGCAGTTCGCTGTACGCGGTGATCGGCCAGTCGCCCCGCGCGCTGGACCGCAACCTCGCGATCGCCGGCCGCGTGCTGGAAGGCATGCCGCTGCTGTCGGGCCTGCCGCGCGGTCCCGCACCGATGGGCTTCTACGCCAAGGCCGAACAGCGCGTGCCCATCCTGTCGGTGCGCCTCGCCTCCGAACTGCCGCCCGCGCAGCGCACGGATATCCAGGTGCTGCGCACCGACAGCCCCACCTTCGCCGCGCTGGTCGAAGCCAGGCGCAACCGCCGCGACGCGTTCTACAAGAACCCCGCGGGCAAGGTCAGCCTGTGCAGCATCGATATCCCGGTACGCGACGGCGGCAAGCCGGCCGCGCCGTAAGAATCGGCAGCGGAGCGCCATAACCGGATCAGAACATCCGCCCCGCTCGTTCCGGTTATCGTGCGCCACTGGAACCGCTGCTGCCGTTGCCCATGTCCCTGAACGACACGATGGATCTCCTGCGGGCCTGGCTGCGCGATCCCCGCAGCGTGGGCGCGCTGGCACCCTCCGGCCCGGCGCTGGCCCGGCTGATGACCGCCCATGTCGACCAGGCGCACGGCCCGGTGATCGAGCTGGGGCCCGGCACCGGCGTGTTCACGCGGGCCTTGCTGGACCGTGGACTGCCGGGGCACCGGCTGGTGCTGGTGGAAACCGACCAGGTACTGGCCAGTGCGCTGGCCCACCGTTACCCGCTCGCGCGCGTGCTGCACATGGATGCCGCCGAACTGGGCAGCGCGTCTTCGCTGTTCGGCAACGAACGCGCCTGCGCCGTGATCAGCGGCCTGCCGCTGCTGTCGATCCCGCCCGACAAGGTCGAAGCCATCATCGCGGGCGTGTTCGAGCGCCAGTTGCAGCAGGACGGCTCGCTCTACCAGTTCACCTACGGCCTGCGCTGCCCGGTGCCGCGCGCGCTGCGGCAGCGCCTGGGGCTGGAGGCCGAGCGCATCGGCGGCGTCTGGCTCAACCTGCCGCCGGCGCAGGTCTGGCGCATCCGCCGCCGCACCCGCTGATTCCCGGCTTGCCGCCCCTGGCCTGATCGTCCGCGCTTGCAAACGATATATCGTGGATATATCTTCGACTCCCAATTCGATATATCGGAAGCAGCCATGCGCATGCATCACCTGTTCCATCGTTTCGCCCACCACCACGATTCCCACGGCTTTTTCGCGTACGACGGCGAGCGCGGCTTCCACGCCGGCCGTCACGGCCCGTTCGGCGGCCACCATGGCGGCGACGACAGTTTTGGCGGCTGGGACGCGCTGCGCGGCGGCGGCCGGCGCGGCGGCGGCCGCATGTTCGGCCACGGCGACCTCAAGCTGCTGCTGCTGGCGCTGATCGAGCAGCAGCCGCGCCACGGCTACGAACTGATCCGCACCATCGAGGAGATGTTCCACGGCCAGTACACGCCCAGCCCCGGCGCGATCTACCCCACCCTCGCCATGCTGGAAGACATGGGCCATGTGCAGGTGGAAAGCGAGGCGGGCAACCGCAAGCTCTACGCGATCACCGACGCCGGCCGTGCCTTCCTCGACGAGAACCGCGCCGCGGTGGACGCGGCGACCTCGCGCACCGAGCACAGCGCGCGCCTGGCAGCGAAGATGGCCGCGCCGATGGCGGTGCGCAAGGCGATGCACGCGCTGAAGCACGCGCTGATGATGCGCACCGGCTGGGACAAGGCCGAGGCGGATCGCATCGCCGCGATCCTGCAGCGGGCCGCCAGCGAGATCGCTGGTGGCCAGCCGAAGGATTGATGCACCCGCCGTCTTCTCCCGGCGGCTTCCCTACGCGCCAGCCATCGCCAGCGCCCCATCCCCACGAGGCAACCACGATGGCACTCCATGCCCACCAGCGCCTGCGCCACGACGTCGTGCTGCGCATGCTCGACGTGCTGCGCGTCGAACGTCTCTCGCCGCACATGCAGCGGGTGACGCTCGGCGGCCCCGGCTTGCGCGGCTTCCGCGGCGCGTCGCCCGACGATCACGTGAAGCTGTTCCTCCCCAACCGCGACGGCGAGCTGGTGCTGCCCGCGCTCGGCGCGAACGGCCCCGAATTCCCGCCCGACCGCGAGCCGTCGCCGATGCGCGACTACACGCCGCGCCGCCACGACGCCGCGCGCGACGAGCTGACTGTCGACTTCGTGCTGCACGGCGACGGCCCCGCGTCGAACTGGGCGGCGCAGGCCGCGCCCGGCCAGCAGCTCGGCGCCGGCGGACCGCGCGGCTCGTTCGTGATCGCCGGCGACTTCGATCATTACGTGCTGGTGGGCGACGAAACCGCCCTGCCCGCCATCGGCCGCTGGCTGGAGGAAATGCCCGCCGGCACGCGCGCCACCGCGTTGATCGAACTACCCGACGCCGCCGACCGCCAGCCGCTGCACACGCACGCCGATGTCGACATCCGCTGGCTTGCACGCCATGGCGAGGCAGCCGTGGACAGCCGTCGCCTGGAACAGGCCCTGCAGGAATTGCCCGCCATCGAAGGCGACGTGTTCCATTGGATCGCCGCCGAATCGGGCCGCGCCCGTGCCATGCGCCAGTGGCTGGAACAGCGCGGCGTGCCGAAAGACTGGATCAAGGCCACCGGCTACTGGAAGGCTGGCGCGGACGACGACAACGACTGATCCCGAGCCGCTGCGGGTGAACGCACGGTGAGCGAAACCGCGCCGTCACTACGAAACCTTGCCGCAACATGGGTTATGTCATGGCATAACGCCATTGCCGGTCGCACTGCGGCCGCAGGAGTCGGGCATGAGGCGCAGGAACAAGTGGCTGGCATGGATCATCGGGATACCGGTGGCACTGGTGGTCATCCTCGCCGTGGCGCTTGCCCTGTTCGACTGGAACCGCCTGAAGCCGACCATCGACGCCAGCGTCAGCGCCGCCATCGGCCGCCCGTTCGCGATCAACGGTTCGCTCGACGTGCAGTGGCGGCGCGAGCCGCAGGCAGGTGGCCTGCGCGCGTGGCTGCCGTGGCCGCAGGTGGTGGCGAACGACATCAGCGTCGCGAATCCCGCATGGGCGAAGCAGCGCGAGTTCGCCCACCTGGACGCGCTGCGCTTCAGCCTGTCGCCGCTGGATCTGCTGCTGCACCGCGTGCGCATTCCCACCTTGCAGCTGGTGCGTCCCCGCGTGGACCTTGAGCGCGATGCGCAGGGCCGCGCCAACTGGAACTTCGAACTGTCGAACAGCGCGTCGCCTTCCCGCTGGGCGCTGGACCTCGGCGCGATCGCTTTCGATGCCGGCCACATCGCGCTGGACGACGCCGCCGGCCGCGTGCGGATCGATGCCGACATCGAACCGCTGAAGCAGGCGATTCCCTACGACCAGATCGTGGCGCAGGCGCGCACCGATGCGCGCGCGCAGGCCGAGCGCAGCGCAGGGCGCGGCGCCGACAGGTCGCTGCGCAGCGACGACGAGGCGCCGGCGGAATCCGGCGAGGCGGCCGCGCGGCGAACCGCCTACCAGTTCGCGTGGACCGCCAGGGGCAGCTACCAGGGCGCACCGCTGGAAGGCAGCGGCAGGACCGGCGCCGTACTGGCGCTGCAGCAGGCCGACCAACCATTTCCCGTACAGGCACGCTTGCGCATCGGCGATACGCACATCGCCCTCGTCGGCACGCTGACCGATCCGCTGCACCTGGGCGCGCTGGACCTGCGCCTGTGGCTCGCCGGCTCCAGCATGGCCAGGCTGTATCCCATCCTCGGCGTGACCCTGCCCGACACGCCGCCCTACGCCACCCGCGGCCGCCTCACCGCCACGCTGGGGCGTCACGGCAGCCGCTTCGGCTACCACGGCTTCCGCGCCCGCGTGGGCGGCAGCGACCTCGCGGGCGACGTCGATTACGTCACCGGCGGCGCACGTCCCAAGCTCAGCGGCAAGGTGCAGGCCGAGCAACTGCACCTCGCCGACCTGGCGCCGCTGATCGGCGGCGGCGGCTCCAGCACCACCGCGCCGCCGCCCGCGGCGTCGGACCGCGTGCTGCCCACGCAAGCCTTCCGTACCGACCGCTGGAAGGCGATGGATGCGGACGTGACGTTCGCCGCGGGGCGCATCGAGCACGGCGCGTCGCTGCCCATCGAATCGCTGTCCACCCACCTGGTGCTGGACGGCGGAGTATTGGCGCTGGACCCGCTGCAGTTCGGCCTCGCCGGCGGCCATGCGGACGGCGCGCTGCGCCTGGACGGCAGCGCCGCGCCCATGCGCGGCAGCCTGAAACTGCATGCGCGGCACCTGAAGCTCAAGCAGCTGTTCCCGGACTTCGAGCCGATGCACACCAGCCTTGGCGAGATCAACGGCGGCGCCACGCTGGACGCGCGCGGCAATTCCGTCGCGGCCCTGCTCGGCAGCGCCAACGGCGAGCTGAAGCTCTTGATGAACGACGGCGCGATCAGCCGCAACCTGCTGGAGACCGCCGGCCTCAACGTGGGCAACATCGTGCTCGGCAAGCTGTTCGGCGACCGCACGGTGAAGATCAACTGCGCCGCCACCGACCTCGCCGCGCAGAACGGCCTGTTCCGCACGAAGCTCTTCGTCTTCGACACCCAGGATGCGCTGATCGACGTCGAGGGCACGGTGAACTTCGCGAACGAGAAACTGGACCTGGACGTGACGCCCCACACCAAGGGCTTCCGGGTGCTCTCGCTGCGTTCGCCGCTGTACGTGCGCGGCACGCTGAAGCAGCCGGACGTGGGCGTGCAGGCCGGCCCGCTGCTGGTACGCGGCGCCGGCGCGCTGGCGCTGGGCGTGGTCGCCGCCCCCGCAGCCGCGCTGCTGGCGCTGGTCGCCCCCAGCCACGACAGCGGCGACGCCAACACCTGCACCACGGTGCTGCAGCAGATGCGCACGCCCAGGCAACCCGCTTCCGTGGGCAAACCGCGCCGCTGACATGCTGCCGCGACCCGCGGCGCAACGTAGAATGCCGCGTCTCCCATCGATGCGTTTCCATGCAAGCCACCAACCGGGCCCGCCTGCAGATCCACTTCTGCGTGCTGTTGTGGGGCTTCACCGCCATCCTCGGCAAGCTGATCACGCTGCCCGCGCTGCCGCTGGTGTGGTGGCGCATGCTGCTGGTGACCGCCGCATTGCTGCTGGTGCCGCGCGTGTGGCGCGGCCTGCGCGCGATGCCGTCGCGGCTGCGCTGGGCCTATGCCGGCATCGGCGTGCTGGTGTCGCTGCACTGGCTCACCTTCTACGCCGCGATCAAGCTGGCGAACGCGTCGGTGGGCGCCACCTGCATCGCACTGGGGCCGGTGTTCCTGGCCTTCGTGGAACCGTGGATCGCCCGGCGCAAGTTCGACCCGCGCGAGCTGCTGATCGGCGCGGCCGTGGTGCCGGGCGTGGCGATGGTGGTGGGCGGCGTGCCGCACGGCATGCGCCTCGGCATCGCGGTGGGCGTGCTGTCGGCGCTGTTCGTGGCGCTGTTCGGCTCGCTCAACAAGCGGCTGGTGAACCACGGCGACCCGCTTACCGTCACCTGCATCGAACTGGGCACCGGCACCGCCTTCCTCACCGTGCTGGCGCCGCTGCTGCCGCACGCAGGCGCCGCCTTCGTGCTGCCCGGTGCGCACGACACGCTGCTGCTGCTCGCGCTGGCCTTCGGCTGCACCCTGCTGCCGTTCGTGCTCGCGCTGGTGGCGCTGCGCCACATGAGCGCCTTCGGCACGCAGATGGTGACCAACCTGGAGCCGGTCTACGCGATCGTGCTGGCCATGCTGCTGCTCGGCGAGCAGCGCCAGCTCGATGGCTGGTTCTACGCGGGCGTGGCGGTGATCCTCGTCGCCGTGTTCGCGCATCCGCTGCTGGCGCGCCGGCAGCGACCGGCCGGGCAGCCGGAATTGCTGGGGACGGCGGAGAGCCACAACATCGTGGAGTAACGCCAGCCGGTGCGGGGATTCAGGCCGCCTTGCCGGCAAGGCTCTCGCGCAGGTGGTCGATGAAGGCGCGCACCTTGGCCGGTGCGTGCAGCCCGGCGTACACCGCGCTGAAGCTGCCTTCGGGCAGGCGCTGCGTGGGCAGCAGGTGTTCCAAGCGGCCGGCGGCGAGGTCGGCTTCCACCATGAAATCGGGCAGCACGGCCACGCCGGCGCCAGCCAGCACCATCGCATGCACGGCCGCCGCACTGTCGGCCTGGGCACGCGGCGCCAGCCGCACCCGGGTCTGCGCACCGCTGCGCGCGGTGAATACCCAGCGCGCGGGGGAACTCAGCACCGCGAGCAGGATCGCGTCGTGCTGCGCCAGCTCCAGCGGTCGGCGCGGCCGGCCCCGCGCAGCGATATAGGAAGGCGCCGCCACCAGCAACTGGCGGAAGCCGGTCAGGCGCACGGCGCGCAAACCGGAGTCGCGCAGCGGGCCGCCGCGGATCGCCAAGTCGAAACGGCCGCCGATCAGGTCGCTCATGCCGTCGTCCAGCACCAGTTCGGCATGCACCTCCGGATAGCGTCGGAGAAAGCGGGCCAGAACAGGCGCTATCACCGAGGTGCCGTAGTTCACCGGCGCCGTGAGGCGCAGCGTGCCGCGCGGCGTGTCGCGGTTCTCGCCCACGCGACCGATGGCTGCCTCGGTTTCGCCGAGGATGCGCACGCAGTCGGCATGGAAGGCTGTGCCGGCTTCGGTCAACGCCATGCGCCGCGTGCTGCGCACCATCAGCGTCACGCCCAGCTCGCGTTCCAGTCGCGCCAGGTGCTGGCTCACCATCGCCTTGGTCTGCCCGAGCTGTTCCGCAGCCGCGGTGAACGAGCCTGCGCGCACCAGCGCAACGAACACCGCCAGCCGATTGAGATTGACCTCGCCCATGCATGCGCTCCACTGTCAACTCCTGATTTACAGTGAATTGCACCATCCCGCGTTTATCGAATCAATGGCCTGGCGCATGCTGGTCTCCATCCCCACCCATCGGAGACTTCCATGCACATCGCCTTGTTCGGCGCCACCGGCCACATCGGCCATGCCATCCTCGACGAGGCGCTTGCGCGCGGCCACGAAGTGACCGCCGTCGTGCGCGACCCGGCCCGCCTCGACCTCCGCCACGACAGGCTCAAGCTCGTCACCGGCGACGTGGCGCAGCCGGAAACCTGGCAGGAGGCCGTGCGCGGCAGCACCGCGGCAATTGCGAGCCTGTCCGCACGGCGCGACAGCAACCCGAATACCCCGCCCGCCAATGCGCGCATCCTGCTCGACCGCTTGCCCGCGCTGGGCGTCCAGCGCTTCGCGTGGGTGGGTGGCGCCGGCAGCCTGGAAACCGCGCCGGGCGTGCGCGTGATCGACAACCGGAACTTCCCGGCAGCGTGGAAGCCGGAAGCCGAGGCCCAAAGCCAGGCACGCGAGGGCTGCCGGGCCAGCACCGCATCGATCGACTGGACCTACATCAGCCCCGCCGCCTTGATCGAGGACGGCAAGCGCACCGGCCATTACCGCATCGGCGGCGACCAGTTGGTGACCGATGCTGCGGGCGTCAGCCGCATCAGCGTGGCCGACTATGCCATCGCCCTGCTCGACCGCATCGAGAAAGGCGACGCCCCGCGCCGCCGGATCACCGTGGCCTACTGAGCGGGAGGCGCACCCGCCGTACCGGCCATCCCGGGCATGTCGTCCATGCCGGGATGGCCGGCATCGTGGTGATCGCCGCCCATCACCATATCGTCGTCCGGCGGCGCCATGGCGACGATGGCCTTGTACTGCGCCGGCGTCATGTCCGGCAGCTTCTGCAGGAAGGCCACCATGCTCCAGATCGTGGCATCGTCGTGGCTGTGGCCCCAGGCCGGCATCGCGCTCATCTTGATGCCGTGCTTGATCGCCCAGAACGCGGCCTTCGGATCGACGCGCAGCTGCGCCAGGTTCGGCGGCTGCGGGTACAGCCCGGGGCGGATTTCCGAATCCTCCATGCCCGGCGCGAGATGGCAGCCGGTGCACATCGCCGCGTACTGCCCCGCGCCTTTCAGGATCAGCTGCGGATCGTCGAGGTCAGGCAACTTGAGGTCTTCCGAGCGCACGCGGATCGAGCGGTCGCGCAACGCCTGCAACACGACGGACACCGGCCGCGTATGCGGCGCGTCCGCGCCGATGTCGTAGGCGCCGGAATAGACGAACGCCCCGGCACCCGCCACCAGCGCGCCCAGCGTGCATGCCACGGTGATTGCAACTTTCACGTACGGCTTCATGGGCACTCCTCAGAACCAGATGCGGACACCAGCCACGAGCTGGCTGTCGGACACGGGGCGTCGATCCTCTCGTGCATACGCGGCCGTGGCGCCGAAGCGGCGTACCCACGACACGCCGAGGTAGGGCGCGAACTGCCGCCTGATCTCGTAGCGCAGCCGCAGGCCGAAGCTGGCGTCCGACAGCCCGGCACCGATCCCGCGCTGCGGATCGGCCTTGCCGTAGAGGTTGAATTCAAGCTCCGGCTGCAGGATCAACCGCTGGGTGAACAGCAGCTCGTACTCCACGCGCAGCCGCGCGGCGGTGCGACCGGACGGCGCCGCATAAGCCGTCGCCGACAGCGCGAACCAGTACGGCGCCAGGCCTTGCACGCCGAACGCGGCCCAGTCGCGGGCGGGACCATCGCCGAAGTCGTGGCGCACGCCGAGCTGGGTGTCCCAGTACGACGCCACGGCATGGCTCCACAACGCCTCGGCATCGCCGTCGCCGACGCGGCCACCGGCGCGCTCGCCTTCGCTGCGCACCCACAGGCGATCGATGTCGCTGCCGTACCAGGCCTGTAGATCCCAGCGCTGCCCGCCGCCGTCCCGGCCGTCGAAGGCTTCGAGCCGGTCGAACCGCAGCATGCCCAGCGGCGCGGCGTCGCGCATGTCCATGCCCGGCATGTCGCCGTGGCCGATGCCGTCGGAATAATCGGCGCTGCGCGCGTCAGGCGGCGCCGCGCCGCCCTGCATGCGCATGTCGTGCGTCGCGCTGGCGCCACCGTGATCCATGCCTTCGTGCGTGGCATGCGGGGACATGTCCATGTGATCCATGTCCGGCATGGCATGGTCGCCATGCTCCATCGGCGGCATCGCGCCTGATGCATGGTCCGCGTGATTCGTTGCGTCGGCGGGTGCCGGTGCCGCCATGGGCGATGCTTGGTCAACAGGCGTTGCTGTGCGTTGTGGCATGCCCTGCTTCGCCGGCTTCGGCTTGCCGTGCCCATGATGCGACGGATGCTCCGCATGGCCCGCATCGTGCGCCATGCCCGGCATCTCCGACATGTCCATGCCTGTGCTGCTCGCCGGCGCCGGCGCGGTTTGCCCCAGCACTGCCAGCGGCAACGCGCATGCGAGGCTGACGAGCGCCCTGCGGATGATCGCGCTCATGCGACCACCACTTCGCGCATCATTCCCGCTTCCATGTGATAGAGCATGTGGCAGTGATAGGCCCAGCGCCCCGGGGCGTCCGCGGTCACGCCATAGGCGATGCGCTGCGCCGGCTGCACGTTGATGGTGTGCTTGCGCACCTGGAATTGCCCCTGCGGGTTTTCCAGCTCGCTCCACATGCCGTGCAGGTGCACGGGGTGGTTCATCATGGTGTCGTTGACCAGCACCAGGCGCAGCCGCTCGCCGGCACGGAAGCGGATCGGTTTCGCCTCCGAGAACTTCACGCCGTCGAACGACCACATGTAGCGCTGCATGTTGCCGGTGAGGTGCAGCTCGATCTCGCGTCCGGGCTCGCGCGGATCGAGCGAGCCGCCGATGGTGTGCAGGTCGGCGTAGGTGAGCACGCGTCGGCCGTTGCCGCGCAGGCCGATGCCGGGATCGTCGAGGTTCGTGCGCGGCATGTCCACGCGCATGTCCACGCCGGGGTTGCGGTATTCGCTGCGCGCGTGGTGCACGGCGGCCGAATGGCGCATGTCCATCGCCCCCATCATGTCCACCATCGCCAGCGGCTCGCGCGGGTCCATCGCAGGCACCTCGGCGACCATGCCGGGCCGCGGCGCCAGCGTGCCGCGCGCATGGCCGCTGCGGTCGATGGCCTGGGCGAACACCGTCCAGGCGCGATCGTCGGCGGGTTCCACGATCACGTCCAGCGTCTCGGCCACGGCGATGCGGAATTCATCCACGCTCGCCGGTTCGACGTCCTGGCCGTCGGCGCCGACCACGGTCATCTTCAGCCCCGGGATACGCACGTCGAAGATCGTCATCGCCGAGCCGTTGATGAAGCGCAGCCGCACTTTCTCGCCGCGCCGGAACAGGCCGGTCCAGTTGCCGGCCGGCGCGACGCCGTTCATCAGGTAGGTGTAGCTGGCGCCGCCCACGTCGGAGAGATCGGCGGGGCTCATGCGCATGGCGTTCCACATGCGCCGTTCGGCCAGCGCCGCGCGAAGCCCGCGGGCATGTGCGTCGCGAAAGAAGTCCGGCACGGTGGGTTCGGCGTAGTTGTAGTAGTCGCCCTGCTTTTTCAGGTGCGCATAGATCGCCTCCGGGTCCTCGTCGCTCCAGTCGCTGAGCATCACCACGTAGTCGCGGTCGGCGGGAAAGCGCTCGCCGCCGGCCGGGTCGATCACGATGGGGCCGTAGAGGCCGGCCTGCTCCTGGAAGCCGGAGTGGCTGTGGTACCAGTAGGTGCCGCTCTGCCGCACCGGAAAGCGATACGTACAGCTTTCGCCCGGCGCGATGCCGGGGAAACTGATGCCGGGCACGCCGTCCATCCGGAACGGCAGCAGGATGCCGTGCCAGTGGATGGAACTGGGCACCGGCAGGCGGTTGGTTACGCGCAGCGTGACCGTGTCGCCCTCGCGCCAGCGCAGCAACGGGGCGGGCAACTGGCCGTTGACCACAGTGGCGATGCGCTTGCGCCCGGTGAAATCCACCGGCAGCTCGCCGATGGAAAGCTCGAAATGCGTGCCGCGCAATTCGCGGCGCACGGCGGCCTGTTGTGCTGATGCCCCGCCCACGTGCAAGCCCAGCCCGGCGGCCACGCCGCCCAGCGCCAGACCCTGCACGAAACGCCGGCGCGACAACTGCACGCCGCGCAAATCCTGCCTGTTCATACCTGCTTTGCTCCTGCGCGGAATCACCGGGATTCCGCCTGGCGTTGCCGCGAACGCGGCAACGGGCCTGCGCGCGGGCAGGCGACCAAGGAAGGTCTGATTGATCGACTGCCTGCTCGTCATTCCTGCAAAAGCAGCAGGCGCCCCACAACGGCGAAGCGCCTCCGGCCTTCGCCGGGATGACGAGCGAAATCAGACCACCGCCAACCGAACGAATCGGCATCAGCGGGAGGAATCAGGCCAGCGGCGGCCGCAAGGGTGGCGGGTGCGGAAGCGTAGGTGCGATGGCGGGCCAGGCCTGCCACTTCGTCGCGGCGAGGCGTACCGGCACCACGGCGGCAGCCAGTTCCGGCAGCGCGGCCGTCGCATGCACGCAGGCACACGCGCCACCGGCATGGGCGCCGTCCGCATGCAACGGGGCCTGCGCGCTGTCGGGATGCGTCATCGTCGCGGCACCGGACATGCCGCCCATGCCGGCACAGCAATCCGCATGGGCGAACACGGAACCCGCCAGGCCCAGCCACGCGCACAGCGCCAGCACGAACAGCAGGCGGCAGCGGCGCAGGCGGCGGAGGGACGAACGGATCATGCCGCGAGCATAGCCACGCACCACGCGCCCGCTCAACCCTGAAGCCGGCTTCATGCGGTCTGCGCGGCGGCCACAGCCTATACTTGGGCGCCTTTCTGCGGCCGCCGCCATGAACTACCGCCACGCCTACCACGCGGGCAATTTCGCCGACGTCCTGAAGCACGCGGTGCTGCTGGCGCTGATCGAGGCGCTCAAGCTCAAGCCCGCGCCGTTCTGCGTGATCGACACCCACGCCGGCAGCGGCTGCTATGCGCTGGACGGCGCCGAGGCCGACAAGACCGGCGAATACAGGGACGGCATCGCCCGCCTGCTGTTTCCCGACCTGCACGGCGGCGACGCCCATGCCGCCGCACTGCCGCCGCTGCTGCGCCGTTGGCTGGATTCCATCCTCGCGCTGCCGGGCAACGAACACGGCCTGAAGCTCTATCCCGGCTCGCCGCTGCAGGCCGCACTGGCCATGCGCGACACCGACAGCGCGCAACTGTGCGAACTGCACCCGGAGGAATCCGCAAGGCTGCGCGAACTGTTCCACCGCGACGCCCGCATGCACGTGCACGGACGCAACGGCTACGAGGCGCTGGGCGCGTTGCTGCCGCCGAAGGAAAAGCGCGGCCTGGTGCTGATCGACCCGCCCTACGAGGCGCAGGAGGCCGAGTACCGCCTGATCGAGCACGCCCTGAAGGGCGCGCTGGAGCGCTGGCCCGGCGGCATCTACGCGGTGTGGTATCCGATCAAGCGGCGCAGCCAGGTGCAGCCCTTCCTGCGCTGGCTGCAGCATTGCGGCGCGAAGCGCGTGCTGCGCGCGGAGCTGCTGGTGCACGGCGACGACTCGCCGCTGCGCCTCAACGGTTCCGGCATGGCGATCATCAACGCGCCCTGGCAGCTCGACGAAACCCTGCGCGAACCGCTGCGCGCGCTGGCGCGCCTGCTTGCGCAGGAACGCCCCGCCGAGTGGAAGCTGGACTGGCTGGTGGCTGAATCCGCCGCGCCCCCCGCAGCGCCCGCCCGGCTACCGCCGGGGCCGCGCCGCCGCTAAGCTCGGACCACCGTCTCGCATCCGGGAGATCGCCATGCGCCTTGCCGCCGTTTCCGCCCGCATCCTTCTTCCCATCGTGCTGCTGGGCCTCGCCGCCTGCGCGCCCGCGCCGATCTACAAGACCGCGCCCGGCACCGTCGCCGCCACGCCCATGCAGGTGGGGCAGTCGCCGGAGCAATACGCGCGCGGCCAGGTGATCTGGGGCGGCCGCGTGGTGGGAGTACGCAACCTGCCCGACCACAGCGAGATCGAAATCCTCGCCTACCCGCTTGACGCCTCGCAGCGGCCGAAATTCGGCGGCGGCGCGAGCGGCCGCTTCATCGCCGTGCTGGCGGGCTACGCCGAGCCCATGAACTACCCCAACGGCGCCCCGATCACCGTTGACGGCCAACTCGCCGGCAGCCGCGCCGGCAAGGTGGGCGAGGCCGATTACGTGTTTCCGCTGGTGCAGGCTACGCAGTCGCATGTATGGACCGACCAGGAAATGCGCAGCGGGCGCCCGAACGTGAGCTTCGGCGTGGGGCTTGGCGTGGGCATCCGCTGATTCGGGCTACCGCTGCATCGTCCGGCGATGCGCGTCGCGCCCGATCCGGCTGCCCAGCCATTCCCCGAACCACATATCGGACCATGGACGAAAGCGCTCCCTTCACCGCCCATCCCATCGCGCACGTGCGCTCGCCGTACGCGCGGCGCATCGACGCGCCGCACCAGTCCACCGTGGTGGCGGGTACCGAGACGGGTGCCGAGGCAGAGGCGCGCATCGAGTTCGTGGACGGCTTGCCGGCGGAGGCGTTCCGCGACCTCGCCGGCTTCGGGCGTGTCTGGCTGATCTTCGTGTTCCATCGCAGCGAAGGCTGGAAGCCGCTGGTGCGGCCGCCGCGCGGTGGCGGCAAGCGCGGCGTGCTGGCCACGCGCTCGCCGCACCGCCCGAACGCGATCGGCTTGTCCGCGGTGGAACTGCTCGCGGTGGAGGAACGTGCGCTGCGCGTGCGCGGCGTGGACCTGCTGGACGGCACGCCCATCCTCGACATCAAGCCCTACGTGCCCTACGCCGATGCGTTTCCGGCCACGCCGGCGGGCTGGATAGACGCAATAGACGCGGCGCAGGGCCGCCATTCCGCCCCGGGCCCGAAGCGGCCGCGCTAGGTCGCCGGCACGCCACCAGCCTGAACGCTCCTGGTTGTGCGACTGCGTCAAAAAGGCCCAAAGACTTGTATAATCACTCATACAAGCTTATGCTGCACCGCACACAATACTTCCGAGTATTGACATGATTTCCGCCAGTCTGCGCCCCACCATCTCGCACCCGCCGCTGCTTCCGCGCGGCCACGGGTACGACGTCTCCGCACTGGTCTGGCACCCTCCGCACGGCGAACTCCTGCGCAGCACGGATGGCCGCGAGTTGTGGCTGCGCGTGATCGAACCCGGCGATGTCGCTGCGCTGCAACGCGCATTTACCCGGCTGTCGCCGGAAGACATCCGACGGCGCTTCCTGCACGCGATGTCCGAGCTGCCGCCATTGATGGCCAAGCGCCTGTGCAACATCGATCCGGTGCACGAATCCGCGTACGTGCTGATGGACGAATCCGTGCGCCCCCACGAGATCCGTGGCGTGGGCCGCATCTACGTGGACCACACCTCCGACAACGCCGAGTTCTCCGTGGTGGTGGAACATGACTGGAGCCGCCAGGGCCTCGGCGTGCTGCTGATGCAGCGACTGGTCGACGACTGCCGCAGCCGCGAACTCACCGAGATCTGGGGCTATGTGCTGCTGGAAAACCGGCCGATGCTGGAACTGTGCCGGGATCTGGGCTTCACCCAGCGCCTGGTGCCCAGCGAACCGGGCGTAGCCCAGCTCTCGCTGCGCCTTTAACGCCCTCGCCCCTCTCCCCATCGGGGACAGGGCAGGGGTGGGGGGCATGCCTGCCCCGCCGCGATACCGGAGCGGGTTTCCGAGGCAACGCTTTCGCAAGCACCGCCACCCACCTCGATCCTCTCCCCGGAGGCACGAGGAAGAAAGGCTGGTTACACGCGTCGCGCTACACTTGTCCGCTTTCCCGGCGCGGCAAGACGTTCGCGCCTCCAGCGCAACGTATCCATGTCCGCCTCGATCCCGCATCCCCCGCTTCCCACCTCCCCGAAACAGCGCCGCTACTGGACGCCTCCGCACGGCTCCGCGCGCGCCCTGTTGCTGGCCGAGGCGGCACGCTCGCACGACGGGCTGCTGGTGGCGGTGACGCGCGACACCCAGCGCGCCTCGGCGCTGGAGGACGAGCTGCGCATCTACGCCGGCGACCTGCCGGTGCTGCATTTCCCGGACTGGGAAACCCTGCCCTACGACGCGTTCAGCCCGCACCCCGAGATCGTCTCGCAGCGCATCGCCACGCTGTACCGGCTGCCCGGCGTGAAACGCGGCGTGCTGGTGGTGCCGGTGGCCACGCTGATGCAGCGCATCGCGCCGCGCTCGCACATCACCGGCTCCGGCCTGGTGGTGGCGAAAGGCCAGAAGTTCGACCTCGCCACCGAGCAGCGCCGGCTGGAGGCCAGCGGCTACCGCAACGTGCCGCAGGTGGCCGAGCCCGGCGATTTCGCCGTGCGCGGCGCGCTGATCGACATCTTCCCGATGGGCGCGGCCGAGCCCTACCGCATCGAGCTGTTCGACGACGAGGTCGATTCCATCCGCAGCTTCGACCCGGAGACGCAGCGCTCCGCGCAGCCGGTGGAGAAGGTGGAACTGCTGCCCGCGCGCGAGTTCCCGCTCACCGACGAGGCCGCCAAGGGCTTCCGCAACGCACTGCGCGAACGCTTCCCCATCGACGTGCGCCGCTGCCCGCTGTACCAGGACATGAAGGAAGGCGTCACGCCCGGCGGCATCGAGTACTACCTGCCGCTGTTCTTTCCCGCGAAGAGTCCGCCCGTGGATGTGCGGGGTGTTGCGGGGGATCCGCATACAGGCACCTCCACCTTGTTCGACTACCTCGCCGACGACGCGCTGTTCGTGCTCGGCGAAGGCGCCGGCGAGGCCAGCGAAGCGTTCTGGACGCAGACCGCCGACCGCTACGACCAGCGCGCCCACGACATCGAGCGTCCGGTGCTGCCGCCGGCCGAGCTGTACCTGTCGCCCGAGCAATTGCGCGAACAGCTCAACCGGCGCCTGCGCGTGGAAGTGGTGGCGCCGGGCCATGCGCACGCGATGGACGCCGGCACCCAGCCGGCGCCCGAGTTGCCGCTGAACCGCAAGGGCGAGGAACCGGGCACCTCGCTGCGCCACTTCCTGGAGAACTACCCCGGCCGCGTGCTGATCGCCGCCGATTCGGCCGGGCGGCGCGAGGCGCTGCTGGAAACGCTGGCGGGCGCGGGCCTGAAGCCGGAGCACGTCGACGGCTGGCAAGACTTTCTCCTGCCCCTGCGTGCAGGTGGAGGTCGGGAGGGGGCTGCCCCAACTGGCGCAGAAGCAAAAGCCCCCCTCCCCAACCCTCCCCAGCACGCAGGCGAGGGAGTCAAGTTCGCCATCACCATCGCACCGCTGGAACAGGGCTTCGCGCTGGCGAAGCCCATGCTCACCGTGCTCACCGAGCGCGAGCTGTTCGGCGAGCGCGTGCGCACCGAGCGGCGCCGGCGCCGCGGCGCGGCGCGCGATCCGGACACGATCATCCGCGACCTCACCGAGCTTTCGGTCGGCTCGCCCATCGTGCACGTGGACCACGGCGTGGGCCGCTACCAGGGCCTGCTGTCGATGGAGCTGGGCGGGATGGAGGGCGAGTTCCTCGTCATCGAATACGCCAAGGGCGACAAGCTCTACGTGCCGGTGGCGCAGCTCGGCCTGGTCAGCCGCTACTCCGGCACCGCGCCGGAACTGGCGCCGCTGCACTCGCTGGGCGGCGACGCCTGGGAACGCGCGCGCAGGAAAGCCGCCGAGAAGGTGCGCGACGTGGCCGCCGAGCTGCTGGCCATCTACGCCCAGCGCGAGGCGCGCGGCGGCGAGTCGCTGTCCATCGACCGCCTGCTGGTGGAGGAATTCGGCGCCAGCTTCCCGTTCGAGGAAACGCCCGACCAGGAACAGGCCATCGACGCCGTGCTGCGCGACCTCGCCGCGCCGCGCGCGATGGACCGCGTGATCTGCGGCGACGTGGGCTTCGGCAAGACCGAGGTCGCGCTGCGCGCCGCCTTCGCCGCCGCCACCGCGGGCAAGCAGGTGGCCGTGCTGGTGCCCACCACCCTGCTCGCCCAGCAGCACTACCGCAACTTCGCCGACCGCTTCGCCGACTGGCCGGTGAAGGTGGACGTGCTCTCGCGCTTCAAGTCCGCCAAGGAAGTGAACGAGGCGCTGAAGCGGCTCGCCGACGGCCAGATCGACGTGATCGTGGGCACGCACAAGCTGCTGCAGCCCGACATCAAGTTCCGCAAGCTGGGCCTGGTGATCGTGGACGAGGAACAGCGCTTCGGCGTGCGCCAGAAGGAGCAGCTGAAGAAGCTGCGCGCCGAGGTGGACCTGCTCACCATGACCGCCACGCCGATCCCGCGCACGCTCAACATGGCGATGAGCGGGCTGCGCGACCTGTCGCTGATCACCACGCCGCCCGCGCACCGCATGGCCGTGCGCACCTTCATCTCCACCTGGGACCCGGCCACCATCCGCGAAGCCTTCCAGCGCGAGCTGGCGCGCGGCGGCCAGGTGTACTTCCTGCACAACGAGGTGCAGAGCATCGAGCGCACCGTGCGCGAGCTGGAGGAACTGGTGCCCGAGGCGCGCATCGGCGTGGCCCACGGCCAGATGGCCGAGCGCGAGCTGGAACGCGTGATGGCGGATTTCCATCGCCAGCGCTTCAACGTGCTGGTGTGTACCACCATCATCGAGACCGGCATCGACATTCCCACGGCCAACACCATCATCATCGACCGCGCCGACCGCTTCGGCCTCGCGCAGCTGCACCAGTTGCGTGGCCGCGTGGGCCGCTCGCACCATCGCGCCTACGCCTACCTGATCGTGCCCGACCGCAAGGCGATCACCGCCGACGCGGAGAAGCGCCTGGAAGCGCTGGCCTCGCTGGAGGAACTCGGCGCCGGCTTCACCCTCGCCACGCACGACCTGGAAATCCGCGGCGCAGGCGAGCTGCTGGGCGACGAGCAATCCGGCCAGATCCAGGAAATCGGCTTCGGCCTCTACACCGAACTCCTCGACCGCGCCGTGCGCGCGCTGAAGAGCGGCAAGGTGCCCGACTTCGACCTGTCGAGCGAACACGAAACCGAAGTCGAACTGCACCTGCCTGCGCTGATCCCCGACGACTACCTGCCCGACGTGCACACGCGCCTGACGCTGTACAAGCGCATCGCCAGCGCGCGCAACGACGAGCAGCTGCGCGACCTGCAGGTGGAGATGATCGACCGCTTCGGCCTGCTGCCCGAGCCCACCAAGACGCTGTTCGCGCTGTCCGGCCTGAAGCTGATGGCCACGCCGCTGGGCATCCGCAAGCTGGACTTCGGCGCCAACGGCGGCCGCATCACCTTCCGCGACAAGCCGGAGGTCGATCCCATGGCGATCATCAAGCTGATCCAGAGCCTGCCGCGCGTCTACAAGCTCGACGGCCAGGACAAGCTGCGCATCACCCTCGACCTGCCCGGCGCCAGCGAACGCATCCGCAGCGCGCAGGAAGTGCTGGTGCTGCTGGGCGCGCGGCGGCCGGCGTAAGCCAGCGGCCGGGTCAGGAACTGCAGGAAAGCATCGAACACCCGGGCTTGTGCCGCGCCCAGTCGGGACGCTTGCGCGCAAAGGCCTCGCGGCCGGGCTGTTCGTCGTACGGATGGCGCAGCACGTCCAGCAGCTCGTGGATGCCGGCGTTGTCGCCCTGCTCCGCCCGCTCGATGGCCTGCTGCGCGAGATAGTTGCGCAGCACGTAGCGGGGATTGGCTGCGCGCATGCGGGCGTGCCGCTCCGCCGGTGGCAAGGAATCGCCGGCAAGGCGGGCGGCGTAGCGCGCCAGCCAGTCCGCGAACGACGCCTCGTGCGCCTGCCGCTTCGCCTCGTCGTAGAACGCCTCGTGCAACGGCTGCAACGCCGGATGCTGCGGATCGAGATCGGCGAGGCCGCGGAACCACAGCGCCATGTCCACCTCGGCCTCATGCAGCAAGGCCTGCAGCGACTGCATCAAGGCCACGTCCTCGTCGCTGCACGCGGCAAGGCCGAGCTTCGCGGCGATGCTGGCGCGGTCCGCTTCCGCATACACGGCGGCGTAGCGGTCCAGCCCGGCCTGCAGCGGGGCGATGTCGCCGAACAAGGGCGCCAGCGCGGCGGCCAGCCGCGAGAGGTTCCACCACGCCACGTTCGGCTGCTGGCCGTAGCGGTAGCGGCGGCGCTGCGCATCGGTGGTGTTCGGCGTCCAGTCCGGATCGTAGTCGTCGATCCAGCCGTAGGGGCCGTAGTCCAGGGTGAGGCCGAGGATGGACATGTTGTCGGTGTTCATCACCCCGTGCACGAAACCCACGCGCATCCAGCCGGCCATCAACTGCGCGGTGCGCGCGCAGATCTCGCCGAACCAGTCGCCGTACAGGCTCTCGCCCTGCCCCGTGAGACTGGGAAAATCACGGCGGATGGTGAAGTCGACCAGCTGCCGCAGCAGCGCCGTGTCGCCGCGCGCGGCAGGCAACTCGAAGCTGCCGAAGCGGATGAAGGAAGGCGACGCACGGCAGACGATGGCGCCGGGTTCCGCCTGCGGATGGCCGTCGTAGAGCATGTCGCGCACCACCGCTTCGCCGGTGCCGACCAGGCACAGCGCGCGCGTGGTGGGAATGCCCAGGTGGTGCATCGCCTCGCTGCACAGGAATTCGCGGATCGAGGAACGCAGTACCGCGCGCCCGTCGGCGCCGCGCGAATACGGCGTGGGGCCGGCGCCTTTCAACTGCAGCTCCCAACGCGCTCCATCCGCCGCGACCGCCTCGCCCAGCGAGATCGCGCGGCCGTCGCCCAACTGGCCCGCCCACACGCCGAACTGGTGGCCGCCGTAGTTCGCCGCCCAGGGCTGCATGCCCGGCATCAGCGCGTTGCCGCCGAACACCTGCGCGAAACCGTCGCTGGCGGCTTCGTCTGCATCGAAACCCAAGGCCGTGGCCATTTCCGCCGAATGGGCGAGCACACGTGGCGCCGCGACGGGCGTGGGCAGCACCTGCGTGTACAGCGCGCCGGCGACTTCGCGCGGGCCGGGCGCGGCCGAGGGATCGCCAGGGAGTTCGCGGAGGAAGGCGTTGTCGAAGTGCAGTGGGAGCATGGGGAGATGGTAGCTCGCCGTCTGCACATGCCCCAGAGCGGGGCGCGTTGTTGATGTCTGGAAAGTGCTTCCTGCACTTTCCAGACTCGCCCGCACGCGGCCCGGCTCCGCAGTTTGTTTGTCCGTAGCCGGGCTGCCCGGCGCCGCCTTACTTCAGCGGCTTGCGGAACCGGTACGCGAACTGGTCGGTGTGGCCGCGTATCGACTTGTCGAACACCGCGGCCGTGTGCGGGTCGGCGGGGTTGCGCAACACGTCGCTCTCGCCATCGAACACGAAGCCGGCAGCTTCCACTTCCTTCTTCACCGCGGCCGGATCGATGCGGTGCAAGGTGTCGGTGTCGGCCAGGCCCGAGCCGGCCGGGGCCACGTGGTCGATCACCACGAACACGCCGCCGGGCTTGAGCGCGTCGTACACCGCCTTGTCGAACTTCGCCATGTCCACCGGCCCCATGAACGGATCGTGGTAGTCGTGGTAGTTCTGCGCGGTGAACACCACGTCGACCTTGGCCGGCACGCTGAGTTCGGCAGACGGCTGCTGCAGCAGGCTCACGTTCGCGTAGTGCGGCGTGGCCACCAGCTTCTGCCATTCCGCGTAGCTCTTCGCCGCGTATTTCGCCATGCCTTCCGGCCACACGGTATAGACGTGGCCCTGCGGCCCCGCGATGGCGCTGAACATCCGCGTCCAGTAGCCCTTGCCGGGCACCAGTTCCAGCACCTTGTCGCCGGGTTTCACCTGGGTGAAGCCCATCACAGCCGCCATCTGGCGACGCGCGTCGTCCTTCGCGTCGGCGGCGCGGACGGGATCGTTCATCGCGGTGGCGACGTAGGCGGGCACAGCCTGGCTGCCGGAGGATCCGGCGGGCGCGGCAGCGGCAGGGAGGGCGAGCGCGAGCAAGGCGGCAAGAACGGTAGTGCGCATGACGGACTCCGCTTTCGGCGATGGGGTGCCGATTGTGCACCCGTTCGCCGGTCGCGGTGTCCATGCCGGATGAAGCCGGAACTTCAATCCTGCCGCAGCGGCCAACTGGCCAATTGGCGGTAGTCCCGTTCGCCGGTGCGGCTTTCCAGCAGCGCGAGTTCGCGCACCGGCCAACGCAGCGGCGCCACCGCCACTTCCGGCAGCATCGCGCCGCCGTAGGCCAGCGTGACGTGCGGCACGAAGCGTCGCTCCAGCCTCAGTCCCGGCACTTCCTGCAGCAGCCGGTCGTGCCATTGCCGCCACAAGCGCCGCAGGGCCTCCGGCAACACGCGACCGCACAGCACGCGTGGCGGCTGGCGCCCGTCGAAGCTGCGCAGGCGGTCCAGCGTCCAGTCGAACGCGCCGCCCGGCAGGCTGGCTGCCACCCGTTCCGCACCCGCGACGAGGCCCAGCGGCGGCGCCGGATGGCTGCCCAGGAAGTGCAAGGTGGCGTGGTAGCGTCGGGGGTTCACCCGCCGGAACCCGCGCTCCGGCGCCATGCCCGCCGCGGCCGCGGTCTGCGCCAGCGCAAGGCGGGTATCCGCATCCGGCTGCAGCGCGAGAAACAGCTTGCTCGCGCCTTCGGCGTTCCCGCTGGTCGAATCGCTCGTGCTGCGGTGCATGATCCATCGATGGGTGGCAGGGACGAAAAATGCTGCCCCGAATATGCGTATTTGCGCAGCTTGCGCAAGCTCTGCGTTGTGGACGGAAGCAGAGTGGGCGACACCGCTGTCGCACCGCACTATCCGAACCGGACGCCGAGGGCAGTCGGGTGATTGTGTACGTATCATGAATGCCGCTAAAGTACTGCCTACGGCCACACAGGGGTGGCCGAGGGTTGAAGCATGCACATAGCGCTGACCCGCTCCACAGTGGAACGTGGAGTACGCAGGGTCGCAGGGATGCTTGCCGGAAAGTACATCGAGGCAACCGTTCCCAAGCCGTTGCCGGTGACCGTGCCGGCACTGGTCACCTGGCTCTCGGAAACACACTCGCGACGCGCCGACGAGGATGCCCGGCGCGCGATGCTTTGCGACGTGGATTGAGCGGACAGCGCGCGCCCGTCAGTGCACGGGCGCGGCCGTTGGCGGTTGCGCGGTCAGCAGTCCCCGGATGGTGCGCAGCTTCGCCTTGAGCTGCGTCTCGTTCGCCGCGCCCAGCCGCAGCATCAGCTTCCGCCCCACCGACAGCGATTCCAGCGCCGGATCGACGTAGAGATAGCGCCCCTGCACCAGCTGCAGCGCAGGCGGCTGCGCCGGCTCGGGCGCCGCGAGCATGTCGTCGATCGCGGCAATCAGCCGATCGTTGAAATAGCCCCTGGGATAACCGAGTTCGCGATAGGCCTGCTGGAACAGCGGATAGCTGTGCACGTACCAGGCCACCAGGGCTTTGGGATCGGCGTGCTGCACGATGCCCATGTAGGGCGCGTAGCGATCCGCGTTGCGCTTGTCGGCAGTGAGGATGCCCTGCGTCTCATGGGACTGGAACGCGCCGCGCGGCGTGCGCAGCGGCAGGATGAAGCTGCTGCCCAGCGTGCGCCGCGGCAAGGCGTCGACCGTGGTCACGATGCGGGTCACCAGTTGCTCCGGCACCAGCAAGCCTTTCAGCGCCCCGCCTCCCAGCCCGTACAGCGCCGCGCCCACGCTGGCGTCGCTGTCGCCCAGCGCAGGCAGCGGCGCGGTGGATGCCGGGGCCGGCGCCTGCCCGATCGGATGCTGGATCGCGGTGGTTGCGGCGGTCGCGGCCGGCGCGGCCGCGCTGGTGGAGGCGGCCGCGGTGGACGGCGTGGCGGGCTGCACGCCGGCGTTCGGCTGGGTGGCGCGCCAACCCACGTAGGCCGCGACCGCGGCGATCGCCGCCACCGCGATCACCGCCATGGTCCACCCGCTGCTGCCCGACTTGCGCCTGTTCGCCACGATCCACCTCCGCACCCGCTGTCTCCAACGGAGTTCGACTCGCGTGCGGCCGAATCGTTCAGTGCACGGCGGCCGTGCTCACACCTTCAGCCGGTAACCGGTCTTGAAGATCCACCACACCGTGGCCAGGCACAACACCAGGAACGCCAGGGTCGCGACCAGGCTGATGCCCACGCCCACGTCGGCCAGGCCGTAGAAGCTCCAGCGGAAACCGCTGATCAGGTACACCACCGGGTTGAACAGCGTCACCTTCTGCCAGAACGGCGGCAGCATGTGGATGGAATAGAAGCTGCCGCCGAGGAAGGTCAGCGGCGTGATCACCATCAGCGGCACCACCTGCAGCTTCTCGAAGTTGTCCGCCCAGATGCCGATGATGAAGCCGAGCAGGCTGAAGGTGATCGTGGTGAGCAGCAGGAACGCCACCATCACCAGCGGATGCGCGATGGAATAGTCCACGAACAGGCGTGCCGTGGCCAGGATGATCAGCCCCACGATGATCGCCTTGGTGGCGGCCGCGCCCACGTAGCCCAGCACGATCTCCAGGAACGACAGCGGCGCGGAATGCACCTCGTAGATGGTGCCCACGAATTTCGGGAAGTAGATGCCGAACGACGCGTTGGACACGCTCTGCATCAGCAGCGACAGCATCACCAGGCCGGGGATGATGAAGGCGCCGTAGTGGATGCCTTCCACGCTGGTGATGCGCGAACCGATCGCCGAACCGAACACCACGAAGTACAGCGAGGTGGACACCACCGGCGAGGCCACGCTCTGCATCAGGGTGCGCCCGGTGCGGGCCATTTCGAAGCGGTAGATCGCGCGTACGCCGTACCAGTTCATGCGCCCTCCTTCACGAGTTGCAGGAAGATCTGTTCCAGCGTGTCCTGCCGCGTGCTGAGGTCGCGGAAGCGGATGCCGGCAGCGGCCAGGTCGGCCAGCAAGCCGGTGATGCCGGTGCGTTCGCCCTGGGTGTCGTAGTTGTAGACGAGTTCGTTGCCGCCCGCGGCCAGCTCCAGGTGATGGGGCGCGAGCGCGTCGGGCACCGCATCCAGCGGCTCGTGCAGCTGCAGCCGCAGCTGCTTGCGGCCCAGCTTCTGCATCAGCGCGGCCTTCTCTTCCACCACCACCAGCTCGCCCTTGTTGATCACGCCCACGCGGTCGGCCATCTCCTCGGCCTCCTCGATGTAGTGCGTGGTGAGCAGGATGGTGACGCCGCTCTCGCGCAGGCGCCGCACCATCGCCCACATGTCGCGGCGCAGCTCCACGTCCACGCCGGCGGTGGGTTCGTCCAGGAACAGCAGCCGCGGCTCGTGCGACAGCGCCTTGGCGATCATCACGCGCCGCTTCATGCCGCCGGACAGCATCAGGATCTTGCTGTCGCGCTTGTCCCACAGCGACAGCTCCTTCAGCAGCCGCTCGATGTAGGCGTCGTCCGGCGCCTTGCCGAACAGGCCGCGGCTGAAGCGCACCGTGTTCCACACCGACTCGAACGCGTCGGTCTTCAGCTCCTGCGGCACCAGGCCGATCATCGAGCGGGCGGCGCGCCAGTCGCGCACGATGTCGTGGCCGTCCACTGTGATGCTGCCGGCGCCCAGGTTGACGATGCCGCAGATGATGCTGATCAGCGTGGTCTTGCCCGCGCCGTTGGGTCCGAGCAGGGCGAAGATCTCGCCGCGGCGGATCTCCAGGTCGATGTGCCTCAGCGCCTGGAAGCCGCCGGGATACAGCTTGTCCACTCCGCGCACGACGAGGATGTCGTCGGTCGCCGTTCGTGCCACTGCATTCATGCCCGCCTCCGGATTCGAGAGGAAATACCCAAGCCGCTTGCTTCCCTGTCCGTCATCCCGGCCTGCGCCGGAACGGCGAACGCATTTCAGGCCTGCTCCGCTGCCACGACGCCCAGTGTCGGCTCATCGTCGCGGCGCAACGCGAAGCGCGCCAGCAGGAAGGCCGCCACCGCGCAACCGGCGATACCGCCCACCATCGGCAAGGCGGTGCCATCGAGGAAACGCCCCACCACCGCGATCACCAGCGCGCCGGTGACGAATTGCAGGGTACCCATCAGCGCCGACGCGGTGCCCGCGATCGGGCCGTGCCGGTCCAGCGCCAGCACCGCCGTGGTGGGCATCACCAGGCCGAGGAAGCCGTAGCCCACGAACAGCAAGGCCATCAGCAGATCCAGCCGGTCCGCGCCCGCGGCGGTCAATGCCAGCAGGGCCAGCATCGCCGCGGCGTAACCGATCACTGCCGTGCGCACCACCCGGCGCAAGCCGTAGCGGCCGCCCAGCCAGCCGGTGAACTGCGCCGCGCCGATGAAGGACACCGCGTTCACCGAGAACGCCAGGCTGTACTGGGTGGGCGTGAGCCCGTAGTGCTCGATCAGCACGAAGGAGGAATTGGCAAGGTAGGTGAAGAAGCTGGACACCCCGAACGCGCCGATCATCACCAGGCCGAGGAACTGGCGGTCGCGCAGCAGCGTGCGGTAGCCCGCCAGCGCCGAAGCCACGCTGCTCGCCACCCGCTGCTCCCTGGTGCGCGTCTCCTTCAGCACGAACGCCGCCAGCAGCAGGCCCAGCACCGCCGCGCCCGCCACCACCCAGAAGATGCCGCGCCAGCCCGCCAGCCGGATCACCAGGCTGCCGGTCAGCGGCGCCAGGATGGGCGACACGCTGAACACCAGCATCAGCAGCGCCATCAGCCGCGCCGCGTCGTTGCCGGTGTGCATGTCGCGCACGATGGCGCGCGGTATCACCATGCCGGCGCAGGCGCCCAGCCCCTGCACGAAGCGGGCGGCGATCAGGGTGTGGATGTCCGGCGCCAGCGCGCAGCCGATGCTGGCCAGCGCGAACAGGCACAGGCCGAAATAGATCGGCGGCTTGCGCCCGAACATGTCCGACAGCGGCCCGTAGATCACCTGCGCCGCCGCGACCGCCGCGAAGAACGCCATCAGGCTCATCTGCGCCGTGTCCACGTCCGTATGCAGCCCGCGCTGGATGCCGGGCAGCGCAGGCAGGTACATGTCGATGGCGAACGGGCCGATGGCCGAGAGCAGGCCGAGCACCAGCGCCGCTCCCAGCATGCGGGACGTCATGGCGAAACCTCGATGGAGATGCGGGGACGTGAAGGAGAACAGCCATGGCAACGCGCCGTCGTTCGCATGCCAGGGGCCGGCAATATTAAACCAATGGGTTTTGAAATCAACCGGACGCAGGCACGGCTGCCTTGCCGCGGACGCAGGAATGGACCGGGGAACGCCCGTACGGCCTGCGCCGCGCCAGCCGGCGCGTGGTTTCGACCCCGGGACCAAGCCTCCATTCGGCCACGGCTTCCCTCATGCAACTTTCAGGTTGCATGTGATCCCCGATACGCCTAACCTGCAACCCCGGGGTTGCCGATGACCCTGCGCGGAGGATTCCATGAACACCCAGCCAGTCGCCGACCGCATCGAACGGCAGATCCTGTTGCAGGCCCCGCGCGCCAAGGTCTGGCACGCCCTGGTGGACGCCGAAAGCTTCGGCGACTGGTTCGGCGTGGACCTCGAGGGCCAGCGTTTCGTCGCCGGCCAGACCGCGCGCGGCCACATCACCTACCCCGGCTACGAGCACCTGATGTGCGAAATGCAGATAGAGCGGATCGAGCCGGAACGCCTGTTCTCCTACCGCTGGCATCCCTACGCGGTCGACCCCGCCGCGGATTATTCGCGGGAGCCCACCACGCTGGTGGAATTCACCCTGGAAGACGGCGCCGACGGCATCCTGCTGCGCCTGGTCGAATCCGGTTTCGACGGCATTCCGCTGGCCCGCCGCGCCGAGGCATACCGCATGAACAGCGGCGGCTGGGACGAGCAGATGGCGAACATCCGCAACTACCTCGCCGGCCACTGAGCGCGCCATGCCGAAACACGCCGCCTGGCAGGACAGCGCGCCGGTGTTCGCCGCGCTGGGCGACGCCACGCGGCTGCGCCTGCTCGCCGCGCTGTGCGCCGGCGGCGCGCTGTCGATCGCGCAGCTCACCGCGGGCACCGCGATCACCCGCCAGGCGGTCACCAAGCATCTGCAGGTGCTGGCGGACGCCGGGCTGGTGCGCGACAACCGGCTGGGCCGCGAACGCCGGTGGGAACTGGAACCGTCGCGCATCGACGCCGCACGCGAGGCGCTGGACGCGATCGCGGCGCAATGGGACCAGGCGCTGGCACGGCTGAAGCGGCGGGTCGAACACTGACACTCGCGGCTCACTCGGCGTCGCAACCGCCCTCGTCGATCTGCCGCAACTCGCACTCCACCTCCCAGCCGTCGCCGTGCACCTCCAGGAAGCGGCGCGCCAGCGCCAGCGCCTCGTCCATCGACGCCGCCTGCAGCATCGCGTAACCGGCGACCACCTCCTTGGTCTCGGCGAACGGGCCGTCCACCACCGTCTGCCGGCCGTGCGACAGGCGCACGCGCTTGCCTTCGGCGGTGGGCCGTAGCCCGGCGGTGTCCAGCAGCGAACCGGCCGCGCTCATTTCGGCCATCAGCCGGCCCATGTCATCCATCAGCTTCGCGTCGGGCTTCTGGCCCGCGCGCTCGTTGATCCGCACCATCGAAAGGAATCGCATCCCGTTTCTCCCGCAGTCATGGCGCCGCAGGCGTGCGGCGTCCGGGAAACGACGAGCAGCGACAACGCGGATCGACATGGGGTCGAACGGGTTGCCTCAAATGCGAATAACTATCATTATTGCACGCCCTTCCACGACCGGACCGCCACGCGAATGCGCCTCAACGACTTCATGCACCGCTACGGCACCCCGCTTACCGCGGGCCTGTTCACCGTCTCCGCCGTCTCGGGCGTGGCGCTGTTCTTCCACTGGGCGCCGCGCACCTTCCACGCCATGCATGAATGGCTGAGCATGCTGCTGCTGGCGCCGTTCGTGCTGCACCTGGTGAAGAACTGGAAGCCGCTGGTGGCCTACGCGAAACGCCGCACGCTGCTCGTCCCCATCGCGCTTTCGCTGCTGGCAGCGGTGCCGTTCGCGCTGACCGCGGGCAAGGGCCGCGCCGCGAACCCGGTATTCCAGACCGTGACCCTGATGACCCAGGCCAGCCTTGCCGACCTGGCGCCGGTGCTGCAGGCCTCGCCCGAGGAACTGCTGCGCCATCTGCAGCAGCAGGGCTACCAGGCCGCATCCACCGGGGACACGGTCGCCGCCATCGCCGCCGCATCGCAGGCCAAGCCCAACGATGTGCTGTATGCGATGTTGCCGGGCCGCCGCGTCGACAAACCCGCGCGCGGCTGAGCCCACGCTGCACTGGTCCCCCACCACGCCCAGGCGCCTGCGCCCGCAGCCGGCGCCGGCCCCGGCGGCAACGGGCCCGCTGCACCGTTGATCCACCCCAACCCAGGAACGGGGTTCGCCAGGCACGCGAAGGAAATATTTCTTGACTTCATGTCAATAATATCTAACATCACGTTTGCCAAACCAAACTCGGAACCTGCCCCCATGCCCTCCTTCGAAAAGCGTGCCTGGCTTTCCCTGTGGAGCCAATGTCCGCCCTACATCGTCTATTTCCTGATCCAGGGCCTCATGCCCACGGTGTTCACCACGTTCCTGGAGCGCATCGCCTGCCTCGCCGTGGTGGCCAGCGTGCATGCGATCGCCTACCTGGTCGGCCTGGCGCTGATGAAGCGGCAGGAACGCGGCGAGCCCCTGCTGCTGGACGAACGCGACCGCGCCATCGACGGACGCGCCACCCGTATCGCCTACTTCGTGCTGCTCACCGGGATGATCGTGGTCGGCGTGGTGATGCCGTTCACCGATACCGGCTGGAAGATCACGAATACCGCGCTGTTCGCGATCGTGCTCGCGGAGACGGTGCGCGACGTGCTGATCGTGACGGGTTACCGAGGGAAGGCCCGCCTTGCCCACTGAGCCGCTCACCAACGAGGTGCGCCTGCTGCGTTTCCTGGCGCAGGACATGACCCAGGCCGAACTGGGCCAGCGCGTGGGGCTCACCCGCCAGACCATCGCCGCGATCGAACAGGGGCGCTACTCGCCGTCGCTGGAAGTGGCGTTCCGCATCGCCGACGTGTTCGGCAAGCGGCTGGAAGAGGTGTTCCACTGGAACCCCGGCGCCACGGCGAAAACCGCCGACGCGAAGTAGGCACGACCGCACCCGCACCGCGCCGCCACCGGCATGTGCTCGCGCCTGCACCAGGGGAAAAGACGCGCAGGCGCTACCTGCGCGCCGCGATGATCTGGTCGAGGTAGTCCGGCGTGCCGGCGATGCGCTCCAGGTGCGGGTACTGCAGGCCGCCGTGGTAGTCCACCGGCACGGTCTGCATCTGACCCTGGTATTTCAGCAGCAACTGGATCGGCGCCTTGCCGGTTTTGGCCGCCACGATCGCCTCCTTCAGCGCGTCGCGCGTATAGGCCTGCCCGTTCACCGCCACCACGGTGGCGCCGGTGCTGACGCCGGCCTTGAAGGCGGGGCCGCCCCAGCGCACGTCGTTGATGCCGCCCTGCTTGTCCACGGTCAGGCCGATCGACCAGGCGAAGTTGTACATGTGGCGCGAAGACTCCGGCCGGCTGTCGTACTGCTTCTCGTAGGCGCTGGGCTGGTCGGTGTAGACCAGCTTCCAGCCCGAGGCGGCGAGGCCGTCGAGCAGCGGCGGATTCAGCGCGTCGGCACGCGCGCGGAGGAAGCCGGCCCAGTCGAACGGCGCCACGCCGTTCAACGCGGCCACCACGTCGTCGAAGGTATAGGGCTTGGTCACGAAGCTGCCGTTGTCCACGCCGAAGAAGGCCTGCGCGAAATCGTCCAGCGACTTCTTGCCGTGGGTGAGTTCGCGCAGCTTGGCGTCCGCCGCCAGCCACAGCATCTGGCCGCCGGAGTAGTAGTCCTCGCTCATCTGCCAGCTGCGGTACGGCAGCGCGGAGCGGTGCGCGGCGGTGGCATCGTTGGTGGTGTCCTCCAGCGTGCGCCACTGGAAGCCGGGGCGGTTGCGGTCGTAGTTCGCCGCCACCATCGCCAGCGCATCGCGGAACTGCTCCGGCGTCCACAGGCCGGCGCGCGCGGTGAGCACGAAGCCCCAGTACTGCGTCTGGCCCTCGTACACCCACAGCAGCGAATCGCCCATCGGCACGTTGAAGTTCGGCGTCAGGAGATCGGCCGGGCGGCGGAACTTGCCGTTCCACGAGTGCACGTATTCGTGCGCCAGCAGGTCGCGGTTCGGCGCGTTGTCGGCCCAGGCGGTGAAGTAGTCGGCGTCCATGCCGTCCTCGCTGGACTGGTGGTGCTCCAGGCCGTTGCCGGCCAGTTGGTCGGACAGCGAGAACAGGAAATCGTAGTGGTCGTAGTGGTGCGAGCCGAACAGCTTCACCGCCTGGCTCACCAGCGCGCGATGCTGCTGCAACTGCTGCGGCGTCATCTCCAGGTACTTCGGCGCGTCGGCCACGATGTCCAGGTGCACCGGCGCCCCGCCGGGCGGGGTCAGGTCCACGCGGCTGAAATGGCGGCCGGCGTACATCGGCGAATCGACCAGCGTGTTGTAGCTCACCGGCTTGAACGTGGTGGTGGCGCCCGACTGCGTCGCCGTCTCCAGCGCCGAACCGAACTGCCAGCCCTGCGGCAGCACCACGCTGGGCGCGAAACGGATGCCGCGCGTGTAATGTCCGGCCGGATACAACGACATCTTGTCCCACTCCAGCATCAGCATGCGGTCGGTCATCTCGTAGCCGTCGCGGCGCGGCGACAGGTACTGGAAATCCGCATCGATGCTGGCGACGCCCGCGGGCACCTCGAGATGGAACGCGTACACGTCGTACTTGTCGCGCTTCCACGCGATTGGTTTGCCGTTGGCGCTGAGCTTCAGCCCCGCCAGCATCGCGATCGGGCCGCTGGGCGAATGGGCGCCGGGTATCCACTCCGGATAAAGCAGGGTCAGCTTGCCGGCCTCGACCGGGATGCTCTCGTGCACGCGGAAGATGCCCTGCCGCACGTCGCTGGCGTCGACGTGGATGGCGATGGTGCCCGGATACGCCGTGTCCTGCGGCGCCGGCACCTGCGTGCTGCGCGATACCTGCGCGCCGGCGGCGCCGGCCATGAGCGCCAGCGACACGGCCAGGGCGAGGCGCGCCGCGACGTGGCGACGGACAGCTTGTGGACGCGTGGACGGAACACGGGACATGGCGGCACCTGCAGGCGGCTCGGGATTTCCCCAACTTAGCACCAGCGCCGGCCCGCGCGAGGGTGACGACTGGCACTGTGCGACGATGGGCATCGCCATCGCCGAGGAGATCGCCATGACCGCCAGTCACCAACCGCAGGATGTCGCGCGCTTCTGGCGCGAGGCCGGCCCGGACAAATGGTTCGCCAGGGACGCGGCCTTCGACCGCGAATTCGCCGCGCGCTTCGGCGAAGCCCACATGGCCGCCGCGCGGCGCGAACTCGACCACTGGCTGGACGAGGCCGAGAGCGCGCTGGCGCTGCTGATCCTGCTCGACCAGTTCCCGCGAAACGTGTTCCGCGGCACGGCGCACATGTTCGCCACCGACCCGCTGGCGCTGTCTCTGGCGCGGCAGGCGGTGGCGCGCGGCCACGACCGCGCGGTGGAACCGGCGCTGCGCGTGTTCTTCTACCTGCCGTTCGAACACAGCGAGGCGCTGGCCGACCAGGACCGCTCCGTGGCGCTGTGCGAAGGGCTGGACGACTACGCGCGCTACGCAGACATCCATCGCGACGTGATCGTCCGCTTCGGCCGCTTTCCGCACCGCAACGCCGCGCTCGGCCGCGAGACCACGGCCGGGGAGCAGGCGTTTCTCGATGCAGGCGGTTTTGCCGGCTGAGCGTCAGGCGAGCTTGCGCGCCGCCGCCACCACGTCCGCCACGCCCGGCAGCACCAGGAAGGCCGCGCCCGCCAGCGGGGTGAAGGTGTCCGCGCCCACCACGCGTTCCAGCGGCGTGGCACCCAGGCCCGCTTCCACGATGGCGGTGATCACGCCCTCGCCCACGCCGGCGCTCTTGCGGCCCTCGTCGAGCACCAGGATGCGCTTCGCGCTCTTCGCCTGCGCCGCGATGAAGGCGTCGTTGAGCGGCGCGAGCCAGCGCAGGTCGACCACGCGCACCTTCCACTTCAGCTCGGCCTCGATGCTGCGCGCGGCGCGCAGCGCCATCGGCACACCGTTGCCGAAGGTGAACACCACCAGGTCGTTCGCCTGCCCGTCGTAGACGCGGCCCTCGCCCAGCGGCATCGCCTCGCCCGGTGCGGGATAGGCGAACTGCCACTGGCCGTCGCCGGCTTCGTGGAGATCCTTGGTCATGTACAGCGCGATGGGTTCGAGGAAGGCGCACACGCGGCCGTCCACCTTCGCCAGCGCGGTGAGCGTGCGCAGCATGGTCGCCGCGTCGTCGCCGCGCGAAGGACAGCCCACCACGAGGCCCGGGATGTCGCGCAGCGCGGCTATCGAGTTGTCGTTGTGGAAGTGGCCGCCGAAGCCACGCTGGTAGCCGAGCGAAGCCACGCGCATCACCAGCGGGTTGCGGTACTGGTCGTTGGAGAAGAACTGCAGGCTGGCCGCCTCGCCGCGGATCTGGTCGCCCGCGTTGTGGAAATAGGCGAGGTACTGGATCTCCGGTATCGGTAGCATGCCCATGTTGGCGTAGCCCTGGGCGAGGCCGAGGATGATCGTCTCGTCCAGCAGGGTGTTGAACACGCGCGTGTTCCGGAACGCCTTGTGCAGGCCCTTGGTGACCGTGTACACGCCGCCCTTCTGCGCCACGTCCTCGCCGAACAGCAGCGACTCCGGGTACTTGGCCATGACGTCGTGCAGGGCCTGGCCGATCTGGATCGCGAGATGCCGCGGCGGCTGGTTTTCCGGCAGCTTGTCGGCGCCGCCGAAGGCCTTGAGGCGCGCATCGGCATAATCAGCGCGTTCGGCTTCGGCCTTCACCACCGCCGGCGTGTAGGGCGCCAGCGGTTTCATCACCTCGTCCAGGCGCTCCAGCTTGGGCCGGCGATCGGCCTCCTCTGCGGCGGCGAAGCAGCGCCTGCGCACGGATTCGTTGAGTTCCAGCAGCGCATCCTTCGTGTACAGTCCCGACTCCAGCGCGATCGCCGCCGAACGCAGCAGCGGATCGCTTGCTTCCACCGCCACCAGTTCCTCGATGCTGCGCCACTCGATCTCGAAGTCGGTGCCCGCGTGGCCCATGATGCGGGTGGTGCGCAGGTGCAGGAAGGTGGGCCGGCGCGTGCCGCGGCAATGCTCCACCGCGCGCTGCACCTGGGCGTAGCCGTCGGCGAGGTCGAGGCCGTCGGCGTAGAAATAATCGAGGTTGGAGCGCGACTGGAAGTTGCTGGCCACCCAGCCGGTGGGCGTCTTCACCGAGATGCCGATGCCGTTGTCCTCGCACACGAAGAGCACCGGCGCGGGCAGCTTCTGGTAGGCCGTCCACGCCGCCGCGTTGAACGCGGTCTGCGCGGTGGCGTGGTTGCTGGAGGCGTCGCCGAACGAGCAGATCGCGATGGAATCCTCCGGCACCGGCAGCACGTGGCCGATGCGCCGTGCATGGTCGATGGCGACGGCCGTGCCCAGCGCCTTGGGCAGGTGCGAGGCGATGGTCGAAGTCTGCGGCAGCACCCAGAGCGGCTTGCTGCCCCACACCTTGTGACGCCCGCCGGAGGCGGGGTCTTCCGCGCTGGCGGCGAAGGACAGCGCCGAATCCATCACCGGGTCCATGCCCGGCAGCTTGCGGAAGCGCTCGGCCATGAAGCCGCCGCTGCGGTAGTGCAGGAAGGCCGGATCGGTGTGGCGGGTCAGCCGCGCCACCATCGCGTTGCCTTCGTGCCCGCTCGAACCGATGGTGTAGAACACCTTGTTCTGCACGCGCAGCACGCGCGCCATCAGGTCGAGGTGGCGCGAGATCAGCTGCGATTCCAGCAGCTCGCGGAAGCCGCGCGCATCCAGCGCGCTGCCCGGCAGCACCGGCGCGTCGTCGCGCGGCGCCGCGCGCACGTCGCCCCGCCATCCGGCGACGAACTCGGTGAAGTTCTGGTCGACGATCTCGGCGCGGTTGAAGCCCTTGTGGCGGGCGGCGATGGGAGCGGGTGTGGTGGTCATGGCGATGTCGTGTGGTGGCTCGGCCGCGTGGCCGTCAGGAAGAGGAAACGATGGACAGCACGGAGGGCTGGCGCAAGCGGCGCAGGCTGTTGGCGCGGGCGCGATCCTTGTCGCGGCCGAAGGCATCGAGGATGCGGATCTGGTCGTCCAGCGACGGCACCGGCACGGCCAGCCCCTGCACGCCGACCAGCACCAGCCGGCCCGGCGACACCGGCTGCCAGCCTTCACCGCGGTCGAGTTCCAGCCCGCCCATCACCTCCACCGGCAGGCCCGGGAAGCGGTAACGGGCGAAGCGCGAGCGGAAGCGGTCGTCGTCGGCCGGCGCATGCGCGGCGTCGCGGCGGTCGGCCCACAGCGCCGCCAGCGCATCGGCATCGGCGCGGGAAACCAGCACGTCGACGTCGGCCACGTCCACCTCGGCGCCGAGCAGGCGGGCCGCCGCGCTGCCGACCAGGCACCACGGCTCGACGCAGTGCACGTGCAGCTCGGGCACCAGCTCGGTGAGCGCGACGAACAACGCGGGCGGGATGTGGCTCATGCGTAGAAACAGGCGTGCATGAGCACGCGTTCGGTTTCGATGCGGATGTCTTGCAACCCTATGCGGAACATGCCGACCCCGGTGCCGGTCCACCCTCGCCGTCATTCCGGCGCAAGCCGGAATCCAGTGCCTCGGGCGTTGGCTTGAAAGGCGCTGGATCCCGGCCTGCGCCGGGATGACGATCAGAAAAATCAGAACGCGTTGATGCCCGTCAGCTCGCGTCCCACCACCAGCTCGTGCACGGTTTCGGTGCCTTCGTAGGTGATGACCGATTCCAGGTTCAATGCGTGGCGGATCGCGCCGTGCTCGGTGGTGATGCCGGCGCCGCCGAGGATGTCGCGGCACTGGCGCGCGATGTCGATGGCCATGCGGCAGTTGTTCCACTTCGCCAGCGACACCTGGGTGGGCTGCATGGCGCCGGCATCCTTCAAGCGACCGAGCTGCAACGAGAGCAGTTGCGCGGTGGTGATGCGGCGGGCCATGTCGGCCATCTTCAACTGGACCGCCTGGTTCGAGGCCAGCGGGCGACCGAACAGGATGCGTTCGGCGGTGTACTCCAGCACTTCCTTGAGGCAGGCCTGCGCGGCGCCGATCGGGCCCCAGGTGATGCCGTAGCGGGCCTGGGTGAGGCAGCCCAGCGGGCCCTTCAGGCCCTTCACGTTGGGCAAGCGGTTGGCGTCGGGCACACGCACGTTGTCGAAGAACAGCGCGCTGGTGACCGAGGCGCGCAGGCTCATCTTCTTGTGGATCTGCTGGGCGGTGAAGCCGGGCGCATTCGTCGGCACGATGAAGCCCTGGATGCCGTCCTCGGTCTGCGCCCACACCACGGCGACCTGTGCGAGGTTGCCGTTGGTGATCCACATCTTGGCGCCGTTGATGATCCAGTCGCTGCCGTCCTTCTTCGCGTGGGTCTTCATGTTGGCCGGGTCGGAACCGCCATGCGGCTCGGTGAGGCCGAAGCAGCCGATGACCTCGCCCGCCGCCATCTTCGGCAGGTATTCCAGCTTCTGCTCCTCGCTGCCGTAGGCGTAGATCGGATACATCACCAGCGAACTCTGCACCGAGGCGAAGCTGCGCAGGCCCGAATCGCCGCGCTCCAGTTCCTGGCAGATCAGGCCGTAGCTCACGCCGCTCATGCCGGCGCAGCCGTACTTCTCGGGAATGGTGGCGCCGAGCACGCCCAGGCCGGCGATTTCGGGAATCAGTTCGACGGGGAAACGCGCCTGGTCGAAGCAGTCGCCGATGATCGGCAACACCTTCTCGTCGACGAAGCGGCCGACGGTGTCCTGCACCATGCGTTCCTCGTCGGTGAGCAGCGAGCGGACGTCGTACAGGTCCAGCGGGTTCAGGCGGGCGGCGGCCATGTGCGCTCCAGCGGCGGGCAGGAAAACGACGATTCTAGCGGGCGGCGCCGCCGCGGTCATGGCCGGGTGCAGCAGCGGCGCGGCGTGCGATCATGCGCGCTTCGTCCCCGCCCCGGAAACCTCATGCTCAAGGGTGTGCTGCTGGGCTTCGCCTGCTTCGCTGCCTACGCCATCAGCGATGCTTTCGTGAAAGCCCTGCATGGCAGCGTGCCGCCCTACGAGTCGGTCTTCTTCGGCGGCCTGCTGGGCCTCGCCGCCCTGCCCTTCGTGATGGACAAGGGCGACGGCTGGCGCGACGTGTTCGTCGCCCGGCGGCCGAAACTGTGGTGGGTGCGCGCGCTGGCCGGCGCGCTGGGCAACATCTGCTCGGTCACGGCGTTCACCCTGCTGCCGATGGCCGAGGTGTTCTCGATGATCTTCCTGATGCCGATCTTCGTGACCATCCTGTCCGTGCTGCTGCTGAAGGAGCATGTGGGCTGGCGCCGCTGGATGGCGGTATTCGCGGGTTTCGCCGGCGTGCTGGTGGTGCTGCGCCCCGGCTTCCGGGAGCTGGGACTGGGGCATGTGGCGGCGATCGTGTGCGGCATCGCCGCCGCGCTGTCGGTGGTGGCGCTGCGCATGGCCGGCAGCGCAGAAAAACGCGTGAGCCTGTACGGCGCCGGCGCCGTCGGCCCGCTGGTCGCCGGCGGCCTGCTGATGCTGCCGCACTTCGTCTGGCCCGATCTGCACCAGTCGCTGCTGCTTGCCGGCTACGGCCTGCTCGCCGCGTTCGCCGGCGTGCTGCTGATGCACGCCACCCTGCTCGCGCCCGCCAACCGTGTCGCTCCCACCCAGTACAGCCAGATGCTGTGGGCCATCGCGTTCGGCTACTGGTTCTTCGGCGACCATCTCGACTGGCCGATGCTGATCGGCATCGCGATGATCCTGGGCGCGGGACTCTTCACCCTGGTGCGCGAGGAGAAAAAGACTTCGTGGTGGAAGCGCACCAGGATGGTCTGATGCCGTCCCACGCCCACCAGCCCATGCCTTGCGAACCCACCCCGACATGACCGCCCAGACCGCGCAGCATCCCAATCTCGCTCTCTCTCCCATCGTCGCCGGCCTGTGGCGGATCGCGGACTGGAACCTCGACGTGGCGCAGCGCGTGCGCTGGATCGAGGAGGCGCTGGCACTGGGCATACACACCTTCGACCATGCGGACATCTACGGCGATTACCGCGCCGAAGCCCTGTTCGGCGAAGCGCTGCGGGCCGCGCCTGCCCTGCGCGGGCGCATGCAGCTGGTGACCAAGTGCGGCATCCGCCTGCGCTCGGCGCAGCGGCCGTACCGGCTGAACCACTACGACACCTCGGCCGCCTACGTGCGCGGCCAGGTGGAGCAGTCGCTGCGCAAGCTGCACACCGAACAGCTGGACCTGGTGCTGATCCACCGCCCCGACTACCTGATGGACGCCGCCGCGCTGGCGGACACCTTCGCCGCGCTCACCGGCGAAGGCAAGGTGGCGCACTGGGGCGTATCCAACCACACCGCCAGCCAGTTCGCCCTGCTGCACCGGCACCATCCCCTCGCCACGAACCAGGTCGAGCTGTCGCCGCTGCACCTGGACGCGCTGGACGACGGCACGCTGGACCAGGCCCAGCAACTGGGCCTGCGCCCGATGATCTGGTCGCCGCTGGGCGGCGGCCGCCTGTTCTGCGGCGACGACCCGCAGGCGCTGCGCGTGCGCAGCGAAATGGCGACGATCGCCGCACGCCTGGGCACAACCATCGCCACGCTGGCCTACGCCTGGATCCTGCGCCACCCGTCGCGGCCGCATCCGATCACCGGCACCGGCCGCATCGACGGCCTGCGCGAAGCGGTCGCCGCGCTGGACCTGCGGCTGGACGCGGAGGACTGGTACGCGATCTGGACGGCCGGCAAGGGCCACCCGGTGCCCTGAGTCAGCGGTTGCTCACGCCGTGCGGCACGTGCCCCGTGGCGACGTGCCTGCGCGCGGACTCCACGTTGGCCGGCGAGTCGTCGAAGAAAATGTCGGCGCCGAAGGCATCGAGGAAGGGGCCCTTGTCGCGGCCGCCGAGGAACAGCGCCTCGTCGATACGCACGCCCCAGCGGCGCAGGGTGAGGATAACTCGCTTGTGCGCCGGCGCGGAACGCGCGGTGACCAGGGCGGTGCGGATCGGCGAGTTCTCGGCGGGGAACGCCGCCTGCAGCCGATGCAACGCGGTGAGGAAGCCGCGGAACGGGCCGACCGACAGCGGTTCGTCCGCATGTTCGGTCTCGTTGCGGTGGAACGCTTCCAGTCCTTCCTCGCGCGACACGCGCTCGCCTTCGTCGCCGAAGATCACCGCGTCGCCGTCGAAGGCGATGCGCAACTGCTCGCTCATCCGCGGCGGCGCCACGCTGGGCAGGATGGTGGCCGCGGCCACGCCGGCCTTGAGCGCGCGCGCCACGTCCTCGGCGTTGGCGGACAGGAACAGGTCGGCCTTGAACGGCGCGATGTAGTCGGAGGTGGGCGCGCCGCTGGTGAACGCCGCGCGGCTGATCTGCAGGCCGTGGTGCTGGATCGCGTTGAAGATGCGCAGGCCGGTGTCGCCGGAATTGCGCGACAGCAGGATCACCTCCACCGGCGGCACGTCGCCCGCCAGCTTGTTGAGGTCCAGCAGCTTCTGCACCAGCGGGAACGCCACGCCCGGCTGCAGGATCTCGTTCTCGTGCTCGATCTGGAAGTTGCGGTAGGCGTCCAGGCCCTCGCGCTCGAACAGCGCGTGGCTGTTGCCGAGGTCGAACAGGGCGCGCGAGGAGATCGCCACCACGAGGCGGTTGTCGTTGGCGGAGGAAGGATCGTGGGCAGGCATGCGGCCAATCTAGCGCATGGCGGGGGTGTGGGGTGAGGCGGGGTTGCCGCAGTGGGCGCGTTGTGTGCGATGGCCAGGATGGATGGCCGGGGTCGGAAGCTACCGCGCGCAACGTGTCTTCCGTGCAGGGCGGCCCCTCACCCCGGCCCTCTCCCCGGAGGGGAGAGGGAGACAAGCAACGCGCACACTCCGATCTTCCCCGGAGGGGAGAGGGAGACAGGCAACGCGCACACTCCGATCTTCCCCGGAGGGGAGAGGGGGGGACAAGCAACGCGCACACCCCGATCCTCCCCGCGAAGGGGAGAGGGAGAAAGCCGGGTCAGTCGGCGGCGAATTGTTCGTCGAGGATGCGCTGTTCGAGGTTGTGCTCGGGGTCGAACAGCAGGCGCACGCCCTGCCCTTCGGCCTGGCGCACCACCACGTCGCGCACGTTGCGTACTTCCAGGAAATCGGCGGTGGCGCTGACCGGACGCTTGCCGGGATCGAGCACGCGCAGGCTGACCTCGGTGCGGTGCGGCAGGATGGCGCCGCGCCAGCGACGCGGGCGGAACGGGCTGATCGGGGTGAGCGCCAGCACGTTCGCGTCCAGCGGCAGGATGGGCCCGTGCGCGGAGAGGTTGTAGGCGGTGGAGCCGGCCGGCGTGGCCACCATCACGCCGTCGCAGATCAGGTTCGGCAGCTTCACCGCCTCGTTGAGTTTCACCTCGACGTGCGCCGCCTGGTTGCTCTGGCGCAGCAGCGACACCTCGTTGAAGGCCAGCGCGCGGCGTGGCTCGCCGTCCGTGTCGGTGGCGAGCATCTCCAGCGGGAACAGCTCGGCCGCATGCGCGCGGGCCACGCGTTCGGGCAGGCCGTCCAGCCGGTGCTTGTTCATCAGGAAGCCGACGCGGCCGAGTTTCATGCCGTACACCGGCACGCCCAGCGCGAGATGCGCATGCAGGGTGCGCAGCATGAAGCCGTCGCCGCCCAGCGCCACGATCAGTTCCGCCTCCGCCGCCGGCACGTCGCCGTACCGCTCCACGAGCTTGCGCCGCGCCTGCTGGGCGACGCTGGTGTCACTGGCGACAAAGGCGAAGCGCATGGGGGCGGGGATTGGGGATTCGGGATTCGGGATTCGGGATTTGTAAGAGCCGGCGTCCGGCCTCGCCGATCATCCCGGCAAGACACGCGGCAACGCAAGCGGTAGGGCCGGGATTGGGGAGACGGGATTGGGGATTCGGAAGAGTGGAGTCTCGGCTCTTCCTTCATCCCCGCAAGGCACGCGGCCTTCAAAGCCCGCGTGCCCTGCTTTTACGAATTCCGTATCCCCAATCCCGAATCCCGGCCCTCAACCCACCGGCACCTGCGCGAGCTGGGCCAGCCGGCGTACCGCGACCGAGGCGATCGGGTAGTCGGCGTTCTGGGTGAGGATCTCGGCCAGCATGCCGCGGGTGTGCTGCAGGGTGGCGTCGTCGCGACGCAGCCACGCCTGCACCGGCGAGACATCCTTGCCGCCGCCGTCCAGCTTCAGCACCTGCTGCGCCAGCGCGCGGTGCTGGTGGTTGAGCTCGTCCAGCAGCGAGCCGCGCGCCTGGGCGTGCCAGTGGCCTTCCACCGGCAGCGCCTCGATCTGGCCGCGCAGCCATTCCAGATCCAGAGCTTCGCCCAGCTCGTAGAACACGCCGGCGACCTTCTCCACCGGCTGGCCGGCCTGCTGCGCCACTTCCACCATGTCCAGCGCGGCGCGCAGTTCCGACAGGCGCGCCAGCCGCACTGCCAGCTCGGCGGGCAGGCCCAGGCCTTCCCACTTTTCCTGGCTGCTGGCGAAGTCGGCCTTGCCGGTGGTGGTGAGCACCTCCGGCAGCGCCCTGCGCAACGCGCTCACGTCGGCCTGGTAGCGCTCGACGTTGGCGGCGATCTCCAGCGTGCCGCCGGGGCGATTGAGCAGCCAGCGGGTCATGTGGCGCAGCAGCGACCAGATCTGCATCACCGCATCGACCTGGGTGCCTTCGGCCACCTTGCTGTCCAGCGCCTCGATCTCGGCCCACAGCTCGCGCGCATCGAGGATCTCGCGGGCGGCGGTATAGGCCTTGGCGATCGCCGCCGGCCCTTTGCCGGTGTCCTCCTGCATGCGCATCATGAAGGTGGCGCCCATGCGGTTGATCGTGGAGTTGGTCACCGCGGTGGCGATGATCTCGCGCTTCAGGCGGTGGCGCTGCATGTGTTCGGCATACTTCTCGTGCAGCGGCGCGGGGAAGTAGCGCACCAGTTCCTTGGACAGGTACGGGTCTTCCGGCACGTCGGAATCCAGCAACTGCTGGAACAGGCGGATCTTGTCGTAGGACAGCAGCACCGCCAGCTCCGGCCGGGTCAGGCCCTGGTTGCGGGTCTTGCGCTCGGTCAGCTCCGCCTCGCTGGGCAGGTTCTCCACCTGGCGGTCGAGCTGGCCTTCGGCCTCCAGCGTGCGGATGAAGTGCGCCATCGAGCCGATGCGCTTCACCGACTGGTGCTCCATCAGGGTGATCGCCTGGTTCTGGCGATAGTTGTCCCACAGCACCAGCTGGGCGACCTCGTCGGTCATCGCGGCGAGCTGCTTGTTGCGGTCCGCCTCGCCCAGTTCGCCGCGCTGCACGGCGTCGTTGAGCAGGATCTTGATGTTCACCTCGTGGTCCGAGGTGTCCACGCCGGCGGAGTTGTCGATGAAGTCGGTGTTCAGCAGCACGCCCTTGTGCGCCGCCTCGATGCGGCCCTTCTGGGTCATGCCGAGGTTGCCGCCCTCGCCCACGATCCGGCAGCGCAGCTCGCCGCCGTCCACGCGCAGGCCGTTGTTGGCGCGGTCGCGCGCGTCGGCATGGGTTTCGCTGCTGGCCTTGACGTAGGTGCCGATGCCGCCGTTCCACAGCAGGTCCACCGGCGCCTTGAGCGCGGCGTTGAGCAGCTCGTTCGGCGCCAACTGGGTGACTTCGGGCTTGAGGCCAAGCACGGCGCGCGCTTCCGGCGACACCGGTATCGACTTCGCCGAGCGCGGCCACACGCCGCCGCCGGCGGAGATCAGCGACTTGTCGTAGTCGTCCCAGCTGGAGCCCGGCAGCTTGAACATGCGCTCGCGCTCCGCGAAGGAACGCGCCGCATCCGGGTTCGGGTCGATGAACACGTGGCGGTGGTCGAACGCGACGACCAGGCGGATGTGCTTCGAGAGCAGCATGCCGTTGCCGAACACGTCGCCGGACATGTCGCCGATGCCCACGCAGGTGAAGTCCTCGCTCTGGCTGTCGCGGCCCAACGCGCGGAAGTGGCGCTTCACCGATTCCCACGCGCCGCGCGCGGTGATGCCCATGCCCTTGTGGTCGTAGCCGTTGGAGCCGCCGGAGGCGAACGCGTCGCCCAGCCAGTAGCCGTGTTCGATCGAGATCGCGTTCGCGATGTCGGAGAACTTCGCGGTGCCCTTGTCGGCGGCCACCACCAGGTAGGGATCGTCGGCGTCGTGGCGCACCACGTCGTGCGGGTTCGCCACCTTGCCCTCGACCAGGTTGTCGGTGATGTCCAGCAGGCCGTTGATGAACAGCTTGTAGCAGGCGATGCCCTCGGCCAGCACCGCGTCGCGGTCGCCGGCGACCGGCGACTTCTTGACGAAGAAGCCGCCCTTGGAGCCCACCGGCACGATCACGGTGTTCTTCACCATCTGCGCCTTCACCAGGCCCAGCACTTCGGTGCGGAAATCCTCGCGGCGGTCGGACCAGCGCAGGCCGCCGCGCGCCACCGGGCCGAAGCGCAGGTGGATGCCTTCCACGCGTGGCGCGCACACCCAGATCTCGCGGTACGGCACCGGCTTGGGCAGGTCGGGCACGGCGTGCGAGTCCAGCTTGAAGCTGATGTAGTCGCGGTACGCGCCGTTCCACTGCTGGAAGAAGCTGGTGCGCAGCGTGGCGTGGATCACCGCCACGAAGCTGCGCAGGATGCGGTCCTCGTCGAGGCTGGCGACGTTCTCCAGCAGCACGTTGATCGCGCCCTCCAGCACCTTGACCTGCTCCGCGCGCGGCTGCGCCAGCGCGGCGGCGAGGCTGTCGACCAGTGCCGGATTCGCGGCCTGCACGTTTGCCGGGATCAGCGCCGACATCTCGCCGTGCAGCAGCTCGCCGGCGACCTTGCGCTCGTCGGCCGACAGCGATTCGCGGCGCGGGTCGAACTTGGCCAGGAACAGCTCGACCAGCAGCCCGGCGATCGCCGGATAGCGGTTCAGCGTGTCCTCCATGTACGACTGCGAGAACGTGCTGCCGGCCTGCAGCAGGTACTTGCAGTAGCCGCGCAGCATGGCGATCTGGCGCCAGCTCAGCTTCGCGCCCAGCACCAGGCGGTTGAAGCCGTCGTTCTCGGCGTTGCCGCGCCAGATCTGCTCGAACGCATGTTCGAACAGCGAACCGACCTGCTCCACGCCGAAGGTGAGCTTGGCCGCCGGCTGCACCTCGAAATCCTGGATCGACAGCGGCACGCTGTCGCCGGGAATCTCGTAGACGTGCTCGGTGAGCACGCGCAGGCCCAGGTTCTCCAGCTGCGGCAGCACCTCGGACAGCGCGATGTCGCCGCCGGAACGGTAGACCTTGAAGCGCAGCGTCTCCGGCGCCTTGGGCGGGTGGTAGAACGACATGCGCAGCGCGTTGTCGCCTTCCAGCTGCGCCAGCTGGTGCACGTCCTCGGCGGCCACCGCGGGGCTCACGTCGTCGACGTAGCCAGGCGGCAGCGCGCGCAGGTAACGGTTCGCCAGCACCACGCCCTCGTGCTCGCCGCGCTGCTTCACCAGCGCGTCGCGCACCTCGTCCTGCCAGTTGCGCACGATGGTCGTCACGCCGTGTTCCAGCGCGGCCAGGTCGTACTCGGGCTGGTCGCCGATCTTCGGCCGCAGCACGATGTACAGGCGCGCCAGCGCGGCTTCGCCCATCAACACGGAGGAATCGATCTGCTCGGCATGCAGCGCCTCGCCCAGCAGCGCCTCGATGCGTTCGCGCACCGAGGTGTTGAAGCGGTCGCGCGGCACGAACACCTGGCAGGCGAAGAAGCGGCCGTAACGGTCGCGGCGCATGAACAGGCGGGTGTGCGCGCGCTGGCGCAGTTCCAGGATGCCGCTGGCGATGACGGACAGTTCGTCCTCGCTGCTCTGCAGCAGTTCCTCGCGCGGCAGCGTCTCCAGGATGTGGCGCAGCGCCTTGCCGGAATACGAGTCGCGCTTGAGGCCCGAACGGGCGAGCACCGCTTCCACCTTGTGCCGCAGCAGCGGCACGTCCTGCGGGCGCGCCATGTAGGCGCTGGAGGTGAACATGCCGAGGAAGCGCTGCTCCGACGCGGCGCGACCGTCGGCGCCGAACCTGAGCACGCCGATGTAATCCATGTAGCCCGGGCGATGGATGCGCGAGCGCGCATTGGTCTTGGTCAGGATGATCGCGTCGACCGAGCCGGACTGCGGCAACTCGGAGGCCGCCAGCGTCTTCAGCGAGCGCGGCGCCATCGACTGCTCGTTCTTGCGCAGGATGCCCAGGCCCGAGTTGTCGATCGCGCGCAGCACGCTGTCGCCGGCGGCGTCGACCACCTCGTACTCGCGATAGCCGAAGAACGTGAAGTTGTCCGCGGCGACCCAGCGCAGGAAGTCGCCCGCCTCGCGCGCGGAGGCCTCATCCAGCACCGGCTTGCGCTGCGACATGTCGTCGGCGATCGCCAGCGCCTTGTCGCGCATCGCGGCCCAGTCGCCCACCGCGGCGCGCACGTCGTCCAGCGCGGCCTCGACCCAGGCGACCAGTTGCGCCTGCTCGGCCGCATCGGCCACGCGGTCGACCTCGAAATGCATGATGGATTCGGCCGCGCCGGCATCGCCGCCCAGCGCCAGCAGCTTGCCGCCGGCATCGCGCTGCACGGTCAGCACCGGATGGATCACCGCGTGGATCTGCAGGCGCCCGGCGACGGCCATGCTCACGGTGTCGATCAGGAACGGCATGTCGTCGGTGACGATCTGCAGCCAGCCGTGGCCGGCGTGGCCGGTCTCGGGGTTCAGCACGCGTACGGCGGCGGCCCCCGGTGCGCGCTGCTGCATGAAGTCCAGCAGGCCGCCCACCAGGGCGGCCCATTGCTCCGGCGTGTGCAGACCGCGGTCGCCCTCCGTTACCCGCGCGAAGAAGGCGCCGATAAAAAATTGCGCCTCATCAAGGCGCTGGGTGGGGAATCCGGCTTGCTTCAGAGCCTCGAGCACGGCGGACTGAAGCGGAACTTCATGGGCTGCACGAATGGCATTCATGGCATCTACTGGTAGTGGGAACGAAAGTGTCGCTGCAAAGCCCCGAAAGGATACGCTGCGCGTCAGGGTGAATCCACCGCGACGCCTTGTGCATAGCGTCATGAAATGCCTCGTTCCATGCATTCGCGTGACGTGCGCAGCCGTCGCGCCTGCACGCTTTCGTCACGCTTGAAGAACACCCCATCGCATGCAATCGGTGCGGTCCGCGCCGAAGCCTTGGTGCCCTGCCCGCGTACCCGGATGCCGCTGCGTGGCGCCCGTCGGCTCGTCCCGCCCCTGGCCGTGGTGCAAGCCGGCCGGATTGCTCACAAAACCCATCCATCGGCAAGGTCTTCTAAATTGTGAACTGTACGGTATAGTAGCGGTCCGTTCGCCCACTCCCCACGCGGAACGCAGGCAAGCGCCCGACTTCTGACACACGACATGCAATGGCTGCGCCGCCATGCTCTGGCGCAGGCTGCAACCCCATCGCGACAGCCCCTTTTCACGATCAGCACGCTCCGGAGTCCCCATGAAATCCCCGTTCCTGCGCGCACCTGCGTTGTGCCTCGGCCTGCTGGCCCTGACCGCCTGCGGCAAGAAGGAGCAAGGCCCACCGCAAATGCCGCCGCCCGAGGTGGGCGTGGTCACCGCGCAGCCGCAGAGCGAGCCGCTGACCCGGGACCTGGTCGGGCGCCTGTCGTCCTTCCGCAGCGCCGACGTGCGCGCCCGCGTGGCTGGCGTGCTGCTGAAGCGCAATTACACCGAGGGCACCGACGTCAAGAAGGGGCAGTTGCTGTTCCAGATCGACCCGGCCCCGCTGCAGGCGGCCCTCGCCGCGGCGCAGGCCGCGCAGGCGCAGGCGCAGGCCACCTACACCAACGCCAAGGTCAACGCGCAGCGTTCGCGCGACCTCGCGCCCAAGGGCTACATCTCCAAGTCCGACCTCGACAACGCCCTGGCCACCGAGCGCACCGCCGCCGCCGCGGTGCAGGCGGCGCGCGCCAACGTGCAGACCGCCCGCATCAACCTGGACTACGCCAGCGTCACTTCGCCGATCGACGGCCGCGCCGGCCAGCAGCAGGTGACCGAGGGCGCGCTGGTGGGCAACGGCACCGCCACCCTGCTCACCACGGTGGACCAGATCGATCCGCTGTACGTGAACTTCACCATGAGCGTCGCGGACATGGAGCAGTTGCGCCAGGCGCAGACCAGCGGCGGCGTGACCCTGGCCGGGGCGAACCAGGCCAGCGTGCAGGTGACGCTGCCCGACGGCAGCACCTACGCGGAACCGGGCACGCTGGATTTCACCGGGGCCACGGTGGACCCGTCCACCGGCGCGATGAACCTGCGCGCGCAGATCCCCAATCCCGGGCACAGCCTGCTGCCCGGCATGTACGTGACGCTCAAGGCGAAGCTGGGCGAGCAGCACAAGGTGTTCCTGATCCCGCAGCAGGGCGTGCTGCGCGATACCGTGGGCGCCTACGTGTTCGTGGTGGGTGCGGACGGCAAGACCAAGCGCCACGACGTCACCGCGGCCAGCATGAGCGGCAGCAACTGGGTGATCACCAGCGGCCTCTCCGCCGGCGACCAGGTGGTGGTGTCCGGCGTGCAGAACGTGCATGAGGACGGCCCCGCCAAGGCGTCGCCGTGGCAGCCGCAAGCCGCCGCAGGCGGCACCGCCCCGGCCGCCAAGCCGGCCAGCGGCAAGTAACGGAGTCCGATCATGCCGAGTTTCTTCATTGACCGCCCGATCTTCGCGTGGGTGGTGGCCATCCTGATCTCGCTGGGCGGCATCCTCGCGATCCTCAACCTGGGCGTGGAGTCGTATCCGAACATCGCGCCGCCGCAGGTCACCGTGAGCGCCACCTACCCCGGCGCCAGCGCGGACACCACCGAGAAGACCGTCACCCAGGTGATCGAGCAGCAGCTCACCGGCATCGACCACCTGCTGTACTTCAGCTCGTCCTCGAGCGCCAACGGCCGCGCGCAGATCACGCTGACCTTCGAGACGGGCACCGACCCGGACATCGCCCAGGTGCAGGTGCAGAACAAGGTGGCGCTGGCCACGCCGCGCCTGCCCAGCGAAGTGACCCAGCAGGGCGTGGTGGTGGCGAAGGCCAACGCCGGCTTCCTGATGGTGATCGCGCTGAGGTCGGACAACCCGAACATCGACCGCGACCGCCTCAACGACATCGTCGGCTCGCAGGTGCTGGACCAGATCTCGCGCGTGCCCGGCGTGGGCAGCACCCAGCAGTTCGGCGCCGAATACGCGATGCGCATCTGGCTGAACCCGGACAAGCTGCAGGGCTACAACCTGTCGGCGACCCAGGTGATGGCCGCCATCCAGGGGCAGAACGTGCAATTTGCCGCCGGCTCGCTGGGCGCCGATCCGGCGATTCCGGGCCAGGGCCTCACCGCCACGGTGTCCACCGAGGGCCGCTTCACCACGCCGGAGCAGTTCGCGAACATCATCCTGCGCGCGAACCCGGACGGCACCACCGTCAAGCTGGGCGACGTGGCGAGGATCAGCTTCGGCCCCGGCAACTACGGTTTCGACACCATGTGGGACGGCAAGCCGATCGGCGCGTTCGCGATCATGCTGCTGCCCGGCGCGAACGCGCTGGACGTGTCCACCGCGGTGCGCGCGAAGATGGACGAACTCGCTCCCAGCTTCCCGCCCGGCGTCAGCTGGTTCAGCCCGTACGACAGCACCACGTTCGTGCACATCTCCATCAACGAGGTGGTGCAGACGCTGATCGAGGCGATCGTCCTGGTGTTCCTGGTGATGCTGCTGTTCCTGCAGAACTTCCGCGCCACCGTCATCCCCACCCTGGTGATCCCGGTCGCCCTGCTCGGCACCTTCCTGGGCATGCTGGTACTGGGCTTCACGATCAACCAGCTCACCCTGTTCGGCATGGTGCTGGCCATCGGCATCGTGGTGGACGACGCGATCGTGGTGATCGAGAACGTCGAACGCATCATGACCGAGGAGAACCTCCCGCCGAAGGAGGCCACGCGCAAGGCGATGGGCCAGATCACCGGCGCGGTGGTGGCGATCACCGTGGTGCTGGCGGCGGTGTTCGTACCCTCGGCGCTGCAGCCGGGCGCCTCGGGCATCATCTACAAGCAGTTCGCGCTGACGATCGCGGTGTCGATGCTGTTCTCGGCCTTCCTCGCGCTGTCGTTCACGCCGGCGCTGTGCGCCAGCTTCCTGCAGCCGGAGCACCACAAGAAGAAGAACATCGTCTTCCGCAAGTTCAACGACTTCTTCGAGTGGACCACGAAGACCTATACCGGCCACGTCGGCAGCGCGGTGAAGCATGCGCCGCGCTGGATGATGGTGTTCGTGCTGGTGGCGATCCTCGCCGGCTTCCTCTACACCCGCCTGCCCGGCAGCTTCCTGCCCGAGGAGGACCAGGGCTACGCACTGTCCGTCATCCAGTTGCCGCCGGGCGCCACCAAGCAGCGCACGAACGAGGTGATGGCGCAGATGCGCACCATCCTGGGCAAGGACCCGGCGGTGGAAGGCGTGCTGCAGGTGACCGGCTTCAGCTTCATCGGCTCCGGCGAGAATGCCGGCATGGCCTTCATCAAGCTGAAGGACTGGGCCAAGCGCGACGTCACCGCCATGGAGTTCATCCAGCGCGCGAACATGCAGCTGTTCCAGATCCACGATGCGCGCATCTTCGTGGCGAACATCCCCACCGTGCAGGGCCTGGGCCAGTTCGGCGGCTTCGACATGTACCTGCAGGATCGCGCCGGCCTGGGCCGCGACGCGCTTACCCAGGCGCGCAACATGCTGCTCGGCAAGGCCAGCCAGGACCCGGTGCTCACCGGCGTGCGCCCGAACTCGCTGGAGGATTCGCCGCAGCTGAACCTGGACGTGGATCGCGTGCAGGCGCAGTCCATGGGCCTGTCGGTCAGCGACGTGTACAACGCGGTCAGCCTGATGCTGGCGCCGGTGTACGTGAACGACTTCACCTACGGCGGCCGCGTGAAGCGCGTGATCATGCAGGCCGATGCGCCCTACCGCATGGGTCCCAGCGCGCTGCAGCATTTCTTCTCGCCCAGCAGCACGCAGAAGAACGGCGACGGCACGTCGGCGATGATCCCGCTCTCCAACGTGGTGCACCCGAAGTGGGCCATGGGTTCGCCCGCGCTGACCCGCTACAACGGCTACTCCGCGGTGGAAATCGTGGGCTCGCCGGCCCCGGGCCGCGCCTCGGGCGAGGCGATGAACGAGATGCAGAAGATCGTCACCAACGATCTGCCCAAGGGCTACGGCTACGACTGGACCGGCCAGTCCTACCAGGAAATCCTCTCCGGCAACGCCGCCACGCTGCTGATGGTGCTGTCCATCTTCATCGTGTTCCTGGCGCTGGCCGCGCTGTACGAGAGCTGGTCGATCCCGGTGTCGGTGTTGCTGGTGGTGCCGCTGGGCCTGCTGGGTGTGGTGGTGTTCACCATGCTGCGCGGGCTGCCCGACGACATCTTCTTCAAGATCGGCCTGGTCACGGTGATCGGCCTGGCCGCGAAGAACGCGATCCTGATCGTGGAATTCGCGGTGGCCGAGCAGCAGGCCGGGCGCACGCTGCGCGAGGCCACCATCGACGCGGCCCGCCTGCGACTGCGCCCCATCCTGATGACCTCGCTGGCCTTCATCCTGGGCGTGTTCCCGCTGTTCGTCTCCACCGGCGCGGGCGCGAATTCACGCCACGGCATCGGCACCGGCGTGATCGGCGGCATGCTGTTCGCCACCTTCCTCGGCGTGCTGCTGATCCCGGTGTTCTACATCGTGGTGCGGCGCCTGCTGGGCGACAAGCTGGACGGCGACGGCAAGGCCCATCCGGCCACCGGCACGGGCATGCAGCCGTTCGACTCCAATCCCAGGCCCTAGCCGGCCCGGGATGGGAGCGAAGCAGAGCTCATAGCCGCTCCTCAAGCGACACACAAAAGGCCCCGACCCCAGGTCGGGGCCTTTTATCTGTGTCGCCATAGCTTACGGATACTTCGCAAGTTTCTCGATCTTGAAGCGCGATGTCCATGATAAGAAAGAAAAACTTTCATCTGTGGCATGTTATAAAAACGTTGACGTACGGTAATTCTTACGCTACGTTCGTAAAACCTCACACATCGCTCAGCAATAACCAAGGCCTGATCGCGGGAATCGGGCAGCCGGGTACCCCCTGGCTGCCGCGAGGAAGCGGCCCGGCGACGTGCATTGCGCCAAGGCCTTGTTTCAACCGGCCCGGAGCGATCTGGTCCACATCGAGAACGGGGAGTTACGAATCATGCATCCACACAACACCAAGTTGTTCCGCTTCCGCCGCACTGCCCTGGCCGCCAGCCTGGGCCTGAGCATCGGCCTGTTCAGCGTCGCCGCCTTCGCCCAGGACGCCCAGAGCGACCAGGCGCCGAGCCAGACCAAGGCCAAGGAACTTTCGGCCGTGACGGTCACCGGCTCGCGCATCCACAGCGTGGACGTGGAAACCGCCCAGCCGGTGTTCACCGTGACCCAGGCCGACATCCAGAAGACCGGCCTGGTCAGCGTCGGCGACATCCTGGCCAACCTCACGGTGGCCGGCTCCCAGACCTTCAGCAAGGCGGGCGTGCTCACCTCCAACCCCGAGCAGGGCGGCCAGTACATCAACATCCGCAACCTGGGCGAGCAGCGCACCCTGGTGCTGGTCAACGGCAAGCGCTGGGCCACCAGCCTGGCCGGCTTCACCGACCTGTCCACGATCCCGTCGGCGCTGATCGAGCGCATCGACATCCTGAAGGACGGCGCGTCCTCGCTCTACGGCTCCGATGCCATCGCGGGCGTCGTCAACATCATCCTGAAAGACCGCTATGAAGGCGCCGAAGCCTCGGCCTACTACGGCCAGAACCAGCAGGGTGACGGCACCAAGGACGCCTATTCGTTCACCCTGGGCGGCGGCAACGACAAGGCCTCGCTGGTGTTCGGCGCCAACTACACCAAGGAAGGCGCCGTCTGGGCGAAGAAGCGCAACGCCACCAGCTATACCTACGGCCCGAACCACGCCGAGGACGGCCTGAGCGGCACCAGCCCCTGGGGCTACTACCAGTTGCTCAATGCCACGGGCGGCGGGACCGGCCCCCGTCACGTCATCAACCACACCGGTACGTGGAACGGCGTGGGCGTCGGTGCGGATTCGCGCGACCCCGCCAACTACCACACCGGGCAAACCATCGACGATCTGTACAACCCCACCCAGCAGATGCAGATGGCCGGCCCCAACGAGCTGAAGTCCATCTTCACCACCGGTCGCTACGACATCAACCAGTACGTCACGTTCCGCGCGACCGGCATGTACGCCGAGCGCGACAATACCCGTCAGGTGGCAGGTTACCCGCTGAACAGCCTGACCCAGGCCACCAATCCGGTCTATCTCAGCGGCGGGAGCTACTACAACCCGCTCGGCCAGGACCTGTACTTTGCCCGTCGCATCACCGAACTGCCCCGCGTCACCAAGAACAACGTCAAGTCGTACCACTTCGACGCCGGTTTCGAAGGCTACTTCGAGGTGGGCAGCCGGACCTGGAACTGGGACGTCGGCACCAATTACAACAAGTACGACGTGGTCGAGTACGGCTCGGGCAACCTCAACCTGCTGAACCTGAAGCAGGCGCTGGGCCCCTCGTTCCTGAACTCCGCCGGCCAGGTGCAGTGCGGGACCGCGGCCAACCCGATCGCGTTCAGCTCGTGCGTGCCGTTCGACATCCTCGGCGGCCCGTCGGCCTCCACGCCGGAAGCACTCAAGTACATCAACAGCCTTAGCCAGGCCACGCTGCAGAGCATCTCCAAGGAATACACCGCCAACATCACCGGTGGCCTGTTCGACCTGCCCGCGGGCGAGGTCGGCTTCGCCGCAGGTTACGAGCATCGCAAGGTCAGCGGTTTCGCCATTCCCGACCAGCTCGCCAGCTCCGGCAAGACCACCGACCTGGCCGCCGGCGCCACCTACGGCAACTACACCATCAACGAAGGGTACGTGGAGCTCAACGTTCCCCTGTTGAAGGACCTGCCGGGCGCGAAGCTGCTGTCGATCGACGTCGCCAGCCGTTATTCGCACTACAGCAACTTCGGCAGCACCACCAACAACAAGTACAGCTTCCAGTGGAAGCCGATCAGCGACCTGCTGGTTCGCGGCACCTATGCGGAAGGTTTCCGCGCCCCGACCCTGGACGACGTTTCCGGCGGCGGCTCGCAGACGTTCGACTACTACACCGACCCGTGCGACACGCGCTTCGGTGCGGCAGCGACCGATGCCGGCGTGGCCGCGAAGTGCGCGGCCCAGGGCCTGCCCGCGAACTTCCGCCAGATCGGCACGACCGGCCTGCCGGTCACCGCGCGCGACCAGCAGGGCACCACGGCGTTCAACTCGGGCGTGGGCAATGCTGACCTGACCCCGGAAAAGAGCGTCAGCAAGACCGCGGGCATCGTGTACAGCCCGCAGTGGGTGCCGGGGCTGGACCTGAACGCCGACTGGTACAACATCAAGATCACCAACGTGATCACGTCCATCAGCGCCAACTACGTGCTCAACCAGTGCTACCTGGCGAATTCCACCACCTTCTGCAGCCAGTTCGGTCGCGACCCGGGCACGGGCCAGGTGGTTGGCCTGAACCGCGGCAACATCAACACCGGCATGCTGTCCACGGAAGGCTGGGACTTCGGCGCGCACTACCGCCTGCCGGAGTTCGGCTATGGCAAGTTCGGCGTCAACTTCGATGCGAACTACCTGAGCGCCTACAACACCCAGAGCTCGTCTGACGCCGACGTCGTGGGCTATGCCGGCACCTGGAGCCTGCCGCGCTGGCGCATCAACGCGGGCGTGGACTGGTCGATGGGCGACTTCGGCGCATCCTGGGGCCTGCGCTACTACGGCGCGTTCCGCGACCAATGCTGGGAAGCGGACGTCGAGTGCAACCAGCCGAACTACGAGGGCAAGAACTGGGGCACCGGTGCCAACCGCAAGGGTGCGATCGTGTTCCACGACGTGCAGTTCCGCTACGACACCCCGTGGAACGCCAACGTCCAGGTCGGCGTGAACAACGTGTTCAACAAGAAGCGCCCGATCACCTACACGGTGACCAACAGCAGCGCCTCGTACTACGACCCGGCGCTGGACATCGACCGTTACTTCTACGTGCGTTACATCCAGAAGTTCTGAGCAACATCCAGACTCTGGAAACGAGGCCGGGATCCGCAAGGATCCCGGCCTTTTTGCTTGGGCGCCCCGGCCGCCGGCTCAGCGCAGGCCGGTCTCGTTGCGCGCGATCACGATGCGCTGGATCTCGCTGGTGCCTTCGTAGATCTCGGTGATCTTGGCGTCGCGGAAGTAGCGCTCCAGCGGCATTTCCTTGGAGTAGCCCATGCCGCCGTGGATCTGCACGGCCTGGTGGGCGATCCACATCGCCGCCTCGGAGGCGACCAGCTTGGCAACGGAGGCCTCGGTACCGAAGCGGCCGCCGTTTTTCTCGGCCTCGCCCTTGGCCCAGGCCGCGCGCAGCGTGAGCAGGGTGGCGGCGTCGAGCTTGCACTTCATGTCGGCGATCTTCGCCTGGGTCATCTGGAAGCTGCCGATGGGGTGGCCGAAGGCCTTGCGGTCGCGCGCCCACTGCAGCGTGGCCTCGTACGCGGCGCGGGCAAGGCCCACCGCCTGCGAGGCGATGCCGATGCGGCCCGCGTCGAGCACGCCCATCGCGATGGAGAAGCCCTTGCCTTCCTGGCCCAGCAGGTCGTCCTTCGGGCACACGTAGTCGGTGAACTCGATCTCGCAGGTGGCCGAGGCGCGGATGCCCAGCTTGGGTTCGGTCTTGCCGGCGTGGAAGCCCGGCTTCTGCGTGTCGATGACGAACGCGGACACGCCCTTGGCGCCGATGCCCGGCGTGGTGATCGCGAACAGCACGATGTAGCGGCACACCGGGCCGGAGGTGATCCAGCTCTTCTTGCCGTTGATCACCCAGTCGCCGTCCGCGTTCTTCGAGGCCCGCGTGTGCATGGCCGAGGCATCGGAACCGGACTGCGGCTCGGTGAGCGCATAGGCGCCGATCGCCTCGCCCTGTGCGATCGCGCGCACGTACTTCTGCTTCTGCGCCTCGGTGCCGTGCTTGAGGATGCCGTTGCAGAACAGCGAGTTGTTCACGCTCATCACGGTGGAGGTGGCGGCGTCGGCGGCGGCGATCTCGATCATCGCCAACACGTAGCCCACCGTGTCCATGCCGGCGCCACCGTACTCGTGCGGCACCTCGATGCCCATCAGGCCGAGCTGGCCCATCTCGCGGATGTTGTCCAGCGGAAACTCGCCCCGGGCATCCAGCTCCGCCGCCACCGGCGCGATGCGCTTCTGGGCAAAGTCGCGGGCAATGGACTGGATCGACAACTGGTCTTCGGTAAAGCTGAAATCCATGGGGGACTCCGGTGACGAAATGATGATGAAAAGCCGCTCATTTTAGCCGGGTTGGCCGCAGCACCTTGTGCGGGTGCAGCAGAACGCCGCTTTCGTCATTCGCACTCCGGCGCGGCAAGGGCGACAGCGCCTTGCCCTTGACGATTCCGCGCCCGCGCCCTACCTTTGCATCGCTTTATCGCGATGAAAGGATAGCCATGGACCTCGCCACTGCCTCCAGCGTGCTGCGCCTGCTCGCCGACCCCACCCGGGTGCGCCTGCTGGCCCTGCTCGAAGGCGAGGAGCTCACCGTGGCCGAACTGGCCGCAGTGCTGCACCTGGCGCAGCCGCGCGTGTCCACCCATCTGGCCAAGCTGAAGGAGGCCGGGCTGGTGCGCGACCGCCGTGCCGGCGTCTCCGCCTATTACCGCGCCAACAGCGAGGGCGACGAACACCAGCATGCGCTGATCGCGTCCCTGCGCGAGAACATCGACGACGCCCTGCTGCGCGAAGACACCGCCCGCCTGCCCGCCGTGCTCGCCAACCGCGCCCGCGCCGCCGGCTGGGCCGATACCGTGGCCGGCGACATGGAGCGCCACTACTCGCCCGGCCGTACCTGGGAGACCCTGGCGCGCGCGCTGCTGCAGCTGCTGGGCACCGGCGACGTGCTGGACATCGCTTCCGGCGATGGCATCACCGCCGAGCTGCTGGCGCCGCACGCGCACTCCATCGTCTGCGTGGATTCCAGCGATCGCGTGGTCGAGGCCGCCGCAAAGCGCCTGGAAGCATTCCCCAACGTCGAAGTGCGCCAGGGCGACATGCATGCGCTCGACCTTGGCGAACGCCGCTTCGACCTCGTGCTGATGCTGCATGCGCTCACTTACGCCGAGCGCCCCGCCCAGGCGGTGGCCGAGGCCGCGCGCCTGCTGCGCCCCGGCGGCCGCCTGCTCGCGGTGACGCTGGGCAAGCACGACCACCGCGCCGCCGTGGAACCGTTCGACCACCGCAACCTCGGCTTCACCGAGGAGGAACTGCGGGACTGCGCGACCGCCGCGCGCCTGCAGGTGCTCAGCTGCGACCGCATCAGCCGCGAACGCAAGGCGCCGCATTTCGAAGTCATCAGCCTGCTCGCGCAGAAGAACAAGTGAGAAACCACCGATGAGCACCCTGCCCTGGTTGCACCCCGAACGCGTCGCGCTGCTCGAAGCCGCGCTCGCCCGACGCATCCTCATCCTCGACGGCGGCATGGGCACCATGCTGCAAGGCCATCGGCTGGACGAAGCCGGCTTCCGCGGCGAGCGTTTCGAGCACGGCCACGATGGTGCGCACGCTCACGGGCACCACCACGACGGCCATGCCCATGACCACCCCGGCTGCGACCTCAAGGGCAACAACGACCTGCTCACGCTGACCCAGCCGGCGATCATCCGCGGCGTGCACGAGGCCTACCTCGAAGCCGGCGCCGACCTGGTGGAAACCAACACCTTCAATTCCACCCGCATCAGCCAGGCCGACTACAAGCTGGAGCATCTCGCGCACGAACTGAACCTGGAAGGCGCCCGGCTGGCCCGCGCCGCCTGCGACAAGTTCACCGCGCTGACGCCCGACAAGCCGCGCTTCGCGATCGGCGTGCTCGGCCCCACCAGCCGCACCGCCTCGCTGTCGCCCGACGTCAACGATCCCGGCTTCCGCAACGTCACGTTCGAGGAGCTGGCGCGCAACTACACCGAATCCGCCAGCGGCCTGATCGACGGCGGCGCCGACATCCTCATGGTGGAAACGATCTTCGACACCCTGAACGCCAAGGCCGCGCTGTACGCGATCGACACGCTGTTCGTGGAACGCGGCGCGCGCCTGCCGGTGATGATCTCCGGCACCATCACCGACCGCTCCGGGCGCACGCTCTCGGGCCAGACCGCCGAGGCGTTCTACTACGCCGTATGCCATGCGCGGCCGCTGTCGGTGGGCTTCAACTGCGCGCTGGGCGCGGACGACCTGCGCCCGCACATCCAGGTGCTGGCCGACATCGCCGACAGCCGCGTCAGCACCCACCCCAACGCCGGCCTGCCGAACGCCTTCGGCGAATACGACGAGACGCCCGAGCACATGGCCGGCGTGATCGCCGGCTTCGCCCGCGACGGCCTGCTCAACCTCGTCGGCGGCTGCTGCGGCACCACGCCGGCCCACATCAAGGCGATCGCGGACGCCGTGCGCGACTGCCCGCCACGCGCGCTGCCCGGCGAAAAGCGGGAAGCCGCGTGAACACCCCCGCCTTCCTCCCTCTCCCCTTCGGGGAGAGGGCCGGGGTGAGAGGCCGTGCCGGCACGGGAATCCCTTCCGCACACGCTTCACTCCGCCACACGGCGCACTGCCGCTCTTCACTTCAGTCGCCCCCCCGCCGCGGAGAGATGCCCCACACAAAAAAGTCACCATGACCCCCCGCCACACCCGTCTCTCCGGCCTCGAACCGCTGGTCATCACGCCCGACCTGCTGTTCGTCAACGTGGGCGAGCGCACCAACGTCACCGGCTCCGCGAAGTTCAAGAAGCTGATCAAGGAAGACCGCTACGACGAAGCGGTGGAAGTCGCGCGCCAGCAGGTGGAGAGCGGCGCGCAGATCCTCGACGTGAACATGGACGAGGGCTTGCTCGACGCCGAGGCGGCGATGGTGAAGTTCCTCAACCTGATCGCCGCCGAGCCCGACATCGCGCGCATCCCGGTGATGGTCGACTCCTCGCGCTGGAGCGTGATCGAGGCCGGCCTGCGCTGCCTGCAGGGCAAGGGCGTGGTGAACTCCATCTCGCTGAAGGAAGGCGAGGAGGTGTTCCTCGACCAGGCCAGGAAAATCCTGCGCTACGGCGCCGCCACCGTGGTGATGGCGTTCGACGAACAGGGCCAGGCCGACACCGTGGCGCGCCGCCTGGAAATCTGCGAACGCTCCTACCGGCTGCTCACCGAGAAGATCGGCTTCCCGCCCGAAGACATCATCTTCGACTCCAACATCTTCCCCATCGCCACCGGCATCGAGGAGCACGCCGACAACGCGGTGAACTTCATCGAGGCGGCGAAGGAGCTGAAGAAGCGCTACCCGCTGTCGCACCTCTCCGGCGGCGTCTCCAACGTGTCGTTCTCCTTCCGCGGCAACGACACCGTGCGCGAGGCGATCCACAGCGTGTTCCTGTACCACGCCATCAAGGCGGGCATGGACATGGGCATCGTCAACGCCGGCCAGCTCGCGATCTACGACGAACTGGAGCCCGAGTTGCGCGAACGCGTGGAAGACGTGGTGCTGAACCGCCGCGCCGACGCCACCGAACGGCTGATGGAGATCGCCGAGAAGCACAAGAAGGGCGCGCGCGAACAGGACAACACGAACGCGCTGGCCTGGCGCGAACTGCCGGTGCGCAAGCGGCTGGAACACGCGCTGGTGCACGGCATCGACCAGTACGTGGTGGACGACACCGAGGAAGTGCGCCAGACCGTCACGCGCACGCTGGACGTGATCGAAGGCCCGTTGATGGACGGCATGAACGTGGTCGGCGACCTGTTTGGCGCCGGCAAGATGTTCCTGCCCCAGGTGGTGAAATCCGCCCGCGTGATGAAGAAGGCGGTGGCCTACCTGCTGCCCTTCATGGACGAGGAAAAGAAGCGCAGCGGCGACACCGGCAAGTCCAACGGCAAGATCGTGATGGCCACGGTCAAGGGCGACGTGCACGACATCGGCAAGAACATCGTCGGCGTGGTGCTCGCCTGCAACAACTTCGAGGTGGTCGACCTCGGCGTGATGGTGCCGGCGCAGAAGATCCTCGACGCCGCGATCGCGGAGAACGCGGACATGATCGGCGTCTCCGGCCTGATCACGCCTTCGCTGGAGGAGATGGCCCACGTCGCCAAGGAGATGAAGCGGCAGAACTTCTCCATCCCGCTGCTGATCGGCGGCGCCACCACCTCGCGCGCGCACACCGCGATCAAGATCGAGCCGAACTACGGCACCGCCTGCGTGTGGGTGAAGGACGCCTCGCGCGCCGTGGGCGTGGCGCAGTCGCTGGTGTCGAAGGATCTGGTCGACGGCTTCCTCGCCAAGGTGCGCGCCGAATACGCCGAGATCCGCGAACGCCACAAGCACCGCGGCCCCGGCAAGAAGCTGGTGACGCTGGAACACGCCCGCGGCCAGCGCTTCGCCTGCGACTGGGCCAGCTACGCACCGCCGCAGCCGCTCAAGCCCGGCATCACCGTGTTCGACGACTACAGCCTCGCCGAGCTGCGCGAGACGATCGACTGGACGCCGTTCTTCCAGGCCTGGGAACTCGCCGGCCACTACCCCGCCATCCTCACCGACGAGGTGGTCGGCGCGCAGGCCAGCGAACTGTTCGCCGACGCGCAGAAGATGCTGGACAAGGTCGTCGCCGAGAAGTGGCTGAAGGCCCGCGCGGTGATCGGCTTCTGGCCGGCCGCGAACATCGGCGACGACGTGGAGATCTACGCCGACGCCGCACGCACGCAACCGCTCGCCACCCTGCACCACCTGCGCCAGCAGGCCGACAAGCCCGCCGAACGCCCCGACTTCTGCCTCGCCGATTTCATCGCGCCGAAGCCCTTCGGCAAGCCCGACTGGATCGGCGGCTTCGCGGTCACCGCGGGCCTGGGCATCGAGGAACACCTGGAGCGCTTCCGCGCCGAGTTCGACGACTACTCATCGATCATCCTCAAGGCCCTGGCCGACCGCCTCGCCGAAGCCTTCGCCGAGCGCATGCACCAGCGCGTGCGCCGCGAGTTCTGGGGCTACGCACCCGACGAAACGCTCGACAACGATGCGCTGATCGCGGAGCAATACCAGGGCATCCGCCCCGCCCCCGGCTACCCCGCCTGCCCCGACCACACCGAGAAGACCACGCTGTTCCGCCTGCTCGACGCCACCAGGAACGCCGGCATCGAACTCACCGAAGGCTTCTCGATGTATCCCGCCGCCGCGGTGTCGGGCTGGTACTTCTCGCACCCCGGCAGCCAGTACTTCGTGGTCGGCCGGCTCAGCCGCGAACAGGTGGAGGATTACGCGAAGCGCAAGGGCTGGACCCGCGAGGAAGCCGAGCGCTGGCTGGCTTCCAACCTCGACTACGACCCGGAGTGAGCGCTCAGCTCTCTTCCGGGCCGCCCGGCACCACCGTCTCCTTCCGGTGCTCGCGCATGTGGGCGATCACGTTGTAGATCGACACCAGCATCGGGAACGCCGTCTGGATGATGCCCACCGAATCGTTCTTGCCCCAGACGAAGTACGCCAGGGTCAGCGCGCTTCCGCTCACCGACAGGTACCAGAACATCATCGGCACCACCACTTTCCGATGCTTGCGGGTGGCGTAGAACTGCACGAACCAGCGCGCGGTGAACAGCAGCGTGCCGGCAAGGCCGACCACCTTCCACGTCGTGAAATGGAACTGCCCCAGCGCCTGCAGGACATGATCGATGAGGTGTGACATGGCGGGAACCGCTCGATGGGGGAGCCGGCATTCTACGCGAGTGCCCCGCCGCGGTTGACCTGACAGCGCCCGCCCCGTATAGTTGCGCGCTTCCGGCGGGCGGTTAGCTCAGCGGTAGAGCACTGCCTTCACACGGCAGGTGTCACAAGTTCGATCCTTGTACCGCCCACCAATAGATTCAACGATTTAGGCCACCTCGCAAGGGTGGCCTTTTTCGTTGTACGGACAAGCTGCGATGTCGGAGCGTGCCCCTGCCTGTCGTCTGGTTCAACCCTCCCCCGGCGAAACCGCGGCGGAACACCCTTCCCGCTCCCTCCTTGGGTTGCCCGGACCCCACGTGAAATAGGTGGCGGTGAGCAGCAGGACCCACGCGCCACCCACGTAGAGCGCTATCCGTGTATCCGGGCGATAACCCAGCATCACGACCACGAATAACAGGAACAGCAGGCAGGCGGCGCCGGTCCATGGCCAACCGCGCAGCGGAAACGCCCCTGCACCGGAGCGCCGGCGGAAGCTGAAGTGCGCGATCAGCACCATCGCCCAAGTCCACACCGTGTTGAACGAAAGGATGGACATCATCATCTCGAAGATGCGTCTGGGCAGCAGGTAGTTCAGCACCACGCCGACCAGCAGGCAGGCCAGGGTGAGCAGCACGCCGCGGACAGGCACGCCATGCACGCTCACCCTGGCCAGGGCGGCCGGCGCCTGCCCCTTCGTGGCCAGGCTGTAAAGCATGCGGCTGCCGCTGAAGGTGGTGCTGTTGAAGCCGGACAACGCCGCGGTGATGAGCACGAAGTTGATCACGCCCGCGGCATGCGCGATGCCCAGCCGGTCGAAGGTGGTGACGAACGGGCTTCCCTGGGTGCCGATCTGGTTCCACGGGTAGATCGCCATGATCACGAACAAGGCGCCCACGTAGAAAATCAGGATGCGCCACAACACCGAATTGACCGCGCTCGGAATGGTGCGCTCCGGCTGCGCTGCCTCGGCCGCGGCCATGCCCACGGTCTCGATGCCGCCGAAGGCGAACACCACCACCGGCAACGCCAGCACCATGCCCGTCACTCCGTGCGGGAACCAGCCGCCGTAGCTCCACAGGTTGCCCAGACCCATCGGCTGCCCGCCGTTGCCCCAGCCCAGCCAGATCATGCCGGCTCCACCCAGGATCATCAGCACCACGGTCACCACCTTGATCATGGTGAACCAGAATTCCATCTCGCCGTATACCAGCACCGTCATCAGGTTCAGCGATCCGATCATCAGCACGCTGGCCAACACCCAGACCCATTGGGGAATATCCGGGAACCACAGGTGCATGTAGATGGCGACACCGGTGCTTTCGGCCATTCCGACGCCAACCATCAGCAGCCAGTAGTTCCAGCCGGTGACGTACCCCGCGAACGGCCCCAGGTAGCGATGCGCATAGCTACTGAACGAACCGGCCACCGGGTCGTGCACCGCCATCTCGCCCAGCGCCCGCATGATGATGAAGATCATCAGGCCACCGATCATGTAGGCGAACAGCACCGAGGGCCCAGCCATCTGGATCGTGCTGGCCGAGCCCAGGAACAAGCCGGTGCCGATGGCCATGCCCAGCGCCATGAAGGTGATGTGGCGCGGCAGCAGGCGGCGCTGCAAATTCTGGTTCATGCATTTCACCTGTGGATGCGCTGGCTGGAACCCGCCGTCGAAACCTCGACCGGCATGCATTGGGGCGATGTCCGGGCAGGCTGTCCTAGCCGGCTGCCCGGCAGGCCGATGGGCGCGCTTCTGCGTACGCAGTCGACCCGGCGCCCGGGGACTCAACGGCCGGGCGACGATCGGGTATCGGGGAACAGTCCGCGCGCAATGAAAAAAGCCCCCCGGCGGAACCGGAGGGGTGGGGGAACAGAGACGGCCTCGCCAAGCCAGCCGCCCTCGGCAACTGGAGACACCAGGCATTCATCGGGGGCGAAGCCGTCGATGCGACGGCAGCCTTCAACGCAGGCTTGCCCGGCCTCGCCCCGCGGCATGCTCATTTCTTCGCGGACCCGAAGCTGCCGTCGTATTGGGCGGCCATGTAGGCCAGTGCGGCAAATGCGGCGACGTTCTGCCGGATGGCCTGGCGATCCACCTTGTCGAAGGTGTCGTCGGCCGTGTGATGAAGGTCGAAGTACCGGGTCATGTCCTGCCCGAACCAGGCCCAGGCAGCGCCCTTGCCGGCCATGGGAACGACATCGGGACCAGGTCCGCCTGCGCCGCCGGCATGTTCGATCCCGAGCGTGCCCATCAGGTTCTTCATCGACTCCAGAAACGGGCCGCCTTCCGCGGCGGAGCTGTAGTTGAACGCATAAAGGCGTCCCGATCCCGAGTCGCTTTCCAGCGCAAGGACATGCTTCGCCACGTCAGCCGCGTGGGCGACGGCATATTGCCTCGCCCCGATCAGGCCGCGTTCCTCGTTGGCGAAGGCCACGACGCGGATGGAACGCTTCGGGCGCACGGGCAGGGACGCGATCATCTTCGCCGCGGCGGCGGTTATCCCGATGCCGGAGGCATCGTCCACGGCGCCGGTGCCCATGTCCCAGGAATCCAGGTGACCGCCGAGCAGGATCCATTCCCGTGGCGTCTTCGATCCGGTGATCTCGGCGATGACGTTGTAGGACGTCACCTCGCCGCCCCACCCGCAATCGAGCGCCAGCCTCACACGTACCGGCCCCTTCTTGAGCAACCGGTCAAGCTGGTCGGCATCCGGCAGCGCCACCGCTGCGGCGGGAATCGGCTGCACGCCTTCGCCGAACGACGTCATTCCGGTGTTGGCCACCCGGCTGTAGTTGGTTCCGACCGTACGCATCAGGTAACCGACGGCGCCCTTTTGGCTCGCAACGGAAGGGCCCTGGCTGCGGGCTGAGCCAACGCCGTTGTATCCCGTCATGTCCTTGTACCGCCCCATCACCGTATCGACGAACGCGATCTTCCCGGACAGGCTGCCCGCAGGCGCCGCGCGCAACTCGTCCACGCTGCCGAAGCGGACGATTTCGGCTTCCACGGTTCCGCCGGGACTTCCCCCCAGGGCCGTCACCACCAGCTTCTGGCGATGTTCGCCCAGCACCTCCGCGCCCTCCGAACGGCGCTCCCAGTTCCTGAAGGTCACCGGCTCGGTCCAGACCTTGTCGAAACCGAGCTCGCGGTACTTCCGGACGGCCCATTGCACGGCCCGCGCGTCTGCCTCGCTGCCCGCAAGCCGCGGGCCCACTTCGGTCGTCAACGACTCGATCAGGTTCATCGCAAGATCGTCTTTGAGGCCCTGCTCGATCAATTGCCGCGCCGTGCTTTCGGACTCGGCGGATACCTTGGCGGCTTTCGACTCGGCTGCAACCCCGGCAAACAGGATCGCGGCCGCCAGCAAGATCGCTGTGCCCGGGCGCGAGCGTCCCGGCATGTGGCGTGAAGTCATGTTTTTCCCCTCAGCTTGAATGCTTCGTCTTTTCGATCCAGGCATCGACAATCGTTTCGAGCGCATCGAGCGGCACCGCGCCGTCCTCGAGCACGCAGGCATGGAACGCCCGGATGTCGAATTTCGGCCCCAGCTCTTTCTGGGCCTTCGCGCGCAACTGGCGGAACTTCATCTCGCCGATCTTGTAGGCAAGCGCCTGACCGGGGATCGCCATGTAGCGCTCGGTCTCCACGATGGCGTTGGCTTCGCTCTCCGCAGAGTTGTCGAGCATGTACTTGATGACCTGCTCCCGGGTCCATCCCTTGCGGTGCAGACCGGTATCCACCACCAACCGTATGGCACGCCACAGCTCGTTCTGCAGGCGCCCGAAATAGTTGTAGGGATCGCGGTAAAGCCCCATGTCGCGTCCCAGGGACTCGGCATACAGCGCCCAGCCCTCGGCGTAGGAGGTCTCTCCGCCGAAGCGACGGAATTTCGGCAGGCTCGAAAGCTCCTGCTGCAAGCCGACCTGGTAGTGATGGCCCGGGATGGCCTCATGCAGGTACAGCGATTCGGCGTCCCAGCGGTACAGCACGGACAGGTTGCTGGTGTTCACGTAGAAAACGCCCGGACGCGTGCCATCCGCGCTGGGTTCGACGTACGCCGCGGACGGCGCGGACTTCGCCTGGAATGCCTCGAACGGCCTGATTTCGAATGCCGCCTTCGGCTTGATCGAGAACAGAGTGCCGACGTGTCCGTCGACGACCTTTCTGATGGCGTTGAAATTGCCGAGCACGTCCGCTTCGGACGCGTAACGGAAGCGCTTGTCCTCCTGCACGTATTTGAAAAAGTCGTGCATCGGGCCCTGGAAGCCCGTCTGTTTCATGACCTCGCGGATCTCGCCGTGGATCCTGTCCACTTCCTTCAGGCCGATGGCGTGGATCTCGTCCGGCGTGAGGTCGGTCGTGGTGGAACTGCGCGCCTTGAAGGCATACCACTCCGTGCCGCCGGGTAGCGCCGACAGGCCGGACGTGCTCCGTGCGGCCGGCACGTATTCCTTGGCGATGAAATTCCGCAGCTGTGCGTAGGCTGGAACGATCGTCTGCTCGATCATCTGCCGATATTCGGCTTCGATGCGCTTCCGGTCCTTCGGATCGATGGACTTCGGCATGTTCCGCACCGGCCGCCAGAACACCGAGTCCTCGGCCTTGCCGACCACATGCTGGTTGAGCTGGTCGACAACCTTGAGCATCAAGGCCTTCGGCTGGACGATGCCGTTGACCATGCCCGTGCGCGCGTTCTGCTCGAGCTGGCGGAATATGACGGGGATGTTCGCCGCCCTGCTCCGCCAGTTGTCGTAATCGGCAACCGTCTTGAACGGCTGGCTGCTCACCCCGGAACCGAGCGACGCCAGGTTCGTGGCGGGATTGCCGAACTGGCTGAAGGGCTGCTGCCAGTCGTTGAAGCGCTGACCCTCGATCCGCTGGTCCATTTCCTCCAGGAAGAGGCGATAGCTGATCAGGTCCTGGCCCGACAAGCCCGACTCTCCGACTGCGGCCACGCGGCCGCGCCAGGATTTCAGGAACGCCAGCGTCTCCGCCCGATACTCGGCGGTGTAGGTGTTGGGGAGGAGATTGTTGTAGCGCGAGTCACCCAGGAAGGTGGCAGTGAGCGGTTCGCGCTTCAACAGCACTTCCCAGTATTCGTCGTAAAGGTGGTCGAGCCTGGCGGCCTTGCCGGCCGCTTCGCTGCTTGCGGCATCCACTGCAGCCGGCGACGCGTGCGGCGCCGCCATCGCGGCCGGCGGCATGCCAAGAGAAACCCACATGCCCGCCGCCATCGCGGCGAGCCTGATATTCGGACTCTTCATTGTCTGGATCTCGTTGAGGGCGCGAACAACGCTGGGACTCGGGCGGCGGGCCGGGCCCGCCGCCCCATCGTCAGTAGTCGTAGCTCATGCTGAGGCGCACGTACCTCGGCGCCTGCTGATTGACTCCCGCACCGTAAAGCGGGTCAGGCGTGCCCGGATCGATTTCCGAGTACGGATGCCGCCAGGTGACCGCCCGCGCGTTCAGCACGTTGAACATGCTCGCGTTGAATGCGAGCTTGCCGCCGGCGAAATCGGGGCGGTAGGTCACGGCAAGATCCAACTGCTTCACCCACGGCAGCCGGCCGTACTTGCCAGGCGGCGAAGGTTCGCCGAAACAGTACCGGTACTCGTTGTGGAATCCGTTCGGGTCGGCTTGATTGGCGCCATAGGATCCGAGGCAGACCTTCGGGGCGCCGGAAACCGCGCTGATGTTCCATGAAGCCAGCCATTCCGGGGAAAACTGGTAGTAGCCGTAGAGCTTGATCTGGTGCGTGTGATCGTTGGCCTGCGGGCCGTTGCTGTGCTCCATGACCTCCGGATAGTCCCAGTTCGAGGTGGTCGACGTGGCCGCCTGTTGGGTGACGGAAATCACCTGGCCTTCCGCCGTTCCGTAACTCCTCGAGAATGTGTAATCCAGGCGCGCATACCACTTGCCGTCGAAGGGGTGCTCCAGCAGGAAGTTCAGCCCGTAGTACTTGCGCTTGTATTCCGGCAGCCCGATCTCGGCGGCATTCATCGGAACCGTCACCAGGTTGCCCGAGGTGTCGATCAGCTTGAACGTGTTGGCGAGGCCGGGATTCATCAGCCAGCAATGCAGCGGGTTGCTTTCGCCGGTGACGGTGTAGCCCAGCGACGCAGCCTTGGCGACCACCCGGTCGAATCCGCAGTAGTCGTCGACGCCCGTCCGCAGGCTGCGGAAGGTGGCCTTCGCCCCGTATACCCACGCGGAGTCCCAGGCCTTGGTGAAGCCGAGGATGAACTCGTCCTGGTAGGACGGCTTCATGCCTTGCGACGTGACGGTGCGGGCATCCGGGAGTATCCCGTAGTAGCCGTTGGGAGATACGGCTCCCGACATCTGGGACAAGCCCGCAGGCGTGCCGTCCGGATTGATGCCCCCGTACGTGTAGTACGTGGAGGTGATTTCCAGCGCGCCGGCGGCGGTAAGCGCCGGGCCCAGCGGCAAAGCCAGATAGTAGCGGCCGGCGTTGCCGAACACCTTGAACGTGGAGTCGGACAGGACGTCCCAGCTGAAGCCGAGGCGGGGAGCCCACTGGCCGCTGGACTGCTTGATGTATGACTGCCCGGCCGAGTTGTAGTTGGTGAACTGGTCCAGCCGCAGGCCGAGGTTCAGCAGCAGGCTGTTGTTGACCTGCCAGTTGTCCTCGACGTACTGCGCGGTCTGCTCGGAGCGGATGTTTGCCAGCTGGTTGAAAACGTATTTGCGGACATAGTAGCCGCCCGCGCCATTCGGAAAACCGGACGTCGCGGGGACGCCCAGGCCAGAGGAGATCGGCACGTTCGGATCGGTCTTGCCGTAGATCCAGTAATAGCCGGGGCCGGACGTCATGCGACCCTGCTTGACCGCTTCGGCCTTCTGGTTGTCGACGCCCACGGTAATGCCGTGGGTCCCCGCCTGGTAGTTCAGGTCGATCCGCAGGTTCTCCATGTTGCCACCGCGGCCGGGATTGAACACGGAGGAAACCGTCTGCGCATTCCGGATGGGGCTGCCACCCGTCAGCAAGGGATTCTGGAAGGTGTGGCCCTGGACGTAGGTGAGGTTGGGGTTGTAGCCCGGGATTCCGTCGTAGTTCTGGGTGTCCTGCTTTCCGTACAGCGCCGACAGGGTGAGGTTGTTGGTCAGATAGCCGGTGTACTGGGCGCTCCAGATATCGCCGCCCCTCTTGATCACGTCGTCCTGGGCCGTGAAGTTCTCGCGGTCCAGGCTCTCGTAGTCGTAGTTGTAGATGTTGCCGTAGGTTTTCAGGCGACTCGAAGCTGCCGTCAACTCGACGATGTGGTTGTCGCTCACGTACCAGTCCAGCTTTCCGTACCAGCGCGGCTGCCGGTCGTAGAACGAGACGTAGCTGTTCGAACTTTCCACGTTGTTGACGGTGACGCCGCTCTCCTTGCGCAGTTCGTACGCGCCGAACAGATACAGGCGGTCCGAAATCAGCGGGCCGCCGAAATAGGCACTGGCGACATTGGCATCCAGCTTGTCCTTGCTCCGCGGCTGGAACATGCCTCCGTTGGCCGGGTAGCGCACGTTCCGGTAATCGCCGCGCATGCTGCCGGGCTCCCACGCGTACTGCACACCAAACTTCCATTCCTTGGTTCCGCGCTTGCCGACCGCGCTCAGCACGCCGCCGGACGAGCGCCCGTACTTCGCGCTGTAGCCGCCGGTGAACACTTCCTGCTGGCTGATCGCGACCGTCGGAAGCGTCAGGCCACCGAGGTTGTTGTAGGGGTCCGTGGTGTTCAGGCCGTTGATGTAGTAAGCGTTCTCGCTGACCGACGAGCCGCCGAAGGAAACCAGCGACTGCCCCGTGGGGCTCTTGAAGCCGCCACTGTTGTTGACGACGCTGGGCGCCAGCTGCGCGATCGCCTCGGAGGTCATCTCCATCGGCAGCTTCGCGATCTGGTCGGCCGTTACCACGGTACGCGAATCGACGCTGCTGACGTCGATGGCGTTCGCCAGCGGATCGGCGGACACCTGCACCGCGCTGAAGGTCTTGACGTTGCCGAGGAACGAGATTTCCGTGCTGGTGCCCACGGTCAGCGGCACCCGGTCCCTGACCTCGTAGACGGCCTCGCCCTTCTTGGCGGTGACCGAGTAGATGCCGAGCGGGAGTTGGGAAACCTGGTAGCGGCCTCCCTCCACCTTGATTTCGCGCGAGTACCCGCTGTCATTCCGGATGACAACGCTGGTTACCTCTTCCGGAACGGCGCCGGTCAAGGACCCGGTGGTGCTTTGCGCGTTTGCGGAACCGACATGCAACGCCGCCAACATGGCGACTGTCAGCAATGTCCGCACCGGGACGTTGCGCGCTATGTGCTTTTGCGACTGCTGAATCATCCCTCATCTCCCCGCAGATTGTGTGCGACCAACTACCAGACATGGTCTGGCTGCCATTTCACTTGCGCCCCAGCCAATCCAGCCTTTGTGCGGATTGCTTCTGGCTCGGGTTTTTCAGCACGTAAAGGGTCAGTTTCTGCTTGCCCTTTTCCTCTGCCTTTTGAAGGTCGAGCCCGTACCATCCGAGGGCCTCGGAATAATCGACTTCGACCGGAGACTCGACGACCTTGTCGAACCAGTCCTTCAACGGGTGTCCCGTCACGCTTTCGGCCACCGCGGTGAAGTCCTCCGGCCTGAACCCCTTGTCGCCCGAGTACTTCGCATAAGCCGCGCGCATGACGTCGTCGAGACTGACCGCGCCATCCGTCAATTTCCGGATATGGGCGTCCAGCAGGAAGCCGGCGACCTCGCCCTTGATGTAATAGCTCACCGTCTGGTCGGATGCGCCGATGCCGGAGTTGCTGTTCGACCAGACGCCCAACGACGATTGGGCAAGGGACTGCTTCAGCCTGCCCGGGGAGTTCTGCAGGGCGCTGATCTGCTTCGACAGCATGTCGAGATATCCATCGGTGCCGATCAGGCCGCTCCGCTTCAGCATGAGATTGCTGTAGTACGAGGTGAGCCCCTCCGATATCCACAAGGTGGACACGGTCGGCGTGGATTCGTAGTCGAACGGGCCAAGCTCCAGCGGGCGCAGCCGCTTGACGTTGAACGAGTGCTGATACTCGTGGGCCAGCAAGGCGAGGAAGGAGTCGTACCCGGCAGCCGTCGAGAACCTCTCCGGGTTGAGGTTCACCAGGGTTGAATGGGCATGCTCGAGTCCGCCACCGGAATTCCTGAAGGCCAGCAGGAACGCATACTTCCGCCACGGTTTCGCGTGCCAGAACTTCCGCGTCTCGTCGACCATCGTCTTGAGGTTCGAGCGGACCTTCTCATTGTCCACCGCAACCGCGCCGCGGTTGTATGCGATCAGATGCGGCGTACCCATCGAGGTGAACTCGAGTATCTCCAGGTCGCCCGCCATGATCGGCGAGTCGACCAGTTCCTCGTAGTTCTCCGCCAGGTAGCCGTACGAGTGGCCGTGCTTGACCCTCTTGAGTCCGGTGGCGTTCTTCCAGCCCTTCGGCAGATCCAGAACGACGACCCGCGCGAGCGACTCTTCGCCCTTGACCGTGATGTACGTGGCCGAACCGTTGAGCACCAGGTAGCTGGAGGTCAACTCGTTCCTGGAAACCGAGCGCTCCTTGGCCAGAAGCGCGTACCTGACCACCAGTTCCTTGATTCCCGGCGTGGCCACCGTCCAGCGATTGCCGCCCGCGTCGGCAATTTTCAGTTCATTGCCGCTCTTGTCGTACGCATTGATGCGCACGACATTCTTCTTGTAATCCTCTTTTACGTAATAACCCGGCGTCCAGACGGGAAGATACAGGGTAGTGTCGGCCCCGCTTGCCGGGAACGTCGCGTCCACTTCGACGATCTGCCCCGGAATATCCTTGACATGGATCACATACTCGATGGACGGTTTTGCCTGGTCGACCGCCTGTGTCTTTTTTTGCCCATTTGCCGCGCACGCCATGTGCACCGGCAAAAGAGCGACAACAAAGGCCAAAACAAATCCCTGCACGAATTTCATGACAACCCCCAGTTCTCTATTGAGAAAGGAACACCGGAACTCCGCGGCGCATGCCGCTTTTCACGAATCGACGATCAGCGACACCCCGTACGACCGCGGCGAATTGAAGTCGTAGACATTGCTGCCGAGCACGCGCCAGCTGAACTTGTCGGTTATGTTGGTCGCCTGAAACCGCAACATCGCTTTCGACCTGCCGATCTCGAATCGGTACCTGAGGCCAAGGTCGATCTGCGTGTAACCGCCGATTTCCACCGCATTCGCCTGGTCGGCGTATTTGCGGCCGTAGTAATTGATCGATGCATTCAGGGACAGATTCGGCATTTGCGCCAGGGCATGCGTCGAGCTTAATGTCACGCTCGTCCTGGGTTGCCCCACCGGCAGAAGCGTCTTGCCGGTGCCGTCGTATCCGGTACTCGTCACGGATGGATCCATGAACACCGCACCCAGGAGGAGCGAAGTGCTTTCGCGCACGTCGCCCGAAAGGCTTACCTCGAATCCCTTGTGCGTGACGTCGCCGGTGACGCCGTAGACCCCGTTCGCATCCAGATCGAGGTACGGCTTCTTGACGTTGAAGTAGCCGGTCACCACCCGCAACCCGAAGCCTGGTCGCCAGAGCACGCCGGCATCCCATTGCGTCGTGCGTATGGCCGGCATCACCTGTGCCCGGTTTATCGCGTAATCGGGCGCGGACCCGGCATCCTCCAGGCCCTTGGTACGGCTGGCGTATGCGGTGATCCACTTTGCCGGACGCCAGGTCGCCGCGACGTTGTACAAGGTGGGCGCGTCCCTGCTCGCCTTGCCGTCGGCCTCGATGCGCTTTTCGTACTCGACCTTCTGCACCCCGACATCGAGCGTTGCCCAGTCCCGGATTCTCGCCCCATAGGAAATCCCGGCACCGAACTGGCTGATCGACTCCTTCTCCCGCGCATGGAAAGAGAACGCCGGTTTGCGCGAGGCATCGGGAGCCTGAATGGAAAACCTCCCCAACGCGAAGCTCTCGCCGCCACCGTGCAGGTTCGTCCGGCGCTTCGCCCGCAGCGACGCGTGGAGGCTGTGCCGGATGCGATCTCCGCTCCTCCACTCGCGCCCGACCAGCAACTCTCCGCTGTCCGACACCGTCTTCTGCACCGGATCGGCGGATACGGTCCGGTCGGCATAACCGTCTCCCGACACGCCGGCGAGGCGATACGAAACCGAGTCTTCGGATTTCAGGACCGACCGGAACAAGCCCGCGGAGAGTTGCAGGTCGGCGGGCAACCCCACGCGCGCAATCGCGCCGTAGTTCGTGTTCGCGGTCCTTCCATTCGCCCACGACGGTCCGATGTAGTGTCGTCGCCTGACCGAACCCGGCAGTCGGTTGCCCAGGCTGATGTAGACCGGCGAGGGCTTCTTTCCCAGCGTGATCACGCTGCTGAACAGCGGAGTGATCCTGATTTTCTCCGTCGGTGTCCAGTAGGGAATCACCGCATAGGAAACGGTTTTCGAAGCGGAGCCGTTTGCCACTTCGTCCCTGTAACCTCCGGCGCCGAAGGCCCAGCCGAGATCGTGATCCGGCACCGGGATCCTGGCGTCGAACTCGATCGCCTGGCTGCCGAACGGGCCGTAGCCCAGCCTCGAACTGACCTCCCGCTTGTCGCCGGCCGGCCGCAACTTGTAGTCGGCGATTCCGGTCGGGGCGGGAAACAGGTAGTTCTGCGCCGCGATACCCACCCGTATCGCGCTGCTTTCCATCAGCCGGTCGCTGAACCCTCCGAGCCGATCGATGTACAGTCCTTCGACACGGATGTTTCCCGCCGAAACAGGCGAAAAGCCCCGGACGGAGCCCGAGCTGTACAGTCCGACGCTCTCGTCGCCGACGCTGGTTCCGAAGGCGTCGTCCGCCGATGCCGTGGGATTGGCCTGGGTGCGCTGGGCGCAGGCAATGTCGGGGCCAAGACACGCGGCAAGAAGAAGCGGCACGACGCATAGCCGCTTTGAATTCGCGACATTCCGCGGGCGTTGCTCGGGGCCATTTTTGGTTCTTTTGCGCAAAACTCCCCCTACAGCGCAGCCCTGCGGCGCGCAGCACAAATGGATCTGGCAAATTCGGCGACGCCCTACTCGGGTGCGGTCACCGTCGCAACGACTTCACCCAGTCGACGGGCGTGCGGCTGATTCATTCTGACGTGCATCTCGCTGTGTCACCGCCGTGCATATGATTCAAGTGGTATTCCAACCAATACACATGCCGGTCCATGTGGCACGCCCCGAACCAGCAGCCGAGTGAAAGCCCGGCCATGTCGGTACAACCATGGCGGCGTTCACGACCAGCCGAGCGATCTGCCCGCCAACAACACCCGTCGCTTCCTGCGGACAAACTCCGGCCCTCACCCTCGCGTATGCGTGGAAGTGCGACCGCGACGTACCTATCCCCTGTCTGTTGCCGTGCCTCGTCCCCGAAGGCTGTAGTCATCCTACCGAAACGTTCATGCGCGATGTCCGCAATTTGTTACGGATCAAATATGACTCATGCGCGACACGCGCATCGAATGGCAAAAACGTGCAAGAACGCGGTATCCGATGGCCACAAGTCGTTCGTGCGCCGCACCATTCCTTCCCCGCAAAAAGGGTGGCGTTCCAGATTTGCAAGATCATGCGCTTATCAGACTTGCCACCCCGCTGCAACGGCCCTAAGTGCTGTTGTGGGGTATCCAGCCGCCCATGCATGATCGGGCGCCATGGACAAGATAGATCGACAGCTGCTGGCCTCACTGCAGGAAGATGCATCCCTGTCGCATGCCGAGATAGCCGAGCGCATCAATCTTTCGCCCTCGCAATGCTCCCGCCGCCTGCAACGTCTTCAGCAGGAGGGATTCATCGTCCGGCAGGTATCCATCCTCAACGAGGCGAAGCTGGGGCTGCATGTCGAGGCTTATGTAATGGTCGCTCTCACCACGCATGTGGCCGGGGCTGCCGCAAGCTTTCGTCAACGGATGGCCCACATCAACGAAGTGGTCGACTTCTGTTCCCTCACCGGTGATGTCGACTATCTGCTCCACATCATCACCAAGAGCCTGACGACCTTTACCGAACTCATCAATGAACACATCCTGGGGAAAGGCGATGTGGCAAGCGTGCGCTCCAGCATCGTCCTCGAACGGATCAAGCGCTCCACAGCCCTGCCCCTGATGTAGATGGGCCTCCGGCACGGGACTTTGGTTTTCAGGCCGCGACGCTCAAGCCGCTGCCCTTGGCTTCGCTCGCCAATGGTTTCAATCGCTTGCTTCACCTCAAACGTGCGCCTGATCATCTCGTTGCCCGCCCCGGGACCGGGACACGTAGCAACCACAAAGCCTTTGCACCTGTCGGCTGGGCGGCGCCTGGGCGCAATCCCGTCACCGCGACACGAATGGCTCCGGCGGTAAATCGACGCGGCCCTGGTCCATTCGACCGAGGAGCACCCTCAAACCGCGTATCTGCAAGCCGTGTTGCTGCGTCGCCGCACGTCCGGAACAGGTCACCGTACTAGAATGGGCGACTGTGCCTGCAGCCTTGCCCCATTTGGGGAAGCCGCGCTCATGTCGTTGCTGTTCCCCGGCGGCCATCGCTGCGATGCCGCCATCCATTGATGCCTGGGGCATCTTTCCATGGAGTCGCCGTACCAATGATTTTCGAAACCATCGCCAACACGGGTCACGAAGAAGTCGTCTTCTGCCACAACAAGGACGCCGGCCTCAAGGCCATCATCGCGATCCACAACACGGTGCTGGGCCCCGCGTTGGGCGGCCTGCGCATGTGGCCGTACAAGACCGAGCAGGAAGCCGTCAACGACGTGCTGCGCCTGTCGCGCGGCATGACCTACAAGAACGCCGTGGCCGGCCTGAACCTGGGCGGCGGCAAGGCGGTGATCATCGGCGATCCGTCCAGGGACAAGTCCGAGGCGCTGTTCCGCGCGTTCGGCCGTTTCGTCAACTCGCTCAACGGCCGCTACATCACCGCCGAGGACGTGGGCATCGACGTCAACGACATGGAACACGTGTTCCGCGAGACCGAGTACGTCACCGGCGTGCACCAGGTGCACGGCGGCTCGGGCGACCCTTCGCCGTTCACCGCGTTCGGCACCCTGCAGGGCCTGATGGCCGCGCTGCACTTCAAGCACGGCAACGAGGACGTCGGCAAGTACAGCTTCGCGGTGCAGGGCTGCGGCCACGTGGGCAGCGAGTTCATCAAGCTGCTGCGTGAACAGGGCGCCAAGGTGTTCGTCACCGACATCAACAAGGACGCCGTGCAGCGCTGCGTGGACGAGCTGGGCTGCGAAGCCGTGGCCCTGGACGACATCTACGACGTGGACGCCGACGTCTACAGCCCCTGCGCGCTGGGCGGCACCGTCAACGAGCAGACCATCGACCGCATCAAGGCGAAGATCATCTGCGGCGCGGCCAACAACCAGCTCGCCACCGACGCCATCGGCGACGAACTGCAGCGCCGCGGCGTGCTGTACGCCCCCGACTACGCGGTGAACGCGGGCGGCGTGATGAACGTGTCGCTGGAGATCGACGGCTACAACCGCGAGCGCGCCATGCGCATGATGCGCACGATCTACCACAACCTCGGCCGCATCTTCGAGATCAGCAAGACCCAGAACGTGCCAACCTACAAGGCCGCCGACCGTCTCGCCGAAGAGCGCATCAGCGCCATCGGCAAGATCAAGCTGCCGCACATGGGCAACGGCGGCACCCGCTTCCAGGGCCGCATGCGCGGCCAGTGAGGCGATTCCGTACGCGCTGCCGCAAGAGACCGCCGCAAGG
>NZ_NJIC01000017.1 GCF_013620825.1 Rhodanobacter sp. PCA2 | reverse complement strand
TCTGGTGCGCCACCTCGGACAGGGTCTGGCCGCGGGCCACCGGCCCGTAGCGGCCGTTGGCCACCTGGCTGGTGGCCTCGGCCGGTGCCTTGCCGGCGCGGGTCGCCGGCGCGGGAGCCGCCGCCGGCGCCGCTGCCTTCGCCGCCCGCGCGCCATGCGAACGCGTCGCCACCGGCGTGGAGGGCGGATCGAGCAAGATGGTGTATTCGCGCACGCTCTTGCCGGCGCCCGCGTTGATCTCCACCAGCAGGTCGAGGAAGGGGTCGTTGACCGCCGCCTCGCTGGTGATGCGGATGAGCTTGCGGCCGTTCGCGCCGTCGACCACGTCGAAGCGCAGCGGCATCGAGGGCCGTCCGTTGCTTACCCCGGCGCGGGTGAATTCGTCGCCGGAAGCCAGTTGCACGCTGAGTTGCTGCAACTCGGCCGCGGTGGCCTGCTGCACCGGAATCTCCGCCAGCAGGGGCTGCCCCAGGGCGGACTTGACCTGGATCTGGCCCAGGTCCAGCGCCAGTGCATGGCCGCTGCCCAGGGCCAGCGCCACCAGCAGCGGCAGTTTCAACGAACGATTCATTTACCCACTCCCCCGAACAAACCGTGGCATCCGGCAAGGCCACCCCAGCGGCGGCGCTCCGACCCGACGAGGCGCCACTTTAAGTTAGATGCGGACGTATCAACAATAGCGGGATCGCAGACTTGCGGCGCATTGCTGCCGCACATTCCAGAACTTGCGGGTTGATCAATGCCCGTCGCCGGCGGTCGACCCGGCCTGCTGCGCCGCCTGCAGCTGCTGCCGCAGTTCGGTGATTTTCGCGTCCTGCTGCCTGAGCCGGTCGGCGGCGGCATGGCTGCCGGCCTCCTGCGCGGCCACGTCGTGCTGCAGGCGCTGCACCTCGGCGCGCTGGCGGTCCACTGCCGCGGCCTGTTTGTGCACCGCGGCGCCGGAGACGGGCGCGGCAGGGCTGGCCTGCTGCGCCTGCACCAGCGATACGGCCAGCAGCGCGCCGGCCAGCACCAGCCCGGCCGCGCCGCGCCTCACAGGTAGTCCTCGACCAGCAGCTCGGCGATCTGCACCGCGTTCAGCGCCGCGCCCTTGCGGATGTTGTCGGAGACCACCCAGAGGTCCAGGCCGTGCTCGTGCGAGATGTCCTCGCGGATGCGGCCCACGTACACCGGATCCTTGCCGGCCACGTCGCCCACCGGGGTGGGGTAGCCGCCGGCCTTGCGCTCGTCCATCACCACCACGCCTTCGGCCTGCTCCAGCAGCGCACGCGCCTGCTCGGCGGTGATCTTGTCGCGGGTCTCGATGTGCACCGCCTCGGAATGGCCGTAGAACACCGGCACGCGCACCGCGGTGGGGTTCACCTGGATGCTGTCGTCCTCGAGGATCTTGCGCGTCTCCCACACCATCTTCATTTCTTCCTTGGTGTAGCCGTTGGCCTGGAAGTCGTCGATGTGCGGGATCACGTTGAAGGCGATCTGCTTGGGGAACTTCTTCGACTCCACGTCCTGGAAATTCAGCAGCGCCGCGGTCTGCTTGCCCAGCTCCTCCATGCCGGAGCGGCCCGCGCCGGAGACGGACTGGTAGGTCGCCACGTTGATGCGCTCGATGCCCGCCTCGCGATGGATCGGCGCCAGCGCCACCAGCATGCCCATGGTCGAGCAGTTCGGGTTGGCGATGATGCCGCGCGTGGTGTACTGGGCGATCGCGTGCGGGTTCACCTCGCTCACCACCAGCGGGATGTCGTCCTGGTAGCGGAACTCGGAGGTGTTGTCGATCACCACCGCGCCGGCTGCCGCGGCGCGCGGCGCATGCTCCTTGCTCACCGAGCCGCCGGCGGAGAAGAACGCGATGTCCACGCCCGCGAAGTCGTAGTCGGCAAGGTTCTTCACCGTCACCTGTTTGCCCGCGAACTCCACCTTGCCGCCGGCGGAACGCTCGCTCGCCAGCGGCACCAGCTCGCTGACCGGGAAATTGCGCTCGGCGAGGATGGCGAGCAGGGTCTCGCCCACGGCGCCTGTGGCGCCGACCATCGCAACCTTGTAACTGCTCTTCTTGCTCATCTGACGGGTTCTTGGTGGGGTGGAAAAGTCACGCCGGCCGCGGCCAGCGCATCGGGATTCAGCAGGTTCGGCGGGTGTCCGGCGTGCGGACCGTGGCCGAAGAACGCCAGCACATTGTCCACCGCCACGGCGGTCATGGCGCGGCGGGTATCGGTCGTGGCGCTGGCGATATGCGGGCTGAGCAGCACGTTGTCGAGCGCGAGCAGGTCCGGATGCACGCGCGGCTCGCCCTCGAACACGTCCAGACCCGCCGCGGCAAGCTGGCCCCCGCGCAACGCGGCGGCCAGCGCCGCTTCGTCCACGATGCCGCCACGCGCCACGTTCACCAGCACGGCGGTGGACTTCATCTGCGCCAGCTCGGCGGCGCCGATGGCGTGGCGGGTTTCCGGCGCCAGCGGCAGCACCAGCATGAGGCAGTCCGACTCGCGCAGCAGCGTGGCCTTGTCCACGTGGCGGGCGCGGCATTCCTGCTCGATGGCTTCGGGCAGGCGCGAGCGGTTGTGGTAGAGCACGGGCATGCCGAAACCCTGCGCGCGCCGGGCGATGGCCTGGCCGATGCGACCCATGCCGAGGATGCCCAGCGTGCGGCCATGCACATCGCTGCCCAGCCAGCCCGTGAACTCGGTGGCCTGCCACTGCCCCGCGCGCAGGGCCGAGCAGCAGCGCCCACGCGTAGTCGGCCACGCTCTCGTTGAGCACATTGGCGGTGTTGGAGGCGGCAATGCCCGCGGCGCCGAGCGCGGGCAGGTCGAGGTTGTCGTAGCCCACGGCGAGGTTGGCGACGATGCGCAGGCGCTTCGCCCCGGCGACTTCCGCTGCGCCGACGCGTTCCTTGAGGCCCACGATGGCGGCGTCGCACGCCGCCAATCTGGCGGCCAGTTCGGCGGGGGCGAACTTCGTTTCCACCGGCTCCGCCGACACATGGAAATGCGGCTCCAGCCGGGCGATCACGTCCGGGAAGGTGGGGCGCGAAACCCAGACGCTGGGTCGCGCGGTCATCTGCCTTGGTTCCGGTGCACGGGGCGGGCCTCAGGGAATGCGCGGCGCCACCGCGCCCACGTCGCCGCACTGCGCCCGATGGCGCAGCGCGTGGTCCATCAGCACCAGCGCCATCATCGCCTCGGCGATGGGCGTGGCGCGGATGCCGACGCAGGGGTCGTGGCGGCCCTTGGTGACCACCTCCACCGGCTCGCCGGCCAGGTTCACGCTGTGGCCGGGGATCAGGATGCTGGAGGTGGGCTTCAGCGCGATCGAGGCGACTACCGCCTGCCCCGTGCTGATGCCGCCAAGGATGCCACCGGCATGATTGGACGTAAAGCCGTCCAAACGCATCTCGTCCCGGTGCTCGCTGCCGTGCTGGGCGACCGCGGCGAAACCGTCGCCGATCTCCACGCCCTTCACCGCGTTGATCGACATCAACGCGCTGGCGAGGTCGCCGTCCAGCTTGCCGTAGATCGGCTCGCCCCAGCCCGGCGGCACGCCCTCGGCCACCACGCTGACGCGCGCGCCCACCGAGTCGCCGGACTTGCGCAAGGCATCCATGGCTTTTTCCAGCGCCGGCACCTGTTCGGCGCAGGGCCAGAAGAACGGGTTCTGTTCCACTGCGTCCCAGTCGAACGCCGCCGGCGCGATCTCGCCGAGCTGCGCCAGGTAGCCGCGCACGCGCACGTCGTGGCGTTCGGCCAGCCATTTCTTCGCGACCACCGCGGCGGCCACGCGCATGGTGGTCTCGCGCGCGGACGAACGCCCGCCGCCGCGCGGATCGCGGATGCCGTACTTGTGCCAGTAGGTGTAGTCGGCATGGCCGGGACGGAACGTGTCCGCGATGTCGCCGTAGTCCTTGCTGCGCTGGTCGGTGTTGCGGATCAGCAGCGCGATCGGGGTGCCGGTGGTCTTTCCCTCGTACACGCCCGAGAGGATCTCCACCTCGTCCGCCTCGCGGCGCTGCGAGGTGTGTCGGGTCTTGCCGGTGGCGCGGCGGTCGAGGTCGTGACGGAATTCCTCCGGGCCGATCGCCAGGCCCGGCGGACAGCCGTCGATCACGCAGCCGATGGCCGGCCCGTGGCTTTCGCCGAAGGTGGTGACGGTGAACAGCTTGCCGAAGGAATTGCTGGACACGGGTTCTGGACGTCCATGGGAAACCGCCACAGCTTACCGCGATGCAACAATTCCTGCGCTGTCGCCGCCCGGGCCGGGCCATTCGCGCGCCAGCAGCCCGAACACCGCGTCGTCCACCCATTCGCCATGGAACTGCAGGCTTTCGCGGAAATGCGCCTCCTGGCGCATGCCCATCGCCCGCATCAAGGCCATGCTGGGCGCGTTGCGCGGATCGACCGAGGCATGCACGCGATGGACGCCCATTTCGCCGAACAGCCAGCCGAACAGCGCGTGCAGCGTCTCGCGGGCATAGCCCACACCTTGGGCGGCCGGCGCCAGCGTGATGCCGAACTCGGCCTGGGCGTCAGCGATGCAGAAGCCGAGGTCGCCGACCAGGGCCCCGTCGTCGCGACGGCGGATGGCGCGCTGAAACCACTCGCCTGCCACAGGCGCGGCCAGCGCCGCCTGGCTGTCGATGAAACGCCGTGCCTCGGCCAGCATGGACGGACGCCAGTTCTGGTAGCGGCAAACCGCGGGATCGGCGCGGTAGCCGAACAGGGCCTCCGCATCGTCGGGGCGCAAGGCGTCCAGCCGCAGGCGCGCCGTGACCAGTTCCATCGGCTCAGCGTCGCGCGGCAGCGGCAGCATGGATCGCCGCCTTGTGCTCGACCAGGTCGCGCCGTTCCAGCGCGAACACGCCCATCTGGCCCACCTTGAACTCGATCCACACGAAGGGCACTTCGGGCAGCAACGCGGCCAGGGCGTGCTCGCTCTCGCCCACTTCGACGATCAGCAGGCCGTCGTCGCTCAGCAGGTCGGCGGCCTCGTCGAGGATGCGCAGGCAGATGTCCAGGCCGTCCTCGCCCGAGGTGAGGCCGAGCTTGGGCTCGTGCGCGTATTCGCCGGGCAGTTCGGCGTATTCGTCCTCGGTGACGTAGGGCGGGTTGGAGACGATCAGGTCGTAGCGGCGGCCGCGCACGCCTTCGAACAGGTCGGATTTCACGGCCTCGACGCGCGACTCGACGTGCTGGAACACGATGTTCTCGCGCGCCAGCGCCAGTGCTTCGTCGCTGATGTCGACGATGTCCACGCGCCAGTCCGGGTTGTACTCGGCCATCGCGATGCCGATGCAGCCGGAGCCGGTGCACAGGTCCAACGCGCGTTCGACATGGCGCTCGTCCAGCCACGGCGCGAAGCCCGACTCGATCAGCTCGGCGATCGGCGAGCGCGGCACCAGGGCGCGGCGGTCGCTCTTGAACTTCAGGCCCGCGAACCAGGTTTCGCCGACCAGGTAGGCCACCGGCAGGCGTTCGCCGACGCGGCGCTCGATCAGCGCCAGCACGTTCGCGCGCTCCTTCGCGGTGAGCCGGCCCGCGCCGTAGGCCGGCGGAATGTCCGGCGGCAGGTGCAGGCTGGCCAGCACCAGGTGGGTGGCCTCGTCGATGGGGTTGTCGTGGCTGTGGCCGAAGGTCAGCCCGGCCGCCGAGAAGCGGCTGGCGCCGTAACGGATGAAGTCGATGATGGTGGCGAGTTCGGCGGTCACGGCGATCCGGGAGGCGGCAGGTCGGCCGGCGATTATAAGCCCGGCGCCGTTTGGGCCATACGCAGCGAATGCTCCGTTCGCCCTGAGCGTAGCGAAGCGAAGTCGAAGGGGCGCCTTGAACGGAGCGCCCTTCGACTTCGGCACAGCGTGTCTACGCTCAGGGCGAACGGGGCATGGGGCGGCCCTGCCGCGCTCGTGGATGGCGCAGGAAACGGGGCGAATCGCCCCGGCGCCCCCGTATACTGGCCGGATGACTTTCAAGGTTTTCCTGCAGTACGCCCTTCCGCACCGCTTCCTGTCGCGCCTGGTCTACCGGGGTACGCGCTGGACCTTCGCGCCATGGAAGAACTGGCTGATCTCCACCATCGTGCGCAATTACCACGTGGACATGGCCGAGGCGGCGCAGCCCGATCCACTGGCCTACCAGCACTTCAATGCCTTCTTCACCCGCAAGCTGAAGCCAGGCGCGCGCGCGGCCGACGCCGACCCGGCCGCCCTGCTCTCGCCCGCCGACGGCCGCATCAGCCAGGCTGGCACGATCGAGGACGGGCGCATCTTCCAGGCCAAGGGGCAGAGCTACACCGCGGCCGAACTGCTGGGCGACGAGGCCGCCGCCGCGCCCTACCGCAACGGCCGTTTCGTCACCGTGTACCTGTCGCCGCGCGACTACCACCGCGTGCACATGCCGCTGGCCGGCACGCTGAAGGAAACCGTGCACGTGCCGGGACGCATCTTCAGCGTGGCGCCGTTCGCGGTGGAGGCGATCCCGCGGCTGTTCGCGCGCAACGAGCGGCTGGTCTGCCACTTCGAGGGCGAGCACGGCCCGTTCGTGGTGGTGATGGTGGGCGCGATCCTGGTGTCCTCGGTGGCCACCGTGTGGGACGGCCTGGTGATCCCGCCGTATGCGTCCTCGATCCGGCGCAAGTCGTTCGCGGGGCAGCATGTCGCGCTGGAGCGCTTCGCCGAGATGGCGCGCTTCAACATGGGCTCCACCGTGATCGTGCTGCTGCCTGAAGGCATGGCCGAACTGGACGCGCTGCAGCCGCAGCAGCCGGTGCGGGTGGGCCAGCGGCTGGGTCGCCGGCCGGACTGACGCAACACGTCATTTTGTGACGCGCTGGGCGCCTCGCGCGCACCACGCCCACTATCCTGCGGCCGGTACGCACCGGTCGCGGTGCCCGCGGACGAGGATTCCATGCAGCTGATCAGCCCGGCCATCGCCTTCCTCCGTGCCCACCAGCTCACTCGCCAGTTGCGCGAGATCGAACGCTGCGTGCGCGCCCTGCCCCAGCGCAGCCGCGCCCAGCTCAGCGTGCTGACCCTGCGCGAGATCGGCCAGGCTTCGCGCAGCGAATTCCCGCACCTGTACGGCACGCCGCCGGAAGCGCGCTACCAGCCGTGGGGACATGGCACCGGCACCGGCTACGAGCGGGCGCGGTCGGACAACCCCGAGGTGGCGCTGCGCGGCATCGCGCTGTGGCTGGCGGTGGCCTACCACGAGACCAAGCACTCGCCGCAGGACCGTCTGCAGTTGCAGCACCTGGCGGTGTTGCGGTTGCTGAACGAGCTGAAGCGCCTGCACCGCCCGGCCGCGCAGGCCGCCGGGACGTCCGAAACCGGGGACTGGGCGCGCACCGGCGTCACCGCCTGAACGGGCTCAGCGGCACTCCGGCAGCTTGATCGTCTGCCCCACCGCGATGTGGTGGTGCCGCAGGTGGTTCATCTCCGCCACCTCCTGCACGCTGGAGCAGCGCAGATTGCGCACGATGCTGACCAGGGTGTCGCCGCGGCGCACCTTGTAGCGACGCGTGCCGGCCGGCTTCGGCGGCGGCGGAGGCGGCGGCGCGGCCACCACCGGCGCGACCGCGGCATGCAGGTCGGCGGCGAGGATGGGCCAGGGGCCGTCCACGCAGCGCGCGGCGTAGGTTTTCTCCAGCAGTCTGGGCAGTTGCACCACCGTGCCGGCGGGCTGCTCCTGCTGCGGGTCCAGCCGCGGATTGAGGTTGCGCAAGGTGCGGAACCAGCCTTCCTCCATGCCGCCGGCCGAGCCCAGGCAGACGGTGAGTTCGCTGATCGAGGCCGGCCGCTTCAGCGTGACGCTGCCCGCGGCGCCGTCGATGCGGGGGAAGCGCAGGTTGTAGCTGTCCGGGTGCAGGAACAGCCACGCCGCCGCCAGTACCGCCGGCACGTAGTCGCGGGTCTGCTGCGAGAGCTGGCCGTAGATGCGCGGGTCGTAGAAGCTCACCGAGGTGTCCGGACCCACCAGCCGGCGCATGCGTCCCTCGCCGCCGTTGTAGGCCGCGAGCGTCAGCTCCAGGTTGTCGTTGAACGCCTGGAGCTGCTCGTTGATGTACTCCGCGTTCGCGCGGGCGGAGTCGGCCGGGTCGAAGCGCAGGTCGAAGCCGTTGTCGCTGACCAGGCCGAAGCGCATGCCGGTGGCATACATGAACTGCAGCGGGCCGGCCGCGCCGGAACGCGACACCGCATGCACCTTGCCGCCGGACTCCTGGGCCATGATGCCGAACAGCAGCGCCTCCGGCAGGTCGGCGCGCTTGTACGCCGGCCACATCTCGTGACGCAGGTACTGGTAGTTGATCCAGGCGTCGATCAGGTTCGGCCGCCACTGGGTCAGCCACATCTGCAGCGCGGCCTTCACCGCGCCGTTCATCGCGATCAGCTCGGAAAGCTTCTGGCCGTGCAGCAGGGTCACGCTGCGCTGCGCCTCGGGCAGTGCGGCGACGCCGCGCTGGTCCAGCGCCATGCCGGTCTGCGGCTCGTCGTCCATGCTTTCGTCGCCGATGGCGCTGCCGTCCTTGAGGCGCAGCATGCGGTCGTAGGCCGACAGGAAACGCTGCGGATCGCAGCCGGCCGTGCCGCCGCAGCGGACGGACGCGTTCTTCAGCGTGTCGAGCGCCTGGTCCAGCGTCTTCCTGCCGGCGGCGTCGTTGCCGGCGCGAACCTGCTGCAAGGCGGTGTCGTAACCCTTCGTGGCCTGGTCGAGCTGGTTGTACAGCGCAGCCACCGGCGCCGTCGGCCTGGCGCCTCCCGTGCTGGAGCAGGCGGCGAGCAGGCCGAAGACCGCCGCCAGCGGCGGCAGGCACAGGGATCGAACAACACGAGCAGGCCGCATGAAAAAAACCATCCGATGGAAAGCGGACACCATAGCCTGCGGCACCGGCGGACTCAATGAACCTTCACCCTACGGGCTCTGGCTACAATCGGCCGGATTCGCAACGGAAGGATTCCCATGACCGACATCCTGATCGGCCGCAACGAACACATCGACGTCAGCCTGGAGCCGCGCTACGGCAACCGGCACGGCATGATCGCCGGCGCCACCGGCACCGGCAAATCGGTATCGCTGATGGTGCTGGCCGAAGGCTTCTCCAAGCTGGGCGTGCCCTGCTTCCTCGCCGACGCCAAGGGCGACCTCGCCGGGCTGGCCTTGGCCGCTGGCGAGCCGGGCGACAAGCTCAAGGCGCGCCTCGCCAGGCTCGGGCTTGCCGACTGGAAGCCGCAGGCCAACCCGGTGATCTTCTGGGACCTCTACGGCAAGCTCGGCCACCCGGTGCGCGCCACCGTGAGCGAGATGGGTCCCGCCCTGCTCGGCCGCGTGCTGGAACTCAACGACACCCAGCAGGGCGTGCTGGAGATCGTGTTCAAGCTGGCCGACGACAACGGCTGGCTGTTGCTGGACCTGGACGACCTGCGCGCCCTGCTCGCCTTCGCCGCCGACAACAGCAAGGACATCTCCGCGCACTACGGCCTGATCGCCAAGACCAGCCTCGCCGCCGTGCAGCGCGCCCTGCTGCAGCTGGAACAGGACGGCGGCGCGCAGTTCTTCGGCGAGCCCGCGCTGGAACTCGCCGACCTGATGCGCCAGGACATGAGCGGCCGCGGCGTGATCAACGTGCTCGCCGCCGACCAGCTGATCCTGAAGCCGCGGCTGTATTCCACCTTCCTGCTGTGGCTGCTGTCCGAGCTGTTCGAGCAGTTGCCGGAAGTGGGCGACCTCGAACAGCCGAAGCTGGTGTTCTTCTTCGACGAGGCGCACCTGCTGTTCGACGACGCGCCGCCCGCCCTGCTGCAGCGCGTGGAGCAGGTGGTGCGGCTGATCCGCTCCAAGGGCGTGGGCGTGTATTTCTGCTCGCAGAATCCCGACGACGTGCCCGCCAACATCCTCGGCCAGCTCGGCAACCGCGTGCAGCACGCGCTGCGCGCGTTCACGCCGCGCGACCAGAAGGCGGTGAAAGCCGCCGCCGAAACCTTCGCGCCGAACCCGAAGCTCGATGTCACCGCGGCGATCGGCCAGCTCGGCGTGGGCGAGGCGCTGGCTTCCACCCTGCGCGACGGCGGCGTGCCGTCGCCGGTGGAACAGGTGCTGGTGACCACGCCGTGCTGCCGCATCGGCGCGATCGGTGCGGACGAACGCAACACGGTGCGCCAGCGCTCGCCGGTGGGCGGCAAGTACGACACGTCGGTCAACCGCGAATCCGCCGCCGAGATCCTCGCCAGGCGCGCGGACGACAAGGCCGCCGATGCCACCGCCGTGGCCGCCGGTGCGCCCGCCAAGGACGGCGAAGGCGGCTCGGCCTGGGGCGGCGCCGTGCACGATGCACTGTTCGGCACCAAGCGCCGCCAGGGCATGATCGAAACCATGGGCAAGCAGGTGGTGCGCACGATGGGCAACCAGCTCGGGCGGCAGATCCTGCGCGGCGTGCTGGGCGGCATCTTCGGCGGCAAGCGTTGAGACGACGCTGATGCCGCGCGTCGAGGTGGTCCCCGCGGATACGCCGCTCGGCGAACGCCTCCTCGCGGGCTTCGGCTACCCGCTGCGCGGTGCCGGGCTGGCCACCTGCACCGCGTTGGCGCTGGCGCACTACGCGGCGCTGCTGCCCGGCATCGGCATGCTGGCCAACCTGCTGGTATGGGCGGCCACCTGGCGCTATGCCGCGGACTGCCTGCTGCACACCGCCAACGGCTACGCCCTGCCGCCGGAGGTGGGCAGCGACGGCAACAGCGCCAGCGGCTGGGGACTGACCATCGTCCACCTGCTGCTGGTCGCGCTGTGCGTGCTGGCGGTGGCGTTCTTTCCGGACGCGCTGTGGACCGTGCTGGTGGTGGCCGCGATGGTGCTGCCGGCGGTGGACATGTCGCTGGCCTTCGACGGCAACCTGCTGCTGGCGCTCAATCCGCTGAACTGGATGCGCGTGATCAACCGGTTCGGCGTGGTGTACCTGGTGCCGGTGACGATCAACCTGCTGCTGGGCCTGCTGATCGTGCTGGCCTCGCTCACCTCCACCCTGCTGCCGCGTGTCCTCGCCGTGCCGCTGTTCGCCTTTGCCTACACATGGCTCATCGTGCTGGCCTTCCACCTGATGGGCGCGCTGGTCCACCAGTACCACGCGCGGCTGGGGCTGGAGCCCGAGGCGCCGAAGCTCGCCAGGGCGTCCGGCCAGGACGCGGACTGCCAACTGGTCGAGGAAGCGCGCACGCTGGCCGGCAGCGATCCCGTCGCCGCCCTGCACCGGCTGGCCGACCGCCTGCGCCAGCATGCCGCGCCTGCGCCGGTGCACCAGCTCTACCGTGAACTGCTGCGCCGCCAGGGCCTGCGCGACGACCTGCTGGTGCACGGGCAGATCTGGATCGCCGCACTGATCGCGCAGAACGAAGCACGCCGCGCGCTGGGCGTGCTGCAGGAATGCTGCGGCATCGATCCCGCCTTCGTGCCCGACGACCCGCGCACCTGCGGCGAGCTGGCCGACCTCGCCGAACGGCTGGGCATGACGCGCCTCGCCATCCACCTCGGCCGCGGCTATGTCGCGCACTGGCCGCGCGATCCGCAGGCGCCGCACTACGGCCTGCTCGCCGCCCGCCTGCTGGGCGCGCAACATGAGCGCCGCGCCGAGGCGCTGGTGCTGCTGGAACGGCTCGCCGCGGCATGGCCCGACCACCCGCGGCACGGCGACATCGCCACGTTGCAGCGGCAACTGGCGGGCGCCGCATGAAGACGCCAGCGATGCGGTTTCTGCTGAGCCACGAGGCGCGCGCATGAGCCGCTGGCGTCCGCCCGCGCCCCGCTCCACGGCGATCATCACCCGTGCCGGCTTCGAGAAGCTCAAGGCCGAACTGGACCATCTGTGGCACACGCTGCGGCCCGAAGTGGTGAAGGCGCTGGCCGCCGCCGCGGCCGAAGGCGACCGCTCGGAAAACGCCGAGTACACCTACCGCAAGAAACAGCTCGGCGAGATCGACCGCCGCGTGCGCTACCTCAGCAAGCGCATCCCTGCACTCAAGGTGGCCGAAGGCCTGCCCGCCGACCGCGAGGTGGTGTTCTTCGGCGCCAGCATCGTGCTGGAGAACGTCGCCAGCGGCGAGGAGGTCGGCTACCGCATCGTGGGCCCCGACGAGACCGACGCAAAGCTGGGCTGGATCAGCATCGACTCGCCCATGGCCCGCGCGGTGCTGAAGAAGCGACTGGACGACGAGTTCGAGGCGGACCTGCCGGGCGGACGCACGCGGTTCCTGGTGGTCGAGATCAACTACGAAACCGGCATGCAGTAAGCGAGCGCACGTCCGGCAACGCCACGACCCAGGGCGGCGTCCATGGATGATTGCGCCATGCCGGCCTGGACACGGCCACGCAACTGCCGGTCGAACTCCGGCCGCAAACTCCCCGGCTCCAGCATCAGCAGCCCGCCGCCGTTGACGCCTGGGCCCTGGCCCACCACTGGAACGGATAACGGCTGCACGCTCTCTCGGGGGCGCACCGCGACGGCATGCTCCGCAACGAGGTTCCCGACGATAGCCGGGATTTCCATGCCGCAACTCCGGATCGGGGTGTGCGGCGTCCAGGCCCGGATCACGCCAGCCGCCGACGCGGCGGTGGCCCGAACGCATCGGGAGCCGCCACGGTCACCCCAGCCAGCCCCGCGCCATCGCCTTGCGGGCCAGCAGCACCAGCGCCACGCCCACCGCCAGCACGATGCCTTGCATGACCACGGCCACCGGCCCGGCCAGGGCGGCGCCGTCCGCGAGCACGAACAATCCGTAGTCCTGGACCAGGATGCCGACCAGCGACAACAGCAGCACGGGAAACGCCCACTTCCTGCCCAGCAGCAGCCCGAGGCAGCCCAGCGCGCCGGCGATCACGGCGACGGCGGTGGCCGCCACCGCCCATCCGGCACGTGCGGCGTACAGCGCCTGCTGCCCGGCCGGGAGCTTCGCCACATCCTCGGGCGTGAGCAGCAGGTCCGAGGCAAACGCGAAGCAGCCCAGCAGATTCCACAGCAAGGCCACCACGGCGACGATCTTGAACCACCTGGGCGCATTCATTTCGTTGACTCCCCGGTTTGCGAACGATTGAGCTGGCAAGCCGGGCAACCCGGCCCGCGACCGCCGGATATTTCAGGCCATGGCAGCCGTGAAATTGAGCCAGTCGCCATCCGGCATGCGTACCTGGAATTCCCGCTGGCGATACGGCATGTCCTTCAGCGGCCCCACCCGATCCGGCGGCAGCGTGGCGAGGGCGGGGCCAAGCTTCGCATGCAGCGCGTCGATGTCGGCCACGTCGATGCAGATCGCGACCCGGGCGATCCCGTCCGGGTTGAGCTTGCGCGCCGGTTCCTCGAGCAGGCGCAGCCCACAGCCGCCCAGCTCGATGCAGGCGTAGTTGCCCTCGCGGTACCTGACCTCGAACGCGAGAACGCCGCAATAGAAGGAAAGTGCCTCGCCGATGTCGGGCACATGGAGGAACGGCGTGATCTGGTAGATGCCATCCATGCGGTTCTCCCGGGGCATCGCATCGGGCCGGACAGGGAGGTTCAGGTTTCCGCCCCGCAGCCAAGGGCTGCAGGGTAGCACCGCCCCGCCCTCGCCGGCCGGAAACACGCCGCCTCGCGGCAGAACACCTCCTGCCCGTTGTCCAGGTGCCAGCCGGGGATGCCGGCCAGTGGCAGGGGGCGCAGTTCCAGCGGATCGCGCAACACCGCGCCGGCACGGATCGCCTGCGTGCAGGCATGCACGGCTGCCGCCGGGGAGGCCTCCGCGCCGGCCACCACCAGCGCCTTGCCCACCAGCAGTTGCCCCGGCGTCAACGCGTGTTCGAGCAGCGCGTGGCCGAACAGCTCCACCCGGGCGCGACCGTCCAGCCACGCCGCACGCTCGCGCCAGAACAGGCCGTGCCAGTCATGCGCGTCCCACAGCCGGAGCAGCGCGGGATCGCGCAGCGCGACCACCACGCCCGCCTCGTCGAAATGGGTGAGCGCGTATTGGGCGCGGGAGCGTCGCTTCGGGCCCATGTGCGCAATCTCGACCATCTGTCGCGCGTTGAGTGCGCGCTTCAAGCCTGGATGACGCAACCAGACCAGCGCATTGAACAGGTCGTGCCAGTTGTCCTCGCGCGTGGCGATGTCGCCGCGTTCGGCGATGCGCTGCTCGTAGTGCAGGCCGTCGGCCAGCAGTTCGCGGGTTTGCGCCGCGAAGCGCTCGCGCACGCCGTCGGGACGACGCGCGTTGAGCGCTTCGACGGACGGCCAGTCGCGGCCTTCGATCAGCCCGGCATGTTCGCGCCACGCCGCCAATGGCATCCGCCCGAAAATCTGCGGATCGACCACATCACGAGCGGGCGCTACGTAGCGCATGGTTGCTTACACGATCTTGAGGGCCGGATGCGCCAGGCGCGCCATGAGATCGTGCTCGCTGGCGCCCTCGACCAGCACGTCGACGAACTGGCCCGGCTTGAGGCCCTGGCCGTCGGCAATCAGCACCGTGCCGTCGATCTCCGGCGCGTCGGCGGCCGAGCGGGCCACGGCGCCTTCCGCGTTCGCCTCGTCCACCAGCACCTTGAGCGTGCGGCCGATCTTGCGCTGCAGCTTGGCAGCGGAGATCTCTGCCTGCACCGCCATGAACTGTTCGAGGCGGTCTTCCTTCAGCTCTTCGGACACGGCGCCGGGCAGTTCGTTGGCCCTGGCGCCATCCACCGGCGAGTAGGCGAACGCGCCCACGCGGTCGAGTTCGGCCTCGCGCAGGAAATCCAGCAGCTCTTCGAACTCCGCGTCGGTCTCGCCGGGGAAGCCCACGATGAAGGTGCTGCGGATGGTGAGGTCGGGCACCTGCTTGCGCCAGTGGCGGATGCGCTCCAGCGTCTTGTCGATGTTGCCGGGGCGCTTCATCAGTTTCAGGATGCGCGGGCTGGCGTGCTGGAACGGGATGTCGAGATACGGCAGCAGCTTTCCTTCGGCCATCAGCGGCATCACCTCGTCCACGTGCGGGTACGGGTAGACGTAGTGCAGGCGCGTCCACGCGCCGAGTTCCGCCAGCCCTTCGCACAATTCGGTCATGCGCGTGCGGTACGCCTTGCCGCGCCATCCGCGTTCGGCGTACTTCAGGTCCACGCCATAGGCGCTGGTGTCCTGCGAGATCACCAGCAGCTCCTTCACGCCGCCCTTGACCAGCTTCTCGGCTTCCAGCAGCACCTCGTCCACCGGGCGCGAGACGAGGTCGCCGCGCATCGACGGAATGATGCAGAAGCTGCAGCGATGATTGCAGCCCTCGGAAATCTTCAGGTATGCGTAGTGCTTCGGCGTCAGCTTCACGCCGGTATCCGGCACGATGTCGAGGAACCTGTTGCGCACCGGCGGCAACGCCTCGTGCACGGCATGCATCACGCTGGCGTAGTCCTGCGGGCCGCTGATCGAGAGCACGTCCGGGTAGGCTTCGCGGATCAGCTCGGCGCGCTTGCCGAGGCAGCCGGTGACGATCACCTTGCCGTTTTCGTTCAGCGCCGTGCCGATGGAATCCAGCGACTCCTGCACCGCCGCATCGATGAAGCCGCAGGTGTTCACCACCACCGCGTCGGCCTCGCCGTAGCTGGGCACGATCTCGTAACCCTCGACCTTGAGCTGGGTGAGGATGCGCTCGGAATCCACCAATGCCTTGGGGCAGCCGAGGCTGACGAAACCGATCTTCTGCGTGGCCTGCGACATGGCGGCGGCAACCGTGGGCGGGGGAAAACCCCGAATTATACGGACACCGGGTTCGCGCCGACGAGCATCCGCGCACCCCGTTCACGCTGGGCGCTGCCTGCGCCGGCAGGCGAAGTCCGGCGCCGCGCGACCACCCTTCGACTCCGGCCCTGCGGGCCTGCGCCCAGGGCGAACGGAAAAGCTACGGAGCCGGCATCCGCCCCGGCTAGAATTCCCGCCATCCCGCCGCAACGGAGCCGAAGTCATGGGCCAGCACATCAACATCCCCACCTCGCGTACCCAGTGCATCGGCGGTTACCTCGCCAAGCCCGCGGGGGAACCGAAGGGCGGCATCGTGGTGGTGCAGGAAATCTTCGGCGTCACCGAGCACATCCGCAACGTGGCGGACCGCTTCGCCGCCGCCGGTTACACCGCGATCGCGCCGGCCTTCTTCGACCACCTCGAATCCTGGCTGGAGCTGGACTACGACGAGACCGGCATGGCACGCGGCAAGACCCTGGTCTCCGAGCTGGGGCTGGACCGTCCGCTGGAGGACGTGGCGAGCGCGGCCAACGCGATCGCCTCGTCCGGCAGGATAGGCGTGGTGGGCTTTTGCTGGGGCGGCACCATCGCCCTGCTCTCCGCGCTGCGGCTCGGTTTCCCCGCGGTGAGCTGCTACGGAGCGCGCAACGTGTCCTTCCTGGGCGAGAAGCCGAAGGCGCCGGTGATGTTCCATTTCGGCGAGCACGATCCCTCGATCCCGCCCGAGGCGGTGGCGCAGCACCGCGAATTGCTGCCGCAGATGGAGGTGCACACCTATCCAGGCGCGGGCCACGCGTTCATGCGCGAAGCCGACGCGCACTACCACGAACCCAGCGCCAGGCTGGCGTGGCAGCGCACGCTGGCGTTCTTCGACCGCGAGCTGGCCGGCGCATGAGCGAGGCTGCATTCGCGCTGGACCCGCGACTTGAAGCCGACACCCATCACGTCGCCGCCCTGCCGCTGTGCGAGCTGCGGCTGATGGACGATGCGCGCTACCCGTGGCTGATCCTGGTGCCGCGCCGCGCGGGCCTGGTGGAGATCGCCGACCTTGCCGAGGCCGGGCAGGCCCTGCTGTGGCGCGAAGCGAACCGCAGCGCGGCCGCGCTGCGCAGCGTGGCGCCCTGCGACAAGCTCAACCTGGGCGCGCTGGGCAACATCGTGCGCCAGTTGCACCTGCACGTGGTGGCGCGCATGCAGGGCGACCACGCCTGGCCGGGCCCGGTCTGGGGCAGCGGCGCCGCCGTGCCGTATGACGCCGGTGCACTGGCCGCGCGGCTGGCCGCGCTGCGGCAGGCGCTGGCAGCCTGACTGCCGCGATGACGCCGCCGGGCATCCGCTGCGAAACCATCGCCGAGGATGCCTTGCTGCTGCGCTTCGGCGAACGCATCGACGCCGCCGTCAGCGCGAAGGTGCTGGCCGCCGCGGCACGCCTGCGGCAGGCGCTTCCGCAACTGGAATGCGTGCCCGCCTACGCCAGCCTGCTGCTGCGTTTCGATCCGGCGGCATGGCATGGGCACGAACAGGTGCAGGCCGCGGTGCATGCAACGCTGGAAGCAACGGACGCCGCGGATATCGCGTCGCGCCTGGTGGAGATTCCCGTCTGCTACGGCGGCGACTTCGGGCCCGACCTCGATGCGCTCGCCGCGCATGCCGGGCTGGACGCCGCGGCCACGATCGCGCTGCACGTCGCCGGCGACTACCGCGTGGCGATGCTGGGCTTCGCACCTGGTTTTCCCTATCTGCTGGGGCTGGACGAACGCCTCGCGATGCCGCGCCGCGCCGACCCGCGCCAGCGCGTGCCCACCGGCAGCGTGGCGATAGGCGGCAACCAGACCGGCATCTACCCCGCCGAGCTTCCCGGCGGCTGGCACCTGATGGGACGCACGCCGCTGCGCCTGTTCGACGCGAATGCCGCCTCGCCCGCGCTGCTGCAGGCGGGCGACCGCGTGCGCTTCCGCGCCATCGATGCAGACACGTTCCACCGCTTGGCCCGGAATGCGCCGGCATGAGCGTGCGCGTGCTCAAGCCCGGACTGCTCACCACCGTGCAGGACGGCGGCCGCCCGGGCCATGCCGCGCTGGGCATCGGCCGCGCCGGCGCGATGGACGTGCCGGCGTGGCGGCTGGCGAACGCGCTGGTCGGCAACACGCAGGGCGAAGCCGCGCTGGAAATCACCCTGCTGGGCCCCACGCTGCGCTTCGAACGGGCGGCGGTGATCGCGCTCGCCGGCGCCGCCATCGCCGCGGAACTCGACGGCCGGCCGCTGCCGGGCTGGACCCGCTGCCGCGTGCCCGCCGGTGCCGTGCTGCGCCTGGGCGGCTTCGCGCGCGGTTGCCGGGCATGGCTGGCGATACGCGGCGGCTTCGCGCTGCCGCCCGTGCTGGGCAGCCGCAGCACCGACCTGCACGCCGGCCTCGGCCCCTTCGGCGGCCGCCCGCTGCAGGCGGGCGATGAACTGCCCGTGGCCGAAGCCGAACCGCTGCCGGACGATGCCGTGCAGGTGGCGCACTGGCAACTGGACCCGCGCCCCTGGAGCGACGACGGCGTGCCGCTCGCGCTGCTGCCCGGCAGCCACCACGACGCGCTGGACACGGCCTCGCACCGCGCGTTGTTCGACCCGGCCGGTTTCATCGTCAGCAAGGACGCGAACCGCACCGCGAGTCGCCTGGACGGCGCACGCCTGCGCCTGCACGCGCCGCTGGAGCTGGTGTCCGAGGCGGTGCTGCCGGGCACGGTGCAACTGCCGCCCTCCGGCCAGCCCATCGCGCTGCTGGCCGAGGCGCCGGTGACCGGCGGCTACCCGCGCATCGGCCAGGTCGCCGCGGTGGACCTGCCGCGGCTGGCGCAGCGGCGCCCTGGCGATGCCGTATGCTTCCGGCCATGCTCGCCGGACGAGGCAGGGCAACGTCTCGCGGCGCGGCAGCGCCGGCTGGCCCGCCTGCTGGCGGCGATCGCGCAACGACTGCACGGGAACGCATGAACCGCATCGACCTCAATGCCGACCTCGGCGAATCCTTCGGCGCCTGGCGCATGGGCGACGACGAGGCGCTGCTCGCGCTGGTCAGCTCGGCCAACGTCGCCTGCGGCTTCCACGCCGGCGACCCCGCGATCATGAAGCACACAGTTGCGCTGGCGGCGGCGCGCGGCGTAGCGATCGGCGCCCACGTCGCGCTGCCCGACCTGCAGGGTTTCGGCCGCCGCGAGATGCGCGTGAGCGTCGACGAGGCGCACGCGCTGACGCTGTACCAGCTCGGCGCGCTGGCCGCATTCACCCGCGCGGCAGGCGTGCCTCTGGCGCACGTGAAGCCGCATGGCGCGCTGTACACCATGGCCGCGCGCGACGCCGGGCTGGCCGCGGCCATCGCCCGCGCCGTGCGCGATTTCGATCCCGCGCTGCGCCTGGTCGGCCTCGCCGGTTCCGCGCTGGTCGAGGCCGGCCGCGCCGCCGGCCTCGCGGTCGCCGCGGAAGCGTTCGCCGACCGCGGTTACCGCGCCGACGGCTCGCTGCAGCCGCGCGGCGAAGCCGGCGCGCTGCTGGACGACGCCAGGCAGGCCTGCGCGCAGGCGCTGGGCATCGTGCGCGACGGCGCGGTGACCGCGGTGGACGGTCGCCGCGTGGCGCTGCACGCCGACACGCTGTGCCTGCACGGCGACGGCCCGCACGCGCTGGACTTCGCCCGCCGCCTGCGCGATGCGCTCGCCGCCGCCAGCGTGCGCATCGCGGCGCCGGGCGCCGCATGAACTACTGGCCCCTGCTCGGCATCGCGGTGATCGTGGCGGGCTTCGCGCTGCGCTTCAATCCGGTGCCGGTGGTGGTGGTCGCGGCGCTCGCCAGCGGCCTGCTGTCCGGACTTTCGGTGGGGCAGTTGCTGGCGTTGCTGGGCAGCAGCTTCGAGTCCAGCCGCATGCTGCTGATGTTCGTGCTCACGCTGCCGGCGATCGGCCTGCTGGAACGCGCCGGCCTGCGCGAGCATGCGCAGCGATGGATAGGGCGGCTGCACGGGCTCACCCTGGCACGGCTGCTGATCGGCTACCTGCTGCTGCGCCAACTGCTGGCGATGCTGGGCCTCACCGGCGTGGCCGGCGCGGCGCAGACGGTGCGACCGCTGCTGGCGCCGATGGGCGAGGCGGCGGCGGAGAAGATCCTGCCGGGCTTCGGCGACGCCGACCGCGACGAACTGCGCGCGATCGCCGCGGCCACCGACAACGTGGGCCGCTTCTTCGGCGAGGACGTGTTCGTCGCGATGGGCGCGGTGCTGCTGATCCAGGCGTTCTACGCGCAGCACGGCATCGAGCTGACGCCGTTGTCCATCGCGCTGTGGGCGCTGCCGGTGGCGGTGGTCGCGTTCGTGGTGCAGTCGCTGCGCGTGTGGCGCTACCAGCGCCGCCTGCAGCGCCGCGCGGCCGGCGCACGCGGCGAGGCGCACTGAGATGTTGCGCATCGAGCACGCCTACTGGCTGATCGCGCTGTTCCTGCTGTATGCGGGGCTGCGCAACCTGCGCGAACGGCGTCCCTGGCACGGTGCGTTCTGGATCGTGCTGGCCGCGCTGTTTGGCGGCGGCGACTGGGTGCTGGCGCAACGGGCCGCCGGCAATACGCTGCCGGCCCAGTTCGCGGGCGGCGGCGTGGTGCTGCTGGCCGTGCTGGCGCCGCGCCTCAAGCGCATGGCGCACGCGGAAAGCCGCAGCGTGGAGCAGCGGCTGCAGTCCGCGCTGGCGCTGGGCCACCGGTTGTTCGTGCCGGCGCTGCTGATTCCGCTGGTCACCTTGCTGGTGGCGCTGTTCGACGCGCACCTGGCCGCGGGCGGCCATGCGCTGTTCGCCGCGCCGCAGATGACGCTGACCGGCCTCGCGCTGGCCTGCGCGATCGCGCTGTTCGCCGCCGCACGGGTGACGCGCGCGCCGCTGCAGCAGGGTTTCGCCGAAGGCCGCCGCCTGCTCGACGCGATCGGCTGGGCCGCCCTGCTGCCGCTGCTGCTGGCCGCGCTGGGCGAGGTGTTCACGCGCAGCGGCGTGGGCACGGCGATCACCGCGCTCACCACGGCCTGGCTGCCCACCGGCAGCGCGCTGGCCTGCCTGCTCGCGTTCGCGCTGGGCATGGTGCTGTTCACCGTGATCATGGGCAACGCGTTCGCCGCGTTCCCGGTGATGATGGCGGGCATGGGCCTGCCGCTGCTGGTCCACCAGCATGGCGCCCACCCGGCCATCCTCGGCTCGATGGGGATGCTGTGCGGCTACTGCGGCACCCTGCTCACGCCGATGGCCGCGGATTTCAACCTGGTGCCCGCGGCGCTGCTGGAACTGCGCGACCCCTACGGCGTGATCCGCGCGCAGGCGTGGAGCGCATTCTGGATACTCGCGGCCACGGTCGCGATGATGTGCTTCCTGTTGTTCCGTTGACGAGGCAAGCATGGCCACTTCCCTGCCGAACATCCTGCTGACCGGTTTCGACCCGTTCGGCGGCGAAAGCATCAACCCCTCGTGGGAGGCCGTGCGTGCGCTGCACGGCCGGCGCATCGGCGGCCACCGCGTGGTGGCGCGCCTGCTGCCCACCGAGTTCGCCGCCTCGCTGCGCCTGTTGAAGGCCGCCGTGCGCGAGACGGCGCCGGCGATCCTGCTTGGCGTGGGCCAGGCCGGCGGGCGCGAGCGGCTGTCGATCGAGCGGGTGGCGGTCAACCTGCAGGACGCGCGCATCCCCGACAACGCCGGCGCCCGGCCCATCGACCAGCCGGTGATCCCCGGCGGCCCCGCGGCCTACTTCAGCAACCTGCCCGTGAAGGCGATGCTGGCGGCGCTGCGCGACCGCGGCGTGCCTGCCGAGCTGTCGCACACCGCCGGCACCTACGTGTGCAACCACGTCGCCTACGCGATGCTGCACCTGGCCGCGAAACGGCGCGGCGCCCGCGCCGGCTTCATCCACATCCCCTACCTGCCCGCACAGGCCGCCCGCCTGCACGGCAAGCCCAGCATGGCGCTGGAGGAGATGGTGCACGGGCTGGAGATCGCGCTGCGCGTGGCGGCGACCACGCGCACCGACCTGACGGTCAGCGGCGGCGCGATCGACTGAGCCCGGTCCCGCCTCGTCCACACAAACTCGTCCGCACAAAAAAGCCCGCGGATCGCTCCGCGGGCTCTTCGCGATGGCCGGTGGCTCAGTGTTGCTGCCGCGCGGCCTGGTCCACGGAGTCGCAGCCCGCCGCGGTCTTGCACTGCTGGCCGTCGTCGATCTTGATCGGCTCGTGGTGGTCCTGCAGCTGGCGCGCCTTGGTGTTGACCGCGTTGATCTCGGTGAGCTCGCCCTTGTTGTCGTAGTACGCGGTGAAGCCGTAGTCCAGCGCCATGCGCGCGAGGTATTGCAGGTGCACCTTGCGGATCTTGGAGTCGTCGCTGGGCAGCAGCAGCACGGTCTTCGGCAGCTTGCGCGCGTCTTTCAGGTAGGCGAAATGGCTGCCCGCGTCCACCGCGGAGAGCACGGCGCCGTCGATCACGAACTGGCCTTCCTTGTAGGCCTGGATGGTGGTGTCGAACTTGCCCTTCCACTGGGCCGTGTTCACCTGTCCCTTGGCGCCGCCGCCGAACATGTGGCAGCCGCCGAGCAGGAACGCGCTGCCCAGCACCAGTGCGGCGGCGGTGCGGGTCAACAGGGTGGAAAGACGGGTCATCGGGATCTCCTGCGAAAAGCGGTCGTGATGGCCCCGCGAGTGTAGCGCCGGGGCGTGTGTGTGACGGTGCTGGCGTGCGGCCGTCGTGTGCCTGTTCAGGTACGCGGCAGGGTCACGCCCTGCTGGCCCTGGTATTTGCCGCCGCGGTCCCGGTAGCTGGTCTCGCAGGGCTCGTCGGATTCGAAGAACAGCATCTGCGCCACGCCCTCGTTCGCGTAGATCTTGGCCGGCAGCGGCGTGGTGTTGGAGAACTCCAGCGTCACGTGGCCTTCCCACTCCGGTTCCAGCGGCGTGACGTTGACGATGATGCCGCAGCGCGCGTAGGTGCTCTTGCCCAGGCACACCACCAGCACGTCGCGCGGGATGCGGAAGTACTCCACCGTGCGCGCCAGCGCGAACGAGTTGGGCGGGATGATGCACACGTCCGACACCACGTCCACGAAGCTGTCCGGATCGAACGCCTTCGGGTCCACGATGGTGGAGTTGATGTTGGTGAACACCTTGAACTCGCGCGCGCAGCGCACGTCGTAGCCGTAGCTGGAAGTGCCCCAGGACACCGCGCGGCTGCCGTCCTCGCGCTGCTTCATCTGGCCCGGCTCGAACGGCTCGATCATGCCGTGGCCCAGGGCCATGCGGCGGATCCACTTGTCGGACTTGATGCTCACATGCGCTCCGCGGTCGGCGTGAAGCCCGGTCCGGCCGGGCGAATTGGCAAAAATACATGCTATCGGCGCCTGCACGCCAGCACGGCGGGCGACTCAGGCCAGCTCCGCTGCCAGGCGGTCCAGCGCCACACGCAGCTCGGCGCAACGTTCTGCGGCGGCCAGCACCTGCGCGCTGCCGCACCCCGCGCCCGGCAGCGCCACCGGCATGGCCTGGGTGCTCAGCAGCTCCGCCGACATGGTGCGCAGGATCTCGGCCAGCGCCTGCTGCGCATGGTGCGAACCGCGCGCCGATGCGTTCAGCAGCAGCACCGGCTTGCCGGGAAATTCCAGGCTGCCCACCAGCCAGTCCAGCAGGTTCTTGAACGCGCCGGGTACGCCGTGCGCATACTCGGGACAGGCGATCAGCAGCGCGTCGGCGCGGCCCACGGCCTCGCGCAGCGCCAGCACTGCGGGCGGCAACGGATCGCGTTCGTCGTCCGGGTTGAACAGCGGCAACGCGGCGAGGCCGTCGTACAGCGCGAGTTCCAGCGACGCGGGCGCCAGTTGCCTTGCGGCTTCCAGCGCGGCCCGGTTGGACGAGATCCGGCGCAGGCTGCCGCACAGGCACAGCACGCGCCGCGGCGCGCTCATGCAGCGGGCGTGCCCTGGACCACGATCTTGCCGAGCCCCAGCGACTTGTTGCGCGGCTGGCGCGAAAGCCGCCCGGCGGCGTTGCGGGCGATCTCGCGGTAGCGCGCGGCGAGCTCGGAATCCGGTATCGCCACCACGGTGGGCGTGCCGCCGTCTGCCTGTTCGCGGATGCGGATGTCCAGCGGCAGCGAGCCGAGGCAGGCCACGCCGTACTGCTCCGCCATGCGCGCGCCGCCGCCCTCGCCGAAGATGTGCTCCTCGTGGCCGCAGTTCGAGCAGACGTGGGTGGCCATGTTCTCCACGATGCCGAGCACCGGCACCTCCACCTTCTCGAACATCCTGAGCGCCTTGCGCGCGTCCAGCAGCGCGATGTCCTGCGGCGTGGTGACGATCACCGCGCCGGCCACCGGCACCTTCTGCGCCAGCGTGAGCTGGATGTCGCCGGTGCCGGGCGGCAGGTCGATCACCAGGTAGTCGAGCATCTCCCAGCGCGAATCGGTGAGCAGTTGCATCATCGCCTGCGTCACCATCGGGCCGCGCCAGATCATCGGCGTCTCCTCGTCCACCAGGAAGCCGATCGACATCGCCTGCAGGCCGTGCGCCCGCATCGGCGTGATGCTCTTGCCGTCCGGCGATTCCGGCTTGCCGCTGATGCCCAGCATGCGCGGCTGGCTGGGGCCGTAGATGTCGGCATCGAGCACGCCCACCCTGGCGCCCTCGGCCTGCAGCGCCAGCGCGAGGTTGGCGGAAACCGTGGACTTGCCCACGCCGCCCTTGCCCGAGGCCACCACGATGATGTTCTTCACGTTGGGCAACGGCGCCAGCGTGCCCTGCACCTTGTGCGACTGGATGCGGGTGGCGACCGACACGGTGGCCGCAGCGATCGCCGGATCGGCCTCCAGCGCCCGCTTCGCCTTGTCAGCCAGCATGTCGGCGGCGCCAACGGCGGGATAGCCCAGTTGCAGGTCCACCGACACCTTCGCGCCGTCCACGCCCACCGCTCGCACGGCCTCGGCCAGCGGCGCGCCGGTGTGGGGATCGGTCAGTTCGCCAAGCAGGTGGCGGACCAGGGCTTCGTTCGCCTGCGTCATGTCGGGGAGTGCTACGTTGCTGAGGGGGACAGGGCATTATGCCAGCCGCCGGCGACGCCCCGCGCTGATGCAGATCAGCATGGCGCGATGCAGCTTGACCGCCCTGCCGGGCATCGGCAGGCTGCATCCATACTCACTCGTACGGGAAGCATGACCATGAAGCACGCAGTTCGTCTCGCGCTCGCGTTGGGCCTGTTGCTGGGCGCGGGCGCCGTGTCCGCCGCCGACACCGCCACGCCGGTCGGCAACTGGAAACAGGTGGACGACGCCACCGGCAAGGTGAAGTCCGTGATCCAGATCAGCGAAACCGGCGGCGAGCTGCAGGGCAAGGTGATCCAGCTGCTGAACCGCAGCCCCGAGGCGATTGCCCGCGACGGCGAGCATCCCAAGTGCGACAAGTGCGATGGCGAGCGCAAGAACCAGCCCATCGAGGGCATGACCATCATGTGGGGCGTCCACAAGAACGGCGACGCATGGGACGGCGGCAAGATCCTCGATCCCAAGAGCGGCAAGGTCTACAAGGTGAAGCTCACGCTGGAAGACGGCGGCCAGAAGCTGGACGTGCACGGCTACATCGGCTTCGCCATGCTGGGCCGCAGCCAGACCTGGCAGCGCGAGCAGTAAGCCGCGCCCACGGTCCGCACGAACCCGCCGAGGCAGCGCGTCGGATCAGTCCGCCGCCGCCTCGGCGCGATGTACGGCGACGCCGCGCGAGGAAAACGCCGCGCGGGTCGCCTTGTCCGCCGAATGCTCCACCACCAGGTGCTGCACGCGCGCCAGCTCGGCCACCTGGTGCGTCGCCACCGCGCCCAGCTTGTCGTCGGTCGCGACCACCACGGCCTCGTCGCTGGCCTCGATCATCGCGCGCTTGAACAGCGACTCCTCGCTGTCGAATCCCCACAGGCCGTGTGCCGCGTCGATGGCGCACGCGCCCGGGAAGCACAGGTCCGCGCGCAGCCTGCGCACCTGGTCCACCGCCTGCGCGCCCGTCGCGCCGCCGCTGGCGGCATCGATGCGACCGCCGATCAGCAGCACGTCGAATCCCTCGCGGTCGAGCAATACCTGCGCGATGTGCGGCGCGTTCGTGATGACGGTGAGCCGCGCATCGCGCGGCAGTTCGGCGGCGATGGCCGCGTTGGTGCTGCCCGCATCGATCAGCAGCGTCTGCCCCGGCTGCACCAGGGCCGCCGCCTTGCGCGCCAGCGCCCGCTTGCGCGCGGAATGCTCGTTGCGGCGCTGCTTCAGCGGCGACAGCGTGAGCGCCGGCAGCAGCGCGCCACCATAGACGCGCTTGCACAGGCCCGCCGCGGCCAGTTCGCGCAGGTCGCGGCGGATCGAATCCTCGGATACCTCGAACGCCTGCGCCAGCTCAACCGCCACCACGCGGCCGTCCCGGCGCAACCGTTCCAGGATGCGCTGCTGGCGTTCCTGCGGCAGCGCGCCGCTGTCCGGCAGCGGAGGGGCAGGCTTAGCCATGCGATGTCTCCCGATCCTCGTTGCCCAGCAGACCCAGCGCCTGCAGGCGCCCGCGCAAGCCTTCCGGATGCTGGAACCACCAGCCCTGCATGCCGAGCGCCTCGGCGGCTTCGACGTTGCGCTGCGAATCGTCGATGTACAACGCGCCGTGCGGGTCCACGCCGTAGCGTTCGAGCAGGCGCTGGTAGATGCGTGGGTCGGGCTTGACCAGGCGCTCCTCGCCCGAGACCACGATGCCCTCGAACCAGCCGAGGAAGGCATGACGCTGCCGCGCCACCGGGAAAGTCTCCTGCGACCAGTTGGTGAGCGCCAGCAGGCGCACGCCGCGCGCCTTGAGTTCGGCCAGCAGGGCAACGCTGCCCTCGATCGCGCCGCCCAGGGTTTCCACCCAGCGCAGGCGATAGGCATCGATCAGCGGAGCGTAATCCGGAAACCGCGCCTGCAGTTCCGCAACGCCTTCCAGCCACGGACGCCCGGCATCCTGCTGCTCGTTCCACGCGTGGTTGCAGACTTTACGCAGGAACCACTCCATCTCCGCCTCGTCGTCGAACAGCTGCCGGAACAACCGGCGCGGGTCCCAGGCGATCAGCACGTTGCCAAGGTCGAAGATCACGGTGTCGATCGGCTTGTTCATCGCCGCACCACCCTGGCCGAGAGGCTGACGAGTATCAACAGGCCGGCCACGCCGGCGAAGGCCAGCGGCAGGCTGCTGGCATGCGCCACGAAGCCGATCAAGGCGGGGCCGCTGAGCAGGCCCGCGTATCCCAGCGTGGTCGCCGTGGCGATGGCGATGGCCGGCGAGGTGCCCGGCAGCCGTCCCGCAGCGCTGAACAGCACCGGCACGATGTTCGACGCGCCGAGGCCGATCAGCACGAAACCGGCCAGCGACGCCGCGGCATGCGGAATACCCGCCACCAGCAGGAATCCCGCCGCCGCAAGCAGCGCACCCACGCACACTGCCCGGGTCGGACCATGGCGGCCGACCAGCCGGTCGCCGGTGAGGCGCCCCAGCGCCATCGCCACCGAGAAGCATGCATAGCCGAGCCCCGCCGACGCCGGCGGGACGCCCCGGAACTCGCGCAGGAACACCGCGCTCCAGTCCAGCATCGCGCCTTCGGCGAGGAAGCTCACGAAGCACAACAGGCCCAGCAGCCAGGCCAGCGGATGCGGCATGCCCGGCGGCTTGCGCTGCATCTCGACCGCATGCGCCGCATCCCCGAGCAGGTCGCCCCGCAGCCACAGCACCGTGGCCAGCAGCAGCGCGGCGATCGCGCTTGCGGCGTAGCCCAGCGGCACGCCCATCGCCAGCAAGCCGCTCATCGCTATCGCCCCGCTGAGGCCGCCCACGCTGAAAAGCCCGTGGAACCCGGACATCAGCCGGCCGCCGTCCAGACGCTCCACGTCCACGGCATGGGCGTTCATCGCCACGTCCACCGCGCCCAGCATCACGCCGAAATAGAACAGCGCCGCCGCCAGCGCCGCCACGCCGGATGCCGCCGCCAGCATCGGCAACGCCAGGCACATCAGCAGCCCCGAGGCCACGATCACGGTGCGGTTGCCGACACGGTGCGCCAGCCAGCCGACGAACGGCATGGACAGCATCGAACCGCCGCCGAACGCGAGCAGCGCGAGACCCAACTGGGCGTCGTCCAGGCCAAGCCGCGCCTTGGCGTACGGCACCATCGGCGCCCACGCGGACATGCCGAAGCCGGATACCAGGAAGATCAGGCGCGTGGCCCGCCTGGCGGCCGAGAGCGCCGAAGCGGAGGGTGCGGGGGAAATACTGGCCAGGCCGTCCACGTTCATTCCATCCAAAAATCAGGTATGAACATACTAAAACATGCAACAACGTGCAACATGTCGACGATCGTGCGTCATGTCGCCAACCTGCCTTGCACGGGCGACTGCGCACCATGCCGCGGCGCCTCTTTCGCTGCACATGTCCGTCGCATGCCCACGCGCCCTCGTTCCGTGCGGAGCCCGGCGCAGCGGTGGCGGTCCGCGCCCATGAGGCTGTACAGCCACGCATGACATAATGACCAACCCTCTTCACCCGGACCGCGCCGCCCCATGAGTCGCCGCCTGCTCGTCACCCACGCCCTGCCCTACGCCAACGGCCCGCTGCACCTCGGCCACATGCTGGGCTACATCCAGACCGACATCTGGGCGCGCGCGCAGCGCATGATGGGCAACGAGGTGCACTTCGTGGCGGCGGACGACGCGCACGGCACGCCGATCATGCTGGCCGCCGAGAAGGCCGGCACGACGCCGGAGGCGTTCATCGCCGGCATCCGCGCCAGCCACGAGGCCGATTTCGCGGATTTCCACTTCAGCTACGACCACTACCACACCACCCACTCGGACGAGAACCGCGAGCTGGCCGAGCTGATCTACACGCGCCTGCGCGATGCGGGCTACATCGCCAGGCGCAGCATCCAGCAGCTGTACGACCCCGAGAAGCAGATGTTCCTGCCGGACCGCTACATCAAGGGCACCTGCCCGAAGTGCGGCACGCCCGACCAGTACGGCGACAACTGCGAGAACTGCGGCGCCACCTACGCGCCCACCGATCTCATCAACCCCTACTCGGTGGTTTCCGGCGCCACGCCGGTGCTGAAGGATTCGGAGCACTACTTCTTCGAACTCTCCAGGTTCGAGGAGCTGCTGCGCGACTGGTTCGCCGGCAAGTTCACCGGCGGCAAGCCGGTGGCGAACGGCGGCGTGGCCGCCAAGCTGCGCGAATGGCTGGACGGCGGCCTGAAGGACTGGGACATCTCGCGCGACGCGCCCTACTTCGGCTTCCCGATCCCCGACGCGCCGGGCAAGTTCTTCTACGTGTGGCTGGACGCGCCGGTGGGCTACCTCGCCAGCTTCAAGGCGCTGTGCGACCGCACCGGCCTGAAGTTCGACGACTTCCTCGGCGCCAGCAGCACCGCCGAGATGCACCACTTCATCGGCAAGGACATCATCAACTTCCACGGCCTGTTCTGGCCGGCGATGCTGCACGGCGCGCAGATGCGCGTGCCCACCGCGCTGCACGTCAACGGCTACCTCACGGTGAACGGCGCGAAGATGTCCAAGTCGCGCGGAACCTTCATCCAGGCGCGCACCTATCTCGACGCCGGACTCAACCCCGACTACCTGCGCTACTACTTCGCCAGCCTGCTCAACGACACGCCGGTGGACGTGGACCTCGACCTCAAGGCCTTCGAGGAACGCGTCAACTCGCACCTTGTCGGCAAGTGGGTGAACATCGCCAGCCGCACCGCGGGCTTCGTGCACAAGTTCTCCGGCGGCACGCTGGCCGATGCGTTCGACGCGGAACGCGCCGCGCTGTGGCAGAACCTGCTCGCCCACTACGAAGGCGTCGAAACCCTGTACGAGGACGGCGAGTTCGCCGAACTCACCCGCCGCTTCGTGCTGATGGCCGACCTGGTCAACGGCCACATCGCCGAGAAGGCGCCGTGGACGATGGCGAAGGACGAGTCGCGCCGCGCCGAGCTTGCGCAGGTGTGTTCGTTCGCGCTCGCTGCGTTCCGCCTGCTCGCGGGCCTGCTGAAACCCATCCTCCCGGCCACCGTGGCCGCCGCCGAGCAGTTCCTCGCCGCACCCATCGCCAGCTTCGCCGACGCGCGCGACGCACTGCACGGCCACACCATCAACGCCTTCGAACCGCTGCTCGCGCGCCTCGACCCCAAGCGCATCGAGGCGATGGTCGAAGCCTCGAAGGAATCGCTGGGCGTCCCCGCGCCTGCCGCCGAAACTACCAAGAAGAAACCCGTGAACGACACCGCCAAGCCCGCTGCTGCCCCCGTCGCCACTGACGCGCCCGCCACCATCGCCATCGACGACTTCGCCAGGCTCGACCTGCGCGTGGGCAAGGTGCTGGCCTGCGAATTCGTGGACGGCTCGGACAAGCTGCTGCGCTTCGAACTGGATGCCGGCGAACTCGGCAAGCGGCAGATCTTCTCCGGCATCCGCGCCGCCTACGGCGAGCCGGAAAAACTGGTCGGCCGCAACGTGGTGTTCATCGCCAACCTCGCGCCGCGCAAGATGCGCTTCGGCCTCTCCGAAGGCATGATCCTCTCCGCCGGCGACGGCGGCAGCGACCTGTTCCTGCTCGATGCCGACCAGGGCGCCAGGCCGGGCGCCGCCGTGCACTGAATCATCACAATCTCTTGAGCTGGACCCGTGTAGTTGTAGCCGCCCGACGCCCGGGTACGCGGTGCGTCGAACGCCGCGGGGAGTCCGAGACGAAGGACTGATGGTCTTTGGGGTCGGCTGCAACATCAAAAACAACGATATTCCGGTCACCTGCTGCGGTATGCGTGCAACACCCACCTGTTCGCACTCTTTCCCTTGTTCAGGAGACCCCAATGAATTTACGTCAGCACCCCCTTTCCTTCGCCATCGGCGCCCTGCTCGCCTGCACCTGCCTGGCCCTCCCGGCACAGGCATCCCACCGCCACCCACGCCCGGTCCCGCCCGACGGGAGCACCACGGCGATGCGGGCGAGCCAGGACGACAACGACAACATGCCCCCACCGGCGCCGAGCCACTGGCCGGAGGCCGCGGGCGTCCCGGCAGGCACGGTCGTTCAGCTGAACGCGAATACCTCGAGCGCGATGGTCGGCACGTGGCAGTCGCTGATCCCGGCGGACAATCCGCCGTTCTATCCGTCCACATCGCTGCAACTTACGAACGGCGACGTGATGATCCGCGAGTACGGCACGCCTTATTGGTGGGCGCTGCACCCCGACGCCACCGGCAATTACCTCAAGGGCACCCTGACCAAGCTGGCGCCCATGCCGAACGGCTATGCGCCGTTGTACGAATGCCATGCCGTGCTCGCGGACGGACGTGTCGTCGTCTTCGGCGGCGAATACCTGTTCGACGCGAACGGCAACCCGACGGTCGCCGAAGCCAACGAGGGTGCGATCTATGATCCGCAAACGAACACCTGGGGTTCGTTGCCTTCCCTGCCCAATCAGCCGCTGACCTTCCCGAACGGCAAGGTGTACAGCTACAAGGTCTTCGGTGGCGACAACTCCTGCGTCGTGATGCCGAACAGCCAGCTCCTGCTGGCGTCGAACCAGTACTACACGGCCGACAGCGCGCTGCTGGACCCGAAGACGCTGACCTGGACCGTGCTGCATCCGAAGGGCCTGCCCTACACCCACGGCAATCTCGAAAACGGCTGGACCCTGCTCCCGGACGGCTCGGTCTTCACCCTGGACGTCGAAGACAACAGCGGCTATCGCTACCTGCCGCCGTGGCTGGACGGCACCCCGAACGGCGCGTGGATTCCGGCGGGTACGCCGCCGGTGCAACTCTCCGACCCGCGCGACTATGAAATCGGTCCCGGCTTGCTGAGGCCGGATGGAACCGTGCTGGTCGTGCCGGCCCTGGGCGGGAACACCGCGGTCTATACGCCGCCCACGAGCTTGCACGGCACAGGCTCCTGGTCGGCATCGGCCTCGCTGATCGACGCCAACGGCATCCCGCAGGGAACCTGCGACGGCCCCGGCAGCGTACTTCCGGACGGCACCGCCCTGCTCATCGGCGCCCCCGAATGCTACGCCCCTCCCTCGACCTACTTCAGCCTGGATCCGAGCGGAACGACGGCTTCGCCCCTCGCCAACCAGCCGGCTTTCGCTGCCGGCATCCCGACCTTCATCGCGTTCAACCTGACCCTGCCCACAGGCCAGGTGCTGGTCGGCAGCCTGAACGAGGCCGATACATTCACTCCATCCGGCAGCGCTTCCTGGGACTGGGCGCCGGTCATCATGAATTCGCCCAACCAGGTCACCGCGGGCACCACCTTCGCCATCTCCGGCTACCAGTTCAACGGCCTGACCCAGGGCAGCTACTACGGCGACGACGGCGACTCCTTCACCAACTATCCCCTGGTGCGGGTCACCTATCGTCCTACCGGGGCGGTTTCCTACCTGCGCACGCATGACCACACCAGCATGGGCGTGGCGACGGGCTCCACCCTGGTGGGGACGCAGGTCGACATTCCGGCAAACATGCAAGACGGCCCGTACGACCTCGTGGTGATCGCCAACGGCATTGCCTCGCAGTCGGTCAAGATCCAGATCCACAAGTCGACGAAGAAATAGCGGCCTCCCGCAGCCAATGCGGGCGAATCGGGCGCCGTCAGGCGTCCGATTCGTTCCTGGCGCCACAATCCGCCCCGCGGCAAATCCTGCGGCCCCATGGCCCCCCGCACTGCCCTGTCGCTGGACATGATGGATGCCACATCCCGGCGGAGCTTGCGCGACAATACGCCGATGATGTCGCCCGTTCCGCCCCCAGCCGACCGCATCGACGCGCTGCTGCCGCAGACGCAATGCGAGCAATGCGGCTACCACGGTTGCCGGCCCTACGCCGAGGCGATCGCCCGCGGCGAAGCGGAGATCAACCAGTGCCCGCCCGGCGGCGCTGCCGGCATCGCGAAACTGGCGGCCCTGCTGGATCGACCTGCGCTGCCGCTGAATCCCGCCAACGGCGTGGAGAAGCCGCGCATGCTGGCGCGGGTGGTCGAGGACGAATGCATCGGCTGCACCAAGTGCATCCAGGCCTGCCCGGTGGACGCCATCGTGGGCGCGGCCAAGCTGATGCACACGGTGCTGGCCGACGACTGCACCGGCTGCGAGCTGTGCGTGCCCGCCTGCCCGGTGGACTGCATCGTGCTGGAACCCATGCCCGCGGAGCAGATCGACCAGGCGCATGCCGATGCGGCGCGCGAACACTTCCGGCGCCGCGAGGCGCGGCTCGCACGCGAAGCCGCCGAGCGCGAGGCGGAACTGATCGCGCGCAAGGCGAAGGTGGATGCCGCCGCAGGCACCAGCCCGGTGCTGGCCGCGCTGGCCCGCGCCCGCGCGAAACAAGGCAAGTCGCCTTGAAAGCGCACCGCCGCACGTCGTCGTTCCAGCGCACGCTGGAATCCAGCGACTTTGGTACTCAGGCGACGGCAAGGCACTGGATGCCGGCTTTCGCCGGCATGACGACATTTCGCCATGCCCATGAAGGCGGATATCCCGGCATCCCCATGAAGACGGACATCCCGCCATGCCCATGAAGCGCGCCGACGTGGTCGAGCTGTTCACCCGCCTGCGCGAACTGAATCCGCAGCCCACCACCGAACTCGCCTACACCACGCCGTTCGAACTGCTGGTCGCCGTGGTGCTTTCCGCGCAGGCCACCGACGTGGGCGTGAACAAGGCCACGCGCAAGCTCTATCCGGTGGCGAACACGCCAGAGGCGATCCTCGCGCTGGGCGAGGCAGGGCTGAAGAAGTACATCAGCACGATCGGCCTGTTCAACGCCAAGGCGAAGAACGTGATCGCGCTGTGCGGGTTGCTGGTCCAGCAGCACGGCGGCGAGGTGCCGCGCACCCGCGAGGCGCTGGAGGCGCTGCCGGGCGTGGGCCGCAAGACCGCGAACGTGGTGCTCAACACCGCGTTCGGCGAGCCCACCATCGCGGTGGACACGCACATCTTCCGCGTCGCCAACCGCACCGGGCTGGCGCCCGGCAAGAACGTGCGGACGGTGGAGGACACGCTGGAGAAGGTGGTGCCGGCGGAGTTCAGGCGCGACGCCCACCACTGGCTGATCCTGCACGGCCGCTACGTGTGCAAGGCGCGCAAGCCGGACTGCCCGGACTGCGTGATCCGCGACCTGTGTCGTTACAAGGACAAGACGAAGGCCACCTGAACCGCCGGGGCCGCCGACTGCTCGACGCACCGAAGGATGGCGTATAAACGCAACCTCCACCCACACGGAGGTTTCCCCATGCAAGCCATCCCTGTCCGCCCGCTGCTGCTCGCCGCCGCCCTGGCGTTCGCCGGCACGGCGTCCGCGCAAAGCCTGGATTCGCTGAAGAGCGCCGCCGGCGGCCTGCTCGGCCAGCACGGCTCGACCTCGGCGCTGCCGTCGCTGTCCTCGCTGGGCAGCGCGCAGAACGCCGCGGGCGTGCTCGGCTACTGCCAGTCGCACGGCTACCTGCCCAGCGCCACCGACACGCTCAAGGAAAAGCTGCTGGGCAAGTTCGGCGGCGCGGCCACGGCGAAGCAGGACAGCGGCTACCAGCAAGGCCTGGGCGGCATCCTGCAGGCGGGGAACGGCAAGAGCTTCGACCTGGGCAGCCTGAAGAGCGGCCTGGCGAAGCAGGCCTGCAAGCACGTGGCCGACAAGGCGGTGTCGTCCTTCCTCGGCCATTGAGCGTTGCGCCACCCATCGGCAAAAAAGCAAACGGCGGGCATCGTGCCCGCCGTTTTCCGTCCCTGGGTCGAACTCCCTTGCGATAAGCGATACCGATATCGCGCGTGTCGCGGCTCCCGTCGCCCGACCGCCCCTTCCCTGCGAGAAGGGGCGGTCGCCATGGCGACGGCGCCCGGGATGCGGCTTAGAACGCCACTTCGCCGAACACGCCGATCTCGTTGGTCTTCACGTTCTGCACGTGCGGCGGCAGCGGCGTGGCCACCGACTTGTCGCCCTTCTCGTGCTTCCACACGCCGGCCAGCTTGAAGCCCTTGGTCACCTGGTACTGCAGACCGAGGTTGTAGTAGGTGTCCTTGGCGTTGCCGTCCAGGTCCTTGCTCAGCTTGGCTTCGTCGTAGCGGGCGAACAGCGCCAGCTCGTCGGTGAGCGCCACGCTGCCCCACACGGACCAGCCGTCGGCCTTGTCCGCCTTCGGGGTCATCACGTTGTTCCAGTTCTTCGCGGTGAAGTACTCGGCACCGACGCGGAAGCTCTTGTTGACGTAGGCCAGCAGCAGGTCGCCACGCTCCGCGGTGTGGGCGGCGTTGGCGAGCTGGGTTTCCTTGCCGAGGTGGCCGGAGTAGCCGCCCACCGCCACGGTCATGCCCTCGAACGGCATGAAGCCCACGCGGCCTTCCACGTCCACGCCCTTGCTGCGGCTCGGATTCTTGTAGCCGGCGCCGTTCACCACCGACACCGCATAGTTGAACATGTTGCTTTCGCCCACGTCGCCGAAGGCGTGCAGGCCCCAGTCGGCCGAGTTCGCGTACTTCAGGCGGTCGGTGATGGTGTTCTCGACGTAGCGGAAGCCGTACACGTTCTCGACGAACGGAATCCACGGCATGTCGGCCGAACCGATGCGGAAGATCGCCGCCTTGTCGAACTTGCCCTGCACGTAGGCCTTCTTCACCAGCACGCTGGTCTGGCCCAGCGTGCTGGAGTAGTTGAAGTCGGTGGTCAGGTTGGCCGACCACACGTCGTTGAACTTGTGGTCCACGCCCAGGTAGAAGCGCTTCACGTCGAAGCCGACGCCGTTGGCCGCGGTCTTGCCGGTGTCGCTGTTCTTCTGGTCGATGTTGCTGAAGTCGAAGAACATCTTGCCGGAAATCTTGGTGTTGTTGACCAGCTTGTCCAGCGCGTCGACGCGCTTGGTCAGCGAGGCGGCCGGGGTGGCGCTCTCCTGCTTCACCTGCTGCACGGCCTGCGCGGTCTGGCTCTGCGCCTCGTTCTGCGCGCTGGACTGCGCCTGCAGCTCGTCCACCTTCTCCTGCAGGGCGGCGAGCTGGGCCTTGAGCTGGGCGACCTCGGCGGCAGTGACCGTCGCGGCCTTCGCCGGCGTGGCGGCCTTGTGGTGCGTGGTCTTCTGCGGCGCGGCGGCGCTGGCCGCGAAGCTTGTAAGGCCCAGGCCGGCGGCGATCGCGATGGCGAGCGTCTTCGAGTGCATGCTTTTCTCCACTGATGGGTGATGGCGGGATCCGCCTCGACCGTCCCCTGGCTTACGCCGGCCGGCAAGGCATGAACGGGGCGCAGCATGCTCACCCGTGTTTACGTTTGCGTGCACTTAACATGACAGAACGAAGACACCCTGCTCCGCCGGCACCCCCGCGACCCTCGCCCGGCGGCTGATATGCTTCGTCGATGGACGTTTCCAACAACAGCATGGCCGGCCGCGTGGCCGAACGTTTCCGCGGTTTCCTGCCGGTGATCGTGGACGTGGAGACCGGGGGCTTCGACGCCGAGCGCGACGCCTTGCTGGAGATCGCCGCGATATCCATAAGCATGGATGCGCACGGCTTCGTGCATCCGCACGCCACCGTACATGCCCACGTGGAGCCCTTCCCCGGCGCGAACCTGGACCCGCGCGCGCTGGAAATCACCGGCATCGACCCGGACAACCCGCTGCGCGGCGCCCTGAACGAGCGCGCGGCGCTGGAACACGTGTTCCAGGCGGTACGCGGCGCCGTGCGCGAGCACGGCTGCCAGCGCGCGATCCTGGTGGGACACAATGCCGCGTTCGACCTGGGCTTCCTCAATGCCGCGGTGCGCCGCACCGGCAACAAGCGCAACCCGTTCCACCCTTTCAGCTGCTTCGACACCGCCACCCTGGGCGGCCTCGCCTACGGCCAGACCGTGCTCAGCAAGGCGGTGCAGGCCTCCGGTCGCATGTTCGACACGCGCGAGGCGCATTCGGCGATCTATGACGCCGAAAGTACCGCCGTACTTTTTTGCGACATCGTCAACCGCTGGCGCCAACTGGAAATGTTCGAGCGCGACCGCATGGGCCTGGACATCGGCTGAGCCCCCTTCCGGGCGGCATTGTCATCCAACTGAAACATTCATCTCATTTCATTGCAACACGCCACCGCTGCAATGGCGAGCACACCGGGCGCCGCCCGTGCACTCCCAAGGAGCCACCGTGTTGACCTCACCCCGATTCATGTTCCGCCTCGGCGCGTTCACCGCGATCGCCGCCGCTTGCTCGTTCGGCGCCATGTCCGCCGCAGCCACCGACATCACCGGTGCGGGCTCCAGCTTCGTGTACCCGGTGATCTCCAAGTGGTCTGCCAGCTACGCCGAGAAGACCGGCAACCGCGTCAACTACCAGTCGATCGGCTCCGGCGGCGGCATCGCCCAGATCAAGGCCGGCACCGTGGACTTCGGCGCCAGCGATATCCCGCTGGACGAGGCGACGCTCGACAAGTTCGGCATGGGCCAGTTCCCCGACGTGATCGGCGGCATCGTGCCGGCGTTCAACGTGCCCGGCGTGGCCGCCGGCAAACTCGTGCTGGACGGCCCCACGCTCGCCGCCATCTTCCTTGGCAACATCAGCACCTGGAACGACCCCGCGATCGCCGCGCTGAATCCCGGCCTCAAGCTGCCGAGCACCAAGATCACCGTGGTGCACCGCTCTGACGGCTCGGGCACCACCTTCAACTTCTCCGACTATCTGTCCAAGGTCAGCGCCGACTGGAAGAGCAAGGTGGGCGAAGGCAGCGCGATCAACTGGCCGACCGGCATCGGCGGCAAGGGCAACGAGGGTGTCGCAGCCTATATCCGCCAGATCCCGAACTCGATCGGCTACGTGGAATACGCCTACGCGCTGCAGAACCACATCGGCTATGCGGTGATGAAGAACGCCGCCGGCAAGGTGGTCGAGCCCAAGACCTCCACCTTCCAGGCCGCCGCCGACACCGCCGACTGGGCGCACGCGAAGAACTTCAACCTGCTGATGACGAACGCACCGGGCGCCGATGCGTGGCCGATCACCGCCACCTCGTGGGTGATCATGTACAAGCAGCCGAAGAACGCCACCAACGGCAAGGTCACCTTCGACTTCTTCAAGTGGGCATACGCGAACGGCCAGGAACAGGCCCGCTCGCTGGATTACGTGCCGCTGCCCCCCAGCCTGGTAACCCAGATCGAGAACTACTGGAAGACCGAGTTCAAGCAGTAAGCTCGCGATGAAGCCCCTCCTGTGTCGGAGGGGTTGGGCACGGGCCCGGGCGCCGCGAGACGATTCGCGACGCCCGGGCCTTCGTCCGGGCCCCCGGGCCATTTCCTCCCTTCCCCGGGGAGAAGAAAAAGATCCCAAAGCGGAAACCGCATGTCATCGATCCCTGCCACCGACCTCGCTTCCGACGCCGAACAGCGCAGCCGCATCGACGCCCGCCACGACAGGTGGTTCCGCTGGTTGCTGATGTTCTGCGCCCTGCTGGTGCTGGCCACCTTGCTGGGCGCCGCGCTGTCCACGCTGTGGGGCGGCCGCGAGGTGCTGTTCAAGGACGGCTTCCGTTTCCTCACCAGCGACGCCTGGAATCCGGTCACCGACGACTACGGCGCACTGGCGCCGATCTTCGGCACCCTGGTGACCTCGCTGATCGCGCTGCTGCTCGCGGTGCCCGTGAGCTTCGGCATCGCGCTGTTCCTCACCGAGATCGCCCCGGCCTGGCTGCGCAGTCCGGTCGCCACCGCGATCGAACTGCTGGCCAGCATTCCGTCCATCATCTACGGCATGTGGGGCCTGTTCGTGTTCGTGCCGTTCATGGCCAGCATCGAGCCTGCGCTCAGCGACACGCTGGGCAAACTGCCGCTGGTCGGCAAACTGTTCCAGGGGCCGCCGCTGGGCCTGGGCCTGCTCACCGCGGGCATCGTGCTGGCGGTGATGATCCTGCCCTTCATCTGCTCGGTGATGCGCGAGGTGTTCCAGACCGTGCCGGTGCGGCTCAAGGAATCCTCCTACGCGCTGGGCTCCACCACCTGGGAAGTGGTGTGGGACATCGTGCTGCCCTACACCCGCTCGGCGGTGATCGGCGGCGTCTTCCTCGGCCTGGGCCGCGCGCTGGGCGAAACGATGGCGGTGACCTTCGTGCTGGGCAACGCCTACAGCATCTCCAGTTCGCTGCTGATGCCGGGCACCTCGATCTCCTCCTCCATCGCGAACGAGTTCAACGAGGCGGTGGGCACGCACCGCTCGGCGCTGATCGCGCTGGGCTTCCTGCTGTTCGTGGTGACCTTCGTGGTGCTGCTGATCGCACGCCTCATGCTGCGCCAGCTGGCGCGCCGGGAGGGCAACTGATGGCCGCCTCCGTCTATGTGCGTCGCCGCGCGATCAACGTGATCGCGCTGGGCCTCAGCGCGTTCGCCACCGCACTGGGCCTGGTGTTCCTCGCCTGGATCCTGTGGATGACGCTGAAGAGCGGCCTGGCCGCGATCACTCCGCGCCTGTTCACCAAGATCACCGCCTACGGCGCCGAAGGCGGCCTCGCGAACGCGATCGCGGGCAGCCTGATCATGGACCTCATGGCGCTGCTGATCTGCGCCCCGATCGGCGTGCTCGCCGGCACCTTCCTCGCCGAGTACGCGAACCGCACCAAGCTCGGCGCGACGATACGCTTCCTCAACGACATCCTGCTGTCGGCCCCGTCCATCGTGCTCGGCCTGTTCGTGTACGTGATCGTGGTGCTGCCGATGTCCAACTTCACCCACGGCCAGGTGTCGTTCTCCGGTTTCGCGGGCGCGGTGGCGCTTGCGCTGATCGGCCTGCCGGTGATCGTGCGCACCACCGACGAGATGCTGCAGCTGGTGCCCGGCACGCTGCGCGAGGCCACGCTGTCGCTGGGCGTCCCGCAGTGGAAGATGACCGTGCAGGTGCTGATGCGCGCGGCCACCTCCGGCATCGTCACCGGCGTGCTGCTGGCGCTGGCGCGGCTGGCCGGCGAGACCGCCCCGCTGCTGTTCACCGCGTTCGGCAACAATTTCATGACCGTGCACCCGATGGACAAGATGGCGAGCCTGCCGGTGGCCATCTACCAGTACACGAACGACCCCAGTCCCGCGCTGCACACCATCGCCTGGGCCGGCGCACTGCTGATCACGCTGTTCGTGCTCGTGCTGAGCCTGCTGACCCGAATGCTGTTCTCCCGCCACAAGGTGCGTTATGACTGACCTCGCCGCCAACGCCGCGGACTTCACGGCCGCCGCGGAAACCAACACCACGACGCCCACCAAGATCGCGGTCCGCGACCTCCACTTCCACTACAACGGATCCGAGGCGCTGAAAGGCATCACCATGGACATCCCGGAGAAGGTGGTGACCGCGATCATCGGTCCCTCCGGCTGCGGCAAGTCCACGCTGCTGCGCATCTTCAACCGCATCTACGCGATCTACCCGAAGCTGGTGGCCACCGGCGAGGTGCTGCTGGACGGGGAGAACATCCTCGATTCCGGGTATTCGCTGAACCGCCTGCGCAGCAAGGTCGGCATGGTGTTCCAGAAGCCGGTACCGTTCCCGATGACGATCTTCGAGAACGTGGCCTACGGCATCCGCCACCACGAGAAGCTGTCGAAGACCGACATGACCGAGCGCGTGGAGCAGGCCTTGCGCCGCGCCGCGCTGTGGGACGAGGTGAAGGACAAGCTGAAGCAGAGCGCGCTGGGCCTCTCCGGCGGTCAGCAGCAGCGCCTGTGCATCGCCCGCGGCATCGCGCTCAAGCCCGAGGTGCTGCTGCTGGACGAGCCGACCTCGGCGCTGGACCCGATCGCCACCAGCCGCATCGAGCAGCTGGTGGAGGAACTCAAGCACGACTACACCATCGTCATCGTCACCCACAACATGCAGCAGGCCGCGCGCGTCTCCGACCGCACCGCCTTCATGTACATGGGTGACCTGATCGAGTTCGACGTCACCGAGAAGATCTTCACCAAGCCCTCGAAGAAGCAGACCGAGGACTACATCACCGGCCGGTTCGGCTGAGCGAGGCGATCATGAGCACCGGCAAGGAACACATCATCAAGAGCTACGATGACGAGCTGGCGCGCCTCACCGGCGAACTGGTACGCATGGGCGAGCTTTCGGTACGTCAGCTGGAGGCCGCGATCGACGTGGTCGAGCGCCGCGACGAGCGCGCCGCCCAGCACGTGGTGGGCAACGACGACGCGATCGACCAGTTGGAGCAGGAAATCAGCCACGACGTGGTGCGCCTGCTGGCGCTGCGTGCGCCGATGGCGGGCGACCTGCGCAACGTGTTCGCCGCGCTGCGCATCGCCGCCGACATCGAGCGCATCGGCGACTACGCGGCGAACGTGGCCAAGCGTTCGATCCCGCTGTCCATGGCCGCGCCCATCAACCCCACCAGCGGCCTCGCCCACCTCGCCGAGCTGGCGGCCGCCGAGGTGCGCGAAGTGCTGATCGCCTACCGCGACGGCGACGCCGAACGCGCCTACCAAGTGTGGGAAGACGACGTGGAGCTGGACGACGCCTATACCGGCTACTTCCGCGAACTGCTCACCTACATGATGGAAGACCCGCGCAACATCACGCCGTGCACGCACCTGCTGTTCATGGCGAAGAACATCGAGCGCATCGGCGACCACGCCACCAACATCGCCGAGAACGTGTGGTACCAGGTCACCGGCGAGCCGCTCACCGCCCAGCGCAAGAAGGGCGACCTCACCGCCAACCCCGACATGCCCAAGCTGGACGGCCGCAACGACTGAACGTCGCCGCGGCCGCTGCGGGGCGCACGCTCAGTGCGCCCCGCCGGCCAGCTTGAGGCCCACGATGCCGAGCAGGATCAGCGTCACGCAAGCCAGCCGCAACGGCGTGGCGGGATCGTGGAACAGCACGATGCCCAGGATCACCGCGCCCACCGCGCCGATGCCGGTCCAGATCGCATAGGCGGTGCCGATCGGCAGCGTCTTCACTGCCAGCGCCAGCAGCAGCATGCTCACCGCCATCGCCGCCAGCGTGCCCACGCTGGGCCACAGCCGGCTGAAGCCGTCGGTGTATTTGAGGCCGATCGCCCAGACGATCTCGAACAGGCCTGCGAGTACCAGATAAAGCCATGCCATGGGACTACTCCTTGGATGTCGCGCGGAGTCGTCCCCGCCAGTGGGATATCGCGTCGGGTCGTCCCGCCGCGGCCGGCCCGCCGGGCCGAAGGTTTCAGGGCAGTCGCGCCTCGCGGCGCCGCTGCGCCCCGCGCACGATGCCATAGATGCCGATCAGCAGCCACGCGAGCTGCATGACGAAGGCCGGCCAGTTGAAGCTGCCGAACAGCAGCGACAGCATCACGCCCACCGCGCCCAGCACGTTCATGAGCTGGTAGGTCAAGCCGTTGCCATGCAGCTTGTGGGCCTGCAGCAGGAAGAATGCCAGCAGCACCAGCAGCACACCGATGTAGCCGGCCCAATCGTGCCAGTAGAAAGTCATGGCAATCCGCTCCTTTGACGCAACGCCTCGAACAATACGACACCGGTCGCCACGGAAACGTTGAGGCTTTCCATCGCCCCCGGCATGGGAATCTTCGCCAGGAAATCGCAGGTCTCACGGGTGAGCCGGCGCAGGCCCTCGCCCTCGCTGCCCATCACCACCGCCACCGGACCTTTCAGGTCGATGCCGTAGATCGACTGCTCGGTGTCGCCGGCGAGGCCGGTGATCCACACGCCGGCATCCTTCAGGTTGCGCAGCGTGCGCGCGAGATTGGTCACCGCGATCAGCGGCACGCGGTCCGCGCCGCCCGCCGAGGCGCGCCGCACCACCGGGGTCAGGCCCACGGCGCGATCCTTGGGCACGATCACCGCGGTGGCATTCGCGGCCGCCGCGCTGCGCAGGCAGGCGCCGAGGTTGTGCGGATCGGTGACGCCGTCCAGCACCAGCACCAGCGCCGCGCCATTGGCCTGCCCCAGCAACTCGGGCAGATCGCCCTCGCCCACCAGCGCCGGCGCCTCGTACAGCGCCGCCACGCCCTGGTGGCGCGCCTCGCCGGCAAGCTTGTCCAGTTGCTCGCGCGGGCGGTGGTGCACCGGGATATTCAGCGCCTTCGCGCGTTCGGCCAGCTCGTGCACGCGCGTGTTGCGCTGGCCGTTCTCGACCAGCAGCTCGCGCACCCGTGCGGCATCATTGCCCAGGGCGCCATCGACCGGGTTGATGCCGACGATCCAGTGCTCGCTCATTTCCTGCCTTTCGGTTCCGGTTGACGCTTTGCCGGTTTCTTCGCCGCGCGCGGCGCCTTCTGCACGGCCTTGCCTTGCTTGCCGCCGCTCTTCTCCGCCGCCCTGGTGGACGGCCGCGCAGCGGCAGGCGGCGGATTATCGCGCGGCGGCAGCGGCGGCAACACCATTTCCGCCCGGCGACCGGGCGGCGGCGACGCCTTGCGGCCGGGCAGCGAATAACGCTCGCCCGCCGCGGCGTAATCGTAAGACTTCCCGCTGCGCGGCGGTGGTGCGGCGGAAGCGCGCGGCGCCGCCAGCCGGAAATCGATCTTGCGGTCCTCCAGGCTGGCGCGCAGCACCTGCACGCGCACGTGGTCGCCCAGCCGGTACTGCGTGCCGCTGCGCTCGCCTTTCAGCAGGTGCCGCTGCGGGTCGAAATGGTAGTAGTCGTTGCTGAGCTGGCTGATGTGGACCAGGCCCGAGACCTTGGATTCGTCCAGTTCCACGAACAGCCCGAACGAGGTGACGCCGGTGACCACGCCGGCGAATTCCTCGCCCACGTGCTTGGCCATCCACGCGCACTTGTAGCGCTCGTCCACGTCGCGCTCGGCCTCCTCGGCACGGCGTTCTCGCTGCGAGCAGTGCACCGCCATGGTGGCCATCTGCGCCGGCGTCCAGGTGTAGCCCGCGGGCTTGCCGCCGGTGAGCGCGTAGCGGATCGCCCGATGCACCAGCAGGTCCGGGTAACGGCGGATCGGCGAGGTGAAATGCGCATACGCCGAAAGCGCCAGGCCGAAGTGGCCACGGTTGTCGGGCTGGTAGGCCGCCATGCTCTGCGCGCGCAGCAGCACGCTCTGGATCAGCTCGCGCTCGGGGCGCTCGGCCACCAGGCGCAGCACGTCGGCGAAGTCGGCGGGGGTCACCTCCTCCACCGGCGGCATGCGCAGCTTGAACTCGCGCAGGAACTGCTGCAGGTCTTCGTACTTCTCCGCCGGCGGCGGCTCGTGGGCGCGGAACAGCGCGGGAATCTTCTTCTTTTCGAGGAACAGCGCGGCCTGCACGTTGGCGGCGATCATGCATTCCTCGATCAGCTTGTGCGCGTCGTTGCGCTCGGTGGCGCCGGCCGACACCACCTCGCCGCGCTGGTCGAGGCTGAACTTCACCTCGGGCGTCTCGAAGTCGATCGCGCCGCGGCGCTTGCGCTGCGCCGCCATCGCCTTGTACAGCGCATGCAGGTTTTCCAGCTGCGGCAGCACGTCGGCCACCGCATCGAGCGCGCCGGCCTCGCGCAGGCCCACCGCCTGCCACACCTGGTCGTAGGTGAGCCGCGCATGCGAGCGCATCACCGCCGGGTAGAACTTCGACTTCGCCACCTCGCCTTCGGCGTCGACCACCATGTCGCAGACCATGCACAGCCGCTCGACCTTGGGGTTCAGCGAGCAGATGCCGTTGGACAACGTCTCCGGCAGCATCGGCACCACGAAGCCGGGGAAATACGTGGACGTGCTGCGCTCGAACGCCTCGCGGTCCAGCGCGCTGCCGACGGGCACGTAATGCGAGACATCGGCGATGGCAACGACCAGCCGCCAGCCGCCGCCGCGTTTCGGCTCGGCATACACGGCATCGTCGAAATCGCGCGCGTCGGCGCCGTCGATGGTCACCAGCGGCAGCTTGCGCAGGTCGATCCGGCCCTCGCGCTCGGCGGCGGTGACCTCCGGCTCCACCTCGGCCGCGTCGCGCAACACCTCGGGCGGCCATTCGTGCGGCAGGTCATGGCTGGCGATCGCCATCTCGATCAGCAGCGAAGGCTGCAGGCGCTCGCCCAGCACGGCACGGATCGCGCCCAGCGGGCCGCGGTGCGGCGTGGGCGGGTCGGTGATCTCGGCGACCACGATCTGGCCGGCGCGGGCGCCCTGGGTCTCGCCGGGCGGAATCATCACGTCCTGGTGCAGGCGGCGGTCGTCCGGCGCCACCAGGGTCACGCCGTTCTCCACCACCACCCGGCCCACCAGGCGCGGCGAACGGCGCTGCAGCACCTCGGCGATCGCGCCTTGGCGGCGGCCGCGGCGGTCCACGCCCACCACGCTGGCCAGCACGCGGTCGCCGTGCAGCACGCCGCGCATCTGCTGCGGCGAGAGGTAAAGGTCCTCGCCGCCTTCGTCGGGGCGCAGGAAGCCGTAGCCTTCGGCGTTCGCCAGCACCACGCCGGGAATCAGGTCCAGCTTCTGCACCGGCGCATAGCCGCCGCGGCGCCCCAGCAGCAACTGGCCGTCGCGCACCATCGCACCCAGTCGCTTGTGCAGCGCGAACAGGTCGTCGGCGTCATGCAGCTCCAGCGCCTCGGCGATGCGCGCCTCGGTGAGCAGCTCGCCACGTTCCTCCAGCAGGGCGAGGATGGCCTCGCGGCTGGGGATGGGGCGCTCGTAGCGCTGCGCCTCGCGCTCGGCGTGCGGGTCGCGCGCCTGTCCCGCCTGCCTGCGTCTGCCGGCAGGTGGCCCCTGCTCGGCCCGCCCGGCGCGGGCGGGGGTGTTCCGGGGCGCTGCGCGGGTGCCCGCGCGCCTGCCTTCCTTGTTCTTCTTGGTCACGAAATAGCCTTGTGTGGGGTGCCGCGCCGCCAATGGCGCAGCCCGATGTATGAATGCGTCAACCTGAGTGTTGACAAGGTTCGGCCCGATCCCTACTCTACGCGGCTCACGCAGCCCGCTTGGCTCGCGCGACACCTTGCCCAGGTGGCGGAATTGGTAGACGCACTAGTTTCAGGTACTAGCGGGTAAAACCGTGGAGGTTCGAGTCCTCTCCTGGGCACCAATTGTAGACGAAGCCCGCAGCGATGCGGGCTTCGTCGTTTCTGCGATCCGTACGCGCCGCCACGGATGAACCGCCGATGCCGATGATGTCCGCGCCCCATGCCCTCGCCGAACGGCGCCACTGGGTGTTCGACCTGGACGGTACGCTGACCGTGGCCGTGCACGATTTCGCCGCGATCCGCCGCGCGCTGGACATCCGTGCGGATGAGGACATCCTCGCCCACATCGCCGCGCTGCCCGCGCACGAGGCGGACGCGAAACGCGCGTGGCTGCTGGAGCACGAACGCGGACTCGCGCAGGCCTCGCGTCCCGCCGCCGGCGCTGCGGCGCTGGTACGCGCACTCGCGGCGCGCGGCTGCCGGCTGGGCATCCTCACCCGCAACCTGCGCGAGCTGGCCCTGCTTTCCCTCGAAGGGATCGGCCTGGCCGACTGTTTCGACCCGGGCGACGTGCTGGGCCGCGAAGACGCGCCGCCCAAGCCCGACCCCGCGGGCCTGCACGTGCTGGCTGGGCGCTGGGCGGTCGAACCGGCCACGCTGACGATGGTCGGCGACTATGCCCACGATCTGGCCTGCGCCCGCGCTGCCGGCGCGCAGTCCGTGTTGGTGAACCTGCCCGTGAACCGCTGGCCCGATCTTGCCGACTGGCACTTCGCCGACTGCCGCAACCTCGCCGCCGCCCTGGGCGCCACGATCGATCAGGGGTGACCCTCGCTGCCCGCGGCCGCAGCAAGGCGACCTTTTTCGTTTCGCCAGGGAAGGTTCGAATCCTGCCCGCGATTCGAACCTTCCAGAAGCCTCAGATGACCGCCGGCCCCTTCAGCTCCACCATGTTGCCCTGCGGGTCGTAGCAGTAGATCGACGGACCCTCGCCGCGCGCGCCATAACGCGACCCCAGCTCGCCGATGCGCACGCCGTGCGCCTTGAGGTGGGCGAGGATCGCCGCCTCGTCGTAGTCCTCTACCCGCAGGCAGAGGTGGTCCATGTTGTGGCCTTCGCTGCCCGGCGCGGCGCCGCCCATGCGGCCCAGCTTGCCGTCCATGCCCACCAGGTCGATCAGCGAGGCGCCGGCGCGCAACTGCACCAGGCCGATCTCGTCCTGGCGACGCTCCTCGCGGCAGCCGAGCACGTCGCAGTAGAAGCGCCGCATCGCCTCCGGGTCGATGGCGCGCAGCACGACATGGTCGATCTCGCCGATGCGTATCATCGGGGTTCCTCCGCCGGGAAAAACGGGCAGCGGCAGCATAGCCGCCGCTCCATGCCCGCTGCGTGTGCCGGACGGTATGCATCCTGCGTTTGCGGCCTCAGGCCACAGTTCCTGAACGGCTCCCTGCGACCCCGGCGCCGATGGCCGGGCCGAGGCGCGCGGGCCGGCGCCCCTGTATAATCCGCCGGGTGAAACGCATGGTGGGAGAAGCGGCCATTCCTTGAAGGATCGGCCGCTGCCGAAGGCGCAACGCCCGTAATCGCTCAGGCCCCATACCATCCTGCGCACAGCACTCTGGAGAGAGCGGTCGCATCCGCCGCCGAAGGGGCACGAGGCTCACGCCTCCAAACTCTCAGGCAAAAGGACAGAGGGGCGCCCGCGTGCGGCATGCACGCAGATTTCGGACGCCCCTGCCATGAGCCAGAACTCCCCCTCCCTGCACGAGCTGGAAAACCACGACGCGTTCATCGCGCGCCACATCGGCCCCAACGACGCCGAGATCGCGCGCATGCTGCGCATCGTCGGGCACGACTCGCTGGAGTCGATGACCGACGCGATCGTGCCGGCGACGATCAAGTCCGCCGCCCCGCTGGCGCTGCCCGCGGCGGTGAGCGAGGTCGACGCGCTGGCGAAGATCCGCGCCATCGCCGGCCGGAACAAGGTGTTCCGCAGCTTCATCGGCCAGGGCTACTACGGCACCCACACGCCCAACGTCATCCTGCGCAACATCCTGGAGAACCCTGCGTGGTACACGGCCTACACGCCGTACCAGGCGGAGATCTCGCAGGGCCGCATGGAGGCGCTGATCAACTTCCAGACCATGTGCGCCGACCTCACCGGCATGGAGATCGCGAACGCCTCGCTGCTGGACGAAGCCACCGCGGCCGCCGAGGCGATGACGCTGGCGAAGCGTTCGGCCAAGGCCAGGGGCAACGTCATCGTGGTATCCGGCGATGCGCATCCGCAGACCATCGGGGTGATGCAGACGCGCGCCGAGCCGCTGGGCCTGACGGTGAAGCTGGCGAATTCCGCCGAGGAATGGGATGCCGCGATCGCCGCGGACGACTATTTCGCCGCGCTGATCCAGTACCCCACCAGCAGCGGCTGGCTGATGGACTGGAGCGACGAGGTCGCGAAAATCCACGCCAAGGGCGCGCTGGCGATCTTCGCCAGCGACCTGCTGGCGCTGACCCTGCTGAAGACGCCGGGCGAGATGGGCGCCGACATCGTGATCGGCAACTCGCAGCGCTTCGGCGTGCCGTTCGGCTTCGGCGGCCCGCACGCCGCCTTCATGGGCTGCCGCGACGCGTACAAGCGCTCGATGCCCGGCCGCCTGATCGGCGTGTCCATCGACGCCGAAGGCAACAAGGCCTACCGCCTCACGCTGCAGACGCGCGAGCAGCACATCCGCCGCGAGAAGGCCACCAGCAACATCTGCACCGCGCAGGTGCTGCTGGCCGTGATGGCCTCGATGTACGCCGTCTACCACGGCCCGGAGGGCCTGGTGCGCATCGCCTCGCGCGTGGCGCGCCTCACCGCCATCCTCAAGGCCGGTCTGCAGCAGCTGGGCTTCACCACCACCCACCACGACAGCGCGTTCGACACGCTGAGCCTGAAGACCGGCGAGCGCACCGACGCGATCGCGGCGCGCGCGGTGGCGCTCGGCGCGAACCTGCGCAAGGCATGGGGCGAGTACCTGTGCATCTCGCTGGACGAAACCACCACGCGCGCCGACATCGAGCTGCTGTGGCGCATCTTCGGCGGCGACGACGCGAAGCTGCCCGGCATCGACGCGCTGGACGCCAGCGCGCCGTCGCTGATCCCGCCCGAGCTGCGGCGCAGCTCGCCGTTCCTCACGCACCCGGTGTTCAACACGCACCACACCGAACACGAGCTGCTGCGCTACCTGCGCACGCTGGCCGACAAGGACCTGGCGATGGACCGCACGATGATCCCGCTGGGCTCGTGCACCATGAAGCTCAACGCCACCGCCGAGATGATGCCGGTGACCTGGCCCGAGTTCGCCGACATCCACCCGTTCGCGCCGGCGGACCAGGCGCAGGGCTACCGCGAACTCATCGCCGGCCTGGAAGCGCAGCTGGTGGAAATCACCGGCTACGACGCGGTGAGCCTGCAGCCGAATTCCGGCGCGCAGGGCGAATACACCGGCCTGCTGGCGATACGCGCCTACCACCGCTCGCGCGGCGAAGGCCACCGCGACATCTGCCTGATCCCCGAGTCCGCGCACGGCACCAACCCGGCGTCCGCGAACCTGTGCGGCATGAAGGTGGTGGTCACCAAGTGCGACGCGAACGGCAACGTGGACGTGGCCGACATCCGCGCCCAGGCCGAGAAGCATTCGGCCAACCTCGCCGCGATCATGCTCACCTACCCGTCCACCCACGGCGTGTTCGAGGAGGACGTGGTGGCGATCTGCGACATCGTCCACCAGCACGGCGGACAGGTGTACACCGACGGCGCCAACATGAACGCGCTGGTGGGCGTGGCGAAGCCCGGCAAGTGGGGCTCGGACGTCAGCCACCTCAACCTGCACAAGACCTTCTGCATCCCGCACGGCGGCGGCGGCCCGGGCGTGGGCCCGTGCGCGGTGCGCTCGCACCTCGCGCCGTTCCTGCCGGGCGCGCTGGACAGCGACGGCGTGCGCACCGCGGGCACCGGCAACGGCGCGATGGTCAGCGCCGCCACGTTCGGCAGCGCGTCCATCCTGCCGATCTCGTGGATGTACATCACGCTGATGGGCACGGCCGGCCTGCGCAAGGCCACCCAGGTCGCGCTGCTCAACGCGAACTACATCGCCAAACGCCTCGCGCCGCACTACGAGACGCTCTACACCGGCCGCAACGGCCTGGTGGCGCACGAGTGCATCCTGGACCTGCGCCCGCTCAAGGACGCCACCGGCATCGGCGCCGAGGACGTGGCGAAGCGCCTGATCGACTTCGGCTTCCACGCGCCCACGCTGAGCTTCCCGGTGTCCGGCACGCTGATGGTGGAACCCACCGAGAGCGAATCGAAGCATGAGCTGGACCGCTTCATCGACGCGATGATCCAGATCCGCGAAGAGATCCGCGCGGTGGAGGAAGGCAAGCTGGACCGCGACGACAACCCGCTGCGCAACGCCCCGCACACCGCGTCCGCGGTCAGCGCCAGCGAGTGGACGCACGCCTACCCGCGCGAGCTGGCCGCCTTCCCGCTGCCCTCGTTGAAGCAGCAGAAGTACTGGCCGCCGGTGGCACGCGTGGACAACGTCTACGGCGACAAGAACATCATGTGCGCCTGCATCCCGGTGGATGCATACAAGGAAGAAGTCGAGGCCTGAGCCGCCACGTCCGATGTCGACGAGAAGCCCCGCCCAGCGCGGGGCTTCTCGTTTTTCATTCTGAAGAGTGCGGCCATGGATGGCCGCTCGTTTGATCTTCGCGATCATGGATGATCGCAAAAACATCGGCAGAGTGCGGCCATGGATCGCCTCCCGTGTGATCTTCGCGATCATGGACGATCGCAAAAACATCGGCAGAGTGCGGCCATGGATGGCCGCCCGTGTGATCTTCGCGATCAGGGACGATCGCAAAAACAACGGCAGAGTGCGGCCACGGGTGGCCGCCCGTGTGATTATCACGATTAGGTAGGTCGTAAAAGTAATGGCGGACCGGCTCGACAAATGGGCGCCCAATCGCCCCTCAATCCGGGTCGACTGCAACACCCCCCCATTGAATCCCCGCCAACTCACCGCATGTGGAAGTTTGCACATGCCTGCAGCGCCGCGTGCCGCCATGCGTGCCAGAATGCAGCCCCCAGGCACCGCCGTTTCCCCGGGATCGAGAGGTTTCGCCTTGAACGCTTCCACGCTTGCCGAGCCCGGCAGCCGCGTCGCCACCACGCCCCTGCCGCGCACGCCGGACCTGCACGAATCCGATCCCCGGCGCATGCGCCAGACGCTGCGCGACTACTTCACCAGCACCTTCGACCGCTACGAGTCGCTGTTCGAGACGCTGGCCGTCGACGCAGCCTGGTACGAGCCGCCGATCACGCTGCGCCACCCGCTGATCTTCTACTACGGCCACACCGCCACGTTCTTCGTCAACAAGCTGCTGCTGACCCGGTTGATCGAGGAACGCATCGATCCGCACCTTGAATCCGTGTTCGCGGTGGGCGTGGACGAGATGGGCTGGGACGACCTGGACGACACGCACTACGACTGGCCCGGCATCGCCGAGGTGCAGGCGTATCGCGACAAGGTGCGCGCCCTGGTGCTGCGCCTGATCGACGAGGCGCCGCTGGAGCTGCCGATAGGCTGGGACCACCCGTGGTGGGCCATCGTGATGGGCATCGAGCACGAGCGCATCCACCTGGAAACATCCTCCGTGCTGATCCGCCAGCACAAGCTGGCCTACGTGAAGCCGCACCCCGCGTGGCGCCCCTGCATGCAGAGCGGCGAGGCCCCGGAAAACACGCTGGTGAAGGTGCCGGCGGGCGCGGTCGCGCTGGGTCGCGACATCTCCAGCGCGACCTACGGCTGGGACAACGAATACGGCCGCCACGCGGCTGAAGTGCCGGCCTTCGAGGCCAGCCGCCAACTGGTCAGCAACCGCGAGTTCCTCGCCTTCGTGGACGACGGCGGCTACGTCCAGCCCGAGTACTGGGACGAGGAAGGCAACGGCTGGCGCGAATTCGCCCGGGCCGCACATCCCACGTTCTGGCGCCGCTCCGCCGATGGCTGGCGTCTGCGCCTGCTCACCGAGGAAGTGGCGATGCCGTGGGACTGGCCGGTGGAAACGAACTACCACGAGGCCAAGGCGTTCTGCCGCTGGAAGTCCGCGCGCAGCGGACTGCCCGTGCGCCTGCCCACCGAGGACGAGTGGTATCGGCTGTACGCCGAAAGCCGCCGCGGCGCACCGCACGGCGAAGCGCCGGACGCGAACCTCAACCTCGCGCACTGGGCCTCGTCGTGCCCGGTGAACCGCTTCGCGCAGGGCGAGTTCTTCGACGTGGCCGGCAACGCGTGGCAGTGGACGGAAACCCCGATCTATCCGTTCGAAGGCTTCCAGGTGCACCCGATCTACGACGACTTCACCACGCCCACCTTCGACGGCCGCCACAACCTGATGAAGGGCGGTTCGTGGATCGCCACCGGGAACGAGGCCGAAGCCGCCTCGCGCTACGCGTTCCGCCGCCACTTCTTCCAGCACGCGGGCTTCCGCTACGTGGTTTCCAAGCACCTCAAGCCCGCGCCGGCCTCGCACTACGAAACCGACAAGCTGCTCTCCGAATACGCCGAGTTCCACTACGGCGACAGCTACTTCGGCGTACCGAATTTCTCGCAGGCGCTGGCGGAACTGGCCATCGCGGCACGCGGCGACGCGCCGAAACGCACCGCACTGGATCTCGGCTGCGCCTCCGGCCGCGCCACGTTCGAACTGGCGCGCCATTTCGACCACGTCACCGGCGTGGATTTCTCCGCGCGCTTCATCGGCCAGGGCGTGGCGCTGGCGCGCGGCGACAGCCTGCGCTACCTGCTGCAGGACGAAGGCGAGCTGGTCGAATACAAGTCGCGCAGCCTCGCCGAGCTGGGCCTGGCGGATACCGCCGCCAAGGTGGAGTTCTGGCAGGGCGACGCCTGCAACCTCAAGCCGCAATTCGGCGGCTACGACCTCATCCTCGCCGCCAACCTGATCGACCGCCTGTACAACCCCGCGCAGTTCCTGGAAACCATCCACGAACGGCTGAACCCGGGCGGCCTGCTGATGATCGCCTCGCCCTACACCTGGCTCACCGAACACACGCCGCGCGCGGACTGGCTGGGTGGCTTCAAGAAGGACGGCGAGAGCTTCACCACGCTCGACGGTCTCGACGCCATCCTCGGCGCGCACTTCGAACGCTTGGGCGACCCCCGCGAGGTGCCGTTCGTGATACGCGAGACGCGACGCAAATTCCAGCACACCTTGTCCGAGGTGAGCCTGTGGCGGCGCCGCGTGTGAGCCCGCTCCTCCACCGTTTTCCCCAACCCGCCTCTCCGTCACCCCGGCGAAAGCCGGGGTCCAGCGCCTCTGCTCCGCTCGCATCCCCGCCGCACGCAAAGCCACTGGGCTCCAACCTCATTCCGCAACCCGCTCCACCGTCACCCCGGCGAAAGCCGGGGTCCAGCGCCCCAGCTCCGCTCGCATCCCCGCCGCACGCAAAGCCATTGGGCTCCAACCCCATTCCGCAACCCGCTCCACTGTCACCCCGGCGAAAGCCGGGGTCCAGCGCCTCTGCTCCGCTCGCATCCGCGCGCAAGCAAAGCCACTGGGCTCCTGCCTGCACAGGAGCGACGGCTGCGTTTCCACCGGTGACCTGACCGTGTCCCCCGACTTCGACCAGCCAATCGACCGCAGCGGCACCCATGCGCTGAAGTTCGAAGGCCGCCTGCAGAAATTCGGCCGCGCCGACGTCCAGCCGATGTGGATCGCCGACATGGATTTCGCCGCGCCCACCTGCGTGAGCGAAGCCCTGCTCGCCCGCGCGCGGCACCCGATCTACGGCTACACGCAGTACCCCGACAGCCTGTGCCAGTCGCTGGTTGATTGGTGCGCGCGCCGCCACCGTTGGCAGGCCGAACGCGATTGGCTGGTGCCGGCTTCCGGCGTGTTCGCATCGCTGTCCGCGGCGGTGCAGGCCTGCACCGCCGCAGGCGACGCGGTGATCGTGCAGCCGCCGGTCTACCACGGCTTCCGCGGCGCGGTGGAAGGCTGCGGCCGGCGACTGCTGCACAACCCGCTGCGCGAATCCGATGGCCGCTACGCGATGGATTTCGCGCAGCTGGAACAATGCGCACGCAGCGGCGCGCGCGCCCTGCTGCTGTGCAATCCGCACAACCCGGTCGGCCGGGCGTGGACGCCGGACGAACTGGCGGAAGTGCTGCGCATCGCACGCCGCCACGACCTCACCGTCATCAGCGACGAAGTGCATGGCGACCTTCCGCTGTCCGGCGGCCGCCACCATCCCCTGCCCAGCCTGGCGCAGCCCGGCGACCGCGTCGTCGCCCTGCTCTCGCCCAGCAAGACCTTCAACCTGCAAGGGCTGGGACTGGCCGTCCTCGCTGTCCCACGCGCCGACCTGCGCGACGCGCTGCGCACTACCGTCGCAAGCTTGCACCTGGGCGACGCCAACCCCTTCGCCGTCGCCGCCGCCGAAGCCGCCTGGCTCCACGGCGACGACTGGCTCGACACCCTGCTGGCCTACCTCGCCGGCACCCGCGATCTCGTCGCCGACCATCTGCGCACCCGCATTCCGTCAATCCGCCTCACACCGCCCGAAGCCGGCTACCTGCTGTGGCTGGACTGCCGCGCGCTGGACCTGGACGACGCCGCGCTGCGCGACTTCTTCGTCCACCGCTGCAAGCTGGGCCTCAACCCCGGCCCCGACTTCGGCCCCGGCGGCAGCGGCTTCGTGCGCATGAACATCGGCACGCCAAGGCGCAACGTCGAAGCGGCGCTGGATGCCATCGACGCGGCGCTGGGCTGACGCTGTTCTTCCGGGAGTCGAAAACGACAAGGCCCCGCATGCGGGGCCTTGTCGTGTCGCTTGCCGACCCGCTCAACCGCCGTTCTTCGCCAGCCACGCATCCACCGCCGGCAGGCGGTCCTTGCGGATCATCATGCGGTACTGGATGTTGGCGATCACGGTGTCGGCGGGACGGCGCGCGCCCGGGGCGATGGTGGCCTCGTAGGCCTTGATCTTTTCGATCATCGCCGGGTCGAACGAGCTGCCGCCAAGGGCCGGGTAGTAGCGGGTGCTGGAGGAGGAGTCGACCAGCTTGTCCACCTGCGCGCGGTGCGCCATGGCGAAGTCGTAGGCCAGTTCCGGATGCCGGCGGGACACGCTGCCTATCATGCCGGCGCTGTTGGTGGCGCCCGGCTCGTCGGTGAGCGCGAGATCCAGCGCACGCTGGGCCAGCGCCTTGTCCGTGGCGGCGGCGAGCAGGCCGTACAGGCGGTCGCGGATCATCGGCGATTTCTCGGCCCTGGCTTCGGCGTGCAGCCTGTCCCAGGTGGCGGCGTCGGCGTGCCGCGCCACGATGCCGAGGATGGTCTTGCGCAAGGCGGCCGGCACCGCCTTGGGATCGGTGGCCTGGGCGTCGTAGCGGCGGCGTACTTCCTTGAGCACGTCCTGGTCGCCCAGCTCGGCCAGCGCGCCGATCAACTGGGTACGCAGCAGCGTGGTCGAGGTGCTTTCGTCCGGCCGGGCATCCCAGCCCACCCGCGCGAACACCGGCTTGAGCCGCGCCGTCGCATGCTTGCGGAAGCGGTCCTGCCGCGTCTGGTCGCCGCGGTAATAGTCGTCCAGCGCCATGAGGCTGCCGGCCACTTCCGCCCAGACCTCCGGCACGGCATCGGCCGGCGTGGCCTTGGCCAGGTCCAGGAAATCCGACACCGGTTCCAGGCCGGCCATGCTCTCGGCCCAGGTGTCGCCCATCAGGCCCAGCTGGTCGATCGGCGCGAGCCTGGTGAAGTCCTGCTTCAGCGCGGCGAGCTGGTTGGGCGCATACAGCGTGCGGTAGTAGCCGCTCTGTCCCGCGTTCACCAGCACCGGCCCGCAGCCCTTGAGCTTCAGCGTGGCGGAGCCCTCCACCAGCGTGCTGGCCGTGGCGTTGCCCAGCACCTGCGCGATCACCGGCACGTGCCAGCGCAGCGGCTGCTTGTCCGGGCGATCCTTGGTGAACTCGCCCTGGGTGAGCTTGACGGTGGTTTCGCCGTTGCTGCATGCGGCCGCACCCACCTTGATCATCGGTACACCCGGCTGCAAGGTGAAGTCGTGCGCCACCCGGGTGATCGGCTTGCCGCCGGCCACGCCGTCCATCGCGTGCCACAGGTCGTCGGAAACAGTGTTGCCGTAGGCATGCGCCTGCAGGTAGTTGTGCACGCCCTGGCGCCAGGCCTCGGGCCCGACATAGGCCTCCAGCATGCGGATCACCGCCTCGCCCTTCGCGTAGGTGATGGTGTCGAAGGCCTGGCTGGCCTCTTCCACGGTGTCGATCTTCTGCACCACCGGATGGGTGGTGGCCACCGCGTCGCGCGACATCGCGCCTTCGCGCGTGCCCACCGCATCGAGCGCGGCGTTCCATTCCGGATGCCGCATTTCCGTCTCGCGCGAGGCCATCCACGAGGCGAAGCCCTCGTTGAGCCACAGGTTGTCCCACCAGTTCATGGTCACCAGGTCGCCGAACCACTGGTGCGCCATCTCGTGCGCCGCGGTGCCGAACACCTGCATCTTGTCGCCCTGCGTGGAGAACGAGGGGTCGAGCAGCATCGCGTACTCGAAGGTGAAGATCGCGCCCCAGTTCTCCATCGCCGAGAAGAACTGGCTGCTGCCCGGCGCGGCGATGTTGTCCAGCTTGGGCAGCGGGTACTTGATGCCGAAGTATTCGTTGTAGTCGTGCAGCACCGCCTTGGCCGATTCCAGCGCGAAGGCCGCCTGCGCGCGCTTGCCCTTCTGCATGATCACGCCGATCTCGGTGCCGTCCGAGGTGGTGGTCGCACGGTCGAAGTCGCCCAGGCCGAAGAACAGCAGGTAGGTGGACATCTTCGGCGTGGTCCGGAAAGTCACCTTCGCCAGGCCGTGGCCCGCATCCGTCTTCGAGGCCACCGGCATGTTGCTCACCGCCATCTCGTCGGCGGGCACGGTCACCGAGAGGTCGAAGCTGGCCTTGTACGCCGGCTCGTCCCACGAGGGGATGAAGCGGCGGGCGTCGGAGTTCTCGAACTGGGTGAACAGCGCACGCTTCTGGCCGCCCTCGGTGGGGTAGTCGATGGCGAACAAGCCGTTGGCCTGGGTGCCGATGGTGCCCACGTAATCCATCGCCAGCTTGTAGCGGCCGGGGGCGACCGGCTTGGCGAACGTGAAGGTGGCGGTCTGCGCCTTCTCATCCACCGCCACCCTGGCCGTGGCGGTGGCGCCCCTGCCCGAGGCCGGCACGAGCCTCGCCGAGGCGAACTTCATGCCCAGCGCGTTGAGCGTGATGCTGGCCGTGGGCTTCAGCACGTCCACGTCCACCGTCACCTTGCCGTCGAAGCTCAGCGTGTCCGCGTGCGGCACGATGGCCACCTCGTAATGCGTGGGCCGTACGCCGCGCGGCAACTGGGTGGGCGCCGGCGACGATGCGGCGGCGGCAGGCTGCGCCGGCATCGCCACCAGGCCGCCGGCAGAAACGGCGAGCGCCAGTGCGATCGCGGAAACCAGTGATTTGCGCATGAAAACCCCTCCTTGAGGCGAAACATGGCCCACGGTGCCGGAAGGCGCCGTGAAACCGACGGCCGATGAAATGAGGCAAACGCTTCCCCGACGCCCATGGTGGCGCCAGCCGCCACGGCCAGACACGGCCGGAAGTCATGTCCTCCAGGGCGATGCGCCCTGCCTGCACCGCATTTCCCCCGGTTCGTTCCCGCCGCAGCGGTGTTCGTCGCATGCCCGGCGAAAGCCGCCGGCGCGGCCGCTATGCTCGGCCCCATCGATCCACCACCGGGGACAGCCAGTGATCAAGGGTATTTTCTTCGTGGCGCGGCTGGTCGTCGCGTGGCTGCTGCTACTGATCTGCGTGGCAGGCCTGGTCTCCAATTCCGGCCCGTTCCGCAGCCTGTCGCCGCTGCCGGAACTCCTCGCCGCCGTCGTGCTGGCGCTGGTGGTCACGGGCGCGTTCTCGCACCTGCGGCGCGTGCGCCTGCTCGCCGGGCACGTGAGCCTGGCGACGCTGGGCAACCGCCAGCGCCGGCAGATCGAGTTGCCGTTCGAAGCCGGCGAGGCGTTCGACATGCTGGATGCGACCATCCGCGAACTGCCCTACACCGAGGAAGTCGAAAGCGCCCGCGACAGCCTGCAGGTGCGCGCCAAGGTGCTACGGCCCAATCCCTACGGCCGCACCGTGCTCGGTTGGCTCAATCCCTTCAGCTGGCTGGGCGGCCGGCGCAACCAGATCTTCGCCACGGTGACGCCGGGCGACGACATCGGCAGCGTCACCCTGGTGTGCGAACCGGAAAGCGGCGCATGGACCGACTGGTTCCGCGTGGACGACGGCACCAACCTGGTGAACGCCGAGGCGATCTCCCGCGCGCTCGCCCGTCGCGTGGCCGAACGCCGGCGCCGCGAGCGACAGGCCGCCACCCAGGCCGTCACCGACAAGGAACTGGCCCAGGCCAGGCTGAACCTGCTGCACGCGCAGGTGGAGCCGCACTTCCTCTACAACACGCTGGCCAGCGCGCAATACCTCACGCGCAGCGAACCGGCGCAGGCCGACCGCATGCTCGGCCACCTCATCCAGTACCTGCGCCATTCGCTGCCCAGCGCGGAGGAAACGCTGTCCACGCTGGGCGAGGAACTGGAACGCGCCCGCGCCTACCTCGAAATCCTGAAGATCCGCATGGGCGCGCGGCTGGAGATGAAGATCGAGGTGCCCGACGCGCTGCGCGCCGTCACCCTGCCGCCGATGATGCTGCAGACCCTGGTCGAGAACGCGATCAAGCACGGGCTGGAGCCCAAGCCCGGCGGCGGCACCGTGTGGATCTTCGGCCGCCGCGACGGCGACAGCGTGGCGGTCACCGTGGCCGACGACGGCCAGGGCTTCGGCCCCGCGGGCGGCGGCACCGGCATCGGCCTGAAGAACGTGCGCGAACGCCTGCAGCTTGTTTACGGGCCGCGCGCCTCGCTGGCGGTGGTCGCGAACGTGCCCGAGGGCGTGGCCGCCACGCTCACCGTGCCGGCGCCGCAAGCGCCGCCGGTCGCCGTGGAAGCGCGTCCATGACCCGCGCCGTCATCGCCGAGGACGAACCGCTGCTGCGCGATGCGCTGAAACGCCTGCTGGGCGATGCGTGGCCGGAACTGGACGTGGTCGCCGAATGCGAGGACGGCGCCGAAGCGCTGGAGGCCATCGCGGCGCAGCAGCCGGACGTGGCCTTCCTCGACATCCGCATGCCCGGCCTGAATGGCCTGGAAGTGGCCGCCGCGGCCGCCACCGCCAGTCCGGCGACGCAGGTGGTGTTCACCACCGCCTACGACCAGTACGCCATCGACGCGTTCGAGCGCGGCGCGATCGACTACCTGCTGAAGCCCATCGCCGCCGAGCGCCTGGCCGCCACCGTGGAACGGCTGCAGCGCCGCGTCACCGCCGGCCAGACCGCGCACGGCGACCTGGCCCTGCTGTTGCGCGAGCTGGCGCAGGGCGGCGCGCTCACTGCCGCAGCACCGCCGCTGACCTGGATCACCGCCGGCACGGGCCGCGAAACGCGACTGATCATGGTCGACGACGTCGCCTACTTCCGCGCCGACCACAAGTACACCGTGGCGGTGACCGCCGAGGGCGAGGCGCTGCTGCGCAAGCCCATCCGCGAACTGCTGGAGCAGCTCGACCCGGCGGCGTTCAAGCAGATCCACCGCTCCACCATCGTCAACCTGAAAGCCATCGCCGCCATCGTTCGCGACGACAGCGGCAAGGGCACGGTGCGCCTCAGGCAACGCCCCGAAACCCTCACCGTGAGCCAGCCCTTCATGGCGCTGTTCCGCAACATGTGACCCCGCACGCGAGGTGTCTCCATGTACAAACTCATCGCCATCATCCTGCTGCTGGCCGGCTGCACACCGGGAGAACGCGTGCTGGTCACGCGCGCCAGCGAAAACGGCCGGACCGTCTTCGACAGCCGCGTCACCATCGGCGAACTGTCGGCGCGTTTCGAGTGCCGCGTCAGTGCCAGCGGGCAATGCCACTACGCCTTGTTCGACCCGGACTGCACCGACGCCACCTGCAGCAAGCCGCCGCTGCAGGCATTCGCGGTGGCCGCAGGCGGCGAACGGACGCTTGCCGATCCGCCCCACGGCGTGCACGTCTGCATGCGGTCCGAGGCCGGCGCGATGACGGCGGCATGCACGCCCGGTCACGCCGCGGGAACGCCGCCCGCGGCACCGTGACATCCGTTTTCCTGCGGCGCCAACCGCGCCGCCCGCGCGATCAGCGCGCCGCGTCTTCCGCGCGCCGCGGCAGACGCCAGCCCGGCCGCACGAAGTGGCAGGTGTAGCCGCCGGGATAGTGCTGCAGGTAGTCCTGGTGCTCCGGTTCGGCCTCCCAGAAGTCGCCCAGCGGCTGCAGCTCGGTCGCCACCTTGCCGGGCCACAGGCCGGAAGCATCGACGTCGGCGATGGTGTCTTCGGCGATGCGCTTCTGCGCCACGCTGGCGTACAGGATCAGCGAGCGATAGGAGCTGCCGCGGTCGTTGCCCTGCCGGTTCGGCGTGCTGGGATCGTGGATCTGGAAGAAGAATTCCAGCAGCTCGCGGTAGCCGATGCGGGCGGGATCGAACACGATCTCCACCGCCTCGGCGTGGCTGCCGTGGTGACGATAGGTGGCGTTCGGCACGTCGCCGCCGGCGTAGCCGGTGCGGGTGGACAGCACGCCGGGCAGCTTGCGCAGCAGTTCCTGCACGCCCCAGAAACAGCCGCCGGCGAGCACGGCGCGTTCGGTGGCCATCACGCGTCCTCCACCTGGTCCAGCCAGGCGCCGTAGCCCTGGGCTTCCATCTCGGCGCGCGGCACGAAGCGCAGCGACGCGGAGTTGATGCAGTAGCGCAGTCCGCCGCTCGCGGTGGGCCCGTCCGGGAATACATGGCCCAGATGGCTGTCGCCCTGCGCGGAGCGCACCTCGGTGCGCAGCATGCCGTGCGAGTCGTCGCCCAGCTCGCGCACGCTGGCCGGCTGCAGCGGCCGGGTGAAGCTGGGCCAGCCGCAATGCGCGTCGAACTTGTCCGCGGAGGCGAACAGCGGCTCGCCGCTCACCACGTCGACATAGATGCCCGGCGCGGCGTGGTGCAGGTATTCGCCCGTGCCGGGCCGTTCGGTGGCGTTCTGCTGGGTGACGCGGTACTGCTCGGGCGTCAGCCGGGCGAGCGCTTCGGGCGTCTTGCGATACTGGGACATGGTCGGCCTCCACGGTGACATCGGCCCGAATCGATATGGGGACGTGCCCCGGCGATCCAAGCAAGCGTACCGCACCCGACGAAAAACCCCGCGCGCGGCGGGGTTCCTCGTCACGTCCCGGACACGCCCGCTCAGGCGAACGGATCGTCCAGCACGATGGTGTCGTCGCGGTCGGCGCCGGTGGCGACGATGGCGAGCTTGCAGCCGGAGAGTTCCTCCACCGCGCGCAGGTAGGCGCGGGCGGCGGCGGGCAGCTTGTTCCAGTCGCGGATGCCGGCGGTGGATTCCTCCCAGCCCGGGAACTCCAGGTACACCGGCTTGCACTCGTCCCAGCCGTCCGCGTCCAGCGGCGCCAGTTCGCGGCGCTTGCCGCGGTACTCGTAGGCGACGCAGACCTTGATCGACTCCAGGCCGTCGAGCACGTCCAGCTTGGTGATGGCGAGGCCGTTGATGCCGTTGATCTGCACCGCGCGCTTCAGCGCCACCAGGTCGATCCAGCCGCAGCGGCGCGGGCGGCCGGTGCTGGCGCCGAACTCGTTGCCGACCTTGCGCAGGCGCTCGCCCATCTCGTCGTTGAGTTCGGTGGGGAACGGGCCGCTGCCCACGCGCGTGGCGTAGGCCTTGCAGATGCCCAGCACGTAGTCGATGTCGTGCGCGCCCACGCCGGTGCCGGCCAGCGCGCCGCCCACCGTGGTGTTGGACGAGGTGACGTAGGGATAGGTGCCGTGGTCGATGTCCAGCAGCGCGCCCTGCGCGCCCTCGTACAGGATGTTGCCGCCCTCGCTGCGCACGTCGTGCAGGATGGTGGCGACGTCGTCCACCAGCGGCCTGATGTACTCGCCCCAGGCCAGCGCATCCTTCAGCACGGTGTCGTAGTCCACCGGCTCGGCCTTCAGCCACTGGGTGAGGATGAAGTTGTGGTACTCCACCGCGGTCTTCAGCAGCGCCGGCAGTTCGTGCGGGTACATCAGGTCGGCCACGCGGATGGAGCGGCGCGCCACCTTGTCCTCGTAGGCGGGACCGATGCCGCGGCCGGTGGTGCCGATCGCGCTCTTGCCGGCGGCGGCTTCGCGCGCTTTGTCCACGGCGATGTGGTACGGCATGATCAGCGGCGTCGCCGGGCTGATCTTGACGCGCGAACGCACGTCCACGCCCTGCTCTTCCAGCTCGGCGATTTCCTTGATCAGCGCCTCGGGCGACAGCACCACGCCGTTGCCGATCAGGCACTGCGCGTCGTCGCGCAGGATGCCCGAGGGGATCAGGTGCAGCACGGTCTTCTTGCCCTTGATGACCAGGGTGTGGCCCGCGTTGTGGCCGCCCTGGAAGCGCGCCACCGCGCTGACCCGCTCGGTCAGCAGGTCGACGATCTTGCCTTTGCCTTCGTCGCCCCACTGGGCTCCGAGGATGACTACCGACTTGCCCATGATGTTCTCGCTCATTTGGAAGCGCCCCGTGGGGGAGCGCGAAAGGGGAATCGTGTCGGCGCGTGGCGGCCGTGAACTCGTTGGTGACGCCTGCGGTGCGCCGCCCGTCCGGGCGACGCGACGCTCAATGCCTGCCCTGCTCCGGATTGCCGAAGTAGCGCAGGAACTCCGAATCGGGCTTGAGGATCAGCACGCCCTTGCCGTCCTCGAACGATTTCCTGTAGGCGGCGAGGCTGCGGTAGAATGCGAAGAAGTCCGGATCCTGGCTGTAGGCCTGCGCATAGATGGCCGCAGCCTGCGCATCGCCCTCGCCGCGCACCTTGGCCGCGTCGCGCCCGGCATCGGCGCGCAGCACCTGGCCCTGGCGGTCGGCGTCGGCCTTGATCTTCTCCGCCACTTCCTGGCCGGTGAAGCGCAACTCGTTGGCCAGCTGCAGGCGCTCGGCACGCATGCGCTTGTACACCGACTCGCTCACCTCGTCCGGCAGGTCGATGCGCTTGATGCGCACGTCGACCACGCCGATGCCGAGGTTCTTGCGCGCGGAGGCATCCGTCTGCTGGCGCACCCGCTCGGTGATGTCCTTGCGGCCGCCCGAGATCAGGTCCTGCAGGGTGCGCGCGTTGAACTCGAAGCGCAGCGCGTCCTTGATGATCGGGGTCAGCCGCTGCGCCGCCTGCAACTGGTCGCCGCCGGTGGCGCGGTAGTAGGCCGCGTTGTCGGCGATGCGCCACTTCACGTAGAAGTCGACGTTGACGCTCTTCTTCTCGGAGGTGAAGTAGCGCTCGGGCTGCGCGTCCAGCGACAGGATGCGCTTGTCGAAATGCAACACCTGCTGGATCACCGGGAGCTTGAAGTGCAGGCCCGGCGCGTAGTCGGCGCGCACGATGCGGCCGAACTGCAGCAGCAACGCGCTCTGCCCCTCGTTCACCACGAACACGCTGCTCAGGCCGAGCAGCACCAGCAGCGCCGCAACGGCGAGGGCGACGATACGCCTCATGGCTGCTTCTCCTTGTCCGCGTCGCCGCTGGAACTGGCCGAGGCGGGCGCAATCACCGACGCCGCGGCGTTGCCGGTGGCATCGGCAGCGCCACGCGTGCGCTGGGCGGCCGGCAGGTTGATGATGTTGCGTCCGCCGGAACCGTCGATCACCTTGGGGTTGTCGGCCATCACCTGTTCCATGGTCTCCAGCCACAGGCGCTTGCGGGTCACCGCAGGCGCCGCCTTGTATTCCTTCAGCAGCAGGTCGAAGCGGGCGACGTCGCCCTGCGCGCGCGCGATGCGCTCGGCCTTGTAGCCTTCGGCCTCGGCGGCGATGCGCGCCGCGTCGCCGCGCGCCACCGGCACCACCTTGTTCGCGTAGGCGAGCGCGTTGTTCTCGATGCTCTGCTTGTCTTCGCGCGCGTTGTTGACGTCGTCGAAGGCGTCCTTCACCTCGGCCGGCGGCGCCACGTTCTGGAAGCTCACCTCGGTGACGCGCAGGCCGCTGTTGTAGCTGTCCAGCGTCTTCTGCAGCGCCTGCTGCGCCTGGGTCACCAGGGTCGAGCCGTCGGCGGAGAGGACCTGGTCCATGTCGCTGCTGCCGATCACCGAACGCACCGCGGCCTCGGCGGCGGCGCCCACGCTGGCGTCGGGGTCGCTCACCGAAAACAGGTACTTGTACGCGTCGTCCACCTGGTACTGCACGGTGAAGTCGATGGCGATGATGTTCTCGTCGCGGGTGAGCATGGAAACGCGGTCGTTGACCGAGCGGATGCCCGTGGCCTCGACCTTGTCCACGCTCTCGATCGGGTTGGGCAGCTTGAGGTGGAAGCCCGGCGGCAGCGAGCGCGCGTATTCGCCGAAACGCAGCACCACGCCGACCTGGCGCGCGCCGATGATGGTGTAGCTGCTCATCAGCAGGAACATCACGACCAGCACGACGATCGCGGTGAGGATGCCGCCGGGGCCGCGCCCCAGCCTGCCGAAATGCTTGCCGAAGTCCTTCAGCCACTGCTCCGGCGAGAAGCCGCCGCTGTTCGGGCGCTGGCGGTTCCAGGGGTCGCGCTGGCCGCCGCCGGGTTCATTCCAGGCCATTGTCAGTCTCGTCGCTGGTGACCCCGGCCAGCCGCACCGGGATACATCGGGTTGAACGGAAATCGCATGTGGCGTGACGGGGCTGCATACCGACATGGCGATCGAGGTTTTCGACCGCGCAAACAGCCGACATTCTAGCAGAGCCGGGCGAAATCAGGACGCCGCGCCCGCCAGCAGCCCACGCAGCAGCTCGGCCTCCGCCGCGTTGCCGCCGTTGAGCGGCGCGATCACGCTGCGCGGCGCGTCGATGCGCAGGCGCCAGCCGTGCTCGTCCACCTGCTCGCCGGCGATCGCGCCCACCGCCTTGAGCCGGGCGTGCAGCCGCCCCGCGGTCAGCGGCAGGCGCAGCTCGGACTGCACGCGCTCGCCGCCCAGCAGTTCGCCCAGCGCCTGGCGCAGCAGGTCGATGCCGGCGCCGGTGGCGGCGGACAGCCACACCGCCTGCGGGCGGCCCTCGGCGTCGCGGTCGATACGTGGCTGCATCGAGGCCTCGCTGCCGCCCTCTTCGACGCCCACCAGATCGATCTTGTTGTAGACCCGCAGCTGCGGCACATCGCCCGCGCCGATCTCCTCCAGCACCTGGTCGACCACGCGGCGCAGCAGCTCGCGCTCCTCGTCGGCGGCGTCGCTGACGTGCAGCAGCAGGTCGGCATCGCGCGCCTCGGCCAGGGTGCCGCGGAAGGCGGCGACCAGGTCGTGCGGCAGTTCGCGCACGAAACCCACGGTGTCGGCGATCACCGCGGGGCCGCAGGCGAGGTCGTCGAGCCGGCGCACGGTGGGGTCCAGCGTGGCGAACAATTGGTCGGCGGCGTAGACGGCGCCTTCGGTCAACGCGTTGAACAGGGTGGACTTGCCGGCGTTGGTGTAGCCCACCAGGGCCACCCGCGGCACCGTGTTGCGCAGCCGCGCGCGGCGCTGCTGGCCGCGCTGGGTCTGCACCTTCTCCAGGCGCCTGGTGAGCATCTTCACCCGTTCGGCGAGCAGGCGGCGGTCGGTTTCGAGCTGGGTTTCGCCGGGGCCGCGGTTGCCGATCGCGCCGCCGCGCTGGGCGTCCAGGTGGGTCCAGCCGCGCACCAGCCGGGTGGCGATGTGCTTGAGCTGGGCCAGCTCCACTTCCAGCTTGCCTTCGTGCGAGCGGGCGCGCTGGGCGAAGATGTCCAGGATCAGGCCGGCGCGGTCGACCACGCGCGCACTGAGGTGCTTCTCGAGGTTGCGCTCCTGCACCGGGCTGAGCAGGTGGTCGACCAGCACCAGGTCGGCCTCCACCGCGCGCACCATCTCGGCCACTTCCTCGGCCTTGCCGCTGCCGATGTAGTAGCGCGGATTGGGGGTTTCGACGCGGGCGGCGACGCTGCCCAGCACTTCGGCGCCGGCGGACCTGGCCAGTTCGACGAACTCGGCGGCGCGCCGCTCGGCGTCGCCGCTGCCGCGGCCGTGGGGGAGCACGAGGATGGCGCGCTCGCCTTTCTTCTGACGATCAAACACGTGGACTGGCGGCCTCTGCGGCGTGACGGGATCGGTGGGACCCCGCCTTCATGTGGGCCGGCAGGCCATCAATCAAGCGTCCGCGGCGTCGCCTGCCGGCGCGGCATCCGCATGCGGCTCGTGGCCGTCGTGGCCGTTGCCGATACGCACGTTGCGGCTGGGCACCACGGTGGAGATGGCGTGCTTGTAGACCATCTGGCTGACCTGGTTGCGCAGCAGCACCACGAACTGGTCGAACGACTCGACCGTGCCCTGCAACTTGATGCCGTTGACCAGATAGATGGCCACCGGCACGCGCTCGCGGCGCAACGCATTGAGAAACGGATCCTGCAATGACTGTCCCTTGGACATTATGTTGTTCTCCCCTGTGCGGCGAACCGGCCCGGGGAAAAAACGCCAGTGGCGCCCCGGCCCAACTGCGACGATGTTAACCGGGTTCAAGGGCTTGAAGGAAGGGGTTTTTCGGGAAATCCACAGCCGGCGGCGCGGCTTGCAACGGCTTTCTCACACCGGCGTTCCGAGAAACAGCCGGACGGCCTCCACCGCACGCGGCAGCGGTGGCGCAACGTCGGGGTCGAAGCTGCGCGCGTCCAGTTCCGCGCGCAGCCAGGTGATCTGTCGCTTGGCCAGTTGCCGGGTGGCGAAGATCGCGCGCTCGCGGAAGCCGGCGGCGTCCGTGGCGCCGTCGAGGTATTCCCAGCCCTGGCGGTAGCCCACCGCGCGGATCGCCGGCAGGTCGGCGTGCAGGTCGCCGCGGCGGCGCAGGGCGCGCAGCTCGTCGAGGAAGCCCGCCGCCAGCATCGCATCGAAGCGCTCGGCGATGCGCGCGTGCAGGGGCCTGCGGTCGGCCGGCAGCAGGGCCAGCTTCAGCACGCGCCACGGAAACGCCCCGCCGCGGCCGCCGCGCTGCAGTTCGGACAAGGGTCGTCCGCTGAGCTCGATCACTTCCAGCGCGCGTTGCAGGCGCTGGGCGTCGTTGGGGCCGATCCTTGCCGCCGCGGGAGGATCGAGCTGCGCCAGCCGCGCATGCAGCGCCGGCCAGCCGATGCGCGCGCCCTCCTCCGTCAGCCGCGCGCGCAGCGCCGGATCGGCTTCGGGCAGGTCGGAGAGGCCGCGCTGCAGGGCGCGGAAATACAGCCCGGTGCCGCCCACCAGCAGGGGCACCCTGCCCTGTGCCGTGATGGACTGCATCGCAGCCAGCGCGTCGTCACGGAACTCCGCGGCGGAATACGGGGTGGCCGGATCGCGGATGTCGATCAGCGCATGCGGATGACTCGCCAGCGTGGCCGCGTCCGGCTTCGCCGCGCCTATGTCCAGGCCGCGGTAGACCAGCGCGGAATCCACGCTGACCAGCTCCAGCGGAAAACGCTCGGCCAGTTCGCAGGCGAGCGCGGTCTTGCCCGAGGCCGTGGGGCCCATCAGGAAGATGGCGGGCGGGCGGATGTCTGGGCTCATGCGGGCTGCTCGGAAAACCGGGCGCAAGCGTAACGCACGGGCCTGGGCAAAACTTCGGCAATCCGTGCCAAGTGCCTGTCGCGACGCGACGAATCGGAGTTGTCCACACGCTTGTCCAGCACGTATCCACATTCGCTGTGGACAGAAATGCGCAGGGCCGCCATGCGGCGGCCCTGCGCGTCGGGCGCGGCGCGGCTTACTTCGCCGGCACGCCCATTTCCTTCAGCAGGTTGTCGGCGTGGTCGAGGTGGTGCATCACCCACAGCATGTAGCGCACGTCGACCTGGATCGAGCGGTTGAGCTGGGGATTGAACAGCCAGTCGCCGCTCACCGACTCCCAGTTGCCGTCAAACGCAAGGCCGACCAACTGGCCGTTCGCGTCCAGCGCGGGCGAGCCGGAGTTGCCGCCGGTGATGTCGAGGTCGGCGAGGAAGTTCACGGGCAGCGTGCCCAGCTTCGGAGAGGCGTAACCGTCGAACGCCTTGGCCTTGATCGCCGCGATCTCGGCCTTGGGCGCGTCGAACGGCTCGATGCCGGTGTTCTTCTCCACGATGCCGGCCACGGTGGTGAACGGCGCGTAGCTCACGCCGTCGCGCGGCGCCACGCCCTGCACGTTGCCGAAGGTGACGCGCAGCGAGCTGTTCGCGTCCGGGTACACCGGCAGGCCCTGCGATTCCTTCCACGCGATCATCGCCTGCATGTAGCGCGGCCGCAGCTTGCTCATCTCGCCGGCGCGGGCGTCCCGCTCGTCTTCCATCTTCTGCAGTTCCGGCTGCACCGCGCGGGCCAGCTTGAGCATGCTGTCGTCGCTGGCGTCGATCGCCTGGCTGTCGGCCGCGAACCACTTCAGCCGCGTATCCGCGTTGCCGAGCTGGCTGCCGGCGTACAGCGCGGCGACCCTGGCCTTGATCTGCTCGGGCGTCTTCGCGTCGCCCAGCCACGCGTCCAGCGCGGGCAGGCGCTGCGCCTGCGGCAAGGCCGCGTAGCGCTTGAGGCCGTAGGCCATCAGCTGCTGGTCCACGCCCGGATCGTAGCGGCGGTCCAGCTGCTTCAGGCCGCCTTCGATGCGCACCCAGTCGCGCTGCTGGTAACCGGCGTCGCGTTCGAGATCGGCCTTGGGCCGCTCCTTCGCCAGGTGCACCAGGCGCACCGCGGTGCTGAACAGCGACGAGCGCTCGACCAGGCCCAGCGCGAGGTCGCGGTCGCGGTTCGCGCGCTCGGCGGCGATCGCCTGGCGCAGCTTGCCGATGTCGCCGGCCAGCGCCTGGTTCTCCGCGCCGCCCTGCTGCTTGAGCCAGGCTTCCAGCTTCGCCTCCTGCGTGTGCTTCACTTCCACCGCGTCGGCGCGGCGCAGGCCTTCGAGCTGGCCGCCGAAGTTCTTCAGGTAGTTGTTGAGGCCGGCGACCATGCTGGCGTACTTCACCGCCACCTTGGGATCGGCCTTGCCGGCGGTGTTGATGATGTCCAGCGTGTCCTGGTAGATGCCGATCTGGGTGGGGTAGGTCCAGTCGATCGCGCTCTGCACTTCGTCGGCGAGGCGGTAGCGGTTGGTGCGGCCCGGATAGCCGGTGACCATCACGTAGTCGCCGGCCTCGACGCCCTTCGCGTTGACCTTGAGCACGTGCCTGGGCTTGTACGGCACGTTGTCCTTCGAGAAGGACGCGGATTTGCCGTCCTTCGACACATAGGCGCGGAGGTAGCCGAAGTCGCCGGTATGGCGCGGCCACATCCAGTTGTCCACGTCGCCGCCGAACTTGCCGATGGACTGCGGCGGCGCATAGACCAGGCGCACGTCCTTGATCTCCATCTGCTTGATCAACTGGTAGCTGTAGCCGCCGTGGAAGGTGTAGACGTCGCAGCGGTAGCCCTCGCTCTCGCAGGCCTTGACCTGCTCCTTGATCGCCAGCTCGATCGCCTTGTAGCGCTCGGCGCCGCTCATGCCGTCGTTGAGCTTCGCGGTGATCTCCCTGGTGACGTCGCGGATTTCCTCGGTGACGAACACGCGCGCGGACGGGCCGGCGGAAAGCTCCTCGGCGTGGGTCCTGGCGAGGAAGCCCTTGGCGATCAGGTTGTTCTCCGGCGTGGAGTTCAACTGCAGCGCGCCGTACACGCAGTGGTGGTTGCTCACCACCAGGCCGTCGGGCGAGACGAACGAGGCGGTGCAGCCGCCCAGGCTCACGATCGCGCCCAGCGGATACGCGGTGAGGTCGGCCAGCGTGTTCGGGGCCAGCTTCAGGCCGTGCTGCTGCAGCGTGGCGGCGATGCCCGGGAGCTGGGCGGGCTGCCACATGCCTTCGACGGCATGGGCGGACGAGATCAGGCCAAGGGACACGGCCGCGGCAAGCATGAGACGACGCACGGGAACCTCCAGGGGGAAAACGGTTGCGACCGGAGCCGCGACGCAAGAACTTTCAGGTTATGCCCGAACCGGGCCGGCGCGGCGCATGCCGCAAGTCATGAGAACGGTGTTCAACGGGCGGGCGTGCCCAGCTCGGCCAGCAGCCAGTGCGCCGGATAGACCTTGTCCATCAGCCAGCGCATGTAGCGCAGGTCGACATGGATCGCGCGCTTGTAGCGCGGGTCGAACATCCAGCTGGCGCTGACCGCCTCCCAGTTGCTGTCGAAGTTGAGCCCGACCAGTTCGCCTCTGGCGTTCAGCACCGGCGAACCGGAATTGCCGCCGGTGGTGTCGAGGTTGCTGAGGAAATCCACCGGCATCGTGCCGGACTTCGGATCGAGGTAGCCGGCGTAGTCGCCTTTCGCGATCGCGGCCAGCAGTGGCCTGGGCGCGTCGAACGGCTCCTCGCCGGTGTTCTTCTCGACGATGCCCGCGGTGCTGGTCAGCGGCGCGTAGCCCACCGCGTCGCGCGCCTTGAGCGGCGAGACCTTGCCGTAGCTCACGCGCAGCGTGGAATTCGCATCCGGATAGACCGCACGGCCCTGCTGCTCGCGATAGGCGATCAGCGCCTGCATGTAGGCCGGGCGCAGGCGCAGCAGTTCGCCCTCGTGCGCCTTGCGCTCGTCGTCCAGGCGCAGCAGCGCCGGTTGCAGCTGCGCGGCCAGTTTCAGCAGCGCATCGTCGCTGGCGGCGACTTCGGCCGGCGCCGCCTTGAGCCATTGCAGGCGCCTGGCCTCGTCGCCCAGCGTGGTGGCGGCGTAGACGCGGTCCAGCGCGGCGGCCAGTGCGGCCGGGGTGCGGCCGAACGCGGCGTCGAACTCGGGCAGGCGCTGCGCGTCGGGCAGTTGCTGGTAGCGGGTCAGCAGCGTGGTCAGCAGGCGCTTCTCCACGGCCGGGTCGTAACGGCGCTGCACCTGGCGCAACTGGCCCGCGATCAGTTCCTCGTCGCGCTGCTGGTAGCCGCTCTCGCGCGCCGCGTCGGGCATGCCGCGCTCGTGCGCCAGTCGCTGCAGCCGCAGCGCCGAGCGCAGCAACTGGGTCTGCGACTGCAGCAGGCCCAGCAGCAGGTCGCGCTCGCGGCCGGCGTTGCCGGCGGCGATCTCGCGGGCGGCGGCGTCGATCTGCGGGCGCAGCGTCGCTGCATCGGCCTGCTGGTCCAGCCAGGCCAGCATCGCGGCCTCGTCCTGCCGGCGCACGGCCACCGCATTGCTGCGCCTGAGGCCTTCCAGTTCGCCGCTGAAGCGCTTGATGCCGTTCTTCAGCGACTGCAGCTGCGCGGCGTAGCGGATCTTCGCCTGCGCATCCGTCTTGCCGGCATCCTCGATCGCGTCCTGCAGCGCCTTCATCGTCGCCACCGCAGTGGGCAGGCGCCATTCGACCTGGTCGCGGAACTCGGCGGCGCTGCGGTGGCGATAGGTGATGCCGGGATAGCCGGCCAGCATCACGTAGTCGCCTTCGGCCACGCCGTCGCGGGCGACCTGCAGGTGCGCGGGCGGTGCGTAGGGGCGGTTCTCCTTCGCGTAGTCCGCCGGCTTGCCGTCCGGACCGACGTAGGCGCGCAGCACGGTGAAGTCGCCGCTGTGGCGCGGCCACACGAAGTTGTCCACCTCGTCGCCGTAGTTGCCGATCGCGCGCGGCGGCGCGTAGACCAGGCGCACGTCGCGCAGCTCCAGCTGCTTCACCAGGTAGAAGTCGCGGCCGTAGAACATCGTGGCCACGCTGCAGCGCACGCCGCCTTCACGCTCGCACTCCGCCACCAACGCCTTGCCCGCCGCGTCCACCGCGTCGTGGTAGGCGCGGCCGGTCTTGCCGCGGGCGCCGGCCAGCACCTTGCCGGTCACCTTGTCGAACCCGGTGGTCACCAGCAGGCGGAAGTCGGGATTGGCCGGCAACTCTTCGCCGCGGTTGCCGGCGACGTAGCCGTCGCGGATCAGGTCGCGCTGCGGCCGGCTGTTGTACTGGATCACCCCGAACGCGACGTGGTGGTTGGTGAGCACCAGACCCTGGTCGCTGACGAAGGCGCCGGTGGCGCCGCCCACCTTGACCACCGCGTTGAGCGGCGCCCTGGTGAGATCGGCCAGCTCGGCCGGCGCGCCCCGGAAACCGGCCTCGCGCAACGGCCCGGCGATGTCCGGCAACTGGGACGGCATCCACATGCCCTCGTCGGCCTGCACGGCCGGGGCCAGCAGCATGGCGGCGGCCATGCCCATCGTCTTCACGCGCATGCGTTCCATTGCCCGATGATCGAAAGAACTTGCGACCATAAACGGAAGCGACGGGAACGGCAATGCTGCGCCGCACCGCGTTCCCGCGGCGTCCCGGCCCGCGCCAGGCGGGGATCAGTGGCAGGCGATGCCGGCCGGCGGCGGCAAGGCCAGGTAGACCGTGCTCCACAACTGGGCGGCGTTGGACTCGTCCTCGTGCGCGCCTTCCGCGCCGAACGGCTCGACGCGGTAGCGGCCATCCGCATGGGTCCAGGACCACAGCTCCGAGTTGCGCACCGCGCTGGCGGCGCAGATCGCCTGCCACAGGCCGGTCTGCGCCTTGCCGAGCAGGCTGCGCGTGGCGGGCGGCAGATCGTCGCGGGCCAGCTGGCGCTTGAGGCCGGCGGCCATCACCGCCTGCTGCCAGGACCACACCACGGTGCCGTGATAGGCCTGGTTGCCGAAACGCGGCCACACCTCGCGGTCGGCGTAGGCGGGATTCGCCACCACCATGCCGACGCCGGTCATCAGCCCGGCCGGGAACGGCCGCACGACGTCGCCGACCAGCCGGTCCAGCGTCGCCGCGCCGGGCGTGCCGAACAGCAACTCGAAGCCCACGTCGGTATGCATCACCGGCACCGGATGGCCTTGCGCGTCCAGCGAGATGGCGGGGAACGCCAGCGCCTTGCCGTCCAGCGAGGCCAGCGCCGCGGTGTCGCCCACGCCGACCTGCGTCGCATAGGCACGCACCTGCCCGGCCGCCTGCTGCGCATCCAGACGCACGTCGAACAGCGCGGGCGCCTTGCTCTCCCACACGCCGACGCCAACGACCGCCGCATGCAGGCGCTCGCGCTGGGCGGGCGTGGTGTAGGCGTCCAGCAAGCCGGCGTCGAGGAAGCGGCCGATGGCGTGCAAGGCCGCGGGCACCCAGACCACGTTGACGTCGTAGGGATAGCGGCCGCGGCCGATGCCCTCGTTGCTGTCGCGCCACTGCCCCACCGGCTTGCCCGGCTTGAGCGCGATCAGGTTCGGGTACACCGGCTGCCGGGCGAACGCCATGCTGCGGTCGGCGACGAACAGCAGGTTGCGCACCAGCGCATCGCCCCGGTGCCGGCCATCGACGCTGCCGGCAAGGAAGGCGCGGGCGTCGGCGCGGCCGCGCGCGTCGTCCAGCAGCCACGCGGCGGCGACCGGCGCCAGCATGTAATTGCCGTCGATCATGGTGTAGTCGTAGATCGGCGCATCCGACGGCTTGCCGCCGTCCTTGAGGTGCTGCAGCACCGCGAACTCGCCGATGCCCTCCTCGTGCGCCACTTCGCCCTCCGGCGACAGCCGCGCCAGCACCGAGCCGATGCCGGCGTCGATGGCCTCCGGCTGCAGCACCGGCATCAGCAGGCGCAGCGACATCAAGGTGTCGCGCCCGAAATACGTGTCGAAACGCCAGGAGCCGGCGAGGAATTTCTGCCGGTAGCTGAGGAAGCGCAGCACGTCCTGGCTGCGGGCATCGGGCTGCGCCTGCGCATTGAGCAGGTGGGCAAGCGGCGTCAGCGGCGGCTCGCCGGTACTTGCTGCAATGCGCAGGTGGATCGCCGCGCCGGCACGGTCCGGCCGCAGCACGATGCGACCTTCCTCGCGCACGAAGCTGCCGTTGTCGGTGCTCAGCGCGATGGCGTAGCCGGGCGCGCCATCCAGCCGCTGGCGCTGCCAGTGGACGGAATGCGAGGACAACTGCGGCGCGGCGGCCACTTCAGCCGGATAGTGCTGCTCAAGCTGGTAGTCGCGCAGCACGCGGATGCTGCTCAGCACCGCGTCCTTCACCACCAGCCGATCCGCCGTCACCGTGGCCTCGGCCTCGATGCCGTTCCAGGCACGGCCATCGACCGTGCGGTGCTGCCCCTGCAGCTTGTCCAAGGTCCACTGCACCGGCTTGGCGGTGGGCTCGAACCACACCCCGGCGCCGCTGTTGCCGGCCGGAAACGCCACCAGGATGCGCGGCTGCAGACCGGAGCTGAGCAGCAGGTGGGCCGCGATGTCGCCGTGCTGGTAGAACGCGTTCTGGATCTGGCCTTCGGTGATGCGGAACTGCAGCGGCGCCGCGGCGGCCTTTCCCGCAACCGGTTCGGCGGCGAGCGATAACGCCGGCAATGCGACCAGGGCTGCCGCCAGCAGTATCGAGGCGCATCGCCTGTCCGGGTCGAAACGCCTGCCGACCCCGCCCGCGCCCCATGTCCGCCTCGATCCCCGTACATGCATACCCATCTCTCCGACCATCGACTCGCGCCCTCGTGAACTTAAACGGAAGCCGCCGCACCGACAACACCGCGCTGCACGAAAGCATCGGCGGACGTGCGCCGTATAATGCGGGAATCGCCGCCCGCACCGCGGGCCAGTCACTGGAAATCCCATGCCGCAGACGATGAAAGCCCTGGTCAAGCGCAAGCCCGAGCAGGGCATCTGGATGGAAGAGGTGCCGCTGCCCGAGGTGGGCCCGAACGAGGTGCTGATCAAGCTGGAGAAGACCGCGATCTGCGGCACCGACCTGCACATCTACAAGTGGGACGAATGGAGCCAGCGCGTCATCAAGCCCGGCCTCACCATCGGCCACGAGTTCGTCGGGCGCATCGTGGAAATCGGCCCCGGCGTCACCGGCTACAAGGTGGGCGACCGCGTCTCGGCCGAAGGCCACATCGTCTGCGGCCACTGCCGCAACTGCCGCGCCGGCCGCCAGCACCTGTGCCCCAACACCATCGGCATCGGCGTGAACCGCAACGGCGCGTTCGCCGAGTACATGAGCATGCCGGCCTCCAACCTGTGGCCGATCCCGGACCAGATCCCGTCCGAGCTGGCCGCGTTCTTCGACCCCTACGGCAACGCCGCGCACTGCGCGCTGGAGTTCGACCTGATCGGCGAGGACGTGCTGATCACCGGCGCCGGCCCCATCGGCATCATCGCCGCCGGCATCGCCAAGCACGTGGGCGCGCGCAACGTGGTGGTCACCGACATCAACGACTATCGCCTGAAGCTGGCGGCCGACATGGGCGCCACCCGCGTGGTGAACGTGGCTAACCAGTCGCTGAAGGACGTGATGAAGGACCTGCACATGGAGGGCTTCGACGTGGGCCTGGAGATGAGCGGCAACCCGCGCGCGTTCAACGACATGCTGGAGTGCATGTACCACGGCGGCAGGGTCGCCCTGCTCGGCATCCTGCCCAAGGGCGCCGGCATCGACTGGGACAAGGTGATCTTCAAGGGCCTCACCATGCAGGGCATCTACGGCCGGCGCATGTACGAGACCTGGTACAAGATGACCCAGATGCTGCTCACCGGCTTCCCGCTGCAGAAGGTGCTCACCCACCAGATCCACATCGACGATTTCCAGCGCGGCTTCGACCTGATGGACGCCGGCCAGTGCGGCAAGGTGGTCTGCTCCTGGAATTGACGGGCAGGCGCGGCAAGGCCACGCCCGCGACACCTCCTGCGGCAGGTGCGTAAACTTCCCCGGTCCGGCACGGCTGCCGGGCCAGGGAAGCACCGGGCCGCGACCTTCGGCCCCCAACGCCAACAGGACACCGCCAGCATGAACGACCCACGCCCCCCGGCCGCCTCCCGCCTTGCCATGGCGCGCGACCGTGCGGAGCGCCTGTATCGCTCGCACCGCACGCGCAGGATCGCGCTGATCGTCGCCATCGTGCTGGTCGTGTTCGGCCTGCTCGGCTTCTTCGCCGCGCCGCCCATCATCAAGAGCCAGCTGCAGACGCGGCTCACCGCCCTGCTGGGCCGCCCGGTCAGCGTGGGCGCCGTGCACCTGAACCCGTTCACGCTGCGCCTGCAGCTGGACAAGCTGCACATCGCGGATCGCGACGGCCGCTCGCCGTTCGTCGATGTCGACCGCGCGGTGATCAACGCCTCGTGGACCTCGCTGTTCCGCATGGCGCCGGTGCTGGACGAACTGTCGCTGCAGCATCCGCAACTGCACATCGCGCGCACCGCGCCGCAGCAGTTCAATTTTTCCGACCTGATCGACAAGTTCGCGGGCGAGCCGGCCAAGCCGGGCAGCCAGCCGACGCGTTTCGCGCTCGCCAACATCAGCGTGCACGACGGCGACATCGCGTTTGCCGACGCGGTGACCCAGGCCAGCCATCGCATCGACCATCTCGAGCTGGGCATCCCGTTCATCGCCAACCTGCCGCGCGACACCGACGTGTTCGTGCAGCCGCTGCTGGCGATGAATGTCGATGGCAGCCCGCTGCGCATCGCCGGCCAGACCAAGCCCTTCGCGGACAGTCTCGAATCGGTGGTGAACTTCAGCCTGAACCACCTCGACCTGCCCCGCTACCTGGGCTACGTGCCGGCGGCACTGCCGGTGGCGATCCCGCGCGGCCAGCTCTCGGGCCAGCTCGAACTGCACTTCGTGCAGGCGAAATCCGGCCCGCAGGTGCGGCTGGGCGGCCAGCTGCAGCTTGACGATTTCGCACTGACCACCCCGGACAAGACACCCATCCTCGCACTCGGCCACGCCAACGCCGCGCTGGACGACGTGGAACCCCTGCTGTCGCGCTACCGCCTCGGTGCGGTGCAGTTGGACAAGCTCGACCTGCATTACATCAGCAAGGCTGGCGGCCACAGCAATTTCGACACGCTGACCGGCAACGCTGCCGCCAAGCCCGCCCCTGCTCCCGCCACACCGGCCGCGCCGGCCACCGAGGTGCGCATCGCCTCGCTTGCCCTGCAGGACGGGCGCCTCGAATACACCGATGCCAGCGGCACAAAGCCCGCCACGCTGGCGCTCGAAGGCATTCACGGCACGATACGCAACCTGTCCACGGTCGCCGCGCCTGCCGCGGCGCTCGATCTCGCCGCCACGCTGAACGGCGGCAGCCTCGCCACGAACGGCAAGCTGGACGTGGCGAACAGCCGCTACGCCGGCAAGCTGGGCCTCAAGGGCGTGGGCCTGGCCCCCATGCTGGCGCTGGCGCCCCCGCTGCTGAACGCCGAGCTCGCCAAGGGCACGCTCGACGCCGACGGCCAACTGCAGGCGGGCTGGGGCAAGAGCCTCGACTTCAACCTGCAGCCGGCCACCGTGGCCGTCAACGATCTCGCCCTGAAGCAAGGCAGCCGCACGCCGGTCGCCTGGCAATCGCTGCAGGCCGGCATCACCCGCTTCGATCTCGCCAGCAGCACGGCGCAACTCGACCACGTGACCCTGCACGGCCTGCACGTGGAAGCGCAACGCCTGCACGACGGCGGCATCGACCTCGCCGGCCTGGCCAAGTCGGAGCCCGCGCACGGCCCGCGCAAGTCTTCGCCCGCACCCGCATGGCACTGGAGCATCGCCCACCTCGGCATCGACGGCAGCACGCTGGGTCTCACCGACCCGCGCATCGCCGGCAAGCGCGGCCACACCGAACTCAAGCTCGACCACACCAGCATCGACGACCTCTCCGACGACATGCGCCGGCCGCTGAAGCTGGCGCTGAATGGCGGCATCGGCCGCGGCAGCCTTCGCGTCGACGGCAAGCTGCGCCCGCAACCGCTGGATGCCGACCTGCGCGTGCGCACCACCCGCCTGGACATCGCGCCGCTGCAGTCGCTGGTCGAGGCACCGCTCAACGTGACCCTCACCAGCGCCCTGCTCAGCGCGGATGGCCGCATGCGCTACCGCGACCATCGCCCGCAAGCGCTGATGGACTGGCGCGGCCGCGTCACCCTCGGCAACGTGCGCGTGCAGGACAAGCTCACCGGCGACGATTTCCTGCGCTGGAATTCGCTCAACGCCAGCGACCTCGACGTGCGCATGGGCGAGGACGTGCCGCATGTGTCGGTGGCCGGGCTGGCGCTCAGCGATTTCTACGCCCGCGTCATCATCAACGCGAACGGGCGGACGAACCTGCAGGACGTGGTGGCCAATCCGACCACCGCGCCCGTCTCCGTGACCCAGGCACAACCGGGGGCCGCACCGAAACCGCAGGCAGCGCCGGCTCCGGCCGCCACGACCGCCACGGCGGCGACGGCGGCGCCCGCGGCGCCGCCTGCCGACATCCGCATCGGCCAGATCACGCTGGCGCGCGGCCACCTCAACTACACCGACAACTTCATCAAGCCGAACTACACCGCCAACATCACCCAGCTCGACGGCCAGGTGGGCGCCTTCGGCACGGCCGGCGGTCCACCCGCCGACCTGACCCTGCAAGGCCAGCTCGACGACAACGCGCCGGTGAACATCACCGGCACGATCAACCCGCTGGCGCCGGTGGCCTTCCTCGACGTGAAGGGCAAGGCCGATGGCGTGGAGCTCACCCATATGTCGCCCTACTCGGGCAAGTACACCGGCTATCCGATCACCAAGGGCCGGCTCACGATGGATGTGCATTACCAGCTCGACAACGGCAAGCTCAACGCGGACAACCACATCTTCATCACCCAGCTCACCTTCGGCGACGCCATCCAGGGCCCGGGCATCAGCCACCTGCCGGTGAAGCTGGCCGTCGCGCTGCTGAAGAATGCCGACGGCAACATCGACGTGAACGTGCCGGTCTCCGGTTCGCTGGACGATCCGCAGTTCAGCATGGGCGGCCTGATCTGGCACGCCTTCGTCAACCTGATCGGCCGCGCCGTGACCTCGCCGTTCCGGCTGATCGCCTCGGCCATGGGCGGTGGCGGCGGCAAGCAGCAGGACCTGGGCTATGTGGAGTTCGCGCCTGGCTCGGCCGTGCTCGACGCCAAGTCCCAGGAGAAACTCGGCGAGATCGTGAAGATCCTGCAGCAGAAGACCGCGCTGAAGCTGGACATCACCGGCCGCATCGATCCGGCATTCGACGAGAGCGGCCTGCGCAAGGTGATGGTGGACGACCTCGTGCGGCAGGAGGCCGGCGACGGCGCCGACCTGTCGAAGCTCACGCCCGACGAATACGAGAAGTACCTCAAGAGGGCCTACAAGCACGCGAAATTCCCCAAGCCGCACGACATGATCGGCCTCACCAAGTCGCAACCGCCGGACGTGATGCGCAAGCTGCTGGAAACCAACATGCCGGTGAACGCGGATGCGCTGCGCCACCTTGCCGAGCGCCGTGCCGACGCGGTGCGCACCTGGCTGCGCGGCAAGCTCGACGACAACCGCGTGTTCGTGCTTGCGCCCAAGCTCGACGCCAAGGGCATCGACGACCAGGGCAAGACCACACGCGCGGATTTCGGCCTGCACTAGGCGGTTCTACCCGGCGCCCGAAAGGCCGACAATAAGCGTTTTCCCACCAGGACTTCCCACATGAGCTACCCCGGCCAGGCACGCTACGCCAGCGAACTGAACTCCATTCGCGAGCAGGGCCTGTTCAAGGCCGAGCGCGTGATCGTCTCGCCGCAATCGGCCGAGATCGAACTGGAGGGCGGGCGCAGGGTGCTGAACTTCTGCGCCAACAACTACCTCGGCCTCGCCGACCATCCCGAGGTCATCAAGGCCGCCAAGGAAGCATTGGACTCGCACGGCTTCGGCATGGCCTCGGTGCGCTTCATCTGCGGCACGCAGGACCTGCACAAGCAGCTCGAACGGAAGATCGCGGACTTCTTCGGCACCGAGGACACCATCCTCTACGCCGCCTGCTTCGACGCCAACGGCGGCCTGTACGAGCCGCTGCTGGGCGAAGAGGACGCGGTGATCTCCGACGCGCTGAACCACGCCTCCATCATCGACGGCATCCGCCTGTGCAAGGCCAGGCGCTTCCGCTATGCCAACAGCGACATGGCCGACCTCAAGAAGCAGCTGCAGGCCGCCGACGCGGCTGGCGCGCGCACCAAGCTGATCTCCACCGACGGCGCGTTCTCGATGGACGGCTTCATCGCCAAGCTCGACCAGATCACCGCGCTGGCCGCGAAATACGGCGCGCTGGTGCACATCGACGAATGCCACTGCACCGGCTTCCTCGGCGAGACCGGCCGCGGCTCGGCCGAAGTCAACGGCGTGATGGACAAGATCGACCTGTTCACCGGCACCCTGGGCAAGGCGCTGGGCGGCGCGCTGGGCGGCTTCACCACCGGCCGCGCCGAGATGATCGAGATGCTGCGCCAGCGCTCGCGTCCCTACCTGTTCTCCAACTCGTTGCCGCCGCACGTGGTGGCCGCCGCGATCAAGGTGTTCGACATGCTGGAGGCCGCCGGCGATCTGCGCGCGCAGGTGCAGGAGAACACCCGCTATTTCCGCGAGCAGATGACCAAGGCCGGTTTCGACATCAAGCCCGGCGTGCATCCCATCGTGCCGGTGATGATCTACGACGCGCCGAAGGCGCAGGCGATGGCCACCGCGCTGCTGGAGGAAGGCATCTATGTCACCGGTTTCTTCTACCCGGTGGTGCCGCAGGGCCAGGCGCGCATCCGCACCCAGATGAGCGCGGCGCATACCCGCGAGCACCTGGACCGCGCCATCGCCGCCTTCACCAAGGTGGGCAAGCAGCTCGGCGTGATCTGACGCTCAGCGCTCAGCGCCGCTGCAGTTGCGCCACCTCGTCCGCATCGAGGTGGCGCCACTGCCCCTTGGCGAGTTCGCCAAGCGCCAGCGGCCCGATCGCCACCCGGACCAGGCGCAACACGTCCACGCCCAGCGCCGCCAGCAGGCGCCGGATGTGCCGGTTGCGGCCCTCGTCCAGCACCACTTCCAGCCAGGCGTTCTTCTCCCCCGCACGCAGCAATGCAACATGCCGCGCCCTGAGCAGGTCGGCGCCCTCGCGAACCCCGGCCTGCATCGCGGCCAGCACTTCCGCATCGGGCTGCCCCGCCACCTGCACGTGGTAGGTCTTGTCCAGGTGCGTGCTCGGTTCGGTGATGCCGGCGGCCCAGACGCTGTCGTTGCTGAGCAGCAGCAGGCCCTCGCTGGCCTTGTCCAGCCGCCCCACCGGCCCCAGCCACGGCAGGCCGGCGTCGCGCAGCAGGTCGTAGACGGTATCGCGGCCACGCTCGTCGGCCGCGCTCACCACAATGCCGCGGGGCTTGTTCAGCGCGAGATAGACGCGCCGCGACGCCACCGCCGCGACGCCGTCCAGGCTGAGCTGCTGGCGCTCCGCCTGTACCGGGTATTCGGGATCGCGCACCACGCGGCCATCCACGGCCACGCGCCCCGCCCGCACCGCAGCCTCGGCCTGGCTGCGCGAACACACCCCCAGCTTGCTCAGGACGCGGGCGACGCCGTGGCGCTTGCCGGCTTGCGCGCCCGATTGTTTCGTGTGGTCCATCGGTCAGGCCATGAGGGCATGGATGCGATCTCTCATGATCATCCATGATCGTCGAGGTCAAACGCGAGGCCTTCCATGGCCGTACTTTTCCCAAGAAAAAGCCCGGCATGCGCCGGGCTTTTTCGTGACGCTTGCGACAGGCCCGATTACTGCTGGACCTGCAGTTCCACGCGACGATTCTGCGCACGACCGGCGTCCGTGGCGTTGTCGCCGATCGGATCGTTCATGCCATGGCCGATCGGCCCTTCCAGACGGCTGGCGTCCACGCCGTGGCTGGTCAGGTAGTCGTACACGATCTGCGCACGACGCTCCGACAGGGCCTGGTTGTACGCCGGCTTGCCCTTGCCGTCGGTGTAACCGGCGACCGTGACGTGCACGTCCGGGTAACGCTTCAGCGTATCCACCGCCTGGTCCAGGATCGCGATCGAGTCCGAGGTCGGCACGGCCAGCGCCTTGCCGATCTCCGAAGCGTGCACCTGGCCCTTCTTCGGATAGTCGAACTTGAAGTTCACGCCACGCAGGTCGATCACGACCTTCTGCGGCGCCGGCGCTTCCACCGGAGCCGGAGCCGGCGGCGGCGGGGCCACCGGAGCCGGAGCCGCCGGCACCGCGCCGAAGCGCGACACGATGCTCAGGCCCAGGAACCAGTCGCCGTAACCGCTCTTGTTCAGCTGGCTCTTGTCGTCCCAGTCGTAGCGGTAACCACCTTCCACGCGGACGTCGGAGCTGTCGGTCACCGCCTTGGCGACGCCCAAGCCCAGCTCGGCCGCCGGGGCCCAGTCGCTGTCCACCGGGTTCTTGTGATGGCTGCCCATCACGCCGGCCAGCAGGTACGGGCGCCAGGACGCGCTACCCAGGTAGTAGCGCACCGCCACGCCCAGGTTGTTGCTGGACCAGTTGCTGTGGCCGTGGCCGCCACCGTTCGCCGGACCGTTGTCGATCTTGCGCTTGGTGCGGTCGAAGAACACGTCCACCGAGGTGTTGGACGAGATGAACTTGCCGACGCCCAGGCCGTAGTAGAACTGGCGGCTGTTGGTGTTGCGATCGCCGTCGTTGTAGTAGCCGCCGATGGTCGGGGCGATGTACCAACGGTCGTCGAAGCCGTTCGGCCAGGCCGGAGCGGCGGTGTTGTCGCTGCTGCCCGCCGCCGTGCTGTCCTGGGCGTGAACGGCACCCACGCCGCCCAAGGCCAGGGCAACCATGAAATAAAGGCCCTTGTGTTTCATCAGGTCTCTCCCTTTTCGTAATTGAAACGATTGCAACCGATTTGCGGATGCAGCGGTCGTGCGGTGATCCGGCCGGTCCATTCGACTTCACACAAATATAGCATATCGTGGAATCGCGATATTCTGCGATGTTGATGCTGCCATGCAGCATACCACTGCGGCGAGAATTGTTGCCACGTCGTGTTCAGAGCGTGAAGAGGCCCAGGAACTGCTGGATGGGCATGGCATCCAGCTTCGCCGGATCCCGGGTGGCCTCGAGGATCGCCTTGACCTTGTGCGCAGGCAGGTAGCCGCGCATGGCCGCCTCGAATTTCTTCAGCAATACCGGAATGCCCTCGGCACGCCGCTTGCGATGGCCGATCGGGTAATCGATGGAAACCTTCTCGGTCGAGCTGCCGTCCTTGAAGAACACCTGCACCGAATTGCCGATGTAGCGCTTGTCGGGATCGAAGTAGTCCTTGGTGAACTGCGGATTCTCGCTGACCGTCATCTTCTCGCGCAGCGCATCGATGCGCGGGTCGGCGGCGATCTCGTCGTTGTAGTCCGAGGCTTCCAGGCGACCGAAGATCAGCGGCACCGCGACCATGTACTGGATGCAGTGGTCGCGGTCGGCGTAGTTCGCGAGCGGGCCGGTCTTGTCGATGATGCGGCAGCCGGCCTCCTGGGTCTCGATCGCCACCTTCTCGACCTGGTCGAGCCTGCCGGCCACCTCGGCGTGCAGCTTCATCGCGCACTCCACGGCGGTCTGCGCATGGAACTCGGCCGGGAAGCTGATCTTGAACAGCACGTTCTCCATCACGTAGCTGCCGAAGGGACGCTCGAACTCGAACGCGTTGCCCTTGAACGCCACGTCGTAGAAGCCCCAGGTCTTGGCGCTGAGCGCGGACGGATAGCCGACCACGCCGCGATACACCGCGTTGATCGCGTGGGTGACCGCGCGACGGCAGGCGTCGCCCGCGGCCCAGCTCTTGCGCGGCCCGGTGTTCGGCGCGTGGCGATAGGTGCGCAGCGCGCCGTTGTCGATCCAGCTGTGCGACACGGCGGTGGTGATCTGCTCCTTGTCGCCGCCCAGCATGTGGGTGGCCACCGCGGTGGACGCCAGCCGCACCAGGATCACGTGGTCCTGGCCCACGCGGTTGAAGCTGTTCTTCAGCGCGTAGCAACCCTGGATCTCGTGCGCCTTGATCGCGTAACCCAGCACGTCGCGCACGGTCGGCGCGTGGCCGCCCTCGCGCTCGGCCTTGCGGCCCAGCCAGTCGCCCACGGCCAGGATGGAGCCCAGGTTGTCCGAGGGGTGGCCCCATTCGGCCGCCAGCCAGGTGTCGTTGAAGTCCAGCCAGCGGATCTGGGTGCCGATCGCGAACGCGGCCTGCACCGGGTCCAGCTCGTGGCTGGTGCCCGGCACGCGCGCGCCGCCCGGCAACGTCGCCCCCGGCACCACCGGGCCGAGGTGCTTCACGCACTCCGGAAACTTCATCGCCATCATCGCGGTGGCCAGCGAATCCAGCAGCATGTAACGCGCCGTGTCGTACGCCTCCTTCGACTCGATCCGGTAATCGGCCACGTAGTTGGCGATGTCGACCATGGGCTGGTCGGGATCGGGGCGAACGGCGGAACGGATGTCGTGGGCGCTCATGGCGTATCTCGCTTCATGGTAGTGGTCGATTGTATCCGGCGCATGCCGCCGGCAGCAGCGGCGCGCTTGACCCTGGTCAAACGCCCCGCGAAAATAAGCGGACTACCACCCAAGAGGGAGTAGTTCCGGATGCAGTCGCGCATCCGTGCGGTGTTCGTCATCACGAGCGATGCCTCGCTCCGGACGCCGCGGCGGCCGGTGCCGCGAACGAGACTTTTGCGGTGACGACGGATCTGCGCGCATCCGTCGTCGCTGCATGGCCTCGGCGCGTCGGAACCCTGCATGCAAGCCTTCTCCGATCTCCTCCCCGGCCTGTTCACGATCGTGCTGCTCGACCTCGTGCTGGCCGGCGACAATGCCATCGTGATCGCGCTCGCCGCGCGCAACCTGCCGAAGCAGTTGCAGCGGCGCGCGGTGTTCTGGGGCAGTTTCGGCGCCGTCGCGGTGCGCGTCACGCTTACCGCGGGCGTGGTGTGGCTGCTGGATCTGCCCGGCCTGATGCTGGTCGGCGGACTGCTGCTGCTGCCGATCGCCTGGAAGCTGCTGAAGCAGGACGACACGCCGCACGAGGTCGCCGCCGCCGGCAGCTTCGCGGCCGCGCTGCGCACCATCATCGTCGCCGACGCGCTGATGGGGCTGGACAACGTGCTGGCGATCGCCGGCGCATCGGGCGGCAACCTGACGCTGGTGATACTCGGCCTGCTGATCAGCGTGCCGCTGGTGGTGTGGGGCTCGACCCTGATCCTGAAGCTGATCGAGCGCTTCCCCGCCATCATCTACGTCGGTGCGGGCGCGATCGCGTTCACCGCCGCCCGCATGATCGCGCACGATCACCTGGCCGCCGCGTGGTTCCGGATGCACCCCTGGGCCGGCTACGCGCTGGACGTGGCGCTGGTGGCGCTGATCTGCGGCGGCGGCTGGCTCACGCGCCGGCGCGCCTCCGGCAACGCCGCCGGGCCGTGAGCGTGCGGCAAGGGAACCGGCCCGGTTCCCTTGCGCATTCCGCGGCGGTTGCATGCCCGATGCTCAGCGCTTGTCGATCGGCACGTAGGCCAGGTCTTCCGGGCCGACGTAGTTCGCGCTGGGACGGATGATCTTGCCGTCCTGGCGCTGCTCGATCACGTGCGCGCTCCAGCCCGAGGTGCGCGCGATCACGAACAGCGGCGTGAACATCGCGGTTGGCACGCCCATCATGTGGTAGGTGCTCGCCGAGTACCAGTCGAGGTTCGGGAACATCTTCTTGATCTCGCCCATCACCTTCTCGATGCGCTCGGAGACGTCGAACAGCACCGGGTTGCCGCCGTCGGTGCAGAGCTTGCGCGAGATCTCCTTGATGATCACGTTGCGCGGGTCGGACACCGTGTACACGGGATGGCCGAAGCCGATGATGATCTCCTTGCGCTCCACCCGGGCGCGGATGTCGGCCTCGGCCTCGTCGGCGCTGCGGTAGCGCGAGATGATCTCCATCGCCACCTCGTTCGCGCCGCCGTGCTTGGGCCCGCGCAGCGCGCCGATCGCGCCGGTGATGGACGAATACATGTCCGAGCCGGTGCCGGCGATCACGCGGGCGGTGAACGTGCTCGCGTTGAACTCGTGCTCGGCGTACAGCACCAGCGACTTGTCCAGCGCATTCGCGTGCAGTTCGCTCGGCGCCTTGCCGTGCAGCACGTGCAGGAAGTGCGCGGCGATGGACTCGTCGTCGGTCTCGGTCTCGACGCGCTTGCCGTTGTGGCTGAAGTGGTACCAGTACAGCAGCATGGAACCGAAGCTGGCCATCAGGCGGTCGGCGATGTCGCGCGCGCCGGCGACGTTGTGGTCGTCCTTCTCCGGCAGCACGGTGCCCAGCACCGAGCAGCCGGTGCGCAGCACGTCCATCGGATGGGTGGCGGCCGGCAGCAGCTCCAGCGCGCCCTTCACCGGCGCCGGCAGGCCGCGCAGGCGCTTCAGCCGGGCCTTGTAGTTCTGCAGTTCGGTCCAGCTCGGCAGCACGCCGTACACCAGCAGGTGCGCCACTTCCTCGAAGCAGCCCTTGGCCGCCAGGTCGTGGATGTCGTAGCCGCGGTAATGCAGGTCGTTGCCGCTGCGGCCAACGGTGCACAGCGCGGTGTTGCCGGCGGCCACGCCGGACAGCGCCACGGATTTCTTGGCCTTGGGAAGGGTTTGCTCGCTCATCGGATGTTTCTCCTCGGATACTCGCGAAACTTGCCGGCGCAAGGTGCCGGGCGGCGTAACGGAATCAGTCCTGCTTGCCCGCGAACAGCGCGTCGAGCTTGTCCTCGTAGGCGTGGTAGCCCAGGAAGTCGTACAGCTCCTCGCGCGTCTGCAAGGTGTCGATGATGTGCTTCTGCGTGCCTTCGCGGCGCACCGTCTCGTAGAAGTTCAGCGCCGCCTTGTTCATGGCGCGGTACGCGCCGCAGCAGTACAGCGCGATGTCCACGCCGGCGGAGCGCAACTCGTCGGTGGTGTAGAACGGCGTGGAGCCGAACTCGGTGAGGTTGGCGAGGATCGGCACCTTCACCGCGGCCTTGAACCGGCGGTAGTCGTCCAGCGTCTTCATCGCCTCGGGGAAGATCATGTCCGCGCCGGCCTCGACGTAGGCCACCGCGCGCTCGATCGCCGCGTCGATGCCTTCCGCCGCCGCCGCGTCGGTGCGCGCCATGATCACGAAGCCGGGATCGCTGCGCGCATCCACCGCGGCCTTCACGCGATCGACCATCTCGCCCTTCGACACCACTTCCTTGCCGGGGCGATGGCCGCAACGCTTCTGGCCCACCTGGTCCTCGATGTGCACCGCGGCCACGCCGACACGCTCGAAGTTGCGGATGGTGCGCGCGATGTTGAAGGCGCCGCCCCAGCCGGTATCGATGTCCACCAGCAGCGGCAGCCCGGTGGCGTCGACGATGCGGCGCGCGTCGATCAGCACGTCCTCCATCGTCGAGATGCCCAGATCCGGCACGCCCAGCGAGTTGGCGGCGACGCCGCCGCCGGAAAGGTACAGCGCCTTGTAGCCCACGCGCCTCGCCATCAGGCCGGCATAGGCGGTGATCGCGCCGATCACCTGCAGCGGCGACTCGGCGGCCAGGGCGGCGCGGAAGCGGACGCCGACGGATTCCAACGAGGACATGGCGATACTCCGAAGCTGCAGCAGTGTAGGCGATGCGCCGGCCGGGCCATGCCGCGGCATGCGACCGGAACGCCATCGCACGCCGCGAGGCGGGGCGTTCCGCGTCGCGAATATGCGTACTCTGCCCCCGCGAAACATATTGATCAATCTTGATCCAAGCGATCAATATGTCGGCATGCATCCCGACTACCTTTCCGCCCGCGACGCCGCCGCGCGACTCGGCGTCAGCGTCGCCACGCTGTACGCCTACGTGAGCCGCGGCAAGGTCGACTCGCGGCCGGGCGCCGACGGGCGCAGCCGCGAGTACCGCACCGGCGACATCGAGCGGCTGATCGACCTGCGCGGCGCCGGGCGCGGCGCGGCCCAGGGCGCCGCGCACAGCCTCACCTGGGGGCTGCCGGTGCTGGAGACGCAGATCTCGCTGATCCGCCCCCACGGCCACTACTACCGCGGCGAGTCGGCGATGGCGCTGGCGCGCAACGGCGCCAGCCTGGAGGACGTCGCCCGCCTGCTGTGGGAATGCGGCAGCCACGACCCGTTCGCGCCGCCGCCGCCGCGGACCTGGCCCGCCGCGGTGCAGGGCCTGCTGCGCCAGCGCAACGTGCCGCCGCTGGAGCGCACCGCCGCGGCGCTGCCGCTGCTGGCGATCGGCGCGCCGCATGCGCACAGCACCGATCCGCTGCAGCGCCGCGAGGGCGCCGCCCGCCTGCTGCGCGAGACGGCCGCCCTGCTCTGCGCGACCAGCCCGGGCCGGCGGCCCATCCACGAACAGCTCGCAGCCCACTGGCAGGGACGTACCGCCCAGCTCGCGCCCCTGCTGCGCAGCACCCTGGTGCTGTGCGCGGACCATGAGCTGAACGCCTCCTCGTTCGCCACGCGCGTGGCGGCCTCGACCGGCGCCAGCCTGCATGCCGCCGCGGCGGCGGGGCTCGCGGCGCTGTCCGGCCCGCAACACGGCGGCGCGGCCGCGCGCGCGCATGCGCTGCTGCGCCAGTCCATGCGCGAACGCCAGCCCGCCGACTGCGTGCGCGAACGCCTGCGCCACGGCGACGAACTGCCGGGCTTCGGCCATCCGCTGTATCCGCAGGGCGATCCGCGCGCGGCCTTGCTGCTGCGCGCGCTGGAGGAAACGCGTCCGCGCCTGCCGGGCATGGCGCGCGTGCAGCGGCTGGTCGATGCGGTCGCCGCGGGCAGCGGGCGGGCGCCCAGCCTGGATTTCGCGCTGGCCGCGATCGCCCTGCTGCACCACCAGGGCGCGGACGCCGCGCTGTCGCTGTTCGCCGCAGGCCGCATGGCCGGCTGGCTGGCGCATGCGCTGGAACAGCAGGAAGCCGGCGGCCTGATCCGTCCGCGCGCGAACTATGCCGGTGCGATGCCGCCGCGCCAGCGCTGAAAGCCCCCCCGTCCGACGCCGCCGCGCGCGTTGCGCCCCGCGGCACTGCCGGAAATGCCAAGCCATAGCCTTGCTCAATTCATCCAATCTCAACAATCAATTGGAACAATTGAAACCGCCCCCTACAATTGAATCCATCGACTCCCCCATCCACCCACCAACGGAGACTGACAAGTGTCTTTGATCAACACCGAAATCAAGCCGTTCAAGGCGCAGGCGTTCAAGGCCGGCAACTTCATCGAAGTGACCGACGCCGACCTCAAGGGCAAGTGGTCCGTGGTGTTCTTCTACCCGGCCGACTTCACCTTCGTGTGCCCGACCGAGCTGGAAGACCTCGCCGACAACTACGCCGAGTTCCAGAAGCTGGGCGTGGAGATCTACAGCGTGTCGACCGACACCCACTTCTCGCACAAGGCCTGGCACGACACCTCGGACGCGGTGAAGAAGATCGGCTACACCATGGTGGGCGATCCCACCCAGGCGATCAGCCGCAACTTCGAAGTGCTGATCGAGGACGCCGGCCTGGCCGACCGCGGCACCTTCGTGGTCGATCCGGCCGGCAAGATCCAGATCGTCGAGATCACCGCCGGCGGCATCGGCCGCGACGCCAAGGAACTGCTGCGCAAGGTGAAGGCCGCGCAGTACGTCGCCAGCCACCCGGGCGAAGTGTGCCCGGCCAAGTGGAAGGAAGGCGAGAAGACCCTGGCCCCCTCGCTGGACCTGGTCGGCAAGATCTGATCCACCGCTCCACTTGCAATACCGGTCCCGGGTGCGCGGCACCCGGGGCCTCCCTCCCGAGGATGCTTGTGCCAGCGGCCCGCGCCCGCCCGGCTTGCGCCCTCCGAGCCGCCCTCCCCTCGGCGCCGGCCGCTGCCACAAGCCTCTCTCTTTCTTCTCCATCCCCACCGGAGTGGTCACCATGCTCGATGCAGCCATCAAGGCCCAACTCGCGGGCTACCTGGAAAAACTCGCGCAGCCGATCGAACTCGTCGCCGCGCTGGACGACGGCGCGAAGTCGCGCGAACTGGAAGAACTGCTGGCCGAGATCGCCGCGATGAGCGACAGGATCAGCCTGCGCCGCGACGACAGCGAGGCGCGCAAGCCCTCCTTCGCGATCAACCGCGTCGGCAGCGACATCGGCGTGCGCTTCGCCGGCATCCCGCTGGGCCACGAATTCACCTCGCTGGTGCTGGCGCTGCTGCAGGTGGGCGGGCATCCGTCCAAGGCCGCGGCGGAGACCATCGCCCAGGTGCAGAACCTGCAGGGCGAGTTCCATTTCGAAACCTACTTCTCGCTGTCCTGCCAGAACTGCCCGGACGTGGTGCAGGCGCTCAACCTGATGAGCGTGCTGAACCCGAACATCCACCACGTCGCCATCGACGGCGCGCTCTATCAGGACGAAGTGGATCGCCGCCAGATCATGTCGGTGCCCACGGTGTACTTGAACGGCGAAGTCTTCGACCAGGGCCGCATGAGCCTGGAACAGATCGTGGCGAAGCTCGACACCGGCGCGGCCGCACGCGCCGCCGAAACCATCAAGGCCAGGCAAGCCTTCGATGTGCTGGTGGTGGGCGGCGGCCCGGCCGGCGCCGCAGCGGCGATCTACGCCGCGCGCAAGGGCATCCGTACCGGCGTGGCGGCCGAGCGTTTCGGCGGCCAGGTGCTCGACACCATGGCGATCGAGAACTTCATTTCGGTCGACTACACCGAGGGCCCCAGGCTGGGCGCGGCGCTGGAGCAGCACGTCAGGAACTACGACGTGGACATCATGAACCTGCAGCGCGCCACGAAACTGGTCCCGGCCAGCGCATCCGCCGACGGCCTGGTCGAGGTGCAGCTGGAGAACGGCGCCAGCCTGAAATCGAAGACGGTGGTGCTCGCCACCGGCGCGCGCTGGCGGCAGATGGGCGTGCCCGGCGAAAACGAATATCGCAACAAGGGCGTGGCCTACTGCCCGCACTGCGACGGCCCGCTGTTCAAGGGCAAGCGCGTGGCGGTGATCGGCGGCGGCAACTCCGGCGTGGAGGCGGCGATCGACCTGGCCGGCATCGTGGCCCACGTCACCCTGCTCGAGTTCGACGGCAAGCTGCGCGCCGACGAGGTGCTGCAACGCAAGCTGCGCAGCCTGCCGAACGTGGAGGTGATCGTCAGCGCGCAAAGCACCGAAGTGCTGGGCGACGGCCAGAAAGTCAGCGGCCTCGTCTACAAGGATCGCGCCGACGGCACGATGCACAGCCTCTCGCTGGAAGGCATCTTCGTGCAGATCGGCCTGCTGCCGAACACCGAGTGGCTGAAGGGCACGCTGGAACTCAGCCCGCGCGGCGAGATCGTGATCGACGCCCGCGGCCAGACCTCGCTGCCCGGCGTGTTCGCCGCCGGCGACGCCACCACGGTGCCGTACAAGCAGATCGTGATCGCGATGGGCGCGGGCTCCATCGCCGCGCTGGGCGCGTTCGATCACCTGATCCGGGCATCGGCGCCGGTGGCGGAGAGCGTCGCGGCGTAACCCTCAAGCCCTCTCCCTCCGGGAGAGGGCTGGGTGAGGATGCGACCAGCGCGAAGCATTGCGCTTCGCCTGTACCCTCACCCTCTACCCCTCTCCCAAAGGGAGAGGGGAGTCAGGCTTCCGGCCCCCGCTCCAGCGCCTTGCGGATCTCCTCCAGCGCAGTCGGATCGTCCAGGGTGGAGAGATCGCCCGGGTCGCGGTGTTCGGCCAGGGCTTGCAGCGAACGGCGCAGCAGCTTGCCCGAGCGGGTCTTCGGCAGCGCGTTGACCACGTAGACCCGCGCCGGCTTCGCCACGCCTCCCAGCTGGTCCACCACGCACTGCTGCATGCCGCGGGCCACTTCGGCGGGGCCTTCGCTCGTCGCCTGTTTCAGCGTGGCGAACACCACCGGCACCTGGCCTTTCAGTTCGTCGCTCACGCCGATCACCGCGGCCTCCGCCACCGCGGGATGGCCGGCCACCGATTCCTCGATCTCGCGCGTGCCCAGGCGGTGCCCCGACACGTTGATCACGTCGTCGGTGCGGCCGAGGATGAAGGTATAGCCGTCCGCGTCGCGGATCGCCCAGTCCAGCGAGCTGTACAGCAGCTCGCGGAAATGGCTGAAGTAGCTGTGCACATAACGGTCGTCGTCGCGCCAGATCGTGCTGAGGCAGCCCGGCGGCAGCGGCGGCTCCAGCACCAGCACGCCCTTCTCGCCGGCCGCCACCTCGCGACCGCTGTCCTCGTCGATCACCTTCATGCGGTAACCGGGCGCGGGCAGGCCGGGCGAGCCGAGCTTGGCGGGCTTGAGGTCCAGTCCCGGCATCAGGGTGATCGCGGGCCAGCCGGTTTCGGTCTGCCAGTAGTTGTCGATCACCGGCACGCCGAGTTCCGCGTTGATCCATTGCGAGGTGGGTTCGTCGAGCGGTTCGCCGGCAAGGAACAGCCACTTCAGCGCCGACAGGTCGTGCTGGTGCAGCCAGCTCGGGTCCTGCTTCTTCAGCACGCGGATCGCGGTGGGCGAGGAGAACATGCTGCGCACGCCGTATTTCTCGCACAACCCCCACCACACGCCCGGGTCGGGCCGGGTGGGCAGACCCTCGTAGAGCAGCGAGGTGCCGCCGCCGATCAGCGGGCCGTAGACGTTGTAGGAATGCCCCACCGCCCAGCCCACGTCGGAGGTGGAGAACATCACCTGGCCCGGCGCGATGTCGAAGATGCAGCGTATCGACATCGCCATCGCCACCGCGTAGCCGCCGGTGTCGCGCTGCACGCCCTTGGGCTTGCCGGTGGTGCCCGAGGTGTAGAGCAGGTAACTCGGCTCGTTCGATTCCAGCCACGCCACCGGCACTTCGGCGCCCGCGTGCCGCGCACGCAGTTCGGTGTAGTCCACGTCGCGGCCGGCCACGCGGCTCATCTCCGGGTCCAGCCCGCGATCGACCACCAGCACTTTCGGCGGCGGCGCCGAGGCTTCGGCCAGCGCCGCATCCACCAGCGGCTTGTACGGAATCACCTTGCCCGCGCGCATGCCCGCGTCGGCGCAGACCAGCAGCTTGGGCTGCGCGTCGTCGATGCGCAGCGCGAGGTTGTGCGCCGCGAAGCCGCCGAACACCACCGAGTGGATCGCGCCGATGCGCACGCACGCCAGCATCGCGAACACCGCCTCGGCGATGTTCGGCAGGTAGATCACCACGCGGTCGCCGCGGCCCACGTCCAGCGACTGCAGCACGGCGGCGAACGCGTTCACCTCGCGATACAGCTCGCCATACGTGAACTCGCGGGTGACGCCGGTTTCGCTGGACACCGCGACCAGCGCCAGCTGTTCCGCGCGCTCCGCGAGGTGGCGGTCGACGGCGTTGTAGCAGAGGTTGGTGGTGCCGCCCACGAACCAGCGGCGGAACGGCAGCTTCGACTGGTCGAGGATCTGCCGCGGCGGCGTCTCCCAATGGATGCGCCGCGCCTGCTCGGCCCAGAACGCCTCGGGCTCGTCAACCGAGCGGCGATAGAACTCGTCGTACGACATGGAACACCCCTGCGCGATGGCCACGTCAGAGATTGGATCAGGCACGGCGCGGCGCGTGAGTAGACCTTGGTCGTACGGCGCCGCGCCTTGCCGGCCGGACGCTTGCGGAACCATGCGCCAGCACCCGGGAACCCGCCATGGCCCGCGCCGGAACCGGGGCCGCGCGCCCGCCGCGGCATGATGTCGCGGGCGCTGGCGGCGGGGCTTCATGGCATGGCGGCGAGCGCCGCCACGCCCGCGCTCAGCCTCCCTGGCGCCCGCCGGATCTGCGCGTCACGCGGCGCCACAGCCAGCGCCAGCCCAACGTCAGCGGGAACGCGAGCAGCAGGAACGGGATGCCGTAGGCGAGCACGGAAAGCGCATCGTCGGCGCCTTCGCGGAACCGGTCGCTCCAGTGGCTGATCGGGAACGAACGTCCGGTGTGTCGACCTGGATCGATGAAATCGATGCTCAGCTTGTTCGTGTCCAGCCGGCGTTGCTGCCGGGCGGCGACGCCGAGCAGGTCGTCGCGCTGCGTCTCGAGCGTGGCGCGCTCGTGCGCCAGCGAGATCAGGTCGGATGCCGACAGGTCCTTGCGCCGGGAAAGCTCGTCGAGCTGGCTGGCGTAAGCGTCCAGTTGACGGAGTTTGCGCGCGTTGTCCTGCACCGCCCCGGCGAGGTCCTCGGCCCAGGTTTCGCGCGACGCCAGCTTGCCGTCCCGGGACGCCAACGCGGTCAGCGGTTCGACGCCCGCCGGCACGATGCGCACGACCAGGCTGCCGCGGTAGCCGTCCTGGCTGAGCTGGAGGACGTTGCAGTCGCCGAACCGTGCCGACTCGCAGGCCTCGCGCACCGCCGCCATGCGGGCGGCGATCCCGGCCTGTTCCAGTTCCACGCGCACATGATGTTCGTAGGCCAGCCTGGCGCCCGCTTTGGCCTGCTCGCCCGCCACCGGCAAGCTCGACGAGGGCGACGCTGCCTGTTTTTTCGAACAGCCGGCCGTCGCCAACGCCAGCATCGCCACCCACACCAGACACGTCCCGCTGCGCATGCACCCTCCTTGCCCGTAAGCGGTCGCGGCATGTTCGCATCGCCACGGGAACGCAACAAGCGCGGAGCGCGCAAGCCGGAACGAACAAGGCGGCCCTAAGGCCGCCTTGTTCGCGCGAAACGTCGCGGCGCGTTGCCTACCTGGCGAACAGGTGCTCGACGCCCGCGCGCTCCTCGCGCAGTTCCTTGTTCGTCGCGTCGATGCGCGCCTGCGAGAACGCGTTGATTTCCAGGCCCTGCACGATGGCGTACTTGCCGTCCTTCACCGTCACCGGGTAGCCGAAGATCACGCCCGGCTCGATGCCGTAGGAGCCATCGGACGGAATGCCCATCGACACCCAGTCGCCCTCGGCCGTGCCCTGCGCCCAGGTGCGCATGTGGTCGATCGCGGCCGAAGCGGCGGAGGCGGCGGACGAAGCGCCGCGCGCCTTGATGATGGCCGCGCCGCGCTGCTGCACGGTGGGGATGAAATCGCTCTCGTACCAGGCCTGGTCCACCAGCGACAGCGCCGGCTTGCCGTCCACGGTGGCGTGGTACAGGTCGGGATACTGGGTGGAGCTGTGGTTGCCCCAGATCGTCATCTTGCGCACGTCGGTGTTGTGCTTGCCGGTCTTCTCGGCCAGCAGGCTCTTCGCGCGGTTGTGGTCCAGGCGCACCATCGCGGTGAAGCACTTCGGGTCCAGGCTGGGGGCGTTCTGCTGGGCGATCAGCGCATTGGTGTTGGCCGGGTTGCCCACCACCAGCACCCTCACGTTGCGCTTGGCGTGGTCGTTCAGCGCCTTGCCCTGCGGGGCGAAGATCGCGCCGTTCGCCTCGAGCAGGTCCTTGCGCTCCATGCCCGGGCCGCGCGGGCGGGCGCCGACCAGCAGCGCGTAGTCCACGTCCTTGAAGGCCACGTTGACGTCGTCGGTGGCGACCACGCCGGCCAGGGTCGGGAACGCGCAGTCGTTGAGTTCCATCACCACGCCCTGCAGCGCGGGCAGCGCCGGGGTGATTTCCAGCAGGTGCAGGATCACCGGCTGGTCCGGACCCAGCATGTCGCCGGCGGCGATGCGGAACAGCAAGGCGTAGCCGATCTGGCCGGCAGCGCCGGTAACGGCAACTCGAACGGGGGCTTTCATCGTGATTCTCCGGGATGGGGGAGTCGGGATTCGGGATTCGGTCGACGAACCCGGGCTTCAAACGAGTTCGGTGAAGAACTCCTGGATACGCTGCAATCCGGGCTGCAACTGAGCCGCGGGACAGGTGTAGGAAATGCGCATGGCGCGCGGCTCGCCGAAGGCCGAGCCCGGCACGCAGGCCACGCCCTTGGCTTCCAGCAGCGCGGCGCAGAACTCCACGTCGTTCGAGATCCGCGTGCCGCGGTGGGTCTTGCCGAACGCCGACGAGATGTCGGGGAACGCATAGAACGCGCCCTGCGGCCGCGGGCAGCTGACGCCCGGGATGGCGTTGAGCGCGGCCACCACGATGTCGCGGCGCTGCGCGAACTCGGCGCACCTGGCCAGCGGCACGTCCTGCGGGCCGGACAGCGCGGCCACCGCGGCGGCGGTGATCACTTCCGGCACGCTGGTGATGTGGTTGGAGTTGAGCGTGGTGATCGCCCTGGCCACCGCTTCCGGCCCGGCCATCAGGCCCACGCGCCAGCCCGGCATGCCATAGGTCTTGGACACCGAGTCGACTAACACCAGCCGGTCCTTCAGCTCCGGCCGGGCGAACACGAAGTTGTGGTAGCCGATGCCGTCGAACACCATCGAGTTGTAGATGTCGTCGGTGACGATCCAGGTATCCGGGTGCTTCGCCAGCACCTCGGCCAGCGCGGCGATTTCCTCGCGCGTGTAGACCATGCCGCTGGGGTTGGACGGGTTGTTGAACAGGAACACCCTGGGCTTGCGCGCCAGCGCGGCGTCGAGCTGCGCCGGGGCGAGCTTGTAGTTCTGCTCCGGGCCGCAATGCAGCACGTTCGCCTTCGCGCCCACGATGTCGGCGATGTCGCGATAGGTGGTCCAGTACGGCGCGGCGAACGCGATCTCGTCGCCCTCGTCCAGCAGCGCTTCGGCCAGGTTGTACAGCACCTGCTTGGCGCCGATGCCCACCGCCAGGTTGGCGTGGCCGTAGCCGCTGAAACCCAGCGCCTCGACGTGCTTCAGGAACGCGTCCAGCAGCGGCTCGGCGCCGCGGTTGCTGCCGTACTGGCCGCTGTCGTGCTCCAGCGCCGCCCGCGCCGCCGCGTATACGTGCTCGCCGGGCAGGAAGTTCGGCACGCCGATGGAGAAGCTGATGATGTCGCGGCCCGCGGCCTTGAGCTGCTTCGCCTGGGAGGCGATGACCATGATCGCGCTGGGCTTGGCGCGGCCTACGCGTTGGGCGAGCTGGGGCATGACTTCCTCGGGTACGTGGGAGGGACCGGCAGCGGCAAACCCGGCGATTTTAGCATGCGGCAGTGCGGCAAACTTTTGCCCGCAGAATCTTGCGCGAATGCCCGCGCAAATGCGGATGCGGAGCAGGGCTTCGGGGTGGCATGATGCCGCTGCCGTCGGCACCGGCGACGATGCGGGCGGCGGGGCGGCAGGATGGCCGGCCCCAACGCATCCAGGGGGATTCCTTCCACTTCAAGCGCGAGGACACACGGATATGCATTGGCTCTGGGTCATCATCATCGGATTGATCGTTGGCGTGATCGCCAAGTTCATCCGCGGCGGTCAGGATTCGATGGGCTTCATCATCACGGTCATCATCGGCATCCTCGGCTCGGTCATCGCCACCTACGTGGGCGAAATGCTGCACCTCTGGGGGCCGACCGGCCTCGTGCACTTCCTCGCCTCGATCGGCGGCGCAGTGATCCTGCTTGCGATCTACCACGTACTCTTCAAGCCATCGTCCTCTTCCTGAGGCCGCGCCTTCGCTGGTGGAGCCTTGCGCTCCACCAGCGTCACGGTCGCCCCCTTTCCGCTCCCTGGTCCCTTGCTTACTTGCCCAGCAGCTTGCCGGCCAGCCCGGCCAGCGCGCCGAGGTCGAAGCCGCCGCCCTGCGCCGGCACCTGCCCGTCCGGGGTGAGGTGGTCGACCACGTGCGGCAGCACCTGCGCCAGCGCACCCGACAGCTGTCCCTGGTCCATGCCCAGCTTGCCGGCCGCTTCCTGCAGCGCCGAGCCCAGGCCGCCGCCCTGCAGCGCCTGGTTCAGCTGGTCGCCGGACACGGCCTGGTTCGCGCCGGTGCCGACCCACGACTGCACCGCTTCGCCGAGGCCGCCCTGGTGCAGCATGTTGGCCAGACCCTGCACGCCGCCCGCCTGCTGAAGCAGCTGACCGGCCACCGACATCAGATCCGAACCGCCGGCCTGGCCGCCGCCGCCCAGCAAACTACCTAGTAATGACATCGCTGCTCTCCTTGGGGGTGATGGAAGCCGCGCAGCGCCACCGCGCAGCCGCCCGATTCTAGGATCAGCCGCGGCACCGGTGGTTACGCGCCCATAAAAAAGCCACCGCCCGCGGGCGGTGGCCTGGTGTCGGGCGGAACGGGGATCAGCCGCGCTGGTCGAGCACGCCGTTCCATTCCTTCACGCGGTCGGCCTTGGCGGCCAGCAGCGCGTCCGCGTCGCCTTCGACAATGACCTTCTCGATCACGTCGCCCTGGCGGATCGCGTCGACCACCTGCTGATCATCCGCATCCACCACTTCGCCGAACACGCTGTGCTTGCCGTCCAGCCAAGGCGTGGCGCCATGGGTGATGAAGAACTGGCTGCCGTTGGTGCGCGGGCCGGCGTTCGCCATCGACAGCACGCCCGGCTTGTCGTGACGCAGCGAGGGGTGGAACTCGTCCTCGAAGCGGTAGCCCGGGCCGCCGCGGCCGCTGCCTTCCGGGCAACCGCCCTGGACCATGAAGTCGGCGATCACGCGATGGAACGACAGGCCGTCGTAGTAGCCGCGCTTCGCCAGGTTCACGAAATTCGCCACGGTCAGCGGCGCCTTGTCGTCGTGCAGGCGCAGGCGGATCGGGCCGCGATTGGTTTGGAGGGTGACTTGGATGGCCATCGGAAATCCTTGGGGTTGACGGGGCGACGCCTGGCGGCAGGCGCGCACGGCCCTCAAGGATAACGCCTGCGGCAGATGGGCAAAACGCCGGAGGCCATCCGGGGTCAGGGCGGCAGGTCGAGCTGCCCGCGGGTGAGCGTGGCGGCCCCGCGGACCTGCGCCGCCGGCGTGGGCACGTCCTCGGGCCAGGGCTGGCCGGCATGCAGGTGCGCCCACAGCCGGTCCAGCGCGGCGTAGCCGTAGGGCAGCAGCGGCACGTGGCGGTTGCCGAACGCGGGCAGCGCGAGGAAGGCGTCGAAGTGCTGCGCGGTCGGCACCTTCCAGTACAGCGGATGGCGGCCTTCGGCACGCAGCCAAGCCACGTAGGGTTCGGAAGTGAAGGCGGTCGGCAGCAGGCCGTCGGCGGCGCCGTGCACCACCCATATCGGCAACCCGGCGCGCGGCAGGTGCGCCGCCAGCTCGGCCACCGACGCATGCAGCGTCTTGGCGTCGGCGTCCGTGCCCGTCCACAAGGCGCGCAGGCAGCGCAGGCCGGGCAGGCTGGGATCGGCCGAATGGTCGGTGCCGCCGAACAAGCCCACGCCCGCACCCGGCGGAATGCCGGCGGCATCCGCCCACCACGACGCCCGCACGGCCGGGTCCGCCGCGCCCGGCGCGCCGGAGGCATCCGTGGCGCGATAGCTGTAGCCGCAGGGCATCTGCCCCACGCCGCGGCGCAGGTAGGCCGAGGCATAGCCGGCCGCCACCGCGCGCCACACGTCGAAGGCCGTGGTGCTGGCGCCGGTGGCGATGGCCTCGTCGCGCCAGCCGCCGGCATGCAGTTTCTGCAGGGCCTCGGTGGCCTGGCCCTTCGGCGTGTCCGCAGCGAGCACGCCATCCGCATGCAGGCTGGCGCAGCGCGCGAGGAAAGCCGGCGGCACAGCCCCATGCACGCGCGCAAGCGGGGTATCGGCGAAACGCGGATCGGCCAGGGCGCAGGGCATCAGCAGCGCGGCCTCGGTCGCGTAGTCGTACAGGGCGCGGCCGTGCCCGGGCATGTGCACGTTCGGTTCCAGCGCCACCACGCCGGACAGCAGCCCCGTGTCGTCCAGGCCGGCCGCCTGCAGCACCGCGCCGCCGCCGTTGGACAGGCCGGTGGCGATGATCCGCGTGTTCTTCGGCGTGAACGGCGCCGCATCGGGGTAGGCGCGATCCAGCATCGCCAGGCCGAAGCGCGCGGCCTGCAATACGTGGCGGCCCCAGTCGGCTTCCGGGTTGTCGCCCGAGTGCGCGTGCTTCACCGCGATGCCGGCATCGGCCGGCGCATTCGCGGGCGCGAATTCCAGCTCGGCCTGTCCGGCCTTGGCGCGCGTGCCGTCCAGCGCCACGCCGGAGTTGTCCGCGGTGTCGAAATACCCCGAGCCGGTGCCCTTGTCGGTATAGGCCACCGCACAGCCCTTCGGCAGGCCCCAGGCGCCGGCCAGCGCGATGGCGCCGTAGATGCCGCGCGAGCCGGACGATGCCGTCACCACCAGGCAGCGCGCCGTGCGGTCGAAGTGGTCCGGCACCTGCAGCAGCACGCGATGCGGCGAGTGCGCGCCGGGGAGGCGCGCGAATGCCGTGTACTCGCGGCCCGGCACGTCCGGCACCGCGCCGTAGACGCTGCCGTAGCCGCCCAGCGGACCCAGGTCGGCGATGCCCTTCCAACTGGCCTGGATCGCGCGACGACGCAACTCGGCAGACGTGGGATGCAGCGGATCGGCATACGCCGACGGCGCGCCGCGCAAACCGGCCAGGCCCAGCCCGGCGCTGAGCAGGTCGTCGCTGCCCCGGTGCACGGTTGCCAGCACCGGACTGACCACAAAGGAAGGCGTCATGGCGTTTTTCCCGGACGGCGGCGACACGGCGCATGCCGCCAGCGCACAGGCGGCGGCCGCAACAAGGGACAGGCGGAAGGCGGGCAACATGCCCGCACGATAGCGCGTCGCCGGAGGCGGACCATGGTACGAAAGTCCCATGTCACCGGTGCGCTGCGCCGCTACCCTGCCCCGTGTAGGCTAGCCCGATAGCCCCGGAAGACCGATCCATGCCGCGCCTGCTGATCGCCGACGACCACCCGCTGTTCCGCGCCGCGCTGCACCAGGCGGCGCTGGCGGCGCTGGACGACGGCAGCATCAGCGAGGCCTGCGACCTGCCCACCACGCTGGACGCGCTGAGCGGCGAACCGGACACCGACCTGGTCCTGCTCGACCTGCACATGCCCGGCAGCCGGGGGCTGTCGGGGCTCGCCGCGCTGCGCGGGCAATTCCCCGCCGTGGCGGTGATGGTGGTGTCCGCGCACGACGAACCGCGCGTGGTGCGGCGCGTGCTGGACCACGGCGCGGCCGGCTTCATCTCCAAGAGCGCCAGCCCCGACGAGATCGCCGCCGCGATTCGCACCGTGCTGGACTGCGGCGAATGGGTGCCGCCGCACCTCGGCGAGAGCGTGGCCGCCCTGCCCTCCGACCCGGACGACAGCGACCTCGCCGCGCGCCTGGCGCGACTCACCGGGCAGCAATACCGCGTGCTCGGCCTGCTCGCCGAAGGCCTGCTCAACAAGCAGGTCGCCGACCGGCTGTCGATCCAGGAGCGCACCGTGAAGGCGCACGTCACCGCGATCTTCGAGAAGCTCGGCGTGCGCAACCGCACCCAGGCCAGCGTGCTGCTGCGCTCGCTGGACCTGGTCGACCCCGCGCGGGCCGACTGACGCTCAATCCGTTTCGCGCACCGCCGCCATGTGGTGCTGGATCAGCTGCCGCAGGGCCAGCGGCTTGAGCGGCTTGTACAGCACGCTCACGCCCGCCTCGATCAGGCGCTGACGCAGGGCCGCGTCGCGGTCGGCCGTCAGCACCACCGCAGGCAGCGCACCGAAACGCGCGCGCAGGCCGACCAGCGCGTCGAGCCCGGTGAGGCCGCCGTCGAGGTGGTAGTCGAGTACCAGCAGGTCGGGAGTCCATGGCGCCTGCGCCGCCTGCGCCGGCGTACGCGCCGCATGCACCTGCCATTGCCAGCTCTCGAGCAACACGTTCATCGCGGTCAGCGCGGCCGGCTCGTTATCCAGCACCAGCGCGCGCCCTTGCGGCAGGTGGCGCACGGGCGCGACGGCGGGTTCGCGCGCAATCCGACCGGCGACGGCGCGCGGCAGTTCCACCGCGAACACACTGCCCCGTTCCGGCCAGGAACGCAGCGACAGGCGATGCCCGAGCAGGCCGGCCATGCGGTCGGCGATCGCCAGTCCCAGGCCCAGGCCTTGCCCGCTGGCGGCGCTGCCGCGGCGGAACTGCTCGAAGATCAGTTCCTGCTCCTGTTCGGCGATGCCCGGGCCGCTGTCCCACACCTCGATGCGCCATTGGTTGCCGCTGCGCCGGCAACCCAGCAGCACGCGGCCGTGCTCGGTGTAACGCACGGCGTTGGCGAGAAAGTTCTGCAGCACGCGACGCAGCAGTTGCGGATCGGAATGCGCCCAGCCGCGGCTGCCGACCACGCGCAGGCGGATGCCGCGCTCCTCGGCCAGTGCGCGGAATTCGGCGGCCAGCGGATCGAGCACCTCGGCCAGCGCGAAATCGCGCGGACGCACGTTGAAGCGGCCGCCTTCCAGCTTCGCGATGTCGAGCAGGCCGGCAAGCAGGTTTTCGGTGGCGGCCAGCGCGCCGTCGAGATGGCGCGCGGTGGGCGCGGCGGCGTCGCCCGCGAGGCGCACCTGCAGGGTATGGGCGAACAGCTGCGCGGCATGCAGCGGCTGCAGCAGGTCGTGGCTGACCGCGGCGAGGAAGTGCGTCTTCGCCTCGTTCGCCCGCTGCGCGGCGTCGCTGGCCAGCGCAAGCGCACGGGTGCGTTCGGCCACGCGCTGCTCCAGCGTTTCGTTGATGCGCTTCAGCGCGCGCTCGGCGTTGCGGAACGCGGTGACGTCGGTATACGTCGCCACGTAGCCGCCGCCCGGCATCGGACTGCCGCGGATCTCCACCGCCACGCCGTTCGGGAACTGCCGCTCGGAATGATGCGGCGAGCCAGCCTGCATGTGCGCCAGGCGGCGGCGCACGTCGGCGTCGATCTCGCCGGCGCCGGCCAGGCCGGCGGCGAGGTTGTGCCGCATCAGTTCGGCCACCGGCCGCCCCACTTCCAGCAGGCCGGGCGGATAGGCGAACAGTTCCTCGTAGGGCCGGTTCCACGCCACCACGCACAGCTCGGCGTCCACCACGCAGATGCCCTGGCTCATGCTGGTCAAGGCCGCGGCCAGCACGCGCTGGTTGAAGCGCAGATCCTGCGCGGCCTCGCCCACGATCGCGGCCACCGCGTCGAGATCCTGCTTGCCCTGGTGGCGCATCACGTCCAGCAACAGGCGCGCGGAGGCCGCACCGATCATCGCGGCCAGTTCGTGTTCCACCGCCGCGATGCGCGAGGGTTCGGCCAGCAGGCGATCCGGCGCATCGTGGAACAACTCGTCCACGCGCGCCGCGGGCAGAAAGCGCTGCGCCAGCGTGCGCAACTCCGCCAGCGCCACGCCGCCGCCCCGTGCAGGGGCGGGATGCGCGTAGCGCGAACGCGCCACCATCGACATCACGGCCATGTTCGCCAACAGGCTCAGCACCACCGCGCGCGCCAGCCGGCTCCAGTCGTCCAAGCCGAGCAGGTGGCTGGGCGCCAGCCACTCGATGCCGAACGGCCCGGTGTGCACCCACGCCGGCTGCGGCGCGAACAGCGCCGGCATCAACGCGTACAGCCACACCAGGGTGCCCACCAGCAGGCCCGCGCCCACCGCGCGCGCGCCGATCTGCGGCCGGTACACCGCGGCCAGCGCGGCCGGCGCCAGCCCGGCCAGCGCGGAGAACGAGATCGCGCCGATATCGGCCAGCGCATCGCTGCGCGCCAGCACGCGGCTGTACGCCCAGGCCAGCAGCACGATGGCGAGGATCGCCAGCCGTCGCTGCGTGAGCACCGCGCCGCGCAGGTCGCCGCGCTCGCCCTGCCCCCAGCCCGCACGCACCAGCAGCGGCGCCACGAAATGGTTGCTCACCATCAGGCTGAGCGTGAGCGTGGCCACCACCACCATGCTGGTCGCCGCGCTGAGGCCGCCGAGGAAGGCCGTCAGCGCAAGGCCGTGTTCGCCGCGCGCCAGCGGCAGCACCAGCACGTAGAGGTCCGACGGCACGCCCACCGGGCGCAGCCAGCTGTCGCCCAGCCGCGCCAGCGGCAGGATGGGCAGCGAGATCAGCAACAGGTACAGCGGGAACAGCCAGCGCGCCGTGCGCACGTGACCGCCGTCGCGGCACTCCACCACGCCGGCATGGAACTGGTGCGGCATGGTGAACATCGCCAGCGCGCCCAGCAGGATCAGCGCCGGGAAACCGTCGTGGTCCTGCGGCGGCGGCGTGCCTATCGCCACCGCGTCCGGCACCGCGGTGAACAGCAGCGAGCCCAGCGCGAGCATCGCGCCCAGCTTGAACAGCGACTCGAACGCCACCGCCAGCACCAGCCCGCGATTGTGCTCGGTGGCCGACGCGCGGCGCGTGCCGAACAGCATCGTGAACACGGCCATCACCAGGCCCACGTAGAGCGCGCTGTCCTGCCACGCCGGCGTGCCGGCGTACTGGCCGCGGCTGAGCACGCCGTAGCTCATCGCCACCGCCTTCAGCTGCAGTGCGATGTACGGCACCATGCCGATCAGCATCACCGCGGTCACCAGCGCCGCCAGCCCGGAGTGCCGCCCCAGCCGCGCGGCGATCAGGTCGGCCAGCGAACTGGCGTTGTACTCGCGCGCCAACTGCACCAGCCGCTGCAGCCAGCCCGCCGCAAACAGGTAGACGAGGATCGCGCCCACGAACGTCGGCGGCAGCCACCAGCCCGAACGGCTGGCCTGCGTCACCGTGCCGTAGAACGTCCACGAGGTGCAGTGGATCGCCAGCGACAGGCCGTAGACGATCGCCCATCGGTTGCGCAAAACGTGCGCGTGGCGTTCGCCGTACAGCGCGACGGCGAACAGCAGGGCCAGCCACAGGAGGGCGGCGGCGGCGATCCAGGCGGCGCTCAGCATGACGCGCGCCGGTTCGGAGGGGGGTTCCCCTCGCCCCCTTGCGGGGCGGTGGCGACGCGCCGTGAATGCGGCCGGTTCGCACGAGCGGCTGGTTCTTCGCAAATTTCAAAGCGGTTTCGTGCCGCTGACGCGGCCCGAGTTACTTTTCTCTTGCGTGGCCAAGAGAAAAGTAACCCAAAGAGAAGGCCACCCCGCGGCGACGCTTGCCGGGCGTCCTGCCCGGCAAGTCCGTGAGGCGGGGCCGGGCTTTTCGAGCGGGCATCCTGCCCGCGCGAAAAGGCGTTGCCCTCCATGGCAACGCCCGCTATGCGGCCTTGTCGTCCCCGCCTCACCGTCGCCGAGGGGCCCCCGAAGAGCAGGCGCGCATCGTGCGCGCCAGAAGCAACGGCAACGTCAACAGCAGAAGCAAAAACGAAGCGCCGCGAGCTCGCGGCGCTTCGCTTTGCTCTGGCTTCTGTTTTGGCCTTTGCTGTTGCTTCTGCGCGCCGGGAGCGCGCTGCTTTACCCGGGGCCCCTATGGCGCGGCGGGCGGGTGGAGGAAAGTCCGCAGGATGGCCGGCAGGGATGCCGGCCAGTTTTTCGCCAGCACAGGATGTGCTGTCGAAAAACCCCG
>NZ_NJIC01000018.1:36780-107421 GCF_013620825.1 Rhodanobacter sp. PCA2 | reverse complement strand
CGTGGTCGCGGGTCAGGCATTCCAGCAGCAGCGAGGTCTCGCGGTAGGGCCGCGCGTGCAGCACGTAGGCGGGTTGCTGGTCCAGGTGCATGGACGGTCAGGAATTTGGGATCAGGGATCGGGGATGCGGTGGTCGGCAGCTTGCCAGCTTTTGCGAATCCCGAACCCCGTCAGTCGGTATAGCCGAACTTCTTCAGCATGGCCTCGTCGTCCACCCAGCCTTCGCGCACCTTCACCCACAGCTTGAGGAAGACCTTGCGTTCGAACAGGCGCTCCATGTGGCGGCGCGCGGCGCTGCCGATGGCCTTGAGCTGGGCGCCGCCCTGCCCGATCACGATGGCCTTCTGGCCGTCGCGCTCCACCCAGATCACGGCATGGATCTCGGCGACGCCGTCGGGACGGTCGTCGAACTGCTCGATCTCCACCGTGGTGGCGTACGGCAGCTCCTGGTCCAGCCGCAGCATGAGCTGCTCGCGCACCATCTCGGCGGCGAGGAAGCGCTCGCTGCGGTCGGTGATCTCGTCCTCGCCGTAGATGGGCGCGCGCACCGGCAGGCGGGCGAGGATGGCGCGCTGCAGCTCGGCCAGGCCCTTCTTCTTCAGCGCGCTGACGTAGTGGATCTCGTCGTAGGCGTGCTTCTCGCCCAGCGTGGCCACGAACGGCAGCAGCGCGGTCTTGTCCTTGCTGAGGTCGACCTTGTTGATGACCAGCAGGCGCGGCGCCTTCTGCTCGGTGAGCACGGCGTACAACGCCTCGTCCTCGTCGGTCCAGCGGCCGGCCTCGATCACCTGCACCACCAGGTCCACGTCGCTGATCGCCGCGCGTGCGGCGCGGTTGAGGCTGCGGTTCATCGCGCGCTTGGCGCCACGGTGCAGGCCGGGCGTGTCGACGTACAGCACCTGCCCCGCCTCGCTGCTGGCGATGCCGAGGATGCGGTGGCGGGTGGTCTGCGGACGCGGGCTGACGATGGAAAGACGGTAGCCGATCAGCGCGTTGAGCAGGGTCGACTTGCCCACGTTCGGCCGACCGGCCAGCGCGACCACGCCGCAGCGGTAGTCCGCGTGGGGCAGCGCGTCGTCGGTGCCGGATTCGATGGAGTGGTCCATGGGATGAAAGCTGCTCGGGCGGAAGTGGGGCATTGTAGTGCGCCGCCCGCGACCATGACGGCCGGCGCGACGCGCGGCGGAACGCTCAGGCCTTGCGCGACTGCTCGTGCAGGTGGCCCAGCACCAGCTCGGCGGCGTCCTGTTCGGCCTGCCGGCGGTTGGAGCCGCTGGCCTCGGCGCTGAACGACGCAGGCTCGGCCACCGTGCAGCGCACGTCGAAGACCTTGGCGTGGTCCTCGCCGCGGCTGTCGACCAGTTCGTACTGCGGCAGGGCGCAGCCCTTGCCCTGCAGCCATTCCTGCAGGCGCGTCTTGGCGTCCTTGGAGGAGCTGCGCAACGCGGCGATGCGCTCGCCGAACAGCTCGCGCACCAGTTGCCGGCAGGCATCGAGGCCGCCATCCAGGAACACCGCCGCCAGCGAAGCCTCGAACGCGTCGGCGAGGATGGAATCGCGGCGGAAACCGCCGCTTTTCAGCTCGCCGGGACCCAGCCGCAGCGCATCGCCCAGTTCCAGCTCGCGGGCGATCGCCGCCAGCGCCTGGCCGTTGACCAGTTGCGCGCGCAGCCGCGACAGCTCGCCCTCGCTGGCCTTGGGATGCGCCTCGTACAGCATTTCGGCGACGAACGCCCCCAGCAGGGCATCGCCGAGAAACTCCAGCCGTTCGTTGTTCGGCTTGCCGACGCTGCGATGGGTCAGCGCCAGCGCCGCCAGTTCGGGATCGCGGAAACGGTAGTTCAGGGTCAAGCGGAAAGGCTCATGCGGTGCGGATCACTCGTTCACGTTGCCCTGCAGCGGCACGCTCTTGTCGAAATGCAGCAGGAAGTCGATGTTGTACATGAACGGGACATCCTTGTCGTAGGCGACGTGCAGCACATTGGTGCCGCCGCTGTCGCGGCTGATCGTGATGTCGGTGGGCTTGATCGTGGCGTCGCTCACGTACTGGAAATCCATCTGGCGCAGCAGTTCGCGCCGGATCTCGTCCAGCGACTTGCCGCTGGTGCCGGAACTGGCGATGCCGTTCATCGCCTTCACCACGCCGCCGTACTCGGTATAGGCCGGCACCAGCTTCATCGCCATGTAGCCGAAGAAGCCCACCACCAGCAGGATCACCAGGAACCCGACCAGGGTCACGCCCGACTGTCTCGCTTTCATAGTCCCCTCGCTACGTGGCCGGCGCAGCCGGCTATGGGTTGTGTCGTGGACCGCATGCCCGCGCGGCGGCCGGGGCCGATTATGCCAGCGCCCGCGCGGGATGCAGCAGTGGCCGCATCACATCAGTGGATGACGGTGCCGATGCGGTGGAAGTCCACGCCGCCCGTGCCCCAGCCCTTCCAGCTCATCCAGACCATGAACGCCTTGCCCGCCAGGTTCTGCTCCGGCAGGCAGCCCCACCAGCGGCTGTCCGTGCTGTTGTTGCGGTTGTCGCCCATCACCAGGTAGCAGCCCGGCGGCACCTTGGATGGCACCACCGCGTTGGGGATGGAATTGGGCGTGGTGTAGGCCGGCATGCGCGCGATCATGTGGTTGACCACCTTGCCGTCCTCGCGCACCAGGTGCTCGGTCCACACCGTGGCGCCCATGTCCAGCATCAGGTGCTCCTCGTCGCGCTGGGGATTGCCCACGTAGGGTCCGATCTCGTCGGCCTGCACCGGCTTGCCGTTGATCATCAGGTCGGCGCCCTGGATCTCCACCGTGTCGCCGGGCAGGCCGATCACGCGCTTGATCCAGTTCTGGTTCGGCACCGGCGCCTGCGGGTCGGCACAGCTGATGTCGCCGCTGCGCACCAGCTTGCCGCCGGCGTCCCGGCACAGGAAGCCCGGGAAGCGGAACACCACCACGTCCCCGCGCTTCGGCTCGCCGAGATCGACGAACTTGGTGTTGAACGCCGGCAGGCGCAGGCCGTAGGCGAACTTGTTGACCAGGATGAAATCGCCCACGTCCAGGGTGGGCATCATCGAGCCGGAGGGAATGCGGAACGGTTCGGCCACGAAGGAGCGCAGCACCAGCACCGCCAGCACCACCGGGAACAGCGAGCGCGCCCAGTCCACCGGCGCCGGGTCGCGGTACTCGTTGCCTTCGGCGTCAAGGCGCGCCTTGCGCTTGCGGTAGAGGAACAGGCGGTCCAGCCCCCACACCACGCCGAACAGCACGGTGAGGGCCAGCAGAATGGCGGAAAAGTCGAATTCCATGCTTACTCCCGAAAGTGCCGCTTTCTTATTTGTCCGTACGCAACACGGCGAGGAAGGCTTCCTGCGGAATCTCCACCCGACCGACCTGCTTCATGCGCTTCTTGCCTTCCTTCTGCTTTTCCAGAAGCTTCTTCTTGCGGCTCACGTCGCCGCCGTAGCACTTGGCAAGCACGTTCTTGCGCAACGCCTTCACCGTGGAGCGCGCGATGATCTGCGCGCCGATGGCGGCCTGGATCGCCACGTCGAACTGCTGGCGCGGGATCAGGTCCTTCATGCGCTCCACCAGCTCGCGGCCGCGGCGGTCGGCGTGCGAGCGGTGCACGATCAGGCTGAGCGCGTCCACGCGGTCGCCGTTGATCAGCACGTCCACGCGCACGAACGGGCCGGCCTCGAAGCGCTCGAAGTGGTAGTCCATCGAGGCGTAGCCGCGCGACACCGATTTCAGGCGGTCGAAGAAGTCCAGCACCACCTCGGCCAGCGGCAGCTCGTAGGTGATCTGCACCTGGGTCGCCAGGTACTGGATGGACCGCTGCACGCCGCGCTTCTCCTCGCACAGCGTGATGATGTTGCCGATGTAGTCCGGCGGCGTGAGGATGCTGGCGACGATGATGGGCTCGCGGATCTCCCCGATCTGCGGCACCGGCGGCAGCTTGGCCGGGTTGTCCAGCGACAGCACCGTGCCGTCGGTCCTCAGCACCTCGTACACCACGGTGGGCGCGGTGGTGATGAGGTTGAGGTCGTACTCGCGCTCCAGGCGCTCCTGCACGATCTCCATGTGCAGCATGCCGAGGAAGCCGCAGCGGAAGCCGAAGCCCATCGCCTCGGAGCTTTCCGGCTCGAAGAACAGCGCGGCGTCGTTGAGGCGCAGCTTGTCCAGCGCCTCGCGCATCGCGGGGAAGTCGTCGGCGGAGACCGGGAACAGGCCGGCGAACACGCGCGGCTGCATGGTCTGGAAGCCGGGCAGCGGCTCGGAAGCGGGTTTGCCGGCATGCGTGAGCGTGTCGCCCACCGGGGCACCGTGCACGTCCTTGATCGAGGCGTTGATCCAGCCCACCTCGCCGGCGCGCAGCGCGTCCAGCTTCTTGCGCTTGGGCGTGAACACGCCCACCTCGTCCACCTCGTGGGTGCGCCCGGTGGACATCACCTGCAGCTTGTCGCCCGGCTTGATCTCGCCCTGCATCACGCGCACCAGCGACACCACGCCGAGGTAGTTGTCGAACCAGGAGTCGATGATCAACGCCTGCAGCCTGTCGGTGTCGCGCGGCCGGGGCGGCGGGATGCGCGCCACGATCGCTTCCAGCACCTCGATCACGTTGAGGCCGGTCTTCGCGCTGATCGCCACGGCGTCGGTGGCGTCGATGCCGATCACCGCCTCGATCTCGCCCTTCACCTTGTCGATGTCGGCGGTGGGCAGGTCGATCTTGTTGAGCACCGGCACCACTTCCAGGCCCATCTCCACCGCGGTGTAGCAGTTCGCGACGGACTGCGCCTCCACGCCCTGCGCGGCGTCCACCACCAGCAGCGCGCCCTCGCAGGCGGCCAGCGAACGGCTCACCTCGTAGGAAAAATCCACGTGGCCGGGCGTGTCGATGAAGTTGAGCTGGTAGGTCTTGCCGTCGCGCGCCTTGTACGGCAACGACACCGACTGCGCCTTGATCGTGATGCCGCGCTCGCGCTCGATCGGGTTGTTGTCCAGCACCTGCGCTTCCATCTCGCGCGCGGCCAGGCCGCCGCAGATCTGGATGATGCGATCCGCCAGCGTGGACTTGCCGTGATCGATGTGGGCGATGATGGAGAAATTGCGGATCAGTTCCATGGAGCGCGCGGAGCCAGCCTTGCCTCGGGGATGCCGCCGGAATGGCGACACTAACCCCGTATTGTGGCATGGAATCAGTGATTTCCGCCGCCCCGTCGCGCTGCGTGTTCTCCGTTTCCCGAACGACGCCGGGCGGGGCGATCCGTGCGACCGCCCCGCCCGGCGCCAGCGGCCGTCACTTGTCGGTCGGTACCGTCAGGCCGATGAAGCGGTTCTGCCCGTCCCGGTGCACGAGCAGCAGCACGGTGGAACCGGCCTTCACCTCCCTGGTCGCGGCCCGGAACTCCTCCACGCTGCCCACCGCCTGCTGGTTGACCATCAGGATCACGTCGCCCGGCTGCAGTCCGGCCTGGGCGGCGACCTCGCCGGTGACATCGCCGACCAGCACGCCCTGCCCCGGCTTCAGGCCCAGCTGCTTGCGGGTGGCGGCGTCCAGCGACTGCACGGTGAGCCCCAGCGCGGCGCTGCCGCTGCTTGCGCCCGGCGTCGTCGTGCCGCCATTCGCCACCGCGTTCTGGTCGCGCGGCATGGCGCCCACGGTGACCTGGACGGTCTGCTTCTTGCCATTGCGCAGGATTTCCACCGGCACGCGCGTACCGGGCTTGGTCAGGCCCACCAGCGGCGGCAGGTCCCCGGGACTGCGGATGGCCTGGTGGTCGTAGTTGAGGATGATGTCGCCAGGCTGCAGTCCGGCCTTCTCGGCACCGCTGTCCGGCGTCACCTGGGCCACTGCGGCACCCGCCGCATCGGGCAGCTTGTATGCCTTCTCCATGTCGTCGCTGACCGGCTGGACCATCACGCCCAACTGGCCGCGCGTCACGTAGCCCTTGGTCTTGAGCTGGTCCACCGCGTTCATCGCCACGTCGATCGGGATCGAGAACGCCACGCCCTGGTAGCCGCCGGTGCCGGAATAGATCTGCGAGTTGATGCCCACCACCTGGCCTTGCAGGTTGAACAGCGGACCACCGGAATTGCCGCGGTTGATCGGCACGTCGGTCTGGATGAACGAGGTGTAGGGCTGGTCCTGCCTGCCCAGGTTGCGACCCACGGCGCTCACGATGCCCTGGGTCACGGTGTAGTCGAAGCCGAACGGCGAGCCTATCGCCAGCACCCACTGCCCCGGTTTCAGGCTGCGCGAATCGCCGATGCTCACCATGGGCAGGCTGCTGCCCGCGCTGACCTTCAGCAGGGCGATGTCGTAGGCGGGGTCGGTGCCCACCACCTTGGCGTCCAGGGTGCGCTGGTCCTGCAGGCGCACGGTCACCTTGTCCGCGTCGGCCACCACGTGGTTGTTGGTGAGGATGTAGCCGTCGGTGGAGATGATGAAGCCCGAACCCAGCGAGGTATGCGCCTGCTCCGCCGGCGACGGCATCATCGGCATGCCGAAGAAGCGGCGGAACATCTCGGCCTGCGGGTCGTTCGGCATGGCTTGGGTCGGCACGCCGCGCAGCTTGGGCTTGCCGCCGCTGTACTTCGCCTCCACCTGCACCACCGCCGGCGCGTTCTTCTGCACGATGCCGGTGAAGTCCGGCAACGCAGCCGCGCCCGCCACCGGCTCGGCCTGCGCCGCAGGCACGGCCGAGGCCGCTGCCGGAACGGCCGTCGCCATGCCGGCGAGGGCGCAACAGACCAGCAGGCTCAGCCCGGAGCTGCGCAAGGTGGATGATTTCATGACGCCTCCTGAGTTGTCGCTACGAGGGAATGAATGGGCGCACGCCGCCAGCGGCCCGGGACGGGCCGTGGGCGAACGGATGGGATTTGCAGCGGTGGACGGACCGCGCGACGCGCACGCGGTCGAGCCTCAGCGGGCGCTGCCGCTGCCCTGGCGCGCAGCGTCCGGCACCTGTTGCTGGGCAGGGTCGAGCAGGATGAGGTAGCTGCCGTCGTGGTTGTCCAGCGTGCGGTAACGCTGGGCGCGGAACGGCGACATGCCGCGGCTGCCGTAGGGCGAGGACAGGCTGCCGCCCACCGGCGCCCCCAGCGTGGCCGAGGCGCGCTGGCTGAGCAGGCCGGGCGCCTTGCCGCTCAGCCACGGCGGCACCACTGCCACGTCGGGCTGCGGCGCGGCGGCCACCGGCGCGCTGCGCACCGGCATGCCCGGCGCGGCCTGCGCCATCTGCGGCGCGGCGTGGCGCTCGGCGTCGCCGGTGGGCTGGGTCACCATCAGGGCCGCGGCGGCCACGCTGGCCGCGATCGCGCCACCGGCGGACCAGCGCAGCCAGCGGTGCCGCGGGGCGGCGGCCGCGACCGATTCCTGCTCGATCGCCAGCATCACCCGCGACACGAAACCGGCCTCGGCCAGCGGCGGCAACTGCCGGCGCAGCCCGTCGCGGGCCACGTGGTAGCTCGCCCAGGTGCGGCGCAGTTCGCCATCGTGGTCGAGCCGCCGCAGCAGGAAACGCAGTTCCTCGTGCGACAGTTCGCCGTCGATGCCGGCCGAAAGGTGCTCGCGCGCATGCTGATGCTGGTCTGGCTGGTTCATTTCTGCTCCTCGCGATCCGACAACAGCGGTCGCAACTTCTCGTCTATCGCCTCGCGGGCCCGGAAGATGCGCGAACGCACCGTACCGATCGGGCAGCCCATCGCTTCGGCGATTTCCTCGTAGCTCAGACCGTCCACCTCGCGCAGCGTGATGGCCACCCTGAGTTCCTCGGGCAGCGATTGGACAGTGGAAAACACCGAATGTTCAATCTCCTGCCGCATGAGTTCCCGCTCGGGGGTGGCGCTGTCGTGCATGCGCTCGGCGCCGGAGAGAAACACGGCGTCTTCCGCGTCGATGTCGTCGGTGGGCGGACGGCGCCCCATCGCCACCAGATGGTTCTTGGCGGTGTTCACCGCGATCTTGTACAGCCAGGTGTAGAACGCGCTGTCGCCGCGGAACGAGCCGATGGCGCGCCAGGCGCGGATGAAGGACTCCTGGGCGATGTCCTCGCATTCGGCATGGCTCCTCACATAGCGCGAGACCAGCCCGATCACCTTGTGCTGGTACTTGCGCACCAGGAGGTCGAAGGCGCGCTTGTCGCCGCCTTGAACGCGTTCGACCAGTGCCCGGTCCAGTTCGTTTTCGCCCGTGCGGGCCGTATCCGTCGTCAATGCCGTTTTCCGCTGCGGAGCTGGTGCCAGAACGAGCGCGCTGCTCAGACCGGGGCCGGGCGCGCAAGTTCAGCGTCGCGCGCAAGTGTAGCGACTTCACCCTGACGCACGGGCCTGCCATTGGTTGACCTTGCGCCCTGCCGCAATGGGATGGGGGCGCGGCGCGCCGGGCTCAAGCCGGGACGGTGGCGTCCTGCAGCCCGAGCAGGTTCTGGCGCTCGTCCAGCAGCCGGCTGAAGGAGACCACCGGCAGCGGGCGGCAGAACAGGTAGCCCTGCAGCTCGTCGCACTGGTGCGCGCGGAGGAAGGCCAGGTGCTGCTCGGTCTCCACGCCCTCGGCGACCACGCTGCGGTTGAGCCGGTGCGCCATTTCGATGGTGGCGCGCACGATCGCCTCGTCGTCCGGATCCACGCCGATGTTGCGCACGAAGCTCTGGTCGACCTTGATGCGGTCGGCCGGCAGCTTGCGCAGATAGTCCAGCGAGGCGGCGCCGGTGCCGAAGTCGTCGATCGCGATGCGACAGCCCAGCCGGTGCAGCGCCTGCAGGTTCTCCACCAGGTTCGGCGCGGCCTTGATGCTGATGCTTTCGGTGATCTCCAGTTCCAGCAGGGTGGGATCGAGTCCGCTTTCCTGCAGCGCCCGGAACACCGTGGCCGGCAGCTTGGGTTCCATCAGTTGCAGGGCGGACAGGTTCACGCCCAGGCGCAGGCGCAGGCCGTGGCGCTGCTCCCATTCCTGCGCCTGCCGGCAGGCCGTGCGCAGCACCCACTCGCCGATCGGCACGATCAGCCCGGTTTCCTCGGCCAGCGGCACGAACACCGCGGGACTGATCGGCCCCAGTTCGGGATGCTCCCAGCGCAGCAGCGCCTCCATCCCCACGATGTCCTCGCTGTCGGTGCCCACCTGGGGCTGGTAGACCAGCCGCAGTTCGCCGTTGCCCAGCGCGTGGCGCAGGCGCGAGCGCAGCGCCATGCCGTGCTCGCGCGCGTATTCCGGGCTCACCTCGTAGATGCGGCAGGTGTTGCGGCCCTGGCGCTTGGCGGCGTACATCGCCTCGTCGGCATGCTTGAGCAGGGTTTCCGCGTCGGCTGCGTCGTCCGGGAAAAAGCTGACGCCGATCGACACGCCGATCTGCAGGCGCGTGCCGTTCTCCAGCGCCAGCGGCTCGCTTATCACCTGCAGGATCTTCTCGGCGACCCGCTGCACGTCGTCGTTCTTCACGATGTGGCGCAGCACCACGGTGAACTCGTCGCCGGCATAGCGCGCCACCGTGTCGGAGGCGCGCACGCTGCCGCGCAGGCGGCGGGTGACTTCCTGCAGCACCTGGTCGCCGGCGGCGTGGCCGTGCGTGTCGTTGATCGCCTTGAAATGATCGATGTCCACGAACAGCACGGCGAAGCACTCGCCGTTGCGCACCGCCTCGCGCAGGATCGACTCCAGCCGGTCGCCGAACAACAGCCGGTTCGGCAGCCCGGTGAGCGCATCGAGCAGGCCTTCGGCGCGTCCCTGCTCGCGGGTGAGCCCCAGTTCCAGGCCCTGCGCGAAGCGGGCTGCCGCACAACGCAGCAGCGGCTCGACGATCGCCATGTCGCCGAAGCCGCGCCGGATGCCGGCCAGCATCGCGCCGAGCACCACCCGGCGCTCGTCCAGCAACGGCAGGCCCACGAAACCGGACAGATCCAGCAAGGGCAGCAGCGCATCGGCGGGAGCGCGCTGCCTCGCCGCGTCGCGGTACAGCACCACCTCGCCGTCGAGGACGCGCTGCAGCAGCGCCTGAGCCTCCACCGGCGGCCAGGCCGGCTCCGTCCCGTTCCACAGCTGCAGCAGCGGCACGGGATATTCGCCACCCTCGTTGCGCACCGGCCACACCGCGAGGTAGTCCAGCGCCAGTTCGTCGAACAGCAGCCGCGCGGTGGCGTCGCGGGTGGCGCCGCCGCCGCTGGTGGCGAAGATGCGCGCCAGCAGGGCGAGCGCGCGCTCCGCCGCACCCGGAACCGGCGCCGGCGTCGGTTCCGTCGCCGCCGGGAGTTCCCGCCAGCGGGTCAGCAGATCGGCCTCGATCCGCGCGGCAGGCAGCCAGCCGGCCAGGCCGTCGGGCAGCTGCGCCGGCTGCAGCGGCGCCTCCTCGTCGAGCACCGCCAGCAGCGGCACGCCGACGGCGGCGCCCAGGGTGCGCAGTTGCTCGCAGCAATGGCGCGCCTGCGCCTCCTCGGGCCCCAGCACGGCCACCATCAGCTCCAGCGGCTGGCGCCCCTCCAGCAGGATCGCCGCATGCTGGGCATCGCGGGCGCTGTGGATGTGCCGGCATCCCGCCTGGTCGAACACGTCGAACAGGCGGCGGCGCAGATCGCGCCGTGCGGCCAGTACGAGAATACCTGTGCCTGTGCCCATGCCTGCCTCGCTCAACTCAGCCAGCGGCCGTCGCGCAGGCGCAGGCGCTGCGGCAACTGGGGCTCGCTGTCGATGCAGGTGATCAGTTCGCCCAGTTGCTCGACCAGGGCCAGCGGCGCATTGAGCAGCACCACCCGGCGCAGGTGGCCGGTGGTCGCCCGCGCGAGTTGCCGCAGCAGCGCGAGATCGGCCGGGGCCAGCGGCAGCTCCAGTTCCTGCAGCACGTAGACGCCGAAATGCATGCTCTGCTGCATGTAGCGCAGCGCCTGGCCCAGGCGCTGCGCATCGGGCACGCGCGCATGCGCGTCGCGCAGGCTGGACAACCCGTCGCCCTGCTGCCAGACGTACACCGCCTGCCCGCTGTGGCGGGCGATGTTGCGGAACTGCTCGAGCAAGGCCACGCCGTCCTCGCTGCGCACGGCCACCACCCCGGCCGGCGCGGCCAGGATCCGTTCGAAGACATCATGGCCGGAAGATGGCAACGGCATATCCATCATCGACGTCATCGTGGCTCCCCGAGTCGTTCAGAGGCTGCCGGCGCAATGCCGGGCCAGCAGCCGGCTCCCATGGCACATTTTCCATGGTTTGCGTCCATCTTGGGGCCTGACTGCCACCAGGGAGGGCGAACCCATTCACATTCGACCTATAGGAAAAGTCTGAAAATCGTCGCAAGCCCGTGCGCCGCACCCGCCGATGCCCGGCCGGCACGCATCTCGCATTCCTCCGGACGGGACGGTATGGTTCGGGCTCCGTCCACCACCTTTTCGACCGCCCCATGTTCGAAGGATTGCGCTTCAACCACTGGAAGACCAGCCTGGACGAGCGCGGTTTCGTCACGCTCAGCCTCGACCGCGCCGGCAGCAGTGTCAACGCGATCAGCCGCGCCGTGCTCGACGAACTGGGCCAGATCGTCGAGCGGCTGGCAATCGAGAAACCGGCCGGGGTGATCATTCATTCCGCCAAGCCCTCCGGTTTCGCGGTGGGCGCGGATATCAAGGAATTCGTGGAGTACGCGAAACAGGGCAGCGTGCTGGACAACATCGAGAACGGTCAGCAGGTGTACGAGGCGCTGGCCCGCTTGCCCTGCCCCACGGTTGCCGCCGTGCATGGCGCCTGCATGGGCGGCGGCACGGAACTGATCCTGGCCTGCGGCCAGCGCATCGCCGCGGACGACGAGCGAACCCGGATCGCCCTGCCCGAGGTGATGCTCGGCATCCATCCCGGCTGGGGCGGCACGGCGCGCCTGCCGCGGCTGATCGGCGCACCCGAGGCGTTGCCCCTGATGCTCACCGGCAGGGCGTTGTCGGCGAAACGTGCGCTGGCGCTCGGCGTGGTCGACCGCGTGGCGCCTGCCGACGAGTTGCTGGCCGAGGCGCGCGCCCTGCTGCGCCGTCCGCAGCCGCGGCCGTTCGCGCGACGCGCCAAGGCCTGGCTCACCAATTGCTGGCCCGCGCGGCAGATCCTCGCGCCGATGGTGATGAAGCAGACCGCCGCCAAGGTGCGCAAGGAACACTATCCCGCCCCGTTCGCGCTGATCGACGTGTGGCAGCGCGGTGGCGGCGACATCCGGCAGCGGCTGAAGCTGGAGGCGCGTTCGGTGGCGAAGCTGGCGCAGACGCCCACCGCGCACAACCTGATCCGCGTGTTCCTCCTGCAGGAGCGGCTGAAGAACCAGGGCGCCGGCGCCGAGCACGGCATCGAGCGGGTGCACGTGGTGGGTGCGGGCGTGATGGGCGGCGACATCGCCGCGTGGGCCGCGCTCAAGGGTTTCGCGGTCACCCTGCAGGATCGCGAGCTGAAGTTCGTCCAGCCTGCGCTGGACCGTGCCCGTGTGCTGTACGAGAAGAAGCTGAAGGCGCCGGAAAAGATCGAGGCCGCCACGCGCCGCCTGCGCGCCGACGTGGAAGGTGCCGGCATCAAGGACGCCGACCTCGCCATCGAGGCGATCTACGAGAATGCCGAGGCCAAGGAAGCGCTGTACGCCAGCATCGAACCGCAATTCAAGGCCGAGGGAATCCTCGCCAGCAACACCTCCAGCATTCCGCTGGACGAGCTGCGCAGGAACCTCACGTCGCCCCGGCGTTTCCTGGGCCTGCACTTCTTCAACCCGGTGGCGCAGATGCCGCTGGTCGAGGTGGTGCGCCACGACGCGCTCGACCCGGCCATCGAGAAACGCGCACTGGCCTTCTGCAAGGCCATCGGCAAGCTGCCGGTGGCGGTCAAGGGCACGCCCGGCTTCCTGGTCAACCGCATCCTGATGCCCTACCTGCTGGAGGCGCTGCGCCTCTACAACGAGGGCGTGCCCGGCCCCGTGCTGGACAAGGTGGCGAAGCAGTTCGGCATGCCGATGGGACCGATCGAGCTGGCCGACACGGTCGGCCTCGATGTGTGCGCGTCGGTCGGCAAGGAGCTGGCGCCCTTCCTCGGACTCGAACTGCCGCCTGGCCTGGAGGAAAAACTCGACGCGGGCAAGCGCGGCAAGAAAGACGGCCAAGGGCTCTACGTGTGGCAGGACGGCAAGCCGATCAAGCCGGAAGTCGATCCCGACTACAGCCCGGCGCCCGACCTCGCCGACCGCATGATCCTGTCCATGGTGAACGAGGCGGTGGCCTGCCTCGCCGACGGCGTGGTGGACGATGCCGACCTGCTCGACGCCGGCGTGATCTTCGGCACCGGCTTCGCACCGTTCCGCGGCGGCCCGATCCAGTACCTGCGCAGCGAAGGCGTCGAGGTGGTGAAGGCGAAGCTGGAACAGCTGGCCCAGCGCCACGGCGCCCGATTCACTCCGAAGGAAGGCTGGGATCATCCGGCACTGGCAGCCAGCGCCGATATCCCCTGAAACCTTCCGCTTGCGGGCAGCCACGAGATCCGCGGTCGACATCGACGCCTTTCTTGCCACTTCCTGCTGGTAGGAGAAGGTGATGTCCGCAAGGCCAAATACCCGCGCCGTTGAAAACATGCCGGGCGTCACCCGTTGCCTGCCGCGTACCGATGCGCGCTCCCACCGGAATGCCGTCAGCGGGAACGTTGATACCGCGATTGCCTGAAGCCGTCGGATTCAGGGGCGTGGCACTGCAGGTCGCGCGCGCTTTCAACGGCGGAGAGCGCTCTCCAGGGCGCCAGAAAGAAGCAGGATCGGCGTAAGCAGTCGCCGATCCGTCAACACCGTCTTGCGTCGACGCGCATCATGTCCACGCCACGGCAAACCACGCTGCCGCGCGTGCAGCCGAAACCGGCCAGCGCATCATGGGAATGGGGATACGGCCGCGCCGACGCGCGCCACCCGGAGCGGACGCGCTTCGCGCCGCCGTTTCTCCGCATGAGGAATTTCAACCGGGCCGCGGTTGCGTGGATGGCGAAGCCGGTTCACCACACCAGGTCGTCGGGCACACCGTCGTCGTCGCTGGCGGCCGCGCCGGGTTCGACCAGCAAGGCCAGGAGATGCGCGTCGATCGTCCGCACCTGTTCGGCGATCTCGCGGCCGACCAGCACGTAGCGCCCCGCCTGCTGCACCACGCCCAGCTCGCCGGCGTTGAGCGCCGCGAGCTGGTCCGCATCCACGTGGATGCGCCGGATCTTGCCGCCGTACTCGAAGTTGCGCACCAGCTCGGTCTCGGCCTTGTTCAGGGCCTTGCCTTCCAGAAGCTGCTGGATCTTCAGCTTGCGCTCTCGACGCAGGCGCGCCTGTTCCTCGGCTTCCTGCTGGGCACGCTTGCGTTCGTTCGCCTCGGTCTGGGCGCGGATCGCGTAGGCCTTGGCAAGGTCGATGTCTTCCTGGCTGCGGCGCGGCGCCGGCTGCTTGCCGCCGTGACCCTGGGGCTTGCCTGCCGGCCTGCCCTTGCTTTCGGCGCCGCGCTTTTTTTCCTCGCGGACTTGCTTGACGAGACCGCTCTTCAGCAGCTGGTCGCGCAGGGATTCGGCCATGATCGTGATCCGGTGTGTCTGGTGTTTTTCGTTGGCGATCGTCCATGATCGCGAAGATCAAACGGGCGGTCGTCCATGGCCGCACTCTTCCATTTTTTTGCGTTCGTCCATGATCGCGAGGATCAAACGGGCGGCCGTCCATGCCGCACTCTTCCATTTCTTGCGACCGTCCATGATCGCGAAGATCAAACGGGCGGCCATCCATGCCGCACTCTTCCATTTTTTGCGATCATCCATGATCGCGAAGATCAAACGGGCGGCCATCCATGCCGCACTCTTCCATTTTTTGCGATCATCCATGATCGCGAAGATCAAACGGGCGGCCATCCATGCCGCACTCTTCCATTTTTTGCGATCATCCATGATCGCGAAGATCAAACGGGCGGCCATCCATGCCGCACTCTTCCATTTTTTGCGATCATCCATGATCGCGAAGATCAAACGGGCGGCCATCCATGCCGCACTCTTCCATTTTTTGCGATCATCCATGATCGCGAAGATCAAACGGGCGGCCATCCATGGCCGCACTCTTCAATAGTGCGGCGGCGGCGGTTCGCTGTGCGGGTCATGCCCGGCGCCCAGGCGCACGCTCTGCAGTTCCTGGCGCAGCAGGTGAAGCAGGCGTTCCAGTTCGACGATGCGCATGGCCTGGTCGGCATCGGCGGCGGCCAGCGCCTGCACGGTGTCGTCGATGAAGGTCAGCCGCACTTCCAGATCGGCGAGGCGCCGCTCGATCGCGTCCATCAGCGCGCCACCCGCAGGCTGCGGCCGCGGCCTATGCCGTAGTAGGCCAGGCCGGCCTCTTCCACCACGGCGGGGTCGTAGAGGTTGCGGCCGTCGAAGACCGCCGGCGTGCCCAGTGCGGCGCGAATGCGCGCGAAGTCCGGGCTGCGGAACGCCTTCCACTCGGTGACGATGGCCAGCACGTCGGCGCCCTGCAACGCATCGTAGGCGTGCTCGCACAGCACCAGGTCGGCACGCTCGCCGTAGATGCGCCGGGTTTCCTCGCGAGCCTCCGGGTCGAAGGCCCGCACTTGCGCACCGGCGGCCCACAGCGCCTCCATCAGGCGGCGGCTGGAGGCTTCGCGCATGTCGTCGGTATTCGGCTTGAAGGCAAGGCCCCAGAGCGCGATGGTCTTGCCCTTCAGGTCGCCGTCGAAGTGGCGCGAGATCAGCTCGAACAGCTTGGTCTTCTGGTCGTGGTTCACCGCCTCGACGGCGCCGAGCAGGCGCGCCTGGTAGCCCACGCCGCGCGCGGTGCGCTCCAGCGCCTGCACGTCCTTGGGAAAACACGAGCCGCCGTAGCCGGCGCCGGGATAGATGAAGTGGTAGCCGATGCGCGGATCGGCGCCGATGCCCTGGCGCACCAGCTCCACGTCGGCGCCCACGCGCTCGGCGATGTTCGCGACCTCGTTCATGAAGCTGATCTTGGTGGCCAGCATCGCGTTGGCGGCGTACTTGGTCAGCTCCGCGGAACGCTCGTCCATCACCACGGTGCGCTCGTGGTTGCGGTTGAACGGCGCGTACAGCTTGCGCAGCACGGCCACGGCGTGCGCGCTGGAGCTGCCGATCACGATGCGGTCGGGGCGCAGGCAATCCTCCACCGCGTCGCCTTCCTTGAGGAACTCGGGGTTGGAGACCACGTCGAACTCGACGCCCGCGCCACGCGACGCCAGTTCCGTCGCGATCGCCGTGCGCACGCGGTCGGCCGTGCCCACCGGCACGGTGGACTTGTTCACCACCACGGCGTAGCGATCGAGGTGCTGGCCGATGGTCCTGGCCACGCCCAGCACGTACTGCAGGTCGGCGCTGCCATCCTCGTCGGGCGGCGTGCCCACGGCGATGAAGATCACCTCGCCGTGCGCGATCGCCGGCGCGGCATCGGTGGTGAAATCGAGCTGGCCGCCGGCATGGTTGCGCCGGACGATGGGCTCCAGGCCGGGTTCGTAGATCGGAATCTCGCCGCGCCTCAGCCGCTCGACCTTGCCGGCGTCGATGTCGACGCAGACCACGTGGTTGCCCATCTCGGCGAGGCAGGCGCCGGTGACCAGGCCGACATAGCCGGTGCCGAAGATCGTGACTTTCATCGTGCTGCCGATTCCTGTGGAACGCGAACGCGCATTCTAACCGCGCGGTCGTTACGGGGGACGGACAAAACAAGAGGGCGCGAATCGCTTCGCGCCCTCTCGCGGCCGGTGGCCTGCGCCAGGATTACTTCTGCGCAGGCGCCGCCGGCGTGGCCTTGGTGCTGACCAAGGTGACGTCGAAGATCAGCGTGGCGTTCGGCGGCATCGGCGGCTGCGGCTCGGCGCCGTAGGCCAGGGCCGACGGGATGAACAGCTTGTAATGGCCGCCCACCTGCATCAGCTGCAGGCCTTCGCGGAAGCCGGGGATCACACCGGCCAGCGGGATGTCGGCCGCGCCCGGCGGATTGTGCTTGGACGAGGCATCGAACACCTGGCCGTCCACGAAGGTGCCGGTGTAGTCGATCTTCACGGTGTCGTTGGGACCCGGACGGGCGCCGGTGCCCTGGCTGATCACCTGGTACTGCAGGCCCGAGGCGGTGGTCTTCACGCCCGGGGCGGTCTTGTTCTTGGCCAGGAAGGCGTCGCCCTCGGCCTTGTTCTTGGCCGCCAGCTTGGTCATCTCGGCTTCGTACTTGGCCTTGATCTTGGCCATGAAGGCGTCATGCACCTGCTTGGCCTCGGCCTCGCTCATGGTCGGCTTCTGGCCCGACAGGGCGGCCTTCACCGCATTCGACACGGCGGTCGGGTCCAGCTCGTCGCGCATGATCGGCGGAACCTGGGAAGCAATCTCCCAGCCCACCACGTAGCTGGCCTTGGCCTTGTCGACCGTGCCGGCAGCGGCCTTGGTGGTCGTCTGGGCGGCGCACACACCCGCCGACATGCCCAGCGCCACGGCCATCGCAACCGTGGTCAGCGTGGGACGCAGAAAATGCTTCATCTGAAACTTCCTCGTGTTGGATATGCCGGTGCCGCCGGCCGGGCCCCCACTGCGGAGGCATGGTCGCCAATTGTGAGGCGGCTGCGCCGGGCTTGCAATCGGGTCTGGCTGGGACAGTCAAGCCCCGGAAAGGTTCAGCGCGCCCGGATCGGCAGCTCCGGGCGGCGCCTCCCCCGCCCCGGTTCAGGACGGATCGCCCGGCCGGGGCGTCTCGGGCTTGTCCAGCGTCTCCTTCAGGGCGGCCTGCAAGCGGGCGTGCAGCTTCACCAGCGAGCGCCACAACACCACCGCCAGCACCACGCCGACCACCAGCAGCGATAGCGCCACCCCGCGCGGCGGCAGTATCGTCGCCCCCAGGGCGCTCACCAGCAGGGCCAGCACGAACAGGGTGGCCAGCGGAATGATCCGCGCCAGCACGCTGCGGATCCGGTGCGTGTAGGCGCCGGCGAAGCGTTCGCGTATGCCCAGCTCGGCCAGCAGCATGCCCAGGGCCTCGGCCTTGCGGTACACCGCGATCAGCATGGGCAGCGACAGGAACAGCGCGGCGGCCCAGATCAGCTCGTGACGCAGATCGCGTTCGATGCCCAGCTGGCTGAACCAGCTCCAGCCATGCGAGTTCACGTAGGCGCCGATCAGGAACAGCGTGACCACCAGCAGCACGTTCACCGCGATATGCCACAGCAGCCGGCGCAGCATGGCCGCCAGCACCGCGTTCTCGTCCACCGGCTTCAGGTTCTCCAGCCAGCCGCTGTAGCTCTCGACCAGCAGGCGCATGGAGTGCGGCGTGACGCGCGACAAGCCGTCGGCCAGGCGGTCGGCCGAACGCCCCAGGTACGGCGACGCCGCCATGCACAGCACCGACACCGCCACCGCGATCGGGTAGAGGAAATCGCTGATCGCGCCCAGCGAGAGGCCCAGCGTGGCGATCACGAACGAGAACTCGCCGATCTGCGCCATGCTCAGCCCCGACCGCAGCGCGGTGCGCGCATCGTGCCCCACGGCAAGGATGCCGACGCTGCAGGCCAGCGTCTTGCCGACGATCACCACGGCGGCGATCAGCAGCGCCGGCAGCACGTATTGCCCCAGCATCGCCGGGTCGATCTTCAGGCCGATCGCGACGAAGAACAGCGCCGCGAACATGTCGCGCAACGGTTCGACCAGGTGCAGCACACGGTCTACGCTGCGCGACTCGGCCACCACCGCGCCGGCGAGGAAGGCGCCGAGCGCCACGCTGAAGCCCATCCACACCGCCAGCAGGCTGGCGCCGAAACAGATGCCCAGCACGCTGACCAGCAGGGTTTCGTCGCGGCCGAAACCGGCCACGTAATCCACCAGCCGCGGCAGCAGCAGCAGGCCCAGGATCATCCCCACCAGCACGAACAGGCCGAGGTGGCCGACCAGCGCGAGCGCGGTGTCCGCCTGCACGCTGCCGCCGATCGCCACCGCGGTGAGCAGGGTCAGCATCACGATGGTGAGCACGTCCTCCGCCACCAGCAGGCCCACCACCAGCTTCGCGAACGACTGCCCCTGCAACCCGCCTTCCTTGAGGTTGCGGGTGGCGACCATGGTGGAGGAAAGCGCGATGATCGCGCCCAGGAACAGCGCGTCTATGCCCTTCCAGCCGAACAGGTGGCCCAGGCCCATGCCTATCCACAGCATCAGGCCCACTTCCAGCACCGCCACCGCGAGCACGCCTATGCCCACTTCGCGCAGCTTGCGCACGCTGAACTCCAGGCCCAGCGTGAACATCAGCAGCACCACGCCGAGGTTGGAGATGTCGTCGATCGCGCGCGGATCGGCCACCAGCATGCCCGGGGTATGCGGGCCGATCAGCACGCCGGCGAGGATGTAGCCCAGCAGCACCGGCTGGCGCAGCCGCTGGAACAGCACCGTGGTGGCGCCGGCCACCAGCATCACCATTGCGAGGTCGCGGATGAAGCCGATCTCGTGCATGTCTTCCTCTCGTCGCGTATGGACGGGAAGCTTAAACGATGGCCTCCGCGAACCGGGATCGGCCGACCGCATCCATGGTGACGCAGGCCTGCCTGTCCACGTGAAGATTTCTGGAAAAAAAGCTTGACGGAACTGTGACCCCCACCTATCCTTTGCGGCTTCCAGCGGCGGGGCCATAGCTCAGCTGGGAGAGCGCCTGCATGGCATGCAGGAGGTCGGCGGTTCGATCCCGCCTGGCTCCACCAACCCGATCCGTCCCCATCGTCTAGAGGCCTAGGACATCACCCTTTCACGGTGGCGACCGGGGTTCGAATCCCCGTGGGGACGCCAAGTCGACAACGCAGTAGCAGTCAAAAATGTGGAGCGGTAGTTCAGTCGGTTAGAATGCTGGCCTGTCACGCCGGAGGTCGCGGGTTCGAGTCCCGTCCGCTCCGCCACCGATAAACAAGAAAGCCGCCTTCGGGCGGCTTTCTTGTTTATCGGGATTGTCCTGCGCCCGCTCCGGCATGCACCGATGCACCAACGGCCGCACGGCTCTGCGTGGCAACTGCCGCGCTTGCCGGTGAGTACGGGAAGCAGAAGCCGTCTCCCGCTTCCATACTCCTTCAGGGGCCCTGCTGTTCCCCGCGCCCCGCCGACGTCCCGCGACACGGCTCCAGCGTGCCGCTGGAATGCCCTTGCTCGGCCAGGTACTCCAGCCAGCGCGCAAGAAAGCCGTTCATCTGCAGGCGGTGCTGGAACACCGTATGCGCCGGCGCGAACGGGCCCAGCACCTGCCACAGATGCCGGCCCGGATGGCAATGCAGCGCTTCGGCCACATGGGCGTCCGTATACATGCGCAACTGCGCCGACGGCGCGCGGTGGCCGGTATGCGCGTCGACGAAGTCGTAGGTGAGCTCCAGCTCCAGCGTATAGGGATGGCGCTCCTGCACGGCCAGATGCACGTTGAGTCCGTCGTCCACGTTCGACACGTACCGCCCGGGCGCCAGTTCCTGGGGCGCGAACAACCTGGTCAGGCGGTGGTAGTTCTCCGCATACAACCCCATCAGGAACTCGAACCGTCCCGGCAGCAGGCTGTGGCGATCGTCGAGTACGGCACTCATGGCAGGGACTGGCTACTCCGATGCGGTTTCAGTACATGGTGCGCTCGATGCCGAAGCTCGCGAAGATCTTGCTCGCGATCTCCTCGATCGAGACATGCGTGGTGTTGAGGAACGGAATGCCGGCCTGGCGCATCAGCCGGTCGGCCTGCTCCAGTTCCCAGCGGCACTGCTTGAGCGTGGCGTAGCGGCTGCCGGCGCGGCGCTGCTCGCGGATCTGCGCCAGCCGCTCGGGCTCGATGGTCAGCCCGAACAGGCGGTCGCGGTACGGCCGCAGGCGCGCGGGCAGTTCCAGCTTTTCCAGGTCCTCGTCGGTCAACGGGTAATTGGCGGCGCTGACGCCGTAATGCAAGGCCATGTACAGGCAGGTCGGCGTCTTGCCCGAACGCGACACGCCGACCAGGATCAAGTCGGATTGCGCGTAGTCCACGTCGATGCCGTCGTCGTGCGTCAAAGCGTAGTTGGTGGCATTGATGCGCGCCTCGTACTTGTCGAAATCCACCAGGCCATGCGAGCGGTTCACCGCACCGGAGCGCTTGGCGCCCAGCTCCGCTTCCAGCGGACCGATGAACGGCGCGAACACGTCCAGCATCAGCGCGCCACTCGCGCCCACGATCTCGCACAGCGCGCGGTCGGCCATGGTGTTGACCACGATGGGCCGCTCGCCGCTCTTCGCGTAATGGGTCTTGATGCGCAGCGCGGCCGCTTCCGCCTTGTGCGCGTCGTCGATGAAAGGCAGCCGGTGCTTGTCGAAGCGCACGCCCTCGAACTGCGCCAGGATGCTGTTGCCTATCGTCTCCGCGGTGATGCCGGTGGAGTCGGAAATGAAGAAGACCGTGCGTTGCATGAAGAGTCCGATCGTCGGGAAAGCTGCCTGCCGGGCACCTTAGCGCAAGCCCCGAAAACTGTCGCCGGTCGCCCGGAGCGCCGCGCGAGGATGGCAGCCAGCCCGGAGAATCATCCGCATGCATGCCGTCCACGCCGACTCCCGACTGACTGGTATGCAGTTGGCGCGGCGCCGGTTGGCATTGGTCTTCTTGTGCTTCGCACCATCGACAGCAGACAATACCAATCCTTTGCAAGCCGCTTCGCGCCTTCGTTGTGCGAGCATTCCACTCTTTACCGCCCTTCCCTCTAGGAGATTGCCTTGAACCACCTGGTGCTTTGGCTCGACCAACTGCGCATGACCGACCTCGGCAAGGTCGGCGGCAAGAACGCGTCGCTGGGCGAAATGATCGGCAACCTCGCCAAGCTCGGGGTGTCCGTGCCCGGCGGCTTCGCCACCACGGCCGACGCGTTCCAGCAGTACCTGGAAAAGAGCGGCGTGGCCAAGCGCATCCAGGCCCGCCTGGCCGACCTCGACGTGGACGACGTGGACGCGCTCACCCGGGCCGGCAAGGAAATCCGCGAATGGGTCACCGAGACCCCGCTGCCGGCCGAGCTCGACCAGGCGGTCCGCGACGCCTACGCCAAGCTCTGCAAGGACGCCGGCGCCGACGACATCGCCGTGGCCGTGCGCTCCTCCGCCACCGCCGAGGACCTGCCCGACGCCAGCTTCGCCGGCCAGCAGGAAACCTTCCTCAACGTGGTCGGCATCGAGGACGTGCTGCACAAGGTGAAGGAAGTCTTCGCCTCGCTGTACAACGACCGCGCCATCGCCTACCGCGTGCACCAGGGCTTCGCCCACGAGAACGTGTTCCTCTCCGCCGGCGTGCAGTTGATGGTGCGCTCGGACGTGGGCGCCTCCGGCGTGCTGTTCACGCTGGACACCGAGTCGGGCTTCCGCGACGTGGTGTTCGTCACCGGCAGCTACGGCCTCGGCGAGATGGTCGTGCAGGGCGCGGTGAACCCCGACGAGTTCTACGTGTTCAAGCCCACGCTCAAGGCCGGCAAGCCCGCGGTGCTGCGCCGCAATCTCGGCGCCAAGCAGCTGCGCATGGTGTATTCCAGCCAGCCCGGCGAGCGCGTGCGGACCGAGGACACCCCGGCCGAACTGCGCAATCGCTTCTGCATCAGCGACGCCGACGTGGAATCGCTGGCGAAGCAGGCGCTGATCATCGAGCAGCACTACGGCCGCCCGATGGACGTCGAGTGGGCGAAGGACGGCCATACCGGCAAGCTCTACATCGTGCAGGCCCGCCCGGAGACGGTGAAATCGCGCGCCCAGGCCACCCAGCTGGAGCGCTTCAGCCTCAACGAGAAGGGCAAGGTGCTGGCCGAGGGCCGCGCGATCGGCCAGAAGATCGGCGCCGGCAAGGCGCGCGTGATCCGCTCGCTCGCCGACATGAACAAGGTGCAGCCCGGCGACGTGCTGGTGGCCGACATGACCGACCCCGACTGGGAGCCGGTGATGAAACGCGCCAGCGCCATCGTCACCAACCGCGGCGGCCGCACCTGCCACGCGGCGATCATCGCCCGCGAACTCGGCGTACCGGCCGTGGTGGGCACGCACAACGCGCTGGACAGCATCCCCGACGGCGCCGACGTCACCGTGTCCTGCGCCGAGGGCGACACCGGCACGATCTACGCCGGCCAGCTGAAGTTCGAGCGCATCACCGCCGACCTCGGCGCGATGCCCGAGGCGCCGCTGAAGATCATGATGAACGTGGCCAACCCCGAACGCGCGTTCGACTTCGGCATGCTGCCGAACGCCGGCATCGGCCTGGCCCGCCTGGAAATGATCATCGCCAGCCACATCGGCGTGCACCCGAAGGCGCTGCTGGAATACGGCAAGCAGGACGCCGAGACGAAGGCGAAGATCGACGCGCGCATCGCCGGCTACGCGGGTCCGGTCGAGTTCTACGTGGACCGCCTCGCCGAAGGCATCGCCACCATCGCCGCCTCGGTGTACCCGAAGCCGGTGATCGTGCGCATGAGCGACTTCAAGTCCAACGAATACGCCAACCTGCTCGGCGGCTCGCGCTACGAGCCGCACGAGGAGAACCCGATGATCGGCTTCCGCGGCGCCAGCCGCTACGTCGATCCCAGCTTCGCCGAGGCGTTCGGGCTGGAGTGCAAGGCGGTCAAGCGCGTGCGCGAGACCATGGGCATGGACAACGTGTGGGTGATGATTCCCTTCGTGCGCACGCTCGAGGAAGGCCGCAAGGTGCTCGATGTGCTGGCGAAGAACGAGCTCAGGCAGGGCGAGCACGGCCTCAAGGTCATCATGATGTGCGAGGTGCCCTCCAACGCCCTGCTCGCCGACGAATTCCTCGACATCTTCGACGGCTTCTCCATCGGCTCCAACGACCTCACCCAGCTCACCCTGGGCCTGGACCGCGATTCCTCCATCGTCGCCAGCCTGTTCGACGAGCGGAACCTCGCGGTGAAGAAGCTGCTGGCCATGGCCATCCAGACCGCACGCGCCAAGGGCAAGTACGTCGGCATCTGTGGCCAGGGCCCCAGCGACCACCCCGACCTCGCCGAATGGCTGATGGACCAGGGCATCGAATCCGTGTCGCTGAACCCCGACACCGTGGTCGACACCTGGCTGCGGCTGGCCCGGAAAAAGGCCGGCTGAGGCGCCGTTTTCAGGCCGTGGACAACGAGCGCCGCATCGCCCCGAAGCGGCGCCGGTACTGGACCGGCGCAAGGCCGACCTTGCGCCGGAACAGCTTGCCGAAAAAGCCCGCGTCCTCGTAGCCGACCGCATTCGCGATCGCCTCGACCGGCTCGCTGCCCGCCTCGAGCATCTGCTTGGCCTCCTCGAGGCGCAGCGTGTGGACGTACTCCAGCGGCGACAGCCCGGTGGCGCCCTGGAAGCGCCGCTTGAACGTCCGTTCGGGCAGCCCGCTCAGGCGCACCATCGCGGCGACCGGCGCCGGTCCCTGGTAGTGCTCCGCGATCCAGACCTGGCACCGCGCGATCACCGCATCCGTGGATTGGCGCGAACGCGCCAGCCGCGCATATGGCTGCTGGCCGACGGCATGCCACTCGACCAGATTCATGCGCGCCGTGTCCATGGCCTGCTGGACGCCGGCGAGGCGGGAAATCAGGTACAGCGCGAGATCGGACCACGAAGTGCCGCCCCCGGCCATGACCAGGCGGTGCCCCTCGCCCGTGACGACCAGCGCGTTCTCCGGTCGCATGCGGATACGCGGATGGCGCCGGGCGATCGCGTCGGCGAAAGCCCAGTGCGTTGTCGCGTCGTAGCCATCCAGCAGGCCGGCCTCGGCGAACAACAGGGCTCCCGAACAGGCCGAGGCAAGCACGGCGCCGCGCGCATGGCAGTCCTTGAGCCAGGCGATCTCGGCCGCAAAGCGGTCACGGTCGAAAGGGCCGCCCGGATCGACCGCCAGGTCGGGAATGACGACGACATCGGGGCAGCCGATGCGGTCGATCGTCGTCTCTGGCCGCACGTGGACCTCGTTGACGATGGGGAACGAGCCTTCGCGCGTGGCGACGACGACGGGCTGCACGAGGCCCGGCCCCGCCTCCCCGCCGATGGCCATGCTCCAATCTCGGCCGGCCGAGCGGAACAGGTCGTACATGCCGTACAGGACCGACGCGGAGGTCTCCGGTACGGCGAGAATCGCGATCACGGGTTGCCGGGCTGCGGTCATGGCCGATCCGTCCGATTCGCTGCCGAAATGACTGGGGGCTATGGCTGTCGTGCGGGCTATCGTAACCCGTACCAGGCAAACCGGAGGCTCCCATGCCCACACCGCTTGAAGTCCTGCTGGACCCGACCTCCCTGACGGTTTTCGCCGCCTATGCGGCGCTGATTCTCTGGGAGCATTTCTTCCCGGCGCGTGAGTTGCCCCGGGCGCCGGCATGGCAAATGCGCGGGCTCGCCGCGCTCGCGCTCTTTTTCGCGCTGTCCACCTATCTGCCGCTGCTCTGGAGCGAGCATCTGCTGCGGTGGCAGTTCCTCGATCTCAGCCATCTCGGCACCGCAGCCGGCGCTCTCGTCGGCGTGCTCACCTACGAAGGCATCGGCTACTTCTACCACCGCGGCATGCATGCCTCCGACGTGCTCTGGCGCGGCCTGCACCAGATGCACCACAGCGCCGAGCGCATCGATACCTGGAGCGCGTTCTGGTTCCACCCGCTCGACATGATCGGCTGGACAGTCGTGTCCAGCCTCGCGCTGACGCTCGTCGTCGGCCTGTCGGCGCCGGCGACGACGGCGGCGCTGCTCGCCTTCACCCTGTTGTCGATCTTCCAGCACACCAACGTGCGCACGCCACGCTGGCTCGGCTACATCGTCCAGCGTCCGGAGAGCCACTCCTGGCACCACGCGCGCGGACGGCACCGCAACAACTACGCCGACGTGCCGCTGTTCGACATCCTGTTCGGGACCTTCGACAACCCTCGCAACTTCGCCCCGGCGACCGGGTTCTACGACGGCGCCTCGTCGCACATCGGCGACATGCTGCTGTTCCGCGAGGTCTCGGCGAATCCGCTTACGCATGGCAACCCGGAGGACCCAGGTCCGCCCGACGCGGCACCGTCCCCATGAAGCTTCCCGGCTTGCGAACGAACGTACCGGCACCCAGGCGGCGCTCCCGTGCCCATCCCTTCCCGCCGAACGGTTGCCGGGCAAGGCAGGCAAATCCCGCGGTGACCACGGCCAGCTGGATTCCCTCGCTTGTCACGGCCCCTGCCACCACGTAAGATTGCCGGCTCGCGCAGACCACGCGACCCCTTTCGGAGAGGTGGCAGAGTGGTCGAATGTACCTGACTCGAAATCAGGCGTACGTGCAAGCGTACCGTGGGTTCGAATCCCACCCTCTCCGCCAGAAATGGAACTAAGCCGCTGAATTCAGCGGCTTTTTTCTTGCATTCTTGTGGTCGCCCCTACTTTAGTCCCTACGTTACAACCCGCTTGCGCACGGACGGCTACGGACACGGATGGCCGCAATGTACACGGTGATTTCGCTGCGAGCGGGCCGAGGGGCAGTAGGTAGACACCGCTCTACCCGCGCGAGGTGCTCCTGCACATGGCTGCATGGGCTCGGGTGTACTTCGCGCATCGCTGCCGGGCGTATAGACTGCCTCTCAGGTGGTCAGAGGCCTTGAGTCCACGTCGAATCATAGCCATCCGTGTAGATGATCTTCTTGAAGCCGAAGGTTCTCGCCTGATCGTCAAGCTTCATCTCATTCTGGAATTTGTACACCAACCAACGGCTTCAACCCGCACTTGATCCCGTGCGGAGCCTGCGCACAGCCTGCTGGAGGGTTTCGTGCACCAGGTCGTGAAGCTGGGTCAGGAAACTACGCGCCCACCTAACTGCTTTCGCTACTGGAGAATGCCTGAGCTATCGCTTTAGGCGTGGCAGTGGTGGAGGCTGGTCGTGCCCACACCAGAAGCGCCGCGTTGTAAAGCGCGTTGGCGCGCGCAGCAATCGCATCTTCGTTCCACTCATCCAAGCCTTGTTGGTTGAAGAAGGTGTTCATCAACAGCGCGCTTTGACCCAACTTGGAACGCTTGCCGTGCACGACCTCACCGGCTGGACTTTGTCGGTCGTTGAACGGCCCGTTGCTGACCGAGCTGTTGAGCGGCTGAGTTAGCAGAGTAAGGTTTCCGAACTCGTGGATCGCCACGTCGCGGAGCGAACATTGGGCATCGGTCATCTCAGAAGCCTCGTAGCTTGGCTCAGTTCGCCAGCTTTGCGGCATGACATGCTCGACTGTTAGCGCGGACTGGACGGGCACGTGGTTGCTGCCCTGCATGGTGCCGCGTGCCGCGTATTCGAGTGCGCGCAGAATGCCGCACACGCGCGCCGGCTTCATCTCTTGATAGACGGGCCGGTGCAACCACCGCTCCTTGAACCTCTCGTCGCTCGGCCAGAGTTCGCTGTCTGCCGTGGCCGCCAGAAGTACCTTGCGAAGCGCGAGGTGCGGTTCTTCGGAAGCCGCGGAAACTGTCTGCAACAGACGCATGAAGAAGCGGTTGTATCCCTTGGTCTCCATGCCGCAAACGGAGCGACGGGTCAGGTACGACGCAATATCGCCCAAGGCCTGCCGCAGCTCCGGACTGTCGTCCGACAATCGCTCCCGCAGTGCCAGATAGACCGGCGTGATGGTGCTGACATCGAGTGACTCGACCAGCCTCGCAAACTCGGCAAGGTGACCGGTTCCCTCCGGCGAAACCAGTTCCTTGAAGTGTCGGCTGGCGACCACGATGCCCTGCAGTTCCTGTTCGAGATCTCTCGGCTGCTTCTGCCACCACGTCTTGAAAGCATCGAAGACGCGTCCGACCAGGGTTACTTCCTGACTGCGCAACACGGTGTAGTTGTAGAAGAACAGGTCGATACGTGGATAGGTCAAGCGGCCTTGCCGCTCCTTTTCTGCCCAGTAGCGGTTGCTGGTCACTCCCTGGCTACCCGCCGACACCAGATCGAATGGGCTCCAAAACTTCTCGTAGAGCGCACTAACAGGCTTGCCGGCGCGCGCCGCTGCCAGAAAGACGAAGTTGCGGATCAGGTCGGAAGCCAGCAGCGGCTCACCACGTGCATTGAGCGTCTCGAAGATGATCTGCGGGTCATCATCGACCTCCAACTGCAGGGTCATGATCTGCACATTCTCGGAAAGCGCCATGTAGAGCGCCTGCGCACGCTTCGGCTCGAACGTGCTGTCCACATCCAACGGGACTACGTCATTGTCGCGGCGAATCCGCGCGACCAGCACGTCGCTTGGCGTGTGCTCGTCCGCATCGCCCGAACCCACCAGATCAATGCCTTGAAGGTACGCGAGGCACGCGAAGTAGAAGTACAAGAATGTCTGCACCATCAACGGCCGCTCGGACTTCTTGCGTCCCGTGCGTGCCGGGTAAGCCGCACAAATGTCGGCGACATCCTTCGCTGCGTACAGCGCCTGTATCTCATCCTGGCCGGCCTGCGTCGGCCACACCTTGTGGAAGTCCGTGTCCGTCGTGTACGGGCCGGGGTTGCGCACCAAGGTGTCCAGCATCTTCGGTAGCTGAGTGTCGCCAAGCTGTTGCGCCGCAAGGCGGAACGCCAGCAACAGCAATTGCAGTGTCGTCGAGCGCTGCTGACCGTCGATCACCTCGTAGGCGGGTACGCGGCCGAACGGCGGCGTGACCGGCGTGAGCACCAGCGAGCCAAGAAAGTGCTTTTGGAGGGGCTTGAGGTCGGTTGCAACGACACCATGCAGCATCGCTTCCTCGCGCTCCAACCGCGCATCTGAGCGATCCTGTATATCGGCCCACAACGGAACCACCTGCTTTTCCAGCGTCCAGACGTAGCCACGCTGAAAAATTGGGATCTGGTACTGGTACGGCGTACTGAACAGCCCGGTGACACTGGTCTTGTTGGGTTGCACGTGAATCCCCCTGCAGATTCAAGATGGTGGTTTTCAGCCTTCGGTACGGATGTCGAGACTCGGCAAGGGGCTTGCGCCCCCTCCCGTCTATGTCGCCGACTGGCCTACGCATCGGGGCCACCGCTCCTATCCTGCAGAAACCGCACCAGCCCGTACAGCCGGCAGCATCGCGGAGGCGGGCCGGGCGGGCAACCTGGTCGGTCATGCCCTGGTCGCAGCAGGCTTTGTTGAAACCCTTCAGGCCGCGCGGTGTTTGTTGAGGTCGCGCTGAGCGAGGGCCGCCAGGTATCCGCTGCGGGTGCCGCCGAGGGCGCTGACGCGCTTGTCGATCGCCTTCAGCAGCGGCTCGGGCAGCGTGATGTTCAGGCGCACGGCTTTGGCGGTGAGCTTGCCGGTATCCACGTTCACCACGAACCATCCCCACTTGCTCGGCGGGAAACGCCTGGGACCGCCCTTGCCGCCCTTGCCCAGCATCATCCATTCCAGTTCCGTCGGCGGTGGGATGTCGGCCCCGCTTTCGACAATGTCTTCCAACGCGAACAGGATGGCCTCCTCGGCGTTGGCGAGGGCGTCTTCCAGCGTGTCGCCTGCGCTGAACACGCCGGGAAGATCGGGCACGACGACGCCATACGCTGTCTTTTCGTTCCCGATTTCAATGGCGACTGGATAGCGGAACAACATGGCGGACACCTCCCGGCCCTACAGGCCGGCTTGTTTGAGTATCGCTGCGACCAGACCCTTGCCAAGATCCTTCTTCGGATGCGGGACAATCACCGTGACGTTGGCGGCGTTGCGGAGCTTGTGATGGCTGCCGCGAACCCCGACGACAGCGAAACCATGGGACTTCAGCAGCTTGATGAGGTCTGCGCTGTTCATCGCGTATATGATACACACCGATACACATTGCACAACACCCCGCTTGGGGCTCGTCATGTACGCAAATCAAGGATTCACCGCACATCCGCCCACTTTGGAATCTGGACCACTGCAAGCCATCCCCACGGTGCGCAAGCGCGAAGGGGTTCGGCTCATGGACGCACCGGACAATCCGACGCGACTTTCAGCTCACTGCGATTGCTTTTGCACCCTCCACCAACATCCGCCATGCTTCGCCCATGATCGAATTCGGACACGCCACCCACGTCGGTTTGCGCCGTACGCGCAACGAGGACACCTATTACGCCGATGCCGCGCTGGGCCTGTTTCTGGTAGCCGACGGCATGGGCGGGCACCTGCACGGCGAGGTGGCGGCGGCGCGGGTGCGCGACAGCGTGGTCGACCTGGTGAGTCGCGGGCACAGCCTGGCGGAAGCGATCCGCGGCGCCGACGAACACCTGCTGGCGCAGATGCAGGACGGCGCCGACCTGCTGCCGATGGGCAGCACGATCGCGGTCCTGCGCGTGAGCGAGGACCGCTACGAGGCCGCGTGGGTAGGCGACAGCCGCATCTACACCACCGGGCGGGAATTGCGCCAGATCAGCCACGATCATTCGCTGGTGCAGGCGCTGGTCGAGGCGGGTCAACTCGATCCCTCGCACACCACGCGCCATCCGCAGCGCAACGTGCTGACCCAGGCGCTGGGCGTGACCGCCATCGCCCAGCTGCACGTCGGCATGGCGCAGGGCCGCATCGTGCCGGGCATGGGTTTCCTGCTGTGCAGCGACGGGCTGACCGAGGAACTGGACCCGGCGTCGATCGCGCACACCGTGTCGCGCACCGACCTGGCCGCGCAGGAGTGCGTGGATCAGTTGCTGCTGGATGCGCTGGACCGCGGCGGCAAGGACAACATCACCGCGATCCTGGTGCGCTCAAGCTGAGCCGGTTTCCGCGGCGGCCTCAGGCGTTTCCGCCTGGCGCCAGACACTGACGCCGCCGGCGCTCTTGTCCAGCGCGTCCAGGCGCTGTTCGTGCAAGGCGGACTCCTCGGCGGACGCGCGCAGCACGCGCGGCCGTCCGTGCCGCAGCAGCGGCTGGGCGACGATCTGCGCCGCCGATTCCTGTGGCTGCTCGAACGCGAGGTCCAGCGCCACCTGGCCCGAGGTCATCGCCAGGTAGACGTCGGCCAGCAACTGGGCGTCGATCAGGCCGCCGTGCAGGTCGCGCCGCGAATTGTCCACGCCGAGCCGCTTGCACAGCGCATCGAGGCTGTTGCGCTGCCCGGGATAGCGTTCGCGCGCCATCGCCAGCGTGTCGAGCACGCTGCAGCGGTCGGTGAGGCGGCCCTGCGCGCCGCCCAGGCGCGCCAGCTCGGCGTCGATGAAGCCCACGTCGAAGCTGGCGTTGTGGATGACCAGTTCGGCGCCGTCGACGAAGGCCAGGAACTCGGCCACCTTGTCGGCGAACAAGGGCTTGTCCTGCAGGAAATCGTCGCGGATGCCGGTGACCTGGCTGGCGCCCTCGTCCATCGCCCGCTCGGGATTGAGGTAGGTCTGCCAGTGGCGGCCGGTGAGGCGCCGCCCCACCATTTCCACGCAGGCGATTTCCACCAGCCGGTGTCCCTGGCGCACCTCCAGGCCGGTGGTTTCCGTGTCCAACACCACCTGCCTCATGCCCTGCCCCCGAATTGTTCGGCCTGTTCGCGCGCGGCCTGGTCCACGCGCTCGTTCTCGGCGTGGCCGTTGTGGCCCTTCACCCACTTCCAGCGGACGCTGTGGTTGCCGGAGGCCGAGGAAAGGCGCTCCCACAGATCCTGGTTCTTCACCGGCTTCTTGTCGGCCGTGCGCCAGCCGTTCGCGCGCCACTTCGGCAGCCACTGCTCGATGCCCTGCATGACGTAGCGCGAGTCGGTGGTGAGCACCACCGCGCAGGGGCGGGTCAGCGCCTCCAGCGCGCCGATCGCCGCCATCAGCTCCATGCGGTTGTTGGTGGTGGCGGCCTCGCCGCCGGCCAGCAGGCGCTCGCGCCCTCTGGCGCGCAGCAGCGCCGCCCATCCGCCGGGTCCCGGATTGCCGAGGCAGGCGCCATCGGTGAATGCTTCCACTTCTTCCATCGTCACGCCGATCGTCTTCAGGATACGGAATGCCGCCGGGTGCCCGGCGACAGGTGCGCGTTCACCGGCGCCCGCGCCGGCAGCGGCCGCAGTTTCACGGGCGTGACCAGGTGCCGTTGCTTGCGGGCCAGCAGCAGGTAGGCGCCGCCCCAGCGGCTGTCGCCGCTGGCCGGGCGACCATGGGCGGGCCATGGCGGACCCAGCCGGCGCACGTCTTCGATTGCCAGTCCTTCGCGCCGCAGGCGATGGCACAGGTGCCATGGCCACTGCAGCGATTGTCCCTGCCCGCGCGCCTTCCAGAAGAACCAGGGCGACCAGCCGCCCAGCGGGTGCACTGCCGTCACCGCCAGCACGCCCCCGGGAGCCAGCACCCGGCAGACCTCGCCCAGCAGGCCGGCGACCTGCGGCGCCGGCTCCAGCGCGTGCTGCAGCCAGACCAGGTCGAAGGCCTCGGCTATGAACGGCAGCGGCTCCTCGGCGCTGCCGCGCAGGTCGCCCCGATAACCGCCCTGCTCCAGCCACAGCCGCGTCCAGGTCACGCCGGGCAGCGGCGGCACCGCGTCATCGTCGTCCACCCCTATGCGCAGGGCGCGCCGCCCCGTCTCGCGCTGCAGCAACGGCGCCATGCTGCGCCATTGTCCGTTGCGCAATTGCCTCAAGGGGGCGCTTGCGTGAATGTCCTGATCGCGTTGAAGCGGCATGCACTCGATCCGGCTCCGGTGAACCCGGCCTGCGGTCATCGTTGAAATCCAGCGTGCAGTGTAGCGTTGGATGACGCCGACCGCGTCGCATCCCCGGCGGGACGCTCATCACGTCGCTGAACCGTCACATCAGGCATTAACGGCATGCTAACGAGTCTTCCGGGCAGGCTGTTTATAGTCGTCCGATTCGCGCATGCCAGGCAGGCTGCGTTTGCCGTTCGACCAACGCAGCGGAGCATGCATGCATCTCCTACCGCTACCGGCACTGGCCGACAATTACATCTGGCTGCTGCACGACGACGAGGGTCATGCCCTGGTCGTCGATCCCGGCGACGACGCGCCGGTGGAGCAGGCGCTGGCCGCGCGCGAGCTGCGGCTGCAGGCGATCCTGCTCACCCACCACCATCACGACCATGTTGGCGGCGCGCTGGCGTTGCGCGAGCGCCACGGCGCGGCCGTGTACGCGCCCGAGGACGCACGGATAGCTGCAGCCACCGTGCGCGTGCGCGACGGCGAGCGCATCGACCTGCCGCTGCCGCAGGCCAGCTTCGAGGTGATCGCGGTGCCGGGCCACACGCTGAGCCACGTGGCCTACTTCGGCGAAGGCGTGCTGCTGGCCGGCGACACCTTGTTCAGCATGGGCTGCGGCCGGCTGTTCGAGGGCACGCCCGCGCAGATGCTGGCTTCGCTGGACCGGCTGGCGGCATTGCCGGCCGATACCTTGCTCTGCTGCGGTCACGAATACACCGCCGCCAACGGCCGCTTCGCGCGCGAGGTCGAGCCGGACAACGCCGAACTGTCGGTGCGTGTCGAGGAAGTCGCGGCGCTGCGCGCCAGTGAACGCCCCAGCCTGCCGGTATCGATGGCCAGCGAACGGGCGACCAATCCGTTCCTGCGCACCGACGCGCCGGCGGTGGTCGAGTGGTGCCGGCAGCAACCCGGCCATCCGGCGGACCGCACGGCGCGCTTCGCCGCCGTGCGGTCCGCCAAGGACGCGTTCCGCGCATGAACAGGACCCTGCATCCGAAGCGGCTGTTGCCGCTGGCGCTCTCGGCCCTGCTCAGCGCCTGCGCCACCACGACGACGCCGCGTCCCGAACCTGCGCTGCCGGCCGCCCTGCCCGCCCCGGTCCCGGCCGCCGAAAGCGCCGCGCCGGCCGAGGCGGCGGCGCCGACCCAGCCGCAAGCCGGGAATGTCTGGGACCGCCTGCGCGACAGTTTCGCGATGGCCGATTGCGATGCCGAGCCCGCGGTGCTGGCCCAGGCTCGCCGCTACACGCGCAACCCGGAACAGTTCGAGGACGAGGCGCGCGCGGCGTTGCCCAAGCTGGCCTACGTGCAGCAGGTCGCGGCCAGGCACAACGTGGCGGGCGAATTCGTGCTGCTGCCCTGGGTCGAAAGCGGTTTCCGCCCCATTCCCGGCAAGCGCGGCCGCCCGGCCGGCATGTGGCAGATCATGCCGGTCACCGCCTCCGCGATGGGCCTGCAGGTGGACCACCGCTACGACGCCCGGCTGGACGTGCAGGCCGCCGCCGATGCGGTGATGAAACTGCTCAGCCGCTACCACGAGCAGTTCAACGACTGGCGCGTCGCCGACTACGCGTACAACGCCGGCGAGTTCCGGGCCCGCGCGCTGGTCCAGCGGCACGGGCTGCCGCCGGAGTTGCCGGTGATCCCGCGCTGGTCCGTGCACGACGTCACCCGCCAGCACCTCACCCGGCTGCTGGCCATGGCCTGCGTGGTGCGCGAGCCCGGGCGGTTCAACGTCACGCTGCCCACGCTCACGGCCGACCAGCACCTCGTCTCGGTGCCGTTGCCGCATTCGATGCCGCTGGCACGCGCGGCCGACCACGCCGGCATGCCGCTGGACAAGCTGAAGGACCTCAACGCCGCCTTCCGCAGCGACATCGCCGATACCCGCGAAACCACCTACCTGATGATGCCGGTGGGCCACGCGCGGCAATTCCGCGATGCGCTGCTGGCCCAGGCCGCCAGCGCCAGCGCCGACCGCCTGCCCGATGCGGTGCTCGGCCGGGGCATGGGCGCCAGCGATGCGGAACAGGTCTCCGGCCCGGCGCCGGCGACGACCGCGGAACGCCCGCGCACGCACCGGGTCCGGTCCGGCGAGAGCCTCTGGCAGCTCGCCCGCCGCTACTCGGTGAGCGTGCGCGACCTGCAGCGCTGGAACCACCTGAAGGCCCAGCGCGTCAAGCCCGGCCAGGTGCTCAAGCTCGGCGCACCGGGCTGAAGCGTACGGTTTCCGGATGCAGGCAACGAAGAAGGCGGCCCGTGGGCCGCCTTCTTCGTTGCGACGCCTGGCGGCCGGGGTTTACATCCGGTCCTTGGCGATCTTGATCTCGGTGCTGTTGCGCAGCGTCTTGATCAGTTCCTGGGTAGCCACCGCACCGTAGGCCTGGATCATCTGCTGGCGCAGCATGTCGCGCTGGTCGGCCGGGATCTTGGACAGATCCGCGCCCTGCACCTTGTCCACCGCCAGCAGCGCATAGGTGTCGTCCTCCGGCATCGCCACCGCGGTGTATTGCGGCTTGCCGTCGACCGGGTGCGGCAGCAGGAAGGCCTGGTCGAGCAGCGACGCCGGCACGTCCGGCTGCACGCGCACTGCATCGGCGACATTCTTGATCGCCGCATTCGCGGACGCCCCCACCGCCGCCATCGTCTCGCCCTTGCGCAGGCGCGCAAGCAAGGCATCGGCCTGCTGCTTCGCGGCGGATTCGACGCGCTGGGCGAGGATGGTCTTGCCGATGGCGTCATACACCTCAGCCAGCGGCTTCGCCGCGGCGGGCTCGTGCTTGGCCACGCGGATCACCACCGCATCGTCGTTGCCCAGCTCGATCAGGTTGGAGTTGTTGCCCTGCGCCAGCACGTCGTTGCCGAATGCGGCCTTGACGACCTTGAGGTTCGCGGCGATGCCCTCGCCGCCCTTGGCGGAGAACAGCTCCGTGCTCTTGATGGTCAGGCCCAGCGCCTGCGCGGCCGGCTCCAGCGACGAGGGGTTCTGGTAGCTGCTGTCCGACAGCTTGCCGGCCACCTCGTTGTACTTGCGATCCTTGTCGCCGGCGGTGGCCTCGGCCAGCAGCTGGCTGCGCACCTCGGCGAACGACTTCGCCTCGCCGCTGCGGGTGTCGCGCAGCCAGATGATGTCGTAGCCGTCCGGCGTCAGCACCGGCTTGGAGATCTCGCCCTTCTTCAGCGCGAACATCGCGGTGTCGAAGGCGGCATTGGTCACGCCCTTCTGCAGCCAGCCCAGGTCGCCGCCCTGGCGCCTGGAACCCAGGTCGTCCGAATCCTGCGCGGCCAGCTTGGCGAAATTCTCCGGCGTGGCCTCGGCGGCGATCTTGTCGGCCTTGGCCATCGCGGCCTTCTGCTGCTCCGGCGTGGCGTTGGCGGGCACGTTGACGAGGATGTGCGACACCTCGCGCTGCTCGGGCTGCACGAAGCGCTGCTTCTCGTTCTCGTAGCGTTTCATGAGATCGGCGTCGCTGGGTGCGGCGTCCGGGACGAGGGCTGCGCCGTTCACCTCGACGTACTGCAGCGCCACCTGCTCGGGGTTCATGTAATCCGCGAGGTGTTCCTTGTAATACGTCTCGATCTGCGCGTCGGTGACCGTGGCGTCCGCGGGCTGCGGCTTGGGCAGCACGAAGTAGCTCAGATCGCGGCGCTGCATGCGCAGGTCCAGGTAATGGTCGATCTCGGCGTCGGTGATGATGGTGCTGCCGTCGACCGCGTTGGGCAGGGCCTGGGTGGACAGCGAGGCGCGCACGTCGTTCTCGAACATCTCCGGCGTCTTGCGCTGCTCGGCCAGCACGGTGCGGTAGGTGGCGGGATCGAACTGGCCGTTGACCTGGAACGCGGGGATCCCGGCGATGTAGTCGCGCACGGCCTGGTCGGGTACGCGGATGCCCCAGTTCTGGTTCGCCTGCAGCAGCAGCTGCTGGTCGATCATGCCGTCCAGCACCTTCAGCTTCATGTCCGGCTTCTCGAACGCATCCGGGTCGAAGTTGTCGCCCTGCTCGGCGCTCAGTTGCTGGCGCAACTGGTTCATGCGGTCCTGGAAATCCTGCTGGCTGATCTCGTGCTTGCCCACCTTCGCCACATAGGTGTCGGCGCGGGACATGATGTAGCCCTCGATGCCGAAGAACGAGACGGCGAAGACGCACACGCCGAGAACGACGATGGCCGGCCATCCGTGCATCTTGTTACGCATTGCCTGCAGCATTGCCTACCTTCCTGCCAGTGTTGATCGGCGCCCCCGGGCGCACGTTGCACGAACTCTTCGGGCGCCGGCGAGGCGCCTGTCACGGCGGATTCCCCTGGAACGCCGTTCAAACGACAAGGGCGCCACAGGGGCGCCCTTGCGAACCGTGGCGGAGCGGACGGGACTCGAACCCGCGACCTCCGGCGTGACAGGCCAGCATTCTAACCGACTGAACTACCGCTCCGCAGTTTTCTGGTGGGTGCTGTAGGGATCGAACCTACGACCATCGCCTTGTAAGGGCGGCGCTCTACCGCTGAGCTAAGCACCCGAAACCAAGCGTCAGCCGCTCAGTTTAGGGCGTCCTTGAGCGTCTTGCCAGCCTTGAAGGCGGGAACCTTCGAAGCCTTGATCTTGATCGTCTCGTTGGTACGCGGGTTGCGACCGGTACGGGCGGCGCGCTTGCGCACGGTGAACGTACCGAAACCGACCACCGACACGTCCTCACCCTTCTTCAGCGACTTCTGCACGACCTCGAAGAACGCTTCGAGCGCGCGGCTGGCATCGGCCTTGGTCAGTTCGGCCTTGTCGGCGATGGCATTGATCAGATCGGTTTTATTCATTGAAAGCTCCCTAGTGCGTTTTGCGGCAGGCGCGCCCGTGGCATGGGCGCACGCAGCCGTCGTGGATGGTTGGTGCCTGCTTGGCGCCGTATCGCAACCTCCGCATCACGGCCTTGCGCAGCAGGCGCCGGGATTGCGGTTTTGCCTTTATACCAGCGCCTCGCCGAGCACCGCAACACAAGCTGCGACAAGGTTTTCAGGCGACATGCAGGCACCGGACAGGTTTGCCGGCGACCGCGTCACAAAACGCCGCATGTCATCTGAGAATTTTCCGAAAAGCACGAAAGCGCCAGGCATCGCGGGGCCGTTTCCGGCTCCGCGACGCCTGGCGCCAGGGCCGCCTCAATGGGGGCGTGCGTGCTGCTCCGCTTCGTCGGCGTCGGCCGGTTCCTCGCGTGCGGCAGCCCGCGGCTCGGCCGTGGGCTCATTCGGCTGCAGCGGGCGCTCCAGCGCGATGTCGAGCACCTCGTCGATCCAGCGCACGGGGTGGATCTCCAGCGAGGCGGTGATGTTGGCCGGCATGTCGGCCAGGTCCTTCTTGTTGTCCTCGGGGATGATCACCGTGGTGATGCCGCCGCGATGCGCGGCCAGCAGCTTTTCCTTGAGGCCGCCGATCGGCAGCACGCGGCCGCGCAGCGTGATCTCGCCGGTCATCGCCACTTCGGAGCGCACCGGCACCTTGGTGAGCGCGGACACCAGCGCGGTGCACATGCCGATGCCGGCGCTGGGGCCGTCCTTCGGCGTGGCGCCTTCCGGCACGTGCACGTGGATGTCGAATTTCTGGTGGAACTCCGGGTCGACGCCCAGCCGGTCCACGCGCGCACGCACCACCGACAGCGCCGCCTGGATCGACTCCTTCATCACGTCGCCGAGCTGGCCGGTATGCACCAGCCGTCCCTTGCCGGGCACCACCGAGGCTTCGATGCTGAGCAGCTCGCCGCCCACCTGGGTCCAGGCCAGGCCGGTGACCAGGCCCACCTCGTTCTGCAGTTCCTTCCGTCCGAAATCGAAACGGCGCACGCCCAGGTAGTGGTCGAGGTTGGCCGAATCCACCATGACGGCGGCGATGGCCTTCGCCTTGCCCTTCGCGGGCTTCGCCACCGCTTTCGCCGGCTGCTTGCCCTTGGCCTTGCGCACTTCGCCCAGCGTGAGCTCCTTCACCACCTTGCGGCAGATCTTGGAAACCTCGCGCTCCAGGTTGCGCACGCCGGACTCGCGCGTGTAGTAGCGCACGATGTCGCGCACGGCCTCCTCGGCCACGTGCAATTCCTCGGGCTTCAGCCCGTTCGCCTTGAGCTGCTTGGGCAACAGGTACTTCTGCGCGATCGCCAGCTTCTCGTCCTCGGTGTAACCGGGGATACGGATCACTTCCATGCGGTCCAGCAGCGGGCCCGGGATGTTCAACGAGTTCGCGGTGGCGATCCACATCACTTCGGAAAGATCGAGGTCGACCTCGAGGTAGTGGTCGTTGAACGCGTGGTTCTGCTCGGGGTCGAGCACCTCCAGCAGCGCCGAGGACGGATCGCCGCGGAAGTCCATCGACATCTTGTCGATCTCGTCGAGCACGAACAGCGGATTCTTGCTGCCGGCCTTGTTGAGGTTCTGCACGATGCGGCCCGGCATCGAGCCGATGTAGGTGCGGCGGTGGCCGCGGATTTCCGCCTCGTCGCGCACGCCGCCCAGCGACATGCGCACGAATTTCCGGTTGGTGGCCTTGGCGATCGACTGGCCCAGTGAGGTCTTGCCCACGCCGGGCGGGCCGACCAGGCACAGGATCGGTCCCTTCATCACCGACACGCGGTGCTGCACGGCGAGGTATTCGAGGATGCGATCCTTGACCTTCTCCAGGCCGAAGTGGTCGGCGTCCAGCACCTCCTGCGCGAGCGCCAGGTCCTTGCGCACCTTGCTGCGCTTCTTCCACGGCACGCCGACCAGCCAGTCGAGGTAGTTGCGCACCACCGTGGCCTCGGCCGACATCGGCGACATCTGGCGCAGCTTGCCGAACTCCGCGCGCGCCTTCGCCAGCACCGGCTTGGGCATGCCGGCGTTCTCGATCTTCTTCTGCAGTTCCTCGACCTCGTTCGGGCTGTCTTCGCCCTCGCCCAGCTCCTTCTGGATCGCCTTCATCTGCTCGTTGAGGTAGTACTCGCGCTGGCTCTTCTCCATCTGCGACTTCACGCGGCCGCGGATGCGCTTCTCCACCTGCTGCAGGTCCATCTCGCCGTCGACCAGGCCGATCAGCAGTTCCAGGCGCTCGCCGACGTCCTTGGTTTCCAGCACCTTCTGCTTGTCGGCCATGCGCACCGTCAGGTGCGCCGCGATGGAGTCGGCCACGCGCGAGGGATCCTCGATGCCGGACAGGCTGGCCAGCACTTCCGGCGGCAGCTTGCGGCTCTGCTTCACCAGCTGTTCGAACAGCGAGATGAGCGTGCGCGAGACCACGTCCAGCTCGCGTTCCTTCACGCTGTACACCGGTTCGATCACGCGCGAGCGCGCAACCAGCATGCCGCCTTCCTCGTGGCAGTCCTCGATGGACACGCGCGACTGGCCTTCGACGAGTACCTTCACGGTGCCGTCGGGCAGCTTCAGCAGTTGCAGCACGCCGGCCAGCGTGCCGATGGAATGCAGGTCGCCCACCGCCGGGTCGTCGACGTCAGGGCTCTTCTGCGCGACAAGCAGGATCTGCCGCTCGCTCTCCATCGCACGCTCCAGCGCACGCATGGATTTGTCGCGGCCCACGAACAGCGGAATGACCATGTGCGGGTAGACCACCACGTCGCGCAGTGGCAGCACGGGCAGAGCGTCGAGTACGGCAGGCGCAGGGGCGTTTTTGGCCATTGAGGAGGTTCTCGCGGGAATCCGGGGGACAGGCCCGACACTGCGCCGGGCACCATGTCTCGTCAAGTGGAGGCAGCGGGCGGATTACTCAAGCGAACGCGGCCATGCGGCCCGGGCTCGCGACGATCAAACGCGCAGCCATCGATGGCCGCGGCTGGATGTCGCAGCCGCGACAGAAACAAGACGGCCCCGACGCGCGCGCCGGGGCCGTCTCGATGAATCTCGCGACAGTCGGGTTCAGGCCGCGTCGCCGCCCTCGCCGCCTGCGCGCTGCTGCAGGTTGCCGCGGTAGATCAGGTAGGGCTCGGCCTGGCCTTCGATCACCGCGTCGTCCACCACCACCTTGCTGACGTGCTCCAGCGAAGGCAGCTCGTACATGGTGTCCAGCAGCACCTGCTCGAGGATGGTGCGCAGGCCGCGGGCGCCGGTCTTGCGCTTCAGCGCCTTCTTGGCGATCGCCTGCAGCGCCTCGGGACGGAATTCCAGCTCCACGTCCTCCATCTCGAACAGCTTCTTGAACTGCTTGGTGACGGCGTTCTTCGGCTCGGTGAGGATCTTCACCAGCGCCGGCTCGTCCAGCTCGTCCAGCGTGGCGACCACCGGCAGGCGGCCGACGAACTCGGGGATCAGGCCGAACTTCACCAGGTCGGACGGCTCCACGTCGGCCAGCATCTTGCCGAGGTTCTGGGTGCGCTCCTTGCTGCGCACCTCGGCGCCGAAGCCGATGCCGGTGTTCTCGGAGCGCTGCTGGATCACCTTCTCCAGCCCCGCGAACGCGCCGCCGCAGATGAACAGGATGTTCTTGGTGTCCACCTGCAGGAATTCCTGCTGCGGGTGCTTGCGCCCGCCCTGCGGCGGCACCGAGGCCAGCGTGCCCTCGATCAGCTTCAGCAGCGCCTGCTGCACGCCCTCGCCCGACACGTCGCGGGTGATCGAGGGGTTTTCGCTCTTGCGCGAGATCTTGTCGATCTCGTCGATGTAGACGATGCCCGACTGCGCCTTCTCGACGTCGTAGTCGCACTTCTGCAACAGCTTCTGGATAATGTTCTCCACGTCCTCGCCCACGTAGCCGGCCTCGGTCAGCGTGGTGGCGTCGGCGATGGTGAACGGCACGTTGAGCAGGCGCGCCAGCGTCTCGGCGAGCAGGGTCTTGCCCGAGCCGGTCGGCCCGATCAGCAGGATGTTGGACTTGCCCAACTCGACGTCGTCGCCCTTCTGGCGCGATTCCATGCGCTTGTAGTGGTTGTACACCGCCACCGCCAGCGCCTTCTTGGCGCGGGACTGGCCCACCACGTACTGGTCCAGCGACTCGCGGATTTCCTTGGGTTTGGGCAGCTGGGTGCGGCCGGAGGCGGCCTTCTCCTCCAGCTCCTCGCGGATGATGTCGTTGCACAGCTCCACGCATTCGTCGCAGATGAACACGGACGGGCCCGCGATCAGCTTGCGCACCTCATGCTGGCTCTTGCCGCAGAAAGAGCAGTAGAGAATCTTCCCGCCGTCGCTGGAACGTCCCTGCCGATCGTCGCTCATACTTTCGATTCCGCTGGTGAAACTGTGGCTGGTTCAGGGTGCGGCCCGAGAATAGCACAGGGTTCCGCGTCTGCCGGCAGACGCGGAACCGCAGGACCCGCACCGTGAAGAGTACGGCCATGGATGGCCGCCCGTTGGATCTTCGCGATCAAGGACGACGCAAGATCGGCGTCAGGCCGACTTGACCGTGTCGACGGCGCGGCGGTCGAGCACCGCGTCGATCAGGCCGTACTCGCGGGCCGCCTCGGCGCTCATGAAACGGTCGCGTTCCATGTCGCGCTCGATCCGGTCCAGCGGCTGGCCGGTGTGGTGCACGTAAAGGTCGTTGAGACGCCGGCGCAGGTACAGGATCTCCTGGGCCTGGATCTCGATGTCGGTGGCCTGGCCGCGGGCGCCGCCCGAGGGCTGGTGGATCATCACCCGCGAGTTCGGCAGCGAGAAGCGCTTGCCCTTGGCGCCGGCCATCAGCAGCAGCGAAGCGGCACTGCAGGCCTGGCCGATGCACATGGTGCTGACGTCGGGCTTGACGTACTGCATGGTGTCGTAGATCGCCAGCCCGGCCGTGACCGCGCCGCCGGGGCTGTTGATGTACAGGTGGATGTCCTTGTCCGGGTTCTCCGACTCCAGGAACAGCATCTGCGCGACCAGCAGGTTCGCCACCTGGTCGTTGACTTCGCCGACCAGGAAGATCACCCGCTCCTTCAGCAGGCGCGAGTAGATGTCGTAGGAGCGCTCGCCGCGGGCGGTCTGCTCGACGACCATCGGCACCAGGTTGAGGTTCTGAATCTGTTCCATGGTCTTTGCGCTCTCCGGTTGTGTGCCTTGAGTATGCCATCGGGCCCGGCATCCGCCAGACCCGACGGCCCGCGCCTGATGATCAGGCGCCCGCGGGGCGCATCACTTCGTCGAAGCTCAGGTCCAGGTTGGTGGTGTTGGCGTGGTCAGCCACCCACTCGGCCACCTGGTCCTCGATCACGCGGTTCTGCAGCCCGGACATCAACTGGGGGTCGCCGTTGTAGAGTTCAATGACCTTCTCCGGCTCCTCGTAGGTCGAGGCGATCGCGGCAAGCTGCTCGGCCACGCGCTTGCGGTCGATCTTCAGCTCCTGCTTGCGGGCGATCTCGCCCATCAGCAGGCCGGCGGTCACGCGCTTGCGCGCCATCGGCATGGCGGCCTCGACCAGCTGCGGCGGCGGCTGCTGACCGCGCGGCACGCTGCCTGCGGCCATCGCCTGCGCCTCGGACTGCACCATCAGCTTCGGCACGTCCAGCGCGGGATGCGCGTCCGCCAGCTTCTCGGCCACCTCGGACTTCAGCCGCCCCATCAGCGCAGCCTTCAGCTCGCGCTCGAGGTTGGCGCGCACTTCCTTGCGGAAGTGTTCCAGGTCGCCGTCGGCGATGCCGAACAGCTTGGCGAATTCGGCATCGATCTCGGGCAGCTTCGGCTCCTGCACCTTGATGATCTTGAAGCTCACCTTGGCCGTCTTGCCGGCCAGGCTTTCGTTGCGGAAATCCGCCGGGAACTCGACGTCGGCCTCGTAGCTGTCGTCGGACTTGCGGCCGGTCAGCGCCGCATCCAGCGCCTTGAACAGGTTGCCCGAACCCAGCACGCTGCCCGCACGCTCCAGGCCTTCGGCCGGGAAACGGTAGTCGCCGGTCTCGGCGGCGTACTCGAACATCACGAAGTCGCCCTCGGCAGAGGCGCGGTCGACCAGCTCGAAACTGCGGCGCTGCTGGCGCAGCGTTTCCAGCATCTTCTCCACGTCGGCGTCGGTCACCTCGGCGCGCGGGCGCTTGACTTCAAGCGCGGCCACATCGACCGCGGGGAATTCCGGCATCACCTCGAAGGTGGCGGTGTAGGCGATCTCGCCGTTCTCCGGCTTGCCGGTGGTGTCGATCGAGGGGTTGGCGACCGGCTGCAGCTTCTCCTGCGTCACCGCCTCGCGCAGCGTGCTGCCGATCAGGTCGGACAGCACTTCGCCGCGCACCTGCTCGCCGAAACGCTGCTTGATGACGGCCACCGGCACCTTGCCCGGACGAAAACCCTTCAGGCGTACCGTGCGCCCCAGCTCCGCGATGCGCGCGCTCACCTGCGTCTCGTAACGCTCGGCGGGAAACTTCACCGTGAGCTTGCGCTCGAGCGTGCCGATGTTCTCAACCGAAACCTGCATGTCGTCTCCTGAAACCTGAATGTTGGGCACCCGCCGGGCGCCTTGGGGCAACCTGCAGCGCCGGAAAACCATCGTGCCGGGTGGTGCGAAAGGCGGGACTCGAACCCGCACGGGGGTTACCCGCCAGAACCTAAATCTGGTGCGTCTACCAGTTCCGCCACTTTCGCCTTGTCTGGCCGGCCTTGCGGGCAAAAACGGCGTTTCCGTGACACCTGCCCCGCCGCAGCCTAAGTCGATGATTACCCAGCGCTAAAGCGGCTCATTGTACGGTCGCGCCGAGGCGCAGCACAAGCATGCGACGCGGTCCGGGAGCCTTGCATCGCACCAAAGCAAAACGCCGACCCTGAGGTCGGCGTTCTGGTGTTGGTGGGCCGTGAAAGATTCGAACTTTCGACCAATTGATTAAGAGTCAACTGCTCTACCAACTGAGCTAACGGCCCTGAAACCTGAATTTTGGGGTGAACGATGGGACTCGAACCCACGACAACCGGAATCACAATCCGGGACTCTACCAGCTGAGCTACGTCCACCATAAAACACTTCAAGTGGTGCGCCCGACAGGACTCGAACCTGCAACCGTCGGCTTAGAAGGCCGATGCTCTATCCGGTTGAGCTACAGGCGCGGACGCCTACGGCAGAACACGCGAGTGGTCGGGGCAGAGGGATTCGAACCCCCGACTTTTGCGTCCCAAACGCAACGCTCTACCAGACTGAGCTATACCCCGAGCGAGCCCGCGACAGCCTTCATCAACGGAGCCTTGAAATGTCACGGCCGACCATGCCACCCGTCAATCCGCGAGCATTGCCAGAGCACCATGCCCACCATTCCGCGGCATCGGCGAACTGCCTGCTCCGCGAAAGCAGGTCGAAGCACGGACGCTTCGGCCTGCAGTACAAAATGGTGCGCCCGGAGAGATTCGAACTCCCGACCACCTAGTTCGTAGCCAGGTACTCTATCCAACTGAGCTACGGGCGCACACTAAACTTGCCGCTTCCGCCACCCGGTTTCCCGGACCGCCGAAGCAAGGAGCGGAATTATTCAGGGTTGGGCCGCGAAGGTCAACACCTTTCGTGAATTTTTTTCACATCGCATACAGGCGCCCTGCCCGCATCCCGTTTCGCGACATGCCGTGCGACACGATGGCAGCGCGCCACGCGGCCCCTCGAACGACGAAAGGAGCGACAACCGCCGCTCCTTTCGCATGCTCCGCCAGCGCAGATCAAATGGACGTCCAGACGTCCGAATCAGGCATCCAGTCCGGAGCGGCTCTGCGTGGCGGGATCGCCCACCTTGCCTACCGTGGAGTCCCCGCCCTTTGGTGGCGGCGGCGGTGGCGGCGTGGAGCCGCCGCTGGCGTTGCGGTTCCAGTCGGCCGGCGGCCCCGGCTCGCGGCCGGCCATGATGTCGTCGATCTGGTGCGCGTCGATGGTCTCGTACTGCAGCAGCGCCTCGGCCATCGCGTGCAGCTTGTCGATGTTGTCGGTGAGCAACTGCGTGCTGCGCGCATAGGCGCGGTCGAGGATGCCGCGCACCACCTCGTCGATCTTGCTGGCGGTCTCGTTGGAGATGCTCTTGTGCTGGGTCACCGAGCGGCCCAGGAACACCTCGTCCTCGTCCTCGCCGTAGGTGATCGGGCCGAGTTCGTCGGACAGGCCCCACTTGGTCGCCATGTTGCGCGCCATCTTGGTGGCGCGCTCGATGTCGTTGGAGGCGCCGGTGGTGACCTTGTCGGTGCCGAAGATCAGCTCCTCCGCCACGCGGCCGCCGTACAGCGAGCACAGCTGCGACTCGATCGCCACCTTGTTCATGCTGTACTTGTCGCCTTCCGGCAGGTACATGGTGACGCCCAGCGCACGACCGCGCGGGATGATGGTGACCTTGTAGACCGGATCGTGCTCGGGCACGAGGCGGCCGACGATGGCGTGGCCGGCCTCGTGGTAGGCGGTGAGCTTCTTCTCGTCCTCGCTCATCGCCATCGAGCGGCGCTCGGTGCCCATCAGGATCTTGTCGCGCGCCTTGTCCAGGTGGGCCATGCGCACTTCGCGCGCGTTCTCGCGCGCGGCGAACAGCGCCGCCTCGTTGACCAGGTTGGCCAGGTCGGCGCCGGAGAAGCCCGGCGTGCCGCGTGCGATGGTCATCGCATCGACGTCGCTGGCCACCGGCACCTTGCGCAGGTGCACCTTGAGGATCTGCTCGCGGCCCTTCACGTCCGGCAGGCCGACCACCACCTGGCGGTCGAAACGGCCCGGGCGCAGCAGCGCCGGATCGAGCACGTCGGGGCGGTTGGTGGCGGCGATCACGATGATGCCTTCGCTGCCTTCGAAGCCGTCCATCTCCACCAGCAACTGGTTGAGGGTCTGCTCGCGCTCGTCATGTCCGCCGCCCAGGCCGGCGCCGCGGTGGCGACCCACCGCGTCGATTTCGTCGATGAAGATGATGCAGGGCGCGTGCTTCTTGGCCTGCTCGAACATGTCGCGCACGCGGCTGGCGCCCACGCCCACGAACATCTCCACGAAGTCCGAACCGGAGATCGAGAAGAACGGCACCTTGGCCTCGCCCGCGATGGCCTTGGCCAGCAGGGTCTTGCCGGTGCCGGGCGGGCCCACCATCAGCACGCCGCGCGGAATCTTGCCGCCCAGCTTCTGGAACTTGCCCGGGTCGCGCAGGAACTCGACCAGCTCGCCGACTTCTTCCTTGGCCTCGTCGCAACCGGCCACGTCGCTGAAGTTGACCTTGATCTGGTCCTCGCCCTGCAGCTTGGCGCGCGAACGGCCGAAGCTCATCGCGCCGCGCCCGCCGCCGCCGGACTGCATCTGGCGCATGAACCAGATGAACACGCCCACGATCAGCAGCACCGGCAGCCAGCTCACCAGCAGGCCCAGCAGGGAGAAGCCCTCGGCCGGGTCCTGGCGCACTTCCACGCCCTTGTCCTGCATCTGCTTGACCACCGCATTGGTGGAGAAGCCGAGCATGGGCGCGACGGTGCGGTAGCTGGAGCCGTCCTTCAGCTTGCCGGTGATGCTGGGCGGCGTGTCGGCGCTGATCACGGCGCTGGAGACGTTGCCGTTGCCCACGCTCTGCACGAAGCTGCTGTAGGCCATGTTCGACGACGCGGCGCCGTGCGGATTGAAGCTCTGGAACACGGTGAACAGGACCACCGCGATGATCACCCAGAGCAATACGTTTTTCGCTGTTTCGTTCATGCGCGGTTCTCGCCCGGTTGCGCCGCGGCGGCCTTGCGGCCGGTAGCGAGCGCGTATACCTCCCGCGAACGCGCGCGCGAGGCCTTTGGTTTACGCATCGTCACGCGCGAGAAGTCCGCGCGCAAGCTGCGCAGGTAATCGTCGAAGCCGGCGCCCTGGAACAGCTTGATCAGGAACGCGCCCCCCGGTTTCAGCCATTGCCGGGAAAAATCCAGCGCCAGTTCGGCCAGATCCATCGCCCGGATCTGGTCGGCCAAGGCCACACCACTCATATTGGGGGCCATGTCGGAGAGCACAAGATCCACCTGCTGGCCCTCCAGCCGCGCCTCCAGCGCGCGCAGCACGCTTTCCTCGCGGAAATCGCCCTGCATGAAATCCACCCCCGCGATGCCCTGCATCGGCAGGATGTCCAGCGCCACCACCTTGCCGCGGTCGCCCAGCCGCTGGCGCACCAGCTGCGACCAGCCGCCCGGCGCCGCCCCCAGGTCCACCACGGCCATGCCCGGCTTGAGCAGGCGGTCGCGGTCGATCAGCTCCTCCAGCTTGTACACCGCGCGCGAGCGCACGCCTTCGGCCTGCGCCTTCTTCACGTAGGCGTCGCTGAAGTGTTCGCGCAGCCAGCCGGCGCTGCTCTTGCTGCGGCTCATGGGGGGTACATCGCTACAGGGAATCAGGCCGCATGATACCCTTTGCCGCTCACTCCCCGCGAATCGACCGCCCCGCATGGCCCTTTCCCCCTCGCAGATCCGCTACCTGCGCAGCCTTTCCCACGGCCTGAACCCGGTTGTCCTGCTGGGCAACAAGGGCGCCAGCGATGCCGTGGTCAAGGAATTGCACCAGGCCCTGGATATCCACGAGCTGGTCAAGGTGAAGCTCTCCGGCGGCGACAAGGACGAGCGCCAGGTCCAGCTCGACGCCCTGCTGGGCGGCACCGGCGCCGAAGCGGTGCAGCAGATCGGCCATGTCGCCGTGCTGTTCCGCCGCAATGCGGACGAACCGAAGATCGCCCTGCCGCGCTGATGGACCTTTCGCTCGACCGTCCCGAGGGTTACCTGTACGTGCGCAGGGTCGGCGAGCACGGCATCACACTGATCGACCGCGAGCTCACCGAAAGCTTCCTGCTGGCGCCGGACCGCGTGGTCGAGCGCTGGCCGGTGCACGCGGCCGGCACGCTGGATGAAGGGCACGTCAATGCCCTGCTCGAGCTGCAGCCGGAACTGGTGCTGCTGGGCACCGGCGTGCGCCAGGTGTTTCCGGCGGCCGCGTTCATGGCCGGCTTCCTGCGCAAGGGCGTCGGCATCGAGGTGATGGACAACGCCGCCGCCGCGCGCACCTACAACCTGCTGGCAGGCGAAGGGCGGCACGTGGTCGCGGGGTTCATCCTCGGCGCCGCCCCCTGAGCGCGGAAGCCGGGCGGTCTTCCACGGCGGCCGCCTTCACGCCGGCCGGCTACTTCGGGGGCAGGTAGTTCAGCGGATCGACCGGGTTGCCGTCCTTGCGGATCTGGAAACCCAGTTCCACGCGCGAGGCGCCGCTGGAGCCCATCTCGGCGATCTCCTGGCCGGCGCTGACGCGCTGGCCTTCCTTCACCAGCCGCTTGCTGTTGTGCCCGTAGGCCGACAGCAGGCTGTCGTTGTGCTTGATGATGACCAGTTCGCCGTAGCCGACCAGGCCGTTGCCGCTGTACACCACCACGCCATCGGCGGCGGCACGCACCGGGTCGCCCGCCTTGCCGGCGATCTCGACGCCCGGCACCGCATCGCCCGGGGTGAAGCGCTTGATGATCTGGCCGTCAGCCGGCCAGCGCCAGGTCACGCCCCCGGAGGCGCGCGAACTGCCGGTCGCCACCGCCGGGGCCGGCGGCGGCACGCTGGCCTTGGGCTCGCCCGCCACCGGCACTTCGGTGCTGGCCGGGGTTGCCGGCACGGGCGCTTTCACCACGGCCGCGGGCGCAGGCGGCGCATGCGGAACGGCGGCGACGACCGCCCCCGTGGCCGCCGGCGCATGACTGGTGGCGGTCGGGGCCGGTGTGGAAGCCCGCGTCGGCGTCGGCACGTTCTCGAACATGGGGGCGCCGGGCGCGGCCGGAGCAGGGGCGGGCCTGGCAGGCGGCGCGGCGGCCACGGTGGCGTGCGACGCCGGCGCGGCGCCGGAAGGCGGCGACAGGCTCAAGCGCTGGCCGGGCCAGATCGTGTACGGCTCGGCGATGCCGTTCCACTGCGCCAGGTTGCGGAAATCCACCCCGTTGCGGAACGCGATCGAATACAGCGTGTCGCCGCGCTGCACCTCGTAGTGGCCGCCGGGGGCCGGTGCATGCGCCACGGCCGGCGCCACCGGATGGCCGGCGTTCGACGCCGGTTCCACCACCACCGTGCTGCAGGCCGACAGCGCCAGCAACGCAGCCGCAGCCAGCGACCTGGAAAGAAAACCATTCATTCGCGGCAGCATAATGGGACTTCCTTGTTTTTTCATGCGGCGCTCCGGGGCGCCATCCCTGCTCAATGGCTCCAGATCCACCATGCCAGCAGCAGGCCCAGCGCCACCAGCACGATCCAGCCTATCCACTCGATGTACTTGTGCAAAAGTTGCTCGGCGCGCTCGCCGAACAGCCGGATCAGCAGCGCCAGCAGCCACACGCGCTTGCCGCGGCCCAGCGCCACGCAACCCAGGAACGGCAGCACCGGCACGCCGACGATGCCCGAGGCCCAGGTCACGAACTTCATCGGCACCACCGGCTGCAACGCCGCGAGGATCAGCACGCCGAACATGCCCCAGCGGTGCTCGGCCATCTGGGTGCGCAGGCTCTCGACGCCTTGCTCGATCGGCGCCAGCAGGTGCAGCGTGCCCAGCACCGGCTTCAGCGCCTCGAACGCCCAGTGCCCCAGCGCATAACCGACCAGCGCGCCCAGCAGCGAGAACGCGAGGCTGATGTTCGCGTAGAAGAACGCCCGGTGCCGCTTGCCCAGCATCATCGGCGCCAGCATCACTTCCGGCATGACCGGGAAGATGAAGGCCTCGACGAAACTGAGTACGCACAGGTAGCGGACCGCGTGCGGGTGACGCGCCCACACCAGGGCGCGGGCATAGAGCTTGCCGAACAGGCGCATCTAGTCGGTTTCCTTTGCTGTATGCATCAGCCGATGCCGCCAAGCAGCGGCACGAAGCTGACCGCGCCGAGTTCTTCCTGGGTGAAGTCGCCCTGCCCGTCGCCGCGCAGGCGGATCAGCACCTGGCTGCTGGGCGAGCCCACCGGGGCCACCAGCACGCCGGTGGGGCTGAGCTGTTCGAGGATGCGGGTGGGGATGGTGTCGCCCGCGGCGGTGAGGATGATCGCGTCGAACGGCGCCTCGTCGGCCCAGCCGAGCTTGCCGTCGTCGTAGCGCGAACGGATGTTGGCGAGACCCAGCTGGCGGAAACGCCGGCGCGCCTGGCGCAGCAGCTCCTCGATCCGTTCCACGGTGTAGACCTGCTCCACCAGCGCGGCCAGCACCACCGCCTGGTAGCCGGAGCCGGTGCCGATCTCCAGCACCCGCCCGGGTTTCTCCTTGCGCGCGTCGAAATGTTCGAGCAGCGCCTCGGTCATCCGCGCCACCACCCAGGGCTGGGAGATGGTCTGGCCGTGGCCGATCGGCAGCGCGGTGTTTTCGTAGGCGCGCGAGTGCAGCGCCTGGTCGATGAAATGGTGGCGCGGCACGTTGCGGATCACGTCGATCACCCGCGGATCGCGGATGCCGCTTTCCTTGAGCAGGCCGGCGAGCCGGTCGCGTGCGCGCTGCGAGGTCATGCCCTCGCCCTTCAACACCGCCGGGGGCAGCAGATGCATGCTCATCGCTCAGGCCACCTTGTGGCCGGGGGCGGCCATGTCGTCGCTTAGCGATTCCATCCAGCTGCTGATCTTCTCCAGCGCCTGGAAGCGGGTCAGGTCGACATGGATGGGCGTCACCGACACGTAGCCGCGGCGCACCGCGTCGAAGTCGGTGCCGGGGCCGGCGTCGTCCACCTCGCCCGCCGGGCCTATCCACCACACCGGACGTCCGCGCGGATCGGTCTGCGCGATGCACGGCGCGGCGCGGTGGCGGCGGCCCAGCCGGGTGACCTCGAAGCCGTGGATTTCCCCCCATGGCCGATCCGGCACGTTGACGTTGAGGATGGTGTCGGCGGGCAACGGGTCGACCAGCAACCGGCGCATCAGCAGCAGCACCGCGTTCGCCGCCGCGTGGTAATGCACGCCGCGGTGGTCGTCGCTGACCAGCGACACGGCGATCGCCGGCAGGCCCAGGAAGCGCCCTTCCATCGCCGCCGACACCGTGCCGGAATAGATCACGTCGTCGCCGAGGTTGGCGGAGTTGTTGATGCCCGAGACCACGATGTCGGGCTCGTGCTCCAGCAGGCCGGACAGCGCCAGGTGCACGCAGTCGGTGGGCGTGCCGGCCACGCGGTAGCGGCCGTCCTCCATGCGCAGCACGCGCAGCGGCGCGTCCAGTGTCAGTGAATTGCTGGCGCCGGAACGGTCGCGATCGGGCGCCACCACCGTCACCTCTCCCACCTCGCCGAGACGCTCGGCAAGCACGTGGATGCCTTTCGCATCCACGCCATCGTCGTTGCTGACAAGAACTCGCATGCTGATCCGTGTTGAGTCGAGTGCAGCGCATGCCATTCGCGGCCTGCGTACCCTGCAACCTCCCGAGTTTACCGGAGCGCACCCCGGGATTCACGGATCGGGCACACGCCGGGCGCCGCGTCGCTTGCTAGCATCGGGACATGAAACGCCGCGCTCCTGTCACGATCAGCGAGAATGATGCCCGCCTGTTCCGCGAGGCGATCGGCGACGTGCGCCGCATCGATCCGGTCGCGGCGCCGCTGCCGGTGCCGAAACCCGCGCCGCTGCCGCGCATGCTGGAAGCCGACGAAGCCGCGGTGCCCGGCGAGCTGCTGGAGATGGCCTTCGACCCGGCCACGCTGGAAGTGGGCGAGGAACTGGCCTACCTGCGCGACGGCTACCCGCCGAAGCTGCTGCGCCAGCTCAAGCGCGGCCAGTACAGCGTGCAGGACGAACTGGACCTGCACCAGATGAACGTCGCCGCCGCGCAGGCCTCGATCGCCAGCTTCCTCGCCGAGGCGCGGCGGCGCGGCCTGCACTGCGTGCGCATCATCCACGGCAAGGGGCTGCGCTCCAAGGCCGCCGGCCCGGTGCTGAAGGCGCTCACCGACCGGCTGCTGCGACGGCGCGACGACGTGGTGGGCTTCGCCTCCGCACGGCCCGCGCAAGGCGGCACCGGTGCGGTGGTGGTGCTGCTCAGGAACTGAGCGCTTCCGCCTGCGCCGCCACTTCGCGCGCCACGACGGTGGCGTAGGCGCCGGCGGGCAGCTCGAACGCCAGCTCCAGCGCGTCGTCCGCCAACCAGCGCCAGCGCAGGTCCTTCGGCAGCAGGCGCAGCGGGCGGCGCTCCTGGTCCATGCGAGCGGCAGCGACGCCTTCGGCAAGATCGGCGTGGGCGGCGGCGATGTCGCGCTCCAATGCCCCGGCCTCGCCCGTGGTGGGCGGCTCGCCCTGCCCCCACAAGGGGCCGGACGGATGGATGTCGCCGCTGGCGAGGCGCTGCGCCAGAACGTCGGTGTATGGCTCCGGCCCGAACCAGGAGCGCGAGCCGGCGAGCGACCAGATCTCGCCGTCCAGCGGCGCGTCCCACGCGCCGCGCTCGACGCGGGCGGCGAGCACGCTGTTGAAGATCTGCGAGCGGGCGGCGGAAAGCAGGAAGCCGCGCTTGTCGCGATCCACCCGGCGCCCTGCGAACATCGCCCGCGCCTGCGCGAGGTTGCCGCCTTCGCGGCCGAAACGCTGCTCGCCGAAATAGTTCGGCACGCCACGCGCGGCGATCGCGGCCAGCACCTGCCCGGCGCGCTCACGCTCGCCCCGCACCTCGCGCAGCACCAGCACGAAACGATTGCCGCGCAGCGCGCCGCGCTTGAGCTTGCGGCCATGGCGCGTGGACGCCAGCACCTTCACGTCCGCGTGCGGAAACGCGGACCAGTCCGGATCGGGCTTGCCCGCCAGCTGCACCGAGAACGTCTGCCGGGTCACCGCGTTGCGGTCCTTGAGGCCGGCGTAACCCACCGCCAGCGGCGGCACGCCGGCGAACTTCGCGAGCTCGCGCGCCACCCAGTCGGTGTTCGCGCCGCGCTTCTCCACCCACAGCAGCGCGTGTTCGCCGCTGCCGTCGGCGTCGTAGCCCAGAATCTCCTCGACCACGAAATCCTCGGGGGTACTGCGCAAGCTCGCCGTGAGCGGCGGGACGTTGCCATGTGCAAAAGGAAGTTCAGAACTGGACATGGTTGCCTCGAAGTACGGAAACGTCATTCCGGCGCAGGCCGGAGGCGTTCTTGAATGACCGGGGAGCTGGTCGTGCAGTCGCGAAACCCATTCGTTCCACTGCCGGGTCCCGGCTTCCGCCGGGATGGCGACAGCGAACTAGCGGCGTTCCAGCAACACGCAGGCCTGCGCGGCGATGCCTTCGCCGCGACCGGTGAAGCCCAGCTTTTCGGTGGTGGTGGCCTTGACGCTGATGCGGCCGGGTTCGCATGCGAGATCGGCGGCGAGGATCTCGCGCATCGCCTGCGCGTGCGGACCCACCCTGGGCGATTCGCCGATCACGGTGATATCGGCATTGCCCAGCGCATAGCCGTGCTGCGTCATCAGCAGCGCCGCGTGGCGCAGGAACTGGCGGCTGTCGGCGTCGCGCCAGCGCTCGTCCGAGGGCGGGAAATGCCTGCCGATGTCGCCCAGCGCCAGCGCGCCGAAGATCGCGTCGCACAGGGCGTGGATCACCACGTCGCCGTCGGAGTGCGCGACCAGCCCGCGCGAGTGGGCGATGCGCACGCCGCCCAGCACGACGTGGTCGCCGTCGCCGAACGCGTGCACGTCGAAACCGTTGCCGATGCGCAAGCTCATGCCGTCCTCGCGAGCAGGAATTCGGCCAGCGCGAGGTCCGCCGCCGTGGTCACCTTGATGTTGTCCTCGGCGCCCTCGACCAGCAACGGCCGGAAGCCCGCCAATTCCATCGCCATCGCCTCGTCGCTGACCGGCCGCCCATCGCGCGCCACCGCGCGCAACGCGGCGACGAGCTCGCCGCGACGGAACATCTGCGGCGTGAAGGCCCGCCAGCGCTGATCGCGCGGCTCGGTGGCGAGGCTGCGCGCGTCTTGATCCGCGCGCTTGAGCGTGTCGCGCAGCGGCGCGCCGAGCAGGCCGCCATCCGCCTGCGTGGCCCGCTCGATCAGGCGCGCGATATCGGACTCGCGCACGCAGGGGCGCGCGGCGTCGTGCACCAGCACGAAGTCGGCATCACCCACTTCAGGCGGCAACGCGTTCAGGCCCGCCAGCACCGAATCGCTGCGCTCGGCGCCGCCGATTGCAGTGCGCACCGGCTTGCCGTGCAGGGTCGTGGTGCCGGGCCAGTGTCCGTCGTTCGCGCCCAGCACCACCATGAGGCCGGCGATGCGCGGATGTGCGGCCAACCGTTCCAGCGTGTGCGCGATCAGCGGCCGGCCAGCCAGTGGCAGGTATTGCTTGGGGCAGTCGCTGCCCATCCGCGTGCCGCGCCCGGCGGCCGGCACCACGCACCACAAGGCGGCACTCATCGGACGACGCGGCCGGTGATGCCACCGGGCCGGGCCGGCGGCGGCAACGGCAGCGTGCTGCTGGCGCCCGCGGGCTGGTTGTCGATCTGGTAGAAGGTTTCGCCGGGCTTGATCAGGCCCAGCCCGGTGCGCGCGCGCGCCTCGATCGCCTGGTCGCCGTGCTTGAGGTCGCTCACGTCCGCCGCCAGCGCCTGGTTGCGTTGCTGCAGGCGCGTGTTTTCGTCGGTCTGCTTCTTGATCGACACGCGCAAGGCGTCCACCTCGTGCATGCCGCCATGCGCGGACCACAGTTTCAACTGCAGTCCGATCAGGAGCAGGACCAGTATCAGGGCGATCCAGCGCAACATGGGGCGGCGAGGCTGCCGGATCAGCCCGGCAGGTGGTCGAGGCTCACGAAGGCCGCGCGGCCCGCGTAATGCGCCGCAGAGCCCAGCGCTTCCTCGATGCGCAGCAGCTGGTTGTACTTGGCCACGCGGTCGGTGCGGCACAGCGAGCCGGTCTTGATCTGGGTGGCCGTGGTGGCGACGGCGATGTCGGCGATGGTGGTGTCCTCGGTCTCGCCCGAACGGTGCGAGACGATGGCCGCGTACTTCGCCGCGTCGGCCATGGCGATGGCTTCCAGCGTCTCCGACAACGTGCCGATCTGGTTCACCTTGATCAGGATGGCGTTGGCGATCTGCTTGTCGATGCCTTCCTTGAAGATGGCCGGGTTGGTGACGAACAGGTCGTCGCCCACCAGCTGCACGCTCTTGCCGATCCTGTCGGTGAGCAGCTTCCAGCCGTCCCAGTCGCCCTCGGCCATGCCGTCCTCGATGGTGACGATGGGGTACTGCTTCGCCCAGCTCGCCAGCACGTCCACCCACTCGTGCCGGGTGTAGACCTTGCCCTCGCCTTCGAGGTCGTACTTGCCGTCCTTGAAGAATTCGGAACTGGCGACGTCGAGGCCGAGCAGGATCTCGCTGCCCACCTTGTAGCCGGCCTTGTTCACCGCTTCGAGGATGGTGTCCAGCGCCTCGATGTTGGAGCGCAGGTTCGGCGCGAAGCCGCCTTCGTCGCCCACCGCGGTGTTGAGGCCCTTGCCCTTCAGCACGCTCTTCAGCGCGTGGAAGATCTCCGCGCCGGCACGCAGCGCCTCGGCAAAGCTGGACGCGCCCACCGGCAGCACCATGAACTCCTGCACGTCGACGTTGTTGTCGGCGTGCGCGCCGCCGTTGATGATGTTCATCATCGGCACCGGCAGCGCGCCGGGCTTGCCGGTGGTGCCGTTGATTTCCGCGAGGTACTGCCACAGCGCCTGCTTGCGCTGCGCCGCCACCGCGTGCGCCGCGGCCATCGACACGCCGAGCAGCGCGTTCGCGCCCAGCTTGCCCTTGTTCGGCGTGCCGTCGAGCTGGATCAGCTTCGCGTCCAGGCCGCCCTGGTTCGCGGCGTCGAAGCCCTTCAGCGTGCTGGCGATGACGCCGTTGACGTGGCCCACCGCGTTCTTCACGCCCTTGCCGAGATAGCGCGACTTGTCGTCGTCGCGCAGCTCGACGGCCTCGCGCGTGCCGGTGCTGGCGCCGCTGGGAACCGCCGCACGACCGAAACCGCCGCCAGCCAGGGTGACTTCGGCCTCCAGCGTGGGGTTGCCGCGCGAGTCGAGGATTTCACGGGCGTGGATGCGGGTGATGTCGGTGCTCATGCGGCGGCAATCCTTCAAGCGTTGGAGAAAGGGGATGAGGCGGGGTTCGCGTCCGGGCTTACAGGGTGTGTTCGAGAAAACCGTGGCGCTTGGTCACGGCGTCCAGTTCCATCAGGGTTTCCAGCAGGGCCTGCATCTTGCCCAGCGGCCATGCATTGGGGCCGTCGCTGAGCGCCTTGCTCGGGTCCGGGTGGGTTTCGGCGAACAGGCCGGCCACGCCCGCGGCCACGGCGGCGCGCGCCAGCACCGGCACGAATTCGCGCTGGCCGCCGGAACTCGCGCCCTGCCCGCCCGGCAACTGCACCGAGTGGGTGGCGTCGAACACCACCGGGCAGCCGGTGTCGCGCATCGCACTCAGGGAGCGCATGTCCGAGACGAGGTTGTTGTAGCCGAAGCTGGCGCCGCGCTCGCACACGAGGATGTCGTCGTTGCCCGCGGCCCTGGCCTTGTCGACGACGTTCTTCATGTCCCAGGGCGCGAGGAACTGGCCCTTCTTGATGTTCACCGGCTTGCCGGCGCGGGCCACGTTCTGGATGAAATCGGTCTGGCGGCACAGGAAGGCCGGCGTCTGCAGCACGTCCACCACCGCGGCGACTTCGCCGAACGGGGTGTATTCGTGCACGTCGGTGAGCACCGGCACGCCGATCTGGCGCTTCACCTCGCCGAGGATGCGCAAGCCTTCCTCCATGCCCGGACCGCGGAAGCTGGTGCCGGAGGAACGGTTGGCCTTGTCGAAGCTGGACTTGAAGATGAAGTGGACGCCGAGCTTGCCGGTGATTTCCTTGAGCGTACCGGCGGTATCCAGCTGCAACTGCTCGGATTCGACCACGCAGGGCCCGGCGATCAGGAACAGCGGCTGGTCGAGGCCAACCTCGAACCCGCACAACTTCATGCCACGGCTCCCTGCGCCAGCTTCTGCCCGTCGCGCACGGCCTTGTACTCGCGCGCGGCGTGCACGAAGCCGATGAACAGCGGGTGGCCGTCGCGCGGCGTGGAGGTGAATTCCGGATGCGCCTGGCAACCGAGGAACCACGGATGCTTCTGCCGCGGCAGTTCGACGATCTCGACCAGCAGGTCGTCCATCGACTTGCCGGAGATCACCAGGCCCTGGTCCTCGAAGCTCTGGCGGTAGCGGTTGTTGAATTCGTAGCGGTGGCGATGGCGCTCGCGCACCACTTCCTGGCCGTACATCTCGCGCGCCAGCGTGCCGGCCTTGAGGCGGCATTCCTGCGCGCCCAGGCGCATGGTGCCGCCGAGATCCGAACGCTCGGTGCGCTGCTCCACTTCGCCGCTGGAGGTGGTCCACTCGGTGATCAACGCGATCACCGGGTCGGGCGTGTTGCGGTCGTTCTCGCTGGAATCGGCCCCGGCGAGCCCGGCCACGTGGCGCGCGAAATCCACCACCGCCGCGTGCATGCCGTAGCAGATGCCGAAGTACGGCACGCCGTGCTCGCGGGCGTACTTCGCGGCCATGATCTTGCCTTCGAAGCCGCGCTTGCCGAAGCCGCCCGGCACGAGGATCGCGTCCGCGCCGCCGAGCACCTTGGCGGCGCCCTCGGCCTCGACCTGCTCGGAGTCGATCCACTCCAGGTTCACGCGCGTCTGCTGCTTGATGCCGCCGTGGCGCAGCGCCTCGCCCAGCGACTTGTAGGCGTCCTTGTGCTCCACGTACTTGCCAACGATGGCCACGGTGACCTCGTCCTTCGGATGCACCACGGCGTCCACCGTGCGCTGCCATGCCGAAAGATCGGCCGGTTTGGCGTCGAGTCCCAGCCGCTTCACCACGATCTCGTCCAGGCCCTGCTGGTGCAGCCACAGCGGGGTCTTGTAGATCACGTCCACGTCCACCGCGCTGATCACGGCGTTCTCGGGCACGTTGGTGAACAGCGCGATCTTGCGGCGCTCGCCCTCGGGCAGCGGCTGCTCGCTGCGGCACAGCAGGATGTCCGGCTGGATGCCGATCGAGCGCAGTTCCTTCACCGAATGCTGGGTGGGCTTGGTCTTGATCTCGCCGGCGGCCTTGATGTACGGCACCAGGGTGAGGTGCATGAACAGGCACTTCTCCGGGCCGTGCTCGATGCGCAGCTGGCGGATGGCCTCCAGGAAGGGCAGCGACTCGATGTCGCCCACCGTGCCGCCGATCTCCACCAGCGCCACGTCGAAGCCGCGGGTGGCCTCGTGGATGCAGTGCTTGATCTCGTCGGTGATGTGCGGGATCACCTGCACGGTGGCGCCGAGGTAGTCGCCGCGGCGTTCCTTGCGGATCACGCTCTCGTAGATCTTGCCGGTGGTGATCGAGTTCTTGCCGGTGAGCCGGGTATGGACGAAGCGCTCGTAGTGGCCTAGGTCGAGGTCGGTCTCGGCGCCGTCGTCGGTGACGTAGACCTCGCCATGCTGGAACGGGCTCATGGTGCCCGGATCCACATTGATGTAGGGATCGAGCTTCATCATGGTGACCGAGAGGCCACGCGCTTCCAGGATGGAGGCCAGCGACGCCGCGGCGATGCCCTTGCCAAGCGAGGACACCACACCGCCAGTGACGAAAATCAGGGGGGTCATGGAATGCAGCCGTGCTGGAAATACGCATTCTAGCGGCAGACGGCCGCCGCCGCGAGATGTCCGGACACTCCGATTCAGGCAAATGGCCTTCCAGGCGGCGCCGCGCAGTGGTCCGGCACGCCGGCACGGAAGGCATCGCGCGCATGGGGCGCCTGTTACCATGCCGCGCATGACCACCCCCATCCCCGCCCGGATCGCCGCGCTGCGCGCGGCCATGCAGCAGCACGGCGTCGCCGCCGTGATCGTCCCCAGCGCCGACCCGCACCTCTCCGAATACCTGCCGGGGCACTGGCAGGCACGGGCGTGGCTGTCCGGCTTCACCGGCTCGGCCGGCACCCTGATCGTGACGCTGGAGCAGGCTGGCCTGTGGACCGATTCGCGCTATTTCGCGCAGGCCGAGCAGCAGCTTGGCGGCAGCGGCATCGCGTTGATGAAGCTGCACGTGCCGCACACGCCCGAGCACATGGACTGGTTGACCACGCATCTGCACGGGGGCGACGTGCTGGCCGTGGCCGGCGACAGCCTGTCGCTTGCTGGCCTGCGCTCGATGGAAGGCAAGCTCGGCGAGCACGGCGTGCGCGTGCGCACCGACCTCGACCTGCCCGGCGCGATCTGGAGCGACCGGCCCGCCCTGCCCCATGCGCGCATCGTCGAACACCCGATCGCCTGGGCCTGCACCGCGCGCGCGGACAAGCTGGCGCGCCTGCGCAACGCGCTGCGCAAGCGCGGCGCCACGCATCATCTGGTTTCCAGCCTCGACGACATCGCCTGGCTCACCAACCTGCGCGGCAGCGACGTGGAGTGCAACCCGGTCTTCCTCGCCCACCTGCTGGTCGCGACCGAAGGCAAGGCCACCCTGTTCGCCGAGCGCGGCAAGTTCGACGACGCCCTGGTCGCGCAGCTCGCCGCGGACGGCGTCGCGATCGACGGCTATGCCGGCATCGCCGGCGCGCTGGCCGAACTGGGCAAGGATGCCGCCCTGCTGTTCGATCCCGCCCGCGTGGTCTGCGCGATCAGCCATGCCATCCCTGCCGACGTGCGGCGCATCGAGGCCGCCAACCCCAGCACCGCGTTCAAGGCGGTGAAGGGTCCCGCCGAACTGGACCACGTGCGCGAGGTGATGCGCCGCGACGGCGCCGCCCTGGCCAGCGCGTTCCGCGAGATCGAGCACCAGCTCGCCGACGGCAAGCCGCTCACCGAGCTGGACGTGCACCGCCTGGTGCACGCCGCACGCGCCGCGCAACCGGAATTCGTGGGCGAGAGCTTCGCCACCATCGCCGGCTACCAGGCGAACGGCGCGCTGCCGCATTACCGCGCCACGCAGGAATCGCACAACGCCCTGCAGGCGAAGGGCCTGCTGCTGATCGACTCCGGCGGCCAGTACCTCGGCGGCACCACCGACATCACCCGTGTGCTGGCGCTGGGCGAGACCACCGTCGAACAACGCCGCGACGCCACCCTGGTGCTGAAGGGCATGATCGCGCTCAGCCGCGCGCGCTTCCCGAAGGGCGCCAGCGGCCCGCAGCTCGACGCGCTGGCGCGCGCCCCGCTGTGGGCGGCCGGCTGCGACTACGGCCACGGCACCGGCCATGGCGTGGGCTACTTCCTCAACGTGCACGAGGGGCCGCAGTCCGTCCGGCCGCCGGTTTCCGGCGGCGCCCTGGTGGCACTGGAGCCGGGCATGATCTCCTCGATCGAGCCGGGCCTGTACAAGCCGGGTCGCCACGGCATCCGCCACGAGAACCTCGCGGTGGTGGTCGAGGCCGACCGCACCGAGTTCGGCGATTTCCTCGCCTTCGAGACGCTCACGCTGTGCCCGTTCGACCGCCGCGCGCTGGAGCCGGGCCTGCTCAGCCCCGACGAAGGCGCGTGGCTGGACGACTACCACGCCAGCGTGCGCGCCGCGCTCGCCCCGCTGCTGGAAGGCGCCGACCTGGCATGGCTGGAGCGCCACTGCGCGCCGCTGGCGGGCTGACCGCGCACGGGGCGGCCGGCTGCTCAGTGCCGCCCCACCACGATCACCTCGACGCGCCGGTCCGGCGCCAGGCAGGCGATGAGTTCGGCGCGGTTGCCGCTCTCGCAGTCGGTGGTGACCGGCGCCACGGAGCCGCGCCCCTCGGCCACGACCACGTTCGACGGCACGCCGTGCCTGACCAGGTACTCCATCACCGTATAGGCGCGTCGGCGCGACAGGCGGTCGTTGTGCTCGGCGCTGCCCAGGCGATCGGTGTAGCCGACCACGTGGACCATGCTGAGCCTGTTGTCCTCCGCCACGATCCGGCCGGCCAGTTCGTCCAGTTGCTCGCGCCCCTTCGGGGTGAGGTCGTCGATGGACGACTTGTCGAACGCGAACAGCGCGTCGGCGGACAGGCTGAAACGCTTCCCGGCCACCTCGGGCTGCGGCAGCTTCAGCAACTCCGCGCATGACTCGGGCTTCCAGTAGAAGCTTTGCGCGATCTTCTGCCCGTCGAACAGCACCTTGTACTGGCACACCTGGTCGGGGTGATCCTTCGTGCGGAAATGGAACACGTAGTTCCACTCGCGCACCGCAAACACCCCTTCGCTGAAATGGGGGTAGCCGACCAGGGCCGCGATCTGGTTCTTGGTCTGGCCCGCATGCACCAGGCGCAAGCTGTCCGGGTTGGGCCAGGTGCCGTTGGCGTGCATCGGCGTGGTGTCGCCGATCCTCGGCCACACCAGTTCGCCCGCGCTCTTGCCGTCCGTGGCGACATTCCGGCTCACGTTGCCGCACCCGCCAAGGGCAAGCAACGCCGCAAGCACCATCGTCGCCCGTGCCAGGTTTTTGAAAGAATCCCTCATGCCATGCCCCTTCAGGTCGTGACGCTCCCGTGCAGGACGGGAGATTGCTCATGTTCGTCGCCCACGCCACGGCGGCGTGGGCGTCCTCTCCACTTACCAGACCACGCCCGCGCCCACGCCCACGCCGGTGTCGCCACGCGTATTGGTCGAGGCGTTGACCTTGAAGATCACGCGACCGCTTTCGGAGATCGTCGACAGGCCCACGGCGACGCCGGACTGGCCATGGAAATTGCCGAGACCCACCGTGGCGGCGCTCTGGTTGGGCTGGTAGGCCTGCGGCATGCTCGCCATCGCCATCGCCGAAGCCACGCCGGCGAAAGCCTTGTTGCCGAGGTTGGTGACCGCCTGGTCGGTGTAGCTCTTCGACCAGTTCTGCACCTGCTGCATGCCCTGGTTCATCTGTCCCACGTTCACCGCATCCGTTGCGGCCGTGCCGGGCCCGACGTTGTGGATCGACGTGGGCGAACCGCCGGAATTGAGCGTGATGCTGTCGTAGTTGACGCTGCCGTCGGCATTGGTGTCGTAATGCACGCTGCCGGCCTGCGATGCCTGCAGCTGGCTCACATTCACCGCGTCGGTGGCCTGGGTGCCAGCCGCCACGTTGGTGATCTGGCGCGCACCGCCGGCGGAGCCGACGGAAACGCTGTTCGCCCGATCCGCCACCGAGTTCGCGCCGATCGCCACGCTGTTGTCGGCCGTCGCCTGCGCGCCGTTGCCGACGGCGGTGCTCCCGCTTCCGGAGGCCACGGCGCCGTTGCCACCCGCGGTCGACTTCGTGCCCGATGCCACCGGCTTGGTGCCGTTGTCGTCCTGGCTGACCTGGAACATGCCGTCCGAACCCTGCTGCAGGTTCTTGATGTCGGTGGTGTCGGCATTCACCTGATTGGCGACGTTGCTGACCGAGTTGCCGATCTGCGAAACCTGGCTCGCCACCGAATACAGCTGGCTGCCGTTCACCGCATCGGTGCTGGTCGCGGTCACCTGCCCCGCGGCCACGTTGGTGACCTGCCGCTCGGCGCCCGCCGAACCCACGCTGACCACGCCGGTCGGAGCGTTGCCGGCGAAGCCGCCGTAGGTCACGCCGCCCACCGTGGCGCTGCCCACGGCCACGGCCGTAGCCGTAGTCGAGCCGGCGCCCAGCGCCACCGAGTCCGGCGTGCTCGCGACCGCGCCCTGGCCCAGTGCCGTGCTGCCGTCCGCACTTGCCGTGGCGCCGGTGCCCACCGCCGTGGCGTTCGTGCCGGTGGCCGCACTGTTGTTGCCCACGGCCAGGCTGTTGCTGCCCGAAGCAACGGCACCCGCGCCGCCCGCAGCCGAATTGGCGCCGGTCGGACTGGGTGGCGGCGTGTTGTGGTCCTGGCTGACCCGGAACATGCCGGCGCTGCCGTTGTTGATGCCGGTGACGGTGTTGTTGATGTTGTTGATGCTGGTGGTGTTGGCATCCACCTGCTGGTTGGTGGCATAGAGCTGGCTGCCGTTGACCGCATCGGTACTGCTGCTGCTCAACCGGCCGGCCGCGACGTTCTGCAGCTGGCGTTCCGCCCCGACCGAGCCGATGCTCACCACGCCCACCGGTGCGGCGCCGGCGAAGCCGTAGGTATTGCCGCCAATCACCGCGCTGCTCACGCCCACGGTCGCCGTGGTCGTGGCGCCGTTGCCCAGTGCCACGCTGTCAGCCTCGCTCGCCACGGCGTTCGGACCGATCGCCACGCTGTTTGCGCCAAGCGCCTGGCTGTCCGGATCGCTCGAGTTGGCATGGAAGTACTTGATGCCGCCGCCGTTGTCGATGTTGGTGATCTGGCTGCCGAGCTGGTTCACGGCCTGGTTCGTGGCATACAGCTGCGAGCCGTTCACCGCATCCGTGCTGTTGGCCGTGACCTGGCCTGCCGCCACATTCGCGATCTGGCGTTCGTTGCCTGCGCTGCCCATGCTCACCACGCCTGCGGGCGTCTGGCCTGCATAGGTGTAGGTCGTGCCGTTGATCACGCCACCCGGCGTCGCCACCGCGGCGGCCGCCACCGTCGAGCCCTGGCCCAGCGCCACGTTGCTGCCCGCGGTACCGCTGGCGATGCTCGCGCCCTGGCCCAGCACCGTCGCGTCGGCATTTCCGTTGTCGGTCGCCTGGCTGCCGACCACGGTCGAGGCCGCACCCGTCGCTACCACGTAGGCGCCCACCGCAGTCGAGTTGAGACCGCTCGCGCTCGAGAAGCTGCCTATTGCGCTCGAACCGGCACCGGATGCGTTGGAATTGGCACCGAAGCCGGCAGCATTGCTGGCGCTGGCCATCGCATCGGAACCGATGGAAGTGGAGTTCCAGCCTGAAGCCGTCGTATTTCCACCGATGGCCACCGTATAGTCATTCGTCGCCGCTGCGCTCAAGCCGATGGCAACGGGTTTCCGCCCGCTTGCATGCGCGGACACGCCTACAGCGATGGCTCCCCGAGCGGCGCCCTCGGCCAACGAGTTGTCGCCGATGGCGATGGTCTGCTCACCGGTCGCCTGGGCTCCCCCGCCGGCAGCGAGCGAGTATGCCGCCGTCGCACCATCGTTGTTGTAGTTGCTTCCGGCACCTGTTCCGGCAGGGGTGTTGACGCTGTAGTAATGCGTCTGCCCCGCCGCCACCGCGTTCGCCAGGGACTGCAGCTGACTGACGTTCACCGCGTCCGTCGCGTTGCTGCCCGGCGCCACGTTCTGGATCTGACGTTCCGCACCCGCCGCGCCCACGCTCACCACGCCGGCCGCCGTTCCCGACAACGCGCCCGTACCGGGGTTGTAGTACCCCATGTTCGCGGCCGCGACCGTGGAGTTGGCGCCCAAGGCCACCGAATTGGCAATGCCGTTGGCAACATTGTTCCCGAACACAAAGGCATTGTCCGCGGTCACCGTGTTGTCGTTGCCGATCGCGTAACTGCCCGCGCCGCTGACGGTGTTCGGATCGCCGATGGCACCCGAGCTCGCACCGCTCACATTGTTGCCGTTGCCGATGGAAATGGCCGACGCGCCGGCAGCATTGGCGCCCGCGCCCATGGCGATCGAATTGCCGCCCGTCGCCTGCGCGCCATTGCCCAGCGCGATGTCGTCGACGATGCTCACGTTCGAACCGGAAACGCCGGCCACTGCGTTGGTACCCAGGGCGATCCCGTCGTTGCCATGGGCGGCAGCGGCGTTGCCGATGGCGGTCGAACGATCGACGGTCAACGCCGTCGTGCTCGTGCCCGAACCGGCGTTCGACCCCATGGCAAGGTTGCCGGTGCCGGTGACATAGCGGCCGGCGCCATTGCCAATCGCGGCGTTGGAATCGCCCGTGACGTTGGTGCCGGAGGCTTCGCCGCCGGCATAGTTGGCGTTGCCCGAGACCGTGTTGCCGGCGTTGTCGCCGATGGCGGTATTCCGTGCACCGGTGATGTTCTGGCCGGAGAAATTGCCGATGGTCGTATTGTCGTTGCCCTTGATGCTGGAGCCGCTGAAGGAGCCGATGCCGATATTGGCGTTGCCGGTCACGGAGCGCGCGCCATTCGGCCCGATCCCGATGTTGTTGAAACCATCGACGGTGTCGCCGGCCTTCCAGCCCAGCGCGGTATTGAGGGCACCCTTCACGCCGTTGCCCGCCACCGGGCCGATGGCGGTGTTGTTCCCGCTGACGCCCGGAAACACCGCGGGCTGGGTGCTGGTATCGGAGACACTGCTGCCGGTGCCCAGGTTGCCGATGGCGGTGTTGCCCGTGCTCGACACGCTGTTGCCCACGTTGTAGCCCAGGGCCAGATTGACGGACGAGGCATTGTTCTGACCCGACGTGACACCAATCGCAAGATTGTTGAAACCGGTGGAACCGGTACCGGTATGGTTGCCGATGGCAATGGACTGCGTGCCCATCGCGGCCGCCGACGTGCCGATGGCGATCGCGCCGAGCGGGCTCGGCGAGCTGGCGGCGGTGTTCCGCACCAGGGCACCGTTGCCCATGGCGATGGAGTCGGCCATCGTGGTGCTGGCGTTGATGCCAATGGCTACGCCGCGCAAACCGGCTGCACCGCCCGTGTCGTTGACAGCACCGACGCTGGTCACGGTGGCGCCACTGCCGATGGCGACGGCATTGGCTGCCTTCGCATTGGCGGTGTCGCCCATGGCGATACCACCGGCCGCGGCCGCCACGCTGCCGTTGCCCAGCGCCACCGAACCCTGCCCGATGGCCTGGTTGCTGTTGCCGATGGCGACCGCGCCGTTGGCCGCCGTTGCGCCGGCCGTGTCGCCAGCCGCCGTGTTGTTGGCGCCCAGGGCCACCGCACCCGTGCCGTTGGAAATGTTGGGATCGCCGATGGCGACCGCACCGTTGCCGGTCGCCTTCTGGCCCATGCCGATCGCCACCGCGCCACCCGCGCTGGAACCGCCATTGGCGGTGGTGCCCGAGGAGCCGATGGCCACGTTCTGGCCAGTCGCGCCGCTGGCGACGCCGTCGCCCTGGGCGATGCCGTAGGCCGCACTTACCGTGGCGCCACGGCCTATGGCAATGCCGGATGTGCCGGTTGTCCCTACAGACGACTCGCCACCGATGGCGATCGCATTGATCGTCGTGGCTTGCGCCCCCTTCACGGCATCGCTGCCGATGGCGATGGCGCCGGCGCCGGATGCCAACGTGGAGTTGGCGGCACTCAGTGCGGCGGTGCCATTGCCGCCTGCGCCGCCGATGGCAACCGAGTTCGGAGCGCTTGCGGAGCTGCCGAAGCCGAGTGCGGTCGAACCGATGCCCGTTGCACTGGAGGAGAGACCGAAAGCGCTTCCCCATTTGGCGGAAGTTGCGTAAAAACCGAAGGACGCCGCCCCCTGCCCGGTAGCTTGGGAGTACGCACCGTAAACGGTGGCCGCGTCCATTCCGTTGCCACTGGCATTGCACCCCGCGATGTTCGACAAGGTGCCGGATCCATCAACAGGGTCGGCGTTCGTGCCGTTCACGGTGACGCGACCTATGGTGCTGGTGCCCGCTGCGGAGCAGGTGCTTGGATTGCCGGCATAAGTGGCTGCCACGGCTCGCTGCGGCACGGCCTGCAAGCCGAAGACAATGGCAAGCGACAACGCTCCAAGACGAAGGCCGAGGCATCCGCCTCCCTTGGCTGCTCCGCCGCCATCGCTGGTTGCGAGTTCCGACGCAACCACCACCTGGCCAAGCGACTTGCTCCACACCTTGCTATAGGTCTTGTTCACGGTCGTTCCTCAAATGGAATCGGCAAACCAACCGTGGCAGCAGGGCGGCATATGCATCGAAGCCCGCATGGATCGCTCCATGCGGGCTTCGGCGTATTGCATGCGGCAGCACTCGGGGGGCGCGACTGCAGCTCAATCTGAAAACTGGCAACGAAGTCCCCGAGCCGTACGCGACAAATCCCGCGCCATCAGTCTCTCTGTATCCCCCAACCCTCACATGCGAATTGGAACCCGACAGGCGACTCCCCAGGGGGTAGGGGTCACCTGCCGCCGACACCAGGGTCGACACATGCCGTTCCTTCGGCATGCGGGAGGCGGAGAAGCGCTGCCGCGCACAGGCAAGTCAAATGAATCCAGCGCCGTGATGCGCATCACACTTCTTGAGACCGATTCTGCGGCTGGCCACAGGCGGTTTGAATCAGACGATTCTGAAAAAGAAAATGCGCAGTCCCCGGCGCCGGCCGGCACGACGAGAACATCGTTCGCCCGGGACACGCGGCGACCAGCCATACGGGGCGGACGGCAAAGAGGTTGTGCAGTGGGCCGCGCGAGGCGGAGCGTCGGGTCAGGCCGCCACGGCAGCCGGCGACGTGGCTACCACGCCCGTCCGGGGCCATTCCCCGCCGGGCGAAGGCGCCGGCTCCTCAGGCAAGCAGCCCGCTGGCGCGTGCGAATTCGTACAGCTCGCGGTTGCTTTCCAGGCCGAGCTTGCGCATGGCGTCGTTCTTCTGCTTGCTGACTGTCTTCACGCTGCGCCGCACGGTTTCGGCGATCTGGGTGACGCTGAGGCCCTGGGCGTACAGGCGCACCACCTCGGCCTCGCGCACGGAGAGCACGGCGACTGTCGCCGCCTGCTGGTCGTCGACTTCGGCCGCACGACCATGATTGCTGGCGGCCTGCACATGGGTGCTGACGTAGTTGCGCCCGGCAGCGATGGCGCGGACGGCGCGCAGCAGCTCCGTCGTCATGCCGGTCTTGTCCACCACGCCCTGCACGCCCAGCTTGAGCATGCCTTGCAGCAGCGCGGCGTTGTGGATCATCGTCAGCACGATGACGGGAAGTTCCGGCCACGCCTCGCGCAGGCGGCGCAGCATGGGCAGCCCGTCGTCCTGGCGATTTTCGCCGGGCATGGAGAAATCGGTGATCACCAGGTCGCACGCCGTGGTCCCCAGCAGCTGCAGCAGTTGCTGGCCCCCGTGCGCCTCCCCCACCACCTCGAACGCGTTGCCCTGGCTGGCGAGGATGGCCTTGACGCCCATCACCACTACGGGGTGGTCGTCGCAGATCACGATGCGCATGTTGGGAACTTCTCCTGCCGAACCGGCGCCCCGCTGCCGTCGGCCCCACCATATCCGTCCCGGCCCTGCATGCGCCAGCCATCCCTCCGGTCGAAGTGCTTGTCGTCGCCCGATCGAGGCTGCACGCTATGCCCATGCACAAGCCAGCCAGGCGCGCGAGCATGCGCAAGGAACGCCCCGGCCCCACCGCCGGCCTGCGGCCGTGCGCAAGAAATTGGGGCATGCTGCGGTCCACGTGCCGCGGGAAAGGCGCCCATCCATGAGCCAGCTTGCCGCCACCGCTGCCGCCCCCGACTGGCTGCACTCGGCGTCCGGCGCGTGGCAGGCGCCTACCCTGCTGCTCGCCGGGCTGCTGGTGCTGGTGGCGCTGCTGGCGCTGGGGCTGCTTTGGTACATCCGCGGACAACGGCAGCTGCTGCGGCGCGCCCGCCACTACCTTGCCGTGGAGCAGGATTTGCGCGGCATCGCCGCGCAGGTGCCGGTGGCGGTCTTCATGCTGCGCGTGGCGCCCGATGGCACGCCGCGGTTCGCCCCGCTGGTCGGCGACCCGTTCGTCGTGGCCGGCCTGGGGACCGCGGCCCCGCCGCGCGAGAATCCGCTGACGACGCCGACCTTCCGCGAACGCGTCCATCCCGATGACCGCGCCGCGCTGGCGCAGTTGCTGGAGTTTTCACGGGAGGCAGCCGCCGACCCGTGGCCGCGCACGGCCGATTTCCGCGTGCACGCACCGGAAGGCCTGCGCTGGCTGCACGTTTCGCTGGCTGCCCAGCCGCGCGCGGATGGCGGCCAGCAGTGGGTCGGCTACCTGCTGGACACCTCGCGTACCCGCGCGCACAGCGAGGCGCTGCGCGTGGCGCGCGACGCGGCGGAACGCGCCGCCAAGGCCCGGGCGGATTTCCTCGCCACCATGAGCCACGAGATACGCACGCCCATGAACGGCGTGATCGGCATGCTGGAACTGCTGGGCCAGACGCCGCTGGACGCCGCGCAAGGCGAGCTGCTGCACGCGGTGGAGGACTCGGCCGGCGTGCTGCTGCAGATCCTCAACGACGTGCTGGACTTCTCCAAGCTGGAAGCCGGCAGCCTGCGGCTGGACCGCGAACCCTTCAACCCACGCACGCTGGTGGACAACGTGGTGGGCGTGATGGCCGGCGCGATGCGCCGCAAGCGCCTGCGCATCGACGTGTCGGTGGACGCCGCCGTCGCGGGGCTGCTGCTGGGCGACGGCGTGCGCATGCGGCAGATCCTGCTGAACCTGCTGGGCAACGCGACGAAGTTCACCGAGCGCGGAAGCATCGCCGTGTCCTGGCGCGTTCTCGGCGAAGACGAAGACGGCCAGCGGCTTCGCATCGCGGTCAGCGATACCGGCATAGGCGTCGCCGAGGAGAAACAGGCCGCGCTGTTCGCCCCGTTCAGCCAGGCCGAGGACTGGACCGCGCGCCGCTACGGCGGCACCGGCCTGGGCCTGGCGATCTGCCGCCACCTGGCGCAATTGATGGACGGCGAGATCACGCTCGCCAGCAAGCCCGGCGAAGGCACCACGGTGGCGCTGCAACTGCGTCTCCCGGTCGCCAGCCGCGACGCCGTGCGGCTGCCAGGCGCCGCATCGCCGCACGCGCTGCTGCGTCTGCGCGAGCCGGAATTGGTGGCGGCGCTGGCGCAGCACCTCGCCGCGCTGGGAATGACGGTGGAGCGCATCGACCCCGCCGTGCCGCTGCGCACCGGCGTGGCCGCCGACCTGCTGTTCCTGGACGAGGACGACCTCGACAGCGGCCGCGCCATCCCCGCCCGCGTGGTGGCGCTCACCCAGCGCGACGTTCCCGCACCCATCGTCGCCGCCGACGGCGAACGCATCCTGCTGGGCGCCAATCCGCTGCGCTGGCAGGCGCTGCTGCGCGCCTGCACGCTGGCGCTGGACCCGCGGCACACGGCGTCGACGGCGCCCATGCCGGCGCCGGCAGCCATCGAGGCCATCGCCCCCGACGCGCGGCACGCACGGCGCCGCACGCAGCGCATCCTGGTCGCCGAGGACCACCCGGTGAGCCGGCAACTCGTGCAGCGCCAGCTGGGCCTGCTGGGCTGGCCCTGCGAACTCGTGGACAACGGGCGGGAGGCGCTGGCGGCCCTGCAGCACGGCGACCACGCCCTGCTGCTCACCGACTGCAACATGCCCGAGATGAGCGGATACGAACTGGCCAGTGCATGGCGCCGCCACGAGCGCGAGAGCGCCGCCGCTTCCCGCCTGCCCATCGTCGCGACCACGGCCAACGCGTTGGCGGGCGAGCTCGCGCGCTGCCGCGAAGCCGGCATGGACGACTGCCTCAGCAAGCCGCTGCAACTGAAGCCGCTGGAAGACAC
>NZ_NJIC01000018.1:0-36770 GCF_013620825.1 Rhodanobacter sp. PCA2 | reverse complement strand
CTGGAAGCCACGCTCGAACGCTGGCTGGGCGCGGGCGACCGCGCGGACGACGATGCGCCGCCCGCCACGGTTGCCGACGACGCCATCCCGGAACCGGGCGGCGGCGATGCCGACGCCTGGCGCCGGCAACTGCTGCCGCTGCTGCTGGGCACCGCGCGCACCGACCTGGACGAGCTGTCCGCCGCCACTGGCCGGGGCGACACCGAGGCCGCGTGGCAACGCCTGCACCGCATCCTCGGCGCGCTGCCGCTGGTGACCGACAACCCGCTGATTGCGGAAGGAAGGCAGCACATGGAAGGCCTCCGCGTCGGCGAAGGGAACGCGCTGATCGGGATGCCTGCCTACATCGGCAGACTGCGCCAGCTGCTTGACCATTTGTAGACAGCAAACGTGCTAGCAGGCGCCACGTGTGGCAATTCGCTGTGCCATTTCGCAGAATGTGCACCGTTGAAGCGAGTGTGCACCGTTGCAGCGTGGCCCGTGAATGGAAGTAGCGGTACCGGGCTGCGTGTTTCATCCGGCGCAAGAGGGGGCGCGCCGGGCGACTGTTTGGGGTTGCTCATGAAGTGTCTGACCGGATCCAGGATGCTGGTACGCATGCTGGCCGTATTCACCCTTTTGGCCGCCAGCCTTGCGCCGTGCGCGCACGCTGCCGACTGGTCGTATCGCGTACGCCCCACCGACAACATCTGGGATCTTTCGCGCCGCTACCTCAGGCCCGGCGTTTCGTGGCAGCAGCTGCAGGCCTACAACAAGGTGGCCGATCCCTACCATCTGCCGCCCGGCATGCGCCTGCTGGTGCCCATCGCGTGGTTGCGCGTGCAGCCGGCCAAGGCCACCGTGGTCGCCGTGCTCGGCGACGCCCACGCCCGCCTGGATGCCCAGGGGCAACCGGAAAACGTCGGCACCGGCATGGAGCTGGGCATGGGCGCGCACATCACCACCGGTCCCGGCGCCAGCCTCACCCTGCAGTTCGCCGACGGTTCGCGCGTGCTGATGGAGAGCGACAGCGAGCTGACCCTGGATCGCCTGAGCGCCTACGGGCGCACCGGCATGGTGGATACCCGGCTGCGCCTGCAGCACGGCCGCGTGGTCAACGACGTGACCCACGTCGACGGCGCGGCGCACTTCAGCGTGCAGACGCCGAACTCGATCTCCAGCGTGCGCGGCACGCATTTCCGCGTCGGCACCGATGGCGACGCGCGCGCGCAGACCGAAGTGCTGGGTGGGCGCGTGGACGTGGGCGGCCAGCGACGCCACGTGCTGGTACGCACGGGCACCGGCGTGGTGGTGGGTGCCGGCCAGCCTCCGGGCAAGCCCCGGACCTTGCTGGCCGCGCCGGTGCTGCATTGCCCGCAGCAACCGATCAATCGCGTCGCCTATGCGTTCGGCTGGGACGCCCTGTCCGGCGCGGAGCACTATCGCGTGCAGGTCGCCCCCGACCAGCGTTTCGAGGCCTTGCTGATGAACCGGGTGGTCGACGCGCAGGGCGCCACCCTGCCCGACCTGCCCGACGGCAGCTATGCGCTGCGGGTGCACGGCATCGATGCGCAGCAGCTGGAAGGCCAGGACGCCGCCTGCGCCATCACGGTCGCCGCGCATCCGCAACCGCCGCTGGTGATGGAACCGCAGCCGGGCAGCAAGGTGCGCGACACGCGCCCGCGCTTCCGCTGGACCGAAAGCACCGAGGCGGCATCCTATGCCTGGCAACTGGCCGGCGACGCGGATTTCCGCGAGGTGCTGGGCGACGAGCCCACGCTCACCGGCGACAGCGTGCGCGCGCCGAAAACGCTGCCCTACGGGCATTACTGGTGGCGCATCGCCACCCGCGACCGCAACGGCAAGCTCGGCCCGTACAGCGACCCCATGCCGTTCGAGCTGGTGGCCGAACCTCCGCCGCCCACGATGAACGCCCCGCAGCATGCGGGCAGGAACATGGACTTCGGATGGCAGGCCGGCCTGCCCGGCCAGCGCTACCAGGTGCAGATGTCCCGCGACGCGGACTTCGCGCATCCGGTGCTGGACGAAACGGTGGCGCAGCCGTCGCTGCAGATTCCCAAGCCCGCCCACGGCACCTGGTTCCTGCGCGTGCGCGCCATCGAATCCGACGGCTACGCCAACGCGTGGAGCCCGGTGCAGAAGCTGAAGCTGCCGTGCATCGCCTGCCGCATCGCGATCGGCGGCGGTGGCGCGGCGTTGCTCTGGCTGCTGCTGTGATGCGCGACGTGGACCGCTGACCGCCATGCGCGCCGCCACCACTCCCACGGGTCGCCAGGCAGCCTCGCGCTACCTCGATCCGTTCGCGTGGCTGGTGCGCAGCGTGCTGTGGGCCCTGGGCGCCGGGCTGCTGGTGCTGTTGCTCGCCAGCGACCGCACCGCCCGGCTGGACCACGCGCTGTACGACCTGCACATGCGCCACTGGTCGTACACGCCGGGCGAGGACGTGGTGATCGTGGCGATCGACATGCGCAGCCTCGCCGCGCTGGGCCGCTGGCCGTGGCCGCGCGCCGTGCATGCGCGGCTGATCGACCGGCTCACCGCCGACGGCGTGCGCGGCATCGGCATGGACGTCACCGTGTCCGAGCCGGATGTCGCGCATCCGGAAAACGACGCCGCGCTTGCCGCGGCCGCCGCGCGCAACGGCCGCGTGGCGTTTCCGGTGTTCGCCGAGGCGCGCGAACTCGGCGGCATGCCCGAGGAGATCGAGCCGATACCGGCGGTGGCGAAGGTCGCCGCGGCGCTGGGCCAGGTCGACGTGCCGATCGGCGACGACCGGGTGGCGCGCGCGGCCTATCTCAAGGCCGGACTCGGCAGTCCGTACTGGCCCGCGCTGGGTCTGGCGCTGCTGCAGCTGGACCAGCCGGCGGCCGCCTCGCCGCTGCCCGGCCTGTGCGACGACGACAGCAGCCCGCGTTCGCCTTACCTGTGGGAACGCGACAACCTGGTGCTGCTGCACTACGCCGGCCCGGACGGAAGCTTCGGCCGGGTTTCGTACGCCGACGTGCTCGACGGCCAGGTGCCGCCGTCATTGCTGAAAGGCAAGTTGGTGCTGGTCGGCGCCACCGCCGATGGCATGCGCGACATCATCGATACGCCGGTCGGCACCATGCCCGGCGTGGAATACCAGGCCAACCTGCTGGAAACCCTGCGCCGCGGCATGGCGATACTACCGTTGAACCTCGCCGGGCGGTGCCTGCTGGGCATGGCGATGCTGGCCTTGCCGCTGGTCCTGTACGGCCTGCCCGGCCTGCGCCGCGCCTGGCGTGCGGCGGCGGTCGCGGCGCTGGCCTGCCTGCTGCTGAGCGCCTTGCTGCTGCGCCACGCCGGCCTGTGGTGGCCGCCCGCGGCCTGCGTGGCGCTGATCCTGGCCGGCGCCGTGCTGTGGGAGCTGGCGAACCGGCTGGACGTGCTGCTGCGCCGGCGTTCGCGGCGACGCCTGCTGGCCGCCAGCCTCGGCGCCTGACCGCGGTCTCGCTTGACCGCACGGGGCGCCGACCGCATCCTCCCCGTTTTGGTTTCACCAGAATCCCCACGCATGAGCAGTCGCTACAACGCCGCCGACATCGAAGTCCTCTCCGGCCTGGACCCGGTCAAGCGCCGCCCGGGCATGTACACCGACACCACCCGGCCGAACCACATGGCGCAGGAGGTGGTCGACAACTCGGTGGACGAGGCGCTGGCCGGCTACGCGAAATCGATCGACGTGGTGCTGCACGCGGACGGCTCGGTCGAGGTGACGGACGACGGCCGCGGCATGCCGGTGGACATCCACCCCGAGGAAGGCATCCCCGGCGTCGAGCTGATCCTCACCCGCCTGCATGCGGGCGGCAAGTTCAGCGGCAAGAACTACAACTTCTCCGGCGGCCTGCACGGCGTGGGCGTGTCGGTGGTGAACGCGCTGTCGCAGCGGGTGGAAGTGACGATCCGCCGCGACGGCAACGAATACCGCATGGCCTTCGAGCACGGCGACCGCGTCAGCGAGCTGGAAATCGTCGGCACGGTGCCGAAGCGGAAGACCGGCACCACCGTGCATTTCTGGCCCGACCCGAAATACTTCGACTCGCCGAAGATCTCGCTGTCCAGGCTCAAGCACCTGCTGCGCGCCAAGGCCGTGCTGTGCGCGGGCCTGGCGGTGAAACTCACCGACGAGGCCAGCGGCGAAGTCGTCGAATGGCTTTACGAGGACGGCCTGCGCGACTACCTGCGCGGCGAGCTGGACGGCGGCGACGTGCTGCCGGCGGAACTCTTCGTGCACCACGTGGCGCGCGACACCGAGGGCATGGACGTGGCGCTGGCCTGGTTGCCGGAAGGCGAACTGGTGCAGGAGAGCTACGTCAACCTCATCCCCACCGCGCAGGGCGGCACCCACGTCAACGGCCTGCGCTCGGGCCTCACCAATGCGATCAGGGAATTCTGCGACATCCGCAACCTGTTGCCGCGCGGCGTGAAGCTGGCGCCGGAAGACGTGTGGGAGCGGCTGGCCTTCGTGCTCAGCGCGAAGCTGCTCGATCCGCAGTTCGCCGGCCAGACCAAGGAGCGGCTGTCCTCGCGCCAGGCCGCCGGCATGGTGGAGAACGTGATCCACGATGCCTTCAGCCTGTGGCTGAACCAGAACGTGGATACCGGCGAGCGCATCGCCCAGCTCGCCATCGAGCGCGCCAGCGCGCGGCTCAAGGCGGCCAAGCAGGTGGTGCGCAAGAAGATCGTGCAAGGCCCCGCCCTGCCCGGCAAGCTCGCCGACTGCACCTCCACCGACCTCTCGCGCACCGAGCTGTTCCTGGTGGAAGGCGACTCCGCCGGCGGCAGCGCGAAGCAGGCGCGCGACAAGGAGTTCCAGGCGATCCTGCCGCTGCGCGGCAAGATCCTCAACACCTGGGAGGTGGAGTCCACCTCGGTGCTCGCCTCCGAGGAAGTGCACAACCTCGCCGTGGCGATCGGCTGCGATCCCGGCAAGGACGACCTCACCGGCCTGCGCTACGGCAAGGTGATCATCCTCGCCGACGCCGACTCGGACGGCCTGCACATCGCCACCCTGCTCAGCGCGCTGTTCCTGCGCCACTTCCCGCACCTCGTCAGCGAGGGCCACGTGTTCGTGGCGATGCCGCCGCTGTTCCGCGTGGACGTGGGCAAGCAGGTGTTCTACTGCCTCGACGAAAACGAGAAGCAGGCGATGCTGCAGAAGATCGAGCGCGAGAAGATGAAGGGCGCCGTCAGCGTCACCCGCTTCAAGGGCCTGGGCGAGATGAACCCGCCGCAGCTGCGCGAATCCACCATCCACCCCGACACGCGCCGCCTCGTCCAGCTCACCGTGGAAGGCGACGACGGCACCGCCAAGCTGATGGACCTGCTGCTGGCCAAGAAGCGCGCCGGCGACCGCAAGGCGTGGCTGGAGGAAAAGGGCGACCTCGCCACGCTCGAAGCCTGACGCCTTTGCTCCCTCTCCCCGTCGGGGAGAGGGCTGGGGTGAGGGGCCGCTCTTGCGATAAGGTTGGAACACGCCCGACCCGCACCGCATGAAAGCTCAACGCGGGCACCCGTCCCTCACCTCGATCCACTCCCCACAGGGAGAGGAAGCAAAGCCCCAGCGAGGCACCACGCCATGGCTCTCACCCCGCCCTTCAACCTGCAACGCTGGATCGACGAACACCGCCACCTGCTGAAGCCGCCTGTGGGCAACAAGTGCATCGTCGACGGCGACTTCATCGTGATGATCGTGGGCGGCCCCAACGCGCGCACCGACTACCACTGGGACGAAGGCCCGGAATTCTTCTACCAGCTCGAAGGCGAGATGGTGCTGAAGGTGCAGGACGACGGCGTGGCGCGCGACCTGCCGATCCGCGCCGGCGAGATGTTCTACCTGCCGCCGCGCGTGCCGCATTCGCCGCAGCGCATGGCCGACTCCATCGGCCTGGTGATCGAGCGCCGCCGCCTGCCGCACGAGAAGGACGGCCTGCTGTGGTTCTGCGAACGCTGCAACCACAAGCTGTACGAGGAGTACTTCAGCCTCGACAGCATCGAGCACGATTTCCCGCCGGTGTTCGAGCGCTTCTACCGCTCGCGCGAGGCGCGCACCTGCAAGGATTGCGGCCACCTCAATCCGGCGCCGGAACGCTACGCGTAACGCGCCAGCCACTTCCCCGCCATGCGCCGCAGCGAGGCGTCGGCCTGCGGATCGGCGGCGATCTCGCGCACCGGCTTCCACGCAAGGGCAAGCGACTCCTCGCTGACCGCGAACGCTTCGCTGCCTGTCGCCCGCACCACGTGGCGCACGTCGTAATGCCAGTGTTCCGGCTCGCTGCCGCGCGCGGGAATGCGGTGCGCGTCCAGGTCGAAGATCGCCGGTTCCACCACCAGGTCGCGCAGGCCCGATTCCTCTTCCGCCTCGCGCAGCGCGACTTGCGCGAGGTCGGCGTCGCCATCCGCATGGCCGCCCAGTTGCAGCCAGCGGCCCAGCTTGCGGTGGTGCGTGAGCAGCACGCGTCCGCCATCCGCGCTCACCAGCCACGCCGAGCCGGTGAAGTGGCCGACGGCATGGCTGCGCTCGAACACGGCGGCATGCGAGGCGAGGAAATCCGCGAAGCGGACGATGGTTTCCCGCTCCTCCGGATGGCGTGCGCGATAGTCGTCGAAGGCGACGGCGAGCGGCGGAAAAATCAGCGGCATGACTTGTGGCAGGGCTGCGAAAACCGCAGGCATTCTAGCTGCAACGCGTCTTGTACCCCTCAGGTCGCTCCGCTAAGGTTGGCCGTCCCTCGGCTCGTGGCGTTCCGTTCGTCGCGTTTCCGTTCGAGTGGTACGTCGCTGTCTACCGGGGAGCCAATACATGCTGTTCCAGCGCATCAAGCCGATCGACCAGATCATCGCCACGGCGGAGAAGAAAAGCCTCACCCGCCAGTTGGGCGCCTTCCAGCTCACCATGCTCGGCATCGGCGCCATCATCGGCACCGGCATCTTCGTGCTCACCGCCGAGGCGGGCCAGAAGGCCGGCCCGGGCATGATGATCGCGTTCGTGATCGCCGCGGTGGTCTGCGCGTTCGCCGCGCTGGCCTACGCGGAACTCGCCTCCATGGTGCCGGTGGCCGGCTCGGCCTACACCTATACCTACGGCGTGCTGGGCGAAGGCGTCGCATGGGTGGTGGGCTGGGCGCTGGTGCTGGAATACACCATCGCCGCCAGCACGGTGTGCGTGGGCTGGGCCGGCTACGTCAACGGCCTGCTTTCGCATGCCGGGTTCGGTTTGCCGCAGTTCCTGCAGGTGGGTCCGATGGACGGCGGCAGCTTCAACCTGCTGGCCTGCCTGATCGGCCTCGCGATCACCTTCCTGCTGGTGGTCGGCACCTCGAAGTCGGCCAAGGTCAACACCGTGCTGGTGCTGATCAAGATCGTCGCGCTCACCGTCTTCATCTTCGTGGCGCTGCCGGCGGTGAAGGACCAGAACTTCACGCCGTTCGTGCCGAACGGCTGGGGCAGCCCGATGGGCGGCATCGGCGTGCTGGGCGCGGCGGCCTCCATCGTGTTCGCCTACATCGGCTTCGACGCCATCTCCACCGCGGCCGAGGAAACGAAGAACCCGAACCGCAACATCCCGATCGCCCTGATCGGCTCGCTCAGCGTCTGCACCATCTACTACCTGCTGGTGAGCTACGGCGCGGTGGGCGCGGTGGGCGCGCAGCCCATGCTGGGCCCGGACGGCGTGGCGCTGGAGCCTGGCACGCCGGCGTTCGCCGCGGCCTGCCAGGGTTCGCAGGCGCTGGTGTGCAGCAAGGAGGCGCTGGCCCACGTGGTGCGCCTGCTCGACCACAACACCATGGCCGCCTTCATCGCGTTCGCCGCCGGCATCGCGCTGCCGTCGGTGATCCTCACGATGACCTACGGCCAGACGCGCATCTTCTTCACCATGTCGCGCGACGGCCTGCTGCCGCCGTCGCTGGCCAAGATCCATCCGCGCTACCACACGCCCCACGTGATCACCCTGATCACCGGCACCTTCGTCTCGCTGTTCGGCGCGCTGTTCCCGGTGGGCATCCTCGCCGACATCACGAACTCGGGCACGCTGTTCGCCTTCATCATGGTGGCGGTGGGCGTGCTGATCCTGCGCCGCACCCAGCCCGAGCGCCCGCGCCCGTTCCGCACGCCGCTGCCGTGGCTGATCTGCCCGCTGGCGGTGATCGGCTGCCTGCTGCTGTTCCTCAACCTGTCCAAGGAAGCCAAGATCACGTTCTTCGCGTGGGGCGCGATCGGGTTGGTGGTGTACTTCCTGTACGGCTATCGCAAGAGCCACCTGGCCCGCGGCGTCGAAGCGGACTGAGCGGAACGATCCGCGCCCGCCCGCGCATACCGACCGTCACGCCACCGGCACGACCACGCGTCGTGCCGGTTTCACGTCAGGAAGCCGCATGCTCAAGCAACTGCTCGCCCGCAAGACCGACTTTTCCGCCGCCGACAACACCCACGGCGTCGCGCTGCAACGCACGCTCGGTCCCTGGGGACTGACCGCGCTGGGCATCGGCGCGGTGATCGGCGGCGGCATCTTCGTGATCACCGGCCAGGCGGCGGCCGAACACGCCGGCCCGGCGATCATCCTGGCCTTCGTCATCGCGGCGATCTGCTGCAGCTTCACCGCGCTGTGCTACGCCGAGTTCGCCACCCTGATCCCGATGTCGGGCAGTTCCTATTCCTACGCCTACGCCACGCTGGGCGAGCTGGTGGCCTGGTTCATCGGCTGGAACATGGTGCTGGAGTACGGCGTGTCGGCCTCGGCCGTGGCGGTGAGCTGGACCGGCTACTTCACCAGCCTGCTCGACAACATGGGCATGCACCTGCCGGCGATCCTGACCAATGCGCCGCTGGCCTACCAGGACGGCCACCTCGTCGCCACCGGCGCGCTGTTCAACCTGCCCGCCGTCGCGATCGTGCTGCTGCTGACCTGGCTGTGCTACGTGGGCATCCGCGAATCCAGCGGTGCCAACCTCGCCATGGTGATCCTCAAGGTCGGCCTGATCGTGGTGGTGATCGTGGCCGGCTGGCAGTACGTGAACCCGCACTACTGGGAACCCTTCATTCCGCCGCAGCAGGGGCCGGAGAAGTACGGCTGGCCCGGCATCATGCGCGCCTCGACCCTGGTGTTCTTCGCCTACATAGGCTTCGAGGCCACCTCCACCGCGGCGCAGGAAGCGAAGAACCCGCAGCGCGACCTGCCGATCGGCACCCTGGTCTCGCTGGCGATCTGCACCGTGCTCTACATCGGCATGGCGGCCGTGATCACCGGCCTGCTGCCGTACGACCAGTTGGGCACCAGCGAGCCGGTGGTCACCGCCGTGAAAGCGCACCCGGAGCTGGGCTGGCTGCGCTGGCTGGTGGAGATCGGCGCGTTGATCGGCCTGTCCTCGGTCGTGCTGGTGATGATCATCGCGCAGCCGCGCATCTTCATGATCATGGGCAACGACGGCCTGCTGCCGCCGGTGTTCTCGAAGATCCATCCGCGCTACAAGACCCCGCACATCAATACCGTCATCACCGGCATCGGCATCGCCGCGCTGGCCGCGGTGTTCCCGCTGGACGTGCTCGGCGACCTGGTCTCGATGGGCACGCTGATCGCCTTCGTCGCGGTGTGCGCGGGCGTGCTGATCCTGCGCTACACGCGTCCCGAACTGCCGCGCACCTTCCGCGTGCCGTGGGCGCCGGTGACCTGCACGCTGGGCGTGCTGTGCTGCCTGGGGCTGCTGTACTGGGAGAACTGGTACCAGTGGCTGCTGATGGGCATCTGGACCCTGATCGGCCTGGCGATCTACTTCGGCTACGGCTACCGGCACAGCCAATTGCGCCGGCAGAAGACAGGTATCTGATACGAATCCGCGTCAAACTTCGATGATCGTCGGCGTACGTCGGCGATGATGGCTTTCCGGCCACGCCATTCCCAGCAATTCGACGCGACGCCGCAAAATCAAAAACAAATCCTTTGCCTTGAATGACTTAACGGAATGTTTCCGAAAGAGTCTCGACTATCCACAGCCCATTTGGCCCGCCCAGGGGTATGATCCCAAGTCCGAGGGTTGATCACTTGGCAGTGGGCCCCGGATCGCCGCCCGGCGCGTCAGGCAGGTAGCTCCTCATCCCGACGCGCCGGGCAGCACTTTTCCCGCCACCTCCCCCCTTCTTCCTCACGCCGCCTCCGCGTTCCAGCGGGCGCTTCGCCGTGCAGCCGCGTGACGCGCATGCGAAAAGGCCGGCAACCCGTGCCGGCCTTTTCCCCTGCCTCGATGGCGATGGCGCTGCGCGCTCAGCCCGCCTTGGGCGAATGCGACACGCACCAGCCCTTCGCGGCGACCGACTTGCCCGGGAACAGCGCGCACGGACCGTAGCCGCTGGCGCCACCCGAGTAGAACTGGCAGTTCGCGCAGTCGTCGCCCGGCTTGCGCTTCGGATTGGTGGACTTGCCGGCATCCTCGACATAGGCGAGCGCCTTCGCGGTCGGGTCCGCATCGGTCACGTGCGGCAGGTCGGCGGCGTGCGCGAAACGCGGCAGACCGCCCATCACTACCGCGGCCGCCGTGCTTCCGGCAGCCACCTTGAGGAAACGGCGACGCGATTCGAGCTCTTTTTCGTTCGACATGGGCAAAACCTCCGTCTGTGAAAAATCCGGCGCAACAAGCGGCGGGATGGGTGAAGACAATTGCAAGATATTAGCGCGTTTGGCGCGACACCTCCTGACTTGCGAGAATGGATCGCATTCCCGGAAAGCGCCGCCGCGACGCATGCTATATTCGGCCTCCGTTTGGACGTCCATTCGACATGCACCAGAAACTCCCGCACACGATTCCGGCACCCCTGTTCGCCGCGCGCGCCGACGCCATCGCCGACGCCGCGCGCGAGCTGGCGCTCGCCGGCTGGACGCCCGCCACCAGCAGCAACTTCTCCATGCGCGTGGACGCCGACCACGCCGCGATCACCGTCTCCGGCCGCGACAAGGGCAAGCTGGGCCGCGACGACATCATGCTGGTGGACATGCAGGGCCACGCCGTGGGCACCGACGCCCGCCCCAGCGCGGAGACCGCGCTGCATACCCAGGTCTATCGCCGCTGGCCGGAAATGCAGGCCGTGCTGCACACCCACTCGCGCACGCAGAGCGTGGCCTCGCGGCTGTTCGCGCAGGCTGGCGTGCTGCGCCTGGAAGGCTGGGAACTGCAGAAGGCCATCGCCGGCCACACCACGCACGAAAGCGTGCTGGAGATTCCGGTATTTCCCAACACCCAGCACATGCCCGAGCTGGTCGCGCGGGTGGACGACTGGCTGGATGCCGGCAAGCCACTCGCCGCCTATCTGATCGACGGGCACGGCATCTACACCTGGGGCCGCGACATGCCCGAGGCGCGCCGCCATCTGGAGGCGCTGGAATTCCTGCTGGGCTGCGAACTCGACCTGAGGAGGTTTTCCGCATGAGCCGTCTGCGCATCTACGACGAACACCGCCCCGAAGCGCCGCTGTCCACCCACACCGGGCACGCGGAGATCGCCCGCGAACTGGACAAGCTGGGCGTGCGCTTCGAACGCTGGGACGCGAACCAGCCGATCGCCCCCGGCGCCAGCCAGGACGAGGTGATCGCCGCCTACCGCGGCGACATCGATCGCCTGATGCGCGAGCAGGGCTACCAGGCGGTGGACGTGATCAGCCTGAAGCCCGACCACCCGGACCGCGCCGCGCTGCGCCAGAAATTCCTCGGCGAGCACACCCACAGCGAGGACGAGGTGCGCTTCTTCGTGGCCGGCGCCGGCCAGTTCACCCTGCACCTCGACGGCATGGTCTACGACGTGCTGTGCGAGGCGGGCGACCTGATCGGCGTGCCCGACGGCACCCGCCACTGGTTCGACATGAGCGAGGCGCCCTACTTCGTGGCGATCCGCCTGTTCACCAACAAGGAAGGCTGGGTGGCGAACTTCACCGGCAGCGACATCGCGCAGGGCTTCCCGCGCATGGAGCCGCTGGCCGTCGCGCGCTGACCGCTTCGCGTTGCCGCCCTCCCTCCCCGGAACAGGGACAGGGCGGACGGATCGACGGCATGGGGACTGCTCCAGGCAGCCTCCGCACCGGCCCGATGGACGCCTGCTCGGGGAGGAACGGGGATGAAAGGAAGGCAGGGTAAACTGGCCAGCCCTTCACCGCAGTCCACGGCCATGCCCGAAATTCGTGCGATCGTCACCGATATCGAAGGCACCACCAGCTCGATCAGCTTCGTCAAGGACGTGCTGTTCCCGTACGCGCGCAAGCACCTGCCCGCCTTCGTCGAGACGCATGCCGACCGGCCCGAGCTGCAGCACTGGTTGCACGAGGCCGCGAAGGAGGCGGGCTACATCGAGGCCAGCCGGCAGGAAGTGATGGAACTGCTGCTGCGCTGGATCGACGAGGACCGCAAGTCCACCGCGCTGAAGGCGCTGCAGGGCATGATCTGGCGGGAGGGCTACGAGGCCGGCGACTATCGCGCCCATCTCTACCCGGAAGTGGCGGCGCGGCTGCGCGCCTGGCGCGCCGAGGGCCTGCGGCTGTACGTGTATTCCTCCGGCTCGGTGCCGGCGCAGCAGCTGTTCTTCGGCTACAGCGAGGCGGGCGACCTCACGCCGCTGTTTGCCGGCTATTTCGACACTGAAACCGGCCCCAAGCGCGAGCCGGCTTCCTACGGAAAGATCGCCGCGGCGATAGGCGAGCAGCCCGGACACATCCTGTTCCTGTCCGACATCGTCGAGGAGCTGGATGCCGCGCAGGCCGCGGGTCTGCGCACCGGCTGGCTGCTGCGGCCGCCGCAGGCGCCGCCGGCGCAGCCGCGCCACCCGGTCTACGCCGACTTCGACGCCGTCACGCCCTGAGCCCAACCGAGCCCACGCATGCGCACCATCCTCACTGCCCTGCTCGCCTTTGCCGCCGGCGTGTTGCTGATGCTGTGGCTGCCTGATCGCGCGCCAACCCCGGCCCCCGTCACGGACACGCCGGCGCCGGCGACCGCGGGCACCGCCGCCGCGGCAACCGGCACCGCCGGCGAAAGCGACAGCGAGGACCCGGACGGGGGCAATCCACGCTGGCCGGACCACGGCCCCACGCCGGAGCAGGTGCTGTACGCGCAGCCGCGGATGCTGCGGGACGCGCTGGCGCAGCTGGGCCCGCGCCAGCCCGGCAAGCCCAACCTCTACCTGCTCGCGTTCGCCGGCGACGGCGGCGAGGACGTGTTCCGCAACGAGACGGAATACGCGGCCAGGATGTTCCGCCAGCGCTTCGGCGCCAGCGCCCACGCGCTGGTGCTGGAAAACCATCCCGCCTCGCTGGCCACGCGCCCGCTGGCCAGCTGGAGCAACCTGGAAGGTGCGCTGGACGGCCTCGCCAAGGCGATGCAGCCCGAGGACATCCTGGTGCTGTACATGGCCACCCACGGCAGCGAGGACCACGAGTTGCTGGTGGACATGGACCCGCTGCCGCTGGACCAGATCGGCGCGCAGGACCTGGCCGACATCCTCAAGGAGCATCCGTTCAAGTGGAAGGTGGTGGTGGTCAACGCCTGCTACTCCGGCGGCTTCATCCCGCCGCTGGCCGGCGACGGCACCCTGGTGCTCACCGCCGCGCGCAGCGACCGCAGCTCCTTCGGCTGCGGCAGCGAGTCGGAGATCACCTATTTCGGCCATGCATGGCTGGTCGACGCGCTGAGCCGCAGCGACAACTTCGTGGACGCCTTCGCCCAGGCCAAGACGGAAATTGCCCAATGGGAGCGCCAGGACAAACTCACGCCCTCGGAGCCGCAAAGCTACGTCGGCAAGGGCATCGAGGCCCAGCTCGCGGCCTGGCGCAAGGGCATCACGCCCGGACCGGGCGTGCCGTTCACGCCGGCCGCACCCGTGCCCGCCGCCAGCGTCGCGGCGGCAACGTACTGAAACCCGCGCTCAGCGTTCGGCGTGCCGTTGCGCCAGCACGGCCACGGCATCGGCCAGCGAAAGCCCGCGGGCGCGCAACAGCACGGTGAGGTGGAACACCAGGTCGGCCGCCTCGCCCAGCAATTCCACGTCGCCCTGCGCCACGGCGGCGAGCGCGCTTTCCACGCCCTCCTCGCCCACCTTCTGCGCAATGCGGCGCGTGCCGGCCTCGAACAGCTTCGTGGTGTAGCTGCCCTGCGGACGCTCGGCGTGGCGCTGCGCCACCAGCGCATCGAGCTGGGCGAGAAAGCCCAGCGGCGGACGCGCGTCCGTGCCGAAACAACTTGAGGTGCCCAGGTGGCAGGTCGGACCGTGCGGCTCGGCCAGCACCAGCAGGGTGTCGGCATCGCAGTCGACGCGGATGGATTTCAGCGCCAGCACGTGGCCTGAGCTTTCGCCCTTCATCCACAGCCGCTGCTTGCTGCGGCTCCAGAACGTGACCTTGCCCGCGGCCTGCGTGGCCGCCAGCGCCTCGGCGTTCATGTAGCCCAGCATCAGCACCTCGCCCGTCAGCCAGTGCTGCACCACGACGGGGAGCAGGCCGCCGCCCTTGGCCCAGTCCAGGCGGGAAAGATCGGTGTTGGAATCGGTCATCGGGATACCTGCTGCCAGCATGCATCGCTGCATGCGATGTAGTTTGCTTTTCCGTCATTCCGACTTTCGCTGGAATGACGGGTTAGGGAAGGACTGATTAATCGACTGCCTGCTCGTCATTCCTGCGGAAGCAGGAATCCAGTGCCCTTGTGTTCCGTGTTTTACAGGCGCTGGATGACCAGCTTCGCTGTTGTGAAGCGCCTCCAGCCTTCGCTGGGATGACGAGCAAAATCAGTCCATCCTTAGTAAGGAGATACGTACCTGCACGCCCTGCGCCTGCAGGTAGTGCTTCAGCGCTGGAATCGCGATCACGCCGGAGTGGAACACGCTGGCCGCCAGCGCGCCATCCACGTCGGCCTCGGCGAAGGCGTCGCGGAAGTGTTCGGGCGTGCCCGCGCCGCCGGAAGCGATCAGCGGCACCTGGCAGACCGCGCGCACCACCTCCAGCTGCGCCAGGTCGTAACCCCGGCGCACGCCATCGCTGCCCATGCAGTTGAGCACGATCTCGCCGGCGCCGCGCCGCTGCGCCTCGATCACCCAGTCCAGCGTGCGGCGCGGCAGCGCGCGCGTCTTCGACGGGTCGCCGGTGTACTGGCGCACGCGCCACTCGCCGTCGGCGTCGCGCAGCGAATCCACGCCCACCACCACGCATTGCACGCCGAACGCGGCGGCCAGTTCGTCGACCAGCTCCGGCCGTTCCAGCGCCGGCGAGTTCACCGACACCTTGTCCGCGCCGGCGTGCAGTACCGCGCGCGCCTCGTCCACCGAACGGATGCCGCCGGCCACGCAGAACGGGATGTCGATCACCCGCGCCACCTTCTCCACCCAGCCGCGGTCCACGCTGCGCCCCTCGGGGCTGGCGGTGATGTCGTAGAACACCAGCTCGTCGGCGCCTTCGTCGCGGTAGCGCAGCGCGAGATCCACGATGCCGCCCATGGCCACGTGGTCGCGGAAGCGCACGCCCTTGACCACCTGTCCATCGCGCACGTCCAGGCAGGGAATGATGCGCCGGCTCAGCATGCGAGCGCCTCCGCCACGGTGAAGCGCCCCTCGAGCAGGGCACGCCCAAGGATCACGCCGCGCGCGCCGGCCTCGCGGGCGGCACGGATGTCGTCCAGCGAACGCACGCCGCCGGACGCCTGCACCGCCAGCGCGGGCACGGTATCGGCAAGGTGCCGGTAGAGCTCGAGGTTGAAGCCGGCGAGCATGCCGTCGCGGTCGATGTCGGTGCACAACAGGTGCCGCGCACCCTGCGCGGCATACCAGGGCGCCAGTTCGTCCAGCGTGCGCGCCTCGGTTTCCGTCCAGCCCGCGCTGGGCAGGCTCCATCGCCCATCGTTGCGGCGGGTATCGAGCGCCAGCGTGAGCTGTTCGGCGCCATGCTCGCGCAGCCAGCCGGCCACGCGTTCGGGGTCGCGGATCGCCACGCTGCCCACCACCACGCGGCTGACGCCGGCATCGAACAGCCGGCGCAGGTCGGCATCCTCGCGCACGCCGCCGCCGGCCTGCACCTGCATGCCGTCTTTCGCGATGGCCTCGATCACGGCGAGGTTGTCCAGGGTGCCGGAACGCGCTCCGTCGAGATCGACCAGATGCAGCCAGCGCGCGCCGGCCTCGGCGTAGCGTTGCGCCACGGCGCGCGGATCGTCGGAATACGTGGTCTGCTGCGCGTAGTCGCCCTGCTTCAGGCGCACCACGCGGCCTTCGCGCAGGTCGATGGCGGGAATGACCGTGAACGTCATAGTTCGAGGAAGTTCTTGAGGAGCTTCGCGCCGACGGCGGCGGAACGCTCGGGGTGGAATTGCATGCCGTGGAAATTGCCGCGCGCGACCATGGCGGAAAACGCTTCGCCGTGCTCCGCGGTGGCCAGCGTCCACTCGCCCACGGGCACCGCATAGCTGTGCACGAAGTACGCCTGCTCGCCCTCGTCCAGCCCGGCCAGCAGCGGATGTTCGTGCTGCACGGAAAGTCCATTCCAGCCCATGTGCGGCACGCGCAGGCCGGGATGCTCGGCGAAGCGGCGCACCTTGGCCGGAATCAGGCCCAGGCACTCGGTATCGCCTTCCTCCGAATGCGCGCAGAGCAATTGCATGCCCAGGCAGACGCCCAGCACCGGCTGGGTCAGCGAGCGCATCAGTTCGACGAGGCCCAGCTCGCGCAGCCGCGCCATGCCCGGCCCCGCCGCGCCCACGCCGGGCAGGATCACCTTGTCGGCCGCGCGGATCGCGGCGGCGTCCGAGGTCAGCGCCGCATCCGCGCCCAGGCGCTGCAAGGCGTAGCGCACCGAACCGATGTTGGTGCCGCCCGCATCGACCAGCACCACGCTCATCAAAGCGTCCCCTTGGTGCTGGGCAACTCGTCGCCCTCGCGACGGATCGCCTGGCGCAGCGTGCGCGCCACCACCTTGAAGCAGGCCTCGACCATGTGGTGCGCGTTGTCGCCGCGCACCGCCAGGTGCAGGTTCGCGCCCAGCGTCTCGCACAGCGAACGGAAGAAGTGCGGCACCAGTTCGGTGGGCACCTCGCCCACGCGCTCGCGCGGGAAGCTGCCCTCGAACACGAAATACGGCCGGCCGGAGAGGTCCAGCCGCGCCTCCGCGGCGCTCTCGTCCATCGGCAGCACGAAACCGTAGCGGCCGATGCCGCGCTTGTCGCCCAGCGCCTGCTTCAGCGCCTGGCCCAGCGCCAGTCCGCAATCCTCGATGGTGTGGTGCTCGTCGATGTGGGTGTCGCCGTCGCAGGCCAGTTCCAGCGCGAAGCCGCCGTGCTTGCCGATCTGCTCCAGCATGTGGTCGAAGAAGCCCAGGCCGGTACGCGCCTTCGGCTCGGCGACACGGTCCAGGTCGACATGCACGCTGATGCGGGTTTCCCTGGTGTTGCGCACCACGTCGGCGATGCGCGGCGCATCCAGCACCTGGTGCGCCACCGCGTCCCAGCCGATGCCTTGCGGCCCGACCCGGAAACCGCGCACGCCCAGGTTGGCGGCGAAGCGCAGGTCGGTCTCGCGGTCGCCCACCATCGCCGAGGCGGCCCGGCTCCAGCCGTCGTCGGCGAGCCAGCCGCGCACCAAGCCTATACCCGGCTTGCGCGTATCCAGTCCCTCGTGCGGAAAGCTGCGGTCGATCAGCACCTCGCGGAAGCGGATGCCCTGCGAGGACAGAATGCGCAGCAGCAGCTCGTGCGGGCCGGCGAAATCCGCCTCGGGGAAACTCGGCGTGCCCAGCCCGTCCTGGTTCGTCACCATCACCAGCTCGTAGCCGGCGGCGACGAAGCGCTGCAGCGCGGCGATCACGCCCGGCAGCAGGGCCAGCTTTTCGTAGCTGTCGATCTGCTCGTTCGCGGGTTCCTCGATCAGGCAGCCATCGCGGTCGACGAACAGCACCCGGCGACCGCTCATGCGACGCCCCGCGCCGCCGCCGGATACGCCAGTGCCGCCAGCACCCGCTCGTTCTCCGCCGGCGTGCCCACGGTGATGCGCAAGGCATCGCCCAGGCCCGGATAACGCCGCACGTCGCGCACCACGATGCCGGCATCGCGCAATCGTTGAAATGCGGTGCCGGCATCGTCGAAGCGCACGGCCAGGAAATTCGCCTGCGACGGCAACACCGCGCGCACGCCGGGCAACCGCGCCAGCGCCGCACGCATGCGCGCGCGCTCGGCGCGCACGATGTCGACGTGCGCCCGCGCGTTCGCCTGCCCCCAGCCCGAGATCGCGAGCAGGGCCGCGTTGACGCTGGGCAGCGGCAACGGGTACGGCGGCATGATCCGGCGCAGCAGCGCGACCACGTCCGGATGCGCCAGCAGGCAGCCCACGCGCGCGCCGGCCAGCGCCCAGGCCTTGGACAGGGTGCGCAGCACGGCGAGGTTGTCGTAACGGTCGAGCAGATCGACCACGCTGCCCGCGTCGGCGAACTCCACGTAGGCCTCGTCCACCACCAGCAGCGCACGGCCGGCCAGCGCCTGCGCCAGCCGCTCGATGTCGGCGCGCGGCACCACGCTGCCCGCGGGGTTGTTCGGCGTGCAGACGAACACCAGCTTCACCGCGGGGGTGAGCGCGGCCAGCGTCGCGTCCACGTCCAGCGTGAAGTCGGGACGCAGCGGCGCCTCGATCACGCCGGCGTCCTGGATGCGCGCGCTTACCGCGTACATGCCGAAGGTGGGCGGCTGGATCAGGATCGCGTCCTGCCCGGCGCGGCAGAACGCACGCACCAGCAGGTCGATCGCCTCGTCGCTGCCGCGCCCCGCCAGCAGCTGCTCGCGACGCACCCCGTACAAGCGCGCCAGCACTTCCACCAGCGCCGTCGGCTGCGGTTCCGGATAGCGGTTGCAACCGATGCCGCCGTCGCCGGTGGGCTCCCACGAGGATTCGTTCGCGTTGAGCATCAGTTCGCCGCCGCCGGCCTCCATGCGCGCCGAGGAATACGGCTGCAGGGCGCGGATTTCCGGCCGCGCGAGATCGAGCACGTTCATGACATTGACTCCAGTTCGGCCAGCCGCAAGGTCACCGCGCGGCGATGCGCTTCCAGTTGTTCGGCGGCGGCCAGCGTGGCGGTGCACGGGCCGATGCCGCGCAGGCCATCGGCGCTGACTTCCTGCACCGTGATCTGCTTCAGGTAGCTGGCCACCGACACGCCGCTGTGGCTGCGCGCATGGCCGTAGGTGGGCAGCACGTGGTTGCTGCCGCTGCAGTAGTCGCCTACCGATTCCGGCGTCCACGCGCCCAGGAAGACCGAGCCGGCGCTCTCGATGCCGTCGAGCAGGCTGCGCGGCGCCGCCACCTGCAGGATCAGGTGCTCGGGCGCGTAGCGGTTGCTCACCTCCACCGCCTGCGCCAACGACGACACCGAGATCAGCCGGCTCTGCGCCAGCGCCTGGCGGGCGATCTCCGCGCGCGGCAACCCGGCGCATTGCCGTTCGACTTCCATCTGCGCGCGATCCAGCACGGCCGCGTATTCGCTGACCAGGATCACCTGCGAGTCCGGCCCGTGCTCGGCCTGCGACAGCAGGTCCGCGGCGACGTGCACCGGGTTGGCCTGCGCGTCCGCGATCACCAGCACTTCGGACGGCCCCGCCGGCATGTCGATGGCCGCACCGTCCGGCTCGGACGACACCTGCAGCTTGGCCTCGGTGACCCAGGCGTTGCCTGGCCCGAACAGCTTGTCGCACTTGGGCACGGACGCGGTGCCGTACGCCATCGCCGCGATCGCCTGCGCACCGCCCAGCTTGAACACCTTGTGCACGCCGGTGAGGCGCGCGGCATACAGCACCGCCGCGTCGCAGCGGCCGTCGGCGCGCGCCGGCGAGCACAGCACCACCTCGCGGCAACCGGCGATGCGCGCCGGCACGCCCAGCATCAGCGCGGTCGAAGGCAAGGGCGCACTGCCCGCCGGCACGTACAGGCCCACGCGCTGGATCGCCCGCAGCATGCGTTCGACACGCACGCCGGGCGCGGTGTCCACGCCCATGGCCTGGGGCGCGGCGGCGCGGTGGAACGCCTCGATGCGGCCGGCCGCTTCGCGGATCGCCGCCTTCAACGCGGGATCGAGCGCGGCCTCGGCGTCGACGAACTCGTCCTCCGCGACTTCCAGCCCGGCCAGCGCGCAGCGGTCGTATTTCGCGCTCAGTTCGCGCAGCGCTTCGTCGCCGCGCGCGCGGACGGCGGCGATGATGCGGGCCGTGCCTTCGCGCAGTTCCGCCGCGCGCGCCTGCGCCGGCCGCGCCAGCGCGGCGCTGCGGCCCGGTTCGTCAAGCAAATCCCAGTCGATCCATTTCATGCGTGCGGGCCCTTCATGCAAGCATCTTTTCCACCGGCAGCACGAACATCTCGCGCGCACCGGCCTTCTTGATCTCTTCCAACTGGCGCCAGCTCACCTCGCCCGCGCACAGCGCCTGCAGCATCAGCTGGTCCGGCTGGCCGGCCACCGGCAGCAGGGTCGGCTGCGGGCCGCCCGGCAGCAGCCGGGTCACCGCATCCAGCGCGGTACGCGGCGCCTGCAGCAGCAACAGGCGCGATTCGCGCACCTGGATCACGCCGTCCAGCCGCTTCAGCAGCAGCTCGACCAGGTCGCCGCGTTCGTCCGCCGGCAGCGTCTGCGGACCGGCGAGCACGGCCTCGCTCTCCAGCAGCACGTCGGCCTCGCGCAACTGGTTCGCCACCAGGGTGCCGCCGCTCTGCACCAGGTCGCAGATCGCATCCGCGGTGCCCAGCTTCGGCGCGATCTCCACCGAACCGGCCAGGGTCACCACGCCGGCCTGCACGCCGCGCTCGCGCAGCCACGCGCCCAGCAGGCCGGGATACGAGGTGGCGATGCGCTGGCCGGAAAGCTGCGCCGGCTCGCGGTAGTCGAATTCCTGCGGCACCGCGATGGAAAGCCGGCAGCGCCCGAAGCCCAGCGGCCGCCACTCGGCCAGCGGCTCGCTCTCGCTGCCGGCGGTGATGCTGAACTCGTTCAGCACGTTGCGGCCCACGATGCCCAGCTCGCACACGCCTTGCGCGATCAGCCCGGGGATGTCGTCGTCGCGCACCAGCAGCAGGTCCACCGGCTCGCCTTCGCCGAAGCAGAACAGCTTGTCGCGGCTCTGCCGGAACGTGAGGCCGCAACGCTTGAGCAGCTCCAGCGCCGGCTCGGTGAGCCGGCCGGATTTCTGCATCGCGATGCGCAAACGGTCGCGTGGCTTCATGCGCGTGCCCTCTTCGCTGCCGCGCGGCGGCGCGAAGCATGTGCGGCGGCGGCCATGTAGCCGCCATTGCCCTGATTGAGGAAGCGCGCCACCCGGCCGATCGTGGTGATGCTCACCGCGGTGCGCTCGTGGATCTCGCGGTAGGCGACGCCGTCGAGCAGGTAAGGCACCACGCGCCAGCGGTCGACCATCACCTCCAGCTCGGCCGGCGTGCACAGGTCGCGCAGGAACGCATCCATCTCGTCCACGCTCTTCAGCGACAGCAGCGCCTGGCACAGGCTGAGTTCGGCCGACTCGTCGGGCGTCTCGGGATCCAGCGATCGACGTTTCATAATGTATTAACGCGTTAGTACAGTGGTGCGCATTGTAGGGATCGTCGCCCTACTCCGCAAGCGGCTGGCACTGGACGGCGTTCAGCAGGTCGCGGCAGCCCGGTCGCCGGTCAGGCAGGCGCCCATGAAAAAACCCCGCCAAGGCGGGGTTTCGGGTGATGCGTGGTCGCTGCGGCTCAGGCCGACTTCTTCTTCGGCGCGGCCTTCTTCGCGGCCGCCGGCTTGGTCACGGTCGGCTTGGCGCCGGCCACGGCCGGCTGCGCGCCGTGCACGCGGGTGTTGCCGTAGCTGCCGCGATAGGTCTTGCCGCGGCGGGTCTTGCGATCGCCCTTGCCCATGGGAATCTCCTCGATGCGTGGTGGCCGGCCATGATAGCAGCGCCGCTGCCGGCGCCATAGCCGAGCGCCCGGCTCAGGCGTGGCCGTGGCCCTGGCAGCCCTGCGCCTGGTCCAGGCACTCCTCCGGATCGACCTGCACGGTGACGTGCCGGATCCCGAAGCGTTCGCCCAGCACGCCGTGGATCGCGCGCAGCGCCTGCGCGGCGGCGGCCGGATCGTGCAGCTCCGCGTGCAGCGTGGCCATGCGCGAACCGGAGGCGAGCTGCCAGACGTGCAGGTGGTGGATGCCGCGGATCGAGGCGTCCGCGCCGCGCAGCGCCGTCTCCACCTCGGCGCTGTCCATGCCGTCCGGCACGCCTTCCAGCAGGATGTGGGCGGAGCGGCGCAGCAGGCGCCATGCACTCACCAGGATCAGCGCCGCCACCAGCAGCGACAGCAGCGGGTCGGCCCACAGCCAGCCGAGGAACCGTATCGCCAGGGCCGCCAGCACCGCGGCCACCGAACCGAGCAGATCGCCCAGCACGTGCAGGCTTGCCCCGGCCATGTTCACGTCGTCGTGCGCATGCCCGTGCAGGCTGCGCAATACCAGCAGGTTCACCAGCAGGCCGACGATGGCCACCACCAGCATCATGCCGGACAGGATCTCGCCGGGATGCAGCAGCCGCTGGACCGCCTCCCACACCACCCAGGCCACCAGCACGAACTGGCTGAGCGCGTTGACGAAACCGACCAGCACCTCCATGCGCCCGTAGCCGTAGCTGCGCCGCGCATCGGCCGGCCGCAGCGCCATGCGTGCGCCCACGAAGGCCATCAGCAAGGCCAGCGCGTCGACCATCATGTGGCCGCCGTCGGTAAGCAGGGCCAGCGAGCCGGACCACAGGCCGCCGACCACTTCGGCCACCATGGTCAGCGTGGTCAGCACGAAGGCCAGCAGCAGCTTGCGGCCGCGCAGGCCTGCGTGCGACGAATGATCGTGGTGATCGTGATCGTGCGATTCCGCCGAATGCGGATGCCCGTGATCGTGCTGGCAGGTGGAGGTTGCGCTCATGCGTGCATGCTAGGAAGCGCGGGCGCCGTTACACAATCACCGCGCCTTGCGATTCAGTGCGCGCACTGCGGGCCATGCACGTGCGCAGGCGCGAGGCCATGCCGGCGATCGAGGTACAGGTTCACGAAATGCGCCGAGGCCACCAGCAGGCCGCCGCAGGTCACCATCACGGTGTGCACGGCGACCGAATATTCCGTCGCCCAGGTGACGCCCAGCAGCAGCAGCGCCAGCCCCGGGATGGCCAGCAGCAGCGGCAATGGCCGCCGGTGCCGGCGATAGCCGCCGATCAGGGCGAACAGCGCCAGCGTGGCGGCGAACGTCACGAAGCCGCGCTCGAACTCGTGCCCGGCCAGGAAGCCCAGGCCCAGCAGGGGCAGCACGGTCAGCACGAACGGCAGCAGCGCACAGTGGATCGCGCACAGGAACGAGGCCGTGGCCCCCACGCGGTCGGCCAGATGCCACCAGCGTACGGTTTTCGTTGCGCCATCGGCGGGCGCAGACCCCGCCGGAAGAGGGGCCAGCAGGATGCCGTCGCCTTTGGCGGGAGGTCCCATCGTGTCCATGGCTGCGATGTTACATTATAACAATTGAGCCGCGCAAGCCGGCCGCCTCGGCTGGCCGCGACGGCCTATCAGGACTTGTGGCAGCGCTTGCAGACGCCGTGCACTTCCAGCGTCTGTGCCTGGGCACGGAAACCCAGCGCCCTGGCCTGGGCCTCGATCAGTTCGGCGACCCGTTCGTCGCAGACTTCCTCGGCGCCGGAACAGACGTCGCAGATCAGGAACGGCACCTGATGCGCCTCGGCCGGGTGATGGCAGGAGACGAACGCGTTGATCGATTCCAGCTTGTGGATGAAGCCCTGCTCCAGCAGGAAATCCAGCGCGCGGTACACCGTGGGCGGCGCCGCGTTGCCGTGCCTTTCGCGCAGCTGGTCGAGCAGGTCGTAGGCCTTCACCGGCTTGACCGCGGCGGCCACCAGTTCCAGCACCTCCATGCGCAGCGGCGTCAGGCGCAGGCCGCGCTCCTCGCTGACGTGGGCCACCTCGCGCACGAAACCCTTCGCATCATGGTGATGTGAGTGGTGAACGTGCGGTTTGCCGGCGGCGTCGTGTGCCAAGGGATACTCCTCGCGGGCGATCATACATGCAGGCCCGTCAACCGGAAGATGAGGCCGCGCGGCGGCAAGTCAACGCGGCAACGGCGGCGGCGCGGCCGGTGGCCCGCCGCGCGGGCGCAGCAGCAGCACGATCCAGCCGATCGGCCCCAGCACCCAGGCCCACAACACGCCTTCCCACAGTCGCCCGCGCCACCAGCCCAGCACCGCGCCCACCGCCACGAACAGCAGGTTCCACCAGAACAGCGCGGCCCAGGGCACCATCGCCCACAGGTTGAGGAACACCTGCCAGAACGCATCCGGCGCGTCGGGATCGACGCCTTGCATGGCGCGGGCGAGCAGCTCATGCATGGCGCCCTGCCCGCCTTTGGCCTCAGCCGCGCGCCAGGCCCAGCGCGTGGTCGATGCGCCGCAGCGCCTCGTCGCGCCCGGCGAGGTAGATGGTGTGGTCGATGGACGGCGACACCTGGGTGCCGGTCATCGCCACGCGCAGCGGCTGGGCGATCTTGCCCATGCCCAGCTCCAGCCTGGTGGCCACCTGCTCGATCACGCCGTGGATCGGCTCGGGCTTCCATTCGACGGCGGCCAGCAGGCCCTTGGCGGCTTCCAGCACGGCGGCCGCGCTGTCGTTCTTCAGATGCTTGGCGACGGCCTTGTCGTCCCACTCGGCGATCGGGCCGTACCAGATCTTCGCGCGCTCGGCCATTTCCTTCAGCGTGTGCACGCGGTCGCGCAGCGCCACGATCACGTCGGCGGGCGCCGGGCCGTGCGTCGCGTCGATGCCGGCGCGCACGAGGTGCCATGCGAACTCGGGCGCCAGCGTCGCGGGATCGTCGGTCTTGAGGTAATGCTGGTTCAGCCAGTTGAGCTTCTCGGTGTCGAAACGCGAGGCGGCCTTGTTGACGTCGGCGATGTCGAACAGGCGGATCATTTCCTCGCGCGAGAAGATCTCCTGGTCGCCGTGCGACCAGCCGAGGCGCACCAGGTAATTGAGGATGGCGTGCGGCAGGTAGCCCTCCTCGCGGTACTCCATCACGCTGACCGAGTTGGTGCGCTTGGAGAGCTTCTTGCCCTCCTTGTCCAGGATCATCGGCAGGTGCGCGAACTCCGGCACCGCCGCGCCCAGCGCGTGGTAGATGTTGATCTGGCGCGGCGTGTTGTTGACATGGTCGTCGCCGCGGATCACCTCGGTGATGCCCATGTCGATGTCGTCCACCACCACGGCGAAGTTGTAGGTGGGCCAGCCGTCGGAGCGGAAGATGACGAGGTCGTCCAGCTCGGCGTTGGACCACTCCACCCGGCCCTTCACCTTGTCCTCGAACACCACCGCGCCTTCCAGCGGGTTGCGGAAGCGGATCACCCGGTTCGAGTCCTCGCGGTACGGTTCGTTGCGGTCGCGGTAGTAGCCGTTGTAGCGGGGCTTCTCGCCCTTCGCCATGGCGGCCTCGCGCATCGCCTCGATCTCCTCCTTGCTCTCGTAGGCGTAGTAGGCCTTGCCCTCGGCCAGCAGGCGGTCGGCCACTTCCTTGTAACGGGACAGGCGTTTCGTCTGGTAGACCGGCGCCTCGTCGGCGGACAGGTCCAGCCAGGCCATCGCGTCGAGGATCGCCTGCACGGCTTCGTCGGTGGAACGCTCGCGGTCGGTGTCTTCGATGCGCAACACGAATTCGCCGCCGCGCCGCCGCGCCTCCAGCCAGCAATACAGCGCGGTGCGCGCGCCGCCGATGTGCAGGAAGCCGGTGGGACTGGGGGCAAAGCGGGTGCGGACGGTCATGGGAGGCTTTGGTTGCGCGAATGAACGCGGCATTTTAGCCGATAGCGGCCAGGGCGCGGACCGGGGCATCGTCATCCCCGCGTCACGCATCCGCCACCACCGCGCAAACCTGCGAGCCGAAGCTGCGTACAGGTAAAGCGAGGACAGCCGACATGCGCATAGGCATCGTGAGCGAAACCTGGCCGCCGGAGATCAATGGCGTCGCGCTCACCGTCCACGGCCTTGCCGCCGGGCTGGCCGCGCACGGCCATGCCGTCGACGTGGTACGCCCGCGCCAGGCCCAGCAGACCGTGGCCGATCCGCAGTTCGAGACCCTGTTCACCCGTGGCGTGGCGCTGCCGCGCTACCCGGGGCTGCGCTTCGGCCTGCCCGCCGGCGACGCGATGCGCGAACGCTGGACGGAACAGCGCCCCGACGCCATCTACGTCGCCACCGAAGGCCCGCTGGGCTGGTCGGCGCTGCGTACCGCGAATGCCCTGCGCATCCCGGTCGCGACCGGCTTCCATACGCGTTTCGACAGCTACGCCAGCCACTACGGGCTGCGCTGGCTGACCCCGGTGGTGCGCAACCACCTGCGCCGCTTCCACCGCCGTGCCGTGGCCACCCTGGTGCCCACCGAGGCGCTGGCGCAGGAACTCACCTCGCTCGGCGTGGACAACGCACGCGTGCTGCGTCGTGCGGTGGACACGCAACTGTTCCACCCCGGCCGGCGCGATCCGGCACTGCGCGCGCAATGGGGTGTCGATGCGGGCACGCCGGTGATGCTGTACGTGGGCCGCATCGCCCCGGAAAAGAACCTCGACCTCGCGGTGCAGGCGTTCCGCGCCGCGCAGCGCAAGCAGCCCGCGATGCGCTATCTGTGGGTGGGCGACGGCCCGGCCCGCGCCGCGCTGCAGGCGGCGCATCCCGACTTCATCTTCGCCGGCATGCAGCGCGGCGAGGCGCTGGCGCGGCACGTCGCCAGCGCGGACCTGTTCCCGTTCCCCAGCCTCAGCGAAACCTTCGGCAACGTGATCCTGGAAGCGCTGGCCAGCGGCCTGCCGGTGGTGGCCTACCACGAGGGCGCGGCGCGCGAGCACCTGCGCGACGGCTACAACGGCTACCGGATCGCGCCCGGCTGCGAGGCCGAGTTCGTCGAGGCGACGGTGCGGCTGGCGAGCAATCCCGGCCTGCTCCGTCACATGGGCCGCCGTGCCCACGAGAGCATGGCGCGCCTGTCACCGGAACGAGTGATCCGCGAATTCGAAACCGTGCTGCGCGAACTTGCCGAGGAGCGCAACCATGAACACGACACCGTTGCCGTCCACGCCTGAACTGCCCCGCCTCGCCTTCGACCGCCGCGTCTGCGTGGCGGCAAACCGCTGGGGCACGCGCCGCGCGGTGGGAATCTTCTTCGGCACCATCAGCCGGCTCGGCGACGGCATCTTCTGGTACGCGCTGATGCTGGTGCTGGCCCTGCTGGAAGGCCTGCGCGGACTGCAGGCCGCCTCGCACATGGCCGTCACCGGCCTGGTCGCCCTGCTGCTGTACCGCGTGCTGAAGAAGTACACGCACCGGCCGCGGCCGTTCCGCGCCTGCCCGGGCGTGATCGCGCACGTGCCGCCGCTGGACGAGTTCAGCTTCCCCTCGGGCCACACCCTGCAGGCGGTGAGCTTCACCATCGTGGCGCTGGCGTGGTTTCCGCTGCTGGCGCCGCTGCTGGTGCCGTTCACCGCACTGATCGCCGCCTCGCGGGTGATCCTGGGCCTGCACTACCCCAGCGACGTGCTTGCCGCGATCGGCATCGGCGGCGCGCTCGGCACGCTCTCGCTGTGGCTGGTGCACAGCGCGACCGCCCTCGTCTGAGCAATTCCTGCGCAAGGCGTCGCGTGCGGTTTTCGCGTCAGACACTTGGCGCATCTATCCACAGGCTTTGCCCAGCTGCTTCCACTGCCGCTGTGGAAAACGCGCACCGATGCTGCGCAATATTTCGGCAACCTGTGCCAAGTGCCTGTCGGCAAAGCCGGCAAGCGCGTTTGTCCACAGCCTTGTCCAGCCCTCGTCCACACGCGCTGTGGAAAACCGGCACATGGAATGCAGCGACTGAAAAGACGATGCCGCCCGTGGGCGGCATCGTGCGATCCGGCTTCCGCAATACATCACGCCGCGCGCGGGGCCTTCATCAGCAGGCCGAGCAGGTCGGCCAGCTTGTCGCGCATCTCGCGGCGGTCGACGATCATGTCGATGGCGCCGTGCTCCAGCAGGAACTCGGCGCGCTGGAAGCCTTCGGGCAGGGTCTCGCGCACGGTCTGTTCGATCACGCGCGGGCCGGCGAAGCCGATCAGCGCCTTCGGCTCGCCGATGTTGATGTCGCCGAGCATGCCGAGGCTGGCGGAGACGCCGCCGGTGGACGGGTTGGTCAGCACGCTGATGTAGGGCACGCCGGCGTCGCGCAGCTTCGCCAGCACGGCCGAGGCCTTGGCCATCTGCATCAGCGAGTACAGGCCTTCCTGCATGCGCATGCCGCCGCTGGCTGAGAAGCAGACCAGCGCGCTGCGTTCGGCCAGCGCACGCTCGCCGGCACGGGCGAACTTCTCGCCGCCCACCGAACCCATCGAGCCGCCCACGAACGCGAACTCGAACGCGGTGGCGACCAGCGGGCGACCCTTGAGGCGGCCGCTCATCGCGATGAGGGAATCCTTCTCGCCGCTGGATTTCTGCGAGGCGACGATGCGGTCGCGGTACTTCTTGGAGTCGCGGAACTTGAGCGGATCGGTGGCCTCCATGCCCGGCCACAGCTCCTGCGTCGAACCTTCGTCCAGCAGCGCGAGCAGCCGCGAGCGCGCGCGGATCGCGTGATGGTGCCCGCACTTGGGGCAGACCATCAGGTTGCGCTCCAGCTCCGGCTTGTACAGCACCGAACCGCAGCCGGCGCACTTCTCCCACACGCCTTCCGGCACCTTGCCCTTGCCGGCGGCCGGGGCGGAGGTTCGCGTCCGCGGGGTCATGATTTTCTGCAGCCAGTTCATAGCGACGCCTCTGGTGAAGCACGCATTCTAGCCGAGAACCCCACACCGCTCCGGACGCGCGCGTGTGGAGCCACGCGCCATGCGCCAGACGGGCGACCGCCGGGCGCGTCGCGCTTTCAGGCCGCGAAGTGCCCGGCGAGGTCCGTCAACATGCCGGGACCGTGCGGCTCCCATCCCAGATGCTGCCGCGTCCACGTGCCGGACGCCGCGAGGTCGACGCCCGCGAACATCGCCACCCAGCCGAAATGGGCCGCTGCCTCGTCGGCAGGCAAGGAAACCGCCGGCACCTTCAGGCCCTGGCCGATGACCTGCGCGATGTCGCGCAATGCCACGCCTTCCTCGGCCACCGCATGGTAGCGGGCGCCGGATTCCCGCCGTTCCAGCGCCAGCCGGTAGAGCCGCGCGGCATCGAGTACATGCACCGCCGAAAAGCGGTTGTGCCCCTCGTCCACCCAGGCGGACACGCCCTTCTCGCGCGCCAGCGCAATCAGATAGCTGACGAGGCCATGCCGGTTCACGTCGTGCACCTGCGGCAGGCGCATCACCGATACGTTGACGCCGCTTGCGGCCACCGCCGCGGCGGCCAGTTCCGAGAGCTTCCGGGGATTGGGCCCCTCGGCGTCGAACGCGTCCTCGGTGGCAAGCTGGCCAGGCACGGCCTGGCCCATGCCGACGCCGGATGTGACGATGAGCGGATGGTCGGTTCCCACGAGCGCGGCGCCGAGCGCCTCGATGGCGCGCTGGTCCTTTTCGCAGTTGGCCGCGAAGTTGGCGAAATCGTGGTCGAAGGCGCAATGGATCACGCCCTCCGCCCTGGCCGCACCACGACGCAGGCTGTCCGGGTTTTCGAGGTCGCCGCGATGCACCTCGGCGCCTGCCGCCGCCAATGCCTGTGCGCCGGCACCCGACCTCGTCAGTCCGAGCACCTGATGCCCGGCGCGGAGAAGCTCCGCGACGATGGCCGAGCCGATGAAACCGGTGGCGCCAGTAACGAATACGCGCATGGAACGACCCTCTGCCGTGGATGGATGGGCCGCTACTATCTGCACCACCAATCTGCCGATGAAGCCGTGACGTCATACGGGTATGAGCACTAACAGGAAACCGCCATCGATCTTGGAGCCCAATCCGCTGGGGGCCTACCTCAAGGCCCGGCGCACGAAGCTCGATCCGGCTGCCCTCGGCCTGCCGCTGGAGCGGCGCCGCACGCCCGGGCTGCGGCGCGAGGAAGTGGCGCAGCGCGCCCACGTCAGCGTGACCTGGTATACGTGGCTGGAACAGGGCCGCGGCGGCGCTCCCTCGCCCGACGCGCTGGAGCGCATCGCAGTTGCCTTGCAACTCGAAGGGGTCGAGCGCGAGCACCTGTTCCTGCTCGCCCTGGGGCATCTGCCGGAAGCCCGTTTCCAGCCGGCCGGCGACGTCGCGCCCCGCTTGCAACGCGTGCTGGACGCGCTGGAATGCAGCCCGGCGATGATCAAGACCACCACCTGGGACGTGGTGGCATGGAACCGCGCCGCGGCCGCAGTCCTTTCGGACTACGGCAAGCTCGCGCCCGACCAGCGCAACGTGTTGCGCATGCTGTTCCGCGATCCGCGCGTACGCGCGGCGCAACACGACTGGGAAAGCGTGGCGCGCTCCGCCGTGGCGGTGTTCCGTGCCGACATGATGCGCACGGGCGCGGGCGCATCGGAAAACGTGCGCGCCCTGATCGACGAACTCGAACGGCACAGCCCCGAATTCGCGGCCATGTGGCGCGACAGCGACGTGGGCCACTTCGGCGGGGGCCGCAAGCTGTTCACCCATCCGCAGGCGGGCGAAATCGCGCTGGAATACTCGTCCTTCTCGGTGGACGGCCGACCCGACCTCGGCATGGTGGTGTACAACCCGGCCACGCCGGCGGACGCGACCAGGGTGCTCGAACTGATCCGCGCGCGGGAAAGCCGCTGACGAACGCGGCTCAGCGTGCGTCGAGCGCTTCCCGCACCGGCCGCAGGAATGCCGCCACGCGCGCGGCGATCTCCTCCGCCGAAGCCGCTCCCGCCAGGCGCTCCACCAGCGCGCTGCCGATCACCACCGCATCGGCGAAGCCGGCGATGGCCTTCGCGCTTTCCGCATCGCGCACGCCGAAGCCCACGGCCACCGGCGCCTTCGCATGCGCGCGCAGGTCCGCCACGCGCGCGGCGATGTCCGTGGTGCTCAAGCGCGCGGCGCCGGTGATGCCGGCGAACGACACGTAGTAGAGGAAACCCTCGGCCGCCTCGCACAGCTTTTCCAGGCGCGCGGGCGCCGTGGTGGGCGCGGCAAGCAGGATCTGCCTGAGGCCCGCCTCGCGCAGCGGCGCCAGCACGGCCGACTCTTCCAGCGGGCAATCCACCAGCAGCACGCCGTCCACGCCGGCCTGCACGGCTTCGGCGGCGAAACGCGCATAGCCATGGATCTCGATGGGGTTCAGGTAGCCCATCAGCACCACCGGCGTGTCCTTGTCGCGCTGGCGGAACCCGGCCACCCAGCCGAGCACGCCGGCCAGCCCCACGCCCTTGGCGATGGCGCGCTCGCTGGCGTGCTGGATCACCGGGCCGTCGGCCATCGGATCGGAGAACGGCACGCCCAGTTCGATCAGGTCGGCACCGGACTCGACCAGCGCATGCATCAGCGCCACCGCGTGCTCGGGCGAAGGATCGCCCGCGGTGACGAAGGGGATCAGGCCGGTGCGGCCGGCGGCCTTGAGCGCGGCGAAGCGGCGGTCGATGCGCTGGGCGCCGGGACTCGGAATGCGGGATACGGGATTCGACATGATGCGTTTACTCGAAGGGGACGCGGACGACTGACGACAAGCAGGCGAACGCGATCGGCCTGCGCGCAACGCATGCATGGCGGGATCGCGCGTGGCTGCCGAATCCCGAATCCTGCCTCACGAATCCCGTGCTCATACCTGCACTCCTTCGCGTGCGGCGATGGTGTGCACGTCCTTGTCGCCGCGGCCGGAGAGGTTGCACAGCACGATGCCGTCCGGCGGGTACTCGCGCGCCAGCTTGATCGCCTGCGCCACCGCGTGGCTGGATTCCAGCGCGGCGAGGATGCCCTCGGTGCGCGCCAGCAGGTGGAAGGCCGCCAATGCCTCGTCGTCGGTCACGCCCACGTATTCGGCGCGACCGGCGTCCTTCAGGAACGCATGCTCGGGACCCACGCCCGGATAGTCGAGGCCGGCCGACACCGAATGCGTCTCAGTGATCTGGCCGTCGTCGTCGCACAGCACGTAGGTGCGGTTGCCGTGCAGCACGCCGGGCCGGCCCGCCGCCAGCGATGCCGCGTGACGGCCGGTGGCGATGCCCTCGCCGGCCGCCTCGGCGCCCACGATGCGCACGTCGCGGTCATTGAGGAAGGCGTGGAACAGGCCGATCGCATTGGAGCCGCCGCCCACGCAGGCGGTGAGCACGTCGGGCAGCCGGCCGTACTGCTCCAGCAGTTGCGCGCGGGCCTCGCGACCGACGATGGCGTTGAAGTCGCGCACCATCAGCGGGTACGGGTGCGGACCGGCCACGGTGCCGATGATGTAGAAGGTGTCGGCCACGTTGGTGACCCAGTCGCGCATGGCCTCGTTCAGCGCGTCCTTCAGCGTCTTCGAGCCCGAGGTCACCGGCACCACCTCGGCGCCGAGCAGTTTCATGCGGTAGACGTTGATCTTCTGCCGCTCGATGTCGGTGGCGCCCATGTAGACCACGCACTTCAGGCCCAGCCGCGCCGCCACCGTGGCGCTGGCCACGCCGTGCTGGCCGGCGCCGGTCTCGGCGATGATGCGGGTCTTGCCCATGTGCCGCGCCACCAGCGCCTGACCCACGGTGTTGTTGATCTTGTGCGCGCCGGTGTGGTTCAGGTCCTCGCGCTTGAGCAGGATACGTGCGCCGCCCACGTGCTTCGTCAGCCGCTCCGCGAAATAGACCGGGCTGGGCCGGCCCACGTAATGCGTGAGGTCGCGGTCCAGTTCGGCGACGAAGGCCGGATCCTTGCGCAGGCGCAGGTAGGCCTCGGTCAGCTCGGCCAGCGGCGCCATCAGGGTCTCGGCGACGAAGCTGCCGCCGAACTGGCCGAAGCGACCCTGGGCATCGGGAAAAGCGTGGAAATCCCGGATCTCGGGCATGGCGGCTCCAACGGAAGCAACGGCGACAGGCTCACACCATAGCGCCTCGGTATCGCATGAAAAAGCGAAAAGATCGCAGCCACACTTGAGCTAGACTCACAGCATGTCGGATCGCGACCTGCCCTCGCTGAATGCTTTGCGCGCCTTCGAGGCCGCCGCGCGGCTGGGCAGCATGAGTCTCGCCGCGCAGGAGCTGCATGTGACCCACGGCGCCGTGAGCCGCCAGGTGCGCGCGCTGGAGGAAGCCCTGGGCCAGCCGCTGTTCGCCCGCCAGGGTCGCGGCGTCGCGCTCACCGCGACCGGGCAGCAGTTGCGCGAGCAATGCAGCGCCGCGTTCGGGCAATTGCGCGAAGGCTGGCTGCAACTGAAGCGGCAACGCGGCGGCACAGCCTTCGTGCTCGGTTGCTCGGGCAGCGTGCTGGCGCGCTGGATGATCCCGCGGCTGGAACGCCTGCGCCACGACCTGCCCTCGCTGACCCTGCACCTGGCCGTGCAGGAGGAGCCGGTCGTCGATCATCTGGCCGATGTGGACGCTGCCCTGCTGCTGGCGGCGCCGCCCTGGCCCGCCGGCTGGCAGGTGCACGAACTGGCGCCGGAACGCATCGGCCCGGTGCTCAGCCCGCGCTATCCCGGCGCCGACCGCCTGCGCGAACAGCCGGCCGCCGCGCTGTGCGACGAACCGCTGCTGCACACCGCCTCGCGCCCGCAAGCCTGGCCGGAGTGGGCCCGGGCGATGGACCTGCCGCCCGAATCGCTGCAGCAGGCGCAAGCCCTGCCCCATCTCTACTTCCTGCTCGAAGCCGCCGCGGCCGGATTGGGCGTGGCCATCGCACCACAACCACTGGTGGCCGACGACCTCGCCAGCGGACGTTTACTGGCGCCCTGGGGCTTCCGCGAAACTTCCGCGCGCTGGGCACTGGTCTCGGCGCACCGCGTGGACGATGCGCGCCTCGCCGCGCTGGCCGACTGGCTGCGCGGCGAGCTGGTCGAGGCGTGATCGATATCCCCGCCTGGGATGGTCTGAGTTTGCCCGTCATTCCTGCGAAGGCTGGAGGCATTTCACGGCAGTGAAGCCGGTCATCCAGTGCCTGCAGGCCACCGAACACCAAGGCACTGGATTCCTGCCTTCGCAGGAATGACGAGCGAGCAGACCTTCCCCAAGGGGCGCAACGCATGTCGCCGCGTTCGACTACAGCCCTCCGGACCCGTGCTCAGATCCGGCTTCCACACGCGTCAGCGGCGCGCACCGCCGCGATGAAATCCCGCAGCTTGTCGGCGTCCTTGATCCCCGGCGCCGACTCCACGCCACTGGCCACGTCCACCGCCCAGGGCCGCGCGACGCGGATCGCCTCGGCGACGTTGCCGGCATGCAGGCCACCGGCCAGCACCAGCGGTTGCGCCAGGTCCTTCGGCATCAGCGACCAGTCGAACGCCTTGCCGCTGCCGCCCGCCTCGCCCAGACCATGGCCGTCCAGCAGCAGCGCGGCGGCGCGCGGATGCTCGCGCAGGCGCCGCAACGCGGCGGCGCCCTCGCCCATCGCGATGGCCTTGAGGTAGCGGCGGCCGAACTGCGCGCACCATTCGTCGGACTCGTCGCCGTGGAACTGCAGCAGGTCCGGCGCGACGGTGGCGATGACTTCCTCCACCAGCGCCGGCGTGTCGTCCATGAACAGCGCCACCGTGCCCACGAACGGCGGCAGCGCGCGCACGATGGTCTGCGCCTGCGCCACGGAAACGCGTCGCCGGCTGCGCGCGGTGAACACCAGGCCGATCGCGTCGGCGCCGAGTTGCGCGGCCAGCAACGCATCCTCGACGCGGGTCATGCCACAGCACTTGATGCGCGTCATGGCTGGCTCACCTCGGCCGGCAGGCCCCAGTGCGCTTCGTAGCGCGGCCCGATGAAGGTCAGCCCCGACGACGGCGCGGTAGGCCCGGCCACCTCGCGGTCGCGCCCGGCCAGCAGTTCGCCGATCCATGCGACGGGCTGCTCGCCGCGGCCCACCGGCAGCAGCGAGCCGACGATGTTGCGCACCATGTGGTGCAGGAAGGCGTTCGCCTCGATCTCCACGATCACCTGCTCGCCCACGCGCTGCACGCCCACCGCCAGCACGCAGCGACGCGGATGCGCGGCCTGGCAGGAGATCGCGCGGAATGCGGAGAAATCGTGCTCGCCGAGCAGCGCCTGTGCGGCCTCGTGCATGCGCGCGGCGTCCAGCGGCTGGCGCTCCCAGCTCACGTAGCGCGCATCCAGTGCCGCGCGCACTGGCCGATTGAGGATGGTGTAGCGGTAGCGCCGGCTGCGCGCGGAGAAGCGCGCGTGGAAATCCTCCGCCACTGGCTGCGCCCACAGCACGGCCACGCTGGGCGGCAGGTTGGAGGTGGCGCCCAGCAGCCAGCCGCGCATCTCGCGTTCCACCGGCGCATCGAAATGCACCACCTGGCAACGGCCATGCACGCCGGCATCGGTACGGCCCGAGCAGGTCACCGCGACCGGCTGCGCCGCCACCTTCGACAAGGCCTCTTCCACCGCGCCCTGCACCGTGCTGCCGTGGCTGAGGCGCTGCCAGCCGAGGAAGTCGGTGCCGTCGTATTCGATGCCCAGGGCGATGCGCATGGATGCTGCTGTCGATTCAAAGCGATGAGCGTAGCAGGCCGCAACGAAAACGGGCCGGCATGGCCGGCCCGTTCGGAGTCCGCGCACGCCGGGCTCTGCTCAGTGCAGGTCCTCGATCATGCGCTTGGCCACGTCGCGCTGCATCTGGCTGCCCTCGTGCAGCACCTCTTCCAGCATGGCGCGGGCGCCCTCGGCGTCGCCCATGTCCAGGTAGGCACGGGCCAGGTCGAGCTTGGTGTCCACCGGATCGTCGCTGAAGTCGCGCGGCTCGATGTCGTGCCCATTCGGCTGGATCTGCACTTCCGGTTCCTCGAAGTGCCAGCTGGACGCCGCTTCGTGCGGCGTGGCCGCATCCTCGTCCGCCAGGTGGTGCACCGGGGCCTGCTGCGCCGCGGCCGTGTTGCCCTCTTCGGCCCGCTTCTGTGCCGGCGAGAGGTCGAAGTTGAAGTTGTACTCGCTCACCGTCACCGGATTGGCGGGCAGCGGCGGCGGCGCGGGCGCAGGCGTCGCGACCGCAGCGGTGGCGACGGGCTCGGCGGCGTAGCGGTCGATGTCGAAACCGTGGTGCGCTTCCAGCTCGTCGGCCGACAGGCCGCCATGCGCGGCGAACAGCGGGTGGCCCGGCACCAGGTCTTCGCCCATGTGCAGCACTTCCTGCCACTCTTCCTGGCGCGGATCGGTGACGTGGGCGTGCATGGCTTCCGCCGCCGCCTCGAAATGCTCCACGTCGCGACGGCCGTAATACAGGCTCACCAGTTCCAGGTGCAGGCCGATGTCGTCGGGGTGTTCGGCCAGCTGGTCCAGCAGCAGGTTCTGGTCGTCGTCGCCGTCGGCCGGCGCGCCACCGCCGAAACGGTCGGCCAGCGACGGCGCCAGCTTCGGCGCCTGCGCGGCGGCGGGCTTCGCCTTGCGGCGGCCAAGCAGCGCGCCGAGCAACAGCAACACGACGACCGCGCCGCCCAGCGCCTGCACCCAGAGCTGGCTGTACCAGGGCTCCTCGGGGGCCGGCGCGGCCGGCTTGATCGCAGTCGGCTTGACCGGCGTGGTGCGGACCTGCGCGGCAGCCGGTGCCGGCTGACTGGTCGCGGCGGCGGTCGCTGCGCCGGCCGGGCCGGCCTCCGGTTTCGCCGAGCTCGCCGCGGTCGCGACAGCCGGGTTGGCGGCCGGCACCGAGGCGGCGC
>NZ_NJIC01000008.1:110486-119844 GCF_013620825.1 Rhodanobacter sp. PCA2 | reverse complement strand
GTACGCCCTTCAACTGTTCGGGCTGGCCGGCAAGCCGGTGCGCACCGCGCCCCCGGGCGTGCACGCCAGCGGCCAGCCCGAACAGTTGAAGGGCGTACGCCGCAACATGGCGCGCGTGATGGCCGAAGCCCACGCCAACGTGGTGCCCACCACCCTTGTGGACGACGCCGACCTGCACGCCTGGATCGGCAAGCAGGACATCACCGCGCGCCTGATCCGCTCCATCGTCGCGGCCTGCAAGGCGGTGCCGGCGCTCAACGCCTGGTTCGACGGCAAGAACCTCACCCGCACCCTGCATCCGCACGTGGACATCGGCATCGCCGTGGACACCGACGACGGCCTGTTCGTGCCGGCCCTGCGCAACGCCGACGTGCTCGACGGCGCCGGCATCCGCGCCGCGATCAAGCGCCTGCGCACCGCGGTCGAGGACCGCACCATCCCCGCCTCGGAACTATCCGGCTACACCATCAGCCTCTCCAACTTCGGCATGTTCGCCGGCCGTTACGCCACCCCGGTGGTCGTGCCGCCCACCGTCGCCATCATCGGCGCCGGCAAGCTGTGCCACGACGTGGTCGCCGTGATGGGCGGCATCGAAGTCCACCGCCGCATGCCGATCTCCCTCACCTTCGACCACCGCGCGGCCACCGGCGGCGAGGCGGCACGCTTCCTCAAGGCGCTGCTGGACGACCTGGCACAGCCGAATTGAGGATTGGCGGGACGATGTGAATACGGGGCGCCATCTGGCGCCCCGTTTGTTTTATGCGCGCCAGTTTTGTGGGCCAACCCTTTTTGCTTGTGCGATCGCAAGCGACAAAAGCGGTTTCGTGCGTCCTTTGGACGCCCGAGTTACTTCTCCTTTGCTTGTCCAAAGGAGAAGTAACCAAGAGGAAACGACACCCCGATGGCGCGCCCCGGTAAAGCAGCGCGCTCCCGGCGCGCAGAAGCAAAAGCAGGGCACAGCCAGAGCCAAGGAAGGTCTGGTTAATCGACTCTCTGCTCGTCATTCCTGCGGTTCGCTAGTCATTCCTGCGGCTTTCAACGGCCGAAGGGCCGGTCAAGCAGGAATCCAGCGCCTTGGCGTTCCGTGGCGTGCAGGCACTGGATGACCAGCTTCGCTGTTGTGAAGCGCCTCCAGCTTTCGCTGGGATGACGATCAGAATCAAAAGCGAAGCGCCGCATACTCGCGGCGCTTCGCTTTTGCATTTGCAGTTGCTTCTGGCGCGCACGATGCGCGCCTGCTTTTCCGGGCCCCCTCGGCGGCGGTGAGCCGTGGACGATCAGGCCGCGCAGCGGGCAGCGCCATGGATGGCGATGCCTTTTCGCGCGGGCAGGATGCCCGCTCGAAAAGCCCGGCCGCGGCTCACGCACTTGCCGGGCATGGATGCCCGGCAAGCGCCGCCGCGGGGTGTCGTTTTCTCTTGGCTACTTCTCTTTTGGACAAGCAAAAGAGAAGTAGCTCGCGCGCCCAACGGGCGCACGAAACCGCTTCAATTTATGCCTACAAGGGAAAAGTAGCCGAGACGCCAAGAAGCACACGAAACCGCTTTGGAACTCCACGTAACCCACACAATCCATACACGAAGGAGCAGAGACCCTCTGCCCAAGTGCAAGCCCCCGATACAATCCCCCTCATGATCAACAACGACATCCTCCGCAACGTCCGCTACATGCTGGACCTGCCCGACGGCAAGCTCGCGGCCATCGCCGCGCTGGCCGGCCTCACGGTGCCGCAGGCCGACATCGACGCCTACCTGAAGAAGGACGACGAGCCCGGCTACCGCGACTGCCCCGACAAGGTGATGGCGCACTTCCTCGACGGCCTGGTGACGCAGTTGCGCGGGCGCGACGAAACCCGCCCGCCGCCGCCGGTGGCGAAGCGCGTCGGCAACAACCTCGTGCTGAAGAAGCTGCGCGTGGCATTCGAGCTGCGCGACGACGACATGCACGCGATCCTCGACGCCGCGGGCTTCCCGCTGTCGAAGTCGGAACTCACCGCGCTGTTCCGCAAGCCCGACCATCCCAACTACCGCCCCTGCGGCGACCAGTTGCTGCGGCACTTCCTGCGCGGCCTCACCCAGCGCCTGCGTCCTTGAACACCGCGGCCATGGATGGCCGCCCGTTTGACCTTCGCGATCAGGGACGATCGCAGGAACCCGATCCCCAGGAGCCCCCATGCTGTTCGACATCATGTTCTACACGCTGGGCGGGGTGCTGATCGTGGGCGGCCTCGCCGGCGCGATCCTGCCCGCGCTGCCCGGCCTTCCCATGGTCTTCGGCGGCATCTGGCTGATCGCCGCGGTGGACAACTACCGCCACCTGGGCCTGTGGTGGCTGCTGCTGATCGGTGCGCTGGGCACGGCGGGCGTGATCGTGGACTTCGTCGCCGGCACGCTGGGCGCGAAGCGCGTGGGTGCCAGCAAGCACGCGTTGTGGGGCGCCTCGCTGGGCACCATCGTCGGCATGTTCTTCGGCATCCCCGGCATCCTGCTGGGCCCGTTCGCGGGCGCGCTGCTCGGCGAACTGGCTTCCGGCACCAGCGTGCTGCGCTCGGCCCACGTGGGCGTCGGCACCTGGATCGGCCTGCTGCTGGGCACGCTGGTGAAGCTGGTGATCTCGCTGGTGATGGTCGGGCTGTTCGGCGCGGCGATGCTGTTCGGCTAGGCCGCCGCGGGCAGCACGTACAGCAGCACCGCGAAGTAGTGCAGCACGCTGCCGGCGAGCACGAAGGCGTGCCACAGCGTGTGCTGGTACGGCAGCTTGCGCCACAGGTAGAACGGCACGCCCAGGGTGTAGGCGACGCCGCCGCCGATCACCAGCGCCATGCCGCCGGCCTGCAGGTGCGCGGCCAGCGGCTTGAACGCCAGGATGCCGATCCAGCCCATGCCCACGTACAGCAGCACCGCGAGCTTGCGGTAGCGGCGGAACCAGCCCAGCTCCAGCACGCTGCCCACGAATGCCAGCGCCCACACCGCGGCGAACAGGCTCCAGCCCCACGCGCCCGGCAGCGCGATCAGGGTGAACGGCGTGTAGGTGCCGGCGATCAGCAGGTAGATCGCGATGTGGTCCAGCGTGCGCAGCAGCGGCTTGGCCGCGGGCACGGGAACCGCGTGGTACAGCGTGGAGGCGGTGTAAAGCAGCACCAGGGTGACGCCGTATACCGCGCTGGCCGTCACCGCGCGCGCATCGCCGCCCAGCGCCGCGAACGCCACCAGGGTGGCGAGGCCGCCGATGCTCAGCACGATGCCGAGGCCGTGCAGCAGGCTGCTGGCGAGTTCGTCGCCGCGGCTGTAGCGCGGCAGGGTGGCGAGGGCGGCGGTCATGGCGACTCCGGCGGAGCGGCGGATATCGCATTGCAGCATAGCGCGATGTCCAGCATGCGGCCATCGCGCCTGGCGCCCGGCCGTCCACTTGCGCACGACCGGGCCCAGGCATAGGCTCAGGCCGCGTCCACGACGGTCCCCCTGCGCATGCAGCGTCGCCGACGCCACAACCCGAAAACGAAACGCCGTCAGGAGGTCGCCCATGTCGTCCGCTGGCCTGGCTGTTGCTGCTCGTCCCCACCCCGATGCCGCGCGCATCGCCGCGCTCAGTGCGGCCATCGCGTTGAACCTCGCGGCCCTGCTGTTCCTCACCCGCCCGCTCGCACCGCAGGCACTGGCGCTGGCGCATACGCTGGCCACGGTGCCCCAGGTGGTGTTCATCGACCCGCCGCCACCGGTGCCGCCGCCCCCGCCGATCGAACTGAAGCCGTTGCCGCATCCACCGCCGGTGCCGGTGCACGTGCAGCCGCGACCCGATGTCGCGCCTCCTGCGCCGGTCCCGACCACCGACGGCAAGCAGCCCATGCCCACGGTGGCGCCGCCCGGCCCCGCACCGGTGGCGACCGACACCCCGGCGCCGGTCGAGGCCACGCTCGCCTACCGCTCGGCGCCGCTGCAGTTCCCGCTGCAGGCCTTGCGCGAGCGCCTGCAGGGCACGGTGCTGCTGCGCGTGCTGGTGGACGAGACCGGCACGCCGGTGCGGGTCGAAGTCGAACGCGGCAGCGGGCACGCCGTGCTCGACCGCAGCGCGCGCGAACAGGTGCTGGCGCACTGGCGCTTCCAGCCCGCGATGGTGGATGGCCACGCGGTGCGCGCGTGGGCCAGGGTGCCGGTGAACTTCGTGTTGCAGAACCTGTAGCGCGGGTTCATGCGCGGAAAACGCAGGACCCGGCGGCATGCATGCGCGCCGGGTCCTGTGCGGTTTGCGCACGCGCATCACGCAGCGTTGACGTTCATGCCGCGATGGCGCTGCTCTTACGGCCGTTTAACGGCGTGCATGCTCCACTTGTCCGCCGTTGAATCGCCGAGCTCCGCATGGGCAAGTACGTGCACAGCTTGAAGACCTTGCGCGACATCGCGCTGGAATACGGACGCATCGAACACCCCGACCTGGCGACGATGGCGCGCGAACTCGGGCGCGTCGTGCATCTGGAAGGCTCCGCGCTTTCCGTCCGCCTCGCCACCATGCACCGGCGCCGCCGCCGCAGCGGCCGCTGGCTGCTCGCGGAACGCCGCCTGCCGTCGTTGAACGTGATGGTGCGCGCCTGGTCGCCCGGCCAGCGCATGCCGCTGCTTTTCCACGCCGACCGCTGGGGGCTGGAAGTGCCGCTGCACGGCGCGCTGGAATGGCAGTCCTACCGACGCGATCCGCACAACGGCGAACTCACCGCGCTGACCCGCGACTGGCTGGGCCCGGGCGACGCCGGCTGGTTCGAGCGCGACGCGACGCGGGCGCACCGCTGCCGCAACCTGTCGCGGCACGACACGGTCTACACGCTGCACGTCTATGGCGGCGAATTCCCCGACCAGCGCGTCGGCGATCCATGCGAGGATGTGCCGGCATGGATCGCACAGGCGCCGCGCGGCGCGTTCGTCGGCCCGCTGGCACGCTGACCTTCCACCCGGGAGCCACGCATGCATCGACGTGTCGCCATCATCGGCGGCGGCGCCGCCGCCGCCGCGCTGCTCGGCGAATTGCTGGAGAGCCAGCCGCCGCAACCGTTGCGCCTGGACTGGTACACCGGCGACGGCGTGCCCGCACGCGGCGTGGCCTACGCCACCCGCTCCGACCGCCACCTGCTCAACGTGCGCGCCGCCTCGATGAGCATGTTCGCCGGCAAGCCGCAGGGCTTCCTGGATTTCGCGCAAAAGGACGACCCGTCCGTCGCCGGCACCGACTTCCTGCCGCGCCGGCGCTACGGCGACTACCTCGAAGCCGAAGTGGCGCGGGCGACGGCGCTGGGCAAGATGCGCGGCCACGACCTGCGGCTGGTGCCGTTCGCCGCCGACGCGGTGGTGCCGGAGAACGACGGCGTCACCGTGTTCCGCGGCGAGGACAGCAGCCGGGTGGACGCCGCCGTGCTGGCGCTGGGCGCGATGCCGCCGCAACCGCTGCCCTGCGTCGGCGCCGGGGCGCTGGCCAGCGGCCGCTACGTGGTCGATCCCTGGCCGCTGCTGGCGGCGCCGCCCGCCGAGGCGCCCGCCCGCGTCGTGGTGATCGGCCTGGGGCTCACCGCCGCCGACGTGCTGCTGGAACTGGCCGCACGCTGGCCCGCCACCCGCTTCACCGCGATCTCGCGCCATGGCCTGCTGCCCGAGCCGCACCTGCGCGCCACCGCGGTGCCCAGCGGCGACGGCGCGGAGCTGGTCGAGGCGATGCGCGACGCGCCCGAGATCCGCCGCTGGGTGCAACTGCTGCGCGAGGCGATCGCGCAGGAAGACGACTGGCGCAGCACGGTCGACAGCCTGCGCCCGCACGTCGCCGCGCTGTGGGCCGCGCTGCCGCTGGAACAGCGCAGCCGTTTCCTGCGCCACGCCCGCTGGGCCTGGGAACGCGTGCGCCACCGCATGCCGCCGCCGCAGCATGCCGCCCTCGCCGCACTGGAACGCGAAGGCCGCCTGCAGCGCGTGCGCGGCCACGTGCAGGCCATCGCGGTCGACGGCGATGGCCTGCGCCTGGAACTGTGCCCGCACGGCGGCGGCCCGCTGCACGCGCTGCACGCGGGACTGGCGGTGCAGGCGACAGGCATGGATTTCGACGTGGCGAACACGCCGCACCCGCTGATGCGCCAGCTGGTGGTCAACCGCCACGTGCTGCCCGACCCGCTGGGGCTGGGCTGCCGGGCCACGCCGCAGGGACGCCTGCTGCACGCGGGCGGCGCGTGGCCGCGGCTGTTCGCCATCGGCAGCCTGTTGCGCGGTACGCTCTGGGAATGCACCGCAATGCCGGAAATCCGCCAGCAGGCCCGCATCGTGGCCAGGCAGTTGCTGGCCGGATAGGCGGAGCCCGCTGCCGAGCCCCACGCCCGAGGACTCCATGACCCTGAACATCGTCGGTGCCGTTCTCCTGCTGGTGGAGGTGCTGGGCGTGATCGCCGCGCTGCACGCGCTGATGCACACCCGCACGCCGCAGGGCGCGATCGGCTGGGTGCTGGGCCTGCTGCTGCTGCCCACGCTGACCCTGGTGCCCTACCTGTTCCTGGGCGGCAGCCGCTTCCGCGGCTATCTAAAGCGGCATCGCAGCACCGCGCCGCGCGGGCGCTTCGCGCCCAACCCCGACGACAGCGAAGGCCGCTTCCTCGCGCTGGTGGCGATGCAGGGGCGGCCGTTCCGCGCCGGCCACCGGCTGCGCCTGCTGATCGACGGCGACGCCACGTTCGAGGCGATCTTCGCGGCGATCGCCGAGGCGCGGCACACGCTGCTGGTGCAGTTCTTCATCTTCCACGACGACGACCTGGGCCGGCGCATGCAGCAGGCGCTGCTGGAACGCGCGGCCGCCGGCGTGCGCGTGTGCGTGCTGTACGACGGCGTGGGCAGCTACGACCTGCCGCGCCGCTACGTGGAGACGCTGCGCGCGGGCGGCGTGGAGATCAACCCGTTCGCCACCAACCGCTGGCGCAACCGCTTCCAGCTCAACTTCCGCAACCACCGCAAGATCGTGGTGGTGGACGGCGAGCGCGCGTTCGTGGGCGGCCTCAACGTGGGCGACGAATACCTGGGCCTGAAGCCGCCGCTGGCGCCGTGGCGCGACACCCACATGGAACTGCGCGGCCCCGCCGCCGCCGACCTGCAGCGGCTGTTCGCCGACGACTGGGAATGGATCACCGGCGCGCCGCCGCCGCTGCATCCGGCGCCGCCCGCCGACGGCAGCGCGCGCGTGCTGGTGGTGGCGAGCGGGCCGGCCGACCGCCAGGAAACCGGCTCGCTGTTCGTCACCGCCGCGATCAACGCGGCGCGCCGGCGGGTCTGGCTGACCACGCCCTACTTCGTGCCCGACCACTCCACCCGCGCGGCGCTGCTGCTGGCCGCGATGCGCGGCGTGGACGTGCGCGTGCTGATCCCGGCCCGGGCCGACCACCACACCGTGTACCTCTCCTCCAAGCTGCACGCGCACTACACGCTGCGCTACGGCGTGCGCGTGTTCCGCTACCAGCCCGGCTTCATGCACCAGAAGGTGGTGCTGGTGGACGACGACTGCGCCGCGGTGGGCAGCATCAACCTGGACCCGCGCTCGTTCCGGCTGAACTTCGAGGCCAGCGCGCTGGTGCTGGACCGCGAGTTCGCGGCCGAAGTGGAACGCATGCTCGAAGCCGACTTCGCCCTGTCCCGCGAGGTGCACGCCAGCGAATACCTCGACGCCTCCTACCTGCGCCGGGTGGCGATGCACGTGGCGCGCCTGTTCGACCCGGTGCTGTAGCAGCCGCTACGCGTCGCCGCGACGCCAGTGCGCGCCGCACAGCAGCCACGCCAGCAACACGCCCAGCGCGGCGCCCAGCAGTTCGCACAGCACGCGGGTGCCGATGCCGTCGGGATCGTGCACTTCCGCCAGCTTGGCCCTGAGCAGTTGCAGCGACTGCAGCCGCGCGTAGTTGAAATAGAACAGGTTCCACAAGTCCATGCGCGCGGTGAGCACCAGCGCGAGGACATACGCCCAGCCCATCCGCCGCGCATCGCTCCAGCCGTTGCGCCGGCCCAGCCAGTGGAACAGCAGGTACAGCACGAAGCCGGCCGCCAGGCCGATCGCGCCGGCCTCCATGCCGCCGGTCCAGCCATACCCCATCCATGATTGGTCGTAGTTCATCGCGCCCTGTTCCAGCCTGTGCCTGCTGCATTATGCCTGCGCGCTAGACTGGTGTTCCTCCACCGCGCGGGCACGCCATGTCTTTCGCCACCAGTGAACGCACCGCCCTGCTGGTGGTCGACATGCAGCCGGACTTCATGCCGGGCGGCGCGCTGGCCTGCCACGAAGGCGACGCCATCGTGGCAGGCATCGACCGCCTGCTGCGCACGCGCCGCTTCCGCCACGTGGCGGCCACGCAGGACTGGCATCCCGCGGGCCACGTCTCGTTCGCCAGTTCGCATCCGGGCACGCAGCCGTTCCAGCAGATCGCGCTGTACGGCCAGCCGCAGACGCTGTGGCCCGACCATTGCGTGCAGGGCACGCCGGGCGCCGCGCTGCACCCCGGGATCGACTGGTCGATGGCGGACCTGATCCTGCGCAAGGGCAGCGACCCGCACGTCGATTCCTACAGCGGCTTCCGCGAGAACCACGACCGCCACGGCGCGCGTCCCGCCACCGGCCTGGCCGGCTGGCTGCGCGAACGCGGCGTGGAGGAAGTGCTGGTGTGCGGGCTGGCGCGCGACGTCTGCGTGCTGTGGACCGCGCAGGATGCGGTGGCCGCGGGCTTCCGTGCCGGCCTGCTGTGGGAGCTGAGCCGTCCGGTGACGCCGGCCGGCGACGAGCCCACGCGCGCCGCACTGGCGGCGCAGGGCATCGCGCTGGTCCACCTGGACGGCTGAGCCGGCTCAGGCCTCGTCTTCGCGCGTGGCGCACACCCGCGGCGCGCCGCCCGCGTCGAACGCCACCGCCAGCGCCATGGGACGGCAGCACACGCTGCAGTCCTCGATGCAGCGCTGGTACTCCACGGACTCGTCCAGCAGCAGTTCGATGGACTCGCCGCAATACGGGCAATCGATGCGATACGGCACGGGCATGGCGCACTCTCGAACGACGACGGCGGCGCCACGCTGGCACAACCCTTGTCGACGCAACGCGTACACTGTCCGCCCCTTGCCCGATTCCTGCGGACGACAACGATGGCCGAACGCGAATTCCCGGATTACACCGTGCGCTCCGGCGCCAGCCTCGAAGGCTCGCGCTACACGGCGTGGCTGGCGGTGGTGCCGCACGGCCACGGCTTCCCGGTGTACTACGCGATCTGCGAGAACCGCAGCTTCCGCCACCAGGACCTGGCCGAGCGGGCCGCCGGCGACGCGCTCGCCGCGGTGCTGGCGCTGGATGCGGCGCGGAGCATCGC
>NZ_NJIC01000008.1:86386-110476 GCF_013620825.1 Rhodanobacter sp. PCA2 | reverse complement strand
GGAGGAAGACGGCACGCCGGTGTTCCCCGAGGGCTACACCGGCTTCGCCGACGACGCGGGCGCCGATCCGGCCTGAGCCAGCGTCCATGCCTGCGGCGTGAGGATGCCGAAGCCGTGCTCGCGCGCGGTGCGCCGCGTGAGCTTCAGCAGTTCGCGGTCGCGGCTGAGCAGCCACTGCGCCCCGCTCGCCTGCGCCAGTTCCAGGAATTTCTGGTCGTCAGGATCGGCGCAGCGCGGCAGGCGCGGTGCAGCCGCCCGGCGCTCCGCCGCAGGCCATGTCCGCATCTGCGCGTCGAACGCGGCCGCGGCCGCGATGCTCCGCGCCGCATCCAGCGCCAGTTGCGGATAGGCCAGCACCGCCAGCCATTCGGCGCGGCAGGCCTCGTCCGTCACCGCCTCCGCCGCGCCCGTGCGCAGCGCCTCGCGCAGCAGCGCGCACTGCGCGTCGCCGAACACGAACAGGTCCAGGCAGACGTTGGTGTCCAGCACCAGGCGCGGCCCCGTCATGAAGCCGCGTCCGGTCCGGTGGCATCCGGCCATGCGGACGGGCCGGCAAGGGCGCCCGCACCGGCGATGCCGCATTCGCGGCAGGCAACGAGCCGCCTCGGCTTTCGCTTGCCCTGCATGCCCTACTTCAGATGCGGGGATGGCGGCGGCGCGAAGTCTTCCTGGCTGCGGGCGCTGGAGACTTCCTCGTGCAGGCGGTACTTTTCCAGCTTCGCATACAGCGTGCTCTTGGCGATGCCGAGCAGGTTCGCCGCCCTGGTCAGGTTGCCGCGCGCGGTGCGCAAGGTGTCGACGATGACGTCGCGCTCGGCATGGTCGATGCGCAGGCCGCTGCGCGGCAGCGCGCAGGTGGACGGCGGCACCTCGAAGCCGATGCCCTCGCGGATTTCCACCGGCAACGCCCGCACGCCGATCGACGGCGCGTCCGCCATCAGCAACATCGATTCGATCACGTTGCGCAATTCGCGCACGTTGCCCGGCCACGCGTAGGCTTCGAGGCAGGCCATCGCCGGCTCGTCGATGACGTGCGGCGGCAGGCCGTGCTCGGCGGCGAAGTGCGACAGGAAATGCGCGACCAGTTCGCGGATGTCGGACGGACGTTCGCGCAGCGCCGGCACCTGGATGCTGGTGACCGCGATCCGGTAGAACAGGTCCATGCGGAAGTTGCCTGCGGCCACTTCGCGGCGCAGGTCGCGATGGGTGGCAGTGACCAGGCGAAAGTCGATCTTGCGTGCGCGGTTTTCGCCCAGCCGCTGGATCTCGCCCTGCTCCAGCACCCGCAACAGGTGCGGCTGCAGGTCCGGCGACATCTCGCCGATCTCGTCCAGGAACAGCGTGCCGCCGTTGGCCGCTTCGATCTTGCCGGCGTGGCCGCCGCGGCGCGCGCCGGTGAAGGCTCCCTCGGCGTAACCGAACAGTTCGCTGGCCAGCAGGTCGCGCGACAGGCCGCCGCAATTGACGGCGATGAACGGGCCGTCGCGGCGGTCGCTGGCGCGATGGATGCCCTGGGCGAATTCTTCCTTGCCCACCCCGGTTTCGCCCATCAGCAGCACCGCGACCTTGGAGCGCGCCAGTTGCGTGGCCTTGCCCACCACGTCGCGCAGCGCCGGCGACGTGCCGGCGAGATGGGCGAACGCGACCGCGTCGCCGCGCGCGGCGGGCGCCGCATCGTCGTCGGCAACGACCTGGGGCCTGGACGCGCGCTGCACGCCGGGCAACACCAGCAGGGTGCCGATGCGTTCGCCGCCGTCGGTGACCGGGTGCAGCCAGTCGGGACGTATCCATTCCGGCAGGCCGACCGGCGCGTGCGGCGACTGCGGGGCCAGCGCCAGCGCCTGCAGGCGGCGCGGGCGCGACAGGTCGAACGGGCCGCCGCGCTGCATCAGCGTCGACTGCGCCACCCCGTTCGCCTTGATCGGATGGCCGCGACGGTCGAACAGGATCATGCCGTCGTGGCCGGAGGCCGACAGCCGCGCCATCGTGGCTTCCAGCAGGCGATAGCGCAGTTCCATCTCGCGCGCCGCCAGGCGGTTCTCGATGCGGCTGGCGGTGGTGACCACCAGGCCCAGGGTGTGCCGGCTGAAGGTCTGCGACAGGCCGGACACGTCGACCACGCCGAGGATCTCGTCGTCCAGCGGGTGGCGGATCACCGTGGCCGAGCAGGTCCAGCGCTTGATGCCTTCGCAATAGTGCTCGGCCGAATGGATCTGCACCGGCTGGCCGAGTTCCAGCGCGGTACCGATCGCGTTGGTGCCGATGACCAGCTCGCTCCACGCGCCGCCGGGCATCAGGTGGATGCTCTGTCCATCGTCGATGGTGTGCCGGTCGCCCTCGATCGAGAGGATGGTGCCGCGCGGATCGGCCAGGGCCATCATCGTGCCGGTTTCGGAAAGGAAGTCGCGCGCGTGGGCCATCACCGGCGAGCTGAGGTCCAGCAGCTCGCCGTGCGCCTGGTGCAACAGGTACAGGGAGCTTTCCGAGATCGGCGGCGGTCCGCTGCTCTGGGCCGGATCGACCTGGCCCAGCTGGCAACGCTGCCATGAGCCATCGACCGCGTCGCGCAAGGCTTCGCTGGAATCCCCGCCCGCCAGGAAACGCTCCCACGCCGCCATCACCACGGATTCGTGCAGGGGGTCAGAGAACATCTGGCTGGAAATCGGGCGATTCACCCTGCGGCCCGCCGTGGAGGCGACTGGATTCAGCCGGAACAACGAGCGTCCGACTTTCGGACGCTGTGCTCAAGGTGCATTGCAACATCCGTGCGTCAGCCCGGCGCCGCCGCGAGGCCCAGGGTGCGCAGGACGGCCACGGCTTCCGGGTTTTCCAGCGCCGACAGGTCGCCGCAGGGACGGTCCAGCCAGGCGTTGCGCACCAGCCGCCGCAGGATCTTGCCGTTGCGCGTGCGCGGGATGTCCTCGACCGCCAGGATCGCACCGGGACGCATGGGTTTGCCGAGCTGCTCGACGATGCTGGCCTCGAGCTCGGCGCGCAGCGATGCCCAACTGGCCGCGCCCTCGGCCAGGATCACCAGGCACAGCGCGGTCTCGCCCTTCAACGGATGCGGCACGCCCACCGCCACCGCTTCGCGCACCGCGGGGTGGCCGACCAGCACCGACTCGTATTCGACCGGGCCGACCCGCTTGCCGGCGATCTTCAAGGTATCGTCGGAACGTCCGCGCACGTACCAGTAGCCGTCCGCGTCGATCTCGACGAGGTCGCCGTGCACCCAGGTGTCCTCGTACGTCGACCAGTACGTCTCCAGGTAACGCGCGTCGTCGCGCCAGAAGCCCCGGGTCATGCCCGGGAACGGCTGCTTCAGCACCAGTTCGCCGATCGCCTCGCCCGGCCCGGCGTGTTCCTGGTGGATCTCCACGGCCATGCCGGGGATCGGCCCGTGGAACGCGCAGGCGCGCTGCGGCAGGCCAGGGAAGCTGGCCAGGATGCCGCCGCCGATCTCGGTGCCGCCGGAATAGTTGACGATGGGTCGCTTCCCCTCTCCGACGTTGCGGTACAGCCAGTGCCACGGCGCGTCGTTCCAGGGTTCGCCGGTGGCGCCGAACACCCGCAGGCCGGCAAGCGCATCCGCGTCCAGGGCGGCATCGCCGGCCGCCATCAGCAAGCGCACCAGGGTCGGCGAAACGCCCAGGTGGGTGACGCCGTGGTCGCGCACCAGCCGCCACAACCGGCCGGCATCGGGGTAGTCCGGGGCGCCGTCGAACAGCACCACGGTGGCGCCGTGCTGCAAGGCGCCGTAGATCGACCACGGCCCCATCAGCCAGCCCATGTCGGTGATCCAGCAGAGCACGTCGTCGGCGCCGAAATCGAAGGCCATCAGCAGATCGGCGGCCGCCTTCAACGGAAATCCGCCATGGGTGTGCACGACGCCCTTGGGCCGTCCGGTGGTGCCCGAGGTGTACATCAGCAGCAGCGGCGCGGAAGCCGCATGCGCCGCCTGCGCGGCATCGGCGGCGGGTCCGTCCAGCAGCTGCGACCAGGCGATTTCCGGCACGCGCACGGCGCGGTCTTGGTCCGCCGGCTCGGCGGACTCCCGCACCACCACGATGCCGCGGATCGAGGGACAGCCGCTCGCCGCCGCTCGCGCCTGGGCCAGCGTGTCGATGCTCGCGCCGCGCCGCCGCGCGCGTTCGCCGCACACCAGCAGCGCCGCCTCGGCATCCAGCAGGCGGGTGGTCATCGCATCGACGCCGTAGCCGGAGAACATCGGCACGACGATGGCGCCGATGCGCATCGCGGCCAGCAGCAGCACCGCCGCCTCGGCGCACATCGGCAGGCACAGGGCGATGCGGTCGCCTGCGCCGATGCCCAACCGCGACACGCCGGCGGCCAGCCGGCGCGCCTGGTCGTCCAGTTGCGCGTAGCTCAGCACGGTCACGCGGCCGTCGCCGTCCTCGCAGCGCAGGGCTGCCTTGTCCGGCTGCCGGCGCGCGTGGCGACCGACCAGGTTGTCGTACAGGTCCAGCTGGCCGCCGACGAACCACTCCGGCCACGGCTTGCCGTCGGACAGGTCGAGCACCTGGTCCGGCCGGCGTGCCCATTGCAGGCCCACCGCCACGCTCATTTCTTCCCAGAACATCGCCGGATCGGCGGCCGCCTCGTCGCGCAGGTGTTCCAGCGACAGGTAACCGTGGTCGTCGATGAAACGGCCCAGCCGGGTCGCGGCGAAGCCACCTTCCATATGCACCGGGCGAGTCATGGGTCCTCCGACGCAAGGCCGTTTCAGGGGGCCGACAGCAATACCTTCATCGCCTTCTCGCGCGCCGCGTTGGCGAACACGTCGTAGGCGGTGAGGATGTCGTCGAGGGCGAAACGATGGGTGACCAGCGCGCCGGGATCGACGCTGCCGGCCTGCACGGTCTGCAGCAGCAGCGGCGTGCTGCTGGTGCTGACCAGGCCGGTGGTCAGCGTGATGTTGCGGATCCACAGTTGTTCCAGGTGCAGCTCCACGCTCTTGCCGTGCACGCCGACGTTGGCGATGCGTCCGCCCGGGGCGATCGCCTGCTGGCAGACGTCGAAGGTGGCGGGAATGCCCACCGCCTCGATCGCCACGTCCACGCCCACGCCGTCGGTCAGCGCGAGCAGGCGCTCGACCGCGTTCTCCCGGGTCACGTCGATGGTGTCGGTCGCGCCGAAGGTGCGCGCCATCGCCAGCCGCGCCGGGTCCGCGTCGACCATGATGATCCGCGCCGGCGAATAGAAGCGCGCGGTCAGCAGCGTGGCCATGCCGACCGGGCCGGCGCCGACGATGGCCACGGTGTCGCCGGGACCGACCTGGCCGGAAAGCACGCCGATCTCGAAGCCGGTCGGCAGGATGTCGCTGAGCATCACCAGCGCCTGTTCGTCGACGCCTTCCGGCACCGGATACAGGCTGTTGTCGGCATGCGGGATGCGCACGTATTCGGCCTGGGTGCCGTCGATGCGGTGGCCGAGGATCCAGCCGCCGTCCTTGCAATGCGCGTACAGCTGGCGCTTGCAGTAGCTGCAGCGCCCGCAGGCGGTGATGCACGAGATCAGCACGTGATCGCCGGGCTTGAAGTTGGCCACCGCGCTGCCGACTTCCTCGACCACGCCGACGCCTTCGTGGCCGAGGATGCGGCCCGCCTCGACGGTGGGCACGTCGCCCTTGAGGATGTGCAGGTCGGTGCCGCAGATCGTGGTGTGGACGATGCGCACCACCGCGTCGGTGGGCGCGGCGACCGCGGGACGCGGCCGTTCCACCCACTGCTTGTCGCCGGGGCCTTGGTAAACCAGTGCTTTCATGTCGTCGCCTGCGTTGGCGGGAAGGGAATCGGACCGGACGGATGGGGCGCGCCCGTGCGGCGGGCGCGCCCCGGGCCGCTCAATCCGCGTGCGCGGGAACCGGCAGGCCGACCCACTCTTCATAGAAGCCCTCGATGTCGGGCTCGAAGTCGTGGATCACCGGGTACCAGGGCGTCGGCGCTTCCACGTCGTGCTGGGTGCCGCACTGCGGGCAGTAGTACTCGCGGTAGACCTGCCACTGCGTGTCAGGGGCCAGCAGTTGCGGATAGACCTCGAGCATCGCCTCGGCGTTGTCGCGGACGTGGATGTTGGCGTGCAGCTTCCAGTTCTCGCGGTAATCGCAGAAGTCGTGGCCGCAGCCGCACTTGACCCGCCACTGGTTGCGGTCGTTGCGCGCGATGTACAGGTGCGGGCCCAGCGGCAGCACGATCCTGTCCTTCCACGGCACCCGCTGCTGCAGCTGCTCCAGGTACATCTCGAAACGCTCGCGGTCCTTGGGCATGGACAGCATGCGCAGGGTGGTTTCCCAATCCAGGCGCGCGTCGACCAGGTTCCCGATCTGTTCTTTGGTATAGGTGGACATCGGTATTCTCCATTGTTGTCGGAACCACCCGTCGCGGCGCGGCCGCGACGGGCGCCGGGATCACTCTTCGACCAGCACCACGGTGCGCACATCGGGCATCTTCGACAGGTCCATGCGCGAGCGGGAACCGTAGCTGGGCACCTCCAGCTCGTCCTCGGTCATGTTCCAGTCGGCCGGCAGGTCCCAGAACGCGCGGAATTCCCCGAGGAACTTCGGCGACAGGCCGAAGCTGGTCGCGAACATGTGCTTGACCTGCGACGCGGCGTGCTTCTCGAGGATGCGCTGGCGTTCCTGCTTCATCCATTCGCGGGTCGGCAGCGACTTCGCCAGGCGCTCCTGGCGGATTTCCTTGCGCCGCGCCTCGGTCTTCTTCGCGTCCACGCTCCAGCGGCCGTGCGCATCCTGCGCGGCCACCGCGCCGTACACCTTGTGCGCGTACTCGGGCAGCACGTTCTGCTCGTTGAGGTCCTTCTCGATCGACTTCACGTCGCGTTCGATCGGGTCGCCGAAGCCGGGGCCGCCGCGCAGGTAGTTCAGGTACAGGTCGTAGTTCTCGTAGCAGTCCTCGGTGGTGATGCACTGCTTGTCGCGCTTGACCCGGCTGTTGGCGCCGAGCAGCTTCTCGTACTCGCGTGCGGTCGGGTCGAAGTCGCCGCCCAGCGGCAGCGGCTGGCCCCGGGCGATGCGTTCCTTCAGGCCGGTGCCGTGCGCCTCGAAGCGGTAGCCGCTGGCCGACGGATAGCCGCCCATCAGGCCCCAGTCCGAGTTCATGTAGCCGTTGCCCATGAAGAACATGGTCCAGTCCTCGGCCTTCCACACCATGCGCAGCGACTCGAAGCCGTTGCCGCCGCGGAACTTGCCGTAGCCGCCGGAATTGGCCTTGACGTTGCGGCCCAGGTACAGCAGCGGCTCGGCCATCTCCCAGATCTCGGCGTCGCCCATGTCGCCTTCCGGGTTCCAGATCGCCGCGGCGTTGTTGAGGCCATCCTTGATCGCGCCGGCGCCGGTGCCGCAGGAACTGGCCTCGAAGCTGTTCACCGCATGCACTTCGCCGTCCTGGTTGATGCCGCCGCCCTGCAGCCAGTTGCTGGTGTTGGCGTTGCCGGCGTTGACTTCCTCCAGGTAGCCGCGGCTGAAGTACGACTGCGACAACCCGCGCCACAGCGCGCTCCAGCCGGACACCAGGAAATGCCAGGCGTAGGCGTGGCCGGTGCGGCGGTCGTCCGGGTTCATCCACGTGCCCTTGGGCAGGCGGAACTCGGTGCCGAAGTAGGCGCCGTCGTTGATGCGCTGCGTGGGCACCAGGGTCTGCGTCATCATCACCCACAGGCCGCTGGTGAAGGCAACCTGGTGGGCGTTGAAGCTGTGCCAGCCCCAGCGCGAGGCGCCTTCGAAATCCAGCTTCCAGGTCGCGTCGCGGCGTATGGTCATCTCCACCGGCGAATGCATGATCGAGTCGATCTTCGCGAACGCCGACGAGGTGTTGACGTCGGCATGCGCGAACGGCACGTCGACGAAGGCAACCTTGCGGTAGGTGCCGGGGATGGTCATCGCCTTGATCCGGCTCTGCAGGCCGCGGCGGCCTTCCTCGATCACCTCGAACGCGAACTTCTCGTAGGCCTCGATGCCTTCGGCGGCGATCACCTCCTCGACCATCTGCCGGACCATGTGGCAGCCGGCGATGCGGGTCTTCTCGTCGAGGATCCAGTACTTGGGCGTGCGCACCGAACGCTGCGACTCGTGCAGCCAGTCCTTCAGCGGCTGGTCGTTGACCCCGGTCTTGCGGCAGGTGACCAGGTAGCCGTCGCCGAAGCGCTGCACCTGGCCGGTGGACATCGAACCGGGCGTCACCGCGCCGGTGTCGATCACGTGGGTGACGCCGCCGACCCAGCCGATCAGCCGGTCTTCGTGGAAGATCGGCACGATGGTGGCGATGTCGCAGGGATGCACGTTGCCGATCTGACAGTCGTTGTTGGTGAACATGTCGCCGGGGTTGATGCCGGGGTTGTTCTCCCAGTCGTTCTCGATCATGTACTTGATCGCGGCGCCCATCGTGCCGACGTGGATGATGATGCCGGTCGAGGTCAGGATGCAGTCGCCGACCGCGTTGTACAGGGTGAAGCACAGCTCGCCTTCCTGCTCGACGATCGGGCTGGCGGCGATCTTCTTGGCGGTTTCGCGCGCATGGACCAGGCCGCCGCGGATCTTCGAGAACAGCTTTTCGTAGCCGATCGGGTCGGCCTCGCGCAGCTCCAGCTTTTCCAGGCCGTTGTAGTGGCCGCTGTTGCGGGTGCGCTCGACCACCTCGCCGCGGTACTGCTTGAGCGACTTGCCGTTGCCCAGCAGGTCGGGCAGGACGATTTCGGGACGTGACAGGATGTTCATGGGTCGGCTCCTTACTTGGCCTGGGTTTCTTGCAGGTGGAACAGACGGTGCGAGTCCAGCCGCGTTTCGAAGCCGTCCGGCACGACGAAGGTGGTGGCGTCCGACTCGATGATGGCCGGGCCGACGATGTGGTTGCCGGGCTGCAGCAACTCCATCTTCCACAGCTGCGCATCGACCCAGCGCTTGTGGCGGTAGAACGGACGCGTGCCCAGGTGGGCTTCCTTGGGCGGCTTCGGGCCGCCGACCGGGTCTTCCGGCAGCACCGGTTTCTGCGTGGCGACCAGCCCGCGCATGATCGCGCCGGTCACCGAGAAGCCCAGTTCCGGCGAACGCGCCGAGCTGGCGTAGACGCGCTCGTAGGTCTGCTCGAACGCATCGGTGATCTTCTGCCAGTCGTCCGGGCTCTTCGCCGCGGAGATCGGCGAGACGATCTCGATGTCGTTGAGCTGGCCCATGTACTGCATGCGGTAGCCCGGCAGCAGGGTGATTTCCTCGGGCTTGAAGCCGTTGATGACGAACTCCTCGACCACCTTGTCGGCCAGTTCGGCCCAGGCGCTCTGGATCACCTTGCAGGCCTCGATCTTCTGCGCGTCGCTGCCGTGCTGCGGCACCGCGATGTCCACGCTCTTGTCGTAGCGGTATTCGAACTCGGCGCAGGCGCAGCCGAACGCGGAGAAGCCCGCGGCCCACGCCGGCACCACCACGTCCTTGAAGCCCAGCCCCTCGGTGTAGCCGTAGGTGTGCACCGGACCGGCGCCGCCGTAGCTGAAGCAGACGAAGTCGGCCGGGTTGTAGCCCTTGGCGCTGATGTTGGAACGCAGGTATTCGTGCAGCGACAGGTCCAGCAGTTCGATCACGCCGGCGGCGGCGTCCTCGACCGACAGGCCCAGCGGATCGGCGATCTGCGCCTTGATGTGGTCGCGCGCGCGCTGCACGTCGAGCTTGATCAGGCCGCCGAGGAAGTTGTCCGGGTTGAGGTAACCGAGCACCACGTGGCAGTCGGACACCGATACCGTCTCCAGCCCGCTCTCCGGCCAGCAGGTGCCGACGCGATAGCCGGCGCTGTCCGGGCCGAGCTTGATCGAACCCGAATACGGGTCCAGTCGCACGAAGCTGCCGGCGCCGGCGCCGACCGAGTCCATCGCCACCAGCGGCAGCGACAGCACCAGCCGCGCCATGTCCGGGTCGGAGGCGATGGCGAAGTTGCCCTTGGTGATCAGGGCCATGTCGAACGAAGTGCCGCCGATATCCGAGCAGGCGATGTTCTCGTAGCCCAGCGCCTCGCCCAGCAGCTTGGAACCGATCACCCCGCCGATGGGGCCGGAGACGATGGTCCGCGCCAGTTCCTTCGCCTTCCAGCTGATGGTGCCGCCGTGGGTCGCCATGACCCGCAGGTCGAACTTGGCGCCGTGCTTCTTGAAGCGGTCGCTGACCTTCTTCAGGGTCTGCCGCGACGGCTCGGCGGCGTAGGCCTCGAGGATGGTGGTGTTGGCGCGATGGCTTTCCTTGCGCGAGGGGTAATAGTCGACCGAGGCGAACACCGGCAGGTCGGCCTTGAGCTTCTTCAGCTCGTCCAGCGCGATGTCGCGCGCCTGGCGTTCGCTGGTCGGGTTCTTGTGCGATTGCAGGAGCACGATGACGATGGCCTTGGCGCCGCCGTCGACCAGGTCGCGCACCGCCGCACGCACGTCCGCCTCGCGCAGCGGGATCACCACTTCGCCCTGCACGTCGGTGCGTTCGGTCACGCCGCGGGTGCGGCTCAGCGGCACCAGCGGCTCGTCGTAGCGGTGGGTGTTGAGGTGCAGGCGCTCTTCCAGCGCGTAGCCGAGATAGCTCTGGCAAGCCCGCCCCATGCTGTGGGTGTGCTCGAAGCCCTTGTTGACGATCAGGCCGACGTCCAGGCCCTTGCGCTGGACCACGCGGTTCAGCATGGCGGTGCCCGAATACACGCAGGTGACCAGTTCCGGATAGACCTGGTCGACATCGCGGCCCCACAGCGCCAATGCGTCCTGCGAGGAGTTGTAGATGGCAAGCGATTCGTCCTGCGGATTGCTCTGCGCCTTGCCGACGACGAAGCGGCCGTCGGAACGGACGAAGAAGGTGTCGGTCATCGTGCCGCCGGCATCGATGCCCATGACCTGCGCAGGCGCTCGGTCATCTTGTTGGTCGAGTGTCATTTCGTTCTCCCCGGGTTCGTGTTGCATCCGCCCGATGGCGAATGCGCATCGGTCTACGGAGAGAGGGCAAGACGCGTGCCATCCCGGAAAACTCTCCGGCGCAAGGCCATCCCGTTGAAAACACGCGGTTTCCAGAATCCACGAAACGTGTTGCGTCGCAGCTTCCGCGTCGCACAAACAGTCTGGTCGACCGGAATTCGAACGCACCATCGGCCGGCCGCGACGGCCGCTGCGCATGCCGCGCGGATGGGCGTCCGAACCTGGGCGTGGACGGCCCGGGCGACGAGAAACGGGCGCGCATCCGCTTCCGTCAGCGCGCGCTCCACGCGTGCATGGGGAAGTCGCCGAACACGCAAGGTCCGGTCAGACGCGGGTGTCCGGCAGCAGGCGCGGCGCCGTCAGCAGGCCGCGGCCAGCGCGTCCAGCTGCGCCACCGCGGCGGGAATCCCCGCGGCGTTTTCCACCGCGCGCATGCGTGGCGCGTGGCTGGCGTCCAGGCCGTTCTCCAGCTCGTGCGCCCAGGTCACGTGGTAGGGCATGTGCACGCCCCAGCCGCCGAGGCGCAGCACCGGCTCGATGTCCGAACGCAGCGAGTTGCCCACCATCGCGAACTCGCCCGCGGCGACGCCGAACTCGTCCAGCAGGCGGCGATAGGTGGCGACGTCCTTCTCGGAGACGATCTCGATGCGGCGGAACAGTCCGGCCAGCCCCGACTCCGCCACCTTCTTCTCCTGGTGGAACAGGTCGCCCTTGGTGATCAGCACCACCGGATGCCGCGCGGCCACTTCCGCCACCGCCTCGCGCATGCCCGGCAGCAGTTCCACCGGATGCTGCAGCACGCGCTTGCCGATCGCCACGATGCGATGGATGTCCTGCGCGCTGATGCGCCCCTCGCTGAGCGTGATCGCGGTTTCCACCATCGACAGCGCCATGCCCTTGGCGCCGTAGCCGAACAGCGCGAGGTTGCTGCGCTCGGTCGCCAGCATGCGCGCGTGCACCGCCTCGTCGGCGAGGTCGGCGTAGGCGCCCACGATGGCGGCGAAGCCGGCGTTGGCGTCGCGGTAGTAATCCTCGCTGCGCCACAACGTGTCGTCGCCGTCGAAACCGACCATCTTCAGCATGCGCGCCTCGAGGATTTCGTGTCACGGACCGTAGCGGCATTGTCCGACAACGGGGGCATCGCTGCATGCCGTGGCAATCATCTCCGCCGACATCGCCATGACGCAGCACGGGGCGTAAGCTCACGGCACTGCGACCCTCGGAGAACACCATGCGCTCCCCTCTGTTGCTGCTCCCGCTCGCGCTTGCCGTCTGCGTTTCCGCCTTGCCCGCCCACGGCACCCAGGCGCCGCCGCCGGGAAGCACGGCAGCGACTGCCGCGGAGCCGGACGTCGCCCTGCTCGGCGGCTACCACTGGCGATTGACGCAGGCCAGCGACCACGGCGGCCAGCGCATCGCGGCGCTGTTCGTGCGTCCGGACAAGCCGCTGCAGCTGGACTTCGGCGGCAACCGCGTCAACGTGCGCAACAGCTGCAACGGCATGGGCGGCAGCTACCACATCGAGAACGGCCACCTCGTGGTCGGCCCGATGATGCACACCATGATGGCCTGCCCCGATCTCGCGCTGAACCAGCTCGACAGCCTGGTCGGCGCGACCCTGAGCGGCCGGCCCGCGATCGCCGTCTCGCACGAGGGCGCGCATCCGCAATTGCAGTTGCGCACCGCCGCCGGCGACACGCTGGACTTCACCGGCGTGCCCACGGCCGAAACGCGCTACGGCGGCCCGGGCGTCACCGAGTTCCTCGAGGTGGCGGCCCAAACCGTGCCCTGCCATCACCCGCTGATGCGGAACCGGCAGTGCCTCAGCGTGCGCGACGTGCATTACGACGCGAACGGCCTGAAGACCGGCACGCCCGGCCACTGGCGTCCGCTGCAGCAGGACATCGAGGGCTACACGCACCAGCCCGGCGTACGCAACGTGCTGCGGGTAAAGCGCTACACGATGAAACACCCGCCCGCCGATGCTTCGGCGTCCGCCTACGTACTGGACATGGTGGTCGAGTCGCAGACCGTCGCGCACTGAGGCGACGGCATCCGACGCGTTGCGTCAGGCGCCCACGCGCCGGCGCACCGCGTCGAAATCGCGCAGCGGCCGCACCTCGATGCAGCCGGTCTGCGCCCACGGCAGCTCGGCGGCCATGCGCACCGCCTCCTCCATGCTTTCGGCCTCGATGAGGTTGAAGCCGGCGAGGTACTCCTTGGTTTCCGCGAACGGGCCGTCCAGCACCGTGGTGTGGCCGAGGCGCGTGCGCACCGCCTTCGCGGTGGCCGGCGCCTCCAGCTGCTGCGCGTCGATCAGCCGCCCTTCGGCACGCAACTCGTCGGCGTGCGTGATGCAGGCGTGCATGCGCGTGTCGAACTCGCCGGGCGGCAGGGCGTTCAGCAAGGCGTCGTCGCTGTAGACCATCAGCAGGAATTTCATGTCGGATGGCGGCTCGCGTGGAAGGGAACGGCTAGCCTATGCCGCCCCTGCCGCGGTTGCCAACAGCCGACAGTCACGCAGGCAGGCGCCGTGCGGACTTGCGATCCGCCGGTTGCGCCGCCGGCGGCGACCGCCATCCCGGGCCTGCGGCCGCGCGTTCTAGCCGTGCGCCAGCGCGTGGTCGATCGCCGCACACACCGCCGCCGCCTGCGCGTCGTTGCACTGCGCGGGCGTGGCGCGCGGGCTGTCGGGATAGACCTCGGTGGTGGTGCGGTAGTGCGCGTCGGTGATGCCGGCGCACAGGCCCAGCTTGCGGCAGTCGTATTCGATCACGCCGTGCGCCACCACCGGCGAACCGATGATGGTGCCGTCCGGATCGGCCGGCGCGATATGGGTGACCCGCGCCACCGCCGCGACCACCGCCTGCTGGAACGCCGGCTCCGGCCGCGCGCTGTCCGCGCAGAGGTAGAAGCCGTCGGGAATGGTGCCCGGCCCGTACGGCTTGCCGTCGCGCGCCGCCAGCGCGGGGCGGAACTCGCTCTCGTCGCTGTCGGTGGTCTCGTGCAGGTCGATGTGCATGCGCGCGCGGTCGCGCAGCGGCGACAGCAGCCGCCACAGCGCAGCCGATTCCTGCGCGGGGCTGTGCTCGCGGAAGTTGCGGTTCGGGTCCAGCGCGTCGGGATTCCAGCGATGGATGCGCTCGTAGCCCCAGGGGCTGACGCAGGGCACGCACAGCAGGTTGATGCGGCCCGCGTAGCGCGCGGCGTCGCGCTCAAGGAACTGCAGCGCGCCGTGCACGCCGCTGGTCTCGTAGCCGTGCACGCCACCGGTCACCAGCATGATGGGTAGCGCCTCGTCCCAGTCGCGGCTCTTCACCACATGCAGCGGATACTGCTCGGGCGCGTAGTCCAGCCGGCCGTATTCCGCCACCTCGAAGCGCCCGCGCAGCGCATCGATGCGACCCAGCACCTCGTCCGCATGGCTGCGCTTGCGCGACTGCAGCGTGCGCCACGCCGCCACCTCGGCCGGCCCCCACGGCGTGCCGGGTGTGCCGATGGGATAGAAGGCGCTGCTGGTCATGTGGGTTGCCCGATGCGTGACAAGGCGGGAACTGTAGCACCCGCGATGCACATCCTCGATCGAACATGCGCTGCGCTCCCTCTCCCCTTCGGGACGCGGAGCAGGGCCGGGGATGGCCCTGCTTCGAGGAGCGGGGAAGAGGCTGGGGGCGAGTGGCCGCACGCGCGGGAAATCGGCGACGAAGCCCCGTCTGCTCCCGGCGACTCGTCGCCCGCCGCGCCACGTCGATCGGCCCGCCGGAAAAGGAAACGGCCGCCGCGCGATGGCGCGGCAGCCGCTCCCGACCTGCAGCGATGCGTTCCGGAATTACTTCGCGGGCGTCGCCGGTGCGGGCTCGAGGCTGAAGTTCAGCGTGGTGAGCTTGGCGTCCAGGCCGCGGACCACGTCGGCGGTGAGGTCGTTGGTGGTATTGCCGCCCAGCACGGCGTCGCGGTTCAGCAGCAGGCCGCAGTGGTGGCTGGTGTAGCTGCTGGCGACCAGGGGCTGCGCCTGCTCGCCGATCTGCTGCATGATCTTGCCGCGGGTGAGCTGGATGCGCTCGTCGAGCTGGTTCACCTGCTCCTGGTAGCTCTGCATGCGCTGCTGCAGCGCCTGGCCCTGCTGCTGGCGCTGCGCCTCGGTCAGCGTGGACGCCTTCTGCTGGAACGCCTGCACCTCGGTTTCCAACGGCTTGCGCTGGGTTTCCAGCGACTGCTGCTGCTGCGTCGCCAGCGACTTCAGGCGATCGCTGGCCGACTGGCCCACCTTGGACTGCGCGAACACCGCCTCGCGCGAAAGCATGCACACGCCCGCCACCGGGCTGCCGCCCAGCGGGTTGCCGGCAGCCGGCGCGGCCGTCTGCGCCCGGGCCGGCGTCACGGGGGCGAGGGAAAGACCGGCGGCAGCAACCAGTGCGGCGACAGGCAGGAGGCGCGAGATGTTCATGGGGACTATCCGTTGTGGGGGCATGGGGAAGCCACGGGCCGCACCGGCCCACGGCGAAACGCAAGCATACCCGCAGACGGCTGTCGCATGGCTGGCAGCCGCGAGCCGGCAGAGCCATGCGGGGCCGCCTCCGGCAGCGCACGAAGCGAGTCCCATGCATCCGGAGACGATGCGTCGGCGGACTCCGGATGCTCCCTGCCCCCTATTTTCCGCTTGAGGCCGCCGGAGCCGGCATGGCCTGCAAGTCGCCCACCTGCACGGTCCCGGTGGCACGGGCAGCGTCGACCCATACGGCGTCCTTCAAGCTGGCATAGGGCGCAGCGGACCAGAGCGCGGGCGAAAAGAACTGTTCGCCACGCACGGGGGTGCCGCCCAGCACGGCCGGACCGGTGTCGAGTGCGTGCCCAAGCGCGGGGCCTGCCCCGCTGCGCAGCCGCACGGTGCTGTTGCCGCCGAAACCGGTACGGCTGCCGATGACGTTGAGCCGCTCCCGGCGCAACGCGCCGTCCAGCCGGCGCAGCCCCGCTTCGTCGCCGTATTCCGCATGGATCTCCTGCCCCACGGCCTGCGCCTGCCTGCGCTCGCCTGCGTCCAGTTGTTGCCAGAACGCCTCGCGGCTCGCCAGCAGATCGGGATAACCGCGATCCGCCGCGAGATCCATCCACGCATAGCCCCGCGCCCGATCGCGCGGCACGCCATCGCCGTTCCAGTACATGGCCGCCAACAAGGCCTGCGCCGGCTTGTCCGCGAAGCGCGCGGCCTTGAGCAGCAAGGACTGCGCATGCGACTTGTCGCCATCCTTGTAGGCGCGGATGCCCGCCTCGCGATAGAACAGGTCGGGATGCCGCGAGGACACCTGGGGCATGCCGAGCAGCGAAGCCTCCACGGCCTGGTCGCCGGTCTGCGCGAACGCGGGCGTCGCGGGGAACGCGGCAACGGTCGCGATGGCGGCAACGGAAATCCATGCTTTGCGTATGCGCATGTGCGCCTCCTTGGCATCGTTCCACTTCCGCACTATCGCAAGCAGATGCGGCAGCGGCAACGCGGTCGCAGGGCCAGGCTTGCCGGAAGGAATGCCCCGGCGCCTCAGAGCAGCGATTCGATCGGCAGCAGGGACAGGAACTTCACGTACGCTCGTCGCCACAGTGGCGACGACGGCTCTTTCGTCCAGCGCTCCAACCCTTCGGGCGTGTTCGCGAGCCAGACGATCCTGCCCTGCTCCGAAAGCTCCAGCCGATAGGCGTGGTCGGGCACGGCGAGATCGAAGGCCTTGCTCATCGCCTGCGCCATCCGCTCGCTCTCGATCACGAAGCCCAGCTCCGTGTTCAACCTGGCCGAGCGGGGGTCGAAGTTGAACGAGCCGACGAATACACGCTTGCCGTCCACGGCAAAGGTCTTGGCATGCAGGCTGGAACCGGAGCTTCCGAGCAGCCCGTGCTTCTCCTTCGGCAGCTTCCGGCCAGCCTCCCGCCGCAGCTCGAACAAGGTGACGCCCTTTTCGAGCAGGGGCTTGCGGTACTTCACATAGCCGGCATGCACGGCGACCACATCGGTTGCCTCCATGGCATTCGTGAGCACGCGCAACTTCACGCCCTGACCGGCAAGCGCGCCGAACGCTTCCACGCCCTGCCGCGTGGGTATGAAGTAGGGGGAAACCAGGTCCACCGACGACGCGGGGCGCCCCAGCATCTGCGCCAGCCGCGGCAACAGCAGGGTCTCCCGGGGCACGTGGCCCAGCGCCTTTGCGGGATCGTCGCTGACCATGCGCACCGGCACCCACTGGAAGTCCAGCGTGCCGGCCATCAGGTCCTCGACGAAACGGGACTGCGCCACGGCCTCCAGATACGCCCCCAGCCGAGGATCGACGACCGCGGTCGCGTCCTCTTTCCGCGGGTGCCCCGCCCGGTCCGCGCGTCCCGGGCGCACCAGCGTTTCCAGCGGGTAGGCCGATGCGCTGTTCCAGTAGCGATCGAAGTCGTTCGAGACGTCGCCGACGACCGCCCCGGCCACCAGCACGTCGAGGTCGGCAAACGCGATGCCCCGGGTGGCGCCGAAATACTCGTCGCCCACGTTCCTTCCGCCCACCACCGTGACCTGGCCGTCGACCGTGAGCGACTTGTTGTGCATGCGGCGGTTCAGGCGCCTGAAGTCGGTCAGGAATCCCAACGACTTGAAGCGGCGCTGGGCAAACGGATTGAACAGGCGCACCTCGACGTGCTGCCGCGCATTCAGCTGCGCGAGCTTTTCGTCCAGCCCCGTCGTGCCGTTGTCGTCCAGCAGCAGCCTCACCCGGACCTGCCGTTCCGCGGCGTCGCGCAAGGCGCGCAGCAACAGGTTGCCGGTGATGTCGTCGCGCCAGATGTAGTACTGGACGTCGATCGTGCGCTGCGCGGCGGCGATCAGCGCCATGCGCGAGGCGAAGGCATCCAGCGCATCGGGCAGCGGCACCACGCCGGAGAGGCCGGGATGCTGCTCGACCCCAAGCTGCAGCCCCCGGGCCAGGCGGGTATCCGCGCCGTCGTCCGCGGGACATGCGGTGGAAACGCTGCGCCCCTTGAGCGACGGCAGCGCGCCACAGGCGGACAGGAAACCCGCCATCAGGACGACGATCCATCGGTTGCGCAAGAGGCCTCCTTTGGCTGCACGGGGGCGCGCAGGAACGCGAGCATCATCTGGCGGTGCAGCTCGCGGTGGATCTCCAGGGCCTTGCCGGTCGTTGCCGCCCGCTCGTCGGGTGGCCCGCTCAGCAGCACCCGGTACAGGGCCGGGGAGTAGGCGAACTGGAAATCGTCGAGTAGCAGGCCATGGGCCAGTTGCCCTCTCGCCACCGCGGCCCGCAGCACATCGAGTTGCGCCTCCATCATCGGATCGGCGACCTCCCGGCGCCATTGGCGCACCAGCTCGGGAATCCGGTGGGCTTCGACCAGCAGCAGCCGCAGCGTGGCTTGTCGACGGGGGTCGGCCAGGCGCGAATAGCAGAAGTCGACGAAGCGGTCGACGAAGTCCGCCGCGCTGTCGCCTTCCCCGAAGGGAACCGCCTCGCCTGTGGCCAAATGCCGCGTCAACAGCGCTTCGAAGATCCCTTCCTTGCTGCGAAAGTGGGCATAGAAACCGCTCTTCGCCAATCCGGCGCCACGCGCGATGTCCTCGATCCTGGTGGAGGCGAATCCGTGCCGCGAGAACTCGGCCAACGCGGAATCGAGGATTTTTTCTGCACGTACCTCCGGCGCCAGCCGGATGCGCCTGGGGGTCGCTGAGCGTCGGGAACGAGTCATGACGATGACGAATGGCCTGCAGGAACAATTCGGGAGAATACCAAGGCCAAATTCATCGACCCGCTGGTCGCTGGCATGTATGCTAACGACTCATCGGTCGTTATGCAGTCGGCGCATCTGTTTCGGCATGACCGGGACGGCGTTGACGCGCTTGATCAGCCAATTTCCCCAGGGCTCCGCCTTCATGAGTCACGTGCCTGTCCGTTGTCCCCCGGAGTGGGGAAGCATGGGTGCTTCGCACGGTCCGCATGCCGATGCCCGCGCGGCGGCTGCCGCGCCACGGCCCCGGGACTCCATCCTGCCGTGGCGACATGCCCTGGCCGCCTCCATCCTCCTGGCACTCTGCGGCTGCGCTTCCCTGGCGCCGCGGTACGAGGCGCCACGATTGCCCGTGCCGGACGCGTGGCTGGACAGTGCGCAAGGCGTGTCGGGACATGCCGCCCCGGTCCTCGCATGGAACGACTATTTCACCGACCCCGTGTTGAAGCAGTTGATCCAGACCGCGCTGGACAACAACCGGGACTTGCGGGTGGCCTTGCTGCGGGTCGAGGAAGCCCGCGCTTCGTACCGGATCCAGCGTGCCGAACTGTTCCCGCAGGTCAACGCGGGGGCGCGGGGCACCCGGGCCAGGGTCCCGGGCGATCTCAACCTGAGCGGAAGCCCGGTCACCAGCGCGGAGTACCGCGCCGAGATCGGTGCGAGCAGCTGGGAACTGGACCTGTGGGGGCGGGTGCGCAACCTCGACGACTCGGCATTGCAGCAGTGGCTGGCCACGCAGGCAGGCAGTCGGGCGGCGCGCATGGCGTTGATCGCCCAGGTCGCCGACGCTTACCTGGGCGTGCGCGACGTGGACGAGCGCCTGGCGCTGGCCCGGCGCACCGTCGAGACCCGGCAGGAAACCTCCCGCATCTTCAACCGTCGCTTCGAGGTGGGAGCGATCTCCAAGCTGGATCTCACGCAGGTCCAGTTGCTGCTGAACCAGGCGCAGACTCTGCTGGCGCAACTGGAACAGGCGCGCGCGACGCAGGTCCATGCGCTGGGCCTGCTCATCGGCGCCCATCCTGGCCCGCTGCCCGAGGCGGCCCCGTTCGACGAAACCATGGAACTGGCCGAGCTGGCGCCGGGCCTGCCCTCGGAACTGCTGACGGCCCGCCCCGACATCGTGGCCGCCGAACACCGCCTGATCGCGGCGCACGCGGACATCGGCGCGGCGCGCGCGGCCTTCTTTCCGCGCATCGCACTGACCGGCAGCCTGGGCACGGCCAGCGCCGAACTCGACGGACTGTTCTCGTCCGGCAGCCGGGCCTGGTCGTTCGCCCCGGTGATATCGCTGCCGATCTTCGATGGCGGCCGGCGGCGGGCCAACCTGGAGCTGTCGGAGGTTCGCCGCGACATCGCCGTGGCGGAGTACGAAAAGAGCATCCAGACCGCGTTCCGGGAGGTTTCCGACGCCTTGTCCGCACGCCGCTGGCTGACCGAGCAACGCGACCTGCAACGCACGGCGCTGGTTACCGCCCGCGAGCGCGCGCGGCTGGCCCAGCTGCGCTACGACAACGGCTCGGTCGCGTACCTGGAGGTGCTCGATGCGCAACGCGAATTGCTGAGCGCCGAGCAGCAACTGGTCCAGGCCCGGCGCGCCCTGCTGTCGAACCAGGTGTCGCTGTACGCGGCGCTGGGCGGCGGAACGCAATCCGGCCCCCGGAGCACTGCGGCGCCAGGTTCCGTCTCCGCATCTCCCCGTTAAGGCGTGCCCATGAACATCTCTCCCGCCCTGAAGAAGAAACTCCTGCCTGCCGCCGTCGTCGCGATCGCGGCCGTCGCCGCCTTCTGGGCCTGGTCGCACTACCACCGCGCGGATTCCGGCGAGGGATTCGTGCATGGCAACGGCCGGCTGGAGGCGACCGAGGTGGACGTGGCCACCCGCCTGCCCGGGCGCATACGGGAAGTGCTGGTGCGCGAGGGCGATTTCGTCACCGCCGGCCAGCCCGTGGCGCGCATGCAGCTGGACTCGCTGGAGGCCCAGCGCGCCGAGGCGCAGGCGGCCCGCGACCAGGCGCAGCACGCCGCGACGGCGGCCGAAGCCCAGGTGTTGCTGCGCGAGAGCGATGTCGCCGCCACGCGAGCCCAGGTCGCCCAGCGGGAGGCCGAACTGGATGCCGCCCGGCGGCGCCAGGCGCGTTCGGAAACGCTGGCGTCCGAAGGGGCGGCGTCGGGGCAGGAGCTCGACGACGACCGCGCCCGCACGCGTGGCGCCGAGGCCGCGCTGACCGCCACCCGCGCGCAGGTGACCGCAGCGCTGGCGGCGGTGGCCGCGGCCAAGGCGCAAGTGGTCGGCGCGCGCTCTTCGGTCCAGGCCGCGGCAGCCACCATCGACCGCATCGAGGCGGACGTCCGCGACAGCGAACTGAAGTCGCCGCGCGACGGGCGCGTGCAGTTCCTCGTCGCCCAGCCCGGCGAAGTGCTGGGCGGCGGCGGCCGGGTGCTGAACCTGATCGACCTCTCCGACGTCTACATGACCTTCTTCATCCCGGAGACCGTGGCGGCGCGCGTGGCCCTGGGCAGCGAGGTGCGCATCCTGCTGGATGCCGCGCCCGGCGTGGTGATACCCGCCACGGTATCGTTCGTCGCGAGCCAGGCCCAGTTCACGCCCAAGGCCGTGGAAACGGCCAGCGAACGGCAGAAGCTGATGTTCCGCGTGCGTGCCAGGATCGCGCCCGAGTTGCTGCGCAAGCACCTCGACCAGGTCAAGACCGGCGTTCCCGGCGAGGCATGGATCAAGCTCGATCCGGCAGCCAGGTGGCCGGCGTCGCTGACCATGAACGCCGGGAAATAGACATGTACCGCGCCGCGCCGCCAACCGTACGCCTGCAAGGCGTGCGGCTGCACTACGGCAAGGTCCAGGCGCTGGCCGGCATCGACCTGGACGTTCCCGCCGGCCGCATGGTGGGCCTGATCGGCCCGGACGGCGTGGGCAAGTCCAGCCTGTTGTCGCTGGTGTCGGGCGCGCGCGCCGTGCAGGAAGGCAGGGTCGAGGTGCTGGGCGGCGACATGGCCAGCCCGCGCCACCGCAACTCGGCGTGTCCGCGCATCGCCTACATGCCGCAAGGCCTGGGCAAGAACCTGTACCCGACGCTCTCCGTCGAGGAGAACCTGCAGTTCTTCGCGCGCCTGTTCGGCCACGGCGAGGGCGAGCGTCGCCGCCGCATCGACGAGCTGACCCGCGCCACCGGCCTGCACAGCTTCCTGGGACGCCCGGCGGGCAAGCTCTCGGGCGGCATGAAGCAGAAGCTGGGCCTGTGCTGCGCGCTCATCCACGACCCCGACCTGCTGATCCTGGACGAACCCACCACCGGCGTCGATCCGCTGGCGCGCGCGCAGTTCTGGGAGCTCATCGCCGGCATCCGCGGCGACCGCCCCGGCATGAGCGTGATCGTGGCCACCGCCTACATGGACGAGGCCCAGGGCTTCGACTGGCTGGTGGCGATGGACGACGGCCGCGTGCTGGCCACCGGGACGCCGGCCGAATTGCTGGCGCGCACCGCCAGCGACTCGCTGGAAGGCGCGTTCGTCGCGCTGCTGCCCGAGGAGAAGAAGCGCGGACACGCACCGGTGACGATCCCGCCGCTGGACGCCGACGAGAACGACATCGCGATCGAGGCCAGGGATCTCACCATGCGCTTCGGCGACTTCGTCGCGGTGGACAGCGTGAGCTTTCGCATCCGCCGCGGCGAGATCTTCGGCTTCCTCGGCTCCAACGGCTGCGGCAAGTCCACCACCATGAAGATGCTGACCGGCCTGCTGGCGGCCAGCGAGGGCCGCGCCTGGCTGTTCGGCCACGAGGTCGATCCGCACGACCTGGATACGCGCCGGCGCGTCGGCTACATGTCGCAGGCGTTCTCGCTCTACAGCGAGCTGACCGTGCGGCAGAACCTGGTGCTGCACGCGCGCCTGTTCCACGTGCCCGAAGCGGACATCCCCGCGCGCGTGCATGAAATGGTCGGGCGCTTCGGGCTGGAGAAGGCCATCGACGAGCTGCCCGAGTCGCTGCCGCTGGGCATCCGCCAGCGGCTGTCGCTGGCGGTGGCGATGGTGCACAAGCCCGAGCTGCTGATCCTGGACGAGCCGACCTCGGGCGTCGACCCGGTGGCGCGCGACGCGTTCTGGCGCCTGCTGGTGGAGCTGTCGCGGCGCGACAAGGTCACCATCTTCATCTCCACCCACTTCATGAACGAGGCCGAGCGCTGCGACCGCATGTCGATGATGCACGCGGGCAGGGTGCTGGACAGCGACACCCCCGCCCGGCTGGTGGAAAAGCGTGGCGCGAAGCATCTGGAGGAAGCCTTCATCGGCTACCTGATCGAGGCGGGCGGCGGCGCGGCGCCCGACGACGACGCGCCGGCATCCCCGGCGGCCGAGGTCCGGCCCGCCGCCCCGCCCCATCCCCGCAAACGCTTCAGCCTGCTGCGCCTGTTGAGCTACGCCTGGCGCGAGGCGCTGGAACTGCGGCGCGACCCGATACGCGCCACGCTGGCGCTGGGCGGCTCGCTGATCCTGATGGTGGTGATGGGCTTCGGCATCGGCACCGACGTCAACGACCTGAAGTACGCCGTGTTCGACCTCGACCAGACCGGACTGTCGACCAGCTACCAGCTCGACCTCGCCGGCTCCGCCTACTTCCTGGAACAAGCCCCCATCACCAGCTACGACGACCTGGACCGGCGCATGCGCAACGGCGAGCTGAGCATGGCGCTGGAGATACCGCCCGGCTTTGCCCGCGACGTGGCCCGCGGCAAGCCGGTGTCCATAGGCGCGTGGTTCGACGGCGCCATGCCGCAGCGCGCCGAGACCGTGCAGGGCTACCTGCAGGGCATGCACCAGCACTGGCTGTCGGAGCAGGCCCGCCGGCGGTACGGCGCGGCGGCCGGCGGCAACGTGTCGGTGGAGAACCGCTTCCGCTACAACCCCGACGTCAAGAGCCTGCCGGCGATGGTGCCGGCCGTGATCCCCATTCTGCTGCTGATGCTGCCGGCCATGCTCACGGCCCTGGCCGTGGTGCGCGAGAAGGAGATGGGATCCATCATCAACCTGTACGTCACCCCGGTCACGCGCAGCGAATTCCTGCTCGGCAAGCAACTGCCCTACGTGGGGCTGGCGATGCTGAACTTCCTGCTGATGACGCTGCTGGCGGTGACCGTGTTCGGCGTTCCGGTCACCGGAAGCTTCCTGGCCCTGGCCACGGCGTCGCTGCTGTTCTGCGTCATCTCCACCGGCATGGGCCTGCTCGCCTCGGCGGTGACGCGCAGCCAGATCGCCGCGATGTTCTTCGCCATGGTCGGCACGCTGATCCCGGCGATGCAGTACGGCGGCATGATCGACCCGGTGTCTTCGCTGAAAGGCAGG
>NZ_NJIC01000008.1:0-86376 GCF_013620825.1 Rhodanobacter sp. PCA2 | reverse complement strand
GGCATGATCGACCCGGGGGCCTCCCTGAAAGGCAGCGGACGCGTCATCGGCGAGATCTACCCGGCCAGCCACATCTTCACCATCAGCCGCGGCGTCTTCAACAAGGCGCTCGGATTCGGCGACCTGTCGGCATCGTTCTGGCCGCTGCTGCTGGCGGTCCCGGTGATCCTGGGCGTGGCCATCGCGTTGCTGAAGAAACAGGAGCGCTGACGTGCTGCGCAGAAGGATGGCGAACATCTACCGGCTGGGCGTCAAGGAACTGTGGAGCCTGCGCCGCGATCCGGTGATGCTGGTGCTGATCCTGTACGTGTTCACCTTCGCGGTCTACACCTCGGCCAATTCCATGCCCGAGACGCTCAACAACGCGCCCATCGCGATCGTCGACGAAGACCACTCGCCGCTGTCGCAGCGCATCGTCTCGGCGTTCTATCCGCCGGAGTTCACCCCGCCGATCGTGATCGACCAGTCGCAGGTCGATCCGGGCATGGACGCGGGCGACTACACCTTCGCGCTGATCATTCCGCCCAACTTCCAGCGCGACGTCCTGGCCGGGCGCCGGGCCGAGATCCAGCTCAACACCGACGCCACCCGCATGACCCAGGCGTTCATCGGCAGCGGCTACATCCAGCAGATCGCGATGGGCGAGATCGACGAGTTCGTCCAGCGCCATCGCGGCAGCACCGCGCCGCCGGTGGACCTGGCGTTGCGCGCCCGCTTCAATCCGTCGCTGGAGAAGAGCTGGTTCGGCGGCCTGACGCAGATCATCAACCAGATCACCATGTTGTCTATCATTCTTGCCGGCGCCGCGCTCATCCGCGAGCGCGAGCACGGCACCATCGAGCATCTGCTGGTGATGCCGGTCACACCGGCGGAGATCATGCTGGCGAAGATCTGGTCCATGGGCCTGGTGGTGCTGGCGGCAGCCGCGCTGTCGCTGAACCTGGTGGTGCGCTGGGCGCTGCACGTGCCGGTGGCCGGCTCGCTGTGGCTGTTCTTCGCCGGCGCGGCGCTGGTGCTGTTCGCGACCACTTCGCTGGGCATCTTCATGGCCACGCTCGCGCGCAACATGCCGCAGTTCGGCATGCTGATGGTGCTGATCATGATGCCGCTGCAGATGCTGTCCGGCGGCAGCACGCCGTTCGAGAGCATGCCGGTGGCGGTGCAGACGATGATGCAGGCGGCGCCCACCACGCACTTCGTCAACCTGGGCGGCGCGATCCTGTTCCGCGGCGCGGGCTTCGACGTGGTCTGGCCGCAGTTTCTGGCGCTGGCCGTGATCGGCTCCGTGCTGTTCGCGTTCTCGCTGGCGCGCTTCCGCAAGGCGATCTCGCAGATGGCCTGACGCCCGTCCCCGCCCACCAGAATCCCCGCCATGCCCGACACCGCCGCCCCGCTCCCGGCACCGGCCACGCTCCCGGCCCTGGCCACGGCCTGCCCGCAGGCGCGGCCCGGCACGGGCATGCGCGCACACACTCCCCCCACGACGCCGCCAACGGCAAAGACGAGGACAGCGTGAACCTGGACACCCGCAGACACACGGCACTGGTCACCGGCGGCATGGGGGGCCTGGGCGAAGCCACGGCGCGCGCCCTGCACGATGCCGGGCATGCCGTGCTGGTCGCCTACTCGCGCAACGACGAGGCCGCTACGGCATGGCTGGCGCGGGAAGCGGCCGCCGGCTACGACTTCGCCTCCTACGCTGTCGACGTGGCCGACTTCGCCTCCTGCGAGCGCATGGCCCAGCGCATCGCCGCCGACGGCCACCACGTGGACATCCTGGTCAACAACGCCGGCATCACCCGCGACGCCACCTTCCGCAAGCTCACCAAGGACAACTGGGACGCGGTGCTGCGGGTCAACCTGGATTCGATGTTCAACGTCACCAAGCCGTTCATCGACGGGATGCTCGAACGCGGCTGGGGCCGCATCGTCAACATCTCGTCGATCAACGGCAGCAAGGGCCAGTTCGGGCAGACCAACTACTCCGCGGCCAAGGCCGGCATCCACGGCTTCACCAAGGCGCTGGCCCAGGAAGTCGCGCGCAAGGGCGTGACCGTCAACACGGTGTCACCGGGCTACCTCGACACTGCCATGGTCTCCGCCATGCCGGCGGACGCGCTCGCCAGGGTGACCGCCGGCATTCCGGTCGGCCGCCTCGGCAAGCCGGAGGAAATCGCCGCCCTGATCCGCTTCATCGCCAGCGACGCCGCCGCGTTCATGACCGGAAGCAACGTGGCGATGAACGGCGGCCAGCACATGTATTGACGCTTTCCCTGCCCGGCAGGCAAACCCATGAACGACACCGCGATCCTCACCGCCACGCGCACGACCGACAGGGGCTTCCATGCCCACGCGCCCGACCTTCCGGCGCATCCGACCGGGCGCGACCGTGGCCAGCGGACGTCGATCCACACCGGAGACCCGTCATGAGCAAGAACGGCAACGCAACGCCCTCCGTGGCGCCGGTCCGGCCGGTCGATGCGCTGTCGCTGGCCGGCGCGGCCAGCGACTACCTGATCGACGCCTGGCAACGCAGCCTGCTGTATGCGGACGTGCGCCGCCAGCGCGGCAACCAGTACCGTGCGCACCTGCTGGAACGCGCGCCCAACGTGCTGCACTTCGAAGCCGAACTGCTGATGTCGGGGCTGGAGCTGCCGCGCCCGGTCAACTATGGCCTGGCGCGGATCGTGCCGCCGGCAGGCAAGGCGGTCGATCCGGCCAGGCGCCCCTTCGTGGTGGTCGATCCGCGCGCCGGGCACGGCCCCGGCATCGGCGGCTTCAAGCCCGACAGCGAGATCGGCGCCGCCCTCGAAGCCGGCCATCCGTGCTACTTCGTGGGCTTCCTGCCCGATCCGGTGCCCGGGCAGACCGTGGAGGACGTGATGCGCGCCGAGGCCGCCTTCGTGCGCAAGGTGGCCGAACTGCACCCGGACAGCATCGGCAAGCCGACGGTGATCGGCAACTGCCAGGCCGGCTGGCAGGTGCTGATGACCGCCGCGGTGTGGCCGGAACTGTTCGGTCCCATCATCCTCGCCGGCGCGCCGCTGTCGTACTGGGCCGGCGACAACCCCATGCGCTACGCCGGCGGCCTGACCGGCGGAAGCTGGCTGACGGCGATGACCAGCGACCTCGGCGCCGGACGTTTCGACGGCGCGTGGCTGGTGCAGAACTTCGAACGGCTCGACCCGGCCAACACCTTGTGGTCCAAGCAGTACAACGTGTACGCCAAGGTCGACACCGAGGGCCCGCGCTACCTGGAGTTCGAAAAGTACTGGGGCGGCCACGTGTTCCTGGAAGGCGGCGAGATGCAGTACATCGTCGACAACCTGTTCATCGGCAACAAGCTCGCCACGGCGGAGCTGGTGACCTCCGACGGCACGAGCATCGACCTGCGCAACATCCGCTCGCCCATCGTGGTGTTCTGTTCATATGGCGACAACATCACGCCCCCGGGCCAGGCGCTGGGCTGGATCACCGACCTGTACCGCGACGACGACGACGTGGTCGACCACGACCAGACCATCGTCTTCGCCACCCACGACAGCATCGGCCACCTGGGCATCTTTGTCTCCGCCAGCGTGGGCCGCAAGGAACACCGGGAGCTGGCCAGCAACATCGACCTGATCGACGGCCTGCCCGCCGGCATCTACCGGGCGGTGGTCGACGACGTCCACGAGGAACACCCCGGCGCAACGCCCGCCGCCCCTTCCTACCTGATGACGATACGCCGCAGCAGCGTGGAGGAAGTGCGCGGGATCGTGCGCCCCGACGCCGACGAGGAACGCCGCTTCGCTGCGGCGGCGCGCATCTCCGAAATCAACCTTGCGCTGTACCGCAACACCGTGCAGCCCTGGGTGCGGGCCTGTTCCGCCGGCTGGAGCGCGGCGTGGCTGCAGAAGCTGCACCCGATGCGCATCGGCTACGAATGGTGGTCCGACCAGCACCCGTGGGCCGGCTGGGTGGCCGCCCTCGCGGAACAGGCGCGCAAGCAGCGCTGGCCGGTCACCGCGGACAACCCGTTCCTGCATGCCCAGCAGGCCATGTCCAACGCCGTCGTCGATCTGCTCGACGGCTACCGCGATGCCCGCGACCGCCTGTACGCCCAAAGCTTCGAGGCCATCTACGGTTCGCCCGTGGCCCGCGCGCTGGCAGGGCAATCCTCGAATTCCGCCAGCCCCGCGCGGCCCCACCCCGGCGACAGCCCCGAGCACCGTCGCTGGCTGGCCGAGCGGCAGTCCCGCGTGCGCGACAGCGTGAACCGGGGCGGCCTCGCCGAGGCCGGCATCCGCGCCCTGTACCACGTGCTGGATGTCCGCGGCCAGATCGACGATCGCCTGTCCCATTGCGCCACCCGCTTGATCGGAACAAAGCTCGATGCGGCCGGAGCCGATGCCCTGCGCCGGATGGTGCGGGCCCAGTCGCTGCTGATGCGCCTGGACGGCGAGGCGGCGGTGGCCGCCATTCCCGCCCTGCTGGCGACGACGTCCCCTGCCCGCCGCAGCCAAGCGTTGTCCGCGATCCAGGCCATGCTGGACAGCGGCGACGCGCTGACCGCGGAGGAGCAGGAACGACTGCGGCGCATCCGGCAACTGTTCGTGCCGGGCAGCGCGCAGGACGCAGACCCGGTGCCCTCGACCGGGAAACCGCCGCGCCGGTCCCGCGGCGGCGACGGCCCGGCCGGGGCAGCGCGCCGCAATGCCGGGGCGGCCGGCCCATCCCGCAGGCAGGCCGCACCCGCTGCACCCGAACGCCGTCCCCGTCCACCGCGCAAGGCCGACCGATGACCGCGACCGCCAGCAACGACTCCCCGCCCGCCATGAACCAGGACGTGCAGCGACTGATCGCGCATGCCGTCACGCTGGCGCCCATCCAGGTCGCGGTGGTGCACCCCTGCGACGGCGCCAGCCTGTCCGCCGCACTCGACGCGCGGGATGCGGGCCTGATCCGGCCCACGCTGGTCGCGCCGCGCGCCAGGCTGGAGGCGGTGGCCGCGGCCGGCGGCATCGACCTGGGCGGCGTGGACATCGTGGACGTGCCGCACAGCCACGCGGCCGCCGAGCGCGCGGTCGAACTGGCGCGCGACGGCCGGGTGGAGGCCCTGATGAAGGGCAGCCTGCACACCGACGAGCTGATGGCCGCCGTGGTGTCGGCTGCATCGGGCCTGCGCACCAAGCGCCGCGTGAGCCATTGCTTCGTGCTGCAGACGCCGCGCTACCCGCACCCCTTCATCGTCACCGACGCGGCGATCAACCTCGCGCCGACGCTGGAGCAGAAGGCCGACATCGTGCGCAATGCGATCGACCTGGCCCGGGTGATCGGCATCGAGACGCCCAGGGTCGCGATCCTCGCCGCCGTCGAAACCGTGAGCCCCGCGATGCCCGCCACGCTGGATGCCGCGGCGCTGTGCAAGATGGCCGACCGCGGCCAGATCAGCGGCGGCCTGCTCGACGGTCCGCTGGCCATCGACAACGCGGTCTCGCTCGATGCGGCGCTCACCAAGGGGATTCGCTCCGACGTCGCGGGGCAGGCCGACATCCTGGTGGTGCCGGACCTGGAGAGCGGCAACATGCTGGCCAAGGTGCTGATCTACCTCGGCGACGCGACCAGCGCCGGCGTCGTGCTGGGGGCCAGGGTGCCGATCGTCCTCACCAGCCGTGCCGACCCCCTCGTTTCGCGGATCGCCTCCTGCGCGATCGCCGTGATGCTGGCCCACCACTATCGGAATGCTCCGCCGTGACCGGGATCCAACGCGCCTCCATCCAGAAAGACACCCCGACGGCCGCCACCGACGGCATGCGTTCCCCGGCTTGCCGGGCCTGCGGCGCCGGGACGCTTCGCCGCATCGAAGGCGCCGGTCGCCGCCGCGGACGGCGGCATGGCGATGGCACGCCGTCGCCTTGCGGTGCCGGGATGGGTACGACATGAGCGGCGCCGTGATCCTGGTGCTCAACTGCGGCTCGTCGAGCATCAAGTTCGCCGCGTTCGACGCCGCCACCGTCCCGTTGGCGCGCGAGCCGTTGTGGAACGGCAAGGTGCAGGGCATCGGCGGCCCGGCGCCCGACTTCGGCGAAACCGGCGTGACGCCGTTTCCCGTCGTCCTCGACGCGCAGCATCCCTACCGCGACGCGCTGCGCCTGATCCGCGAGCGCGTCGTCGCGCGGCTAGCCGGCCGCAGCATCGCCGTCGTCGCCCACCGGGTCGTGCATGGCGGCACCAGATACTTCCAGCCGGTGCGCGTGGACCCGCAGGTGCTCGCCGACCTGCAGGGCTACATCCCGCTCGCGCCGCTGCACCAGCCGTTCGCGGTCGAGGCGATCGACATCCTGCTGCGGCAGCTGCCGGACCTGCCGCAGGTCGCCTGCTTCGACACGGGCTTCCATCACACCATCCCCGAGGTCGAGAAGATCCTGCCCCTCCCTTACGACGCCTGGCAGCGGGGCCTGCGGCGATACGGCTTCCACGGCCTGTCCTACGCCTACATGGCGCTGGCCCTGGCCGAACGGCACGGCGGGGCCGCGCGGGGCCGCACCATCGTCGCCCACCTGGGCAGCGGCGCCAGCCTGTGCGCGATGCAGGGCCTGGAAAGCGTGGCCACCACGATGGGGTTTTCCGCGCTGGACGGCCTGATGATGGGCACCCGCACCGGCTCGATCGATCCCGGCGCGGTGCTGTACCTGATGGAGATCGAGAAACTGTCGCTGCACGAGGTCGGGCAACTGCTCTATCACCGCTCAGGCCTGCTGGGCCTGTCGGGCATCTCGTCCGAGCCCCGCGTGATCGTGCGGCACGAGGACGACGAGGGCGAGCCCGGCGAGCGTGCGCGCCTCGCCCTGGCGTTCTACGTGCGGCGCATCGTGCGCGAGATCGGCGCGCTCGCCGCCGTGCTGGGCGGCCTCGACGCGCTGTTCTTCACCGCCGGCGTCGGGGAACACAACGCCTTCGTCCGCGAACGGGTCTGCCGCGACCTGGCGTTCCTCGGCGTGCAGCTCGACGAGGCGGCGAATGCCGCCGACGCCTTCGTCATTTCCTCGCCTCGAAGCCGCGTCCTGGTCGGCGTCGAACCGACCAACGAGGAGTGGATCGCCGCACGCGACGCGCTGCATCTGCTGGACGCATCCCCTTCCACCGTTTCATGACCCGAGGACATCACGTCATGTATTCACGCATCCTGGTTCCACTCGACGGCAGCGCCACGGCGCGCCTGGCGCTGGACCATGCGGCCAGGCTGGCCGGCATGAGCGGCGCGACCGTCGTGCTGCTCCACGTCGTCGAGGAGATGAAGCACGGCCTCGGCTTCGAGCGCCCCGTGATCTACATCCAGGAGGTGCGCCCGCAAATCCTGGCGGCCGGCCAGGCCCTGCTGGACGAAGCCGCGACGGAACTGCGCCGGAACGGTACGCAGGTCGAAACGATCCGGCTGGAGAGCAAGGGCGAGCGCGTGTCGGAACTCATCGCGCAGCAAGCCGAGGCCAGCCGCTGCGACCTGGTAGTGCTGGGAACCCATGGCCGCCGAGGCGTGGACCGGCTGCTGCTCGGCAGCGATGCCGAGCAAGTGGCGCGCATCGCCCCGGTACCCGTCATGCTGGTACGCGGGCAGCAGCCAAGCCCACCAGCCGCGACCGCCACGACCTGAGATGCCTACCCCGCGAATTCCCGCCGGAGCACGGGCGCTCCTGCGATTTTTGCGGGCAAAAGGCGATACCTGTCTACGGCGCTGTCACCCTCGGAAGGCATTTCTGACGCGACGGGATCCAGTCCCCGGCGTCACGCTGGTGGCCCAGCGGCTGCCTGCAAGAACCCCGTTATCGGCGGTTGCTGAGAAGTCAACCTGACCCCGTTATCTGAGCGCCCCGTGGTCTACATCCAGGAAGTGCGCCCGCAAATCCTGGCGGCCGGCCAGGCCCTGCTGGACGAAGCCGCGACGGAACTGCGCCGGAACGGTACGCAGGTCGAAACGATCCGGCTGGAGAGCAAGGGCGAGCGCGTGTCGGAACTCATTGCGCAGCAAGCCGAGGCCAGCGGCTGCGACCTCGTGGTGCTGGGAACCCACGGCCGCCGCGGCGTGGACCGGCTGCTACTGGGCAGCGATGCCGAGCAAGTGGCGCGCATCGCCCCGGTACCCGTCATGCTGGTACGCGGGCAGCAGCCCAGCCCGCCACCAGCGACCGCCGCGACCTGAGATGCCGACTCCCGCGAACTCGCCGGCGTCACGCTGGTGGTCCAGCGGCTGTTTGGAAGTGAACCTGACCCCGTTTCTGCTTGCGACCTCTATTTCGACTCCGTATCTGAAGACACCGTCACAGTACCAACTGACGGAACGTGAAGCCGGTAAATGAGGTAATGCATTCCAAGCAAACAAATACAAAACAAGTGGGCCAGCGCAAACGAAAACAAGAAGAGACTGCCAAGCCTTATGCACGCCTCATACTGACCCAGATGTTGCCCCCAACCTTTCCCATGAACAGCCGCACAGGCCATGCTCACAAAAAACAGTGAGAAAGAGAGGAAGGTTAGATAGCCAAACAAAAAGCATAGAAATTGGCGCCTAGTAAGCTCCACCCCCTTAACAAAAGCCCCGTGACCATTAAGCCTCTTATCCACAGTTTTATTGGAAAATGTGGCCACCGCAGCAAGAGCAGTAATAAAGAACCCAATAAGAATACCAAAAAGGCTCGATGCACTAGTAAGAAGGCCGCCGTTATCAAAAAAACGAAAAGAAATACCCGAGAAATTAACGATCGCGGTCACTACGATTGCGATCGTAAGTGGAAAGAAAAGATCAAAATAAATCTTGCCCTTCAGCTTAATCCCAAGGTACCCCAATGCTGTAAATAACTGGGACCACATGACCGCCCCCCGGAGCTAGTCGATTCGCCTTAACACTTCTTCTTTAATACCATCAACCAGCTCATCAACAATATGCTCATGGCATTGCTGCATTACCTTATTGATCCGCACATCCGTATTTTCCGCCATAAGCTGCTCGAGAAAATTCGCTCGATCCTCTGAACGAATGTTAAGTGTACGCTTTCCATTAGCAGTGTGATAGCGAACCTTTATGTACTCAAAATCCATATCGCTTTTGCCGAATAAACCTCTGACAAAGCTCTGCACTTTTTCCTTATTCGTATTTGGCGCCACCTTAAGCCTTACGGCATTCTCAACCAACTGAACGCCTTCCGGCGGATCGATTCCACCATCCTGGAGTGCCTCACGCACCAACAAGATTTCGTCTAGCGCACCGCCATTAGCGAGCTGATCCTTTAGAGAGCTAGCAGCATGTGCACGAAAATCAACTTTCGCAGCCTCTGTTTTGTGTTCCTCACCAACGCTGTAGCTAACTAATGCGCGCTTTAAAACTTCGTCCAGAAGCCGTTGAATTCGTCCCTTGCCAACTCCATCAACACACTCAATTGCGCACAAATAGCCTTTGCGACGCGTACCAACCTTTCTTTGCGTCTTGGTGTAGATCACCACATGTGAAGCCGTACCAACACCCTCAGGCGGCTTCTTTTCTGCAACCCGAAGCGAACCAGTATCCTGATTCTCGAAAACAGGGTTACTTATAGATTTGTCTGAGCTAGAAACTAGCAAAACAGCAAAATCTTGCTCTATGCGCACCTCTCGGATTGACAGGCGATTACTCCCTGACGTACCTTCTGTGTGAATGGCTTGATACCTCTTAGCCAACCTCTCAATTTGAAGGAGCAAACGCCCTAATAAACTCGGGTCGTCTGCCGCCACATGGTGTCCCAAGATAAGCTTGAGATCATAAAATGCGACCGTACGTTCCTTTTCTACGAGCATTCTGTTCCCCCTGAACAGTCAACGCGACCAAAACTAAAAGGCTAAGGCTTTAATTAGCCACACTTCGAATACCCACAATTCAAGCAAGTCTGGCACCCATCCATCAGCACCAGCGCCTGGGTGTTGCACTTGTGGCAGAGCGTGGCGCCGGGCGGGAAGCTGCCGTTGGATTCGGTTGCGTCGCCGCCCTCGCCCGCCCCCGCGGGGGACGACGGGCTCACTTCAGAGTTTTTTTTTGCGCCGGCCGCCTCGTAGGCGGCGCGCTTTTCGGCGATGAGGGCGCGCTGGCTGTCGCTCATCTCGGGGTCGTGGATGAGGCCGATGTTCTTCATGTGCTGTTCGATCACGCCGCCGATCTCGGCGACGATGCTGGGCATGTAGACGCCGCCGGCCTTGAAGTAGCCGCCGCGCGGGTCGAACACGGCCTTCAGTTCTTCCACGATGAAGGTGACGTCGCCGCCCTTGCGGAACACGGCGGACAGGATGCGGGTGAGCGCCACGATCCACTGGAAGTGGTCCATGTTCTTCGAGTTGATGAAGATCTCGAAGGGGCGGCGCTGTTCGTGCGGGGTGCCGGCGTTGAGCACGATGTCGTTGATGGTGACGTACAGCGCGTGCTCGAACAGCGGCGACTTGATCTTGAAGGTGGAGCCGATGAGCTGCTCGGGGCGCTCCAGGCTCTCGTGCATCTGGATGACTTCGGCCTGGCGCGGTTCGGCGGCCTTGGCCTTTTCGGGTGCGGCGGCGGGCGCGGCCTTGGCCTCGGGCTTGACGACGTTGTAGCCCTTGATCTTCTTTTCGATCTTGATCGCCATGGTGGATGGTCTTCCTGGATGAACGGCGGCGCGCGGCGCGTGGAAAGTTTGCGGTGCTTCGGGCTGGTGGTTCGTCGTTCCGGCGGAAGCCGGGAGCGGGCGACTTTCACCGCGCCCCGGAGGCGCTGGATGACCAGCTTCGCTGTTGTGAAGCTCCTCCGGCTTTCGCCGGAACGACGAGCCTCAAGACGAGCCTCAGGCTCGGGGTGTCGAGAAAACACGGCCGGCCCGGCGCGAGGCCGGGCCGGCCGTGGCGGTGCTTACTTCTTGCGGGCGGCCTTCCGGGCGGCGGGTTTCTTCGCCGACTTGACGCTCGCCTTCTTGCTGGCAGTGGACCTCTTGACCGCCTTGGCGGCCTTCTTCACGGCAGCCTTCCGGGCTGTCTTCTTGGGAGCGGCTTTCTTCGCCGTCTTCTTGCTGCTGACCTTCTTTGCGGCCTTCCTGGCGACTTTCTTCGCCTTGCCGGCAACCTTCTTCGCGGCCTTCTTCACCGCTTTCTTCGCGGCGGCGGCCTTCTTCACGACTTTGCGGGCGGCCTTCTTGACGGCCTTCTTCGCCGTCTTCTTGGCAGCCGCCTTCTTCACGGCCTTCTTCGCCGTCTTCTTGGCGACGGCCTTCTTCACGGCCTTCTTCGCGGTTTTCTTGGCAGCAGCCTTCTTGACCGCCTTCTTCGCGGCAGCCTTCTTGGCCGGAGCCTTCTTCGCGGCGGCCTTCTTCTTCGGCGCAGCCTTCTTCTTCGCGGCCTTCTTCGGCGCAGCAGCCGGTGCGGCCGGCGCAGGCGCGGCGGCTACGGGAGCGGCGATCACCGGTGCCGCGGGGGCGTCCGGCGTGACAGCGTCTTTCACTTCGATTTCGGTATCGATGGACATGCGGGTGTTCCCCTCGGGAGATGATCCAGGCGTGGCGGTGATTGGTCAGAACTTGCCGTAATACCCTTCCTTCAAGGCATCGAACAGGTTGGCTGCGGTGTGCAGTTCACCGTCGTATTCCACTTCTTCGTTGCCTCGAAGTTCGATAACGCTACCGTCTTCCAGTTCGAAGTGGTAGAGGGTGTTCGCAAGGTCGGCCTCCTTCACCAGCACGCCCTGGAAGGCGGCGGGGTTGAAGCGGAAGGTGGTGCAGCCTTTCAGTCCCTGCTTGTAGGCGTAGAAGTAGATGTCCTTGAAGTCTTCGTAGGGGTAGTCGGTGGGCACGTTCGCGGTCTTGGAGATCGACGAATCGACCCACTTCTGCGCGGCCGCCTGGATGTCCACGTGCTGCTTCGGGCCGATGTCGTCGGCGGCGACGAAGTAGTCCGGCAGCCTGGCCTGCGGGTCGTCGGCGAACGGCATCGCGCTGGCGTTGATGAGCGCGCGGTAGGCGAGCAGCTCGAAGCTGTACACCTCGACCTTTTCCTTGGTCTTGCGGCCCTCGCGGATGACGTTGCGCGAGTAGTGGTGGGCGAAGCTGGGCTCGATGCCGTTGGATGCGTTGTTGGCGAGCGACAGCGAGATGGTGCCGGTGGGCGCGATCGAGCTGTGGTGGGTGAAGCGCGCGCCGGTCTCGGCCAGCTCGGCCACCAGGTTCGGCGCCACTTCGGCCACGCGCTGCATGTAGCGGCTGTACTTGGCGTGCAGCACGCGGCCGGGGATGGCGTCGCCGGCCTTCCAGCCGTCCTGCGCCATTTCCGGGCGACGGCGCAGCATGTCGCCGGTGACGGCGTAGTCCTTCGCGAGGATGGGCGCGGGGCCCTTCTCCTTAGCCAGGTCCAGCGCCACTTCCCAGCCGGCCACGGCCATCTCGCGCGAGACGTCCTCGGTGAACGACACCGCGTCCTCGCTGCCGTAGCGCATCTTGAGCATGGTGATGGTGGAGCCGAGGCCCAGATAGCCCATGCCGTGGCGACGCTTGCCCATGATCTCGTCGCGCTGCTGCTGCAGCGGCAGGCCGTTGATCTCCACCACGTTGTCCAGCATGCGGGTGAAGATCTTCACCACCTCGCGGTACTCGTCCCAGTCGAAGCGCGCCTTCGGCCCGAACGGATCGCGCACGAAGGTGGTGAGGTTGATCGAGCCGAGCAGGCAGGAGCCGTAGGGCGGCAAGGGCTGCTCACCACAGTTGTGTGCGTGCAGGCCGTTGCCGTCGAACGTGTTGATGCCGGGCACCTGCACGTCGTAGACATCCTCGGTGCCATCGGCGGCGAGGCTTTCCACGGTGGCAACGAAGCGGGCGCGGTTCAGCGCGCGGCGATAGCCACCCAGCGCAGCCTTGAGGCGCGTCGCCTTGTCGCTGTCGGCGAAGCCGACCAGCTCGGCATAGCGCGCCAGCGACTCCCCGGCGATCACCAGTTCGTGCTGCGCCGCGGTGGCGTAGGCACGCTCGCCGCCGTGGCCATCCGGGAGCACCGAACTGCCTGCGGCGCGACGGCCGCGGTAGATGCGGGAAGGAATGCCCAAGCGCAGCAGCATGCGCTGCACCGCCTCCAGCCGCGGCAGGTCCGACTGCGCCAGGCGCACGGATACGCCCTTGACCTGGCTGCCCTGCACGGAACCGTCGGCGTCGAAGAAACCGCGCAGGAAGCCACGGTAGGCCTCGCTGGAGGCCCGCTCCAGCATCGGCGTGATCGCCTTGTCGCCGGGCGCCATGCCCAGCCCGAAAGCGAGGTCGCGCAGCGCGGCGGACTTCAGACGGAATTCGTTGCGCCCCGCCACTTCCGACCAGCCGGCGAAGTCCGCACGATGCGGCAGCGTCCCGGCGCAGCGCAGCGCCTCGGCCATCAGCGCCTGCGCACCGCAGCCACCGACACCGTTGACCGCAGCCGCCTGCGGCCATGCCGACAGGATGGCCATGTCGCGCTTGAGCGTACCGTCGCCGACCAGCAGGCCGAGCAGATAGCCCTGTTCGGCGGTGAGGTCGCCCGCCCACTGCGCGTTGGCGCGATGGTCGTTGAGCAGCAGCTTGTCTCCGGGCCTGAGCGCACCGGCAGCGCACCACTCGGTATCCACGCTCCAGCGCGTGGCGCGGGTGACCCGGCGCACGCGGTGATCGTCGGTGAGGCGCAGGCGATAGCCTTCCTCGGTGGCCAGCGCCAGTACCGGCTTGGTGGCGGTGCGGAAGAAACCCTCGGCGCCGCTGGCGTGGTCGCGCCCGTCGACACGCGCCTGGAACGCGCGACCAAGCAGGTCGCTCACCTGGCGCGGGCCTTCAGCGGTCTGCACCCAGGTGTCAGCCGTGACGCAGGGGTTGGTGGCGCGGATGTGCTCGCACCACCAGTTGTTGTTCATCTCGTTGACCTTGTCGATCAGGATGAAGCCGGGCTCCGCGTAGTCGTACGTGGAGACCATGATCATGTCCCACAGGTGCCGCGCGCGGATGTGGCCGTAGATGCGGCAGGCGACCAGGCCGTCGGCGCGGTCCACGTAGTTCTGGTGGGTGGGCCACTCGCGCCACACGACCTGGGCGGGGTCGTCGAGATCGACCTCGTTGCGCTCCTTGACGTGCACCGGGAACACCAGCGGCCAGTCCTGGTCGTGCTCCACCGCCTGCATGAAGCCGTCGGTGACCAGCAGCGAGAGGTTGAACTGGCGCAGGCGGCCGTCCTCGCGCTTGGCGCGGATGAATTCCTTGACGTCCGGGTGGCTGACGTCGAACGTGCCCATCTGCGCGCCGCGGCGGCCGCCGGCGGACGAGACGGTGAAACACATCTTGTCGTAGATGTCCATGAAGGACAGCGGGCCGGAGGTGTAGGCGCCCGCGCCCGACACGTAGGCGCCGCGCGGACGCAGCGTGGAGAACTCGTAGCCGATGCCGCAGCCGGCCTTCAGCGTGAGGCCTGCCTCGTGCACCTTCTCGAGGATGTCGTCCATCGAGTCGTGGATGGTGCCCGACACGGTGCAGTTGATCGTGGAGGTGGCGGGCTTGTGTTCCAGCGCGCCGGCGTTGGAGGTGATGCGGCCGGCCGGGATCGCGCCGCGGCGCAGCGCCCACAGGAAACGCTCGTTCCAGTGCTCGCGCAGCTCGGGCGTGGCTTCCACTTCGGACAGCGCGCGTGCCACGCGCTGCCAGGTGCCGTCGATGTCGGCGTCGACCGGCTCGCCGGCCTTGGTCCGCAGACGGTATTTCTTGTCCCAGATGTCCTGCGAGGCGGGCTGCAGCGGGATCGCCGTGGCGGCGTCGCGTTGCAATTCCGTACCCGTGGCTGGCGCACGCGCTGTGCTCATCGGCTTCCTGACCTCCCGGTGCGGCTTGGCGCCCGTTCTGTGTTCGTCTCGTCCATGCCGCGTGCCGTGGCGTCGCGCCGGCTGGCTGCCGTGGCGACGCCTTGCTGACCGACTGCCGGGCCTTCCCCGAAAGGCGATCCACTCCACCAGTGCTTGCCCAGACGCCTGCGGGCGGACACAAGATGTTGTGGTTGCGGCGAAGCTGCAAGTTACCCCCCGGAAGGCCCGATGTAAAGTGGCGCAAGCACGCAGTCGGATGACGGCCGTGGCACGGGAACCGCAGCACGCCCGCGGCAGTCGAAGGCGCGCCAACCACGATGCGAAAAGGAGGAGTCCGATGTCATTCCGCCAACCGCGTTTCACGCACTGGCTGGGCGGCGCGCTGGCGCTGCTGCTGGGGGTCGCCCTGCCCGGCGCCGTCCACGCCGCGATGCCTCCCGCCGTGGACGGCCAGGCGATGCCCTCGCTGGCGCCGATGCTGGAGCGCGTCACGCCGGCGGTGGTGAACATCTCCAGCAAGACCCGGGTGCAGGTGCGCAATCCGTATTTCGACGATCCGGTGTTCCGCCAGTTCTTCGGCCTGCCCGCGGTGCCGCGCCAGCGGGTGGAACAGAGCCTGGGCTCAGGCGTGATCGTGGACGCGGCCAAGGGCTACATCCTCACCAACAACCACGTGGTGGGCGGCGCGGACGACATCACAGTGACGCTGCAGGGCGGCCGCAGCTACAAGGCCAGGCTGGTGGGCACCGACCCCGACACCGACGTGGCGGTGGTGCAGATCAACGCGCCGAACCTGCAGGCGCTGCCGCTGGCCGATTCATCGAAGCTGCGCGTGGGCGATTTCGTGGTGGCGGTGGGCGAGCCGTTCGGGCTGAGCGAGACGGTCACCTCCGGCATCGTCTCCGCGCTGGGCCGCTCCGGGCTGGGCGGCTCGGGCTACCAGAACTTCATCCAGACCGATGCCTCGATCAATCCCGGCAACTCCGGCGGCGCGCTGGTGAACCTGCGCGGCCAGCTGGTGGGCGTCAACACCATGATCTTCTCGCCCTCGGGCGGCAACGTGGGCATCGGCTTCGCGATCCCCAGCAACCTCGCCGCCGAGGTGATGCAGCAGCTGATCGCGCACGGCAAGGTGCAGCGCGGCACGCTGGGCCTGCAGACGCAGGACATCACCCCGCGCATCGCGCAGTTGCTGAACCTCGGCCAGGACAAGGGCGTGGTGGTCACCGGCGTCAACGCGGGCTCGCCGGCCGAACAGGCCGGCCTGCAGCCGGGCGACGTGCTCACCTCGATCAACGACAAGCCGCTGCGCGACGTGAACGAGCTGCGCAACACCGAGGGCCTGCTGCCGGTGGGCAGCACGGTGAAGCTGGGCGTGCTGCACGACGGCAAGCCGCGCGTGGCCAGCGCCCAGTTGCGCCCGGAGAAGATCGCCAGCGTCGACGGCGGCAAGCTCGATCCGCGCCTGGCCGGCGTCACGTTCAGCGAACTGGGCCAGAGCGAGCGCAGCCAGGGCATGTACGGCGTGGCGGTAAGCGCGGTGCGGCCGAACAGCCACGCCGCCGCGGGCGGTCTCAAGGCCGGCGACATCGTGATCGGCGTGGGCAATGCGCGCATCACCGACCTGCGCATGCTGAACCAGCTTGCCGGGGTGCGGCCGCGCCAGCTGGTGCTGATCGTGGCCGATACCGATGGCACGCACTACGTGCTGATCCAGTGACCGGCGCACGGGAAGGCGGCCTCGCGCCGCTTTCCCGTCCCGGCGCCGCGCCCGGCCACCGGCGCCTGCGCGGCGCGACATGACGCAACGCACCCGTACAGGCGCATCCACGTCGCACAAGCGCATGAACGGGCTTGATGTTTTCTGTTCAGACCGATGGAATATCCTGCGATCATCCGCCCCGTGCGTCGGCCGGGATCAAGCGTCGCCCGCCTCACATTCGCGTCATCCATTCCTGTCACCCACTTCCAGTCGGGGTTCTCCATCATCATGTCCGTCCGTGCTGTCCGCCTGTTGTCCGTCCTCCTGCTCGGCGCCTGCCTCGTCGCGCCGGCCTACGCCAAGGCCACCCATCCCGCCCGCCACAAGGCCACCAGCAGCAAGAGCAGCAAGTCGCCTGCGCTGATCTGGCGCGGCGACGTCACCACCGCCCACGGCGTGGTCACCGAGATGGCCAAACTGTGGGAGAAGGAGGGCCACGGCCGCATCGAGATGCAGCCGTTCAACACCGCCTCCGGCATCGATGCGGTGGCCAGCGGTTCGGCCGACATCGCCGGCAGCGCGCGCCCCGGCGACGGCAGCGCCCAGGACAGCCACCTCACCTTCACCCCGGTGGCCTGGGATGGCCTGGCGATGATCACCAATCCGGCCAACCCCGTGCGCAGCCTCACCCTGCGCCAGCTGCACGAGATCTACTTCGGCAAGATCACGAACTGGAAGGACGTGGGCGGCCGCGACGCGCCGATCGACCTGTACTCGGTGTTCAGCCCCAACGACGGCGTGGAATACAGCCTGCGCAGCCTGCTGTTCGGCCGCGGCGACCAGCAGATCTCCGCGCCGCGCCTGTACCTCAACACCAAGGCGCTGGAGGAAGGCATCGCGCTGAACCCGAACGGCCTGGGCCTGTCCACGCTGAGCAACGTGGCCGGCAATCCCAAGCTGCGCACGATCCCGATCGACGGCGTGGCGCCCACCGTGGCGAACATCGCCGACGGCAGCTACCCGCTGTACATCCCGCTGTTCCTGGTGACCAACCCGAACAGCCCGAAGGCGGCCCAGACCCAGGCGTTCATCGACTTCCTGCAGACCGACAAGGCCAAGAGCGTGCTGCGCGATCACTTCGTGCTGCCGTATGCGGACGGCGCCGGGCTGGTGGCGATGGACCAGGCGCGTCGCGAAAAGGTCTACGCCCAGTCGACCAACTCCTCGGCCAAGCCGCCGCTCGCCGCGCCGGGCGCCAGCTACGCCGCGGCCGCCGCCGTGGCGCCGACCTCGGAGCGCACGCTGGAAGCGCGCGCCGCGATGGACAAGCGCGACGCCGCGGCGAAGGCCTCGGCCGCCGGTGCGCGCAAGTCCTACGTCGTGGTCAAGGGCGACACCTTGTCCGGCATCGCGAAGAAGAACGGCGTGAGCGTGACCGACCTGCGCGACTGGAACAGCCTCAAGAACGACAACATCAAGCTCGGCCAGTCGCTGCAGGTCAGCCGCGACTGACGTCGTGATCCGCGCCGTCACGCTCGACCTGGACGACACCTTGTGGCCGGTGCTGCCGGCCCTGGACCAGGCGGACCGGGCGGTGGACGACTACCTGCGCGAACACTGGCCCGAGGTGGCTCGCGCGTGGCCGATAACGGCCATGCGCGAGCTGCGCGCCCGGGTCACCGCCGAGCGGCCCGACCTCGCCCACGACTTCACCACCCAGCGCCGGCTCACCCAGCAGCACGCGTTCGCCGCCTGCGGCATCGCCGACGCGCCGCTGGACGCGCTGTGGGAGATCTACTTCGCCGCGCGCAACGCGGTGCAGCCCTGGCCCGACAGCCTGCCCGCGCTCGAACGCCTCACCGCGTGCTGGCCGCTGGCCAGCCTCACCAACGGCAACGCCGACCTGGCGCGCACCGGCGTGCAGGCGCATTTCGCCCACCACGTATGCGCGCGCGACGTGGGCGTGGGCAAGCCCGATCCGCGCATCTTCCTCGCCGCCGTGGCGCGCTTCGGCGTGACGCCGGGCGAGGTGCTGCACGTGGGCGACGATCCCGAGCTGGACGTGGTCGGCGCACGCCGCGCCGGGCTGCGCGCCGCCTGGATCAACCGCCATGGCGACGCCTGGCCTGCCGCGCTGGGGCCGCCGCCCGAACTCGAACTGCGCGACCTGGGCGAACTGGCCGACTGGCTGGAAGCCGCGCGCACCACGCGCTAGCCGCTTCCAGGCACCCTGCCGCGGCGTGACCCTGCCGCGGCTTCGGCGCATGATTGATGTTTGCGCACCCTGCGTGTCCTGTCCGCTGAAGGAAAACCATGTCCGCCCTGATCGATCGCTCGTCCGCGCCGCGCCACCTCGTCGGCATCGAGGCCACCGACGCCCGCCACCTGCCGGCCGTCCGCAAGAAGCTGGACGCCGCGCAGCGCCGCTGGCTGGACGCGAACGGCTTCGACGCCAGGCCCGGCAGCGCGATCCTGCTCCCGGACGCGCAAGGCCGGCCGGCGCACGTGCTGGTGGGCGTGGATGCGGCCGATCCGCTGGCCGCGCTGGCCGCGCTGCCGATGAGCTTGCCCGAAGGCGTCTACCAGCTCGCCGCCGGCGGCACGCCGCTCGATCCGGTGCAGGCCGCGCTGGGCTGGGCGCTGGGCGCCTACCAGTTCACCCGCTACCGCAAGGCGCCGCGCGCGCCGGCCACGCTGGCGGTGGACGGCGCCACGCTGGCCGCGGTGCAGCCGCTGGCCGCGGCCACCGCGCTGGTGCGCGACCTGGTCAACACGCCCACCGAGGACATGGGCCCCGAGCAACTGGGCAAGGCGATCAAGCACCTGGGCAAGGCGCACAAGGCCAAGGTGCGCGACTGGGTGGGCGACGAGCTGCTGAAGGCGAACTTCCCCACCATCCACGCCGTGGGCCGCGCCAGCCATCGCGAACCGCGGCTGGTCGAGCTGAGCTGGGGCAAGTCCGAACATCCGAAGCTGGTGATCGTCGGCAAGGGCGTGTGCTTCGACACCGGCGGCCTGGACCTCAAGTCCGCCGACGGCATGCGCTGGATGAAGAAGGACATGGGCGGCGCCGCGCACGCGATCGCGCTGGCCGGCCTGGTGATGCAGGCGCAGCTGCCGGTGCGGCTCACCCTGCTGGTGCCTGCGGTGGAGAACGCGGTGAGCGGCAACGCGCTGCGCCCCGGCGAAGTCGTCGTCACCCGCGCCGGCCACAGCGTGGAGATCGACAACACCGACGCCGAAGGACGGCTGGTGCTGTGCGACGCGCTGGCCTACGGCGCCGAGCAGCAGCCCGAACTCATCATCGACTTCGCCACGCTCACCGGCGCCGCGCGCGTGGCCTTGGGCCCCGACCTGCCCGCGCTGTTCGGCAACGACGACGCGCTCGCCGAAGCGGCGCTGGCGGCGGGCAAGACGGCAGCCGATCCGCTGTGGCGGCTGCCGTTGTGGCGCCCCTACCGCAAGATGCTCGATTCCGGCATCGCCGACTTCGCGAACGCCGGTCCCTCGCGCCATGCCGGCGCGATCACCGCCGCGCTGTACCTGGAACGCTTCGTGCCGGACGGCCTGCCCTGGCTGCACCTGGACACCTACGCATGGAACGACGCCGACCGCCCGGGTCGCCCGCGTGGCGGCGAGGCGATGGGCGTGCGCGCGCTGTTCGCGTTGCTGCAGCAGCGCTACGGCAAGCGGCCGGCCTGAGACGACATGCCCGCTTTCACGGGAGTGCCGCCAACGGATCCCGACCTGCGCCGGGACGGCGGGCGTCGCCGTTCCGGGCATGACTTCCGGCGATGTCGCGTCGGGCGGCAAGCTGGCATGGTAGAGAACTGACCCCTGCGGACATCCTCATGCGCCCTCACCTGCTCGCGCTCAGCCTCACCCTGGCCCTGGGTCTCGCCGGCCCGGCCTTCGCCCAGTCCGGCGCCACGCCGCCCACGCAACCCGCGCTCACCGCCCTGACCAAGGATTCCGGCACGCCGATGCCGGCCGAGCAGAAGCGCGTGCACTTCGACCACGCCGAGCTGCACATCGCGGTGCATCCGGATACGCAGAGCATCGACGGCAAGGCCACGCTCAGCTTCAGCGCGCTCGCGCCCACCGACGTGCTGTTGCTCGATCTCGACCGCAACCTGCCGGTGAGCGCGGTCGGCGTGGACGGCAAGGCGCTGCCCGCCGGCGCGTGGAGCAATCCCGACGGCCGCCTGCGCATCCAGCTGCCGCACGCCGTGGCCAAGGGCGGCAAGGTCAGCGCCACCATCACCTACGGCGGCAAGCCGCACGTGGCGAAGAAGGCGCCGTGGGACGGCGGCTTCGTGTGGAGCCACACGAAGGACGGCCAGCCCTGGGTGGGCAGCGCGGTGGAAGGCGAAGGCTGCGACCTGTTCTGGCCCTGCGTCGACCAGCCCGACGGCAAGCCGGACCTGCTGGACCTCTACGTCACCGTGCCCAAGCCGCTGGTGGCGCCGGGCAACGGCGTGTTCGTGGGCGTGACCGAGCAAGGCGACACGCGCACCTACCACTGGCGCGCGAAACATCCCACCACCTACGCCGTGTCGATCAACGTGGGGCCGTACCGGGAACTCAAGGGCGAATACCGCAGCCGCTACGGCAACACGATCCCGCTCTACTACTGGTATCTGCCCGGCGAGGAGGCGCAGGCCAGGGCGCTGTTCGCCGAGTTCCCGCGCATGCTGGATTTCTTCGAGGCGAAGATCGGCCCCTACCCCTGGGGCGACGAGAAGATGGGCGTGGTGGAAACCCCGTACGAGGGCATGGAACACCAGACCATCAACGCCTACGGCAACCACTACGCGAAGGACGGCAACGGTTTCGACTGGCTGCTGCAGCACGAGTTCTCGCACGAGTGGTTCGGCAACCAGATGACCAACGCGAACTGGGACGACATGTGGCTGCACGAGGGCTTCGCCACCCTGATGCAGCCGCTGTACGCGCGCCATCTGAATGGCGACGCGGCCTACTACGCGTGGCTCAACCGCCTGCGCATGATGATCGCGAACCGCCACCCGGTGGTATCCGGCCAGCCGCGTACCGAGGAGGCGGTGTACGATGACAGCCGCGGCGGCCCCGGCCAGGACATCTACAACAAGGGCGCGCTGATGCTGCAGACGCTGCATCACCTGATCGGCGACCAGGCGTTCTACGACAGCATCCGCGAGCTGGTGTACGGCCGCCCCGACCCGAAGCCCGGCAACTTCGTGCCGCAATACCGCAGCACCGCCGACTACATGCGCATCGTGAACCGGGTGACCGGCAAGGATTACGACTGGTTCTTCAAGGTCTACCTGTACCAGGCCGCGCTGCCCAAACTCGACGCGCAGCGCCACGGCGACACGCTGGACCTGCGCTGGGAAGCGCCCGCCAAGCTGCCGTTCCCGATGCCGGTGGACGTGCAGGTGGACGACGCGGTGCACACCGTGCCGATGACCGACGGCCACGGCAGCCTCGCGGTGCCGGCCGGCGCGCTGGTGACGATCGACCCGCACTCCGTGCTGCTGCGCGACGAACCGCGCATCACCGAATTCCAGCAATGGATGCAGCAGCAGCGCAGGGAGCGGAAGGCGGCGAAGCCTTAGGGATGCCGTGATTTTCGCTCGTCATCCCAGCGAAGGCTGGACAAGCGCAAAGCGCGTAGAGCGCCTGCAGGGCGGCCCCGAAGGGGCCAGCGCAGCGAGTCATCCAGTGCCTTTGTGTTCGGTGGCTTACAGGCACTGGATCCCAGCTTTCGCTGGGATGACGAGCAGACCGCTGGAATAACGGGCAAGCCGCGGGAATGACGAGCACGGGCAGCCGATCAATCAGGCCTTCGCTTGGGCGTTGTGGTCAGCCCGCGCCGGACAAGCCGCCCCTGATCCGGCGCAGCCGCTCCCGCACGGCACGCAGGCCGCGCAGCAGCTTGGGCAGCAGCCAGCACAGCAGCAGCACGAACAGCGCCAGCAACACCAGCATGGCCACTGGGTGGTGCCACATCAGCCAGAGGCCGCCCATCCAGGTGAGGTCCTCGCCCGCACTGGCCGTCCAGTTGCTCACCGGTTCGGGCGAGGTGTTGATGAGCGCGCGGCCGCCGGTCTTCGCCAGGTGCGTGCCCGCGGTGAGCGCGCCGCCCAGCAGCGCTGCCGCCACCTGCGTGCCCGCGCCCGAGTCGCGGAACACGCCCCAGGCCAGCAGCATGCCCACCGGGATGCGGATGAAGGTATGCACCGCGTCCCACACGCTGTCGAAGGCGGGCACCTTGTCCGCGAGGAACTCGCCCAGCCCCAGCACGCCGGACACCACCAGCACCCAGGTATCGCCGAGCATCGCCAGGCCCGGCGGCAGGTGCACCCAGCCCAGCCGCCCGAGCAGGCCGGCGACGAACACGGTGGCGTACAGGCGGAAGCCGCTGGCCCAGGCCAGGCCTCCGGCCAGCGCTACGTTCGACAACGGATCCATGGCGATGCTCCTGCGCCGTGCACGGCGACACGCTCGCGCACCGTCGGTCCGGGGTCAAGCCCCGCGCCGTCCGCGGGATCTTGCGGCCACGCGCCGGGGCATGCGGAGGCGCCAACGACAAGGGGCGCCGCGGCGCCCCTTGGGTAGGTAGAACGGCGCCGGCGCGCCTCAGCGCGTGGAGGCCGGCGCGGCAGGCTTGTCGGTGCCCGCCAGCTCCTTGGCGAGATAGTTGCTGCCGGGCGGCAGGATCACGGCGCCGAGCTTGGGGTCCGCCTTCAGCATGCCCACCTCGTCGGCCACGATGTGCGCGGCCTCGCGCAGCAGCGCGTCCGGCGCCTTCTTCGCGTCCTTCTCCTGCTTGAGCTCGCTCTTCAGGCTGCGCTCGCTGGGATCGAGGCCGTCGTCCAGCGCGCTGTCCTCGTCCTTCATGTAGGCGTCGCCGCCGTCGATCGCCTTCTGGCGCGTGCGGAAGCTGGCCTGGGTCGCATCCAGCTGCTTGCGCTCGGCCTCGCGCTTGGCGAAGTTCAGCGACACCGTGGTCTGGTCGCGCATCGTCCGGTACTGCGCCAGCTCGTCCAGCATCAGCTTCCACGCCGGCGACTTCGCCACGCGCGCGGCGTGCAGGCTCTCCAGCTGCGGCAGGTAGGCCTTCACGTCGCCCTCGGCCTGGTAGCTCGCGGGCGGGATGTGCGTCCACGGCAGGGCGTTGTCGTAGGTGGATTCGCCGAAGTCCTTGGACTCGCCGTTCCTGGGGAACAGGAAGTCCGGCGTCACGCCCTTGATCTGGGTGGAGCCACCGTTGATGCGGAAGAATTCCTGCACGGTCATCTTCAGCTCGCCGTACTGCGGCTTGCCCTCGGCGTTCTGGCTGAAGCGGTCGAGGTCGATCAGGGTCTGCACGGTGCCCTTGCCGAAGGTGGGCGTGCCGATGATCAGGCCGCGGCCGTAGTCCTGGATCGCGGCGGAGAAGATCTCCGAGGCGGAGGCGGTGCCGCGGTTCACCAGCACCGCGAGCGGGCCGTTCCACACCGGTTCGGCGTTGTCCGCGCCCTGCACGTCGACCTGGCCGCGCGCATCGCGCACCTGCACCACCGGGCCCTTGCCGGTGAACAGGCCGGTCAGCGAATCGGCCTCGGCCAGCGAGCCGCCGCCGTTGTTGCGCAGGTCCACCACCACGCCCTGCACGCCGGCCGTCTTCAGCTCGCCCAGCAGCTTGGCCACGTCGCGGGTGGCGCTGCGGTAGTTCTTGTCGCCTTCGCTGCGCGCGCCGAAGTCGGAGTAGAAGCTCGGCAGGTCGATCACGCCGATCTTGCGCACCGTGTCGCCGTCCTTGACGTCGATGATCTTCTTCTTGGCCGCGCTTTCCTCGATGTTGACCTTCTTGCGCACCAGGCTGATCAGCTCGTGCTTGCCGTCCGGGCCGGCGTCGGCGGGCAGGATCTCCAGCCGCACCGTGGTGTCCTTCTTGCCGCGGATCAGGTTGACCACGTCGTCCAGGCGCCAGCCGATCACGTCGACGATCGGGCCGCTGTCGCCCTGGCTCACGCCCACGATGCGGTCGCCGGGCTTGAGCTTGCCGGACTTGTCCGCCGGGCCGCCGGGGATCAGGGTGAAGATCGTGGTGTAGTCGTCGCGCGCCTGCAGCTGCGCGCCGATGCCTTCCAGCGAGAGCTTCATCTGGATCGCGAAGTTCTCCGCCTGGCGCGGGCTGAGGTAGTCGGTATGCGGATCGGTGGTCTCGGCATACGCGGTCATGAAGGTCTGGAACGCGTCCTCGCCGTCCAGCTGCTTCACGCGCTCGATGTAGTTCGTGTAGCGCTTGGTCAGCGTCTTGCGGATGTCGTCGTCGCTCTTGCCGGCCAGCTTGAGCCGCAGCCAGTCGTTCATCGTGCGCTTGCGCCACAGGTCGTTCAGCGCCGCGTCGTCCTTCGCCCAGGTGGCCTTCTTGCGGTCGTAGTTGTAGCTCTCGTCGCCGTCGAAGTCGAAGCCGTTCTTGAGCAGGCCGCGCGCGTAGCTCATGCGCTCGACCGCGCGCTGCAGGAAGCGGTTGTAGATCGCGAACGGCGCACTGAGATCCTGGTTCCAGATCGCGTCGTCGAACTTGGTCTTGTACGGGTCGAACTGGTCGATGTCCTGCTGGGTGAAGAACACCTTGTCGCCGTCCAGCAGCTTCAGGTAGTCCTTGTAGATCTTCGCCGACATCGCATCGTCGAGCGGCTGCGCGTCGTAGTGGAAGCGGGTGAGAAAACGCGCGGAGAGCTGCGCCGCCTGCGCCTGGGTGGGCGTGGGGTTGAGCGGCCAGGTGGCCGCCTTGCGGTTGCCCCCGGCGCCGAGGTCGGCGGCCGATTGCGCGTACGTGCAGGTGACAGTCAGTGCCAGCAGCAGGGCCAACGCGGGACGAAAAGTCATGGGGTTCTCAGGGAGGAGCGTGGTGAGCGGCGACGCCGGCTGCATGGGCTTGCAGGTCGGCGTGGTAGGACGAGCGCACCAGCGGTCCGGAGGCGACGTGATGGAAACCCATCGCTTCGCCTTCCAGGCGCAGGTCGTCGAATTCTTCGGGCGTCCAGTAGCGCACCACCGGGTGGTGGTGCGGCGTGGGCTGCAGGTACTGGCCGATGGTGATCATCTCGACGTCATGGGCGCGCAGGTCGCGCAAGGTCTCGATCACCTGTTCGCGGGTCTCGCCCAGGCCCAGCATGATGCCGGACTTGGTCGGCACGTCCGGATGCTGCGCCTTGAAGCGCTTGAGCAGGTCCAGCGACCACTGGTAGTCGGCGCCCGGGCGCACTTCGCGGTAGAGGTGCGGCACGGTTTCCAGGTTGTGGTTGAACACGTCCGGCGGGAAGTCGTGCAGCACTTCCAGCGCGCGCTCCATGCGGCCCTTGCCGCGGAAGTCCGGGGTGAGGATCTCGATGCGGATCGCCGGGCTGGCGTGGCGCACCGCGCGTATGCACGCGGCGAAATGCTCGGCGCCGCCGTCGCGCAGGTCGTCGCGGTCCACCGAGGTGATCACCACGTACTTCAGGCGCATGTCGCGGATGGTCTCGGCCAGGCGCGCCGGCTCCAGCGGATCGGGCGCGGCCGGGCGGCCGTGCGCCACGTCGCAGAACGAGCAGCGCCGCGTGCACACCTCGCCCAGGATCATGAAGGTGGCGGTGCCGTGGCTGAAGCACTCGTGGATGTTCGGGCAGGAGGCTTCCTCGCACACCGTCACCAGCGCGTTCTCGCGCAGGCGCGCCTTCAGCTGCTGCACGGCGTTGCCCTGCGGCAGGCGCACGCGGATCCAGCTGGGCTTGCGCAGCGTGGGCACCGCGGTGTCGAAGCCCGCGCGGTTCAGCGCGATCTTGTCGTTGCCGATCTGCTTCTCCGCCGCGGACGCGCCGGCGACGACGCTGATCGGAATGGACTTGCCGGGGGAAACGGTAGCTTCGCTCATGCAGACTTGCTCAGACCGCTACACGAGCGGGGAGTTCGGGGATGACGGGGGCGGCGGCCTCGGCACGGAAACCGAACTGGCGGGAGAATTCCTCCACCAGCACGTCCTCCACCTCGGCCAGCCGCGACGGGCCGCCCAAGTCTAGCACCTGGGTCACCGCCAAACCCTTGTAGCCGCAAGGGTTGATGCGGTGGAAGGGCTCGAGGTTCATGTTCACGTTGAAGGCCAGGCCGTGGAAGCTGCAGCCGCGGCGCACGCGCAGGCCCAGCGCGGCGACCTTGGCGTCGGCCACGTAGACGCCCGGCGCGCCTTCCCGGCGCACGGCGACGATGTTCCAGTGCGCCAGCGTATCGATGATGGCCTGCTCGATCCGGTGGACCAGCTCGCGCACGCCCAGCCCGGCGCGGCGCAGGTCGATCAGCGGGTAGCCCACGATCTGGCCGGGCCCGTGGTAGGTCACCTGGCCGCCGCGGTCCACCGGGATCACCGGGATCTCGCCCGGCGCCAGCACGTGTTCCATCTTGCCGGCCTGGCCCAGGGTGAACACCGGGTCGTGCTCGAGCAGCCAGAACTCGTCCACCGTGTCGGCGGTGCGGTTGTCGGTGAACGCGCTCATCGCCTTCCACGTCGTCTCGTAGCGCTGGCGGCCGAGGCGACGGATGGCGAGGGGGCGGGGTTCGGTATTCGGGATGGGGGATTCGGGGGTCACGGTGGCCATGCAGCCTTGTGTATTTCCGGGGACGGGAGCCGCGCGATTCAAGCCTGGCACGGGGCTGCGGGCGCGGCTCTTGCGTATCCCGAATCCCTCATCCCGAGTCCCGGCCTCACAGCGTGTACCGGATATCCGGATCGGCGCGCAGCGCGGCATGCGCGCTGTCGTACTGCTCGCGGCTGTCGCAGCGGAAGCTCACTGTGACCGAGACGTAGTTGCCGCCGCCGGAGTGGCGGTGGCGCACGGTTTCGTGCAGCACGTGCAGGCCGGCCAGTTCCAGCAGCTGCGGCACGCGGGTGGGCAGGCCGGCCTCGGCCTTGCCCACCGCGGTGATCTCGAACTCGCCGGGAAACTGGAAGCCCTTGCCTTCCCGCTTCGCCTGGCTGAAGTCGATCTCGTGCATCACTTGGTGCTCGATGCGGCGGCCGGCGCGGGTGCGTCGGCCTTCTTGCTGCCGTGGAACCACAGCAGGATGGAATCCCACAGCCGCGAGAAGAAGCCGCCCTGCGGCGCCTCGTTCAGCGCGACCAGCGGCACGTTCTGGATCGGCTGGCCGTCCAGCGTGATGCGCAGCGTGCCCACCTGCTGGCCCTTCTTGAACGGGGCGATCAGGGTGGCGGGGATGTCCATGGTGGCCTTGAGCTTGTCGTACTGGCCGGTCTTCACGGTCACCAGCACGTTCTCGGCCACGCCGATCGGCAACTGGTTGGCCTCGCCCTTCCACAGCTTCGGCGTGGCCAGCGGCTTGCTGGCGTCGTACAGCTTGTGCGTCTCGTAGAAGCGGAAGCCGTAGTTGAGCAGGGCTATCGCCGCGTCGGCACGGCCCTTGTCGGTGCTGGCGCCCATCACCACCGCGATCATGCGCTCGTCGCCGTGCGCGGCCGAGGCGGCGAGGCAGAAGCCGGCGGCGGCGGTATGGCCGGTCTTGATGCCGTCGACGGCCGGGTCGCGCCACAGCAGCGCGTTGCGGTTCTGCTGCTTGATGCCGTTCCACTCGAACTCCTTGATCTTGGAGATCGCGTAGTCCGCCGGGAAGTCGTGGATCAGCGCGCGCGACAGGATCGCGATGTCGCGCGCGGTGGAGTAGTGGTCGTCCACCGGGTAGCCGGAGGCGTTGGAGTAATGCGTGTTGGTCATGCCCAGCTGCTTGGCGTAGGCATTCATCAGGTTCGCGAAGGCGTCCTCGGAGCCGGCGGTGTGCTCGGCCAGCGCGATCGCCGCGTCGTTGCCCGACTGCACGATCATGCCCTTCAGCAGGTCGTCCAGCTCCACCTGGCTGCCCAGCTTGAGGAAGCTGGTGGAGCCGTCGGTGCTGCCGCCGCCGCTGCGCCAGGCGTGTTCGCTGATGGTGACCTGGTCCTTGTCGTGGATGCGGCCGTTGGCGATCTCGGCGGAGACCACGTAGTCGGTCATCACCTTGGTCAGCGAGGCCGGCGCGCGGCGCTCGTCGGGATTCTTCGAGGCGAGGATCTGTCCGGTGGCGTAATCCATCAGCACCCAGCTCTGGCCGTCCACCTCCGGCGGCGGCGGCACCGGCATCGCGGGCACTACCGGACGCGGCACCGCGGCGGGGCGCGGCGGCACCGGCGGCGTCTGGGCAACGGCGGCGCCGGCCACCAGGGCGGCGACGGCGAGCGGGGTCAGGATACGGCGGAGAAAGCTCATCGTGGTCTGTGGTCCCAAATGGTTTGCGAGAGGGCGCCGGAAAGGCGCCGTCCGTGGATAAACACCGCTCAGTCTACCGCGACATGCGGCCGCGGCAGCCCCATGTCTTCGATGCGGGAGGTCACCTGGTCGGCGCGGTCCACGCCGTCCAGCGGCCCCACCCGCACGCGACGTATGGTGCGGCCGTTGATCTGAACCTCCTCCACCCGAACCGGCGCGAAGTTGGCCTGGCGCAGCCGTGCGGCCACCCGTTCGGCGTTCGCCGCATCGGAAAACGCGCCCACCTGCAGGTAGATCCCCGGCGCGGCGCGGGTGCCGGTGGCGGTGCCGGCTGTGACCGTGCGCGGCGGCGCCGGTTCCCCGCCCGGCGCGGACGGATCGATGCCCTGCACCTCGACCAGGCCGGTGCCCTTGGGCCACACGCCGATGCGCACCGCGGCGGCGTAGGACAGGTCGATGATGCGGTTCTCGTGGAACGGCCCGCGGTCGTTGACGCGCACGATCACGCTCTTGCCGTTCGCGAGGTTGGTCACCCGCGCGTAGCTCGGCAGCGGCAGCACCTTGCTCGCCGCGGTGAACTTGTACATGTCGTAGTCCTCCAGGCTGGAGGTCTTGTAGCCGTGGAACTTGTTGCCGTAGAAAGATGCGATGCCGCGCTCGTCGTAGCCGCGTGCGCTGGGCAGCACGCGATAGCTCTGCCCCAGCACCGTGTACGGCGACTTGTTGCCGTACAGCGAACGCGGCTCCGCCTTCGGCACCGGCTCGGGCAGCGTGGCGATGAACGCCGGCGGCGCGCCGGCGGGCGAGCTGTCGTTCTGGTCGCCGTAGCGGCGGTCCTGCGGCAGGCTGGTGTCGTCGCGATGGAACCAGCCGCGGCTCGTGCCGCCGCTTCCCGCGCCCGTCGTCGCGCTCGCGCCGCCGGGGCGGGTCGCCTTCCTGCCGCCGCAGGCGGTCAGCGCCAGCGCGACCGCCAGCAGCGCCACGCCATGCCACAACCTCATTGCATGCGGTCCGCGCTGTCCGCGCCGCCCACGCCGTCCTTGATGGCCTGCGCCAGTTGGTCCACCGCCATCGCGTACATCGGGCTCCGGTTGTAGCGGGTGATCACGTAGAAGTTGTTGAAGGTGAACCAGTGCTCCGGCCCGTTCGCGCCGTCCAGCGTCAGCAGGCTGCTGGACTCGCCGGGGTCCAGCCGCTGCACCGGCGCGTAGCCCCAGGCCTCGAGCTGTTCCAGCGGCCACTGCGGCTTGGGCGTCCAGTCGCCCAGCGCCTTCGCCGCGCCGTCCGCCTGCGCGCGCGCCGCCACCGGACCGCCGGCGACCCAGCCGTGCTTCGCGAAGTAGTTCGCCACGCTGGCGAGGATGTCGGGCAGCGAGTTCGCGAGGTCGATGCGGCCGTCGCCGTCCTCGTCCACCGCGTAGTCGCGGATGCTGTCGGGCATGAACTGGCCCCAGCCCTGGGCGCCGGCGTAGGAGCCGGTGAGCGTGTCCACCGGGCCGCCCAGATGGCTGTCCGGCAGCTCCAGCAGGGTCTTCAGCTGCTGGCGGAAATAGGTCGCGCGCTTCGGGTAGTGGAAGCCCAGCGTCACCAGCGCGTCCAGCACCTTGTACTTGCCGGTGACGCGGCCGTAGAACGTCTCCACGCCGATGATCGCCACGATGTACTGCGGCGCCACGCCGTACTGCCGGCCGATGCGCTCCAGCAGCGCGCGATGCTCGCGGTAGAACGCCACGCCGTCGTCGATGCGCTTGTCGGTGAGGAAGATCGGCCGGTACGCGCTCCACGGCTTCGCCTCGGCCGGGCGGCTGATCGCGTCCAGGATGCCCTGCTGCACCTTCGCCTGGTCGAGCAGCGCATTCAGCGCCTGCGGACTCTTGCCGGTGTCGCGGGCCACTTCCTTCACCAGCGCCGCCTGGCCGGGATGGGTGGCGGCCACCACGGAAAAGCACGGCGTGCAGGCCAGGGCCAGAAACAGCGGTCGAAAACGGGAAAAGGAGAGCATGCCTTTGCTCATGAAATTCTTGTGTGGGGAAGCCTAGCATGCTTGTCCGCACGCGCCGACATCCGCGTGGGCACGCCTTCGCTCGACGATGGCGCGAGCTGCCCTAGTCGTGCCGCTTGCGATGCGCGTGGATCGACATCAGCATGCCGAAGCCGGTCAGCAGCGTCACCGCAGATGTGCCGCCGTAGCTCACCAGCGGCATCGGCACGCCCACCACCGGCAGCATGCCGGACACCATGCCGCCGTTGACGAACACGTAGACGAACAGGCTCATGCCGATCGCGCCGGCGAGCAGGCGCGAGTAGGTGTCGCGCGCCTCCATCGCGATCCACAGGCAGCGGCCGATGATGAACGCGTACAGCGCCATCATCAGGCACACGCCGACCAGGCCGAATTCCTCGGAGTACACCGCGAAGATGAAGTCGGTGGTGTGCTCGGGCAGGAAGTCCAGCCGCGACTGCGAGCTGTGCATCCAGCCCTTGCCGAACACGCCGCCGGAGCCCACCGCGATCTGCGACTGGATGATGTGCCAGCCGTTGCCCAGCGGATCGGACTCCGGGTTGAGCAGGGTCAGCACGCGGTCGCGCTGGTACTGGTGGATGACGGGCAAGTGCCAGATCACCGGCACCATCGCGGCCGCGCTGCCCAGCAGCAGTCCGATGCGCCACCACGCCATGCCGGAGAGGAACAGCGCGAACGCGCCGGCCGCCGCCACCAGCAACGCCGTGCCCAGGTCCGGCTGCTTGGCGATCAGCGCGGCGGGAATCGCGATCAGGATGCCGACCATCGCGATGTCCTTCCAGCCCGGCGGCAGCTGGCGCGGGTGCAGGTACCAGGCCACCATCATCGGCATGGTGAGCTTGACCAGCTCGGACGGCTGGAAGCGCATCACGCCCAGGTTGAGCCAGCGGTCGGCGCCGCGGCCCTCGCCCAGCACCGCCACCACGATCAGCAGGAAGGTGCTGCCGGCATACAGCCATGGCGTCCAGTTGCGCAGCACCGAGGGCGGAATGCGCGAGACCAGCAGCAGCAGCGCGAAGCCCAGCCCGAAGCGCATGGCCTGGCCGCCGACCAGCGGGAAGCTGCCGTCGGCGGCGCTGTACAGCGTGGTCAGCCCGGTGCCGGCCAGCAGCAGCAGGCCGAGCGCCAGCGGCAGGTCGACCCGCGGCCGGGTCAGCACGCGGTGCAGCAGGCGTCGCGTCCGTACGTGCAGCGCCTCGATCATGGCGGCGTCTCCTGCGTGGCGGCCTCGGCCGGCTCGTCCTCCGGCACGTCGGGCAGCGACGCGGCCGGCGCGGGCGCCGGCGCGCTGCGGCTGCCTTCCGGCGGCAGCGGCGTGTCCGGCGGCGCGTCCGGCTGGGTGGCCAGCCAGGCGTCCAGGATCTTGCGCGCGATCGGGCCGGCCGAGGAAGCGCCCCAGGCGCCCTGTTCCAGCACGACCACCACCGCAATGCGCGGGTTCTCGGCCGGCGCGAACATCTCGAACCAGGCGCGGTGGCGGCTGGCCAGGTAGGCGAGGTTCTTGTTCTCGTTGTAGGCGTCGGTGCGGCGCGAGTAGCGTTCGGCGGTGCCGCTCTTGCCGGCGATGGTGTACGGGAAGCCCCTGCCCAGCCCGTAACCGGTGCCGCGCGGGTCGTTCACCACCAGCTGCATGCCCTGCTCCACCGCCTGCCAGCTGGCCTGGTTGGTGACCAGCGACGGTCCGCTGGGCGGATTGGGCAGCGGCAGCCTGGGCGCATCCACGCCGGTCTGGGTGGCCATCACCAGCCGCGGCGCGTACGGCACGCCGCGCCCGGCCAGCGTGGCCAGCGCATGCGCCAGCTGCAGCGGCGTCACCGCCCAGTAGCCCTGGCCGATGCCGGCGATCACCGTCTCGCCGGGGTACCAGCCCTGCTTGAAGCGCTTGGCCTTCCATTCGCGCGACGGCAGGATGCCGCTGGCCTCGCCCTCGAGGTCGATGCCGGTGGGCTTGCCGAAGCCGAACCTGCCCATCCACGCGCTGAAGCGGTCGATGCCCATGTCGAGCGCGAGCTTGTAGAAGTAGGTGTTCACCGACCACATGATGGCCTTGCGCAGGTCCACCGTGCCGAAGCCGCCGCGGCGGTCGTCGCGGTAGCCGCGCGACTGGCCGGGGATGTAGAACGTGCCGGTGGAGAGCACCGTGTCCTGCGGCGTGCGCAGACCCAGCTCCAGGCCGCCGAGCGCCACGTAGGGCTTCACCGTGGAACCGGGCGGATACACGCCGCGCAGCGCGCGGTTCAGCAGCGGCTTGTCCGGCGAGCCGGTCAGGGCGCCGTAGTCGGCGTGGCTGATGCCGTCCACGAACAGGTTGGGGTCGTAGGTGGGCACGCTGACCATCGCCAGCACCTGGCCGTTGCGCGGGTCGATCGCCACCGCCGCGCCGGGGCGGCCGTCGAAGGCCTGCTCGGCGGCCTTCTGGATGCGTGCGTCGATGCTGAGGTAGATGTTCTGGCCGGGCGTGGCGACGTGCGTCTGCAGCACCCGCTGGGTGCGGCCGTCCGCGTTCACCTCGACCAGCTGGTAACCCGGCGTGCCGTGCAGGATGTCCTCGTAGGAGCGCTCGAGGCCGATGCGGCCCACGTGGGTGGTGCCCTTGTAGCGCGCCGGGTCGAGCCGCGCGAGGTCGTCCGCGTCGATGCGCGAGACGTAGCCGATCACGTGCGCGAACAGCTCGCCCAGCGGATAGCGCCGGTTGAGGTAGGGCACCACGTCCACGCCGGGGAAGCGCCAGCGGTTCACCGCGAAGCGGTCGATCTCGTCCTCGGTGAGGCGCATCTTCAGCGGCACGCTCTCGAAGCGGCGGCTCTGCTTCAGCTGCTTGCGGAACGCGTCGAGGTCGTCCTGGCCCAGCGGAATGACCTGGCCCAGCCGGGCCAGCATCGCCTGCATGTCCTTGACCTGCTCGGGCACCACCTCGAGCCGGAACGCCGGCACGTTGTTCGCCAGCAGCACGCCGTTGCGGTCGTAGATCAGGCCGCGCGCCGGCGGGATCGGGATGGGCTTGACCTGGTTGTTCTGCGAGCGCGTGGCGAATTCGTCGTAGCGCTGCACCTGCAGGATCACGTAGCGGCCGATCAGCCCGATCAGGCCCAGCAGGATCAGCGCGAAGCCGGCCAGCGCGCGCCGCCGGAACAGCTCGCTCTCGCTCCGTGCGTCCTTGATCGAGCGCTGCAGCTTCATGTCAGCGGCGCCCGCTCATTGGATACGCAGACGCGCGCGCAGGTCGTCCAGCAGCAGGAACAGGAACGGCCACAGCGCCGCGCCCACGAACGGCGAGATCCACCAGCTCGCCGGCGGCACCGGGGAGCCGGACAGCACCCGCACCACCAGCAGCAGGATGCGGTCGTTCAGCAGCAGCGCCAGCACCGCCAGGGTCTGCTGCCACATCGGGAAGAAGCGCAGCCGCGAACGGAAGCGCAGCGCGATGAACACCAGCGCGGTGAGGCGCAGCGCCTGCTCGCCCAGCAGCACGCCGTCGAACAGGTCCGCGCCCAGCCCCAGCAGGAACGCCAGGCCCAGGCTGACGCGGTCCTCCGACTCCAGCGCCCAGTACAGCAGCACCAGCGCGAGCCAGTACGGCTTGAACGGCTCCAGCGGCGCCGGCAGCGGCACCAGCATGGAAAGCAGTGCGAACAGCAGCGTGCCGATGAACCACCACAGGGAAAGGCGCTGGCGGTTCATCGCGCACCTCCGGCCGGGGCCGGCGCGGTCCCGGCGGTACGCGCCGGTGTCGGCGCGGATGGTGGATTGCCGGCCGAGGCGGCTGCGGCCGGCATGCCGCCGGCGGCCGCGCCCGGTGCGGGCGCCAGGCCCGTCGGCGGCCCGGACGGCGCCGCCGGCGTCGGCGGTCCGGCGGGTTCGGCCTGGTCGTGCAGCAACAGCACGTCCTCGCTGCGATCGATGTCGGCCGCGGGCTGCACCTGCGCCGCACGGAACATGCCGGAGGCGCCCAGCCCCACCGACTCCACCTTGCCCACCGGAAAGCCCGGCGGGAAGCGCCCGCCCAGGCCGGAGGTGAGCAGCTTGTCGCCCGGCCGCACGTCGGCGGCCAGCGGGATGTTGGGCAGCACCATGCCGCTGCCGTCGCGCGCGCCGTAGGCCACCGTGCGCAGGCCGGAACGCTCCACCACCACCGGGATCGCGTGCGCGGGATCGGTCACCAGCATCACCACGGCGGTGGTGGGCAGCACTTCGACCACCTGGCCGATCACGCCGTGCGCGTCGATCACCGGCTGCCCCGGCTTCACGCCGTCGCGCGCGCCGAGGTTGATCACCAGCCGCTGCTGCCAGGCGCCCAGGTCCACGCCGACCACGCGGGCCAGCTGCACGTTGAGCTCCAGGCTGTGCTGGGTGTCCAGCAGCTCCTTCAGGCGCTGGTTCTGCTCGGCCACGGCGGCCATGCGGTTGAGCCGCGCGTTCGCCAGCAGCAGGTCCTCGCGCAGGCGCTGGTTCTGCTCGGTGAGCAGCTTGCGGTCGGCGAACGCCACCGTGAGCGTGCGCATGCCGGCGCCCGGCAGGTTGGCCAGCCGGTACACCGGCTCGACCACCGCCGACGCCGCGTAGCGCACGCGCCACAGCCAGCCGTTGCGATGGTCGAGCACCATCAGCACCATGGCCAGCGCGAGGTAGGAGATAAGCCGCAGCGTGCCCGCGGCGTTGCCGGCAAACAGGGGCGAGGACTCATCGCGCGAACGCGCCACGATGAGTCGGCCTTACTCGGGTGCGAAGAAGTCGCTGCCGTGCTGGTCGATCAGCTCCAGCGCCTTGCCGCCGCCACGCGCCACGCAGGTCAGCGGGTCGTCCGCCACCTGCACGTGCAGGCCGGTCTCCTCGGAGATCAGCCGGTCCAGGTCGCGCAGCAGCGCGCCGCCGCCGGTGAGCACGATGCCGCGCTCGGCCACGTCGGAGCACAACTCCGGCGGGGTCTGCTCCAGCGCCGACTTCACCGCGGCCACGATGCCGGCCAGCGGCTCGTGCAGCGCTTCCAGGATCTCGTTGGAGTTGATCGTGAACATGCGCGGCACGCCCTCGGCGAGGTTGCGGCCGGAGATCTCGATCTCCTTGACCTCGCTCTGCGGGAACGCGCAGCCGATCTCCAGCTTGATGCGCTCGGCGGTGGACTCGCCGATCAGGGTGCCGTGGTTGCGGCGCACGTAGTTGATGATCGCCTCGTCGAAGCGGTCGCCGCCCACGCGCACGGACTGCGAGTAGACGATGCCGTTCAGCGAGATCACCGCCACTTCCGAAGTGCCGCCGCCGATGTCCAGCACCATCGCGCCGCGCGCCTCGTGCACCGGGATGCCGGCGCCGATCGCGGCGGCCATCGGCTCCTCGATCAGGAACACGTCGCGGGCGCCGGCGCCCTCGGCCGACTCCTTGATCGCGCGACGCTCGACCTGGGTCGAGCCGCAGGGCACGCAGACCAGCACGCGCGGGCTGGGGCGCAGCAGGCGCGCCTTGTGCACCTGCTTGATGAAGTGCTGCAGCATCGCCTCGGTCATGGTGAAGTCGGCGATCACGCCGTCCTTCATCGGGCGCACCGTGGCGATGTTGCCGGGCGTGCGGCCCAGCATGCGCTTGGCGTCGCTGCCCACCGCCGCGATCGCGCGCGGGCCGCCCGGGCCGCGATCCTGGCGCACCGCCACCACCGAAGGCTCGTTCAGCACGATGCCCTGGCCACGCACGTAGATCAGCGTGTTGGCCGTGCCGAGGTCGATCGAGACGTCGTTGGAAAAGATCCCGCGAAACTTCTTGAACATGAGGTCCGCCGTATGCCGGCCAGAATAAAAATAAGCTCGCCAGTCTAGTCAGCGCGACCCGCATGCGCAACCGGAAAGACGTTAAAAAAGCCTTTCCATGACGCCACTTGCCGCACATTCCTGTGTGCCGGGCCAGGCCATCGCGCTACCCGCGGGATTCGCCACGGACGCCGGTTCACGATACGATGCGAGACTTTGGCCGGGTCCGCGGATCCGGGTTTGTCGGCCGCGCCGCGCGCGCCATCCTTCATCCATCGGGACAACCTCGCAACCATGTCTGCCGTCATCTGCGGATCGCTGGCCTACGACACCATCATGGTGTTCCAGGACCAGTTCAAGAACCACATCCTGCCCGACCAGATGCACATCCTGAACGTGTCCTTCCTGGTCCCGCGGATGCGCCGCGAGTTCGGCGGCTGTGCCGGCAACATCGCCTACAACCTCAAGCTGCTGGGCGGCGATCCTCTGCCGGTGGCCGCGGTCGGCCAGGATTTCGCGCCCTACCGCACCCACCTGGAAAAGTGCGGCATCCGGCTCGACTGCGTGCGCGTGTTCGAGGACCAGTTCACCCCGCAGTGCTTCATCACCACGGACCTGGACAACAACCAGATCACCGCCTTCCACCCCGGCGCGATGTCCAGCGCGCACGACAACCACGTGCGCGACATCCCCGACATCGACTTCGCGATCGTGGCGCCCGACGGCCGCGAGGCGATGCTGCAGCACGTGGACGAATTCGCCGCGCGCGGCGTGCCCTTCATCTTCGATCCCGGCCAGGCGATGCCGCTGTTCAACGGCGACGAATTCCGCACGATGATCGAGAAGGCCACCTACGTCATCGTAAACGACTACGAGTCGCAGCTGCTGCAGACGCGCACCGGCTGGAGCGCCGAGGACATCGCCGCCCACGTGAAGGCCTACGTCGTCACGCTGGGGCCGCGCGGTTCGCTGATCCATGCCGGCGGCACCACGCACGAGATCCCCCCGGCGCGCGAAAGCCGCATCGTCGATCCCACCGGTTGCGGCGACGCTTACCGCGCCGGCCTGATCTTCGGCATCACGCGCGGCAAGGACTGGCCCACGGTGGGCCGCATGGCGTCGCTGATGGGCGCGCTCAAGGTCGAGCATCCCGGCACGCAGAACCAGCATTTCAGCTATACCGAATTCGCCGCCGCCTTCCAGGAACAGTTCGGCTACGCGCTGGATTGAGGGGACGCGGGGTAGCGCTTCCTGCGCCTCCTCCATTCGCCCGTTCGACAATGCCAGGCGCGGGTACACGCGGCGCGTTGCCGGTTTCAGGCTTCGGGATGGAACGCGCAGGCGGCCTGCACCGCCGCCTGCCAACCGCGGTAACGGCGCTCGCGTTCCGGCACGGGCATGCGTGGTTCGAAGCGTCGTTCCATCTGCCACAACTGTGCGAGCTGTTCGCGGCTTTCCCAGAAGCCCAGCGCCAAACCAGCCAGATAGGCCGCACCCAGCGCCGTGGTTTCCTGCACCCGCGGACGCAGCAGCGGCACGCCCAGCATGTCGCTCTGGAACTGCGCGACGAAATCGTTGGCGATCGCGCCGCCGTCGCAACGCAACTCCTTCAGCGGGATGCCCGCATCCGCCTCCATCGCCGCCAGCACGTCGCGCGACTGGTAGGCCATCGCCTCCAGCGCCGCGCGCACCACGTGCTCGCGGCGCGTGCCGCGGGTGAGGCCGAACATCGCGCCGCGCACCTCGCTGCGCCAGTACGGCGCACCCAGGCCCACGAAGGCCGGCACCAGGTAGACGCCGTCGCTGGAGGGCACGCTTTCGGCCAGCGCCTGCGAGTCGGCGGCGTGGTCCAGCACGCGCAGGCCGTCGCGCAGCCACTGCACCACCGCGCCGGCCACGAAGATGCTGCCTTCCAGCGCGTACTCGACCCGGCCGCCGATGTCCCAGGCGATCGTGGTCAGCAGGCCGCTCCGTGACGGCACGGCCTGTCCGCCGGTGTGCATCAACATGAAACAGCCGGTGCCGTAGGTGTTCTTCGCCATGCCCGGTTCGAAACAGGCCTGGCCGAACAGGGCCGCCTGCTGGTCGCCGGCAAGACCGCCGATCGGCAACGCGGCCCCGAAGAAGCGCGCCGGGTCGGTGTCGCCGTAATGCTCGCTGCAGGAGCGCACCTGCGGCAGCAGGCTGCGCGGCACGCCGAACATGCGCAGCAGCTCGTCGTCCCAGTCGCAGGCATGGATGTCGTACAGCAGGGTGCGCGCGGCGTTGCTGGCATCGGTGACGTGCAGTCGCCGGCCGGTGAGGTTCCACACCAGCCAGCTCTCGATCGTGCCGAACAGCAGATCGCCGCGTTCCGCCCGTGCCTGCGCGCCCTCGACATGGTCGAGGATCCAGCGGATCTTGCTGGCCGAGAAGTAGGCGTCGATCAGCAGGCCGGTCTTCGCGCGCACGGTCGGCTCGCAACCTTCCGCTTTCAGCCGCTCGCAGATCGCCATGCTCTGCCGCGACTGCCACACGACCGCGTTGTGCACCGGCTGGCCGCTGTGGCGATCCCACACCACCGTGGTCTCGCGCTGGTTGGTGATGCCGATGCCGGCCACCTCGCGCAACTCGACCTGGCAACGCGTCAACACCTCGGTCACCGTCACCAGCACGCTGGCGAGGATCTCGCGCGGGTCGTGCTCGACCGAGCCGGGCTGCGGATAGAGCTGCGCAAACTCGCGCTGCGCCATGCCCGCCACGCAGCCGGCCGCGTCGACCAGCATCGCCCGCGTGCTGGTGGTGCCCTGATCCAGCACCAGGATGTATCGCTTCGTCATGAGACACCTCGTGCGTGGATGCCCGCACAAAGATTAGCAACGAAGCCGCCCCTCCGCCGCGTGCGGCCCCCGGGGCGCGCACGCGAGCCGGGCGTTTACCAGGTACGCACGTCCACCACGCTGGCCGTGAAGCTGTCCATGTCCGACTGCGGGCGGAACATGCGGCCCAGGTCGAAGTTCACGTTGCTGCCGGGGGCGATGTTCGAGGTGCCGGCCGGCCACGCCTGCTTGCTCTGCAGCACCTTGCCGGCGGCATCCTTGATCTCGATGCGGATCTGCGCGGCCGAGGCGGCGGCGCACTTGTTCACCAGCTCGCCGCGCAGGCTGAGGCGACCGGCCGCCGCGGCAGGCTTGAAGTCCCTGATTTCGAAGTCGGTGGGCGCACACGCGGCGTGGGCGGCCAGAGGCGCCAGCAGCAGGACGGCGAAGGCGGCGAATGCTTTCATGGGAGACTCCAGAGGGATGTTGGAAAACTGCGGTCCGGAAACGGCCCGTGACTCTGGTGTCGGTATGCGCGCGGAAAACTTTAGCCTCGCCCCGCTCCGCGTGCCGGCGGTCGTCAGTGCAGCACGAACAGCTTGTCGAAGCCGGCCACGCGCAAGGTGCTGCGCAGTTCGCCCGCGGCGTTGACGATGCGGATGTCGGCACGATCGGCACCGGCGTACTCGCGCAGCAGCAACAGCATGCCCAGCGCCGAACTGTCCATGGCGGCAACCGCGCCCAGGTCGATCACATAGCTGCGTGCCGGCTTGTCCCCGCCGAGACAGGCGTCGTGGAAGTCGCGGTGAATGCTGAAATCGAAACGCTCGCCCAATTGCAGGGTGAGGCAGTCGAGTTCGGGGTCGTGGTGGACGATCATGGGGACGATCCTCAAAACAGTTCGATTTCGCCGGCATCCATCGAGTTCTGCAGCGCCGGGCCGCGCGAGCGCAGCCGCGCCTTCTCGCGCTGGATCGCCAGCCGGCTGCGTACGCGCCGGGAGCGCTCCTCCAGCGCGTCGGCTTCCAGCGTGGCGCAGGCCAGTTCCTCGATGTCGCGGGTGCACTCGGTGGTGATTTCCTGCAGCTCGGTGAGCCGGGTACGGGTCTGGGTGATCAGCTGGCGCAGGATGTCCTCGAACTGCAGCGAGCGCACGGTGGTGGAAACGTCGCTGCCGAGGCCGCGGCTGATCTCGACCACCTTGTCGGCCACCTTGCCGGTGCGCGCGTCGCTCTCGGTGACGTGGGCGGTCATCGCGTCGATGCCACCCTTGGCCGACAGCGCCACGTTGAGGTCCTGCGACGCCATCGCGCCGATCAGGCCGCGCAGTTGCTCCATGGCCGCCCGGGCTCGCTCCACGTGGTCGCCGATCCGCTCGTTGAGCTGGTTGGAGTTGCTGGCCAGGTTGCGGATCTCGCCCGCCACCACCGCGAAGCCGCGGCCGGACTCGCCTGCGCGCGCCGCCTCGATCGCCGCGTTCAGCGCCAGCAGGTTGGTCTCCTCCGCGATGGTGTTGACGTTGCGCAGCAAGCCGAACACCGCGTCCATCTCCTTCGCCATGCCGTCGATGCGGTAGACGATGCGCAGGCTTTCGCGCGACATCTGCACGATCAGGCCCACGAAGTGTTCCAGCAGGTCGCCGGTGCGCGCGGCGAAGTCCTGCACGGATACGCCGCCATCCTGGGCGTCGATGATCTGCTTGAGCAGTGCCTGCTGCAGCGCGGTCTTGCTGGACAGTCCGTCGAAGCCGCCGCCCAGCTCGGACACCGCGTCGCGCAGCAGGTCCAGGCCCTGGTGCAACTCGCGGCTGGCGTGGCCCAGCTCGTCGACCAGCGCGCTGCGCACGTCCTCCAGCGCTTCGCGCACCGGCTCGGCGCCGACAGGCACGACGGTGGCCGGCGCGGCCGGCGGCCGGGTACGTGCGACGACGGCCCACACCGCGGTCACCGCGAGCAGCAGGATCGGCGCCAGCCAGGCCGGATGCCACAGCAGCGTCAGCAGCAGGGCGACGACGCTAGCGGTCCAGCCTGCCAGCGGACGCCTGCGAAAAATGGCGGGAATGAGTGACATGGTGGAATCCGTGTTCAGGCGCAAATGGTGCTGGCATGGGTGCGACGGGCCAACGCGAGCAGGCGGCCGGCGATGTGGTCCAACGGCAACGTCTCCGCCGCCGCACCCAGTTTCCAGGCGGCCCCGGGCATGCCCCACACCACCGAGCTGGCCTCGTCTTGCACCAGGGTGGGTGCGCCGGCCTGGCGCAGTTCGAGCAGGCCGCGGGCGCCGTCGTCGCCCATGCCGGTGAGCAGGGCGGCGATGGTGGCGGCGCCGGCGCTGGCCGCCAGCGAGCGGAACAGCACGTCGACGCTGGGGCGGTGACGGTTCACCGGCGGCCCGTCGTGCAGGCGGCACACGTATCTGGCACCGTCCCACATCGCCAGCAGATGGTGGCTGCCGGGGGCGATGTAGGCGTGGCCCTGCTGGATCGGCTGGCCGTCGCGCGCCTCGCACACGCGCATCGCCGAGCAGCGGTCCATGCGGGCGGCGAACGGCCCGCTGAAGGCGGCGGGAATATGCTGGGTCACCAGGATGGGCGGCGCATCCGGCGGCATCGCTTCCAGCACCACGCGCACCGCCTCGGTGCCGCCGGTGGAGGCGCCGATCGCGATGATGGGGCTGCCACCGCGGCTGCCTGCACCCTGCGAACGCGGCAGCACCGCATCGGCGGAGAGCCGCGGCACCACCTCCAGCTTGCGTACGGTGGCGCGCGCGCGCGGCTTCGCCCGCGCCGCCAGCTTGACCTTGGCGCAGATTTCCAGCGCGCTGTCGCCGAAGCTGGAGGCCAGGTCGTTGCCGGGCTTGGCCAGGAAATCGACGGCGCCCAGCTCCAGCGCGCGCAACGTCACCTCGGCCCCATCCGTGGTCAGCGACGACACCATCACCACCGGCATCGGCCTGAGCCGCATCAGGTTCTCCAGGAAGGTCAGGCCGTCCATGCGCGGCATCTCGACGTCCAGGGTGAGCACGTGGGGATCGAGCTGCTTGATCTTCTCGCGGGCGATCAGCGGATCGGCCGCCGTGCCCACGACCTCGATCCCGGGGTCGCAGGCAAGCATGGTCGACATCAGCTTGCGCACCAGGGCGGAATCGTCGACTACCAGTACGCGTACTCTTTCCATTGCTCACCTTGGCCATGCGGCCCCGTCGCCGACGACGATGGCCCGGTCGATGCCGCGCCGGCGCCCGGCGTCAGAACAGCTCGACCTCTCCCTTTATCGGATCATTTGCCAACCGCTTGAGGTAGCCGCGCTCGCCGGCCACCAGCGCCACGTCGTCGCCACGGCGCAACTGGCGCACGCGCGCCCGGCCGCTTTGCGGGAAGAACTGCACCTGGCGCGGATACACGTCGCCCAGGTCCTCGGCCACCAGTTGCAGGCGCTCGGCCGCGATGTACCGGCGCACGAAGTCGATGTTGCGCTGGCCCACGTCGCTGAGCTGGGCCAGTACGCGGCCGCCGCCGAACACCTTGACCCGGAGGTCCGCGCGCTGGCCGCCGGCCTTCAGCACCGCATTGATCAGCTGCTCCATCGCGTCGCTGCCATAGCGCGCGGCGCGGCCCACGGTCGACGCCCAGCTGTCGCTGCCGCCGCGCGGCTCGGGCAGCATGAAGTGGTTCATGCCACCGATGCCGCGGTTCGCGTCGTGGATGCACGCCGCCACGCAGGAACCGAGCACGGTGCTGACCAGCTCGTCCTGCGCGCTCACGTAGAACTCGCCCGGCAACACCTTCACCACCATGCAGTCCTGGGCGGGGTCCCAGAACCGGCGCAGGTGCTCGAAGCCGGGCATGGCCTCGGGCAAGGTGGGCGTGGCCCGGCGTTCGGTGGTGGGCGCCAGCATCAGGCGCGCTTCCGGTAGACGGTGCGCCCGATCAGCTCGAAGTCGTCGCTGATGCCGTGCAGCGATTCGGAATGGCCAAGGAACAGGTGGCCGCCCGGCGGAAGCAGCGCCGCGTAACGGCCGATCAGCCGCTGCTTGGTCGGCTGGTCGAAATAGATCACCACATTGCGGCAGAAGATCGCGTCGAACGGCCCGCGCATCGGCCAGTCGTGCAGCAGGTTCAGCGGCTGCACGGTCACCAGCTCGTGCAGGCGCGGGTGCACGCAGGCGTAGCCTTCGTACTCGCCGGCGCCGCGCAGCATCCAGCGATGCCGGCGCTCGTCGCCGATGCCGTCGAGCCGGTCCAGCGGATACACGCCGTTGCGTGCGGTTTCCAGCGCCTGCGGCGACAGGTCGGTGGCCAGGATCTTTGCGTCCACGTCGGTCGCGCCATGCCGTTCTAGCGCCTCGGCCAGCACCATCGCCAGCGCATAGGGTTCCTCGCCGGTGGAACAGCCGGCCGACCATAGCCGCAGGCGGCCGCCGTCGCGGCGCTTGCGCTCCAGCCACCGCGGCAACAGCTCGTTTTCCAGCAATTCGTAATGGTGCGGCTCGCGGAAGAACGCGGTGACGTTGGTGCTGATCGCGCTGGCCAGTTCGCCCAGTTCGCCATCCGGGTCGCTGCGCAGCAGCGCGCAGTAGGCGGCGTAGTCGGGCAGTTGCAGCGCGCGCAGGCGCCGTGCCAGCCGCCCCTGCACCAGCTGGCGCTTGTGTTCGCCCAGCGCAATGCCGCAATGCGCGTGGACGAAGTCGCGCAGGAAGCGGAACTCGGCGTCGCCGAGCGGGACCGCGCCGCCGCCCGCGGGCGCCCCGTCACGGGGGATCGCAGTGGCGGCGACGGCCATGCTCAGAACTCCTTCCAGGCACCGGCCTCCGCCGTCTCGGCGGCGGCTCGCGGCGGGGCCTTGCGCACGGCGGCGAACACCGCCTCGGTGGCGCGGCTGACTTCCTTCGCGCGCGTCGGCGGCACGTCTTCCACCGTATCGCTGGCGAGGCGGAAGAAGCCCACCTGGTCGGTCAGTTCGGCGGCCTGCTCCTGCATGGCGCGTGCGGCGGCCGAGGCTTCCTCGACCAGCGCCGCGTTCTGCTGGGTCATCTCGTCCATCTGCATCACGGCGTTGTTGACCTGGTCGATGCCGGCCGACTGCTCCTGGCTGGCCGCGGCGATCTCGGCCACGATGTCGGTGACCTTCTTCACGCTGTCGACGATCTCGGCCAGCGCCCGGCCGGACTGGTTGACCAGCTCCGAGCCGCCACGCACCTTCTCCTCGCTCTCGGCGATCAGGCTCTTGATCTCCTTCGCCGCGCCGGCGCTGCGCTGCGCCAGGTTGCGCACCTCGCTGGCCACCACGGCGAAGCCACGGCCCTGCTCGCCGGCGCGCGCCGCTTCCACCGCGGCATTCAGGGCCAACAGGTTGGTCTGGAAGGCGATCTCCTGGATCAGACCCACGATGTCGCCGATCTTGCGGCTGGAGGCGTCGATCTCGGCCATCGCGGCGATCGCCTTGCCGGCCACCTCGCCGCCGTGCTCGGCCTGCTCGCGGGCGCCGCGCGCCAGCTGGTTGGCGTGGCTGGCGTTCTCCGCGTTCTGCTTCACGGTGGAGGTCATCTCCTCCATCGACGAGGCGGTTTCCTCCAGGCTGGAGGCCTGCTCCTGCGTGCGCTGGCTGAGGTCGTCGTTGCCGCGCGCGATCTGCTGCGCCGCGCTGCTCACCGCGTCGGAACCCTGGCGCACCTCGCCCACGATCGCGGCCAGACGTTCGTCCATCATGCGGAAGGCATCCAGCAGCCGGCCCAGCTCATCGTGCCGCTTGACCTTGATGTCGTGGCCCAGCTGGCCGTCGGCGATGGCATGCGCCACCGTCACCAGGCGCGCCAGCGTGCTGCTGATCGAGCGCACCAGCAAGGTCGCCACCACCAGCGCGAAGACCAGGCCGGCGATCAGGGTGACCAGCACCAGCGCGCGCACCACGCCGTAACGGCTGACCTGGGCCTCATAGGTCGCCTTCATCTCGCCGGCCTGTGTCCGGATCAACTGATCGACTGTGTCTTGGCGCATCATCATTGCCGGACGAACGTCCATCTCCAGCAGATCACGAGCGCCGTCGTCGTTCTTGCCGAGTGCGTCGTAGACGTCCTTCAGGCTGCTCAGGTAATCCCCATCGGTGGCGCGATACGCCTTGTATTTCGTCAGGACGTCCGCGCCCATCGGCAGCGACGACAACTGCTTGTCGATCTCGGCAATCTCCTTCTGGAGCTTCTCCGATTCGGCGACCTTCTGCTTCACCTGATCGGCCTTGCCGATCGCGCTGGCCGCCTCGCCCAGCACCACGAAATTCATCAACGATTTCGCGCGCAGTTCGCCCATCAGCTGCGCCGGCACCATGGCATCTTCGTAGCTGCGCCGCATGCCGTCGTTCTGCCAGGACATCATGCCCAGACCGACCGCCGCGCCGGCCACCAGCATGAAGCCGAGCAACGCGAACGTGCAGATCAGGCGGGCCTTGACGGACACGTTCGAGAACGTGGCGAGACGCGCGGTGAATTTCTTGATGTTCATGGAGGTTCCAGGATCAGGCGGCAATTTCGGCAGCGCGAACGTCCGGCAGCGCGGCGTCCAGCGTTTCAACGTCTTCCGGACGCATGAGCTTCTGCACGTCCAGCAGCATCACCATGCGCTCGGCATGCGTGGCGAGGCCCTTCAGGTAGCGGGTGTCGACGATCGCGCCCATGTCCGGCACCGGCTTGATCGTGGCCGGGTCGATGTCGACCACGTCGGACACCGCGTCCACCACGATGCCGAACAGGCGCTCGGCGACCGCCACCACGATCATCACGGTGTTGTCGCCGTAGCTCTCGCGCTCCAGTCCGAAGCGCAGGCGCAGATCCAGCACCGGCACGATCGCGCCGCGCAGGTTCAGCACGCCGAGCACGTAGACGGGCGTCTGCGGAATCCGCGTGACCCGCGTCCATCCGCGGATCTCGCGCACCGACAGGATGTCGACGCCGTACTCCTCGCCCACCAGGCTGAAGGTGAGCTGCTGGACGGTGGGCGCCGTGTCCGCGTGGTTTTCGTGCATGGATCGTCTGCCTGGTGATGGGCGCCCGCAGGCGCCGGCCTCGTTGATTTATCGGCCTGGGCGAAAAGGACTTGAGCGGGTCGCGGCGGGCCCCGGTCCGCTCAGGCGGCCTTGCCGCTGCACCGTCCCAGCCGCACCACGCCGCCCACGTCCACGATCAGCGCCACCGAACCGTCGCTGACGATGGTGGCTCCCGACACGCCCTGCACCTGCCGGTAATGTTTCTCCAGCGACTTGATCACCGCCTGCTGCTGGCCCACCAGTTCGTCCACCAGCAGGCCCACGCGCTGGCCGCCGTCCTCGACCACCACCACGATGCCGCGCCCGATCTCGGTGACCGCATCGGCGCAGCCGAAGGCGCGATGCAGGCGGATGACCGGCAGGTACTCGTCGCGGAAGCGGAACACCTCGCCGCCGCCGGCGGTGCGGCGCACGGCATCGGCCGGCAGGCGCAGCGACTCGACGATGGAGATCAGCGGCACGATGTAGCGTTCGCCGCCGACCGCGGTGACCAGGCCGTCGATGATCGCCAGCGTCAGCGGCAGGGCGATGGTGAACACGCTGCCCTGGCCGGCCACGCTCTTCACGCCGACGCTGCCGCCGAGGTCGCGCACGTTGCGGCGAACCACGTCCATGCCCACGCCGCGGCCGGAAAGGTCGGTGGCCTGGGCGGCGGTGGAGAAGCCGGGCTCGAAAATCAGCGCGGCGATCTCGTCGTCGCCCAGGGGCTGGTCAGGCGGCACCAGCCCGCGCTCGACCGCCTTGGCACGGATGCGTTCGTGGTTGAGTCCGGCACCGTCGTCGCTGATCCGCACCACGATGTTGCCGCCCTCGTGATGGGCGTCCAGCCTGAGCGTGCCGGCTTCCGGCTTGCCCGCGGCGCGGCGCTGCCGGGGCAGTTCCAGACCGTGGTCGATCGCGTTGCGCACCAGGTGCACCATGGGATCGCCGATCTTCTCCAGCACCGTCTTGTCCAGCTCGGTGTGCTCGCCATGCAGCTCCAGCTTCACCTGCTTGCCCAGCTTGCGCTCGAGGTCGCGCACCAGCCGCGGAAAACGGTTGAACACCGTGCCGATCGGCAGCATGCGGATGCGCATCACGCTGTCCTGCAGCTCGCGCGTGTTGCGCTCGAGCTGGGCCAGCCCCTCGCGCAGCCGTTCCAGCTGCGACAGGTCGAAGTTGGCGCCGATGTCGTTGAGCATGGATTGGGTGATCACCAGCTCGCCCATCATGTCGATCAGCGCATCGACCTTGTCGATGCCCACGCGGATCGAGCCGCCGTCGGCGTGGCCGGCTGCCGACGCCTCACGCGCGGCAGCCGGTGCGGCCACCGCAGGCTCCGGCGAAGGCGCCACGGGTTCGACCGCGGCCAGCGGCGCGATCGCGAGTTCGCAGTCGCCGTCCAGCCATTCGAACACGGCATCCAGATCTGGCCGCGCGACTGCGCCGTGCAGGCGCAGCTCCCAGCCCAGGTGGCACTCACCGGGATCGAGCGTGGAGAAATCCGCAGCCACGGCGTCTCCGACGAACGCGCGCAGCACTTCCAGCCGGCCCAGCTGCTGCAGCTCGCGGAACAGGCGCAGCGGCTCGTGGCCGCTGCGCAGCAGGTGCGGCAGCCCGACGAAGCGGATGTCCCAGCCATCCACCGCGGTGGCGCCGGCCTGCGCCGCCGCGGGCGCGGGCGCCGCCTCGCCAGCCACCAGCTGCGTCAACTCGATGCGCAATGCTTCACTGGCGGCGTCGGCCACGGGCTGGCCCCGGGCGGTGCGGGCCAGCATGGCGCGCAGGCAGTCGACCGAACGCAGCAGCAGGTCGGTGAGCCCGGCGTCCACCGCACGGCGCCCGCTGCGCACTTCCTCCAGCAGCGATTCGGCCACGTGGGTGAATGCGGCCACATCGGCGAAGCCGAAGGTCGCCGCGCCGCCCTTGATGGAATGCGCCGCACGGAAGATGGTGTGCACCAGTTCGTGGTCGGCCGAGCCCGAGTCCAGCGCCAGCAGGGCCGCCTCCATCGCGTCAAGGCCTTCCAGGCTCTCCTCGAAGAAGGTCTTGTGGAACTGGCTGAGATCGACCGTGGCCATGCGCCCTGCCTCAGCCCAGCACGCGCTTGACGGTCGCCAGCAGCTGGTCGGGATCGAACGGCTTGACCAGCCAGCCGGTGGCGCCGGCGGCCTTGCCTTCCATCTTTTTCTCGGTGTGCGACTCGGTGGTGAGCATCAGGATCGGCACCCCCTGGTATTCGGGCCTGGCGCGCAGCGCGCGCACCATCGCGATGCCGTCCATCACCGGCATGTTGACGTCGGCCAGCACCAGGTCGAACGCACCCGCGCCGGCCGCGTCCAGCGCCAGCTGGCCGTTCTCGGCCTCGGTCACCTCGTGCCCCGCGCCACGCAGGGTGAAGGCCACCATGCCGCGCATCGAAGCGGAGTCGTCTACCGCAAGAATCTTTGCCATGCTGCCACCTCGTTCAGGCCGGCCCGGCGGCCGGCAATTCCAGAATCTTCGCCACGCCCAGCAGGCCGGCCGCCTCGTCCAGGGCAGCGCTGCTGCCGCGCCAGGCCAGCGTGCCGCCGCGCCGATCCAGCTCGCGGCACAACAGCACCAGCAACTGCAGTGCGGCGGTATCCACGCGTTCCACCTGGCTGCCGTCGAGCTCGACGGCGCCGCCGGGCAGCGCCGCCACCAGCTCGGCATGGAGCGCCGACAGCGCGCCCAGGCGGCAGTCCGGCGGCAACCGCACTGCGGCGTCGCCCACCATCTGTTCGCCGTCCCGTTTCGCGGCCCGCTTGCCGGCCATGCCATCGCTCCGTTCGCGCCCGCTGGCGCTGACTGTCCGGTTTATCGGCCGCGATGGCGCGCGCTTTAGAGTCCGTTCGCGCCCCCTCGTGATGCGCGCCGTCCTGCTGCGACCGCGATGGCGCCTGGTGCAGCGCCATCTCAAGTTCGCGCGTTGCCGGTCGATGTTCTCCGGGACGGGCTCGCCCCCGACGCCGCCATCCACGCGCAGGAACCGCATTGATCATCCAGCCGACCAGTATGGCCGCCCTGACCTGGGCCGGCGCCGCCTCCGGCAGCGCGGCGCCGAGCTGGCGCATCGGCAGCGTGCTGCTGGCGCGGCCGCTGGGCGTGAACCCGCAGGGGCTGCAGGTGCTGCAGATCGGCGGCTTGACGGTGGAAGCCGACGTGACCGGCAGCCAGTTGCCGGCACAGTTCCAGGTGCGCGTGCTGAGCCTGGGCGCCCAGCCGCAACTGGAGCTGCTCGCGCAACCCGCCGACCCCGTGCTGCAGCGTGCCCTGCGCGAACGACTGCCGCAGCAGAACGGCTATGCGCCGTTGCTGGCCACGCTGGGCGCACTGGCCCAGCGGCCGGTGCTGCGCCAGTTGCCGGCGGAGTTGCGCGGCGCGCTCGCCCTGCTGGAACAGGCGATGCACAGCCCGGCCGAGGTCACCCGTGGGGAAGGCCTGCGCGTGGCGATCGAACGCAGCGGGCTGTTCCTCGAAGCGCTCCTCGCGCATTCTCCCGACTATCCGGCGACGCTGGTGGGCGACTGGAAAGGCGCGCTGCTGCGCGTGGCCACCTTGCTCGACCGTCGCGCGTCGGCGCCACCGCGGCAGAATGCCGGCGACACCGCACCACCCATGCTGCAACGCGGCCTACAGGCGCAGCCGCGCGCCGCGTTGCCGCCGTCGCTCGCGGGCGACGCGGTCGAACCGCTGCTTGATCGCCTGCGAGGCGACGTGAAAGCCGCGCTGGCGCGGATCGACGTGGCGCAGCTCGAGTCAGCCAGCAGCCCGCTGCCGGCGTGGATGATAGAGATTCCGCTGCACGGCGTGGATGGACGCGACGTGCTGCAACTGCAACTGGAATATGTCGTCGACCCCGGCGACGGCAGCCGCGGCTGGAACCTGGGCTTTGCGCTTGATCTGCCCGCACTGGGCGCGATCCAGGGCGAACTGCAGTTGCGCGAGCCGCGCCTGTCGGTGCGCCTGTGGGCCGCCCAGGCGGATACGGTGCAGCGACTGGAGCGCCAGTTCGGCGCGCTGCGCCAGCGGCTGGCCGCCTGCGGCCTGCTGCTGGACCAGCTGAGTTGTCAGCTGGGCCAGCCGGAGCCGCCGAACCGCTACAGCGCCGTGCTGCTGCAGGCCACTGCATGAGCGCGCCGGCGCCTCCGCCACCCACGCGTAGGGTCAGCCTGCGCCTGTCCGCTCCCGGCGGTGGGGAGAGCCGGGCGCTGCCGAACGAATCGCTGGAAACCCTGCGCGCACGTGCGCAGGCGCTGGGCCTGCCGCTGCATCCCGATCCGCAGATCGCCGCCCTGCTGGCCGGACTGCGCCTGCGCGAGGATGTGCCGGCGCTGCTCTACGCCGCTGCGGCGTCGCTGCTGGCCGCGGTCTACGATGCGGCGGACGAACAAGGCTGACCGGCAGCGCCAGGCGACGGCCTGTTGCGTGGCCAACGCTGCGTCGCCATCGTGCGCGCTATGCCACCGGCGCGCGCATCGCGAGGATCAGCTTCGCCTCGTCGCGCGACAGCCCGCACCGGGTGACCAGCTGGTCGACGTCGGCACCTGCGCGCACCAGTTGCCGGGCCAGCTCCCAGGATCGGTCCGGCGACGCCGGCCGGTCCGCGTGGCCAAGCTGCCGTTCGAGCCGTCCCAGCGCCGTCACCAGCATCGAAGTCGGCACGTCGGTGCCTGCGGCCGCCGCGTTGTGCCACAGCGCATCGACGCGCTCCCGCAGACAGCGCGAGTCCCACCACAGCCGCAGCAGCAACGCCGTCTGGCCCACGGCCAGCAGCAACAGCACGAGCACGCTCAGTTCAAGCCACATCGCCTTCGCCTCCATTCAGCCGGTACAACCGCCGTGCGTCGAGCAAGGCCACGAAACCGTCGCGCCACGGCAGCACGCCGCTGACCGGATCGTCGTCGCGGCTGGCCCGCCCGGGGGGCGGCGGCGCGATCTCCAGGCCATCGCCGTCGATCAACTCGCCGACCGCATCGACCTTGAGGCCCAGCGGCTGGCCGGCATGCATCAGCATGACGATGCGCACCGCCAGCGGATCGGCCGCGGGCTGCGCCGGCAAGCCCAGCCGGCGGCGACCGTCCATCACCGGCACGATGCGTCCGCGCAGGTGCCTCACGCCAAGCAGGTCGGCCGCTGCTCCGGGCACCGGCGTCAGCTCCTCGTCGCGGATCACCTCGCTGACCTCGGCCAGCCGCGCGGCGTACAGCTGCGCGCCGATCCGGAACGTCAGCCAGTGGCGGTCCACGCCGGTCCGGTCGGCCACGGAAAGACTCATGGCATTGCTCCTGTCCTGCGCACGCTGTCGCCCGCGCTGCCCGAGAAGCCCGCCGCGGCCGACGCATCCGCAGCGGCAGGCGCAGCGGCCTGCGGCACGTTCTTCGCCGCCCCAGCCTCCGGCGCCGGCCGCTGCGGCTCGACCACCTGCACGGTGGGCAGCACGCCCGGCGTCGGTAGCGAGGCGATGCCCGGCTGACGGTCGAGCTCGCGGACGCCGCTGCGCTCGCGCTGCGGCGCCGAACCCTCGCCCATCACCACCACCAGCACGCGGCGGTTCTCGTTGCGCCCGACTTCGGTACCGTTGTCGGCGACCGGATGCACCTCGCCCCAGCCGATGATGCCGAGCCGGTCCGGCGCGATGCCGCTGTCGACGAACAGCCGCGCGACGCTGCCCGCGCGCGCCGCGGACAATTCCCAGTTCGAGGGGTACAGCGCCGTGTTGATCGGCACGTCGTCGGTGAAGCCCTCGATCCGCAGCGCATTGCCGAACCCCGCCAGCACCCCGGCCAGCGCGTGCAGCACGCCCTGCGCCGACGTGGACAGCTGCGCCACGCCGCTGGGGAACAGGATATCGGTGCGGATCTCGATCTCCAGCCAGTGGCCGTTGTTGCGCACGGTCACCTGCTTGCGGTCGATCAGCGCCTGCAGCGCCTTGCGCACCTCGGACTCGATGCGCTCCAGCTTCGCCGGCTGCACGACCTGGCTGGCGATGTCGCGCCCGTGGCCGCCCTGCATGGCCACCGGATGCGGCGGGATCGGCACCGCGACCGGCACCACCGAGGAGCCGGCCTGCCCGGCCGGCGCGGCGATGGACGGACTGATGTTGTGCGGGCGCACCTGGGTGGGCGGCAGCGGCGCGATCGCATGGCTGGAGCCGTTGAACGCCTCGATCATCGACTCGGACATCACGCGGAACTTGCCCTCGTTGACCACCGAGACGGCGTACATCACCACGAAGAACGCCAGCAGCAGAGTCATCAGGTCGGCATACGGGATCGCCCAGGCCTCGTGGTTGGCGTGTTCCTCGTGCTTGTGCCGCCTCATGCCACGTAGCCCTGCAGGCGCGCCTCGATCTGGCGCGGGTTGTCGCCCTGGGCGATCGACACCAGGCCCTCGATCAGGATCTCGCGCATCCGGGTCTGCTTGCCGATCAGGCTCTTCAGCCGCGCGGCCATCGGCAGCATGAACAGGTTGGCCAACGCCACGCCGTAGATGGTGGCGACGAACGCCGCGGCGATGCCGTGGCCGAGCTTGGCCGGGTCGGCGAGGTTCTGCATCACCGCCATCAGTCCCATCACCGCGCCGATGATGCCCAGCGTTGGCGAGTAGATGCCGGCCATCTCGAACACCTTGGCGCCGGCGAGGTCGGTCGCCTCGCGGGTCTCCAGGTCCACTTCCAGCACACTGCGGATCGCCTCCGGCTCGCCGCCGTCGACCAGCATCTGCAGGCCCTTGCTGACGAACGGGTCGGGCTCGGCCTCGATCTGCGGTTCCAGCCCGAGCAGTCCCTGCCGACGCGAGATCTCGCTCCATCCCACGATGCGGCTGATCAGGTCGGAGGGCCGGTGCGAGGGCGGCCGGTAGACCATGGCCAGCATCCGCAGCGCATGCTTCAGCACCGTGCCGTGGTTCTGCACCAGCAGCGCCGCCAGCGTGCCCAGGAACACGATCACGAACGCCGCCGGATTCCACAGCGCGTCGACGCTGGAGCCCTTGAGGATGGTGCCGACGATGATGACCACGAAGGCCAGGATCGTGCCGATGATGCTGATCAGATCCATGACGGTCAGCCGGTCTGTGCGAGGGGAGTGGGAGATTGGGTGGCGCCGTCGGCGAGGCCGGCCAGGTCCAGCACCAGCGCCAGCCGGCCGTCGCCGGTGACGGTGGCGCCGGCCACGCCCGGCACGCCGTGGAACAGGTGGCCCAGCGGCTTGACGATGACGTCCTCGCGGCCCAGCACCTGGTGCACCAGGCAGCCCAGCCGCTGATGGCCGATGTGCAGCACCGCCACATGGCGTATCGCCTCGGCGGGCTCGCCGGTCCAGTCGAGCATGTCGACCAGCGGCAGCGCGCGGCCGCGATGGCGCGCGACCAGGCGGCCGTCGAGCAGGCAGTCCTGGCCCACGGCCAGTTCGAACACCTCTTCCACATTGCCCAGAGGCAGCGCCAGCAGGCGTTGGCCCACGCGCACCATCAGCACGCGCAGCACCGCCAGGGTGAGCGGCACCGCCAGCTCCAGTTCGCTGCCGTGGCCCAGGCGCGAATGCACCGCCAGCGTGCCGCCCAATTCGGTGATGCGGGTCTTCACCACGTCCATGCCCACGCCGCGGCCGGAAACATCCGACACGATGGCGGCAGTGCTGAAGCCTGGACGGAAGATCAGTTCATAGCACTCGGCCTCGGACAGGCGCGCGGCCTGCGCCGCGTCGATCGCACCCTTCTCCACCGCCTTGCTGCGCAGGACGTCCGGGTCCATGCCGCGGCCATCGTCGCGCACCGTGATCACGATGCGCTCGCCGCGCTGGCTGGCCGCCAGCACGACGCAGCCCTTGCGCGGCTTGCCCGCGCGCTCGCGTGCGTCGGGCGCTTCCACGCCATGGTCCAGCGCGTTGCGCAGCAGGTGGATCAGCGGATCGGCCAGCGCCTCGACCAGGCTGCGGTCGAGGTCGGTGCCTTCGCCTTCCAGCACCAGCTCCACCTCCTTGCCGAGCTGGCGGGCGAGGTCGCGCACGATGCGCGGAAAGCGCTGGAACAGCCGGCCCACCGGCTGCATGCGCATGCCCATCACTGCGCCCTGCAGCTCGTCGGTGATGCGATCCAGTTCGTCGGCGGCCTCCGCCAGCACCTCGCTGCGATGCCGCGCGGCGAGGCTGAGCAGACGGTTGCGCACCAGCACCAGTTCGCCGGCGTGGTTGACCAGCAGATCCAGTCGCGCGGTATCCACGCGCACCGTGGTTTCGACCACGGTCGGCGCCGCGGGACGCGCGGGGGCCATGGCCGTCGTCGCGGCCGGTGCAGGCGGCGGCACGACCGCACCGGGCTGGCCACCCTTGCCATGCAGCGTGTCCAGCAACGCCTCGAATTCATCGTCGTCGATGCCGCCGGCGCCCGGCGGCACGGCAGCCGGCAGCGCGGCAGGCTCGATGGTGCCGGGGGCTGCGGTGCCATAGAGACTGTCCAGCAAGGCCTCGAATTCGCTGTCGTCGATGCCGACGCCGGCTGCGTCGGCCGCCGGTGCGGGAACAGGTGCGGGCGCTGGAACCGGGGCAACTGCCCCGTCGCGCGGCAGCAGCGCCGCCAACAGCGCGGCCGGCGGCGGCGCCAACGCTTCGCCGGCGCCCAGCGCCGCCATCATTCCGGCCAGCAGGTCCAGCGTCTGCAGCAGCGCGTCCATGTAGCCGGCGTCCAGCGTGAGGCGGCCGTTGCGCGCGAGGTTGAGCAGATCCTCGGCGTGGTGGCACAGCTGCACCATCGGCTCCAGCGCGAGGAAGCCCGCGCCGCCCTTGACGGTGTGGAAGGCGCGGAACACGGCATTCAGCAGCTCGCCGTCGTCCGGCGCCTGCTCCAGCGCCACCAGTTGCTCGCCCAGGCGCTCGACGAGCTCGCCGGCCTCGACCAGGAAATCCTGGCGCAGCTCGTTGTCGAAGTCCGCGTTCATCGCCGGGCCGCTCAGAACCCGAATTCGCTGAGCAGGCGGTCGGCGTCCTCCTGACTGGTCACCTTCGCCACGTCGACCGGCGCTTCGCCGACGGCCAGCGCGCCGGTGAGGCGCACCAGTTCCAGCAGCGAGGATTCGACCGTGCCGATGAAGCTGGCGACCTTCTTGACGCGCTGGCCGGTGAGGTCCTGCCAGGACTGCGCCAGCACCATGTCGGCCAGGCCGGCGCGGCAGTCCCCGGCAAATTCGGCAGCCTCGCGCGCCAGCACGGCGGCCGGCTCGTCGCCGCCGGTCCATTGCAGGAGCTGGCCGGCGTTGTGCGCCAGCGAATCGGCCTGCGGCCGCAGGCGTTCCGCGAAATCGATGCTGCGGTTGGCGGCGTTCGCGCTCATCTCCAGCACGTCCTGCAGGTGCTGGCGTGCGTCGGCGACGATGCCGGGCACGCCTTCCTGGGCCAGCTCGCCGCCGAGGCGGCGCACGGCGTCGTGCAGTTCGCGCGCCAGTTGGCCCAGCGCGCGGAACAGGTGCTGCTCGCGCTGGCGCACCATCGCATCCAGCGCCTGCTCGAAGGCGGGGCCGTCCGGACTGTTCAGCAATTCGCGCAGCTCGGGCGGCAGGCTCTCGTCCACGGCGAGGGGAAGTACGGCATTCATGCGCTGGCTCCGCTGGCGGCGATTCGTTCGAAGATCTTGGTGAGCTTTTCCTTGAGCGTGACCGCGGTGAACGGCTTCACGATGTAGCCGTTCACGCCGGCCTGGGCGGCGGCGATGATCTGGTCGCGATTGTTCTCGGCCGTCACCATCAGCACCGGCAAGCCCTTCAGCGCGGTTTCGGCGCGGATCACGCGCAGCAGGTCGATGCCGGTCATGTTCGGCATGTTCCAGTCGGTCACCACCAGGTCGAACGGCTGGCCGCGCAACATGGTCAGCGCGCTCTCGCCGTCGTCCGCTTCCTGGATCAGCGGATTGCTGAAACCCAGCTCGACCAGCAGGTTCCTGACGATGCGCCGCATGGTGGAGAAGTCGTCCACCACCAGGATTTTCATGTTCTTGTCCAAACGTCTGCTCCACTGCATCGGGCCGCCGCACGGCCCCGGGGAATGGTGGGGTGGCGCCTGCTCAGTCGCGCCAGTCGACCAGCCGTGCGCGCAGCCGGATCACGGCCTGGCCGTGGATCTGGCACACCCGCGACTCGCTGACGCCCAGCACGGCGCCGATTTCCTTGAGGTTCAATTCCTGCTCGTAGTACAGCGACATCACCAGTTGCTCGCGTTCGGGCAGGGCGGTGATCGCTTCGGCCAACGCCTCGCGCATGCCGTCGTGCTCGATGCCCTGGTCCGGCGCCAGGCTGTTTTCGTCGGCCACGTCGAGCACGCCGACGTCCTCGCCATCGTCCGCCACGGTGAGGCTGAGCAGGCGCGAACTGGCCGCATCGGCCAGCACCTGGTGGTATTCCTCCGCGCCGATGCCGAGGCGGCGCATCACCTCGGCGTCGTCGGCCTCGGTACCGGTCTCGGCCTCGATCCGGCGGACCGCCTCGGCCACTTCGCGCGCCTTGCGGTGCACCGAGCGCGGCGTCCAGTCGGCCTTGCGCAACTCGTCCAGCATCGCACCACGGATGCGGATGCCCGCAAACGTCTCGAAGCTGGCGCCCTTGTCGTGGGCAAAATGGCGTGCCGCCTCCAGCAAACCGATCATTCCCGCCTGGATCAGGTCGCCCACGTCGACACTGGGCGGCAACCGCCCCATCAGGTGATAGGCGATACGCCGGACCAGCGGCGCGTGCCGACGTACCAGTTCGTCGGCATTCTCGCGGGAAAGTTGCAGATATTCCGAAGTCGCGCTCATCCCGGTCCCTCCGCGCCCGCCGACGTGCGGCCGCCGAAGAAGGAGATGCGGTCCAGGCCAGCGCGCCCGGGCTCGCCCCATGTATCGACCGTATCGGCCAGTTTCTTGAATGCCCGTGCCGACGGACTCCCCGGCCACAGCTCGACCACCGCGGCCTGGCGCCGGATCGCCTGGCGCAGGCGCTCGTCGTGCGGCACCCAGCCGGAGAACTCGATCACCACTTCCAGGAAACGGTCGCTTACCCGTGCCAGCTTCTGGTGCAGCAGGCGCGCGTCGCCCTCGTTGCGCGTCATGTTCGCGACCATGCGCAGGCGGCGCACGCCGAAGTCGCGGCTGAGCACCTTGGCCAGCCCGTAGGCATCGGTCAGCGAAGCCGGTTCGTCGCACACCACCAGGATCACCTCGGCGGCGGCGGCGGCGAACATCGTCACGTTGTCCGCGAGGCCCGCGGCGGTGTCCACCAGCAGGTATTCGGGCGGCCGCGCCAGCTCGTCGAAGGCGTGGATGATCGCCGCCAGTTCGCCATGGTCCAGTTGCGCCAGCCGGCGCGCGCCGGAGCCGGCCGGCACCACCTGCAGGCCGCAGGCCGCAGGCAGCAGCAGCTCCTGCAGCGTGCACGCGCCGTCCAGCATGTGGCCGAGATGGCGCGACGGGGCAAGCCCCAGCATCACGTCGACGTTCGCCAGCCCGGTGTCGGCGTCCAGCAGCATCACTTCGTGCCCGGCGCTGGCCAGCGCCACGCCGAGGTTCACCGCAACGGTGCTCTTGCCGACGCCGCCCTTGCCGCCCGCCACCGCGATCGGTCGGCACAGCCTCCGCGGGATCGGCACCGCGGTGAGCAGGCCGTCGGCCTGGTGGCCGGCGATCACTTCCCTTGCAGGGCGCCCCGTCAACGCGGCCAGCATCTGTTTCAACCCCGAGGCCTGGTTCATTGCGAGCGCCCCGTTCATGCCTGGGCCACGGCGAGACCGAAGCGTTCGGCCATGAGGTTGTCGTCGGGAGCCTCGGCCCTGGGCGCCCGGGCCACGCGGCATACCAGCACGCGCGCATCCGCGGTGGCGATATCCTCGGGCACGCGCTGGCCGTCGGTGACATAGTCCAGCGGCAGCCGGTGGCGGATCAGCACCGACAGCGCGCCGCCCAACTTCGGCGACTCGTCCAGCTTGGTCAGGATGCAGGCATGCGGCTTGAGCACGCGATAGGCGCGCACAGCCTCCTCCAGCGACGCGATCTGCGCATTCGCCGCCAGCACCAGGCAGGAACGCAGTTCGCCGGCACCGGCGAGGATCTCCAGTTGCTGCGCCAGGCGCGGATCGCTGCCGGCCATGCCGGCGGTGTCGATCAGCACGGTGTGGCGGCCCTGCAGCATCTCCAGCACCGTGCCCAGGCTGCGTGCGTCGTAGGCCGGGTAGACCTGCACGCCGAGCAGACGCCCGTAGTGTTCCAGCTGCGCGGCGGCGCCGATGCGGTAGTGGTCAGTGCTGACCAGGGCCACCCGCCCTGCGCCGTGGCGCATCACCGCACGCGCCGCGAGCTTGGCGATGGTGGTGGTCTTGCCGACGCCGGTGGGGCCGACCAGGGCGACCACGCCGCGGCCGTCGTCGCACAGGGGGCGGCCGCTCACCGCGAGGCTGCGGCTGAGCATGCCCAGCGGCAGGTAGCGCGCCTGCTCGGCATTGATCTGTTCCGGCAGCTCGTCCACCAGCGTGCGCGCCACGTCGGCCTCGATGCCAAACCGGGTCAGCTCGCGCAGGATGCGCGCGCGCAGCGGCTGGCGCCGCTCCAGATCGTTCCAGGCCAGACTGGACAACTGCACCTCCAGCATCGCGCGCAGATCGCCCAGTTCGCTGCGCAGCTGCGCGGTGTCGCGCGCGGCGCGCTCCATCAACGCCTGCGGCGGCGGCTCGGCCGCCGCTGCAGCGGCGGCCGGTTCGACGGCAGCCGACCGCCGCCGCGGCGGCGCAGGCACTGCGGTGGGCAGCTGCGCCGGTGCCGCGCCCTGCACCGGCGCAGGGCTCGCCGCGGGACGCGTCTCCACCTTCGGCGCCGTCGCTTCCGCCGGCGGTGCGCCATGCCGGGCCGCCTCGCGCACCAGCGCCTCGTCGTAGTCGATCGCGGCGATCACCTCGATGCCCTCGTCCATGCGCCGGGTGGACAGGATCACCGCATCCGGCCCCTGCTCCTCGCGCACTTCGCGCATCGCCTGGCGCATGTCCGGTGCCACGAAACGCTTGATCTTCATTGCCTGCTCCGCAAGCGGAAATGGGGAACGGAAAGCCGGGAACGGTCGGCACGAAAGCAGGCGCCCGGCACAGCGCCACACGCCGCTTGTCCCGTTGTCGATTCCCTACGCACGATGCCCGGCCCTCAACGTCCCAGCGCCTGTACCAATCGCACCCGACGGTTGTCGGGCACCTCGTTGTAGGCGAGTACGTGCAGGTTCTGTGCCACGTGCCGGGTGAAGCGCGCGAGCCACGGCCGCAGCAGCGGCGCGACCAGCAGCACCGCCGGTTCGCCGCTCATTTCCTGGCGCCGCGCCGCTTCGGCCACGCTCTGCTGCAAGCGGTCGGCCAGGCCCGGCTCCACTGCGGCGCCGGCCATGCCGCCGCCGGACATCGAGCCCAGCAGGATCTGCTCCAACTCCGGCGCCAGCGTGATCACGGGGATCTCGGTGCCCAGCCCGGCGATCTCCTGCACGATCTGCCGGCCCAGCGCCACGCGCACGGCCGAGGTGAGGACGCCGGGATCCTGACTCTGCCCCGCGTGTTCCGCCAAGGATTCGACGATGCCGCGCATGTTGCGGATCGGCACCCGCTCGGCCAGCAGGTTCTGCAATACCTTCACCACCACGCCCAGCGCCAGGCGCTTGGGCACCAGGTCCTCGACCAGCTTGGGCGCGCCCTGCGCGAGGCGGTCCAGCAGTTGCTGCACGTCCTGGTGGCTGAGCAGCTCGTGCGCATGGCCTTGCAGGATGTGCGACAGGTGGGTGGCGATCACCGTCGCCGGATCGACCACGGTGTAGCCGTAGCCCTGCGCCAGCTCGCGCTGGCCCAGCTCTATCCACACCGCTTCCAGGCCGAAGGCCGGGTCCTGGGTGGCGATGCCAGGCACGCTGCCGTGCACCTGGCCCGGATTGATTGCGAGCAGGCGGTCGGAGTGCACCTCGGCCTCGCCCATGGGCACACCCATCAGCATGATGCGATAGGTGGCGGGGCCGAGGTCGAGGTTGTCGCGGATGTGCACCGCGGGAACCAGGAAACCCAGCTCCTGCGACAGCTTGCGGCGGACCGACTTGATCCGTCCCATCAGCTCGCCGCCCTGGTGCGTGTCAACCAGCGGGATCAGCCGGTAGCCCACTTCCAGACCCAGCGGATCGACCGCGGTGACGTCTTCCCAGCCCAGCTCCACGCGCTCGGCGGGCAGCGTGGCGGCCGGCGCCTCGGTCGGCGCCGCGGCCAGCTTTTCGCGCGTCTCGCGCTGGCGCTTGAGCAGCAGCCACGCGGCGCCGCCGCATACGCCGCCCAGCAGCAGGAACGCGAGGTTGGGCATGCCGGGGACCAGCCCCATCACGCCCAGCACCACGGCCGCCACCGCCAGCGCGCGCGGCTGGCCGAACACCTGGCCGGCCAGTTGCTGTCCCATGTCCTGCGCCCTGGAGACGCGGGTGACGATGATCGCGGCGGCCACCGACAGCATCAGCGCCGGCACCTGCGCCACCAGGCCGTCGCCGATGGTGAGCAAGGTGTAGGTCCGCGCCGCTTCGCCGGCGGAGAGGCCATGTTGCATCACGCCGACGAAGAAGCCGCCGACGATGTTGATGATCAGGATCAGGATGCCGGCGGTGGCGTCGCCGCGCACGAACTTCGAGGCGCCGTCCATCGAGCCGTAGAAGTCCGCCTCCTCGCGCACTTCCTGGCGACGATCGCGCGCCTGCTCCTGGGTCAGCAGGCCGGCGTTGAGGTCGGCGTCGATCGCCATCTGCTTGCCGGGCATCGCGTCCAGGGTGAAGCGCGCCGTCACCTCGGACACGCGGGTGGCGCCCTTGGTGACCACCACGAAGTTGATGATGGTGATGATCGCGAACACCACCAGGCCCACCGCGAAGTTGCCGCCGATCACGAACTCGCCGAACGCCTCGATCACCTTGCCCGCGGCGCCGGGGCCGTCGTGGCCGTGCAGCAGCACCACGCGGGTGGAGGCGATGTTGAGCGCCAGCCGCAGCAGCGTGGCCATCAGCACCACGGTGGGAAACGCGGCGAACTCCAGCGGACGCATCACGTAAACCACCGCCAGCAGGATCACCAGCGACAGCGCGATGTTGAAGCTGAACAGCATGTCGAGCAGGAACGGCGGCAGCGGCAACATCATCATCGCCAGCATCACCAGCATGATCACCGGCGCGCCGGCGCCCCGCCGCGCCAGCTGCCTGAAATTGCCCAGTACCTGCGTACCCGTCATGGATTTGACTCGCGACCGATCAACGGTAAGGCCCCATCAGGTCGGGATCGACCTCGGGGTTCGGTGCTGCCGGCGGCGTCCCGCCCTGCGCCGCAGCCTGCTTGAGCTGGTAGACGTAGACGAGTACCTGGGCCACCGCCACGTACAACGCGGCGGGGATTTCCTGGCCTAGCCTGGTGCTTGCATACAAGGCGCGTGCCAACGGCGGCGCCTCGACCAGCGGAACGCGGTGGCTGCCTGCCACTAGGCGGATCTGCTGCGCCAGCACGTCGACGCCCTTGGCGATCACCCGTGGCGCGCCGGTGCGCCCTTCGTCGTAGCGCAGCGCCACCGCGAAGTGGGTCGGGTTGACCACCACCACGTCGGCCTTCGGCAATTCCTCCATCATGCGGCGGCGCGCCTGCGCCATCTGCACCTGGCGAATGCGGCCCTTGATCTCGGGGCTGCCTTCGCTCTCCTTCATCTCGTCCTTGATCTCCTGCCGGCTCATGCGCAGCTTCTTCGTGTGGTCGTACTTCTGATACAGCGCGTCCAGGCCGCCGAGCAGCGCCAGGATGCAGCCGAACCACAGCGCGGCTTGCCCCAGCAGGCCCAGCGCCTGCGCGATGCCGGAGCTCACCGTGCCGCGTCCGGTGGCCTGCAGCGCGCCCTGCCAGTGGCGCAGCAACAGCGCCAGCACGGTGCCGATGAACAGCAGCTTCAGCAGCGCCTTGCCCAGTTCGACCAAGCCGCGCAGCACGAAGATGCGACCCAGCCCCTTGATCGGGTCCAGCCGCTCGAATTTCGGCTGCAGCGCCTTGCCGCTGAAGTTCAGGCCGCCCAGCAGCAGCGGCGCGGCCAGCGCGGCCACCAAGGTGGCCAGCGCCACCGGCGCGAACAGCGCCAGCGCCTCACGCAACGCCGCGTGCAGCACTCGCCCCGGCAACACGTCGGAGAACAGCGCCTCGCGCGAATAGCCCAGGCCGAACGCGAAGATCCGTCGCGCATGCCCGAACGAGGTCGGGCCGTCGGCCATCAGCGCCGCCACGCCCGCCAGCACCACCGCCGCGCCACTGAGGTCGCGCGAGCGCGGGACCTCGCCTTTCTCGCGCGATTCCTTGAGCCGTTTTTCGGTCGGCTGTTCGGTTTTTTCCTGGTCGCTGTCGTCGCTCACCACTCAACCATCCAGCAGGTGGTGCATCAGGTCCCAGGCATCGCCCTGCAAGGCGTCGAACGCACCGGGCAGGCTGCGCAGGGAGAGCCACAAGGCGATGAAACCGAGCGATACGGTGATCGGGAAACCCACCGCGAACAGGTTCATCGACGGCGCCGCGCGGCTGATCGCGGCGAAGCCGATGTTCACCACCAGCAGCGAGGTGACTGCCGGCAACGCCACGCGTACCGCACCGCCGAACAGCTGCACGCCGAAGGCCAGCACCGCATGCAGCCCGTTCGCGCCCAGCGCGGAGCCGCCCGGCGCGGAGCCGCCCGGCGGCAGGCTGGCGAAGCTGTCGGCGAGCAATGCGATCAGACGCAGGTGGCCGTCCATCGCCAGGAACAGCAAGGTCGCCAGCACCAGGTAGAACTGGCCCAGCACGTTCGCGCTGCCGCCGGCTTGCGGATCGACCACCTCGGCGAAGCCCAGGCTCATGCCCTGCCCCACCAGGCCACCGCCGAACTGCACCGCATCGAACACCAGTTTCAGCACGAAGCCCGTCGCCGCGCCGGTCACCAGTTGCCCCGCCAGGCCCAGCATGCCCGAGGCGCCGAGCACGTCCGGCGCCGCGGGCGCCAGCGGGGCCAGCACCAGGGTGAGCATCACCACCGCGCCCAACCGCACTCGCCGCGGAATCACCGTGGCACCGAACACCGGCACCACCAGGCACAGGCCGCCAACCCGGGCCAACACCCACAGGAAGCGATCCAGCCACGGCAACAGCCAGGCCACTTCCAGCGTCATCACCGGATCGCTCCGGGCAGGCTCTCGATCAACTGCGTCGTGTAGTGCACCAGCATGCGCAGCATCCATGGCCCCGCGATCAGCGCCACCAGCGCCATCGCGATCAGTTTGGGAATGAAGCTGAGCGTCATCTCGTTGATCTGCGTGGCCGCCTGCACCACGCCGACCAGCAGGCCCACAAGCAGCGCGGTCAGCAGCAGCGGCGCGGCCACCAGCATCGCCACGTACAGCGCGTGCTGGCCGGTTTCCATGATGGATTCGGGGGTCATGGAGCGGCACCTGCGTCGTGATTCGCTGAAGAAACGATCGAGAGCTTCCGCTCCCGTGCGTCCGCAGGAGCGCACCCTGTGTGCGGCGCTCCTGCTGCGTCCAGGGCGCAGCGCGCCCTGGCGCGCAGAAGCAACGGCACCCCACCCCAACCCTTCCCTGTGCGCAGGGGAGGGAGACGGCGGCCGCCACAGGCGCACGCATGCTCTTTGCAGACTGGCCAGCCTTCAGCCAGCACCCGCCCCTCACCCCGGCGGGGAGAGGGAGTGCACGTCGGCACGGCGCTCATGTGTAGAAGCTCCCGGCCAGCGTTCCCAGCAGCAGCGTCCAGCCGTCCACCAGCACGAACAGCATGATCTTGAACGGCAGCGAGATGATCATCGGCGAGACCATCATCATGCCCATCGACATCAGCACGCTGGCCACCACCAGGTCGATGATCAGGAACGGGATGAACAGCAGGAAGCCCATCTGGAACGCGGTCTTCAGTTCCGAGGTGAGGAAGGCCGGCATCGCCACCTTGAACGGCACGTCGTCCTTGCCGGCATAGGGCTGCTCGCCGGCCAGCCGGGTGAACAGGGCAAGGTCCGTCTCGCGGGTCTGGTCGAGCATGAAGCGCTTGAACGGCGCGCTGGCCGCGGGCAATGCCTGCTCCGCGCTCAGCTGGCCATCCATGTACGGCTTCACGCCGTCCGTGTAGGCGCGGTTGAGCACCGGCGACATCACGAACAAGCTGAGGAACAGCGCCAGCCCCAGCAGCACCTGGTTGGGCGGCGTGGACTGCGTGCCCAGCGCCTGGCGCAGGAAGCCCAGCACGATGATGATGCGGGTGAACGAGGTCATCATCAGCAGGACTGCCGGCAGCAGGGTCAGCACCGTGAGCAGTGCCAGCATCTGCAGCGACAGCGTCCAGTTCTTCGCGCCGCCCGGCGCATCGTGCACGGTCAGCACGGGGATGCCCGCACTGCCCAGGCCCGGCGGGCTGGCCGGCATGGCCAGCGCCGGCGCGGCCGGCGCGGCCGCGGTGCGCGCTGTTTGCGGCGCGGCCGCCGCAAACAGCGGCAGCAGCGACAGGGCCAGCACGAGCCAGCAGCGCACGGCGAACGGGTTGCGCACGCTCACGGCCTGGCCTTCCAGCGCGACAGCAACTGCACGATGCTGGGCACGGCCGGCAGCGGCGTCGGCGATGCGGGTTCGGCCGGCGCGGCGCCCTCGTAGACATGCAGCGTGCGCAGCCCGGCCGGACCCACGCCCACCAGCAAGCGCTTGCCGTCGGCGTCCAGCAGCAGCACGCGATCGCGCGCACCCACCGCGATCGCCTCCACGCAGCGGAGACGCCGGCCGCCCGGCCCTCTGCGCGCCTGCATGCGCCGGCTCAGCCAGCCCGCCACGAAGATCATCGCCACCACCGCGGCCACGCTGAGCAGCACGCGCAACAGTTCGCTGCCCACGTCGATGTCCGCCGCCGGCAGCGCCAGCGCCGCGACGACCCGGCACCCCGTTCCCGACGTCCGATCCATGGCGGTGGTCATCGCAGCTTGCGCACGCGCTCGGCGGGGCTGATCACGTCGGTCAGGCGGATGCCGAACTTCTCATTGATCACCACCACCTCACCGTGGGCGACCAGGGTGCCGTTGACGAACACGTCCAGCGGTTCGCCTGCGGCGCGATCCAGTTCCACCACCGAGCCCTGGTTGAGCTGCAGCAGGTTGCGGATGCTGATGCGGGTACGCCCGACCTCCATCGCCAGGGTGACCGGCACGTCCAGGATCATGTCGAGGTTGACCTCGGCGGCTGCAGCGGCGCCGCCGCCACGCAGCGAATCGAACTGGACGCGTTCGCCGGCATCGCCAGCGAAGGCTTCGGTGGACTGGTTCATGCGGTTTCTTCCCGGCTGGACAGATCGCCGCCGGTGCGCGCTTCGCGCCGGCCGACCTGGGTGTGGAAACGGACGGCGTTGCGGCCGTTGGCCTGGCCGTAGCGGCCGCGGAACAGCGGAACGTCCTCGGCGTAGACGGTGGCGAGTTCGGGCAGCTGGACCGGCAGCACGTCGCCGGGCCGCAGATGCAGGAACTCGCCCAGGGTGAGTTCGATCTCGAACAGCTGCGAACAGAGCGGCACCTCGGCGTCCAGCACCTCGTCGCGCAGCAGCTCGGCCCAGCGATCGTCGCGGTCGACGCGGTCGCTCTGCACGCCGGCGTCGAGCAGGGTGCGGATGGGCTCGACCATCGCGTAGGGCAGTGTCAGGTGGATCTCTCCGCCGCCGCCGTCGAGCTCTACATGGAAGCGCGACACCACCACCGTTTCGGTGGGGCTGACGATGTTGGCGAACTGCGGGTTGATCTCCGAGGCCTGGTACTCGAACGACAGGCCAAGCACTGGCGCCCAGGCCTCCACCATCGCCGTGAACAGCTCGCCCAGCATGATCTGGATCACGCGGTTCTCGGTGGCGGTGAAGTCGCGGCCTTCGATGCGCGCGTGGTAGCGGCCGTCGCCGCCGAAGAAGTTGTCGATCACGCTGAACACCAGGCGCGGCTCGAACACCACCAGGGCGGTGCCGCGCAGCGGCTTGATCCGCACCAGGTTCAGGTTGGTGGGCACCACCAGGCCGTGCACGTACTCGGCGAACTTCTGCATCTTCACGCCCAGCACCGAGACCTCGCAGGTCTTGCGCAGCACGCTGAACACGCCGCTGCGGAAGTAGCGCGCGAAGCGGTCGTTGACCATTTCCAGCGTTGGCAGGCGGCCGCGCACGATGCGGTCCTGCTGGGTGAAGTCGTACGAAACCACCGCGTCGCGCGGCAGCGGCTGGTCACCGCCGGTCGCCACCGCACCGTCGGTCACGCCGTCCAGCAGCGCGTCGATCTCGTCCTGGGAAAGCAGGTCGCTCATCTCACTGCATCACGAAGCTGGTGAAGTACAGCGCGTCGATGCCGGGCCGGCCCAGCCGTGCCTGCACGACCTTTCGCACCGTCTCCAGTGCCTGCCCCTGCAGTTTCCGGCGACCGGCGTCCTCGCTGATCACCGCGTACTCCTGATTGCTGAACAGCGAGACCAGCGCGTCGCGGATGGCCGGGTCGACGGATTTCGCCACCTCGATCGCTTTCGGGTCGTGCGACATCAGGGTCACCGCCACCTGCAGGTAGCGCAGCGATTCCTCGTCGCGGAAATTCACCACGAAGGGCGGGTCCATCGGCAGGTACAGCTCAGGCTTGACGTCCGGCGCAGCCGCCTTGGCGGCCACGTGCGCTGCCTGCCGCACCTGCCAGGCGTAGCCGCCGCCGGCCAGCGCCAACAGCGCCACCGCACCGATCAGCAGCGGCCGGCCTCGCTTGCGCGCCGCCGGTTCCGCCGCGGTCTGTTCCTCGTTGGCCATGAAATCCTCGATCCACCCGGTTGAGAGTTGCGCACCGCAGCGCGCCCACCGATCCAATGCAATCCATGTGCCATGCACGAAAGTGCCTTGCTGCAAGCGGATTTGCGGCAGCATGCACGCGTAGACGACGCGTCGGCGGCGCTTTCTTGACGCGTGCCGCAAACCTGTCGCGACGTCTGACGGTCGTGCGCACGGCACGACGCGCGCAGCTGCCGTGGTCGCGGCGCGGCCGCGTCGATTCCGGGCTTTCGGGTTCTCAGGCGAACGCGTCGAGCAGGCCGACGCGGCCCATGGCGACAGTTCGGTCCGCGGTATGGACCGCTTCGATCTCGCCGGTCGCCGCCGCCGCGCCACGCCCCTGGTCGCGTGCACGCTCGTCGCCGCGATTTTGCTGCCCCACCTCGGCATGGCCAAGCGCGAGGCCGTGCCGGGCCAGCAGCTGATCGAGTTGCGGCAGACTTTGCTGCACGGCCGTGACCGCCGCCGGGTGCTGCGCGCTGAACACCACATCCACGCGCTCATGGTTCACGCTGAGGTGCACGTCCAGCGAGCCCAGGTCCTCCGGGTGCAGGCGGATTCTCGCCTCCCGGATGTCCTGCCGACCCAGCCACAGCACCTGCTGGCCGAGTTCGTCGGCGAAGCCCGGGCTCCCTGGCGACGCCGCCAGCTGCAGGCGGGGCAGCACCACAGCAACGGCAACCGGCGTTGCTGCGGATGCGGGCGCAGTCGCCAGCGCCAACGCATCGAGGCCACGGTCCTTGCGCACGTCTGCATGGATCGGGGCGAGCAGGTTTTCCATGCTGTCCGGCATGCCGATCGGGCTGGCTACCGGTGCATCGGCAGTGGCCAGCGTCTGCTCGTCCACGGCTTGCCGCAGCATGGCAGCCTTGGCGTGGCCCGATGCCGAGCCATCCGCGGCGATCGCGGTGGCGTCCGCAGCGGGCGATGCCGCCGGGGTGTTGCCCGTCACGCGCTCCAGCATGGCGAGCATGGCGCCGGCCAGCGTGGCAGCGGCTTCCACGTCGGGGGTTGCGGTTTCCGGCGTAGCGCCGACCGCGGTCTCGCCCGCTTCGGCCTGGGGTGGCGCAACCGTCTGGGCCGCAGCCAGGGTCACGTCGATCCGTGTCGCATCCACCGGCTCTTGCGGCGCCGCGGGCGAGGTATTCACGGACGACGCGGCAGGCAACATGGCGAGCGTGGGCATGTTCGACTCCGGCGCGGATTTCGTTGCGGCATCGGCGGTGGTGGGATCTGCCGGCCCGCGCGTATCCGCCGCTGCGGCGTCGCCCGGGGCGCCCATGGCCGCTTGCAAGTGCCGGTCGAACGGGCCTGGCGCCATGTCGCCGCACGGGGCATTCGCTGCGGATGGCGCGGCGCAGCCGCCGGTGGCGGCGGGCAGCGGGGGAAGTGCGGCAGGTGGTGACATGGGGGGGACTCCTTTGCCGGCAGGCGGCGCCGTATCGCAGCGTTGCGCTTCAGCGCGGCCGCCGGTGCTGCATGCGTTCGTCGATCTCGGCCTGTTCGCGCCGTTCTTCGGCGCGGCGTTCGAGTTCCCGGTGTTGCGCGACCACGCTGTCCAGCGCGCTTTCGCGCGCGTGGGCCTGCATCCAGTGGCCGTGCATCTGCTCCATGCGGCGGCGCTGCCGATCGATCTCGGTGGCCTGCTGGGCGATCGCCTGGTCGATGCGCGCGACGAACTGCTGGCGGTTGAGCAACGCGGCGACGCTCACCGCCCCGGCGCCCGCGGCGGCGTACTCGGCACGATAGCGCTGCAGCTCGCCGAGCTGGTGTTCGGCCTTCGCCAGCTGCTGCTGCTGCGCGGCCAGACTCGCCAGTGCGTCCTCGGCCTTCTGGTGGGCTTGTTCCACCGCCGGCTGCAGGCGTGCGGAACGCGCGTTCACTGGGTCACCAGTTCGGCGAGCTGACCCAGCCGCCCGACGGCGGCCTCCAACGTCATCGGCTCATCCACTTCCTGCTGCAGGAAACCGCGCAGTTGCGGCCACAGTTCGATTGCGAGGTCCACCTGCGGGTCCGAGCCTTTCTGGTAGGCGCCCACCGCGATCAGGTCGCGCTGCTGGCGGTAGGCGGAATAGACGCGGCGGAAACACCGCGCCGCCTGCAGGTGCTCGCGCGCCGTCACCTGGGGCATCACGCGGCTGATCGAGGCCTCGATGTCGATCGCCGGGTAATGGCCGGCCTCGGCGAGATCGCGCGACAGCACGATGTGGCCATCGAGGATCGCCCGGGCGGCGTCCGCGATCGGGTCGTGGCGATAGTCGTCGCCCTCGGTGAGCACGGTGTAGAACGCGGTGATCGAGCCGCGCCCCTCGGCGTCGTTGCCGGCGCGCTCGACCAGCGCCGGTAGCAGCGCGAACACGGACGGCGGATAGCCCTTGGTGGCCGGAGGCTCGCCGATCGCCAGCGCGATCTCGCGTTGCGCCTGGGCGTAGCGGGTCAGCGAATCCATCAGCAGCAGCACGCGCTGGCCGCGGTCGCGGAACCACTCGGCAATCGCGGTGGCGTACTGCGCGCCGCGCAGTCGCTTGAGCGGCGGCGCGTCCGCAGGCGCGGCCACGATCACCGCGCGCCGGCGGCCTTCCTCGCCCAGCGTATGTTCGACGAACTCCTTCACTTCGCGGCCGCGCTCGCCGATCAGGCCCACCACCACCACGTCGGCGTTGGTGTAGCGGGTCATCATGCCGAGCAAGGTGGACTTGCCCACGCCGGAACCGGCGAACAGGCCCAGGCGCTGGCCGCGACCCACGGTGAGCAGTGCGTTGATCGCACGCACGCCCACATCCAGCGGCGTGTCGATGGGCTTGCGCGCCATCGGATTGATCGGTTCGTTCTTGAGCGCTGCATGCTCGTCGGCATCGAGCGCGCCAAGGCCATCCAGCGGCACGCCGTCGGCACCGATCACCCGACCCAGCAGATGCATTCCCACCGGCAGGCCACCGCTGCGCGCGCAGGGGCGTACCCGCGCGTTGGGCAGCACGCCATGCACGTCTCCCACCGGCATCAGCAACAGGCGCTCGTCGGCGAAGCCCACCACCTCGGTTTCCAGCCTGACGCCGTCGGCGGTGTCGACCAGGCAGCGCGCACCCAGCGCGGCCTCACAGCCTTCGGCTTCCAGGGTAAGCCCCACCACGCGGCGCAGGCGGCCTTCCACCGCGAGCGTGCGTGCGCTCGCCGCTCGCGCGGCCTGCCGCGCGAACTGCCGTTGCCAGCGCGCGCGCCGCATGGCGGGATCGGCGTCGGCCTGGGTGTCGGCGTTCATGCTTCGTCGCTGCCCGGGCCGGCGAACTCGCCGAGCACGGCATCGACCACCGCCGCGAGGCGCGTTTCCACACGCGCGTCCAGCCGCGAGTGTTCGCTTTCCAGCCGGCAGTCGCCGCGCGCAAGCGCGGGGTCGGCCAGCAGTTGCCAGTGGCGTTCGGCGGCATCCAGTTCCTGCAGCAAGGCCAGATCCTGCGGGTGCAGATGTACGCGCAATTCGCGCGTCGCTGCCGGCAACGCCTCGGCCGCCTCGCACACGGCGCGGACCACGAGTTCGGGCGCCAGCTGCAGCTCGCGCGCGACCACCCGGCCGGCCACCACCATCGCGAGACGCGCGAGTTCAAGCGCGACCTGCTCATCGAACGCCTGCAGCGGACGCGCCGCAGCCTCGCATACGGCATCGAGCTGGGCCATGCGCTCGCGCAATTCCAGCGCCGCCGCGGCCCGCCCTTCGGCGAGGCCGGCGGCGCGGCCTTCGTCGCGGACCTGCTGTTCCAGTTGCTCCAGTTCGCGCACGGTGGGCTGCGCCGACGCTGCATTGGTGGTCGCTGCCGGGGCCGGCGCAGCGCCGACCTGCGGCAGTTCCCAGCGCCGGAAGTCCATCGCGACGTCGTGGATCGCGGCCGCCATCACACGTATTCGTCCCCGCCGCCGCCCAGGCTGAGCTGGCCGGCGTCAGCGAGCTTCCTGGCCACGGCCAGCACTTCCTTCTGCGCCGTGTCGACCTCGCTGAGGCGCACCGGACCCTTCACCTCCAGGTCGTCGCGCATCATGTCGGCGGCGCGCTTGGACATGTTCGCGAAGATCCTTTCGCGCACCGAGGGCTCGGCGCCCTTCAGCGCGGTGATCAGGATGCCGGACGGCACTTCGCGCAACAGGGTCTGCATGCTGCGATCGTCGATCTCGGCGAGATCCTCGAACACGAACATCAAGTCCTCGATGCGCCCGCCCAGCGCCTCGTCCTGGCTGCGGATCGCGGTCATCAGCTCGGCCTCGCGGCTGCTGTCCATCGCGTTGAGGATGTCGGCGGCCGCCTTCAGCCCGCCCACGTTGGCGGATTTCAGCTTCTTGGTGCTGCCGTTGAACTGGCGCTCCATGATCTCGTCCAGCTCGTTCAGTGCGTGCGGCTGCACGCCGTCCAGCGTGGCGATGCGCATCACCGCGTCGGAGCGCACGCGCTGCGGCAGGTAGCCGATCACCTCGGCCGCCTGGTCCGGCTCAAGATGCGCCAGCACCAGCGCGATGATCTGCGGGTGCTCCTGGTTGATCATCTCGGCGATCGCCCGGCTCTCCATCCACTTCAGCGACTCCAGCCCCTTGGAGCTGCGACCGAGCAGGATGCGGTCGATCAGGCCGCCGGCCTTGGTTTCGCCCAGCGCGTTGGTGAGGATCTTGCGGATGTATTCCTCGGTGCCCACGCCCAGCGAGGTCTGCCGGCCCATGTCCTCGTCCAGCCGGTCCAGTACCTGGGCGACCTGTTCGCGCGAGACGCTGGAGAGTCCCGCCATGGCGGTGCCTACCGCCTGCACGTCGCGCGCGCTCAGATGCTTGAGCACCTCGGCCGCGTCCTGCTCGCCCAGCGTCAGCAGCAGGATCGCGGCGCGCTGCGCGCCGCTGACCGGCGCATCGGAACGGTTAGTTGCCATCGTCGTTCACCCAGTTCCTCACCACCTGAGCCACCTGCTTGGAGTTTTCGCCCACCATGCGACGTGCCTGGCCGATGCGCTGCTCGTAGGCCAGCATCGGCACCCCGTCGATGCGGGGCGGATGGGCGCCCTCCGAAGATTCGTCGTCGTCCACCCGCACGGACATCGTCGGCAGTGGCTCCGGCAGGCTTCCCTTCGCCGGCGCGCCGCGCAGCAGCCCCTTGAGCAACGGGCGCAGCAGGCCGAACGCCACCAGCAGTGCGATCAGCACGCCCAGCCCCTGCTTGATCAGGTCCAGCGCACCGGGCCGTTCCCACAACGGCGTCGAGGGTTCCGTCTCCGGCGTGGGACTGCGGTGGAATGCCTGGTTGATCACGCTGACGCTGTCACCGCGGGCGGCATCGAAACCCACTGCGTTCTTCACCAGGTCGGTAAGGTGCTGCAGTTCCTGCGGCGTGAACGGCACGCTCCTGGGTTCGCTCTTGGCGCCGCCGGCGGCGGCAGCCGCGGCAGCGGCCAGCTTGTCATCCACCACCACCGCCACGGTGAGCCTGGCCAGCCTGCCTGCCGGATCGCTGACATGGCTGATGGTGCGGTCCAGCTCGTAGTTGCGCGTGCCGTTGCTGGAGCTCTCGCCATCGCGGCTGGCCGTCGCCGTCGACGTCATGGTGCCGGGCGCGGCGGCGGCACCCGTGTTCGGTGTGGCGGCGGTGGGTTGCGCCACAGTGGGCGGCGGCTGGTTGCTGAGTGCACCCGGCACGCCGCCGCCGGCAGCGCCGCTGCTGCGCTGCTCGCTGCTGACCTGCTCGCTGCGCAGCGCCGGATGTTCGTGGCCATAGGTCTCGCTGGCCTTCTCGGTCTGGCTGAAATCCAGGTCCGCGTTGACTTGCGCGCGCACTCTTCCGGAGCCGACCAGCGGCGTCAGCAGTTCCTCGATGCGCTGCGCGTAGGTGTTCTCGATGCGCGTGGCCAGGCGCAGGCGGGTGTCGCCCGCTTCGCCGGACGGGTCTGCCGTGCCGGTCAGCAGGCGGCCTTGCTGATCGACCACCGACACCTGGCCTGGGTCCAGCCCCGGCACGCTGGACGCCACCAGGTGCACGATCGCCGCCACCTGCCCCGCGTCGAGCTGCCGGCCCTGGTACAGCGTGAGCAGCACCGAGGCGCTGGCTCCATGGCTGTCGCGGATGAAGGCCGAGGGCTTGGGCATCGCCAGGTGCACGCGCGCGCCACGCACCGACTGCAGCGAGGCGATGGTGGCGCCGAGGTCGTTCTCCAGCATCTGTTGGTAGCGCGTGCGCTCGGCGAGGTCGCTCATGCCGAACGGCGAGTCGCCGGCGGCCTGCGCGTTGATCGCGGCGCCGCCCTGGGGCAGGCCCTTGGCCGCCAGCCGCAGGCGCAGCGCGGCAAGGTCGGCAGCCGGGACCATGATCGAGCTGCCGTCGCCGCCGAGCTTGTACGCGGTGTTGGCGGCCTGCAGTTCCTGCACGATCGCGGCGGCGTCCTTCTGCTCCAGCCCCCCGTAGAGCAGGCCGTAGTTCGGGCCGCGCGACCACAGCACCACCGCCACGCCCAGCGCCACTGCCGCGGCCACCGCCACCAGCAGCGCGAGCTGGCGCGCCGCCGGGTTGCGGATGATCTGCTTGAGGGAATCCAGGCGCGCGCCGCTGCTGTTGTCGGTCGTCGCGATGGCGTTCTCGGCCATGCTGCTGCTCGTCGGTCGGGGCTGTTCGGTGATCGGGGCGTCGGCGTCAGACCGACATGTTCATGATGTCCTTGTACGCATCGACCAGCTTGTTCTGCACCGCCACCGTCGTACGCAACGAGAGGTCGGCCTTCTGCACCGCGATCATGGTGCGGCCGAGGTCGGCACCGGGGTCGCCGCGCTCGAAGGCCGCGGCCATCTGCCCCGCCTCCATCTGGCTGTTGCCCACCGCAGCGATGGACTGCCGGAACAGCGTGGAGAAGTCTTTGGCCCCGCCGCCGACCGGCGCCTGCACCGCGGTTTCCGGCATGCGCGCCGGCGCCGTCATCTGGCGCATCTGGGCAAGCAGGTTGTTGACGTCGATCGTGCTCATGCCGAGTGGTCCGTGTCGGTGTAGGGAGACGGAATCCCGTCACGCGACGGGATTCCGCAAGGTGAATGCACGAGGCATGCCACGCGCAGGGAGCGACGCGCGGCGGTCCGCGTTTCAGGCCGCCAGACCGTTGTTGGCCTGCAGACCGTACTTGCGCAGCTTCTCCACCAGCGTGGTGCGCTGCATGCGCAGCAGGCGTGCGGCATGCGCCACCACGCCGCCGGTGGCATCCAGCGCCTGGCGGATCAGCCCCACCTCGATGTCGGCGAGGTGATCCTTCAGGTCGAGGCCGTCCTCCGGCAGCAGGCGCAACGCCTCGTCCACCGGCTGCACGCCGACCATGCCGATGGCCGGCTGCTCTTCCATCAGCGCCAGCAGGGCTGCACCCTGCACTTCCTCGCCAGCGGGCGCATGGCGGTATTTCGACGGCAGGTCGCCGGTGCGAACCTCGCCGTGCGGGCACAGGATGGCCATGCGCTCGACCAGGTTGGCCAGCTCGCGCACGTTGCCGGGCCACGCGTGTCCGCGCAGCGCGTGCATCGCGCCGGCGCTGAAGCGCGCCACGTCGAGGCCACGGCGCGCCAGGCGCTGGTTGAACTCCTCGATCAGCACCGGCAGGTCCTCCAGCCGCTCGCGCAGCGCCGGCAGTTCCAGCGGGAACACGGAGAGGCGGTAATACAGGTCCTCGCGGAACCTGCCCTCGCCAATGGCCTGCTCCAGGTTGCGATGGGTGGCGGCGATGACGCGCACGTCGCAGCGCTGGCTCCTGCTGCCGCCCACGCGCTCGTATACGCGCTCCTGCAGCACGCGCAGCAGCTTCACCTGCATCGCCAGGCTCATGTCGCCGATCTCGTCGAGGAACAGCGTGCCGCCCTCGGCCAGTTCGAAGCGGCCCTTGCGCGCGCTGATCGCGCCGGTGAAGGCGCCCTTCTCGTGGCCGAACAGCTCGCTTTCCAGCAGCTCGGCCGGGATCGCGCCGCAGTTGATCGCCACGAACGGCCGGCCGCGGCGGGGCGAATGTTCGTGGACGGCGCGCGCCACCATCTCCTTGCCGGTGCCCGACTCGCCCAGCACCAGCACGGTGGAATCGAACGGCGCCACCTGGCGGATCAGCGCGTTGACGCGCAGCATCGGCGCCGACTGGCCCACGAAGCGCAACGCGCCGGATTGCCCGCCGGCCAAGCGCGCCTGGACGCTGCGCAGCGCCTCGGCCACCTGCTCGTAGCGCAGCGGAAACTCCAGCGCCGCCATGTGCGCGGCAGACGACGAGGCCATCATCGCGCAGCGCGCGGCCAGCGGCGCGTCGGCCGCCACCAGCATCGGCACCTGACGCACCGCGTCACCGAGCAGGGACAGCTGGCGTTCGGCCGCAGCCTCGCTCTCGACGTTGCCTACGTAGACGGCTTGCCAGGCGTGGGTGGACTCGTCGACGGAGCCACACTCGGCCGCGTGCTGCGGGCGATAGCCCATGAAGTGAAGCGCGGATGCCACGGCCTCCGCTCGAGTCGCGTCGGACTCGACAATGAGGAAATCGAACTTTTGCACAACCCCTTCTCCTGCTCACTCGTCGCCGCGGCTCCGCTTCCAGCGGGGTGCGTCGCTCGTCAGTGCCGACTTTCCGGCGCCGGCCTGATGAACAGACAGCAACAAGGAGGCCAACTTTGACGCTCGATGTGACAGCAGAATGTCGCAGGCCGGGGGCCGTGCGTCGGCAGCGTTCGCAAGAGTTTGCCGCAAGCACATGAAGCTGAAGATTTTTGCAAGATGCCAGGATCGCGACGAACCGCGCCGGCACTGTGACAGGCGTCGAAAATTTTCTCCGGGGAACCTCTTGAAGTGTGATCGATATCACACGTGAATCCTGACCGCATTCGCGGTTCACCCGGCCTGCTGGCGCGCACCTGCCACTTTGCGTCGGTGATGGCGAAACACGAGACGTTCAATCGCGTCACCCGTCGCCTCATGGGGCATCGCGAATTCCACGAAGCTGCGGCCATCGTCGAGCTGGCGCACCACGCGCCCCGCCAGTTCCAGCGGCAGGCTGCGGCAGGCGTCGAAGCGCAGGCGCAACAACAGACCTTCGCCACCCGGCGGCACCAGCGCGGCCGGCAGCAAGGCGCCCACCGCATTGAATCGCAGGCAGTGGCGCGGCAGCAGCGTGTCGTCCGGCGCCAGCAGGTGGTTCACGATCTCCACCAGCGCGGTGAGCTTGGCATCCATGCGCAGTATTTCCTGCATCAGCGGGTTGTCGTCGTCGCCGGGATCGGCGCGACGCTCCTCCAGTGCGGCCAGCGTCGCCAGCGTGTTCGCGTTGCGCTCGGCCAGTTGCTGCAGCAGTTCCGGCGGCGGCGGCCACGCCAGCGGCCGGCTGTCGGCCAGCAGGCGTTCCTCGCTGCCCAGGCGTTGTTCGAATTCCTCCCAGCTGCTGGTGCTCATGTCGGCTCCCCGTGGCGGTCCCGGCGATCAGCCGCAGCCCGCAGGTAGTTGTACCGCGGCACGACGCGCGCCGAGTCGTGGTGGATCGGGCACGACGGGGCGGTGCCGCGACTCACCCGGCGAGGTCGACGTAGGCGCGCAGGGCATGGCGTGCGTAGCCGTGGCGGCTCAGGGCGTCGGCGACTTCGGCGCGCACGCGCGCGGTCAGGTCCAGCATTTCCTGGTTGCACGCCAGCAACTGCTGCAGCAGCTCGCGGCTGCGCCCGTCGCGCGGGTGGCCGGCATGCAGCAACGGCTGGCGCTCGGCGTCCAGCGCGGGCAGGTTGTCCCAGCGGCCATCGCGCGCGGCCGCCAGCATCGAGTCGCTGACCGCGAGCGCGCGTTCCAACGCGGCGTGTCCCGCGCTCACGCGGCGCCCGCGCCGCGGCCGGCGAGGTAGGCTTCGCGGATGCCGCTCCAGCCATCGCGCACCTGTCCCAGCAGGCCGGCGCACTCGGCCAGCGCCGCGTCGTCGTCGTCCAGTTGCGCGACCAGCAGCCGGCGGGTGAGGTAGTCGTAGAGCGCGTCCAGCCGCCCGGCCAGCGTGCTGCCGGCCTCGTGGTCCAGGCTGGCGCGCAGTTCGCCGACGATGGCGACGGCCCTGGAAATGGCGGCACCCTTGGCCGCCACGTCGCGGTGGCGGATGTGGGCGCGCGTCTGGGCGATGCGCTCGATCGCGCCATCCAGCAGCATCGCGGTGAGCTGATGCGGGTCGGCGCCCTCGACGCTGCCTTGCGCGCGGGTCTGCTGGTACATCGCGCTGGCGTTGCGCATGTGGCCGTAGGTCATGGCAGAAGCCTCGTCACTTGTTTGAACCGGTGTAGGTGGCTTCCAGCTGCTTGAGCGCGCCGGTGAGATAGCTGCTGGTGTTGTTGAGCGAGGACATCAGCGTGTCCAGCGCGGTGTACTGCTGGCGCAGCTGGGCCGCGTACACGTTCATGCGCGCGGTGAGCGCCGCCGATTGCTGGCCCAGGCCGCCCAGCCGCTTCTCGATGCTGGCGATGCGCGTGGCGATGATGCCGCCGCTGCCGGTGAAGCCGTTCAGCGCGCTGTTGAGCTTGGTGGCGTAACCGTTGCCGCCTGCGAACAGGTCCTGCACCGCACCCGGATTGCCGTTGAGCGCACTGTCGAGCTTGCCGCTGTCAAGCGTCAGCGTGCCGTCGGCGCCGCGCTTGATGCCCAGCGCCGCCAGCGAGCCGATCGCGTTGCCCGTCACCTTGCCGCTGAGCACGCTGTTGATCTGCCGCTGCACCGACATCAGCGTGGTGTCGCCGAGCAGCACCCCGGCCTGCCGGGTGCTCTGGTCGTAGCTGCTCAGCGTGCCCACCGTTGACACGTAGCTGTTGTACGCGCTGACGAATCCCGCCACCGCGCTTTGCGCCGCGCTGTTGTCGCGGCTCACCGTCAAGGTGGTGGTGCCGGTGGTGGCCAGGTTGAGGGTCACGCCGTTCAGCGCGCCGCTCACCGCATTGCTGGCGCTGCTCACGGCAATGCCGTCGATGCTCAGGCTGGCGTCGCTCGCCTCGCTGGCGCCCGCCGTGTCCAGCGCCTGCGCCAGCGCCGCGAGACCGTCGCTGCTGTCGGCACTCGCACTGACGGTGAAGGCGTTGGCCACCCCGGTCCTGGTGGAGGTCAGCAGCAACTGGCTGCCGTTGGCGCCGTGGACCACGGTGGCCTGCACGCCGGGATTGTCCTTGCCGGCATTGATCGCCGCGGCGAGGTCGCTGATCGAGCCGGCGTCCGAAACCTTGACGTCCATCGACGCGGCGCCGACGCCTATCGTCAAAGTTCCGCCGCCGACGTCGGCACCCGCGGCATAGCTGCCGCTGGCGCGCTTCTGCGCGGTGGCCAGGTGGTCCACCACCACCGTGTAGCTGCCCGGCTGCGCATTGGGCAGCGTGCTGGCGGTGCCGACGGCGGAGTTCGACAGCGTGGCCGCGTAGCTGCTGAAGGTGCCGGTGGCGGTGAGCTTGCCCAGCGCCGACTGCAGCGAGGCCAGCGCACCGTTCAGCGCGGTGAGGCCGGCCTCCTGCGCCTGCAACTGGGTGGTCTGGCCGCTGATCTGCTGCGCCGGGCCGGCCTGCTTGGCGTTGACCAGCGCGGCGACGATGTCGTCGACTTTCAGGCCGGACCCGATGCCGGCCGAACTGAGCAGGGCGCCGCCGGATATGCCTTGGCTGCTGCCTGATGTCGTTTGCTGCGTGGCTGTGGTGCTGCCCGTGCCCAGGCCGGAAATCGATGTCATGGCGCCGTGTCCTGTGGATACGAAACTCCGCCATCGGCGGAACGGTGGATGACAGGCAAGAGCCGCGCCAACCGCTCGTGGCCGCCCGAAAATCCCGGCCGGCATGACCGTTACGGCCATGCCGGCGGGATCCCCTGTTCCAGCTGCCGGCGCCAGCAGGCCCCGACCCTGACTGGATCGGCCGTTCGCGCGCCAACTTGAGGGCCACCGGTGCACGTGCGTGCGAACGCGCCGCGATCCTCCATTCCGCACGGCCCCTGCAAACTACGACGGCGACACCCTTGCGGGTGCCGCCGTCGGAAGAGGACGCAAACCCGCCGCAGGCCGCGACGGGCTTGCCGCGCCGTCACTGCAGAAGCTTGAGCACCTGCTGCGGGTTTGAGTTGGCCTGCGCCAGCACCGAGATGCCCGCCTGCTGCAGCACCTGCGCCTTGCTCAGCGCCGCCGTCTCGGCCGCGAAGTCCGCGTCCTGGATGGTCGACTGCGAGGCCTTCAGGTTGGTCGACTGCGAGCTCAGTGTGGAGATCGTCGACTGGAAGCGGTTCTGCACCGCGCCCAGTTGGGCGGCGAAGTCGGCCACCGACTTCAGCGCCACGTCGATGCGCGAAATCAGGTCGTTGGCGCCGTCCACCGTGCCCACCGAGCCGGTGGAAAGATTGCCGCCAGTAGCCACCGTGTCGCCCGCGTTGTAGGCGGTACCGGGCTTGTTACCGTCCGTGGCGGCGGCGCTGATGACGTTGCCACCGGTGTCTTCGATCTTCAGCGCGCTGCTGGAGTAGAAGTTGATGCCCTTGCCGTCGGCGCTCACCGCGGCGCTGACGCCGTCGATGCCGGCCGCATTGATCGCGTCGGACACGTCCTGCAGGTTCTTCTCGTTGCCGGTGAAGGTGACGTCCTTGCCGTTGATCTTCAGGCCCTCGGTCTTCAGGTCGACGGCCGTGCCCGCCCCTGCGGCGGTGCCGGCGGTGGCGGCGCCGAACGTGATGCCGGTGAGCCCGCTCACCTGCATGGTGTCGGCGCCGGCAGTCTTGGCATCGATCTGGATGCCGGTGCCATTCACGCTGGCGACGTAGTTCGCGCTGAAGTTGGCGTCCGCGTTGATCTTGCCTGCCAGGTCGGTCAGGTCCGTCGCGCTGGCGATGTCGACCGAGGCGCCCCCGATCGTGAACTTCACGCCCGAGGCAAGGCCGGTGACATTGCCCGCTGCGACAGAACCCTTGGTCGCCAGGCTGCCGGCGCCGGCACCGAAGATCGCGCTGATGTCGCCGCTCTTGACCTCGGCCACCTGGCCCAGGTCGCTGGCCTTCACGCCCTGCGCCAGCGCCACGCTCACCGTCTGGCCCACGTTCGCGCCGATCTGGAAGCTCTGCGACTGCAGCGAGCCGTTCAGCACCTTCTTGCCGTTGAACGTGGTCTGGTTCGCGATGCGGGTCACTTCCTGCAGGCGCTGCTGCACTTCGTTGTCGATGGTCTTGCGGTCGTCGTCGCTGTAGGTGCCGTTGGCCGACTGCGCGGCCAGGTCGCGGATCGCCTGCAGGTTCGCGGTCACCTGGTCCAGCGCCGAACCGGCGGTTTGCGCGAGGTTGATCGCGTCCGAGGCGTTCGCACTGGCCTGGGCCAGGCCGCCGATCTGGGTGGTGTAGCGCTGCGAGATCGCGAAGCCCGCGGCGTTGTCGGCTGCGCTGTTGATCTTCAGTCCGGAGGACAGGCGCTGCGTGGCCTGGGCCAGCGCGCTCTGCGACTTCGACAGGTTGTTCTGCGTGTTCAACGAAGAAACGTTGGTGTTGATGACCAGTGCCATGGGGTGTCTCCTAATGAGCGGTCTTGAAGCTGTCGGATGTTTGCTCCGGCGGTGCTCCTCGACCGGAGTGCCAACCGCCTCGGGAAGCTTTTCGGCGCCGGCGGAGGTTTCTTGAGCCGGACCAGCGAACTTTCTTCGTGCTGGCGCGCATCGTGCGCGAAGCCATCCGCGGCGATGGCCCATCGTCATCCGGCCGTACTCCGGCAATGGGCCGGAAACGCGTCTTTGCGTTCCGGCGAGGTGCTGGAACGCCGCCGCGTATGCGCGGCGTATGGACGTCCATTCGAGATTTGCGCCGCCGCCCGACGGCCGTTGGCGCCCGGAGACCGCCCCGGATCGCCGGGCCGACTACTTCAGGTAATCGAACAGGCTCATCCCCTGCACTTTCGCGAATGTCTGCTGCGATGCCTGCAGGGCAGTGGATTGCAGCATCAGCTGGCTGATGGCGCTGGCCATGTCGACGTCCTGCACGTCGGAGAGGGTGGATCGATAGGTCAAGGTAAGGTCGCTGTAGGTGCTCTGCTGCAGGGCGAGCCGGTTCAGGCGACCGCCCACGTCGGTCTGGGTGCTGGAGATACGGTCCTGCGCCCGATCGATCGATTCCATCTGCCGGCTCATCGCGTTGTTGAGCTGCGTGTCGTCGAGGCTGCTGTCGCCCAGCGCGGCTATCATGTGGGTCAGCGTGGCGAACACGTCCTGGGTGCGGCCGGAACCCACGTTCACCGTGTCGCCGGCGGCGGGCGTGCCGCTGAGGGCGATCGTCATGCCGTTGAAGCTGATGCTGCCGCCATCCCGGTAGCTGCCGCCGGCAACGGCGTCGCCGCTGCCGGCGTCGGTGGCGGTCCAGTTGCCGGCGTCGTCGAAGCTGATCTGGTAGTTCACCGGGCCGGCGGCTGTCGCGGCCTTCCAGGCGCTGCTGTCGGTGACGCTGGTGGCGCCCACCAGCAGGGTGCCGCCGTTGCCGGCCGCCGCGCTGGCGACGAACGAGCCGTTGCCGGCCGGGATGTCCATGAACAGGCCAGCGCCCGCGTCGCTGTTCGCGATGCGCAGGCCGCTGCCGATCGCGGTCATTTGGTTGCCGCCGTTGCCGGCGTAGCTCACCGAGCCGTCGCCGTTGAGCACGAAAGGCGTGGTGGTGGTGCTGGTGCCGGCGAACAGCGCGTTGCCGCTGGCGTCCGTGCTGTTGGCCAGCTGCACCAGCTGCGCGCGGATCTGCACGAGCTGGGTGGCCATGTCCTGGCGGTCGGAGGCCGACAGCGTGCCGTTGATGCCTTGCACCGCCATCGAGCGCGCCTGGTCGAGCAGCGCGTTGAAGGAATCGAGCGCGCTGCTCTCGGTGGAGAGCCGCGCGTTGGCGGCGCCGATGTTGGCGGAGTACTGCGCCGTGCTGGCCAGGACATGGTTCAGCGAGACCACCTGGGCGGCACCGGCCGGATCGTCCGAGGCCAGGTTGATGCGCTGGCCGCTGCTCACCTGGTTCTGCGTGGCGCTGAGCACGCCCTGCTGGTTGAGCATGGTGGTCAGCGACTGCTGGTACATCCAGCTGGTGGAGAGGCGGATCATGGATGTACTCCCACTTAGCCGCGCATGGCGGAGATCAGGCTGGTGAACAGCGTCTGCGCGGTGGAGATCACCTGCGCCGAGGCCTGGTAGGCCTGCTGGTACTTGATGAGGCTGGCCGCCTCCTCGTCCAGGTTCACGCCGGCCACGCTCTGCTGGGCGCTGGCCGCCTGGTTGTACAGGCCGGTCCGGGTGGTGAGCTCGTTGGCCGCCATGCTGCCGGCCAGGCCGATCTGGTTGGTCAGGTCCGCATAGGCGCGCAACGCCGAGGTGCGGCCGCCGTCGAGCACGCCGGCATCGGCGAGCCCGGCGAGGTCCAGCGCATTGCCGTTGTCGTTCAGGCCGCCGCTGTTGATGCCAATGCTGAAACTGTCGCCGCTGGCCGGCGCGCCCTTGAGGTCGAGACTCCAGCCGTCGAACTGGATCGGCGTGCCGGCCGTGTAGGTGCCGATGCTGCTGTTGCCGGCGGCATCGGTGACGGTATAGCTGCCGTTCGCGCCGAAGCTCACCGTGGCGCCGGCGAACAGGTTCGCGTCGCTGCTGTCGCGCACGCTCACCGAGCCCACCGTAACGCCACCGGTGTTGCTGCCGGCGGCCGTGCCTTTCAGCGCCGCTGCCGCCGCGATGGCGGAAGGATCGCCGGTGGCCAGTGCGAGGCCGCTGGCCGCGTTGCGGCTGGGCCGGATCTGGAAACTGTCGCCGACCTGGGCGCCGGCGGAGACGGTGAAGCCGAGGCCTTCGGCCGACAGTGTTCCGTCGGCGTTCGCCGCCATCGCCACCGCGCGCCCGCCGGTGGTGGCCAGCGCCCAGCCGTTGACCGATGGCGCGGTATTGCTGCCGGTATACGTGAGCACGTAGTCGTCATTGGTAAGCACACCGAGGTCGCCCACGCTGGCGCCCACCGTGGCGCTGCCCTGGTTGCCGCCTGCGCCCACCACGGCCGGGGCGGGCACGCTGAACAACGGGCCGCCCTGGTTGCCGTTCAGATCCAGGCCCCTGGCCTGCTGTGCGTTGACGCTCTGCGCCAGCGCCAGCGCGGCGCGGCCCAACTGGTTCTGTGCGGGGTCCAGCGTGTTGCGTCGATACGACAGCAACGCCCCCAGCGTGCCGCCGGACAGGCGCGCGCCGATGTCGTGGCCGCTGGCGTCGAGCACCGTGGTGCTGCCGGCGTCGTAGGTATTGCTGCCGACCTGGAAGCCGTAGGCATAGCTGCCGCTGACCAGCGCCTGGCCGGACGTGCTGTAGACGCTCAGCGTGCCGTCGGGCTGGGCTGCGACCGAGATGCCGGTGACGCCAGCCAGTTGCTTGACCAGGTCGTCGCGCTGGTCGAGCAAGGCGTTCGGCTGGACGTTGCCGCCCTGGCTGATGCTGGTGTTGAGCGCGGCGATCTGCTTGACCAGCGAGTTGACGCTGCCGACGGCATCGGCGATCTGCGTGTTGATCTGCGCGCGCTGTTGGTCCAACTGCTGGCCCAGGGTGTTGAAGGCCATCGTCAACGCCGATGCGTTGCCCAGCAGCGCCTGGCGCGCGGACTGGTCGTTCGGGGCGTTGGCCACCGCGTTGAAGCCGCCGTAGAAGCTGTCCAGCGCCGACTGCAGGTTGCCGCCGTTCTTCAGCAGGCCGTTCAGTGTGGTGGCGAGTTCGTTGGTGGTGCGGGCGCCCTGCAGCGCGGTGTTGCTGCTCCACAGCGTCTGCGTGAGGTACTGGCTGTAGGCGCGTTGCACCGCGATCACGTCCACGCCGGCGCCCATGGTGTAGCGGCCGTTGTTCTGGCCCGCCCGGTCCACCTGCGCGATGTTCTGGCGGCTGTAGCCATCGGTATCGGCGTTGGCGATGTTGTTGCCGCTGACCTTGAGGCCGAGCTGGGCGGCATTGAGGCCGGAAACACCAATGTTGAGCAGGCTGGACATGGATCAGGGTTCCTGGTGTCGCTTATTCGTTCGGCATCGCGGCCGGATTCTTGAGCGCCGCGAGCGCGGCACGCATCTGCGGGCTCGCGGCGATGGCGCTGATCTTGTCGGCATAGGACGGATCGCTGGCGTAGCCGCCGCGCATCAGCGCGCGGGCGAAGCCGCGCACGTCGTCACCGTGTCCGCGCACGGCGGCATAGCGCGGATTGGAGGCGATAAGGTTGGCGTAGTCGCTGAACGACTGCGCCGGCGAATCGTAGGCGCGGAACTGCGCGCGCCGGCGCACCGCCACGCCGTCCTCGTACTCCAGCGTGGGCACGCTGACCTTGCGCCCGTCCCAGCTGCCGCCGGCCTTGATGCCGAACAGGTTGAAGCTGGTGGAGCCGTCGGCGTTGTGCGGCATATGCCGGCCCCACTGCGTTTCCAGCGCAGCCTGCGCCAGCACGCTGCGCACCGACACGCCCAGCGCACGCGCCGCGGCCTCGGCATGCGGCGCCAGCGCGTGCACGAATTCCTGCGCGTCCTGCGGCAGCCACTTCATCGCGCTGCGGCCGACCTCGCGCCCCGCCTCCACCACGTTGGCGAGGCGGCGCTGGAACTGGTCGGGCGTGGCCGGCAAGCGGGCGGGATCGCCGATGCCGTCGAGGTCACCGGCGGCGCCGACCGCCGGCGACACGATGGCGCCGCCCAGCTGACGCAGGAGCATCTGCGCGATGCCCAGTCCCTTGCCGCCCTGCGCCAGATTCACCGAGAGCTGCTGGTCAAACAGGTCGCGGTAGGCCTTGCCCGCATCGCTGTCGCCCAGCGCGTCGCCGAAACTGTCGCTGGCGGCGCGCATGGACTTCAGCATCATCTGGGTGAACAGCGCCTCGAACTGCTGCGCCACCGCGGGCAGCGCCGCCTTGCCATCGCGCTGGGCCTGCGCACGCAACTGGCCGAACCCGGACAGGTCGGTCCAGGTGCTCAGCGAGGCGTTGGCGGACAGCGCGGCGTCGGTCACATCGATGGCCCGCTAGATGACCACAAGATCCGCGTGCAACGCGCCGGCCTGCTTCAACGCCTGCAGTATGGAGATCAGGTCGCTGGGCGAGGCGCCGACCTGGTTCACCGCGCGCACGATGGCGTCCAGGCTCACGCCCGGACCGAACTTGAACATGTGCCCGCCTTCCTCACTGACCTGCACGCTGCTGGACGGCACCACCGCGGTCTGGCCGTTGCCGAACGGTGCCGGTTGGCTGACCAGCGGCTGCTCGCCGATGGTGACCTGGATCGCGCCGTGCGCTACCGCCGCCGCGGTGACGCGCACGTCCGAGCCGATCACCACGGTGCCGGTGCGCGAGTTCACCACCACGCGCGCGGGCGGCGCGCCAGGGGTCACGTCGAGATCCTGGATCGTGCCCAGCCACGCCACCTTCTGGGTCGGGTCCTGCGGCACGCGCACCTCCACCGTGCCGCCGTCCACCGCGCGGGCGGTGTCCGCGCCGTAGGTGCGGTTGATCGTGCCGACGATGCGCGAGACGGTGGTGAAGTCCGGCGTATTGAGGTTCAGCCGCAGCTGGTCGCTGGCGGCGAACGCGGACGCCACGCTGCGCTCCACCGTGGCGCCGTTCGGAATACGCCCGCTGGCTGAGATGTTCTTCTGCACGCTGGAGCCGCTCTTGCCCTGCGCGCTGATGCCACCCACTACCACGCTGCCCTGCGCCACCGCGTAGACGTTGCCGTCGGCGCCGCGCAGCGGCGACATCAGCAGCTCGCCGCCACGGATGCTCTTGGCATTGCCGATCGAGGCCACGGTGACGTCGATGGTCTGGCCCGGTTTGGCGAATGGCGGCAGCTCGGCGGTGATCGTCACCGCGGCAGCGTTCTTCAGCTGCGGGCGCACGTTGGCCGGCACATTGATGCCGAACTGCTGCAGCATGTTCTCCAGGCTCTGCGTGGTGAACGGCGCCTGCGTGGTCTGGTCGCCGGAACCGTCCAGGCCCACCACCAGGCCATAGCCGATCAGCTGGTTGGCGCGCACGCCGCCGACCGAGGCGAGGTCGCGGATCTTGTCGGCGTGGGCGGGGACAGCCAGCAGCGCGAGCAGCAGCGCGAAGCACCCCACCCCAACCCTCCCCTGCCAGGCAGGGGAGGGGGCGAAGGGCGCGGGGGGTTCCCTCTCTCCCCGGAGGGAAGAGG
>NZ_NJIC01000049.1:51059-120420 GCF_013620825.1 Rhodanobacter sp. PCA2 | reverse complement strand
GACCGCGGCCGTCGCGCTGGCCCGGGCGGCCGTCGCCGCCGGCCGGCTTGCCGCGGGCCTGGCCCGGCTCGTCGTCGAGGCGCATCGACAGGCCGATGCGCTGGCGCGGCAGGTCCACCTCCATCACCTTGACCTTGACGATGTCGCCGGCCTTCACCGCGTCGCGCGGGTCCTTCACGAAGGTGTGCGAGAGCGCGGAGACGTGGACCAGCCCGTCCTGGTGCACGCCGATGTCCACGAAGGCGCCGAACGCGGCGACATTGGTGACGCGGCCTTCGAGCACCATGCCGGGACGCAGGTCCTTCACGTCCTCCACGCCCTCGGCGAAGCTGGGCGCGACGAACTCGGGACGCGGATCGCGGCCGGGCTTTTCCAGCTCCTTGAGGATGTCGCGCACGGTGGGCACGCCGAACTTCTCGTCGGTGTACTGCTCGGGCTTGAGGCCGCGCAGGAAACCCGTGTCGCCGATGAGGTTGCGCACCTCGCGGCCGCACTGGGCGATGATGCGCTCCACCACGGGATAGGCTTCCGGGTGCACGGCGCTGACGTCCAGCGGGTTGTCGCCGCTCGGCACGCGCAGGAAGCCGGCGCACTGCTCGAACGCCTTGTCGCCGAGGCGCGGCACCTTGAGCAGCGCCTTGCGGTTGGCGAATGGGCCGTTTGCGTCGCGGTGCTTCACCACGTTCTCGGCCACGCTGGCGGACAGGCCGGCCACGCGCGACAGCAGGGCGGCGGAAGCGGTGTTCACGTCCACGCCCACCGCGTTCACGCAGTCCTCGACCCGGGCGTCCAGCGCGCGCGCCAGCTTCACCTGGTTCACGTCGTGCTGGTACTGGCCCACGCCGATCGCCTTGGGCTCGATCTTCACCAGTTCGGCCAGCGGGTCCTGCAGGCGGCGTGCGATGGAAACGGCGCCGCGCAGGCTCACGTCTAGTTCGGGGAATTCCCTGGCCGCGGTTTCCGAGGCGGAGTACACCGAGGCGCCGGCCTCGCTCACCACGACCTTCGACAGCTTGTGCTCCGGGTGCGTCTTGGCGAGGCCCTTGATCAGCTCGCCGGCCAGCTTGTCGGTCTCGCGCGAGGCGGTGCCGTTGCCGATCGCGATCAGGTCCACGCCGTGCTTCTGGCACAGCCGCGCCAGTGCGGCCAGCGATTCGTTCCACTGCCGGCGCGGTTCGAGCGGATAGATGGTGTCGGTGGCGAGCAGCTTGCCGGTGGCGTCGACCACCGCGACCTTGCAGCCGGTGCGGATGCCGGGGTCCAGGCCCATCACGGTCTTCGCGCCGGCCGGCGCGGCCAGCATCAGGTCCTTGAGGTTGTCGCCGAACACGCGGATCGCCTCGTCCTCGGCGCCTTCGCGCACGCGGCCGAACAGGTCCAGCGTGAGGTGCAGGTGCAGCTTCACGCGCCAGGTGAGGCGCACGGTCTCGCGCAGCCAGGCATCGGCGGCGCGGCCGCGGTCGTGGATGCCGGCGTGCGCGGCCACGCGACCTTCGCCTTCGAGATGGCCCTGCTCGGCGTCCAGCGCGGGCTGCAGGTCGAGTTCGATCACGCCTTCGTTGCGTGCGCGCATCAGGGCCAGCAGGCGGTGCGAGGGAATCTTGCCGATGGCTTCGACGTGGTCGAAGTAGTCGCGGAATTTCGCGCCCTCGTTCTCCTTGCCTTCCACCACCCTGGCGCGGATCTGTCCCTTGTCCCACAGCCAGTCGCGCAGCTCGCCCACGAGGTGGGCGTCCTCGGCGATGGACTCCATCAGGATCGCGCGGGCGCCGTCCAGCGCGGCGCGCACGTCGGGCACGCCCTTGTCGGCATCCACGTAGCGTTCGGCAACGGCTTCGGGCGACTGCGCGGGATCTTCGCGCAGGCCGGTGGCCAGCGGCTCCAGCCCCGCCTCGCGGGCGATCTGCGCCTTGGTGCGGCGCTTGGGCTTGTACGGCAGGTAGAGGTCTTCCAGGCGCGCCTTGGTGTCGGCGGCGAGGATGTCGTTCTTCAGCTCGTCGCTCAGCTTGCCCTGTTCCTCGACGCTGGCGAGGATCGCCTCGCGGCGTTCTTCCAGTTCGCGCAGGTAGCGCAGGCGCTCTTCCAGCGTGCGCAGCTGGGTGTCGTCGAGGCCGCCGGTGACTTCCTTGCGGTAGCGCGCGATGAACGGCACGGTGGCGCCGCCGTCGAGCAGATCGACCGCCGCGCGCACCTGTTCGGTCTTGGCGGCGATGTCCTGGGCAATGCGTTGTTCGATGCTGGGCATGGAGTGAAGCGTGTCCTTCGGGTGTACGAACCGGCGATGATAGCAAGCGGCCGCCGGCACTCCGGGAAGTCGCCCGGAGCGATGTCGATATCGCGCCAGCGGCGGCGTCGATGAAGTGGCGGGCGTGGACGACTCCTGCAAAGAAAACGGCGCCGGAATCGCCTCCGGCGCCGTGCTTGCAAGCCGTCCGGAATCAGGCGCTGAACGAGCCCTTGCCGGTGCCGGACTTCGTGGATGCGCCCTTGAACTCGCTGGCGCGTCCGTTCAGCACCAGGGTGCCCACGATCATGTCGTGCAGGCCTTGCTTGCGCTGGGTGAACGCGACCATCAGGAAGCCGATGCCGAGGATGATGGCGCTGAGCAGCTTGGCGAAGTAGCGGCCGAAGGCGCGGCCCAGGCTGATCCGGCGGCCTTCCAGGTCGGTGACCCGGATGCCGAGCGCCAGCTTGCCCACCGTGCCCTGCCAGGCCGAGCTTTCGCAGATCGCGAAGTACAGCACGGCGATCGCGAAGCCGATCAGCATGGCCGGCCACGCGGCGGCGAAGTAGTGCATCTGCGCCTGGTGGATGAGCTGCATGTCGCCCGCGGCGCTCTTGGCCGCATCGTTCATGGCCTGCTTCGCGGCGCTGGCGCCGGTGACCGACTCGACCAGCATCTGCGGAATCCACAGGATGATGGCGTCGATGATGTAGGCCGCCACGCGCTTCCAGAAACCGGCGTAGTCTTCCAGCGCCGCTGCGGTGGTCTGCGGCAGGTCCAGCGTGGGCGCGGCCGGCGCCGAATAGGGGTTGCCGGGTGCGGCAGCGGAAGCGGCAGCGGCAGCCGGGGCGGCGCCCGGCGCTTCGTCGGGGAACAGGGCCGACAGCGGCTGCCAGTCGGCGAGGCCCTCGTGCCATGCCAGATCGCTGCTGCTCACCTGGCCGCTGCGCAGCCATTGCCGCACGTCCTCTTCCTTGTACGGGCCATGGCGTTCGCCGTTCCGTCCGATCCAGATTTCCATCGTCCCCACTCCTCGCGCTGGTGAATGGGCGCATGATGCCATGCGCGCGTGCGATGGAGAGTGCCGGATGGCATGCGCCGTCAGGCGGCGTGGCGCCTGAGGTGCACCAGCAGCAGCGAGATCGCGGCTGGGGTGACGCCGCTGATGCGGGCGGCCTGGCCGAGGGTGGCCGGCTGGGTGCGCTTGAGCTTCAGCAGCACCTCGGCGGAGAGGCCGCGCACCGTGTCGTAGTCGAAGCCGGCGGGGATCGCGGTCTGCTCGTGGCGGCGCTGCCGGGCGATCTCCTCGTGCTGGCGTTCCAGGTAGCCCGCGTACTTGGTCTGCACCTCGACCTGGGCGGCCACGGACTCGTGTTCCACCGCCGGGCCCAGGCCTTCCACCGCGGTGAGCCGTGCGTAATCCAGTTCCGGCCGGCGCAGCAGGTCCAGCGCGCTGGTCTCGCGGCTCAGCGTGATGCCGAGCCGGCGTTCGACGGCCGCGCCCAGGGCATTGTTCGGCGCGGCCCACACGGCGGCCAGGCGCTGCAGCTCGCGTTCCACCGCGGCGCGCTTTGCGCGCAGCGCGTCGAAGCGCGGCTGCGGCACCACGCCCAGCTCGAAACCCTTCTCGGTGAGGCGCAGGTCGGCGTTGTCCTCGCGCAGGTGCAGCCGGTACTCGGCGCGCGAGGTGAACATGCGGTAGGGCTCGATGGTGCCGTTGCTGGTCAGGTCGTCGATCAGCACGCCGAGGTAGGCCTCGTCCCGGCGCGGGTACCATGGCGCCTCGCCGCGCGCGCCGCGCGCCGCGTTGAGGCCGGCGATCAGGCCTTGCGCGCCGGCCTCCTCGTAGCCGGTGGTGCCGTTGATCTGGCCGGCGAAATACAGGCCCGGGATCGCCTTCGTCTCCAGCCACGGGTTGAGCCCGCGCGGGTCGAAGTAGTCGTATTCGATGGCGTAGCCGGGGCGGGTGATGTGCGCTCGCTCGAAGCCCTTGATCGAGTGCACCAGCGCCAGTTGCACGTCGAACGGCAGCGAGGTGGAGATGCCGTTGGGGTAGATCTCGAACGTTTCCAGGCCTTCCGGCTCGATGAAGATCTGGTGCGAGGCCTTTTCGGCGAAGCGCACCACCTTGTCCTCGATGGACGGGCAGTAGCGCGGGCCCACGCCCTCGATCTGGCCGGTGTAGAGCGGCGAGCGGTCCAGCGCGCCGCGGATCAGCTCGTGGGTGCGCTCGGTGGTGTGGGTGATCCAGCAGCTGACCTGGCGCGGGTGTTCGTCGCGCGAACCCAGGAAGGAGAACACGGGGGCCGGGTCGTCGCCGTGCTGTTCCTCCAGGCCGTCGAAGTCGATGCTGCGGCGGTCGATGCGCGGCGGGGTGCCGGTCTTCAGGCGGTCCGCCGCCAGCGGCAGCTCGCGCAGCTTCTGCGCCAGGGCGCTGGCCGGCGGGTCGCCCGCGCGGCCGCCGGCGTACTGGGCCGGGCCGACGTGGATCTTGCCGGCGAGAAAAGTGCCCGCCGTGAGCACGATGGACCCGGCGCGGAAGGAAACGCCCATTTGCGTCACCACGCCGACGGCACGGCCGCCTTCCAGGATCAGGTCGTCCACCGCCTGCTGGAACAGGTCCAGGTTCGGCTGGCCTTCCACGATGCGGCGGATCGCGGCGCGGTACAGCGCGCGGTCGGCCTGGCAGCGGGTGGCGCGCACGGCCGGGCCCTTGGAGGCGTTCAGGGTGCGCCACTGGATGCCGGCCAGGTCTGCCGCATGCGCCATGGCGCCGCCCAGCGCATCGATCTCCTTCACCAGGTGACCCTTGCCGATGCCGCCGATCGCCGGGTTGCAGCTCATCGCGCCCACGGTCTCGATGCTGTGGGTGAGCAGCAGGGTGCGCGCACCGGTGCGCGCGGCAGCCAGCGCGGCCTCGGTGCCGGCATGGCCGCCGCCGATCACGATCACGTCGTAGCGGGTGGGGTGGAGCATCGTGGCGAACCGGCCGGAAACGGGAGGGACATGGTACTGCGCGGGGCTATCGTGGGGTCTTGGCATGCAAACTGCATTACCCGTCCTGCACTTTCATGGGCAGCGGCCGCGCAGGACGACGCGCCGAGATCGGGAGGACAGGGGCCTGATCGCGTGCCGTGGAAGGAAGCAGGACGGCGCCCTTCGGGGCGCCGTCATTTTTTGCGCGCGCCGGGTTGGCGGGCGCCGGAAACGAAGAGACCCCGCACACGTGCGGGGTCTCTTGTTTAGATCTGGCGCCCGGCGGTCTCAGGAACAGGGGGAATCCAGGATGACCGTGTTGCCGGGCGCCAGAAACCGTGAAATCTGGCGAGCCTGACCGTTTTCCGACCAGACCGTGGGGCGATATTCGCCGCCTGTGTGTGAACATGCGGTGACTGAAACGGAACTTTCTGCCGATCCATGGCAGCAGCTGACGCACCGTGTCAGTTTCGGCGAGCCGCCGGAATGGACGTGTGATGTATATCACACTCTGGCATGGCCCATGCATTCCCTCCTGCAAACGGAAAACCCTGGAGGTGGCGTCATGGGCATCAACATCGATTTCGAGAAATTCTTCCCGCACCACGACCTGCTGATCGAGATCGGCCGGATCGAGATGGCGATCGACACCCTGCAGGAGCGCGACGAGAACGAGCGCACCATGCTGCAGCCGCGGCTGGAGTCGCGCATGGTGCGGCTGCGCACCGCGCTGAACAGCCTGCCGGTCTGAAGCCCGTCCGGGAAGGATGCCTCCTTCCGCGGCGGGATGGGTTCGGCGCGCCGCCGGGGAGCGGTGCACCGAACCGGTGGCAACGGCGCCGGCTACCCGGCGCCCCAAGCACGGATCGCTTCGCGGCCCGGCTGATGCGCCGCCGGCCCGGGCCGGCGCTCAGGCCTTGAGCATGTTGCCCAGGATCTCGGTGAGGTTGCGCGACAAGCCGTCGCGGCCGGCCAGCCCGGCCAGCGCGGCGCGGGCCGCCTCGCGGCGCTGCGGTTCCAGCCGCTGCCAGCCGTTGAACACGGTCGCCAGGCGGGCGGCGATCTGCGGGTTCAGCGCGTCCAGCGCCAGCAGGCGCTCGGCATACATGCGGTAGCTGGCGCCGTCGGTGCGGTGGAAGCCGGTGGGGTTGCCGCTGGCGAACGTGCCGAGCACGGCGCGGGCACGGTTCGGATTCTTCAGGGTGAAGGCAGGGTCGGCTTCCAGCGCCTGCACGCGGGCCAGTGCGCCCTCGCCAGGCAACTGCGCCTGCAGCGCGAACCACTTGTCCAGCGCCAGCGGATCGTTCGCGTAGCGGCTGCGGTAATGCGCCAGCGGCCCGGCGCTGCGCGTCGCGTCGTGCAGCGCGAGCACGGCCAGCGCGCCCAGGCGGTCGGTCATGCCGGGGGCGTCGCGGTACTGGACGGCGGCGTGCTCGCTGGCGCCGGCCGGATCGACCAGCGCCAGCAGCTGCAGCACGCGTTGTTTCAGGCGCCGGCTCGCCTGGCTGGCCGCGTCCAGCGCGGCGGTGGCCTGCGCCGCAAGCGCCCGGTAGCGGGCCTCCAGCCGGGCGCCGCCGATGCGCGTGGCCAGCTGCTGCTGCAATTGCTGGCGCAGCGCGTGGATGCGCGCAGGGTCCACCGTCGACTCGCGTTCGGCCAGTTCGATCTCGCCGGGCGGCGTGAGCAGGTCGGCGAGCAGGGCGGCATCGAGGCGCGCGTCGTCGAACAAGCCGGCCAGCGCGTCGCACCAGGTGTCGACGGCCCGCGGGCCGGCGCCGTCGCGCAGCGCGTCGTATGCGCGCAGGGCGAGCTGCTGGCCGGCTTCCCAGCGGTTGAAGCCGTCGGGATCGTGGGTCAGCAGCAGGGCAAGCTCGGCAGGCGTGTAGTCGCATTCCAGGGCGACCGGCGCAGAGAAGCCGCGCAGCAGCGAGGGCACCGGGTGTTCGGCCACGTCGCGGAACACGAAGTCCTGCTCGGTCTCGTCGAGCACGACCACGGCTTCGGTGCCGACGGCCTGGCCGTCCAGGTGCAGCGGCAGCATGCGGCCATCGGCGCCGAACAGCGCCAGCTTCACCGGGATCGGCAGCGGCTGCTTGCGGGACTGGTCGTGGCTCGCCGGCGTGTGCTGCGACAGCGTGAGCACGTATTCGCGGCGCGCGGCGTCGTAGGCGCCGCGCGCCTTGAGCCGCGGCGTTCCCGCCTGGCCGTACCAGGCGAGGTAGGGCGTGAGGTCGATGCCGTTGGCCTCGCCCAGCGCGGCGAGGAAATCCTCGAGGGTGGCGGCACGGCCGTCGTTGCGCGAGAAGTACAGGTCGGTGCCGCGGCGGAAGCCTGCCGCGCCCAGTCGCCCCGCCAGCATGCGCACCAGCTCGGCGCCTTTCTCGTACACGGTCGCGGTGTAGAAATTGTTGATCTCGCTGTATTCCGCCGGGCGCACCGGGTGCGCCAGCGGGCCGGCGTCTTCGGGGAACTGCGCGCGGCGCAGCAGGGAGACGTCCTCGATGCGCTTCAGCGGGGCCGAGTTCATGTCGGCCGAGAAGCTCTGGTCGCGGAACACGGTGAAGCCTTCCTTGAGGCTCAGCTGGAACCAGTCGCGGCAGGTGACGCGGTTGCCGCTCCAGTTGTGGAAGTACTCGTGCGCGATCACCGATTCCACGCGACGGTATTCGTCGTCGGTGCTGGAGTCGGGATCGGCGAGCAGGCACTTCGCGTTGAAGATGTTGAGCCCCTTGTTCTCCATCGCGCCCATGTTGAAGTCGTGGGTGGCGACCACGTGGAACACGTCGAGGTCGTAGTTGCGGCCGTAGGCCTGCTCGTCCCAGCGCATCGAGCGCTGCAGCGCGTCCATGGCGTAGTCGCAGCGGCCGATGGCGTCGGCCTCGGCCCAGATCTTCAGCTGCACGTCGCGGCCGTCGGCGGTGCGGTAATCGCGCTCGATCTTCTCCAGCCGGCCCGCGACCAGGGCGAACAGGTAGCTGGGCCTGGGGTGCGGGTCGGCGAAGCGCGCCCAGTGGCGGCCGCCGTCGAGCTCGCCGGCGCCGTCCGGATTGCCGCCGGCCAGCAGCACCGGGAAGCGCGCGCGGTCGGCGCGCAGGGTCACGGTGTAGATGGACTGCACGTCGGGGCGGTCCGGGAACCAGGTGATATGGCGGAAGCCCTGCGCCTCGCACTGCGTGAGCAGGAAGCCGCTTTCGCGCGGGCCGGAAAGGTACAGGCCCTCCAGCGCGGTGTTCGCGGCGGGATGCAGGCGCACCCGCGTCTCCAGCACGCTGCCGTCGCGGGCGCCGTCCACTTCGAGGCCGCCGGGGATGTGGCGATACGCCGAGGCCGGCAACGGCTGGCCGTCCAGCGCGATGGACAGCAGTTCCAGTTCCTCGCCGTCGAGGCGCAGCGGTTCGTCCTGCGCGGGGTCGCGGCGCAGCAGCAGTTTCGCGCTCACTTCGGTCGCGTCGATGCCCAGGTCGAAGTCCAGCTCCACGCGTTCCACCCGCCAGGCGGGCGCCCGGTAGTCGGCGAGGCGGATCGGCTGGCTGGCGGCTTCTGGGCGTGCGTTCATGTGGGCGGGACATCGGGTGCGGGAATGGATCAGGCTAACATGCGGGGTCCCTTCCCCGCCTTCAACCGGAGCCTGCCGATGACGCGTTTCCATGCCGCCGAAGCCATGCTGGGCACCCAGCCCGTGGTGGATCTGGAGGATGCCGTGGCCGGGCGCCGGGTGCGCATCGCCCGCTGCGGCGCCGCGCTGCTGAACCTGGAGGCGAAGGAGGGCGACGCCTGGCACGACTACGCCGACGGCTACCGCGATGCCGCCGAAGTCGCTGCACACTCCGGCTCGCGCTTCGCGATCATGGTGCCGTTCGCCGGCCGTATCGCCGATGCGCGCTACAGCTGGGACGGCCAGCCGCAGGACCTGCAGCCCGGCGTGGCCGGCGAGGCGCGGGCCAGCCGCCACGGCTTCGTGCGCGGCACCACGTTCGAACTGGCCGCGCTCGCCGCGGACGAGCGGCAGGCGCAGGTGGCGCTGGCCACGCAGGCCATCCGCCCGCAGCCGGGTTACCCATGCTCCATCGACCTGACGGTGACGTTCACGCTGGATGCCGCCGGCCTCACGCTGGACGTGGCGATGCGCAACGTGGGCGACCGCGCGGCACCGTGCTTCTTCGGCTGGCATCCCTATTTCCGGCTGGCCGACGCCACCGTGGACGGCTGGGAGCTGGCGATTCCCGCCGAGACGCTGGTGCGCACCGGCGCCGACCTGATCGCGTTGCCGGGCGCCGCCGCCTACGTGGCGCTGGACGACGCGCCGGCGCTGGATTTCCGCGAGCCGCGCGTGATCGGCGACCGCATCATCGACCAGGGCTACACCGACCTGCAGGCCGATGCGGATGGCCGCATCCGCACGCACCTGCGCGATCCGGCCAGCGGCCGCGCCCTGGTGGTGTGGCAGGAACACGGCCTGATGCACGCCTTCACCTCCGACACGATCAGCCGCGACGTGCGCCGCGCGATCGCGCTGGAACCGATGGAATGCATGGCGAACGCGTTCAACCGGCCCGAATGCGCGGAGGCGATCCGGCTGGAGCCGGGCGCGGAGCGGCGCTACCGCTGTGGCGTGCAGATCGTCGCGGCATGAGCGCGTTGCCCGACCTGGCCGCGGTGCGCGACGCCGCGGCGCGCATCGCGCCGCACGCCACGGTGACGCCGGTGCTGCGCAGCGCGGCGCTGGATGCATTGGCCGGCGCCGAACTGCATTTCAAGTGCGAGAACCTGCAGCGCGGCGGCGCATTCAAGTTCCGCGGCGCCTGCAACGCGGTGTGGTCGCTATCCGATGAGGAAGCCGCGCGCGGCGTGGTCACGCACTCGTCCGGCAACCACGGCAACGCGCTGGCGCTGGCCGCCGCCACCCGCGGCATCGCGGCGCACGTGGTGGTGCCCGAGGGTGCGGTGCAGGCCAAGCTCGACGCCATCGTGCGCGCGGGCGGCACGTTGCATCGCTGCGCGTCCACGCAGGCGGCGCGCGAGGCGAAGTGCGCCGAGGTGCAGGCGCAGACCGGCGCCGCGTTGGTGCATCCCTATGCCGATGCGCGGGTGATGGCGGGGCAGGGCACGATCGCGCTGGAACTGCTGCGGCAGGCACCGGAGCTGGATGCGCTGATCACCCCAGTGGGCGGCGGCGGCCTCGCCAGCGGCGTGGCGATCGCCGCGCACGGACTGCGTCCCGCGCTGGCGCTGTTCGGCGCCGAGCCGGCCGGCGCCGACGATGCGGCGCGCTCGCTGGCTGCGGATCGACGCATCACCAGCGTGCTGCCGGATACGGTCTGCGACGGCCTGCGCGCCCTGGTGGGCGAACCGAATCTCGAAGCCTTGCGCGCGCACCGCGTGGAAGTGGTCACGGTGAGCGACGCGGAAACCATTGCCGCGATGCGCCTGCTGTGGTCCGAGCTGAAGCAGGTGGTGGAGGTGTCCAGCGCCACCGTGTTCGCCGCCGTGCTGAAGGCGCGGGAACGTTTTGCCGGACGCCGCGTGGGCCTGGTGCTGACCGGCGGCAACGTCGATCTGGCCGCGCTGCCCTGGTCCGCCTGACTCAGGCGGTCGCGGATTCCTCGATGCCGTCCACGCGCGTTGCCGCACTTTCCGCGGGTGCGCCGCCATTGCCCGGCAGATGCTGCGCCAGCGCGTGCAGGTCGAGCTTGTCCACCGGCACCGGGCGCAGCGTGACCGGATCGAACGCCACCTCGCCCGGCTTCCAGCCATCCAGCCGGCGCACCGTGCACAGGAAACGCTTGGTCGAGGCCCAGTGCAGGCCGAGCAGGCCGTAGTTGTTGTCCGCATCCACCACCGGATCGCCCACGCCGGTGGGGCGCGGCGGCTCGCCGTACAGCGCGGTGCCGAAGATCACGTCCCAGATCGACAGCACCTGGCCGAAATTGCAGTTGTGCAGGCTGGGGCGCTCGGGGTCCACCAGCATGTGGTGCAGGCGGTGGAACTTCGGGTCCACGAACAGCCGCTCGAACAGCCGGCCGAAGCCCAGCCGCGTGTTGGTGTGCGACAGGTTCTGCACCAGTTCGCCCAGCAGCATCAGCCACGCGAACTGGTCGGGGTCCACGCCCATCGCCAGCCCCACCACGGCGAGGATCATCGACTGGATGAAGCCGTCGATCAGGTTGCCGCGGTCGTTCGTCCAGCAGCTCATCTGCCGCGTGCTGTGGTGCATGCTGTGCAGCGCCCACCACCACGGCAGCGCGTGCTGGGTGCGGTGCATCCAGTAGTACGTGAAGTCGTAGATCACGTAGTACACGCCGAACAGCACGTAGGGGTGGTCGTTGAACCACGGCGCCCAGTGCGTGATCGCCAGCGGCGAGCCGGTGCTCGACGTGGCCGCGTCGGCGCCGCCGAACAGGTGGCTGAACGGCATCAGGATCAGGTAGGTGAACAGCGGGAAGATGCCCATCAGCATCATCACCGTGTAGTTGCGGTCCACCAGGGTGAGCTTGCGGTCGCCCCACTTTTCCGCGGGGAAGAAGGTTTCCAGCGGGCGGAAGATGAAGCCGATGATGCCGATCTGCAGCGCCGCGATCAGCAGCGAGGCGGCGATGTCGCGCGGATCGCCGGAAAGCTGGCCCAGGTGCAGCAGGTCCAGCGCGGGCGCCACGGCATGGCTGCTCAGCCAGTCGACGAGGTGGGACCACAGTTGGGGCAGGGAAAGCATTGGCGTACGAGTGGGGAACGACCCGCGCATGATATCGCTGCGGTCGCGCCGCCGCGCTGAACGCGGTCGCGCGCGTTCAGCGCCGCAGGCGCAGGCCGCTCACCGCGCACAGGCCCAGCAGCACGAAGCCCATGCCCACCCATTCCATCGGCCGCGGCCGTTCCTGCAGGATCGCCCAGGCCAGCAGCACGCCCACGATGGGCACGCCCAGGCTGCTCACGCTGGCGACCGCGGTGGGCAGGCGGTGCAGCACGATGGACCACAGCCACCACGCCAGGCTGGACGCCATCAGCACGCTGTAGGCGAGGCCGGTCAGGAACGCGGGGCTCCACTCGATGTTCCGCTGCGGCACCGCCAGCGCCACGATGCCCAGCGCCACGCCGCCGGCCAGCATCTGCCATGCGGTGAGGCTCAGCGCGGACACCGCATGGCGCCGGAACAGCCGCTTGCTCAGCACCGTGCCGGCCGCCCAGGTCACGCCGCCGGCGATCGCCAGCACCGTGCTCCGCGCACTCCCCAGTCCCCGCCACGGCTCGATGATGCAGACCAGGCCCACCCCCGCCAGCGCCAGCCCGGCCCAGTGCCGGGGCAGCGGCCGTTCGTGCAGGATCAGCCACGCCAGCAGCACCGCCCAGAACGGCATGGTGTAGGCCAGCAGCGCCACGTGGCCCGCGCCGCCGTCCACCAGCGCCCATTGCTCCAGCCCCTGGAACGCCGCGGTCTGGCACAGGCCGATCAGTATCGTGGGCAGCAGCGGCGGCGGCTTCAGCGACTGCCGCGTCAGCAGCAACGCGGCCAGCAGCACCGCCGCGCCCAGCAGGTAGCGCAGCGCGGCGAAATCGAACGGCCCCGCGTACGCCAGCACCTGCTTCATCACCACCCAGCTGTAGGCCCACAGGCCTATCGTGGCCAGCAGCGCCAGCACGGCGCCGCGCGACGAAGGGGACGATGCAGGCATGGGCGACTCGCAGTGGGAAAGCCGCGAGTGTATTGCCTCGGCAACCCTGCAGGCGTTCACTGTAGACCCGCGCCCAGCGCGCCACGCCGGAACATCCCCATGCAACGTTGCCCCTGGGCCAGCGCCGACGACGCGCTGATGTGCGCCTACCACGACACCGAATGGGGCGTGCCGCTGCACGGGGACGACGCGCTGTTCGAGTTCCTGTGCCTGGAAGGCGCGCAGGCCGGCCTGTCCTGGCGCACCGTGCTGGCGAAGCGCGACAACTACCGCAAGGCCTTCCACGGTTTCGACATCGCCCGCGTGGCGGCAATGAAGGACCGCGAGCTGGAGAAGCTGCTGCTGGACCCCGGCATCATCCGCAACCGGCTGAAGGTGACGGCGGCGCGCGACAACGCGATCGCCGCGCAGAAGGTGATCGCCGAATGCGGCAGCCTCGACGCGTACCTGTGGTCGTTCGTGGACGGCAAGCCGCTGCGCAATCGCTGGAAGGACAAGAGCCAGGTGCCCGCCAGCACGCCGTTGTCCGACCGCATGAGCAAGGAGCTGAAGAAGCGCGGCTTCCGCTTCGTCGGCACCACGATCTGCTACGCGCTGATGCAGGCCACCGGCATGGTCGACGACCATCTGGTCGGCTGTTTCCGGCATCGCCGGTCGTGAATGCGCGACGAAGGAATGCGCGAAACGTGCGCTGACGCACGCAAGTTTCTTCATCCCGGACGCAGCGCACATTTTTCCGGGAATGCCTGCTGAATCCCCTGCGCGACGATGCTTGCGCGGCGAGCCGCCGCGCGGAAACCTTGCCGGCGCGCAAACGGCGATCGCCTGTTTCCGTTGACCGGAAACGCGACGCCGTGCCGGCAAGTCGACAAGGCGGGACGCTTGCGGCGCGCGTGCCACCAGGGGCAGTCGTCACTTTCCGGAGATCAACATGACATCGCGTCGTTTTTCGCCTGCGCTGCTCGCCGCGGGTCTCGCCATGGCACTCGCCGCTGCGCCGACACTGGCGCAGACCGGCGGTGGCGCCACCGCCGCCGCGCCCGCTGCCGCCACCTCGCACGAGGCGGACCGGCTGGCCCGCGAGTTCACCGCGCTCGCCGGTTCACCGGCCAACGCCCAGGCGCTGGTGGCGGCCCTGCGCGACGGCAGCACGATCAGTCTCGCGGACACGGCGCCCGGCGCCACCGGCACCGCCACGTTTCCGCCCGACACCGGCAAGATGGGCTACGGCGACGTGAAGATCGCGCTGTCGCTGGCCGAGGCCAGCCTCGCCAAGGCCGGCATCACCGCGCCCACCGCGACCGAACTGGAGGCCGCACTCAACGGCGGCAGGCTGGTGATGGCCGATGGCAGCGCGGTCGACCTCAAGGGCGTGCTCGCCGCGCGTGCGGACGGCGCCGGCTGGGGCCGTATCGCCGCGGACATGGGGCTGAAGCTGGGCGATGTCGTGCGCTCGCCGAAGCATGCCGGCGAAGTCGCGGAGCACGGCCACCACGCCCACGACAAGGTGGCGCGCGTCGAGCTGGCGCATGGCCACGATCACGACGCGGCCAGCCACGCTGCTCGTCCCGAGCACGTGGGCAAGGTCGACCGTCCGCAACGGCCGGATCGCCCCGAACGTCCCGAACGCCCGGACCGGCCGGATCACCCGGACCACGCCGGCCGCCCCGGCGGCTGAGCCGCCTCGCCTCGCTGCGCGGACCCGGCAGCAGCCGGGTCCGCCGTTCCGTTTTCCATCACCAGGACTTTCCATCCATGAGCAACAAACCCTACTGGATGCTCGCCGGCGGCCTGCTGCTGGTCGGCGCACCGGCGGCGCACGCCGCCGACGGCGCCGACAACGGCCAGTTCAGCGTCTCGGCCGGCGCCGACTACAGCAGCGGCAAGTACGGCAGCACCTCGAACACCGACATCTGGTCGGTGCCGTTCACCGCCGAGTACGCGACCAACAACTGGACCTTCAAGCTGGTGCTGCCGTACATCGACGTCAGCGGTCCGGGCGACGTGATCCCGGGCGTGGGCCAGGTGCACAACAAGAACCCGAAGTCGCGCGGCCACGGCAAGGGTGTCGCGGGCGGCACCACGACCCCGGGCACCGGCACGGTCGGCACCGGTTCGGCCTCGGGCCTGGGCGACGTGGTGGCCTCGGCCGGCTACCAGCTGTTCGCCAGCAGCGACCAGAGTTTCGGCGTCGACCTCACCGGCAAGATCAAGTTCGGCACCGCCGACGCGGACAAGGGACTGGGCACCGGCAAGAACGACTACGGCCTCTCGCTGGACACCTACAAGACCTCCGGCAACTGGACGGCCTTCGGCGGCGTGGGTTGGATGAAGTACGGCAGCTCGCAGTACATCCAGCTCAGGAACGGCTTCAATGCCACCGTGGGCGCGCAGTACAAGCTCAACGGCAACGACAGCTTCGGCGCGTACTACTACTACCGCGAGCGCATCGCCGCAGGCGGCGCGCCGCAGAGCGAACTGACCGGCTACTGGAACCACAAGCTCGGCAACGGCTGGCGCTTGCAGACCTACGTGATGGGCGGCTTCGCCAACGGCAGCCCGGACTACGGTGCGGGCGTCACGGTCAAGTACACGTTCTGAGCGGTGGTGTGGCGCCGCGTGCGGCGCCATGCATGCAAGGGAAGCGACCGGTGTGTCGGGTCGCTTCCCTTTTGCCGAGTTACGGCTTGCCGCCCATCATCTGTTCGCGTCGCGCGCGGAATTCGCTGTCCTTCGACCATTGCGGCCACGCGTCGCCATCGACGAGCTGGCGACCCACGCCGTACAGCGCCTGCATGTCCTCGGCCACGCCGCGGAAATCCCAGTGCGGGTCGTACACGTCCTTCGTGGTGTGGTAGCGGTGCGCGGTGTAGTCGGCCAGCGCCGCGTTGCCTGCCGCGGTGCCGCCGTGCACCAGGTCGTTGCCGGTGAGCGTGTCCATCGCCGGCACGCCGGCCTTGGCGAAGCTGAAGTGGTCGGAGCGGAAGTAGAAGCCGTTCTCGGGCGTGGTCTCCGGCGTGGCCACGCGGCCCTGCTTCGCCAGCACGCCCTTGAGGATGTCCTCCAGTTGCGACTGGCCGTAGCCCACCACGATCATGTTCCGGGTGGGGCCGATGATGGACAGCGCGTCCATGTTGATGTCGGCCACGGTCTTGTCCAGCGGAAAGACCGGATGCATCGCGTAGTACCGCGAGCCCAGCAGGCCGGCTTCCTCCAGCGTCACCGCGGCGAACAGCAGCGAGCGCCGCGGCTTGGGCTGTTGCTGCGCGAACGCGCCGGCGATGGTGAGCAGGCCGGCGATGCCGGTGCCGTTGTCGATCGCGCCGTTGTAGATCTGGTGGCCCTTGAGCCTGGGGTCGCGGCCGAAGTGGTCCCAGTGCGCGCTGTAGACGATCGCCTCGTCCGGTCGCGTGCTGCCCTTGAGCAGGCCCAGCACGTTGCGGGTGACGCCATGGGCGATCGTGCTGTCCAGGGTGATCGAGGCCTTGGCCGGCAGCGCCACCGGCTTGAAGCCGCGCTGCGAGGCCGCGGCCTTCAACTGGTCGAAGTCGAGCCCTGATTTGGCGAACAGCCGGCGCGCGGCGTCGGTGGTCAGCCAGCCCGCCACCGGCAGTCGTGGCGCGGGGTCCTCGCTGGCCGGCAGGCTGAGCTGCGGGCCTTCGCCGCTGTTCACCAGCACCGTCCACGGATAGCCCGCCGCGCCGGTGTCGTGCACGATGAAGCAGGCGGCGGCGCCCTTGCGCGCGGCTTCCTCGTACTTGTAGGTCCAGCGGCCGTAGTAGGTCATGGCGCGGCCCTTGAACAGCTTGGGGTCGTTGCTGGCGTAGCCAGGATCGTTGACCAGCACGATCACTGTCTTGCCCTTCACGTCGAGACCCGCGTAGTCGTTCCACTGCCAGGCCGGCGCGTCCACGCCGTAGCCCACGAACACGATGTCCGAATCCTTCAGCGTCACCTGCGGCTTCGCCTGCAGCGTACCGGCCAGCATCTCGCTGCGGTTCGCGAAGTGCTGCGTGCCGCCGCCCTCGGCCACGTCCAGCGTCACGCCCTTGTTGTCCAGCAAGGTGGACACGTAGGGCACGTCCTGGAACCAGGAGCCGTGGTTGCCGGGCTCAAGGCCCAGCTTCCTGAACTGCTCCACGATGTAGGCCGTGGCGCGCTCCCCGCCCGGCGTGCCGGGCTTGCGCCCTTCCATCGCGTCCGCGGAGATCGCCTTTTCGTAGCCGGCGAAGCGCTGCGGCGTGATCGCCGGCGAGAACAGGCCCGCGCTGGAGCTGGCCGTGGCCGGGCCGTCGGCCCATGCGGGTGTGGTGGCGAGCGCGGCGAGCAGGGCGAAGAGGATGCGGGGATGCATGGGGATTTCCTCCGGATGGCGCGGGTTCGAGTCTAGCAAGGCACTCGTATCCCCCGACACGGTAGGATGCGGCCATGGCGGCGGTCGCCGCCCGTGCCACGCAGCGGGTCGCGGATGAAGGGTAAGGCCACATCGTTCGATATCGCCCATCTCGCCGGGGTCTCCCAGTCCACGGTGTCGCGGGCGCTGCGCGGCAGTCCGCTGGTCAGCGAGGAGACGCGGCGGCGCATCCAGTCGGCGGCCGACACGCTGAACTACAAGGTGGACAAGAACGCGTCCAACCTGCGCCGCAAGCACACGGGCACGTTGGCGCTGCTGCTGTTCGAGGACCCCACCGCCGACGACTCGCACATCAATCCGTTCTTCCTGTCGATGCTGGGCTCGATCACCCGCGCCAGCGCGCAGCGGGGCTACGACCTGCTGATCTCGTTCCAGCAGTTCTCGCGCGACTGGCATGCGGACTTCGCCGGCAGCCAGAAGGCCGACGGCCTGATCCTGCTCGGCTACGGCGACTACCAGTCGCACCGCGACAAGCTGGAGAAGCTCGTTGCGCAGGGCACGCGCTTCGTGCGCTGGGGCGCGGTGCTGCCGGGGCAGCCCGGCGTGTCGATCGGCTGCGACAACCATGCGGGCGGCCAGCTCGCGACCGCGCACCTGCTGGCCCGGGGCTGCCGGCGCATCGCCTTCCTGGGCGACGCCACGCCGCACTACCCGGAGTTCCACGAGCGCTACCACGGCTACGCGGCGGCGTTGGGCGAAGCCGGCCTGGCGGTGGACGAGGCGCTGCAGGCCGACGCCGAGACCACCGAGCGCGCCGGCTACGAGGCGGCCGAACTGCTGCTGGAACGCGGCGTTCCGTTCGACGGCATCTTCGCCGCCAGCGACCTGATCGCCATCGGGGCGTTGCGCGCGCTGGCCGAGCGCGGACTCGCGGTGCCCGGCGACGTGGCGGTGGCCGGCTTCGACGACATCCCGATGGCCAGCTTCGTCAATCCCGCGCTCACCACCGTGCGGCAGGACACCGGCAGGGCCGGCGAGGTGCTGGTCGATCAACTGCTGCGGCTGATCCGCGGCGAGGGCGCCGAGAGCGCAATGCTGCCGGTGGAGCTGAAGGTGCGGCGCTCCAGCCTGCACGGCTAGGGAAGGTCCGATCAACCGGCTGCCGGCACGTCATTCCTGCGGAAGCAGGAATCCAGTGCCTTGGTGTTCCGTGGCTTGCAGGCACTGGATGACCAGCTTCGCTGTTGTGAAGCGCCTTCAGCCTTCGCTGGGATGACGAGCAAAATCAGGCCATCCACGACGCGTCGCGAGGCTTCAGCGGCCGACGCCGTCGTCCCAGCGCAGGAACAGCGGCAGCATCTTCGCCCACGAGGCCTGCTCGTGCCTGCCGCCGGGCAGCAGGTAGACGGCGACATCGGCGCGTTGCCCCGGATGCGCGGCGTAGTCGGGGTTCACGCTGCAGCCGAGCTGGCGCAGGCCGCGCAGGCGGAAGCCGTCCGCCGCGCGGTAGCCATCGACGAGATCGCGGATGTCGCCGATCACGTCGATCACGCCGTCATGGTCGCGGTCGCTGGTTTCCTCGGCGGTGCCGGCGGCGAACCAGAAGCGCAGCTGCGGGCGTTTCGGCCCGCGGTCGACCATGCGCTGGGCCAGCCGCGTGCGTTCCACCGCGTCGTCGCTGCTGCGGTCGGCGGCAAGCCAGAACGAGGGCGAGAATGCGCCGACGCGTCCGAACACCTCCGGGTACTGCCAGCCGAGGTTGAACGCGTTGAGTCCGCCCAGCGACCAGCCCAGCATGCTGCGCGAGGCGGCATCGCGGCGCGTGCGGTAATGCGCGTCGATGTACGGCACCAGTTGCGTGGCGAGCCATTGCGAATAGTCGTGGGCGCGGCGACCCACCGGGCCGTACTTGGTATCGGCCGGCAGGCTGCGCCGATGCGCGCGGTCGGACAGGCCGTAGATGCCCATGCGGTCGCGCAGCATGTGCACCGCCACCACGATGGGCGGGCGGATCGCATGCGCGCGGCACAGCGCGGTGAGCGTGGGCAGCAGCCCGACCGCGGGCATGTCCTGTCCGTCGTCCGCGTACACCACGCGGTAGCGATGCTGCGTGCCGGCGTAGTCGCCGGGCAGGTAGACGTCCACCGTGATGCGTTCCGGCGCGAAGGCCGCAGCGTCCAGCTGCAGCGTGCGCTGCACGGGCGTGCAGGCATCGGCGGCGAAGGTATGCAGCGGCCAGCAGGCGAACAGCAGCGCAAGCAGGCCGCCGTGCCTCATGCCGCTTCGCCCGTGCCCGGCTCCTCCACGCGCAGCGTGCACAGTCCCGCCACCAGCAGGCTCGCGCCGCCCAGCGCCAGCGCCCAGATCGGCTGGTCGTGGAAGAACCATTTCAGCAGTACGCCCAGCACGCTGGCGGCGAGCAGCTGCGGGATCACGATGAAGAAATTGAAGATGCCCATGTAGATGCCCATCTTCGCCGCGGGCAGGTTGTCCGACAGCATCGCGTAGGGCAGCGACAGGATCGACGCCCACGCGAAGCCCACGCCGACCATCGAGGCGACCAGCCAGCGCGGGTCGCGGACGACGAGGAACGAGAGCAGTCCCAGGCCGCCCAGCCACAGGTTGATCAGGTGGCTCCAGCGCAGGCCGCAGGCGCGCACCAGCAGCGGGATCGCGATGGCCGCCAGCACGCCCACGCCGTTGTAGGTTCCCATCAGCACGCCAGCCCAGTTCGCGCCCGTGTTGTAGGCGGCGGAGGTGGGGTCGGCGCTGCCGTAGAAGTGGCCGGCGACGGCGGGCGTGGTGTTGATCCACATCGCGAACATCGCGAACCAGGAAAAGAACTGCACCCAGTTCAGCCGGCGCATCGCGCGCGGCATGCCGTAGAGGTCGCCCATGATCTGGCGCAGCACGCCCTGGCGGCGCGTGCGGGCCAGCCACACGAACAGCGCGCCGGCGCCGGCCAGGCCGCCAGCAAGGAGATAGAGCTCATCGCGCAGCGCGTAGTGACGGATCAGCGCCAGCAGCGCGAGGCCGAGCAGCAGGAACAAGGTGCCGAGCTTCCACGCGCCAGTCACGTTTGCCGGTGCTTCCGCCACGTGGTTGTCGGCGAAGGCTTCCAGTTGTTCCGGCGGGTATTCGCGCGTGGTGCAGATCGTCCACAGCATCGCGCCCAGCAGCACCGCCGCGCCCGCGTAGAAGGCGTACATCACCGAGTGCGGCACCATGCCGGGCGGCGCGGTGTTGGCCACGCCGAAGCGGGTGAGCAGCCAGGGCAGGAGCGAGGCCACCACGGCGCCCACGCCGATGAAGACGCTCTGCATCGCGTAGCCCAGCGGGCGCTGGCGCGGCGGCAGCTGGTCGCCCACGAAGGCGCGGAACGGCTCCATCGACACGTTGAACGAGGCATCCATGATCCACAGCAGTCCCGCCGCCACCCACAGCGTGGGCGAGTTCGGCATCGCCAGCAGGGCCAGGGTGGCCAGCACCGCGCCCGCGAAGAAATAGGGACGGCGGCGGCCGAAGCGGTTCCAGGTGCGGTCGGAGAAATAGCCGATCAGCGGCTGCACGATCAGGCCGGTGAACGGCGCGGCGATCCACAGCACCGGGATCTGGTCCACGTTCGCGCCCAGCGTCTGGAAGATGCGGCTGACGTTGGCGTTCTGCAGCGCGAAGCCGAACTGGATGCCCAGGAAGCCGAAGCACATGTTCCAGATCTGCCAGAACGACAGCTCGGGCTTGCGCGTCATGGAGCGGTCTTCGTGGTCAGGGGAACGATGCGCAGCGCGCCGACGTCGGCGTCGTTCAGCGGACCGTCGCTGCCGCCCACGCCGCCGGTGTAGTGTGCGTTGTGCGCGAGGTAGCTCATGTTGAAGCCCTGCTGCAGCGCGAAGCTGCAGTGCGCGCCCGCATTCGCGCTGAACTCCGCCGTGGTGGAAAGCTGCTCGCCCGTGCTGTGCGGCATCACCATCGGCACGGTCTGCACCGGGCTGCCCTCGCAGCGGATCTCCAACTGCTTCACTGCGGCGGTGACGCCGGTGATGATCGGGCCGTGGTCGTTGCGATAGCGCAGCGCCACCTGGTAGCGGCCGGCGGCGGGCGCGACCCATGCGCGCGGCCACGCGCCGTCGATGTTGGCGAACGGGCCTTCGCATTGCGGCAGGCTGGGCAGCGATTCGAGATGGTCGGCACCCACCTGCGTGAGGCTGAAGCACTGCAGTGCGTCGACCGCGGGCACGGCGAGCGTGCCGTCGATGGCGCCCACGCGCTGGCCGTTGAGATAGAGCGTGCCGGGTGCGCTGCTGCGCACCTGCCAGTTCGCGCCGTCGCGCGTCACCTCCGGCGCGGCCGGGGCGACCGGCGCGAACGGCGGCACCTTGCTGCGCAACGGCAGCTCCGGCACCTTGACCGCCTTCAGCTGCACCACGCTCTCGTCGCCGTGCTGTTCGACGCGGTCGGCCACCAGCAGGTTGCCGTCCAGCCGGTCCGGACGCCGCAGGGTGATGCGCTGGCCGGGCAGTTGCAGGCTGATCGTCTCTTTGTTGCCGAACAGCATGGGCACCAGCGAGACGGGCAGCTTGGGTTCGATGCGGCCGTCGTTGCCGAGGCCGAACACGCCTTCGCCCACCATCGCGAGATAGGCCGCCACCGACCACAGCTGGCGCGGCGAGTCCACCACGGGCCCGCTGAGCTTGCCGTCGTCCACGTGGGTGGCCTGGGTGGTGAGCTCGTAGTTCTCCATGTTGGAGCCGGCCAGCGCGGCGCCGCGCATCAGCGAGGCGATCTCGAACGCGATGTGCGCGGGGTCGTCGAGCTTGCGCGCGGCGCGCAGCGCGTAGGCGCTCACGAACGGCCAGATCGCGCGGTTGTGGTAGATCGCCTGGTCGCTGCGCTCGGGCCAGATCACCGGGCTGCCGGCGGGCCACACCGGGTAGTTCGACAGGGCCTGCCGCGCGCGGTCGGCGTCGGCCACGCCGCTGTCGATGGCCAGGGCGATGCCGAGCAGGTCGTAGGTGTCGATGGGCGTGCCGTCGCCGCCGAGGTAGCTCATGTACATGCCGCGGTCGGCGCGCCAGAAGCGCGCGTTGATCGCGGCCTTCAGCGCATCCGCCTGCGCCCGGTATTCCGCGGCGCCCGCATCGTGGCGCTCGCCGGCCATGCGCGCGGCCAGCTCCAGCGCCTGGTAGTGCAGCACGTTGGTGGACAGCGCGTAGGACTGCGCGATCGGCACCACGTCCTCCGCCGTGTTCGCGTGGTAGGTCTGCTTGCGCCAGTCGAGGAAGGAAGTCTCGCCGCGGTACAGGCCCGTGCCGGCGTCGAACGCGTACTGGCGATCCTGCGCCAGCGTGTTGACGAGCGCCTGCCAGGCGTCGTCGGCGAACGCGGCGTCGTCCAGCAGGTGGCGCGCGCCGAGGAACCACACCACGCGGTCGGTGCTCACCGGCCAGCTGCCGCCCGAGCCGGTGTCCTGCATGATGTACGGGCCCTTGGGCACGCCCGCCACGCGGCTGTCGGAGAGCTTGAACAGCAGGCCGTTGCGCGAGCGCGCGGCGTCGAAGCGCCACAGGCCGAGATCCACCGAGTAGGCGAGGTCGCGCGTCCACACGAAGGGCCATTTTTCGCCGGTGGCGAAGCAGTGGCAGGGGATGGGCTGGTCGTGGTCGTAGGCGCCGTCGCGGATCGCGGCGACGGAATCCAGGCGGAGGTCGTCCTGCGCCATCGCGTACAGGCCGTCGAACAGGGGGCTCGCGGTCCGCACGGCGAAAGGCTGCACGGGGATCGCCCGCCTGGCGTGCGTGGCCTGCAGCAGGAAGCCGCCGCCGGGCTGCATCGTCATGCTGGCGGTCTGGCCGCGCCATTGCAGGCTGTCGTGCCAGAGCGGCCCGTGCGCGCCGGCGGTCAATGCCATCATCAGGCTGCTGAAAATGCTGATCACGATGTCACCTCGATCCGGAAGGCGTGCCCCTTGCCCGCATGCGGCAGTGGACGGTGCACCGGCAAGTGGCGCCGCCGTCGCTGCAGGTGCCCCATGTTCCCCCAAAACGGCGTCATGGTTCAGTGCATGCGCAGCTGCAGCGTGCGCGCCGTGGCGGCGTCGAGCAAGAGCACGGTGACCGGGCCATAGCGGTCGCTGCCGGTGCTCCAGCCCTCGCCCCCGGCGGCTTCGAGCGCGGCCGGCGTCGCGGCGTGCGCCAGCGCGTGGCCGCCGGCATCCACCACGGCGGCGGCCATGCCGTGCACGCGCACCAGCCAGTGGCGCAGCGCGGGGCGGTAGCTGCCTTCGGGCGCCGCGGTGCTGAACTCCACCGTGTCGCCGCTGCGCTGCGTGGCGAGGCGCTGCCGGAAGTACGCGCCGTCCGCATAGGCGTAGGTTTCGCCGTCGTCGTCGTAATAGTCGAAGTGGCTGGTTGTGGCGGCGGGGAACACGTCCACGGTGACGGTGGTCAGCGGATGCTCGGTGGTCCAGTCCATCGCCGGCTGGGTGGGGATGATGGCGCCGGCGCGGATGAACAGCGGGATGTCGTCCCACTTCTTCGCATCCGTGGCGACGGTGATGGTCTGGCCGCCTTGGTACTGCTTGCCGCTGAACCACTCGGTCCAGCTGCCGGCGGGCAGGTAGACCTGCTTGCTGGTCTGGCCTTGCTGCACCACCGGCGCCACCAGCAGCCAGTCGCCGAACAGCCACGCCTCCGTGTCGTTGCGCAGCTTCGCGTCCTGCGGCCACACGAAGTTGAGCGGTTGCACCAGGCCCAGGCCGCGCGCGCTGGCGCGGTGCTGGTAGGCGTAGATGTAGGGCAGCAGGGTGTAGCGCAGCCGCATGGCCTTGGTCGCGGCGGCCTCGGCCACCGGGCCGTAGCGCCACGGCTGGCGCTTCTCGTCGAGTTCGCCGTGCACGCGGAAGATCGGCGTGAACGCGCCGAACTCGATCCAGCGCGCGTAGTTCTCGTCGGACGGATGGCCGTGGAAGCCGCCGCCGTCCATGCCCCACTGCATCTCGCCCACATTGATGGCGCTGAGCATGCGCTCGCGCTGGCCGGCCATGCTGGCCCAGCTGGAGGGAATGTCGCCCGACCACAGGCCGTAGGCATAACGTTGCGCGCCCAGCCAGAAATTGCGGTTGATCGACCACACGCGCAGCTTCGAGTGCGCGCGCTGGCCGTCCCAGGTGGCGCGCTGCATGTTGAGGAACTGGGTGTTGCTCGGCGTGGTGTCGGCCTCGTCGTTCCACCAGCCCACGATGCCGGTGTCGAAGCTCTGCGCAAGCTGCGGGTTGAACCACCACGCGCGTGCGGCCGGCTTGTCGAAGTCGATGTCCTTCACCGGCAGGTGCGAGAAATAATCGGGACTGGCCTTTTCGCCCGGCAGCCACAGGTCGTGCGCGGTGGCATAGCGGCCTTCCACCGTATCCACGTGCACGCGCGGCTTCATGATGCCGGTCATGTGCACGCCGAGCGCATCCATGTCGGCCTTCAGCCTGCCGCCGGGGCCGTCGGGGAATTTCCGTGCGTTCCAGCGGAATTCGCCCCAGTCCTTGCCCCAGTCCTTCCAGTCGAAGTCGAAGGTGAAGCCGTCGAGCGGGATGTGCCTGGCGCGGTAGGTGGCGATGATGTCGCGGAATTCCTTTTCGTCGATGCCCCACTGGCTGTTGATGAAGCCGTTCGCCCATTTCGGGAACATCGGCGCGTGGCCGCTGAGGTCGGCGAGTTCGCCGAACAGTTCGGCGGGCGTGCCGGCGAGGATGTAGTAGTCGGCGTCGGGGCGCGCGTACTTGCCGATGGCGATGCGGCCGGCGGCGAGGTCGAAGTCCGCACCGTCGCAATCGACCAGCACGCCGTAGCCGGCGGTGCTCCACACGAACGGGGCGCCGGCGTGTCCCTGTTCGCCGGCCTTCGCCACCTGCGCGCCCTGGCGCAGGATGCCGGCGCGGGTGTCCTTCTCGAACGCGTCGTAGCCGCCGATGCCGTACAGCGCGTCGGCGGGGGCGTGGTCCAGCACGATGCGGCCCTGCGCCAGCGCGGCGAGGTCGGTCTGCTGCAGCAGGGGACGGCCTTGCGCGTCGCTCACCTCGAGCTTGCCGCTGGCGCGATGCCAGGTGGCGACGAGGCGGTCCGAGCGCAGCGTGACCGTGTCGCCGTCCTGCTGCAGCTGCGGCCGGAACGACGCGGCGACCGGATGTGGCGCCATCACCAGGCCGGGCGCGCTGGCGCCGCCTTGCGGCAGGTAATGCACACGCAGCACGCCGGGCGCGACCAGCCGCAGCGACACGCTGCCGTCGCCCAGCGCGAGCCGGACGTCGTCGGCGCCGACGACGCGCACCGACGCCACGGCGGCGTCCGGCGCGGCCTGCGCCAGCGGGACAAGGCCCAGGCCGATCAGCACGGTGAGGGCGAGCGCGTGCAGTTTCGGGGTCGTCATCGTGCGGCTCCTTCGGAAATCAATGCAGGATCGCGCTGCCGTAGGCGGGCAGTTGCAGGCGGCCGTCGGCCACGGTGGTGCCGGGCAGGCTGTGTTCGAGCAGGCCGCGGAAGCGTTGCGCGGGCAGCGTCACGGTCTGCGGCCGGCCGGACAGATTGTGCAGCACCAGCACGTCGCCGCGCGCATCGTCCAGTTCCCAGGCCGCCACCTGCGCGCCGGCCTCGCGCCAGTTGTGCAGTACGCCGTCGCGCAGCGCGGGGATGTCGCGGCGCCACTGGATCAGCATGCGGTACCAGTTGAGCAAGGAATGCGGATCGGCCTGCTGGGCTTCCACCGATACCGCACTGCCGTCGCCCGCGCTCCAGCCTTCCCAGCTGGTTTCGCCCCGGCCCTTGCCGGCGCGGTACCAGCGCATGGGTTCGCGCAGCTGCGGGTCGGGCTTGGTGCCGCGCATGCCCAGTTCCTCGCCGTAGTAGACGAAGGGATGGCCAGGCAGGGTGAGCAGCATCGCGGCGGCGGTGCGCATGTGTTCGGCGTTGCCGTCGAGCTGGCTCATCACGCGTTCCTGGTCGTGGTTGGACAGGAAGGGCGCGTCGTCGAAGCGGCCGTGCGCCGCGGCGCGGTAGGCGGCATCCATGCGCTCCAGCGTGGCGCCGATGTCGCGGTCGCGCTCCTGCTTCGCGCTGTCGATCAGGCGGGTGGCGAGCGGGAAGTTGAACACCGCATCCAGCGAGGCCATCCACGGCACCAGTTCGTCCGGGTGGTGCCGCGCCACTTCGCCCACCAGCCACGCATGCGGGTTCGACACGTCGATGCCCTGGTGGAACTCGCGCCACCACGCGAGGTTCTTCTTCAGCGCGACGGGGTTGTCCGCGTCGGTCTCCAGGTCGTCGTAGATGTGCTGGGCGGCATCGAGGCGGAAGCCGTCCACGCCCTTGTCCAGCCAGAACCGGCCGATTTTGATCATCTCGGCGCGCACGGCGGGGTTGTCGTAATTGAGGTCGGGCATCTGCGCCACGAACACGCCGAGGTAGTGCTGCGCCGGGTCCGGGCTGTTGCCCGGCAGCGCGTGCCAGACCGGATCGCCGGTGGCGCCGATCTGCTTGAGGTCGGTGGCGGGCGTGGCCCATTCGTACCACTGGCGGTACGGGCTGTGCGGGTCCTGCGCGGCCTTGAACCACGGCGACTCGTCGCTGCTGTGGTTGATCACCAGGTCCATCACCACCTTGATGCCGCGCTTGTGCGCCTCGCGCAGCAGGCGCTCGAAGTCGGCCATGGTGCCGTACTGCGGGTTGATCGCCTCGTAGTCGGTGATGTCGTAGCCGTGGTAGCTCGGCGAGGGGTTGATCGGCATCAGCCAGATGCCGTCCACGCCCAGCGACTTGAGGTAATCGAGCCTGGCGGTGACGCCGTTGAGGTCGCCGATGCCGTCGCCGTCGGTGTCGTACCAGCTGCGCACGAAGATCTCGTAGTAGGTGTCGGACGGCGCCGCCGTCGGAGCTGCCGGCGTGGCGGCCGGTGCGGGTTCGGCCGGCAGCAGCAGCGCGGCGGACAGCAGCAGGGCGAGGCGCAGGGGTGTTCTCATGGCGTTTCCGTGGGAAAGGTCGTGGGCATGGGTCAGGCCTCGGCGGGCGCGGGCATGCCGCAGTGGCGCGCCACGAACTCGTGGTGCGGCGGCAGCGTGGCCGCCGCGCGGCCGACCAGGGTGCGCACGTTGGCGAGGAAATGGTCGAGTTGCTGGTCGCTCAGTGCGTCGGCCAGCGGGTGGTGGCGTGCCGGTTCGATGCGCTGGCCCAGCAGCACCTGCAGCCAGCCGGTCTCGGCGAACAGCTCGTCGCCCTCGCGGAAGATCATGCCGGTGCGCCGGAACAGCTCGATGCGCCGTGCCAGTCCGGGCGGGATCTCCATCGCGCCGCACTGTCGCCAGAACGGCGTGTCGCTGCGCTCGGTGGCCTTGTAGTGCAGGATCAGGAAGTCGCGCACACGCTCATACTCGAAACGGGTCTGGCGGTTGTACTCGTCGACGAGCATAGGGTCGCAATGGCGGTCGGGGAACATCGCCAGCAGGCGGTTCACGCCGGACTGCACCAGGTGGATGCTGGTCGACTCCAGCGGCTCCATGAAGCCCGCGGCCAGGCCCAGCGCGAGGCAGTTGCGGCTCCAGGCCTGCTTGCGCATGCCGGTGACGAAGCGCAGCGGGCGCGGATCGCCCAGCGCCTCGGTTTCCAGGTTCGCCAGCAGCTGCGCGGCGGCTTCGTCGTCGCTGACGAAGCGGCTGCAGTAGACGTGGCCGTTGCCGGTGCGGGTCTGCAGCGGGATGCGCCATTGCCAGCCGGCGCTGCGCGCGCTGGCCTGGGTGTAGGGCCGCATGGCGCCGCCCGGCGCGCTGGCCACCGCCAGCGCGCGGTCGCAGGGCAGCCAGTGCTGCCAGTTCTCGTAGCCGGCCTTCAGCGCGCCCTCGATCAGCAGGCCGCGGAAGCCGGAGCAGTCGATGAAGAAGTCGCCCGCGACCGTGGCGCCGCCTTCCAGCAGCAGCGACTCGATGTAGCCGTCCCCGGCGCGCAGGCGCACGTCGACCACCTTGCCCTCGATGCGTTCCACCACGCCGGGCGCGATGTGCCGGCGCAGGTACTGGCCGTAGCGCAGGGCATCGAAGTGGTAGGCGTAGCGGATGCCGTCCAGCGGGCTGTTCGGCACCGTGTCCATCCGCGCGAAGCGGTTCGCCGCGGCGGCGGCCGCGTTCAGCGAATGCGCCCACAGGCCTGCCGCGCCGGGCCGGCCGCGGCTGCGCAGCCAGTAGTGATGGAACGGCGTCAGCCCCAGCGGCAGGCCGAGGTCGCCGAACGCGTGGAGATAGGACTCGCCCACGCGGGTGAAGTCGTTGAGCTGCACGCCCAGCTTGAACGTGCCATGCACGGCACGCAGCATGTCGTCCTCATCCAGGCCGAGGAAGCGGTTCACGTGCAGGATCTGCGGGATCGTCGCCTCGCCCACGCCCACGGTGCCGATCTCGGCCGACTCCACCAGCGCGATCCGCAACTGCGGGCCCAGCGCGCGGGCGAGCAGGGCCGCGGTGAGCCAGCCGGCGGTGCCGCCGCCCACGATCACCAGGCGCCGGATGCGGGCGTCGCCCATGCCGTCGCCCTGGCCGATTCCACCGTCGTCCATGGAACCTCCTGCGCGTGTCGTCGCGTGGAAAAAAGTCCCCGCCGGTTTGCACGCGGCGGGGCACGGAGCGTTGCGCGCGGCGTGTCGCCGCTTACTGGAACTTGTACGACACGCCCAGCGAATAGGTGCGGCCGTAGCGTTCCCACATCAGCACCTGGCGCGGGTCGTTGTTCTGGTACGTGGAGAAGATCTTGTTCGACAGGTTGGAGCCCTGCGCGATCAGGGTCAGGCCCTTGAACCTGCCGCTGTCGAACGTGTAGCTGACCTGCGCGTCGTACTGGTTGCCGCCCTTCAGCGTCTGCTCGATGCGCGTGGCGCTGATGCCCGACACCTCGCCCAGGAAGTCGGAGCGGTAGCTGTCGCTGATGCGTGCCTCGAAGCCGTTGTGCTGGTAGTAGACGGTGGCGTTGACCACCTTCTTGGACAGGCCGGGAACGGTGATCGGCGCGGCATTGCCGGGGTACACCAGCGAGCTCTTGGTGAGGTTGCCGGAGAGGTTCATGCCGAAGCCGTCGAGCGCCGGGGTGAGCAGGTTGAACGGCAGGTTCAAGGTGCCCTGGAGGCCCTTCACGTAGCCGCGGCCGTTGTTGATCGGGCCGCTCACGATGCCGTACGGGGTGCCCAGCAGGCTGAGCTGCGCCGGGCTCAGGGTGAACGGCAGGAAGGAGCTGAAGTCGTACAGGAACGCCGCGTTCGGGTTGATGTAGTCGTGCAGGCCGATGAAGTAGCCCGACACCGAGAAGTAGCCGCCGCCGCCGCCGCGGCACAGGTCCGAGTTCTTCTGGTCGGCGGAGTTGCACTGGTAGCCCGCCGCCGGTCCCGAGAAGTAGTGTTCGTAGCTGACGTTGAAGTTGTCGGCCATGATGGGCGTGAGCTTGGGGTTGCCGCCCGAGGCGCTGAAGAACGACTGGTTCGGATCGGTGTTCTGCAGGTGCGTGAAGTTGCCGGTCACCCCGACGCTGGCGTTCATCTGGTCCATGCGCGGGCGAGCCAGGGTGCGGGCCGCGCTGACGCGCAGGTCGTCGTTGTCGGTGAAGCCGAAGATCAGGTTCGCGCTGGGCAGGTAGCGGGTGTAGCTGTTGCTGCCGGTCACCGGGATCAGCGTGATCAGGTCGCCGGTGGTGGCGCTGCCGGGCGCCACGCGCTCGCCGGTCGCGCGCTGCGAGGTGCGCTGCACCTGCATGCCGAAGTTGCCGCGCAGGCTGACGCCACCGAGGCTGGTGTCGATGTTGAACTGGAAGTACGGGGTGAACACGTTCTCGTGCGTCTTCCAGTCCGGCGGCGTGCCGGTGTTGGAGCCGAACGTGGGCACGTTCACCAGGCTGCCGTTGCCGATCAGGGCGAACGGGTTGTAGCAGAGCTGCCGGCCGATGCCCATCCACGACAGCGGATCGCAGCTGGTGCCGCCCTGGATCGCCGCGGTCGTGACCGCGCTGCCGCCGCTGAGCGTGCCGCCGCCCAGGGTCAGGAACGCCTGGTCGATGTGGTAGGTCTTGTTGCGGTTGCTGTTGCTGATGCCGAACTCCAGGCTGGAGAACGGGCCGCTGCTGAAGCTGCGTTCCACCGACAGCCGCACGTTGGCGAGGTAGTCGACCGTGCGCGGCGCATTGATGAAGCCGGCCTGCACCACGCCGCTGCCGGCGCCCCAGCCCTGCGGGTCGGTCAGCACCACGCCCTGGCCGTAGTTCAGCGACGGGCTGAGCGAGAGCATGCCGTTGCCCAGCTCGTTGAAGCCCACGGTGTCCAGCGCGCCGTTCGCGGCGGTGTAGCCGGTGCCGGAATAGCTTTCGAGGTTGACGTCGTGGCGGGTGGCGCGCGAGTAGTTCGCGTTGGCGTTGATCACCCAGTTCTCGTTGATCGTGAACTTGTTTTCCCAGTTGAAGTTGTAGACCCGCGCGCTCTTGCTGTTGTAGTCGTTGCGGATCACCGGCTTGACGTCGGCGTAGCTGCCGCTGCGCACGAAGCCGTCCTGCACGACGCCGCCGGGCTGCAGCTGCGCTCCGCTCCAGAACAGCGGGAACTCCATGCCCTTGGCCTGCTGCACTTCCTTGAAGTTGTCGTAGGTGAGGTCGATGGTGCCGGTGTAGTGCTCGTTCGGCTGCCACTGCACCGTGGCCAGCACGCCGTTGCGCTTCATCGAGTCGGTGATGCCGTAGTTCTTCGAGCCGCCGATCACGTAGTTGCCCTGGGCGTCATTGGGATAGCCCCATGGCGCCTGGTGCTGGATCTGCGTGGGGCTGTCCTCCAGGTCCACGCCCAGCGTCACGCCCAGGGTGTGGTCGGCGAACTGGTGCACCCACACGCCGTTGACGTTGTGGCCCTTGTTGCTGACGCCCTTGCCGGGCGCCAGCTCGGACATGCTGTTCCAGGTGTACTTGGCGTTCACCGCCGCCTCGGGGCCGCTCTTGTCCAGCGGGCGTATCGTGTGCATGTCCACCGTGCCGGACAAGCCCTGGCCGATCAGGTTGGCCTGCGGGGAAAGGTGCACGACCACGTTGTCGAACCAGCTCGACGGGTACTGGTCGAACTCCACGTCGCGGTTGTTCGAGGTGGACACCTGCTGGCCGCCGTTGATCAGCGCGGTGGAGAAGTCGGGGCCCAGGCCGTGGATGGTCAGCACCTGCGGGCGGCCGTTCAAGGTCTGCACCGCGAGGCCGGGCAGGCGGCCCAGCGTGTCGGCGATGGAGGTGCCGGGCAGCTTGCCGACCTGTTCCGCGGAGACCGCCTCGACGATGGAGTCGGCGTTCCTCTTCAGCGCGGTGGAGTTCTCGATGCTGCTGACGAAGCCGTTCACCTGCACGGCCTGCATCTGCTTCGCCTTGTCCTTCTTGTCGCGCGGGGACAGGGGATTCGAGCTGGCGGTCTGGTCGCTGCCGCTCTGCGGGCCGTCCTGCTGCTGCGCGGCAGGCGCAGGCGCGGTGGCGGCGCTGGCCACGGCGCAGGTGCCGAGGCAGGCCGACGCGATCGCCATGGCCAGCAGCTTGTGTTTCATCAACATGTCTCGTCTCCCCACGAAATTGGTCGGTGTCGTTGTCGCGACGTGTGTCTTCCGGCGCTGCCGTCGGCGGCAGTCGTCGGCAGCCGGCTTGCGCCCATGCTCCCGTCGCGTGACCGCATGGTAGGGCGGTGTTTTCGGCGTGAACGATCCGTGCATACGTATTCATGGCGCGGTGGAGATGCCTTCGTTGCGGTGCAACACAACCTCGACGGGTCCACTGGCGCGAGCCGCCACGTGGGGCGCGAAGCCGCGATGCGTCCGCATCGGCGCGCGACGGTGACCTCGGCGCGCATTCCGTTTGGACGTCCATTTGTTGCAGGCGCATGACGCGACCGCAGCATCCATGAATACGTATGCAGCACAGTGCGGGATCGGCCCGTGCTGCCACTAAGCTGTCCGCCGTTCCGAAGACAGGCGGTCCGGAAAGCCGCTTGCTCCACGTCATGGGGCCCAGCAATGACCGATACACCGTGGTGGCGCGGCGCCGTCATCTACCAGATCTACCCGCGCAGCTTCCTCGACACGGACGGCGACGGCGTGGGCGATCTTCCCGGCATCATCGAGCGGCTCGACTACGTGGCCGGGCTGGGCGTGGACGCGATCTGGGTCGCGCCGTTCTTCCGTTCGCCGATGGCGGACTTCGGCTACGACATCGCCGATCCGCGCGACGTCGACCCGCTGTTCGGCACGCTCGCCGACTTCGACGCGCTGCTTGCGAAGGCGCACCGGCTCGGCCTGAAGGTGATGATCGACCAGGTGCTGAGCCACACCTCGACCGAGCACGAGTGGTTCAAGGAAAGCCGGCAGAGCCGCGACAACCCGAAGGCCGACTGGTACGTGTGGGCCGATGCGCGCGAAGACGGCGGCCCGCCGAACAACTGGCTGTCGCTGTTCGGCGGCAGCGCCTGGCAATGGGAGCCGCGGCGCGGCCAGTACTACCTGCACAACTTCCTCGCCGCGCAGCCCGACCTCGATTTCCACCGCCCCGAAGTACGCGCGGCGGTGCTGGACGACCTGCGCTTCTGGCTGGATCGCGGCGTGGACGGCTTCCGGCTGGATTCGATCAACTTCTGCTTCCACGACGCGCTGCTGCGCGACAACCCGCCCAAGCCCAAGGCCGCGCGCACCGGCCGCGGTTTCAGCGCGGACAACCCCTACGCGTTCCAGTACCACTGGTACAACAACACGCGCCCGGAGAACCTCGCGTTCCTGCAGGACCTGCGCGCGTTGATGGACCGCTACCCCGGCAGCACCGCGCTGGGCGAGATCTCCTCGGAGGATTCGCTGGCCACGATGGCCGAATACACCAGCGGCCACCGCCTGCACATGGGCTACAGCTTCGAGCTGCTCACCGACGATTTCAGCGCCGCCTACATCCGCGACACCGTGCGCGCGCAGGAAGCGAAGATGACCGAAGGCTGGCCGTGCTGGGCGATCTCCAACCACGACGTGGAGCGCGTGCTCAGCCGCTGGGGCAACGGCCATGGCTCGGCCGCGATGGCGAACCAGCTCACCGCGCTGGTGTGTTCGCTGCGCGGTTCGGTCTGCGTGTACCAGGGCGAGGAACTGGGCCTTACCGAGGTCGAACTGCCTTACGAGGCACTGCGCGATCCCTACGGCATCGCGTTCTGGCCGGAGTTCAAGGGCCGCGACGGCTGCCGCACGCCGATGCCGTGGGACGACGGCGAGCATGCCGGCTTCAGCAGCGCCACGCCGTGGCTGCCGGTGCCGCCCGAGCATCGCGCGCTGAACGCGGCGCGCCAGCAGCGCGATCCCGCCTCCGCGCTCAGCGGCTACCGTCGCTTCCTCGACTGGCGTCGCGGGCAATCCGCGCTGCGCCACGGCAGCATCCGCTTCCTCGACACGGCCGAGCCGGTGCTGGCCTTCGTGCGCGAGCTGGGCGATGAAAGCGTGCTGGTCGTGTTCAACCTCTCCGCCGCGGCAGTGGAGCTTGCATTGCCGTTGCCGGGGGAATGGCAAGCGCTGCAAGGCCACGGACTCGTGACGGGCACGCTGGAGTACGGGCGCCTGCAGTTGCCGGCCAACGGCAGCCTGTTCGCGCGCATGCGCTGAGCGCGTCGCTGCTGCCGGCCACTGTCGGCAGCAATGCACGCGCGGGATGGGTTTTGCGCGCACGCGCAGGCATCATGGCGAACCGCCCCCGTGTGGTTGCTTCCCGTGCCTGCGTCCACCTCCCGTGCCTCCGTGCTGTTCGCGGTAGCCACGCTGCTGATCGCCATGAGTTCGTACCAGCTCGGCGCCGCGCTGGCCAAGCAGCTGTTTCCCGCCGTCGGCGCGCAAGGCGCCACCGCCTGCCGGCTGGGCCTCGGCGCCCTGATCCTGCTGCTGGTGCGGCGGCCGTGGCGCAGGTGGCAGCGCGGCCGCGACCTGCGCGCACTGTGGGGCTACGGCCTGGCGATCGGCGCGATGAACCTGGTGTTCTACATGTCGCTGCGCACGGTCCCGCTGGGCATCGCGGTGGCGCTGGAATTCACCGGGCCGCTCGCGCTGGCCCTGTTCGGCTCGCGCCGCCTGCAGGATTTCGTCTGGATCGCGCTGGTGGTCGCGGGTCTGCTCCTGCTGTTGCCCTTGCGCGGGCAGGCGCATGCGCTCGATCCGGTCGGCGTGATGTACGCGCTGGCCGCCGGCGTGGGCTGGGCCTGCTACATCGTGCTCGGCCAGCGCGCCGGAGCCGAGCATGGCGGCGACGCGGTGACCTGGGGCACCTCGATCGCGGCGCTGGTGGCGATACCGGTCGGCGTGGCGCATGCAGGCAGCGCGCTGTTCAATCCGGCCTTGCTGCCGTTCGCGCTGGGCGTGGCCGTGCTCAGTTCCGCGCTGCCGTATTCGCTGGAGATGATCGCGCTGACGCGCCTGCCCACGCGCAGCTTCGGCACGTTGCTGAGCCTGGAGCCGGCCATTGCGGCTTTGGTTGGCGTGGCGTTGCTGGGGGAGCATCTCAGCCTGCTGCAGTGGTTGGCGATCGTGGCGATCATCGTGGCGGCGGCGGGGACGGCGGTGAGTGTGCGGCGGCCGGTGGTGGAGCCGTTGGTCAACTGAGTGTTTGTGTGCTGGCGCTGATTGTTGCTGGCGCGGTTTTGTAGATTTGGAGCGGTTTCGAGCGCCCTGTGGGCGCCCGAGTTACTTTCTCTTTGCGTGGCCAAAGAGAAAGTAACCAAAGAGAAAGGCCACCCCGGTTGTCGCTTTCCGTCCATCCATGGACGGAAAGTGCGTGAGGTGTGGCCGGGCTTTTCGAGCGGGCTCCTGCCCGCGCGAAAAGGCGTTGCCATCCTTGGCAACGCCCGCTGCGCGGCCTTGTCGTCCCCACCTCACCGCCGCCCAGGGGCCCCGGAAAAGCAGGCGCGCATCGTGCGCGCCAGAGGCAAAAGCAACGGCAATGGCCAAAGCGAAGCACCGCGAGCGTGCGGCGCTTCGCTTTTGATTTTGCTCGTCATCCCAGCGAAGGCTGGGATCCAGTGCCTCTAATCCACGGAACACCAAGGCACTGGATTCCTGCTTTCGCAGGAATGACGAGCAGGTAGTCGATTAATCAGACCGTCCTTGGCTCTGGCTGTGCTCTGGCTGTGCCCTGCTGTCGCTTCTGCGCGCCGGGAGCGCGCTGCTCTATCGGGGCCCCTATGGCGCGGCGGGTGGGTGAAGGAAAGTCCGCAGGATGGCTCGCATGGATGCGAGCCAGTTTTCCGCCGGCACACGGAGGTGCCGTCGGAAAACCCCGTAACCCGCCCGCGCACCCGGAAGGCAGGATGCCTGGAGGGCGCGCCATCGGGGTGTCGTTTCCTCTTGGTTACTTCTCCTTTGGACAAGCAAAGGAGAAGTAACTCGGGCGCCGACAGGCGCACGAAACCGCTTTGTCGCTCACATCCATTCCAAGTCGATCACGACAACTCGATATACCCAGCGACAAACCAAATCACACAGCGAAGCAACCTCTCAACGCCGCCGCGACCCCCGCAAACTGCTGAGCGAAAAACTTGCCACCTCGCCGCCGCCCGGCAGGCGCCGCGACTGTCCCGGCGGAGGCCCCCACGCGTGTGCGGTCACCACTTCCCAGGTGGCGGGGATGCGGCCGTCCACGCGCATCGCCTCGTAGGCGGCGAGCATGGCGCGGTAGTGGGATTTGCCGGTGAGGTGGCGTTCGCGGGCGGCGTCGGCGTGGGTGGCGCCGAGGCCGCGCAGTTCTTCGAGCAGCTTGCGTGGTTCGCTGTAGGTGAGCGTGTAGCGTTCCACGTCCAGCACCGGGTCGCGCAGGCCGGCGTTGATCATCGCGTCGCCGATGTCGTGCATGTCGAGGAAGCGGCTGACGTGGGAGTGGCCGTCCACCGCGGCCCAGGCGGCGCGCAGTTCCTTCAGCGTGTCGGGGCCGAAGGTGGAGAACGCGAGCAGGCCGCCGGGTTTCAGCACGCGGCAGCATTCGCCGAACAGCGCGACGAGGTCGTCGACCCACTGGAAGCACAGGTTGGAGTGCAGCACGTCCACGCTGTGGTCGGGAAACGGCAGCGCGGTGGCTTCGGCGCAGACGCGGCGGAACGGCTTGAGCCAGCCGCTGTGCGCCTTCGCCTCGCGCAGCATCGGCAGCGCGAGGTCGACCGCGATCACCTCGGACTTGGCGTAGCGCTGCTTCAGCAGCGCGGTGCCGCGGCCGGTGCCGGCGCCCACGTCGAGCACGCGCGCGGGCGTTTCCAGGTAGAAGCCCAGCCGGTCCAGCAGCGATTGCTGCACTTCGCGCTGCAAGGCGTCGTGCCGTTCGTAGCTGCGCGCGGCGCGGCCGAAGTTGCGACGCACGCGGTCGCGGTCGAGGTGGAACTCACTCATGGAAGCTGTCCAGCAGAGGCTGCAGCGCCTGCGCCACGTCGTCGGCGTGTGTGAAGAACGGCGCGTGGCCGGCGCGCTCGATCTGCACGAAGCGGCCATGCGCCTGCTGCGCCGACCATTCCATCGCCTGCGGCGGCACCAGCCGGTCGCGGCGTCCGGCGATCCACGCGTTCTGCTGGCGCAGTCCGGGCAGTCGCGCGCGCAGGTCGCGGGTTTCGAGGATGCGGATGCCCTCCTGCAGCACGCGCAGATCCGGTTCGCCGCGCGCGAAAGCAAGTTCGCGCAGGCGGCGCAATTCGGCGCGCGGATCGGGGCTGCCCATCGCCTCCAGCGCGAGGAAGCGCTCGATGGTGGCGTGGTAATCGACTTCCAGGTCCAGCGCGAGCTGGTGCACCAGGGTGGCATCGCTGCCCCAGGGCCAGCTTTCGTCGCGCGCGAACTTCGGCGTGGCGCACAGCATCGCGAGGCCGCGCACCTGCTGCGGATGTTCCAGCGCGGCGGTGAGCGCGATCAGCCCGCCCAGCGACCAGCCCAGCCAGATCGCCGGCGGCGTGGCGGCGGCGATCGCCGCAGCGCAGGCGGAGGGCTCCAGCGGCAGGCCGCAGTCGCGCGATCCGCCATGGCCCGGAAGATCCACCACGTGCATCGTGCAACGGTCGGCCAGGGCTTCCACCAGCGGCGCGAGCACGCCGCCGTGCATGGCCCAGCCGTGCAGCAGCACCAACGGAACGAGACCGTGGCCGGCTTGTTCGATGAAGAGCTTCACGCCCCGCTCCAATCAAATGAAGCGCTTGTTGCGTTCGCCTCCTCTCCCCTCCGGGGAGAGGATTGAGGTGAGGGGCGGGTGCTCGCGCAGGTGTCGCCCAGCGCTGGTTTTGATGAAGGTTCATCGCAAGCATGTCCCCTCGCCCCGGCCCTCTCCCCGGAGGGGAGAGGGAGTTCGCTTGCAGGGAGCAAGTTGGAGCCCACGGCGCCGCGCCCGTCGAACACGAAGCAGTCGCCTTGCCAGTGCGCGCCGTCGGTGAGTTCCAGATATTTCAGGATGCCGCCTTCGAGCTGGCGCACGCACTCGATGCCGAGTTCCTGCATGTGCAGTGCGGCCTTCTCGCAGCGGATGCCGCCGGTGCAGTACGACACCACGGTCTTGTCCGCGAAGCGCGCGCGGTCGGCGGCCACCGCGGCGGGGAAGGCGGTGAAGCTGGCGAGGCGGTAGTCGACCGCGTGCGCGAACCTGCCGACGTCGGTCTCGTAGTCGTTGCGCGTGTCCAGCATCACCACGTCGCGGCCTTCGTCGTCGTGGCCCTGGTCGAGCCAGCGCTTCAGCGTGGGCGCATCCACCGCCGGTGCGCGGCCGCCTTCGGGGCGGATCGCCGGCATGTGCATGGTGATGATTTCCTTCTTCAGCCGCACCCGCAGGCGGCCGAAGGGCACGTCGCCGGAGATCGACTCCTTCGCTTCCAGTCCGGCGAAACGCGCATCCGCGCGCAGCCACGCCATGAACGCATCCACCGCCTCGCGCGGACCGGCGAGGAACAGGTTGATGCCTTCCGGCGCCAGCAGCACGGTGCCCTTCAGCGCCAGCGCTTCGGCGCGTTCGAGCACGCGCTCGCGCAGCGAGGGCAAGTCGTCCAGCGAGACGAAGCGGTAGGCGGCCAGGTTGACGATGTTCATGGAGGGAAAGGCGAGGAGCAGCGGGGCATTATACGTGGCGCCCCGGAGGCGACCCATGCGGCAGACCGGCCAGCGCGTCCAGCAGGCGGTCCACGTGCTCGTCCTCGTGCGCCGCCGAGAGCGTGATGCGCAGCCGCGCCTGGCCTTGCGGCACCGTGGGCGGGCGGATCGCGCCGACCAGCAGGCCGCGTTGTTCCAGCCGTTGCGCGGCATCGAGCGCGGCCTGCGCATCGCCCAGCAGCAGGGGCTGGATCGCGCTGGGCGTATCCATCAGCGGCAGGCCGAGCTGCACTGCGCCGCTGCGGAAGCGGGCGATCAGCGCATGCAGTCTTTCGCGACGCCAGCCCTCGCGGCGTGCGATCTCCACGGCGGTGCAGGCCGCGGCGGCCAGCGCGGGCGGCATCGCGGTGGTGTAGACGTAGGGCCGCGCGAACTGCAGCAGGCCCTCGACCAGCGCAGCCGGGCCGGCCACGAAGGCGCCGCTGCAACCCAGCGCCTTGCCCAGCGTGGCCATCAGCACCGGCACTTCGCGCTGGCCCAGGCCCGCCGCCGCCACGCTGCCGGCGCCGTCGGCGCCCAGCACGCCAAGCCCGTGCGCGTCGTCCACCATCAGCGTGGCGTGCTCGCGTGTGCACAGTGCGGCCAGATCGGCGAGCGGCGCCACGTCGCCGTCCATGCTGAAGACGCCGTCGGTGGCGAGCAGCGCGGCGGCATCCGGTCGTGTCGCCAACTGGCGCGCGGCGGCTTCGACATCGGCATGCGGATAACGCTTCAGCTCGGCGCCGGCCAGTTGCGCGCCGTCCAGCAGGCAGGCGTGGTTGAGCTTGTCCTGCACGCAGAGGTCGCCGCGCGCGAGCAGGGCCTGCATCGCGCCGAGGTTGGCCATGTAGCCGGTGGAAAACAGCAGCGCGCGTTCGCGCCCGGTCCACTCGGCCAGCGCCTCTTCGAGTTGCGCATGCTCGCGGCGATGGCCGCAGATCAGGTGCGCCGAGCCGCTGCCCACGCCTTCGTCGTCGGCGGCGCGCTTGAGGGCGGCGATCAGCTGCGGGTGTTGCGCGAGCCCGAGGTAGTCGTTGCTGCAGAAGCCGAGCAGGCGGCGGCCGTCGCTTTCCAGCCACGGGCCTTCCGCGTGGTCGATCACGCGCAGGCGCCGCAGCAGTTTCACGTGTTCGCGTTCGGACGTCTGGATGGTCAGGCGTTCGAGCAGGTCGGTGCGGGGCATGGAGTTGGCGTGCTCTCGGATGTCATTCCGGCGAAAGCCGGAATCCAGTGCCTCTATCAGGCAGCGAATACGACACTGGATGACTCGCTTCGCTCGCCCCTTTGGGGCCGCCCTTCGGGCGTTCTGCACGCGAAGCGCTTGTCCGGCTTTTGCTGGGATGACGAGGTCGGGGCAAGGAAAAGCTCATGCCGCCACGCCACACCCGCATCCGTGCCCGCAACTTGCCGGCGCGGCTTCCATGATGTCCGCATGCACCGTGCCCGCTTCCTCCACCACCTCCATCGCGTGCAGGTCGAGGCGGCGGAACAGGGCGCGGTCGTGCTCGGTGTCGGGGTTGCCGGTGGTGAGCAGTTTCTCGCCGTAGAAGATCGAGCCAGCGCCGGCGTGGAAGCACAGCGCCTGCACCGCATCGTCCATCTGCTGGCGGCCGGCGGACAGGCGCACGATGGACAGCGGCATCAGGATGCGCGCCACCGCGATGGCGCGCACGAACTCGAACGGGTCCAGCGTTTCCGCGTTGCCCAGCGGCGTGCCCGGCACCGGCACGAGCTGGTTGATCGGCACCGAGTGCGGGTGCTCGGGCAGGTTGGCCAGCGCCTGCAGCAGGCCCGCGCGCTGCGCGCGCGTCTCGCCCATGCCGACGATGCCGCCGCAGCAGGTCTTGAGGCCGGCGTCGCGCACCTGTTCCAGCGTGCGCAGGCGGTCCTGGTATTCGCGGGTGTGGATGATCTCGCCGTAGAACTCCGGCGCGGTGTCGATGTTGTGGTTGTAGTAGTCGAGGCCGGCGTCCTTGAGCTGCTGCGCGTGGCCGTCGCCGAGCAGGCCCAGGGTGGCGCAGGTTTCCAGGCCGAGGTCCTTCACCGCGCGCACGATCTCGGCGACCTTGGGGATATCGCGGTCCTTCGGCCCGCGCCACGCCGCGCCCATGCAGAAACGGCTGGCGCCGGCGGCCTTGGCGGCTTTCGCGCGCGCCAGCACGGCGTCGACTTCCATCAGCTTCTGCGCCTGCACGCCGGTGTCGTAGCGCGCGGCCTGCGGGCAATAGGCGCAATCCTCGGGGCAGCCGCCGGTCTTGATCGAGAGCAGGGTGGACACCTGCACCGCGTTCGGGTCGTGGTGTTCGCGATGGATGCCGTGCGCGCGGTGCAGCAGTTCGTTGAACGGCAGCGCGAACAGCGCGGCGACTTCGTCGCGGGTCCAGTCGTGGCGGATGAGGGCTTCGGGCATGGGGCGGCTCGCTGGCAGAGGCGGCGAGTGTGGGCAGCGCGGCCGCAGCCGTCAACTGTGCGCACGGGTATCTAGGTTGACGGCGCGCCTGTCGGGCTGCCGCTACCATCGACCCGACCAGCAAGGGATGTGCATGGCGATGATCGGCAGGGCGGTGCTGCACCAAGTTTGGCAGGGACTGCATGACGTGCTGCTGCCGCTGCGCTGCCTGCTGTGCGGCGCGCCCGGTGAGAACGGCGTCGACCTGTGCGCGGCCTGCGCCGCCGAGCTGCCGCGCAACCGCAGTTGCTGCGCACGCTGTGCCCTGCCCTTGGCCGTGCCTGCTGCGATGTGCGGCGAATGCCTGCGCCGCGCGCCGCCGTGGGAGGCGGCGTGGGCGCCGTTCCGCTACGGCTGGCCGCTGGACCGGCTGGAGTCGCGCTTCAAGTTCGGCCGCGATCTCGCCGCCGGCCGCGCCTTGGCCACGCTGTGGCAACGCGAGGCGATGCCGCTGCCCATGCCCGACCTGCTGCTGCCGGTGCCGCTGCACGTGGGGCGCCTGCGCAGCCGTGGCTACAACCAGGCGCTTGAACTGGCGTGGTCATTGGCGAAGGCATGGGGCGTGAAGCTGGACCGCAGCGTCCTGCATCGGACACGCGCGACCGCCGCGCAGACCGAACTGGATGCGCCCACGCGCCGCCGCAACGTGCGCGGCGCCTTCGCCGTCCGGCAAGGCTTCGCCTGCCCGCCGCACGTGGCCGTGCTGGACGACGTGTTCACCACCGGCGCCACCCTGGCCGAATGCGCGCGCCTGCTGCGCCGCGCGGGAGCGCAGCGCGTGGACGTGTGGGCGCTGGCGCGGGCGCCCTCGCCGCGCGGCTAGCGACGCGGGTTGATGTAGATCGGGTTGCCGATCAGCAGCAGGCCGCCTTGCGCATCGCGCACCTCGAAGCGCAGCCAGTGGCGCTGGCCGTCGCCGGTCCACGTGTAGTCCTCCCGCGCGTCGTCGCCGGCGAGCACGCGGTCGGCGCCCTGCGGCAAGGGCTTTTCGTCGAGCAGGGCGAGCAGGTGCATGCCGGCCACGTGGGCGGCGTGCACGTGGATGTCCACGCGCTGGCCGGCGCTTGCCTGCAGTGTATCGCCCATCGCCGCGTGCCGGCCGCCGCTCTGCGCGTTGCATTCCAGCAAGCGGTCGCCGCTGCCGGCCACGTCCACGAACACGTGGCCGGCGCGGATGCCGTCGAGGATCGCCGGCATCGACAGCGCATCGGCGTGCACCACGGTGGTGGGCCGCCCGACCATGCTGGCGCCGAATTTCGAGGCCGTGAGCGTGGCGTCGTGGTTGTCGCTGCCGCCCACCGCGGTGGGCCGGAATCCCTCGGCCAGCGCCGCGGTCCAGAACGGCAGGCCGGTCACCGGCGTGCCGGTGTCCTCGCCGTTGACCACCTCGACCGCCTGCACGCGCGCCATGTCCACCGGCGGCTTGGCGATCCAGCCGCAGCCCATGCAGATCTCCCCGTCGGGCAGGCGCGGGTGGTTGATCGAGATCAGCGCGTGCAGCGGCGCGACGGCGTCGAGCAGCGCATTCCAGTCCTTCACCTGCGTGCCGTCGATGCGGAAATCCACCGGCGCGGTGCTGCCCCAGAGGTTGGCGTGGCCGCTGAAGGTGGTGACTTCGCGGCCGGGGATCAGCAGCAGGCGGTCGAAGTAGGGTTGCAGCTCGCGCATCGCCTCGGCGTGCGACACGGTGTTGTGGTCGGTGATCGCGATGAAGTCCAGGCCGCGCCGCACCGCCGCTTCCACGGTGAGGAACAGCGGGCAGGGCACGCGCTTGCCGGACTGGCTGGGGCAGCTGGCGTCGCTGTGGGCGGTATGCATGTGCAGGTCGCCGCGGTACCAGCCGGCTACGCTGCGCAGCGGCGGGTTCAGCACGGCCGGTTCCCACGCCGGTGCGTCGGCGCCGCTGAACCAGATCTTCGCGACGTAGTGCGAATGGCTGCCGGCGCGGATGTTCGGTATGCCCAGCATGAGTTGCCAGCGCCCCGGACGGATCGTTCCCGGCAGGTAACCGGGCGAGGCGTCGGTGGTGGCGATGGTGAACAGCTTGCGCGCGCCGCCGCTCCAGCCGCGGAAGCCGTCCTGGCCGTGGAAGCCGTCCGGCCCGAGCATGCCGAGGTCGATGGTGGTGTGATCGCTGTCGTGGCCGCTGTAGTCGAACTGCACGGTGATGCGTGCGGTGCCGGCCGGCACGTCGAACGGCAGCATGCGGAAGGTCTGGTTGTCCTTGCCGTCGAGGTCGCCCTGCAGCACCAGGTTCGGCGCTTCCCTGCCCGCGTCGCCTGCCCGCGCGAACGCGGGCAGGGCGAGCAGGGCAAGGAGCAGCAGGGCGGCAATGCGCATCCGTGCAAGAGTCATCGGATCGGCCTCGTCAGAAGCGGTACATGATGGCCGCACGATAGGTGCGGCCGAGTATCGGCCGCGCGATGAAGGTGGATGCGCCCACGTCCGCGCTGTTCAGTTCGCCGGCACGCGGGTTGCCTTCGGTCAGGCCCTGCGAGTTGGTGATGTTGTCGGCGTAGAAGAACAGCGAGGTCATCGGCGACACCTGCCAACGCGCGCTGGCGCTCAGCATCTTGTAGGACGGCAGCACCACCGAGTTGGCCGTGTCGACATAGCGCTTCCCTTCGTACTCGTAGGCAAGCTGCAGGCGCAGGCGGTGGTCGAACAGGTTCAGCCCCGGCACGATGCGGTAGCTCACCTTGGGCACGCGGATCAGCTGGTTGCCGACGTAGTCGATCAGCACCGGCTGGCCGGCCACCAGCTGGGTGTAGCGCAGGTTCTGGTACTTGGGGTTTTCCAGCGTGGCGGTGGCCTGCACGTCGAACCAGTCGACGGGGTACCAGGTGCTGTCCAGCTCCAGGCCGTATGTCCTGGTGCCGGCATAACCCTGCTGGTTGGTGGAGGCGCCGGTGATCGCGTTGTAGACGTAGTTGCTGAAGCCGACGTTGTCGTACTTGGTGTAGAAGCCGGTGGCGTAGAACTCCAGCTGGCGCGAGGAATACTTGTAGCCCACCTCGCCCAGGTCCATGGTCTGGACGATGGGCGGGTTGATCGGCGCGCTGGAGGCGCCGATGTAGGTGCCGAGGTTGGGCAGGCGGAAGGTGGACGTCCAGCGCGCGAAGAGGCCTTGCCGCTGGTCGAACTGCCAGTTCGCGCCCAGCGTCCAGCCGAGCTTGTCGTAGCTGACGTCGTAGGGCACGTAGGTGCCGCTGCCGGTGAGCATCTGCGAGGTGGTGAACGCGCCCTGGTTCACCTTGGTCGGCAGCTGCGTGCTGCCGCCCAGGTGCACGTTTTCCCAGCGCAGGCCGCCGTCGATGCGCAGCTGGTCGGTCGCCTGCCATTCGTCGGAGAGGTAGACCGCGTTGGTGGTGGAGCCGCCGCGCGAATCGGCCCATTCGTAGCCGTAGTTGTAGATGCCGTTCTCGGTGATGTTCCCGATCGGCTGGCCAGCCGCGTTCACCGCCACCAGGTTGAGCAGCCTGGCATTGTCCTGCACGTCGATGAGCGCGCTGGACGAGTAGCGGCTGAAGCCCTGGTTGAAGTGCGCGAAGTAGTAGCCAAGGGTGACGTCGTGCGTCTGGCCGCCGAAGTCGAACTTCTGCATCAGCCGCGCATCGTTGATGAACTCGCTCAGCGGCATCGTCACGCCGCGCAGGCCGGCGTTCACCACCAGGCCGTTGCCGTTCTGGCCCTGGTTGTCGAACACCTGCGAGGGATTGTCGACGTAGCGCAGCTGCAATCCGGCCGTGCCGGCCGGCAGCCACTTCGCGTTCTGTTTCATGAAGTTGGAAAGGAAGGTGCCGGCGCCGGAAACCGAGTTCGGGAACAGGCCGTTGCGTTGCGTGTCGGTCTTGCTGAAGCGCATGCCGTCGGAGAACTTCCAGCCGCCGGCGAATTCGTAGTCGAACTTCACCGTGAGCTGGTCGCGCTTCACGTGCGTGCCCTGGGTGTTGTCGAAATCGTAGGTGCTGCCGTCGGCCCGCTTCATCAGCACGTGCTCGGTATCCGGGCCGGCCAGCGTGCCGTAGTTGCCGTCGAAGCCCGGCACCGCGCGCAGCTTGCCGCCGGAGTAGCGGGTCATCGGGATGCCGAGGAACAGCATCGCCTTGTCGTCCATGTGCTTGTAGTCGACGCTGAAGCGGCCCTTGTCGAAATCCTTCGACAGCGAGAGGCGGATCTGGCCGCCGTCGTCCGCGTTGAAGCCCGGCTGGCGGATGCCGCTGTCGGTGCGGTAGAAGCCGCCGGCGCTGAGCTTCCAGCCATTGGACAACGGCGTGCCGTACCAGAAGTCGCCGCGGGTCAGGCCGTAGTCGCCCACCTCGAACTTGGCGATGCCTTCGGCCATGTCGCCGACCTGGCGCGGGATGAAGTTGATCGCGCCGGCCGGCGCGTTGGAATAGAACACCGACGACGGACCGCCGCGCACCACTTCGATGCGGTCGATCGTCTCGTCCAGCCGGAACGCCTGGTCGGCGTTGAGGTAACCGAGCGCGGGATCGTGCTGCACCGGCAGGCCGTCTTCCAGCAGGTTGACCGAGCCGAAGCCGTCCACCGGGATGCCGCGCGCGCGGATGTTGCCGCTGGCCACGCCGCCGGAGGATTCCACCCAGAAGCCCGGCACCGATTTCAGCGCATCGGTCACCGAGGTCGGCGCCTGCATGCGCAGGCGGTCCTCGTCGATGGTGGTGATGGAGTAGCTGGCTTCGGCCTTGGTGCGCGTCTCCACGCCGGAGCGGCCGGTGACCACCACCGTGTCGAGGTTCCTGGCGCGCTCGGGCGCTGCCTGGTCGTTCTGGTCGCGGGAAGCGGCGGTGCCGCTGGTGTCCTGGGCAAGCAGGTGTGGCGCGGCTGTGCAAAGCAGGATGCCCAGCAGGGCCTGGCTTATCGGGGTGGTGCGCATCGTCGTGACTCCGGAGTAGGGATCGACGAAGCCATGTGCGCGACCATCGGCAATGCACCCGACACCGCACGGATTCCGGCGGAATCGCACCCGGCGCCGGTGTGGCAGCTCCCTGACCCGGGCACAGGCTCCGACCTCGGGAAAGTTAGGCGTGCGCCATGACACTGCAGCGCACCGTGGATGACGAATGTCCGACATCGCGTGCGCGCGTGACCGCAGTCACGGAAGAACGCGGCGTGCGACGCCGCGCCCCGCGCGTCCGGCGAAGCCGCCGGATGCCGCGCCTACGGCATGGCGCGGGGACGGCCTGCGCTCACTTCACCGCCAGCGCCAGCGCGATGCCCATCCACAGCACCAGTCCCCACCAGTTGTTGTGGCGGAAGGCGGCGAGGCAGGGGCCGCGCTCGCGCGTGCGGATCATCCAGAGCTGGTATGCGAACAGACCGGCGCAGGCGAGCAGCGCCAGCCAGTACGGCCAGCCCAGATGCGCGCGCTGGCCCACGAACACCATCGCCAGCAGCAGCGTGGCCATCAGGATGCCGATGATGGGCAGGTCGGCGTCGCCGAACAGGATCGCGGTGGACTTCGCGCCCACCTTGAGGTCGTCGTCGCGGTCCACCATCGCGTACTCGGTGTCGTAGACCAGCGACCACAGGATGTTCGCGATGAACAGCAGCCAGCCCAGCGGCGGCACCGTGCCCGCCACCGCGGCGAACGCCATCGGGATGGACCAGCCGAACGCCGCGCCCAGCACCACCTGCGGCAGGTAGGTCCAGCGCTTGGTGAACGGGTAGATCGCCGCCAGCGCGGCGCCGGCGAAGGAGAGTTCGATGGTGAGCCGGTTGGTGAACAGCACCAGCACGAAGGCGAACGCCAGCAGCACGCCGAACACCACCAGGGCTTCGCGCGGCGTCACCCGCCCGCTGGCGATAGGCCGCCCGGCCGTGCGCGCCACCTGCGGGTCCAGCTTGCGGTCGGCGTAGTCGTTGATCGCGCAACCCGCCGCGCGCATCGCGAACACGCCGAGCGTGAAGATCGCCAGCGGCTTCAGCGGCGGCCAGTCGCCCGCGGCCAGCCACAGCGCCCACCATGTCGGCCACAGCAGCAGCAGGGCGCCGATCGGGCGGTCCATGCGGGTGAGCACGAGGTAGTCGCGCGTCTTCTCGCGGTAGCGGGGCGGCAGCCGCGCCAGCAGCCAGTCCAGCACGCTGCTGGCGCGCGCGGAGCTGTCGGCCGGTTGCACGACGGGCGCCGGCGCCTTTTTGGCGCGGGTCGGTGCAGGGGCGGCGGGTTTGCGTCGCTGGCGCTTGCGGGGTGGAGGAGCCATCGGCGCAGTCTAGCGTGGGCCGGTGCCGGGCTCGTGCGATCCAGTGCGGAATTTGCCCGTCGCCCGCGGGCGGCGCGGTCAGCCTTCCCGGTTCGAGGACGGGTAGCCCACCAGTTCCGGCAGGGTCAGCATGGCGGTGAACCAGTTCGCGTCCATGTGGCGTTCGACCGGCAGCCGGTACAGCGCGTAGCGGTTGATCGCGCGCAGCGGGTTGGTGCCGCAGATGTAGCTGCACGCCGCCTGGTAGCCGGCATCGCGCGTCGCGCGCACCACCTCGTCGTCGAACGCGCCCACGCCGCCCACCGGGTAGGAGATCGTCGTGGCCGGCGTGCCCAGCTCGCGTTCCAGCGCGGTCCTGGATTCGCGCAGCTCCGCCTCCAGTTCCTCGCGCGGCAGCTTCGCCAGCATGCGGTGGTGCACGCCGTGCGAGCCGATCTCGAAGCCGGCCGCGTGCATCTCGCGCAACTGCGCCCAGCCCATCGGCCGGCAATCCGGATGGCCGGCGACGCGTGGCATCCCCCAGGCGGCTTCCAGCCGCGCGATGCAGGCTTCCTGGGCCGCGACGTCCAGCGCCTTCAGGCGATCCAGCACCCGTTGCGCCAGCAGGCGACGCGCCCGGCGCTCGATCGGCAGCGGTTCCGCCAGGCCCAGCGCGGGGATCGCCAGTTCGCGCGCCTGCGTGCACAGGATCATGTGCACCAGCCAGTCGTAGGCATAGGGCAGGCCGCTGTCGATGTGGCCGGTGGACACGAAGAACGTGGCCGGTATGCCCAGCTCGCGCAGGATGGGGAAGGCGAACCGGTGGTTGTCGTCGTAGCCGTCGTCGAAGGTCACCACCACGGCCTGGGCCGGCAGCTGCTGGCCCGCCTCCAGCGCCGCCACCACCTGGCCCAGCGACATGGGGTGGAAGCGGCGCCCGAGCAACTGCATCTGGCGGCGGAATCCGTCCACCGATGTGCTGACCAGGTCCAGGTCGAAATCGAAGCGGTCCGGGTCGGCCACGCTCAGCACGCGGTGGTAGGCCAGCACGCGCAGGTCGCGGCGCACCCAGCCGCGCGTGCGGTGCAGCAGGCGCAGCAGTCCGCTGCGCTGGCACAGGCCGCCCAGGCGCACGCGCATGCCGGGGTGGAGTTCATTCCATTCCGACCGGCTCACCACGGGGACGAACTCCGCCCACGCGTCGGCACGCGCCGCGGGCCACCCCTGGGCGCATCCCTGAAAATGTCGGTGCCGTTCATCCCCCCGTACCCTCCGCGGCGCAGCGGCGGGCCATCCGGGTGGCGGTGGCCTCCGGTGGGCGCTGCTGACGCTCCCCATCCCCTGGGCTTGCGCGACCGCGGTCCGTATGCGATCACGCCTGTGCCGAAGGTCATGCTTGATGCCGAAGTGCGAACTGAGTCACAACATCATGCGGTCCTTATATACTGCGCAAGGCCGCCGCGCCAGAGGAGCTGGCCTGGGGATATGGGGGAGGATGCGGTGGACCGCGAGACGGACTGCATAGACCGGCGCACGGATCGGGACCAGCGGCCCGGCGCCGTGCTGCGCGGCCCCCGGGCCAGGCGCACGGGGCCGCCGTATCCACCGCCCACGCATGCCGGCGCCTTGCCCGGCCTGCGCTGCTGACCCGGCCGCGGCGATGTGCGGGATTGCCGGCTTCTTCGGTACCCCGGACGCGCCCGACACGGCGCGCCGCACGCTGGAGCGGATGATCCGCACCCTGCACCACCGCGGCCCCGACGGCTACGGCTTCCACGTCGACGGCGGCGCCGGGCTCGCGCATGCGCGGCTGGCGGTGATCGACCTCGCCACCGGCGCGCAGCCGATCGCCAACGAGCGCGGCGACGTGTGGACGGTGTTCAACGGCGAGATCTTCAACTACCGCACGCTGCGCACGGAGCTGGAGCGGCGCGGCCACCGCTTCGCCACGCAGTCGGACACCGAAGTCATCGTGCACCTGTACGAGGAGCACGGCGACCGCTTCGTGGAACACCTCAACGGCGATTTCGCGATCGCGCTGTGGGACGCCGCGCGGCGTCGCCTGCTGCTGGCGCGCGACCGCTGCGGCGTGCGGCCGCTGTTCCTCGCGCGCGTCGCGGGGCGGCTGTGGTTCGGCTCGGAGATCAAGGCGCTGCTGGCGGCCTTGCCCGGGCACGCGCAGCTCGACCCCGCCAGCCTCGCGCAGACGCTGACCTACTGGGGCCCGGTCGAACCCGGCAGCGTGTTCGCGGGCATCGAAAGCCTGCCGCCGGGGCACCTGCTGGCGGTGGAGGACGACGGCTGCGAGTCGCTGGCCTGCTACTGGGACTGGAGCTTTCCCGAGCCCGGCGCGCCGCGCCGGACCTCGGTGGAGCAGGCCGCGGAGGAGCTGCGCGAACTGCTGTCCGATGCGGTGCGCCTGCGCCTGCAGGCCGACGTGCCGCTGGGCGCCTACCTCAGCGGCGGGCTGGATTCCTCGGCCACGGTGGCGCTGATGTGCGCGCTGGGCCAGCGCAACGTGCGCACCTTCTCCATCGCGTTCGACGAGGCCGAGTTCGACGAGAGCGCGGAGCAGGCCGCGATGGTGCGCCACCTGGGCACCGACCACACCGTGCTGCGTTGCAGCCGCCGCGCGATCGGCGAGGCGTTCCCCGCCTTCGTGCGCCAGGTCGAGACGCCGGTGCTGCGCACCGCCGGCGCGCCGCTGATGCTGCTGGCGCGGCAGGTGCGGGAGGCGGGCTACAAGGTGGTGCTCACCGGCGAGGGCGCCGACGAGGTGTTCGGCGGCTACGACTTGTTCAAGGAGGCCAAGGTGCGCCGCTTCTGGGCGCGCCAGCCCGGTTCGCGCTTCCGGCCCGCCCTGCTCGGGCGCCTGTACGGCTATCTGGAGAACTCGCCGGTGCAGCACGCGGCGCTGGCGCAATCCTTCTTCGGCCGCGGCATGGAGCACCTGGCGCGGCCGGTGTTCGCGCACGTGCCGCGCTGGACCAGTTCGCAGCACGCGCTGCGCTTCCTCGCGCCCGAGCTGCGCGCCGGCCTCGCCGACTGGAACGCGCTGGACTGGTACGAGGAACGCCTGCCGCCGGCGACCCGCCGCTGGGGCCCGCTGGCGCGCGACCAGTACGTCGAGGCCAAGAGCCTGCTGGCGGCCTACCTGCTGCCGGCGCAGGGCGACCGCCCGGCGATGGCGCATTCGGTGGAGGGACGCTTCCCGTTCCTGGACCACCGCGTGATCGAGTTCGCGAACGCGCTGCCCGAGCACTGGAAGATCCGCGGCATGACCGAGAAGTACCTGCTGCGCCGCGCGCTGCACGGGCTGTTGCCCGAGGCCATCCGCACGCGCACCAAGCAGCCCTACCGCGCGCCCGACCAGTCCAGCTTCTTCGTCGACGGCGAACCGCTGGACTACGTGGCCGAGCTGATGGGCGAGGCGCGCATTCGCGCCGCCGGCTGGTTCGACGCGCCCGCGGTGGGCCGGCTGTTCGAGAAATGCCGGCGCGGACGCGCGATCGGCTTCGCCGACAACCAGGCCTTCGTCGGCATCCTTTCCACCATGCTGGTCCACGAACACTTCGTGCGGCAGGCCGCCGCATGACAACCGCAACGGAGCCATCGATGTCCAACGACGCCACCGGCGTGCGCAGCAGCGTCCGCAGCTACATCCTCGAGAACCTGCTGTTCAGCAGCGACCCGAACGACTTGCCCGACGACGCCTCGCTGCTGGATCGCGGCATCATCGACTCCACCGGCGTGCTGGAACTGGTGCTGTTCCTGGAGGAGAACTTCGGGCTGCAGGTCAAGGCCAGCGAGATGCTGCCGCAGAACTTCGACTCGGTGAACGCGATCACCGCCTTCGTCGAGCGCGCGCGGAGCCCGGCGTGAAAACCGGCTGCGCGCCACGCCGCCTGCTGCACGACGCGCTGCTGGAACACGGCGCCGACCTGGTGCAGGCGCAGCGCATCGCGGTGGTGGCGGAAGGCCGGCCGCACAGCTACGGCGAACTGCTCGACGCCGCGAGCCGCCTCGCCTGCGCGTTGCGGCAGCGCGGCGTGGTACGCGGCGACCGCGTGGCGATCTACATGGACAACACCTGGCCATGCGTGGTGTCGATCTTCGCCGTGCTGCTGGCAGGCGGTGCGTTCCTGCTCGTCAATCCCCTGACCAAGTCGGACAAGCTCGGCTTCATCCTCGACGACAGCGGCGCGCGCGTGCTGCTCAGCGACGGCCACATCGCGCAGGAGTTCGCGCCGTTGCTGCCGGACCGCCCCGCACTGCGCGTGATCGCTTCCGGCGTCTTGCCCGCAGGCTTGGCCGTCGAGGCGTTCGACGCCGTGCTCGCCGCCGGCGAACCGCTGCGCGAACGCGTTCCGGCGATCGCGACCGACCTCGCTGCGCTGATCTACACCTCGGGCAGCACCGGTCAGCCCAAGGGCGTGATGCAGACCCACCAGTCCATGCTGTTCGCGGCCGGCAGCCTGATCGAATACCTGCGGCTCGGCCCGGACGAACGCATCCTGTGCGCGCTGCCGCTGGCCTTCGACTACGGCCTTTACCAGTGGCTGATGACGGTGCAGCTCGGCGCCACCCTGGTGCTGGAGCGCTCCTTCGCCTTCCCCGCCCAGGTGTTCGCACGCATGCAGGCGTTCGACGTCACCGTGTTCCCCGGCGTGCCCACCATCTTCGCGATGCTGCTGTCCGCGCACCGGCGCGAGCCGCTGTGCTTCCCGGGCATCACGCGCGTCACCAACACCGCCGCCGCGCTGCCCGACGAGCAGGCGCTGAAGCTGCGCGAGATCTTCCCGAACGCGCTCATCTACAAGATGTACGGCCTCACCGAATGCAAGCGCGTGTGCTACCTGGAACCCGAGCTGCTGGAAGCCAAACCCGGTTCGGTGGGCAAGGCGATCCCCGGCACCGAGGTCTACCTGCGCTCGCCCGCGGGCGAGCCGGTGGCGCCGGGCGAATCCGGCATCCTGCACGTGCGCGGGCCGCACGTGATGCTCGGTTACTGGAACCGTCCCGATCTTTCCGCGCAGATGCTCCGGCCCGGACCGCTGCCCGGCGAGCGCGTGCTGTGCACGCACGACTGGTTCCGCATGGACGCGGAAGGCTTCCTCTACTTCGTGGGCCGCAGCGACGACATCATCAAGACCCGTGGCGAGAAGGTGAGCCCGGTGGAAGTGGAGAACGTGCTGCACGCCATCGACGGCATCCGCGAGGCGGTGGTGGTGGGCGTGCCGGACGAGCTGCTGGGCGAGGCGATCCGCGCCTATGTGGTGCTGGAGCCGGGTGCCGCGCTCGACGTCGGCCAGATCCGCGCGCAGTGCATGCGGCGGCTGGAAAGCTTCATGGTGCCGCAGCAGATCGTGCCGTGCGCGGACCTGCCCCGCACCGCCACCGGCAAGGTCAGCCGCAAGGCGCTGCTCGAACATCCCCCGGCCTGAAGGAATGCGATGGATACCTTGTACGACAGCCTGCTCGAACGCCTCGCCGCCACGTTGCGGATACTGCCCGACAAACCCCGGGAGAACGCCGACAACACCTTGCGCGCGCTGTGGTTCGCCGCGGTGGGCCAGCCGCGCTCGGCGGTCGCCGCGAATGCGGGTGCGCTGCCGCCGCTGGCCGACGAGACGGCGCGGCGCGCGCTCGTGCAGCTGGTGGAGCGCCGCCTTGCCGGCGAACCGCTGGCCCATCTCACCGGCCGCGGCTGCTTCATGGGCCTGGAACTGCTCGCCGGTCCCGAAGCCCTGATCCCCCGCGTGGAAACCGAGTTGCTGGCGCATGCCTGCGTGGAGCTGCTGCAGTCGGCGGAGGCGCGCCACCCCGCACGGGTCGTCGACGTCTGCACCGGCTCCGGCAACCTCGCGTTCGCGATCGCCGACCGCGTGCCGGACGCCGAAGTGCATGGCGCCGACCTCAGCGCCGAGGCGCTCGCGCTGGCCGCGCGCAACCGCGGGCACCTGGGCCTGGCGCAGGTGCAGCTGCGCTGCGGCGACCTGCTGGCGCCGTTCGCCGCGGAGTTCGACGGCACCGTCGATCTGGTGGTCTGCTCGCCGCCGTACATCCTCAGCGCGAAGGTGCCGCAGATGGCGGCGGAGATCTCCAACCACGAGCCGCGGCTCGCGTTCGACGGCGGCCCGCTGGGCGTCAGCATCCTGCTGCGCCTGCTGGAAGAATCGCCGCGCCTGCTGCGCGCGGGCGGCTGGCTGGGCGTCGAGGTGGGGCTGGGCCAGGGCCCGGCGATGCAGCGGCGCCTGCTGCGCGATCCGCACTACGATGAGGTGCGGGCGCTGGTCGACGAACGCGGCGACCTGCGGGCGATCCTCGCCCGCCGCGCCTGAGCAAGGAGCCACGGACATGAGCGCACTGACCCCGGACGTGTTTGCCCTCGACTACGCCGCCGAGGTCGCGCGCATCGCCGCGCGCCTGCGCGAGGCCACCGCCCGCGAGCTGCACAAGCGCGGCCTGGTGGTGGCGATTTCCGGCGGCGTGGACAGCTCGGTGTGCATCGCGCTCGCGGTGCAGGCCGTGGGCGCGCAGCGGGTGTTCGCGCTGATCCTGCCCGAGCGCGATTCGGCCTCCGCCAGTGCGCGCAACGCGCTGGTCCTCGCCGAGCACCTCGGCGTGCGGGCGGAAACCGTGGACATCGCGCCCACGCTCGCCGCCATCGGCTGCTACGCCGCGCGCGACGAGGCGGTGCGCCGCGTGCTGCCCGAGTACCGCGACGACTGGCGCATGAAGATCGCGATCGCTGGCGGCAGCGAAGGCGCGATCAACCACTTCCGGCTGATCGCCGAATCGCCGGACGGCACGCGCCACGAATGCACCCTGCCGCTACCCGAATACCTGCAGATCGTCGCCGCCACCAACTTCAAGCAGCGTGTGCGCAAGACGCTGGAGTACTACCACGCCGACCGCCTCAACTACGCCGTGGTGGGCACGCCCAACCGGCTGGAGTACGACCAGGGCTTCTTCGTGAAGAACGGCGACGGCTCCGCCGACGTCAAGCCCATCGCGCACCTGTACAAGACCCAGGTCTACGGCATGGCGAAACACCTGGGCCTGCCCGACTGCGTGGCTACCGCCGCGCCCACCACCGACACCTACAGCCTCGCCCAGGGCCAGGACGAGTTCTACTTCGCGCTGCCCTGGGCGAAGATGGACCTGGCGCTGTGGGCGCTGGAAGGCAGCCGCCGAAGCGGTCTATGCCGACATCCGCAACAAGCGGCGCAGCACGCGCTACCTGCACCTGGCGCCGCTGCTGCTGGATGCGGAGGTCGCCGCGGAGCCGCCGCCGTGAACGGCGACCCCGCGCCCGGCTATCGCACGGAAACCGCGGAACTGCCGCGCGATCGCGACGCGGTGCTGGCGCTGTGGCGCGACAACCTGGGCGATCCCGCCCGGCACGCCGGCAAGCTCGACTGGTTCTACCTGCGCGGTCCGTTCGGCAAGCCCCTGCTGCAGCTGCTGCGCCACGAAGGCGCCGTGGTCGGCAGCTGCAGCGTGGCGCCGCGGCGCATGCTGTGGCACGGCGGCGAACTCCGCGCCGGCCTGCTCGCCGACATGGCGGTGGATGCGCGCCATCGCACCCTGGGCCCGGCGATGATGCTGCAGGAGTCGCTGCTGGCGGCCGCGGCGGGCCGCTTCGACTTCGTCTACGGCTTCCCCAACCGCAAGTCGCTGCCGGTGGTGAAGCGCCTGGGCTATGCCGTGCTGGGCGAGATGTCGCGCCATTCCCGCGTGCTGCGCCACGCCGGCTACCTGCAGCGCAAGCTGCCGCGCTGGCTGGCGCAGCCGGCGGGCGCCGCGATCGACGCGGGGTTCGCGCTGCGCGACCGCCTGCGCCTGCTGGCCGCCCCGCGCATGGTCGCCACCTGGTGCGCCCAGGTCGACTCGCGCATGGAAACGCTGTGGCAGACCGCGCCGCACGGACAGGGGCTGCTGGGCGTGCGCGACGCCACCATGTTGCGCTGGCGTTTCGACGAGGCGCCGTTCACCGGCGCGCGCTACCTGCTGCTCGCCGACGGCGCGAACGGCCCGCTGCGCGCCTGGTTCGCCTGCCAGGCCGTGGGCGGCGTGCTGCGCGTGTGCGACTACTGGTGCGAGCAGGGCGCCGCCGGCATCGACGCCGTGCTGGTGCTGGCCCTGGTCCGCGCCGCCAGCCGCGACGGCCACACCTCGATCTCGCTGGAACACGCCACCTCTCCCGAACGCCTCGCCGGCTGGCGACGCGCCGGCTTCGTCCTCCGCGACAGCCAGCCGGTGGTGGGCAAGTGGCTGGGTGAAGGTCAGGCGCCGGCCGAATTCGGGAAGGAGTGGTATCTGACGGCGGGGGATGAGGATGAGTAGGTTGCTGGTCAAGTGGGCTGCATTGAAGACGGCAGTCTAGGGATAGCGTCCCTGCGTTCTCTCACATGCGATAAGTTGGCCGGCATGCATCGATACCTAGCGCTCGGGTATGCACTCACGATTGCGACGATCGCCGCCGTCGTCGCCATTGCTCATGGTGTCATTCGTAGTTTCAGTGGCATCGAAACGCTTCTGGCCTGCGAGATCGTCTCTCTGATCCTGATCCCTGCCGCCGTTCTGATATTCAAAGGGACAAGGCGTTCATCTGGATTGATTCGCAAGCTGTTTGGATACTTCACCTTTGCGCTCGATCTTTTGCTTGGGCTAGTCGCATGCGTGGTCATTGCGGGCTTGCTTCTTGGAAACGTGCGGATTCTTCACTGACTATTGAAGGCATTCAGCGTACATGGCTCGCTTGCAGTCTTGCGGCATCGGTGGATGCCGCAACTCTCGATACGATTCGAGTATTCGACAGGACAAGGAGGCGAGAATGAGCACGATCCCGGCTGGAACGGAACTCATCCGCCCGTTTGTACCTGCGAGGGATTTCGATCTCTCCAAGCGTTTCTATGAAGCCATCGGTTTCGAGAAAGTGCTGGATGGAGAAGTGGCGATCTTCAACGCCGCTTCGGGTGGCTTCATCCTCCAGAACTATTACCAGAAGGATTGGGCCGAGAATTCCATGCTGCAGCTCATGGTGGACGATCTCGACGCGTGGTGGGCGCATATCGATACCCTCGATCTTGCGGCAAGATTCGGGGTGCAACCGCCCAAGCCACCCACGATGCAGCCATGGGGTCTGCGGGTTGCCTACGTGTTCGATCCATGCGGCGTTCTCTGGCATGTAGCGCAGAGACGCAAGGATACCGTTCAAGACGAGTGAGGGCTCAATCCGGCCATCCGCGCCGATCAATACGTTGCAAACAAAAGCGGGTGGCTACTGGTTGTGGTGCGATCACATGCCTGCATGGCGATGCCACAGGCAAGCGCACGATCCAACCGCCCCGCCATTGGCAACCCCCCAGCCGCTTGCCATACCATGGCGCCGTTCGTCGCGGCGTCATCTGCTTCATCGTTCCGGAAGGAGCCGATGTGGAGGGCGGGGAGAGACTTCGGTACGTCAGTTTCGACGCGGTCGAGATCGACCTCGACGGCCGGCGCGTGAGCGTGGGCGGCCGGGATGTCGCGCTGGAGCCCAAGGCGTTCGACGTGCTCGCGCTGCTGGCGCAGTCGCCGGGCAAGGCGTTTTCGCGCGACGAGCTGCTCGACGCGGTATGGGGCCATCGCCACGTCACGCCCGGCGTGCTCAATCGCGTGGTCACGCTGATCCGCCAGGCGCTGGGCGAGAACGCGGCCGGCACGCACTACATCCACACCTTGTACGGCGTGGGTTACCGCTTCGATGGCGACGTGCGGCGCAGCGCGCTGCGCGAGGCGCCGCCGGCGACTGCCGCCGCACCTGGCGGCATCGCATCGGGCACGTCGGCGCCGCAGTGGGGCGAGTCGCCGGCGCCATTCGCCACCGGCACCGCGGGCACGTCGGCGGCCGCATCGACACCCGCCGCACCCGCGAAGCCGCGTCGTTCGTGGACCTCGCCCACGCTCTGGTTGCCCGCGGTGGCGCTGGTGGCCGCCGCGGTGATGGGCGCCTCGTCCTGGTGGCGGGCGCCTCCCCCGGCGCCGGCGATGGCGCCGCCGCCCACCCTGGTGGTGCTGCCGCTGCGGGTGATCGGCGACGACAAGGGCGAAGCCGTGTTCGCCGACGGCCTCAGCGACGAGCTGACCACGGATCTCGCGCGCGTGGACGGCTTGCGCCTGATCGCCAGCGTGTCGGCCGCGCGCGCCGGCGCACTGGGGCTGGACGCGGCGCAACTGGCCGAGCGCCTGCACGTCACCCATGCGATCGAGGGCAGCCTGCGCGAGTCCGGCACGGCGCTGCGCATCGACCTGCGACTGATCGAGACGCCGTCCGGGCGCACGGTGTGGGCACAGAGTTACGACCGCCAGATGCGGGACGTCTTCGGCGTGCAGCAGGAGATCGCGCAGGCGGTGGCGTCGGCGCTGGCGCTGCGCCTGCCGCTGGGTCGGGTCGCGGCGGCGCCGCCCGATCCGGCGGTGTTCCGGGAATACCTGCGGCTGCGCCACATCTTCCTCGCCCGCCCCGACGACGCGGACTACGGCAAGGCCGAACTCGCGCTCGATGCGCTGGCCGAGCGCGCACCCGATTTCGCGCCGGTGCACGGGCTGCTCGCGCTGAACCTCGCCACGCACTTCGAGCCGGGGCGCGAACGCGAGGCGCTGCCCGAGGCGACCCGGGCGCTGCAGCTCGATCCCGGCAACGTGTACGCGCATGCCGCGATGGGCGAGCTGGCGTGCATGCGCAACGAGTGGACAGCCTGCATGGGGGAGCTGCGCACGACGCTGGCGCACAATCCCACCGACCCGGTGATGAACCTGCTGGTGGGCATGCGCCTCGCCCGGCTCGGTTACGGCGAGGAAGCGCTGCGCCTGTTCCAGGCCGACTACGCGATGGATCCGCTGGGCTACTGGGCGGTCGCCAACCTCGGCACCCAGCTCGATACGCTGGGCCGCCACGCGGAGGCGCAGCGCTATCTGGATGCGTTGCCGGCGCTGGACGGCAAGCCCAACCCCGTGACCGCCGCGATGCGCTGGCGCAACGCCGTCTGGCGCGGGGACCTGGCCGCCGCGCGCGACATCGCCGCGCAGATGCCCGACGACGATGCGCGCAAGCCGCTGTACCTCGCGTTCGACGCGGCGCTGGCCGATCCCGCGCAATGGCCGCAGGCGCTGGCGAAGCTGCAGGCGGCGCAGGCGGCCAGCGACACGCCGCTGGCGCTGCAACTGCAGGTGCCGCAACCCGACCAGACGTTGGCGCTGCGCTTCTTCGAGCAGCCCTGGATGTTCGAAGGCAAGCTGCTGTGGGTGCCCGAGTACGCGGCGATCCGGCAGGGTCCTGCGTTCACCGACTTCCTGCGACGCACGAACACGCTGGCCTACTGGAACGAGAACGGCTGGCCGCCGCAGTGCAGGCCGGTGGCCGGCGGCGCGCATTGCGACTGATCGCGGTGCGTTTCATCCCGCCCTCCCCTGCAGGCCGGGGAGGGCGGCGGGCGGGCGTCATGCCGAGGGCAGCGGCTGCATCGTGCAGCTCACTTTCGTGTTCCAGTCGGCGAAGCTGCCTTTGGGGTTGTCCTGCCATGCCCACACGTGCAGGTAGTAGGCCGACGGCAGGCCGTAGCGGTTCGGCGCCTGCAACAGGTTCATCAGGTTGCCGGCCAGCTCGGGCGGCGGGCCGTCCGGATGGCGCGCGGCCCAGTCGGCGGCGACCTCGATGAACTCCACGCCGACCAGGCGCATCGAGCCGTCCGCCATCGGTTCGTAGATCAGCGCTTCCGGCGCTGCAGGATCGAGCACGCCGTCGGCGATGCGCGAGGGGTTCACCACGTGGACGCCCATGGCGCCGGTGTCCGGCCCGCTCACGCACGGCGTGGCGACCACCCAGCCGGGTTCCTTGTGCAAGGCCACGTTGATGTCCTGGTACTTCGCGGTGGCGAGGCGGATTTCCTGCACCAGCGGCGAACGGATGCCGGGTCCCGTGCCCTGGTGCATGGCCATGGACGAGGCGTCGTCCGCCAGTGCGCAGGCGGCCGGCAGCGCCAGCGCCAGCGTGGAAACGGCGATGAGGAGTGCGTGACGTGACATGATTCCCTCCGGTGGGTTCGGCAGCGATGGATCGGCGGCAGGCCGTGCCGCCGATCCAGCCTGCGCCGGGCCCTGGCGCCGGGCTTGAGGGCAGGCTTGGGCTGCCGCGAGGAAGTCGCGTGGAAAGCTTGGGGAACGGCACGGGCGTGCGGTTTCCCGGTCACCGGGCCGGCGTCGTCCTGCCCGTCACTCAGGAGCGTGCGCATGCCCGATTTCACCAGGACGCGATTCGTGCTGGCCGTGCTGGACCTGGCGCGGTCCACGGACTACTACACGTCGGCGCTCGGGCTGGGCGTCGAGTTCACGGCGCCGGGCTGGACCTTCCTGGCGCGGGGCAGCTTCCGCGTGATGCTGGGCGAGTGCACGGACGCCACGCCGCCGGCCGAGCTGGGCGACCACTCGTGGTACGGCTACATCACGGTGTCGGATGCCACGGCGCTCTACGCGGAATACCGGGCGGCGGGCGTCGAGTTCATCCAGCCGCTGGCGGACAAGCCCTGGGGCATGCGCGAGTTCGGCATCCGCACCATCGACGGCCACCGCATCATGTTCGGGCAGGAACTGCAGGGCTGAGCGGCGCCGGCGTGTTCGCGCCGGCGCCGCTACGCGATGCGCCTCTCTCGGAACGGGAGGCGCCGGGCAATTACGGGCTTGTCGTATCAGCAGGCTGCGCGGCAAGCAGCCGGCCAAGATCGCGCACCGCGCCGTTCGCCGCGTTCGACGTCAGCGCCGCATAGGCCTGCAGCGCGACGGAAACCGGGCGCGTGCGGTCCCGCGGCTTCCACGCGTCGCGGCCGCGTGCCTGCATGGCGGCGCGGCGGGCGGCGAGCACGTCGTCGGACAGGTCGAGCCGGATGCGGCGCTCGGGGATGTCGATCACGATGGGGTCGCCGTCCTCGACCAGGGCGATCAGGCCGCCTTCGGCCGCTTCCGGCGAGACGTGGCCGATGGACAGGCCCGAGGTGCCGCCGGAGAAGCGGCCGTCGGTGATCAGCGCGCAGGCCTTGCCCAGGCCTTTCGACTTGAGATAGCTGGTGGGGTAGAGCATTTCCTGCATGCCGGGGCCGCCGCGCGGGCCTTCGTAGCGGATCACCACCACGTCGCCGGCCTTCACCTTGTTGCCGAGGATGCCGCTCACCGCGGCTTCCTGGCTTTCGTAGACCCTGGCGGTGCCGTTGAAGCGCAGGATGGAATCGTCCACGCCCGCGGTCTTCACGATGCAGCCTTCCGGCGCGAGGTTGCCGAACAGCACGGCGAGGCCGCCGTCGTGGCTGAAGGGCGTGCTGGCGGCGCGGATCACGCCGTGCTCGCGGTCGGTGTCGGTGGATTCCCAGCGCGCCGACTGGCTGAAGGCGACCTGGGTAGGCACGTTGCCGGGTGCGGCACGGTAGAAGGTGTGCACCGCCTCGTCGTTGCTGCGACGGATGTCCCAGCGCGCAAGCGCGTCGCCCAGCGTGGGCGCGTGCACGGTGGGGCGCGAGGCGTCGAGCAGGCCGGCGCGGTCCAGTTCGCCGAGGATGGCCATGATGCCGCCGGCGCGGTGCACGTCTTCCATGTGCACGTCGCTCTTCGCGGGCGCCACCTTGCACAGGCAGGGCACGCGGCGCGAGAGGCGGTCGATGTCGGCCATGGTGAAATCCACGCCGCCTTCGCGCGCCGCGGCCAGCAGGTGCAGCACGGTGTTGGTGGAGCCGCCCATGGCGATGTCCAGGCTCATCGCGTTCTCGAACGCGGCGCGGTTGGCGATGCCGCGCGGCAGCGCGCTGGCGTCCTCGCGCTCGTACCAGCGGCGGGCGAGGTCCACGATGCCGCGGCCGGCGCGGCGGAACAGCTGCTCGCGGTCGGCATGCGTGGCGAGCACCGAACCGTTGCCGGGCAGCGCCAGGCCCAGCGCCTCGGTGAGGCAGTTCATCGAGTTCGCGGTGAACATGCCCGAGCAGGAGCCGCAGGTGGGGCAGGCCGAGCGTTCCACCGTGGCCACCTCGGCGTCGGTGTAGCTGTCGTCGGCGGCCGTCACCATGGCGTCGATCAGGTCGAACTTGCGCGGCACGCCCTTCATCATCGCCTTGCCGGATTCCATCGGGCCGCCGGAGACGAAGATGGCGGGGATGTTCAGCCGCATCGCGGCCATCAGCATGCCGGGGGTGATCTTGTCGCAGTTGGAGATGCACACCAGCGCGTCGGCGCAATGCGCGTTGGCCATGTACTCCACGCTGTCGGCGATCAGTTCGCGCGAGGGCAGCGAATACAGCATGCCGCCGTGGCCCATGGCGATGCCGTCGTCCACCGCGATGGTGTTGAACTCCTTCGCCACGCCGCCGGCGGCCTCGATCTCCTCCGCCACCAGCTTGCCGAGGTCGCGCAGGTGCACGTGGCCCGGCACGAACTGGGTGAAGCTGTTCGCGATCGCGATGATGGGCTTGCCGAAGTCGCCGTCCTTCATGCCGGTGGCGCGCCACAGGCTGCGGGCACCGGCCATGTTGCGGCCGTGGGTGCTGGTGCGGGAACGGTAGGCGGGCATGGGGTTCGGACTCCGGGTGTCGGTGTGGATGTGGGGTTTGTCAGGAGCGCAGCAGCAGGCGGTAGGCCGCGTTGTCGCTCTCGTCGCAATGCGGGTAGCCCAGCGTCTCGAGGAAGCTGCGCAGCGCGGGCTGTTCCTCGGCCGGCGCCTGGATGCCGACCAGGATGCGGCCGTGGTCGGCGCCGTGGTTGCGGTAGTGGAACAGGCTGATGTTCCAGTCCGGATGCAGGCGGGCGAGGAAGTCGGGCAGCGCGCCGGGGCGCTCGGGGAAGTCGAAGCGGTACAGCCGCTCGTCGCGGGCCAGCGGCGAGCGGCCGCCCACCATGTGGCGCAGGTGCAGCTTGGACAGTTCGTCGTCGCCCAGGTCGAGCACGGCGAAGCCCTGCGCGCGGAACATGTCGGCCAGCGCCGTGCGCTCGTCGCGGCTGGCGGTCTGCACGCCGACGAAGATGTGCGCCTGGCGCGCGTCGCCGATGCGGTAGTTGAACTCGGTGATGCTGTGCCGGCCCAGCGCGGCGCAGAAGCGGCGGAAGCTGCCGCGCTCCTCGGGAATGGTCACCGCGAACAGCGCCTCGCGCTGCTCGCCGGCCTCGGCGCGCTCGGCCACGAAGCGCAGGCGCTCGAAGTTCATGTTCGCGCCGGAGACGATCGCGGCGAGCGTCGCGCCCTGCAGCTTGTGCGTGGCGACGTACTGCTTCAGCCCCGCCAGCGCCAGCGCGCCGGACGGCTCGGGCACGCTGCGGGTTTCCTGGTAGATGTCGCGGATCGCCGCGCACAGCGCGTCGCCGTCGACGCGCAGCATGCCGTCCACGTGGCGCAGGCACAGCGCGTAGGTGAGCGCGCCCACCTGCTTCACCGCGGTGCCGTCGGCGAACAGGCCCACCTCGGGCAGCACCACGCGCTCGCCCGCTTCCAGCGAGCGCGCCATCGCGTCGGAGTCGTCCGCCTGCACGCCGATCACCTTCGTGCGCGGCGACAGCGTCTTGATGTAGCTCGCCACGCCCGCGATCAGGCCGCCGCCGCCCACCGGCACGAACACCGCGTCGGGCGAAGCCGGCAGCTGGCGCAGCAGTTCCATGCCGACCGTGGCCTGGCCGGCGATCACGTCGGGGTCGTCGAAGGGATGCACGAACACCAGGCCGCGTTCGGCCTCGATGCGCGCGGCGGCGGCCTGCGCATCGCTGTAGGAGTCGCCGGCCAGCAACACCTCCACGAACTCGCCGCCGAAGCGGCGCACCGCGTCCACCTTCACCTGCGGTGCGGTCACCGGCATCACGATCACCGCGCGGATGCCGAGCTTCGCCGCGGCCAGCGCCACGCCCTGCGCGTGGTTGCCCGCCGAGGCGGCGATCACGCCGTTCGCCCGCTCGGCCGCGCTCAACGCGGCCATGCGGTTGTAGGCGCCGCGCAGCTTGAACGAGAACACCGGCTGCAGGTCCTCGCGCTTCAGCAGCACGCGGTTGCCGATGCGCTCGGACAGCAGCTCGGCCGGTTCCAGCGGCGTCTCGCGCGCCACCTCGTACACGCGCGCGGTCAGCGTGCGGCGCAGCAGGTCCAGGTCGGACGGCGCGGCGTCCGCTTCGTCCCGTTCGGCCAGCCTGGCGTTCATGCCAGGGTGGCGGCGGCGAACGTGCCGCCGTCGCGGCCGCCCACCAGCGACAGGCTGCTGGCGTCCAGCACGTCCACCAGCTTGCGCACCTGGCGCAGGATCTGCTGCAGCGTGCTTTCGTCGCCATGCAGCACCAGGGTGAGCTGCGACACCGCCGGGTCGTGCGTGGCGGCCACGGTGAGCGCGTCGATGTTGACGTGGCGCGCGGCGAACAGCCCCGCCACCCGCACCAGCGCGCCGGATTCGTTCTGCAGCAGGATGGACAGCGTGTGTTTCATGGCATGGCTCCGCAAACCTTCAATGGGTTCAACCAACCGTTCGTCCTGAGCGCAGGCCCGCAGGGCCGAAGTCGAAGGACATGCACGAGGGGCGTTTCGACTACGCCCGCTGCGCGGGCTACGCTCAACGCGAACGGTGTTACAGACGACAAGTAGTGCTTCAGAACATGGCCGTGGACGGAACCTCGCCCGGCTCGGTCGGCGCGTTGCCGCGCGACGCGATGAAGTCGCCGGTGATCATCTGCGCATAGGTCGCGCCGGGTCCCACCATCGGGTACACGCCCGCGTCCGGATCGATCACGACTTCGAGGAAGGCGGGGCCGTCGAACGCGAGGAAGTCGGCGATGGTGGATTCCAGCGCGGCCTTGTCGTCCAGCCGGCGCGCCCATTCGAAGCCGTCGGCCTGTGCGGCGAGCACGAAGTCTTTCTTGTGCAGGCTCTTGTCGGAGCCGGAGAAGCGGCTCTTGAAGAACAGCTTCTGCCACTGCCGCACCATGCCGTCGCCGCTGTTGTTCAGCACCACCACCTTCACCGGCAGGTCGTAGGTGGTGACGGTTTCCATCTCGCCCAGGTTCATGCGGATGCTGGCGTCGCCGTCGATGTCGATCACCAGCGCGTCCGGCCGCGCGAACTGCGCGCCGATCGCCGCGGGCAGGCCGAAGCCCATCGTGCCCATCGAGCCGGAGGTGAGCCAGTGGCGCGGTTCGCGGAAGTCGAAGTACTGCGCGGCCCACATCTGGTGCTGGCCCACGCCGGTGCTGACGATGGCGCGGCCCTGCGTGTGTCGGTTGATCGCCTCGATCACCGCGTACGGCTGGATCAGCGCGCTGTCGCGGTCGTAGTTCATCGCGTGCGTGCGCTTCAGCGCGGCGACGTGGGCGTGCCAGTCGGCGAGCTGCGGGTGGAAGCCGTGCGCGCGGCCGTAGGCGGTGAGGCGTTCCAGCGCGGGAACCAGCTGGCCCATGTGGTGCCAGTGCACCGTCTTCACCTTGCCGATCTCGGCGGGATCGATGTCGATCTGCGCGATGAACTTCGCGCGCGGCGCGAACTTCGCGGGCACGCCGGCCACGCGGTCGTCGAAGCGCGCGCCCAGCGCGAACACGAAGTCGCAGTCCTCCACCGCGTAGTTCGCGAAGGCGGTGCCGTGCATGCCCAGCATGTGCAGCGCCAGCGGCGCCGTGCTGTCGACCGCGCCGAGGCCCATCAGCGTGGTGGTGACCGGGATGCCGAACGCATCGGCGAACTCGCGCAACGCAGCCGCCGCATCCGCCGCGATCACGCCGCCGCCGGCGTAGACCAGCGGGCGCTTCGCCTGCATCAGCGCGTCGAAGAAGGCGGCGCAGGCGGCGTCGTCCAGCCGCGCGCTTTCCACGGTGCGCAGGCGCGCGCGGTAGCCGGGGATGGGCAGGCGGCTGGCGCCGTCGAATTGCAGTTCGGCGTTCTGCACGTCCTTCGGCACGTCCACCACCACCGGGCCGGGGCGGCCGCTGCGCGCGATCTCGAACGCGGTGCGCAGCGTGGCTTCCAGCGTCGCGGGGTCGGTGACCAGGAATACGTGCTTGGCGCAGGCGCCCATGATGTTGCTCACCGGCGCTTCCTGGAACGCGTCGGTGCCCAGCGCGGGCGTGGCGACCTGGCCGCACAGCACCAGCATGGGCGTGGAATCGGCCATCGCGTCGCGCACCGGCGTCACCGTGTTGGTGGCACCGGGGCCGGAGGTGACGATGGCCACGCCGACCTTGCCGGAGGCGCGCGCATAGCCGGCCGCCATGAAGCCCGCGCCCTGCTCGTTGGCCGGCACGATCAACGGCATCGGCTCGCGGCCGTCGGTGCCGGCATGCTCGGCGTTGTAGCGGAACACCGCGTCGTACACCGGCAGGATGGCGCCGCCGGAATAGCCGAACAGTACGCCCGCGCCTTCATCCGCCAGTACCTGCACGATCGCCTCCGCGCCGGTCATGGCGCGGCCGGCAAGCGGGTGTCGGTCGGGGACGGGAGCCGCGAGGGCGGTCTGCATGGTGGTGGTCACGATGGTTTCCTGGTGGCGGATGGGGTGTCGGTATTGCCTGGCGATGCTTGTCGTCGCTTGCCCCGGGGGGCATTCGGTGGCTTGGCGCCCGGACGTTTCGGGGCACTGGATCCCGGCCTGCGCCGGGATGACGGGCGTGTGGCCGGATGACGGCCGCGCGCCCGTCAGTTGCGGATCAGGTCGCGTTCGACGGCGGGGTGCACCGGCACGCCGAACGTGGCGATGATCTGCAGGTCCTGCTCCAGCGTGGAGAAGCGCTCCCATGCAATGCCGTTCACGTCGGTGGCGCTGGTGAAACCCTGGGCGTCGTCGTCCTCGAAGCCGAGCTGGCAGATCTGGCCGGCCTTCTCGGGCTGCTGGCGGATCGAGAAATTGAGGGTGTCGGTGCGCCACATCGCGTAGATGCCGTACACCAGGGCCTGCGGCGGCTGGCCCAGGCGCTTGCTGTAGTCGGCGATGGAGGCGTCCAGGTCGGCGACGGCCAGGGCAATGTGGAAGCGTTTCATGGCATACCTCGATGTGTTCGTGCGTGCGTGGAAAACGGGCCGCGCACCGCGCGCGGCCCGGTGTTGCGTCAACCCGCCTTCTTCAGCGGTGCGCTGCCCGGCTTGGCGGCGTCGGGCTGCAGCCACGGCATGCGGGCGCGCAGCTTCTTGCCCACCTGCTCGACCGGGTGGTCCAGGTCGGCCTGCTTGTACTTCTTGTAGTTCGGCAGGCCGGCGTTGTACTCGGCGATCCAGTTGCGCGCGAAGGTGCCGTCCTGGATGTCCTTCAGCACGCCCTGCATGCGCTCCTTCACGCCGGCGTCGATCACGCGCGGGCCGCTGACGTAGTCGCCGTACTGCGCGGTCTCGGAGACGAACTCCAGCATGCGGGTGATGCCGCCTTCGTAGAACAGGTCGACGATCAGCTTCAGCTCGTGCAGCACTTCGTAGTAGGCGATCTCCGGCTGGTAGCCGGCTTCCACCAGGGTCTCGAAGCCGGCCTGCACCAGCGAGCTGGCGCCGCCGCACAGCACGGCCTGCTCGCCGAACAGGTCGGTCTCGGTCTCTTCCTTGAAGTCGGTCTTGATCAGCATCGCGCGGCCGCCGCCGATGCCGTCGGCATAGGCGTGCGCCTTGGCCTCGGCCTGGCCGGACACGTCCTGGTACACCGCCCAGATGCTGGGCACGCCGCGGCCGCGCTCGTATTCGGTGCGCACCAGCGCGCCGGGGCCCTTCGGCGCCACCAGGATCACGTCGATGTCCTTGCGCGGATCGATCTGCTTGAAGTGCACGTTGAAGCCGTGCGCGAACAGCAGCGCGGCGCCGGGCTTGATGTTCGGCTCGATCGCTTCCTTGTACAGCCTGGCCTGCACCATGTCGGGGGTGAGCACGGCGACCAGGTCGGCGCCCTTCACCGCCTCGCCGGGCTCGGCGACGTTGAAGCCTTCGGCGCGCGCCTTCTCCCACGAGGGGCCGCCCTTGCGCAGGCCGACCACGACGTCGAGGCCGGAATCGCGCAGGTTGAGTGCGTGGGCGCGGCCCTGGCTGCCGTAGCCAAGAACGGCGATGCGGGCCTTGGCCAGCGTGTCGTTGGTGGTGTTGCTGCTCATGCGGTGACTCCTTCGTTGACGTTGACGTGTGCGTGTTTGGGTGAGGCGGTGCGGAAGCAGGTTGCCTCCCCTGCGCGCGTCGCGGCGCCATGCAGGGGGCGGCGACGGAACTTGGCCGGGGAGTCGGCATTCGTCGCCGAGGGCGCCGCGCGCGGCGCGCAGGGGAGGGCAGGCATGGCGGGGCCGCGGACGGCCGCGCCGTGGAAACGGTGGTGTGGATTCAGCCGCATGCGCGTGCTCCTGCGGCATCGCCGCGGTGGGCGGTGACGTGCTCGGACAGCGCGGCCAACACGGCGTCGCGCACCTCGGCGGTGCCCGCGCCGCCGCCGATGTCGCGGCTGCGCGGGCCGTGCTGCAGCACGTGGTCCACCGCCGCTTCCACCGCCGCCGCCTCGGCCTCCAGCTGCAGCGAGTGGCGCAGCAGCAGCGCGGTGGAAAGGATGGTGCCGACCGGGTTCGCCACGCCCTTGCCCGCGATGTCGGGGGCGGAGCCGTGGATCGGTTCGTACAGGCCGTTGCGGCCATCGCCCAGCGAGGCGGAGGGCAGCAGGCCCAGCGAGCCGGCCAGCGCGGCGGCTTCGTCGGTGAGGATGTCGCCGAACAGGTTTTCGGTGACCACCACGTCGTAGCTGCCCGGGCGGGTCAGCAGCAGCATCGCCATCGAATCGACCAGCTGGTGCTCCAGCGCGACGTCGGGGTAGTCGGCGGCGATGCGCGTGACGGTGCCGCGCCACAGCCGCGAGGTCTCCAGCACGTTGGCCTTGTCCACCGAGGTGACGTGCCTGCGGCGCGCGCGGGCCAGTTCGAAGGCGCGCCGGGCGACGCGCTCGATCTCGGCCTCGGTGTACCTGCATTCGTCGGTGGCGTAGTCGGCGCCCCTGGTCTTCGCGCCGAAGTAGGCGCCGCCGGTCAGTTCGCGCACGAACAGCACGTCGACGTCCTTCAGCTTCCCGTTCTTCAGCGGCGACAGCTCGGCCAGCGCGGGATGCACGGCGAGCGGGCGCAGGTTGGCGTACACGCCCAGGCCGGCGCGCAGGGCGAGCAGACCCTGCTCGGGGCGTACCTTCGCGTTCGGGTCGGACCACTTCGGGCCGCCCACCGCGCCCAGCAGCACCGCGTCGGCGGCCTGGCACGCAGCCAGCGTCGCGGCGGGCAGCGGCTCGCCGCTGGCGTCGATCGCGGCGCCGCCGATCAGCTGTTCGTCGAACGTGAACTCGTGCCCGTAATGCGTGGCTACCGCCCGCAGCACGGTCACCGCCGCGGCGGTGACTTCGGTGCCGACGCCGTCGCCGGGCAGGGTGACGATGCGTGCCTTCATGCGTGCGTGTCCTCGTGGGTGGTGGTGTCGCCGTCATGCCGGCGGAGGCCGGAAACCAGCGCTGTTGCAGGTGATGCGCAAGTCACTGGACCCCGGCTTTCGCCGGGGTGACGGTGCGGTAGCGCGGGGTGCGTCGTGCGTTTCATGCCGCCTTCCCGACGCGTGATTCGAACGCTTCAATCGCATCCGCGTGCTGCAGCAGGTAGCCGAGCTGGTCGACGCCGTTCAACAGGCAGTGGCGTGCGAACGGCTCCAGCTCGAAGCCGATGCGGCCGCCGTCGGGCAGCGCGATGTACTGGCCCTGCACGTCGATGGTCAGCTCGACGCCCGGGTTCGCCAGCAGCCAGCGATGCTCGGCGGGGGAGATAACGATCGCCAGCAGGCCGTTCTTCAGCGAGTTGTTGCGGAAGATGTCCGCGATCTCGCTGCACAGCACCGCGTGGATGCCGTAGTCCAGCAGCGCCCACGGCGCGTGCTCGCGCGAGGAGCCGCAGCCGAAGTTGCGGCCGGCCACGACAATGGCGCAGCCCTTCGCCTCCGGCTTGTTCAGCGGGAAGGCCGGGTTGTCGCTGCCGTCGGGCAGGTAGCGCCTGTCGTTGAAGCAGAGCTTGCCCAGGCCTGCGCGCGTGGTGGTGGTGAGGAAGCGCGCGGGGATGATGCGGTCGGTATCGATGTTCTCGTCCGGCAGCACGGCGGTGCGCGAGTGGATGCGGGTGACGGGCTGCATTAATGAAGCTCCTCGCTGGTTGCGTTCGCCTCCTCTCCCCTGCGGGGAGAGGATTGAGGTGAGGGGTCGGGGCTTGCGGCGATGTGCATCGAAGCGCGCCTCGATGTGGGAGCAGGGCGAGCGTGGGGCCTCCCCCCCCCCCCCCCCCCCCCCCCCCCCCGGGGGGGGGGGAACGCCGCCGCCCTCCCGCCCCCCCCCCCCCCCGCCACCCCC
>NZ_NJIC01000049.1:0-51049 GCF_013620825.1 Rhodanobacter sp. PCA2 | reverse complement strand
TGGCGAGCACGGTGCGCGCGCCCTTGCCCTGGCGGCCTTCGAAGTTGCGGTTGGAAGTGGACACGACGAGCTGGCCCGGTTGCGCCAGGTCGCCGTTCATCGCGATGCACATCGAGCAGCCGGGCACGCGCCACTCGGCGCCGGCGGCGCGGAACACCTCGTGCAGGCCTTCCGCCTCGGCGTCGCGGCGCACCGCTTCGGAGCCGGGCACCACCAGCATGCGCACGCCGGCGGCGACGCGGCGGCCGCGCAGCACGTGCGCGGCCTCGCGCAGGTCGGACAGGCGCGAGTTGGTGCAGCTGCCGACGAACACCACGTCCACCCTGGTGCCCTGCATGGGCTGGCCGGCGTTGCTCTGCATGTAGTCGAGCGCGCGCTGTTCCATCGCGTTGCGCGCGGCGGGCACCGGCGTGTCCATCGCGATCGCCATGCCGGGATGCGTGCCGTAGGTGACGGTGGGCTTCACCGCGGCGGCGTCGATGCGCACCTCGCGGTCGTACTGCGCGCCGGCGTCGGTCTTCAGCGTGCGCCAGTGCGCCACCGCCTTGTCCCAGGCTGTGCCCTGCGGCACGCGCGGGCGCCCCTTCAGCCAGGCGAAGGTGGTTTCGTCGGGCGCGATCAGGCCCGCGCGCGCGCCGGCCTCGATCGACATGTTGCACACCGTCATGCGCTCTTCCATCGACAGCTTCTCGATGGCCGCGCCGCGGTATTCGATGACGTGGCCGGTGCCGCCGTCCACGCCGATGGTGCCGATGATGTGCAGGATCAGGTCCTTCGCGCCCACGCCGGGCGGCAGCTCGCCGTCGACGTGGATCGCCAGCGTCTTCGCCTTGCGCTGCAGCAGGCACTGCGTGGCCATCACGTGGCCGACTTCGGTGGTGCCGATGCCGAAGGCCAGTGCCCCGAAGGCGCCGTGCGTGGAGGTGTGGCTGTCGCCGCAGACGATGGTGTCGCCCGGCTGCGTGGCGCCCAGCTCGGGGCCGATCACGTGCACGATGCCGCGATCGGCGCTGTCCCAGCCGTGCAGCTCGACGCCGAACTCGCGGCAGTTGGTTTCCAGCTGGGCCACCTGCGCCTGCGCCTCGGCGTTGGCGTAGGGATGCGTGCCGTCGGCGTTCGTCGGCAAGGTGGGCGTGGAATGGTCCAGCGTGGCCAGCGTGCGATCCGGGCGGCGCAGCTTCAGGCCGCGCGAGCGCAGCTCGTCGAAGGCCTGCGGCGAGGTGACCTCGTGCACGAGATGCAGGTCGACGTAGAGGATCGCCGGCGTGTCGGCGCTCTCGGGCGCGACGACGTGGGCGTCCCATACCTTCTCGAACAGCGTGCGTGCGGCCGTCATGCCGATGCCTCCACCGTGGCGGGCTTTTCCTGATGCGTGCGACCGGAGGCATTCGCGTTGACGTAGTCCAGCCAGCCCCACTTGTCCGTGGTGCGTCCGTCGAACAGGCCGAAGAACGCATCGCGCAGCGCACGCGTCACCGGGCCGGGCGTGCCGCTGCCGACCGGCTTGCGGTCCACCGAGCGCACCGGGGTGATCTCGGCGGCGGTGCCGGTCATGAACACTTCGTCGGCGGTGTACAGCGCCTCGCGCGGCAGGTCGCGTTCTTCCACCGCGATGCCGAGTTCGGCGGCCAGCGTGATCACGCTGTCGCGGGTGATGCCGGCGAGGATGCCGGCGCTGGACGGCGGCGTGAGCAGCTTGCCGCGCTTCACCAGGAACAGGTTCTCGCCCGCGCCTTCGCTGAGCAGGCCGTTGTGGCCCAGCGCGATGCCTTCGTCGTAGCCGCCGCGCCGTGCTTCCATGCCGATCAGCTGGCTGGACAGGTAGTTGCCGCCGGCCTTGGCCCAGCTGGGGAAGGTGTTCGGCGCGGGGCGGTTCCACGAGGACACGCAGACATCGGCGCCGCGCTCGGCGGCGTCGCCCAGGTAGGCGCCCCATTCCAGCGCCATGATCGCCACTTCCACCGGCGCGCCGTCCTTCGGCAGCACGCCCAGGCCGCCGGCGCCGCGGAACACGATGGGGCGCACGTAGGCGGATTTCATGCCGTTGGCGCGGATCACGTCCATGCAGGCCGCGTCGATCTCGGCCTCGCTGTAGCCGATCTCGATCTCGTAGACCTTGGCCGACTCGAACAGGCGCCGCGTGTGGTCGCCAAGGCGGAAGTAGGCCGGGCCGGAGGGCGTGGCGTAGACGCGTTCGCCCTCGAACACCGAGGAACCGTAGTGCAGCGCGTGCGCGCTGACGTGGACGTTGGCTTCGGCCCAGGGCTTGATGCGGCCGTTGTGCCAGAGGAAGGCGGTGTGGCTCATGGAGGTTTCCCGTGCTTACAGATGGGCAACGACGACCGGCGCGGATGCCGGGGCCTGCCGCTCGATGCGGTTGACGATGGCCAGCGCGGCCTGCGCGGTGGCTTCGATGATGTCGGTGCTGACGCCCTGGCCGCGCCAGTCGCGTTCGGCGTGGCGCGCCACCAGCTGCGCGTGGCCCTGGGCGTCGCCGCCCTCGCTGACCGCGCGCACCTGGAACTCGGTGACGTCCAGCGTGCTGCCGGTGGCGCGCTCGATCGCGCGCAGCACCGCGTCCACCGGGCCGTCGCCGATCGCCGCCTCGCCGGCCTCGCGGCCGTCGTCGTGGCGCAGCTTCACCGAGGCCGAGGCGCTGCCGCCCAGGTGCGTGCTGGTGCCCAGCTGCAGCAGGCGCCACGGGCCCTGCGCATCCGGGTCCTGGCCCAGCGCGATGGCTTCCAGGTCCTCGTCGTGAATTTCGCGCTTCCTGTCGGCCAGCGCCTTGAAGCGCGCGAAGATGTCGTCCATCGCCGCCTCGTCCGGCGCATGGCCCAGCGCCTGCAGGCGCTGGCGCAGCGCGGCGCGGCCCGAGTGCTTGCCCAGCACCAGCCTGGTCTCGGCGATACCCACCTCCTGCGGCCGCATGATCTCGTAGGTGCCGCGGTGCTTGAGCATGCCGTGCTGGTGGATGCCGGACTCGTGCGCGAATGCGTTGGCGCCCACGATGGCCTTGTTGCGCTGCACGTTCTGACCGGTCAGTTCGGTGAGCAGGCGCGAGGCGGGGTAGAGCTTGCGGGTGTCGATGCGCGTGTCGGTGCCGAGCCATGCGCCGCGCACCTTCATCGCCATCACGATTTCCTCCAGCGCCGCGTTGCCCGCGCGTTCGCCGATGCCGTTGATCGTGCATTCCACCTGGCGCGCGCCCGCGCCCACCGCGGCCAGGCTGTTCGCCACGCCCAGGCCCAGGTCGTTGTGGCAGTGGCTGGAGAACACCACGTGCTTGCCGCGCTTGACGTTGGCGATGAGGTAGGCGAAGCGCTCGGCGATTTCCGCGGGCATCATGTAGCCCACGGTGTCGGGCGCGTTCAGCGTGGTGGCGCCCGCGGCGGCGGCGGCGTCGAACACCTCGACCAGGAACTCCGGCTCGGTGCGCATCGCGTCCTCGGCGGAGAACTCCACCTCGTGCGCCAGCTTCATGGCCTGCTCCACCGCGGCGACGGCGGTGTCCAGCACCTGCTGCTTGCTCATGTTGAGCTTGTGCTCGCGGTGCAGCGGGCTGGTGGAGAGGAACACGTGGATGCGCGAACGCCTGGCCGACGCCAGCGCGCGGCCCGCGCTGTCGATGTCGCCCGGCACGCAGCGCGCCAGTGCGCAGGCGGTGGTGGTCGTGAGCATCCCGGCGATCTGTGCGACCGCAGCAAAGTCGTCCGGCGACGCCTGCGGGAAGCCCGCTTCGAGCACATCCACGCCGAGCGCCTCGAGCATCTGCGCCATGCGCAGCTTGGCGCGCCGGTCCATCGAGAAGCCGGGCGTCTGTTCGCCGTCGCGCAAGGTGGTGTCGAAGATGCGCACGTGCTCGGCGGCTACGTCGCCGCCTTCGTTCTGCTCGTCGTGTTGCGGGTTTTTCATCGCTGGCTCCGTTGTGGAACGGGCCTTCAGGCAACAAAAAACCCCGCGCCGTGTTCGGTGCGGGGTTCTTTGGGTGATCTCAGGTTCGTTTTCTAGCTACCTGGACGCATGCCCTCAGCCCGCACCTCCGTTGGTAATGAGGAGTACGAGTACAAGGCCGAGAAGGAGTGCGCCGCGCAGCTGCAATATGCCGGCGACCGTCGTGAGACGGGTCGTTCCGGTGCTGTGGCGGGGGCTGCTGCGCTGCGACATGTGTTCGACCCTACGCCATGCGTTTCCGGCTTGTCAAACTTTTTTTCATGACGATTTCGCAGATGCGGCGCCGCGTGGGCTTTCGCGGCATATGGGCGGCTAGGCGTCCATACGTCCGAATCGCGGATTTCATGCGGAAACGCCGCGGCGCGTTCGTCCGCCGCGGCCGGACCATGCGGCGGCGCATGTGGCAGGCCGGGTCGGCGCAGGCAGATGGGCCGACCAGAAATGAGCGATGTAAGCGTTTCCGGATTTCTCCGGATCTTCCGCCTTGGCGACTGCGTTTGGGACGATTTCCTGTCCAGCGCCGAAACTTTGGTTGTTGCGGCGCGCAAGTTCTTTATTGTGAAAGACAATGCCTTGATTTGGCCGATTTCGCATACGCATCGACTTTGCTCGCGGCTTTTGCTGTTGTGTCGCAGCAAAAGAAGTTGTTAGCAGCCGCTTTACAAGCGTTCGTGAAAACGTTTACGTTCGGCTCCCCGGCGCCAGACAGAGAGGTGCCGCACGGGTCGGGAGGGCATCCAGGTGACGGCAACCATCAAGGACGTCGCACGCGAGGCCAGGGTCTCGGTGGCCTCGGTATCGCGCGCCCTCAATGGCACGGGCGGCGTGACCCCGGCGACCGCGCAGCGCGTCCGCGAGGCTGCCGCGCGGCTGCGCTACGTGCCCCACAGCGCCGCCCGCAGCCTGATCACCCGGCGCACGCACGCGGTGGGCGCGCTGATGCCCGACCTGCACGGCGAGTTCTTCTCCGAGCTGATCCGCGGCATCGACCTGGAGGCGCGCTCGCACGGGCTGCACCTGCTGGTGTCCAGTTCGCACAACGGCACCGAGGACGCGGCGGCTGCGCTGCGCGCGATGCAGGGTCGCGTGGATGGCATCGTGATCCTGTCCTCCCCGCGCGTGGATGCGGAGTTCCTGAAGGCGAACCTCCCGGACGGCCTGCCCGCCGTGCTGCTCAACAGCGACGTCAGAGCGGGCGCGGTCGTGCTGAACATCGACAACTTCGCCGGCACCTACGCGATGGTGCGCCACCTGGTCGGCCTCGGCCATTCGCGCATCGCCTTCATCAGCGGCCCGAAGGACAACTTCGACGCCCAGCAGCGCGAGGCGGGTTTCCGTGCGGCGATGGGCGAGCTGGTGCCGAAGGCGCCGCTGCGCATCGTGGCCGGCGACTTCGGCGAAGCGTCCGGCTACCAGGCCGGGCTCGAACTGCTGGCGTCGAAGACGCGGCCGGAGGCCGTGTTCGCCGCCAACGACATGATGGCCGTGGGCTGCCTGCAGGCCTTCAAGGAAGCCGGCGTCGACGTGCCGGGCGAGATCGCCCTGGCCGGCTTCGACGACATCCCGATCGCGCGATACGTCACGCCGCCGCTGAGCACGGTGCGGGTGCGCATCGCGGAACTGGGCAAGAACGCCATGGATCTGCTGGCCGACCTGATGGACCGTCCCGGTTTGTCGGCAGCATCGGTGCACACGCTCGGCTGCGACATCGTCGTGCGCGAATCGTGCGGGGCAAATCGGGGCGGGGCGGCAGCAAGCACAAGCACAAGCACAACCAAGAAGATTCGCGATCCGTCGAATCGTTGACGACATTTGGAGGGGAGTTCATGAGTACCTACAGATCTTTCAAGAAGCGCCTGCTTCCGGCCGCCGTCGCTGCAGCGATGGTGGCCTCGTTGCCGGGCATCGTGTATGCGCAGTCGGCCGACGCCACCTTGCGCGGCAAGGCGCCTGCGAACGTCACCGTCACGGCGAAGAACGTGGCCACCGGCTCGGTGCGCGTCACGCGTACCGACAAGGACGGCAGCTACGCGCTGGTGGGCCTGAAGCCGGGCACCTACCAGGTCGATGCCGGCCCGGGCACCGAGCGCACCGTCACGCTGAGCGTGGCCTCGACCGGCACCCTCGACCTCGGCGGTTCGGCTCCGGCGGCGAACGAAGCGAACGCCAAGACGCTCGGAGCGGTCACCGTGAGCGGGACGGCCCTGCAGGAAGTGAAGACGTCCGAGATCGGCTCCACGGTGTCGTTGCACCAGATCGATACGACGCCGCAGATCACGCGCAACTTCCTGGAGTTCGCCGATACCGTCCCGGGCATGGCGTTCCAGACCGAGAACGGCAAAACCTCGATCAAGGCCGGCGCCCAGCCCAGCAGCAACGTCAACGTCTACATCGACGGCGTGGGCCAGAAGAACTACGTCCACGGCGGCGGCCTCTCCGGGCAGGCCGGCCCCAACCACGATGGCGACGTGGGCAACCCGTTCCCGCAATTGGCGATCGGCGAGTACAAGGTCATCACCTCGAACTACAAGGCCGAGTACGACCAGATCGCCTCGGCGGCGATCACCGCCGAGACGAAGTCCGGCACCAACGAGTTCCATGGCGAAACCTTCTACACCTTCACCAGCGACAGGCTGCGCGCGGAAACGCCTGCCGAGGCGGACGCGCACAACAAGGCCCGCGGCGTCAGCAGCGAGTACGGTGGCGCGTTCGGCGGCCCCATCATCAAGGACAAGCTGCATTTCTTCGTGACCTACGAGGCGAAGAAGTTCTCCACCCCGACCACCACCACCGGCGCCACGCAGTCCTACAACAATGTGCCGTACAACACTTTCCTGCCGCCGGATGCGCGCGCCCAGCTCGGGCCCAGCGCCATGCCGTTCAAGGAGAACCTGTACTTCGGCAAGATCGACTGGGAGCCCACCAATCGGGACCGTTTCGAGCTGAGCACCAAGATCCGCAAGGAAACCCAGGTTTACGGCGCGGGCACCACCACGGCAGCGTCGGCGAACTACAACTACCGCAACAACGACAAGCGCATCGACGCGCGTTGGCAGCACAGCGCCGACAGCTGGTACAACGAGCTGATGTGGAACTACGAGAGCACGCTCGACTCGCCCTCGGCGATCAGCGACGCCCCGGCGGTCACCTACTTCTGGAACGATCCTGCGCCGAACGCCACGATCCTCACCATCAACGGCCAGGATCCGCGCCAGTATTTCGAGGCGCGCCAGAAGGGCCACACGATCCAGGACAACCTGACCTTCAACGACCTCAGCTGGCACGGCGACCACGTGGTCAAGATGGGCGTGAAGTACAAGGAGGTCGAACTGACGGACCGCGACAGCTCCACGGCCGCCAACTATTTCTACAACGTCGGCCCGAACGGCACCGAATCGATTCCCTGGAAGGTCGTGTTCGGCAAGGTGAACTCCGGATTGCCGTTGACCGCAACGTCGAAGAACAAGCAGTTCGGGACGTACATCCAGGACGACTGGGCGGTCAACGACAAGTTGACGCTGAACCTGGGCATCCGCTGGGACTACGAGAAGGCGCCGCAGTTCCTGAGCTACCGCACGCTGCAGCCGATCGTCGACGCGGTCTACGCGCCCACCTACGTCTTCAACGGGCAGACGATCAACCATTCCTACGCCGATAGCCTGGCTGCCGGTGGCGTGAACATCGCCAACTACATCAGCAACGGCCACAACCGCAGGGCGCCGAAGAACGAGTTCCAGCCTCGCGTCGGCTTCTCCTACGACCTCAACGCCGATGAGCAGCACGTGATCTTCGGCGGCGTCGGTCGCGCCTACGACCGCAACCTGTTCGACGTGATTTCGCTGGAGAACAGCAAGAACGCGCTGTCCGAGCCCAGCGTCTACTTCGAGAATCCCACCGGCCTCAACGCCTGCGGCCCCGGGATGGCCGACAACCAGAGCTGCTTCGTCTGGGATCCGAAGTACCTCAACGCGGCGAACCTGCAAAGCCTCGGCTCCGGCGTCAGCGAAGTCGACATGATCAACAACAACATCAAGGCGCCATATTCCGACCAGTTCAGCATCGGCATGCGCAACAAGGTGGGCGACTGGAACACCAGCGCCACGCTGTCGCGCATCATCCAGTACAACGGCATAGTCGGCGAGCTCGGCAACCGCTATCCGAACGGCAAGTTCTATACCTATGGCACGTTCAACAACCAGTGGGGCGGCGCCGGCGTGCCGGGGATTGGCGGGCTGATCCTGTTCGACAACGGCAAGACCACCTACAACACCCAGCTGTTGCTCTCGGCGGAGAAGCCCTATACCCGCGAGAGCGGCTGGAGCATGACGATCGCCTACACGCACACGCACGCGACGCAGAACCGGCTGTATTCCGACGGCTATGCGTTCGACCTGCCGAACATCAGGGACTATCCGTTCCAGCTTTCCAGTGCGGCACCCAAGCACCGACTCGTCGTCACCGGCTCCGTGGACGTGCCCTGGGGCATCACCCTGGCAGGCAAGCTGACGCTGGCCACGCCCACGCCGGTGTCGGCCATTTCCTGCTGCAACCTGTATCCGAATGCGGTCGGCGCGCAGCATGAAATGTCGGCGGCATGGCCGGTCGTGGGTATCCCGCGGGGCGGCCGTTTCCTGATCGGCGGCCCGATCTTCGGATACCGGGACATCGATCTGCAGGCTTCCAAGAACATCCCGCTCGGCCATGGTTTCGTGATGCAGCTTCGCTTCGATGCGCTGAACGTGCTGAACTTCAAGAACTACGCCGACACCGCGGACTTCTACACCGGCGCGATGTATCAGCCGTACTACAACAAGATCGGGAACATCTACGGGGTGCCACGCACCTACAAGCTGACCGCGGACATCAAGTTCTGACCGGTCGGCTCGCGGCCCGTCCAGGCGGGTCGCGTTCCCTGCGGCGACGGTCGCGTCGACCGTCGCCGCGGATCCGTGGGCCGCAGGGCATGCGGCCCACGCTTCATGCATCGGGATGACATGCTCATGAACGACCAGGTCAGGACCATACTCATCGTGGGAGGCGGGACGGCGGGATGGATGGCCGCCGCGGCGCTGGCGAAGATGCTGGGCCCCGCCTATGGCATCCGGCTCATCGAGTCCGAGCAGATCGGCATCGTGGGCGTTGGCGAAGGCACGGTGCCCCACCTGAGCTTCTTCAACCGCATGCTGGGGATCGACGAAGCGGAGTTCGTGAAGCGGACCCAGGGCACGTTCAAGCTCGGCGTCCAGTTCAACGACTGGGGCAGGCTGGGCGATTCCTACATCCACGGTTTCGGCAGCATCGGCCACGACGTCGGCATGCAGCCGTTCCACCAGTACTGGCTGAAGGCGCGGCAGGAGGGGTGGGCCGGCGAGCTCGGGGACTACTCCCTCAACACGCTTGCCGCGCCGCGCAACAAGTTCATGACTTCGGCCGCCGACGTGCCGCCCACGTCGCCCCTGGCCAGCATCGCCTACGCATACCATTTCGATGCGGGTTTGTACGCGGGCTATTTGCGCGGCTATGCCGAAAAGCTCGGGGTGCGGCGCACCGAAGGCAGGATCGTGCAGACGCTGCTGCGCCCCGACGACGGTTTCGTCGAGGCCGTCGTGCTGGAGAGCGGCGAACGCGTGGAGGCGGATCTGTTCGTCGATTGCTCCGGGTTCGTCGGCTTGCTCATCGAGCAGGCGCTGCATACCGGTTACGAGGAGTGGACGCACTGGTTGCCGTGCGACCGGGCCCTGGCCGTTTCCTGCGAAAAGGTCGGGCCGCCGACGCCCTACACGCGTTCCACCGCCCATCGAGCCGGATGGCAGTGGCGCATCCCGTTGCAGTTCCGCACCGGCAACGGTCATGTCTACTCGAGCGCGCACCTCAGCGACGACGAGGCCGCAGCCATCCTGCTGAAGCACCTGGATGGCCGTCCACTGGGCGATCCGCGGCAACTGCGCTTCGTCACCGGCCGCCGCAAGCGGGCATGGAACCGCAACGTGGTCGCGCTGGGACTCGCCAGCGGTTTCATGGAGCCGCTGGAGTCCACCAGCATCTACCTGATCCAGGCGGGCATCGTGCGGCTGCTGACGCTGTTCCCGCGGCGCGATTGCAGCCCGGTGCTGCAGGATCGTTTCAATGCGCAATCGACGTTCGAGGCCGAGCGCATACGGGATTTCCTGATCCTGCACTACCACGCGACGCAGCGGGTCGACAGCGCGTTCTGGAAGCAGTGCCGGGAAATGTCGGTTCCCGCGACGCTGGAGGACAACATCGGCCTGTTCCGCGACACCGGCAGTTTCTTCCGCGAGGGCAATGAAATGTTCGGCGCGGCCAGCTGGGTGCAGGTGATGATCGGGCAGGGCATCCTGCCCGAGCGCTGCCATGCACTGGCGGGGCAGATGCCGGAAGCGGACTTGCGCCAATTCATGAAGGGCGTGCGCGACGTGGTGGAAAGCTGCGTGGATGCAATGCCCTCCCACGAAGCGTTCATCGCACGCCACTGTGCGGCGGTGATGCCAACGGCCACCGCGGCGGCGTAGGAGCCGCCGCGCATTTCCATCGGCCAGCTTCGCCGTTGTCGTCGCTTGACCGGGCGGCCCTTTCCATCGACACGAGGTTCGAATGCTTTCATCCAGATGGCGCCATCTGCACGTCTTCGCGCTGGTCGCGCTGACCGCACTGGTCGCGGGCGGCCCGGTACGGGCCGAGAAGTCGCCGCCGGCCGCGCCGCCGGCCGTCGAGACGCTGACCTATCACGGGCTGGCACCCGACCAGAAGGCGTTCATCGACGAGCTGGAGCGCCGCACCTTCGACTGGTTCTGGGAGAGCGCCGATCCGTACACCGGCCTGGTGCCGGACTCGTGGCCCAACCACACGTTTTCTTCCGTCGCCGCGATCGGTTTCGGCCTGACCGCCTACGGCATCGGCGCCGAGCGTGGCTACATCACGCGCGAACAGGCGGCGGAGCGCACGCTCACCACGCTGCGCTTCCTCGCGGCGGCGCCGCAGAACGGCAGCGAGGACGATGCCGCCGGCTACCGCGGCTTCTTCTACCACTTCCTCGACATGCAGACCGGCCGCCGCGAGGCCCGCTGGGTGGAGCTGTCCAGCGTGGACACCACCTTGCTGATGAACGGCGTGCTGTTCGCCCAGAGCTACTACGACAGCGCCACGCCTCGGGAACGCGAGATCCGGCAACTGGCCGACCGGCTCTACCGCGCGGTGGACTGGCCGTGGATGCAGGCGCGCAAGCCGCTGATCAGCATGGGCTGGACGCCCGGCGGGCAGTTCATCGCCACCGACTGGAAGGGCTACGACGAGGGCAAGATGGTCTACCTGCTGGCGCTGGGTTCGCCCACGCATCCGGTAGGTGACGATGCGTGGGCCGCCTGGTGTTCGACCTATCCGAAGCAGTGGGGCACGTTCCAGGGCCACACCTTCCTCAACTTCGCGCCGATGTTCGGCCACCAGTACACCGAAGCCTGGGTGGACTTCCGCGGCATCCGCGACGCCTGGAGCCGTGCGCACGGGCTGGACTACGCGGAGAACGGCCGACTCGCGGCCTACGCGCAGCGTGCCTATGCGATCGCCAACCCCGGCCAGTGGACGGGCTACGGCGCCGACGTGTGGGGACTGACCGCCAGCGACGGCCCGGGCGACCTCACCGTCACCTCGCCGCAGGGCGTGCGCCGTTTCAGCGGCTACATGGCGCGCGGCGCCGGGCTGAACGAGATCAACGACGACGGCACCATCGCGCCCACCGCGGCCGGCGGCTCCATCGCGTTCGCGCCGTCCATCGTGGTGCCCACGCTGATGGCGATGAAGCAGCGCTACGGCAACTACATCTACGGTCGCTACGGCTTCGTCGACTCGTTCAACCTGAGCTTCCACGAGACGCCCAGGGACGGCCGCACCTATCCCGGTTTCGGCTGGGCCGACAACCAGCAACTGGGCATCGACCAGGGGCCGATCCTGCTGATGATCGAGAACTGGCGCAGCGGACTGGTGTGGAAGGTGATGAAGAAAAACCCCTACATCCGTCGCGGCCTGCAGCGCGCCGGCTTCACCGGCGGCTGGCTGGAACGCGCCGACGCCAAGGCGGCCGCCGCCGCGTTGCCCTGAGGAAAGAACATGCGTCGTTTGCTGGCCGCCCTTGCCATCGCCTGTGTCGCCGTGCTGCCCATCCGGGCGCAGGCGGCGCCACAGCACACCGTGCGCATCGACGCTGCGGCCAAGGCAACCCCGTTCCCGCATTTCTGGGAGCAGATGTTCGGCTCGGGTCGCGCCGCGCTCAGCCTGCGCGAGGATTACCGCGACGACCTGCGCGCGGTGAAGCGCGTCGCCGATTTCCGCTACGTGCGCTTCCACGGCCTCCTCGACGACGAGAACGGCGTGTACACCGAGGACGAGCACGGCGAGCCGGTCTACAACTTCACCATGGTGGACCGGATCTACGACGGCCTGCTGCGCAACGGCGTGCGGCCGGTGGTGGAGATCGGCTTCATGCCGAAGAAGCTGGCGGCCAATCCCGATGCGCTGCATGCGTTCTGGTACAAGCCCAACGTATCGCCGCCGAAGGACTACGGGCGCTGGGACGGCCTGATGCGCGCGCTCGCGCAGCATCTGGTGCAGCGCTACGGCATCGACGAAGTCTCGACCTGGTACTTCGAGGTGTGGAACGAGCCGAACATCGACTTCTGGGGCGGCGTGCCGCGCCAGGCGTCATACTTCGAGCTGTACGACCACACCGCGCGCGCGCTGAAATCGGTGAGCACGCGCCTGCGCGTGGGCGGTCCGGCCACGGCGGCGGCTTCATGGGTCGGCGATTTCCTGGCGCATGCCGCGAGGAACCGGGTGCCGGTGGATTTCGTTTCATCGCACGGCTATGCGGACGATACGGTGGAAAACCTGTTCCACAGCGACAAGCCGGTGCCGGAAGACGAGCGCGTGTGCCGCGCCATCGGCAAGGTGCGCGGCGAGATCGCCGCGTCGCCGCTGCCGCACCTGCCCCTGTTCTGGACCGAGTGGAACGTGCCTGGGCGCGACAGGCTGCGCGACACCACCTACGTGGGGCCGGCGCTGGCGAACACCGTGCGCCAATGCGACGGGCTGGTGGACATGATGTCGTTCTGGACTTTCTCCGACGTGTTCGAGGAGAACGGCCCCAGCCGCGAACCGTTCAACGGCCAGTTCGGCCTGCGCGCCAGCGGCGGCATCGACAAGCCCAGCTATTACGACTTCGCGCTGCTGCACCAGCTGGGCGATGAGCGATTGGCGAATCCTTCCAGCGACGTGATCGTCACGCGCAGGAAGGACGGCAGCCTGGCCATCGCGGCCTGGAACCTGGTCGATCCGGGACAGCGCGGCGCCCCGCGCACGCTGCGCCTGGAATTCGCCAACCTGCCCGCGGACGCCGAGGTGACGGTGCAGCGCGTGGACGACAGTCACGGCAACGTGTTGCCGGTCTACGCCAGGATGGGCAGCCCGCGTTATCCGACGATGGCGCAGGTGGCGGAGATGAACGCGGCCACCGCGTTGCCGCCGCCGGCGCGCGAACGCCTCGATCGTGGCGGCTTGACGCTGGTACTGGAGCCCGATGCCCTGGTGCTGGTGACCGTCACGGGCCGCTGACCATGGTGCGCCGCGGGTATGTCGGTGGCCGATGCGTTTGCCCTCACAGGCGCATCGCCCTGGCAGCCCGCGGTGCGGGATCGGCGGAGGCGGATATGGGGCAGGGTGGATTCCGGCGATGGGTGCGCATGGCAACGGTTCTTGCCGTGCTGTGCCTCGCCGCCTGTACCGGCAAGCGCGACGACACCCTGGTGTTCTGGACCTTCGGGCCCGAGGGCGAGGCGGTGGCGAAGCTGTTGCCGGACTTCGAGCGCGCGCATCCGGACATCCGCGTCGAGGTGCAGCAGCTGCCGCTGAGCGCGGCGCACCAGAAACTGCTCACGGCGATCGCCGGCGGCACCACGCCGGACATGGCGCAGCTCGGCAACAGCTGGCTGCCCGAGATGGTGGCGCTGCGTGCGCTGGCGCCGCTGCAGGAACGCGTGGCCGCTTCGGCGGCGGTGGCGCCGTCGGACTACTTCGCCAGCATCTGGGCGACCAATGTCAGCGATGGCGCGCTGTACGGCATCCCCTGGTACGTGGACACGCGGCTGCTGTTCTATCGCCGCGACCTGCTGAAGCAGGCGGGTTTCGATGCGCCGCCGCGCGACTGGGCGGAATGGCGGCGCATGCTGGCCGCGCTCAGCGATCCCGCACGCAAGGTCTACGGCATCCTGCTGCCGACGAACGAGTACGAGCAGTTGCTGTCCCTCGCGCTGCAGCAGCCCGATCCATTGCTGCGCGACCACGACAGCCGCGGCAATTTCGCAAGCCCGGGCTTCAGGCGCGCGCTGCAGTTCTACCTGGACACCTTCCGCCTGCGCCAGGCGCCGGCGGTCACGAACGTGGAAGTGGGCAACCCGTGGGCGGAATTCGGCAAGGGCGTGTATGCGTTCTACCTGTCCGGGCCGTGGAACATCGGCGAGTTCCGCAAGCGCCTGCCGGCGGCCGAGCAGGGCAACTGGTCCACCGCGCCGCTGCCCGGACCGGATGGCCCCGGTGCCGGACTCGCGGGTGGCGCGAGCCTCGTGGTGTTCCGCGCGTCGAGGCATCAGCGTGCGGCATGGGCGCTGATCGAATACCTCTCGCAGCCCGAGGTGCAGCAGCGCTTCTACCGGCTCACCGGCAACATGCCGCCGCGGCGCAGCAGCTGGGATGGCCCATTGCTGCAGAATGACGCCGCCATGCATGCGTTCCGCGACCAGCTCGAACGGGTGAAGCCCACGCCGGCGATACCCGAGTGGGAACGCATCGCCGTGATGATGCAGCAGGTCGCCGCGCGCGCCGTGGCGGGTGGGCTGACGGTGGACCAGGCCACGGCGGAGATGGATCGCCAGGCCGATGCGATCCTGGCCAAGCGACGCTGGATGCTGGATCGCGCGGAGGCGCGGCGATGAAGGTTTCGCGCACGGCATGGCTGTTCCTCGCCCCCGCGCTGCTGGTGCTGGGCGTGTTCTTCCTGCTGCCGGTGCTCGGCGCGCTCGCGCTCAGCTTCACCGACTACGACCTCTACGCGCTGGCCGACCTGCACAACCTGCGCTTCGTGGCGCTGGGCAATTACTGGGTGCTGCTGCACCGGCCGCAGTTCTGGTCCGCGCTGTGGCACACGTTCTATTTCGTGCTGGTGGGCGTGCCGCTGTCGTTGGCCGCCTCGCTGGGCGCGGCGCTGCTGCTGCACTCGCCGCTGGCGCGCTGCAAGGCGTTCTTCCGCACCGCGCTGTTCGTGCCGGTGGTGACCACGGCGGTGGCGACGGCGGTGGTGTGGCGCTACCTGTTCAACACCAAGTACGGCTGGGCCAACCACGTGCTCGGCACGCTCGGCATCCATCCGGTGGACTGGCTGGGCGATCCGCACTGGGCGATGCCCACGATCATCCTGTTCGCGGTGTGGAAGAACTTCGGCTACAACATGATCATCCTGCTTGCCGGCCTGCAGGCGATTCCCGCCGATCTGTACGAAGCGGCGCGCATCGACGGCGCCTCGGCATGGCGGCAGTTCCGCCACATCAGCCTGCCGATGCTGGGGCCGACCCTGCTGATGGTGGCGATCCTCACGGTGTCGGGCTATTTCCAGCTGTTCGCCGAACCCTACGTGATGACCGAGGGCGGCCCGCTGGAAAGCACCACCAGCGTGCTGTACCTGATGTACGAGGACGGCTTCAAATGGTGGAACCTCGGCACCGCCTCGGCCGAAGCCTTCCTGCTGTTCCTGGTGATGTTCGCGGTGACCGCGGCGATGCTGCGCCTGTCGCGCCGGGAGGATGCATGAACCCGCGGCTGGCGAAGGCCATCGTCAACGGCCTGCTGCTGGGCGGCGCGCTGGCTGCGCTGTTCCCGCTGCTGTGGATGCTCGCGGTGTCGTTCATGCCGGCGGGCACGTCGAATGCGCTGCCGCCGCCGCTGTGGCCCGCGCATCCCACCCTGGACAACTACCGGCAGCTGTTCGCGCACACCGGCATGTGGCGCTACCTGCTCAACAGCCTGCTGATCTCCGGCGCGATCACGCTGCTGTCGCTGGCCTGCAACCTGCTGGCCGGCTATGCGTTCGCCAAGCTGCGTTTCGCGGGGCGCGAGCGGCTGTTCCGCACGCTGCTGGGCCTGCTGGTGGTGCCGGCCCAGGTGGCGATGCTGCCGCTGTTCCTGATGTTCAAGTACGCCGGCCTGGTGGACAGCTATGCCGGCGTGGTGATGCCCGGCATGGCGACGGTGCTGGGCATCTTCCTGGTGCGCCAGTACGCGCGCGGCCTGCCGGACGAGCTGCTGGAGGCGGCGCGCATCGACGGCGCGAGCGAGTGGTGCATCTTCGTGCGCATCGTGCTGCCCCTGCTGCGGCCGGTGGTGGCGACGCTGGCGGTGCTGACCTTCCTCACCGCGTGGAACGACTTCATGTGGCCGCTGATCCAGTTGACCGGGCAGCACCATTACACATTGCCGCTGGGATTGGCCTCGATGGCGCGCGAACACACCGAAGGCACCGAGCAGATGATGGCCGGCTCGGTGCTCACCGTGCTGCCGGTGCTGGCGCTGTTCCTCGCCATGCAGCGGCACTACCTCGATGGTCTGTTGCTGGGCAGCGTGAAGGGATGATGGCAGGCATGAACACACGAAGGCTTTCCTTGCTGGCGGTACTGGCGTGCGGGTGCTTGTACGCATGGGGCTGCAGCGCATCCGCCGCTGCGCCAACCACGCCGGCCTTCGACACGGCGCCGGCACGCGCGGCGCTGCAACGCCTGCTTCCGAAGCAACAGGCGCAATTCACGCTGGCGTCGCTGGACCGCGGGCAGGGTGCGGACCGCTTCGAGATCCGCGGCACGCCGGGGCACATCGTGGTGGCGGGCACCTCGCCCGCGGTCATCCTGACCGGCGTGGAGGCCTACCTGGAACAGGTGGCGCACGTCGGCATCGGCTGGCCGGGCGACAGCCTGTCGCGCCTGCCGTCCACCTTGCCGGCGCCGGCTGCGCCGATCGCCAGCCGCGCGGTGGTGCCGGATCGCTATGCGCTGAACGACACCGACGACGGCTATTCGAACGCCTACCTCGACTGGCCGGCGTGGGAACGCAAGATCGACCTGCTCGCCCTGCACGGCATCGGCGAGGTGTTCATGCCAGTCGGCACGGAGGAGGTGTATCGCCGTACCTTCCGGGATTTCGGCTACGACGACGCGCAGATGCGCGCGTGGATTCCCGCCGCCGCGCACCAGCCGTGGTGGCTGCTGCAGAACATGTCCGAGTTCGACGCGCCGCTGTCGCCGCCGCAGTACGCGCGCCGCGTGGCGCTGGCGCGGAAGATCGTGGCGCGCCTGCGCGAACTGGGCATGACGCCCGTGTTCCCCGGCTGGTTCGGCACCGTGCCGCCGGGTTTTGCGGCGAAGCATCCCGGCGCGAACGTGGTGGCGCAGGGCGAGTGGGGCGGCTTCGCGCGACCGGACTGGCTCGATCCGCGCGACCCGCTGTTCGCGAAGGTCGCGGCGGATTTCTATCGCCAGCAGCGCGAGCTGTTCGGCGACGGCACGATGTACAAGATGGATCTGCTGCACGAAGGCGGCCGCGCCGGCGACGTGCCGGTGGCGGATGCCGCCCGCGGCGTGATGAAGGCGCTGCAAACCGCGCATCCGGGCGCGCGCTGGGTGCTGCTGGGTTGGCAGCACAATCCGTTGCCGGACGTGCTCGACGCCGTGGACAAGCAGCGCCTGCTGATCGTCGACGGCCTGTCGGACCGCCACGACGGGCTGGATCGCGAGAAGGATTGGCACGACACGCCGTATGCCTTCGGCAGCATCCCGAACTTCGGCGGCCACACCACGCTGGGCGCGAACGCCGGCGTGTGGCTCGAGCGTTTTGCGGCATGGCGCGACAAGCCCGGCAGCAAGCTGCGCGGCATCGCCTGGATGCCCGAGGCCAGCGGCATCGATCCGGCGGCGTTCGCCCTGTTCACCGCGCTCGCGTGGGAGCCGGTGCCGCACGACGAAGCCGCCTGGTTCAAGGCCTACGCCGAGCACCGCTACGGCGGCGCCGACGCGCATGGCGAGGCCGCGTGGCGCGTCCTCGGCGAAACGGCCTATGCGATGCCGTCGAACGGCGACTCGGAGCCGCAGGACGGCTTGTTCAGCGCGCGCCCCGCGCTGGACGTGTCGACGGCGGCGTCATGGTCGCCGAAGCAGATGCGCTACGACGCCGGGCATTTCGACCGGGCCATCTGCGAATTGCTGCAGGTGGCCCCCGCGCTGCGCGACACCAGCGCCTACCGCCACGACGTGGTGGACGTGGCGCGGCAGACGATGGCCAACCACGCCCGCCTGCTGCTGCCCCGGATCAAGGCAGCCTACGAGGCGAAGGACGCCGCGCGCCTGCACGCCCTGTCCACCGAATGGCTGGACAACATGGCGCTGCTCGACCGCCTGCTCGCCAGCGATCCCGGGTTCCTGCTCGGCAACTGGCTGGCGCCGGCACGCGCGGCCGCGGCCGGCGAAGCCGAGGCGGCGCAATTCGAGTACGACCAGCGCACGCTGATCACCATCTGGGGCGACCGCGGCGACGCCGATCGCGGCGGCCTCCACGACTATGCCAACCGCGAGTTGTCCGGCCTGGTGAGCGGCCTGTATGCGCCGCGCTGGCGCCGCTTTTTCGAATCGCTGCAGCAATCGCTGGCGACCGGCAAGCCGCCCGCGGCGATCGACTGGTACGCGATGGAACATGCGTGGGCGGTTTCGCGCGAGGCGGAGCCGACCACGCCGCGGGGCGAGCCGTGGCAACTGGCGTCCGAGGTGGCGCAGCGACTCGGGATCTGCACGCCGTGATCCGCCCGCCTGTCCGCGTAGACCTTGCCGTTTCAGTCGATGCGCGTGCCGTCGTGCGGATCGAAGAAGTGCACGCGCTGCGATGCGATGCCGAGGCGCACGATCTCGCCCGGCGCGCAGGCAGTACCCGGCGGCGTGCGCGCGACCAGCGCGGCATCGCCATGGCGCAGATTGAGGAAGACCTCGTTGCCCACCGGCTCCAGCACTTCCAGCCGCGCTTCCAGCGCGGGGCCGGGATCATCGGCGGCGAGCGGATGCAGGTCCTCCGGGCGCAGGCCGAGGATGATTTCGCGATCGCGCCAGCCGTCGAGCGCGGCAGCCTGCGGCGCCGTGCCGAGCCGGATGACGCCGCCGGCGGTGGCGAGCGCGAGGCCATTGTCGACATGCAGGGTGCCGCGCAGCAGGTTCATGCCGGGGCTGCCCAGGAAGCCGGCGACGAACAGGTTGGCGGGGCGCTGGTAGAGGCGCATCGGCGTGTCGATCTGCTGGATCACGCCGCGGTCGAACACCACGATGCGCTGGCCCAGCGTCATCGCCTCGACCTGGTCGTGCGTGACGTACACCGTGGTGGAGCCGAAGCGCCGGTGCAGCCGCGCGATCTCCACGCGCATCGACAGGCGCAGCCGCGCGTCGAGGTTGGACAGCGGCTCGTCGAGCAGGAACACCGCGGGCTGGCGCACCATCGCGCGGCCCAGCGCCACGCGCTGGCGCTGGCCGCCGGAGAGCGCGGCGGGGCGCGCGTCCAGCCGCTGGTCGAGTTCCAGCAGGCGCGCCACCTCGTCCACGCGCTGCGTTATTTCCGCACGCGGCAGGCCGCGCAGGCGCAGGCCGAAGCCGAGGTTCTCGGCCACCGTCATGTGCGGGTAGAGCGCGTAGTTCTGGAACACCATGGCGATGTCGCGATCCTTCGGCGGCACCTCGTTCACCACGCGGTCGCCGATGCGCACCGTGCCGGCGCTGACGCTTTCCAGCCCGGCGATCATGCGCAGCAGGGTGGTCTTGCCGCAGCCGGACGGCCCCACCAGCACCAGCAGTTCGCCGTCGCCGATGTCGAAGCTGGCACCGGCGACGGCGACATGTCCGTCGGGGTAGACCTTGCGCACGTTGTCGAGACTGACCTTGGCCATCGGCGTTGCATGCTCCGGGGTGGATGTCGCGTTGCGGCGTTCGCTGTCGCGGGACATGACTACTGGGGAGTGCATCCCGGGACGGCGTTCGGCTATTCTCGGGATGTAATCGATTACATCAAGCCGCGCTGCGGCATTTCAGAGTTCGTGTGGCCATGACCCGACGATTCCGCTTCCCCGACGACTTCGTGTGGGGTGCAGCCACTTCCGCCTACCAGATCGAAGGTTCGCCGCTGGCCGACGGCGCCGGCCCCAGCATCTGGGAGCGTTTCGCGCACACGCCCGGCATGATGGCGGACGGCGATACCGGCGACGTGGCCTGCGACCATTACCGCCGCTACAAGGACGACGTGCGCCTGATGCGCGCGCTGGGCCTGCAGAGCTACCGCTTCAGCGTGAACTGGGCGCGCGTGCTGCCCGAGGGCACCGGGCGGGTCAATCCGAAGGGCCTCGATTTCTACTCGCGCCTGGTCGACGAGCTGCTGGAAAACGGCATCGTGCCGAACGTCACGCTGTTCCACTGGGACCTGCCGGCCGCGCTGGACGACCGCGGCGGCTGGCTCAACCGCGACAGCGCGCACTGGTTCGCCGAATACGCCCAGACCATGTTCAAGGCGCTGGACGACCGCGTGCCGTTCTGGTCCACGCTCAACGAGCCCTGGGTGGTGGTGGACGGCGGCTACCTGCGCGGCACGCTGGCGCCGGGCCACCGCAGCCTGTACGAGGCGCCGATCGCGGCGCACAACCTGATGCGCGCCAGCGGCGCCGGCATCCAGGCCTATCGCGCGCACGGGCGGCACCGGATCGGCGTGGTGTTCAACATCGAGCCCAAGTACCCGGCCTCCGACAGCGCGGACGACCTCGCCGCCACGCGCCGCGCGAACGCCTACATGAACCAGCAGTTCGCCGATCCCGCGCTGCTCGGCAGCTATCCGCCGGAGCTGCGCGAGGTGTACGGCGCCGCCTGGCCGGATTTCCCGGCGGACGATTTCCGGCTGACGAAGCAGCCGGTCGATTTCGTGGGGCTGAACTACTACACCCGCGCCGTGGTGCGCCACGACGAGCAGGCGTGGCCGCTGCGCGCCGCGCCGGTGACGCAGCCGCACGTCACCCGCACCGAGACCGGCTGGGAGGTCTACGAGCAGGGCCTCACCGACATGCTGACCGGGTTCCGGCGCCGCTACGGCGACATCCCGCTCTACATCACCGAGAACGGCGCCGCGTTCTACGACCCGCCGTCGGTGCAGGGCGAGGTGCTGCACGATCCGCTGCGCACGGACTACCTGCGCCGGCATCTCAAGGCCGCGCACGCGGCGATCGAGGCCGGTATCGATCTCAGGGGCTATTACGCGTGGTCGCTGCTGGACAACCTCGAATGGTCGCTGGGTTTCGCCAAGCGCTTCGGGCTGTACCACGTCGATTTCGCCACGCAGAAACGCACGCCCAAGGCCAGCGCCCGGCTGTATGCCCGGGTGATCGCCAGCCAGGGCGAGGCGCTGGACGAGCCGCAAGGCCATCCCACCAAGCACACGGAAGCGGAGGAAACGAGATGAAGAAGACGAAACCGGCCCGGACCCACGCCCTGGCGGCGCTGCTGGCCGCGGCCCTGCTTGCCGTCGGCGCGCCGCAGGTGGCGGCCGCCGCGAACGCTGCGGTGCAGGTCCGCGTGGACGCGAAGGCGCACGGCACGCCGTTCCCGCACTTCTGGGAGGAGATGTTCGGCTCCGGCCGCGCCTCGCTCACGCTGCGCGACGACTATCGCAAGGACCTGGCGGAGGCGAAGCGGATCACCGGCTTCAGCTACGTGCGCTTCCACGGCATCCTCGACGACGACGTGGGCCTGTTCCAGCTCGGCAAGGCCGGCCAGCCGTTCTACAACGCCGCCGACAAGTCGGGCGGCGACGGCCAGCCGGTGTACAACTTCTCCTACGTCGACCAGATCTACGACGGCCTGCTGGAGCGCGGCGTGCGCCCGTTCGTGGAGCTGGGCTTCATGCCCAGGGACCTGAGCTCCGATCCCAAGGCGCTGCAGGACTTCTGGTACCACCCGAACGTCGCGCCGCCGAAGGACTACGCGCTGTGGGACGGCATGATCCGCGCGTTCGCCCAGCACCTGGTCGCGCGCTACGGCATCGACGAGGTGTCGCAGTGGTACTTCGAGGTGTGGAACGAGCCGAACATCGGCTTCTGGGCCGGCAACCCCAAGATGGAAACGTATTACACGCTGTACGACCACACCGCGCGCGCGCTGAAGTCGGTGAGCCCGCGCCTGCGCGTGGGCGGCCCGTCCACCGCGCAGGCCGCCGAGGTCGCCGGCTTCCTCAGGCACGTGCACGCGGCCGACGTGCCGCTGGACTTCGTCAGCACCCACGTCTACGGCGACGACACCGCCGAGAACGTGTTCCGCACCGACGAGAACATCCCGCGCAAGGACATGGTGTGCCGCGCGGTGGACAAGGTGCACAAGGAAATCCAGGCCTCGCCGTATTCGAAGCTGCCGTTCTTCATGAGCGAGTACAACGCCTCTTACGCGAACCTGCCGAACGTCACCGACACCGTGTACATGGGCCCGTGGCTCGCGAACACCATCCGCGCCTGCGCGGGCAAGGTGGACGCGATGAGCTACTGGACGTTCTCCGACGTGTTCGAGGAAGGCGGCGTGGTGCGTTCGCCGTTCTACGGCGGTTTCGGGCTGATCGCCGAGCGCAACATCGCCAAGCCGTCGTTCAACGCGTTCGCGATGCTGCACAGGCTGGGCGACGTGCGGCTGCCGGTGGCCTCCGACTCGGCCATCGCCACCCGCCGCGCCGACGGCACCGTGGTGCTGGCGCTGTGGAACTACGCGCCGCCGGTGGGCGACACCGCCGCCTATACGGTCGGCAAGCCGAAGGGCGAGGTGCGGCACTTCGAGGTCGAGCTGTCGGCGCTGCCGGCGCAGGCCACCGCCCAGGTGTGGCGGCTGGACGAGAACCACGGCAACGTCATCGCCACGTTCGACCGCATGGGGCGGCCGGCCTTCCCCAGCCGCGAGCAGATCGAACAGCTGCGCGAGGCGGGCAAGCCCAGCGCGCCGGAGCAGCTCGCCGTGCACGGCGGCAAGCTGGGGCTGGACATCCCGCCCCAGGGGCTGGTGGTGATCGAGGTGAAATGACCCCGGGCGGCGGGCTTGCCCGCCGCCATCCCGCCGTGGCCCCGGTCAGGGCACGGCCTGCACGGGAACGGTGCTGGACCGCGGGCGGCCCCTCCACTGGAGGGCTAGGCGTTCAGTTAATCTGTTGATATCGCCCCGCAAGGGACGCTATAACCCCCGGGATTCGTCCCGGGGGTTTTCTTTTGCCACGTGCCTATCGAAAGAAGTCGGGATCTCGTGTTCCATCCGCCGCCAACGGCATGCAGCTAAACTGCTGCCGGAACCCTCGCTGCCCGAGCTTTGGTGTGCATCCCCTCGAAGGGGTGAGTCGCTGGACGAACCCGGATCAACCGGATGCCTACATCGTCATAGGAACATCGGCGGCATCCAAGGGTCGGTCGAGCCTGCAATGCCGGCAATGCAAAGAGACGACCGCTCTGATCAGCAATGCTGCGGTCGTCGAGGAGCGGGATCGACTGCTTACCTGGTACCGCCCGACTCCCATGAGTGCTTGCCGAACCCCAGGGTGTGAAAACCAGGGGCGGGATGTAGTCGAAGCGCCGGAGGCCTACCAGCGCTTTGGCCGGACCGACACTGGTTCACCGCGCTATCGATGTCGCGTGTGTCGGCGAACGTTCTCGTCGTGCCGTTCCGTCACCCACCGATTGCGTCAGCCTGAAAAGACGCTCGAGGTCTACCGCTACCTCATAAATCGCGTGGCCATGCGGCGCCTCTGCGAGATCGCCGACATCCGACCGGCGACGCTCTATCAGCGAATCGAACTCATCCACGAACGGTGTCGGGCATTTGCCGCGTTCCACGAACGCCCCTTACTGGCAGGAAAACTGCTGGGTAACGTCCACATCGCCACGGATCGGCAGGAGCATCTGCTCAATTGGGCGAGTGCCATAGACCGGCGGCAAAGTGTATTAATGGCCACCGCGAGCGCTGAGGGTAAATCCGGCTATATCCTGGCGCAGCACGTGAATTTCGATCCGGACGCGGATCCTTTCGCCTGTGATCTCGCGGCGAGAGAGGCGGGTGACCCAGACCTGCACGTGGGGTTTCGCCGCTTCGCCCGGCTTTGGCTGCCTCATGAGCGTTTGGACGCGTCGCCGTCCGGTGATCGCGAAGCCGAACTGACGACGCATGAAGATTTCCGTCCCGCCAGTCGTGGCACTCCAGTGCACGAAAACATCGCCATGGCTGCCCATTTCCAGGTGCTTCGTCGCTTGCTCGCGGGTGCCGACCATATTCAGTTCTCGCTGGATCGCGAGCCTGGCATCGAACGTACCTGCTTGCTGACCTTTGCCGACCGCATACGGCGTGGCTCGCTTGATGCCTTTCTGGTCCGTATCAACAAGACCTTGACGGTGAACGCGAAGCGAGCAGCGCTGTGGGAGGCGGAGGCGGCGTTGGCACGGGAGCGGACGAACCATCCTGGCCGAAGCGACGTCGAAGTGTTGTTTGCCATGCTGGCCGCGCGCTACCGCGTTGCGGTGCAGAACATCCCGCGCCCGCGGGATCGATGGATCGTGCATCCCTATCCGGCCATCAATGAGCCGGAGCGCGCCAGTGTTTGCCTAACCGACAACGGGCAGCGCGAGACGGGTCGCCTGCTGCAGGGGTATGCACGCGCCAGTTTGCGGAGCATTGACCGCTACTTCATGCAGATTCGGCGCAAGATTCACCTGTTGGAGCGCCCGATCCACAGTTCGAGTGCCGATGGCCGAGCGTTCTACGGCTACAGCGCCTACAGCGCGCTGGTGGTGATCCGCTTGCTCGACATCTTCCGTGTGACCTACAACTTCCACCTGACCGGCAAGCAGAAGACGACACCGGCACAGCGCTTGGGGCTGACAGATCGCGTCTGGACTCTGGATGAAATATTGGCATTTGAAGGCGGCTAGCGAGCCTTGCCTGGCAGGAACCAAGGGCTCGCCATCGATAGATTGCGCAGGATTACCACCTGCTTCGGAGGCTTGGCCTTCGGCTGATCCAGGCCGTATCGCTGGGCGAAATACCCAATCAAGCAACGGCGCAATGGCACAGACCAGACCGGTCCATGCCGGTTGGCCCGCATGCCGAACTCGCGTGCCACCACCTGCTGTTGGTGGGAATTCAACGCCGGGTGAGGGATGACCTCCAGCATGAGGCTAGTTTGCCAATCCTCATCATCTTCGCTGGATTTTGGGCTTTGCGAAAGCGCCAGCGTGGGATATTCCATCCGTTGCAGGGCGAAGTTGCGAAATTCCTGACTGCGTTCGTCCAGAGCGCGAACATGCCATCGCACCCCGGTATGCACGAGCGCATGTGGCCACAACGTGCGGCGAGTCGGCTGGTTGGCACTCATGGAGTGATAGAGCACCTCGACGCCACGGTTCTGACGGATGGCCTGCACGAGGGTCTGTAGTACGGGTTTGGTGATGCCATGGTCCGGCATCGGCACAGCCATCGTCGGTACGGGGCCGCCCGCCAAAAGCGGCAGCATGGCGGTCGAGCCGCTTTCTGCATACGTCAGCTGAAGCGCCAGATATTCCGCCGGATCATCCGAGGCGAACCGAGGCTTGAAGCGTGGACCCGGCACGTAGATCCGTTGACGCGGTTCGAAGACAAGGCTCTTGGGGTAGGACGTCTCGTAGTCACGCAAATCCTTCGTGACGTGATTGCGCGCGACCCCGAAAACTTCGCTCACGCGCGCCCGCTGGATACCGCCCTCCCAAAGCAGCGTGGACTCGACGAAACGAAACCGTTCGCGCTGGGCAAAAGTCAGGTCCATCGCTGACGCCAAGGCCATATCAATCAAAACATGTATAGCAATGATGTTGCGTAGTCTACATATTTTGCTTACTATCGCAATACGGTGCTACTAGGCCACCATTGGGACGCGACAGATCAGTACGGTGCGATGACGGACAAACGCCTCCACCTTTGGCTGAATGGACTGGGTTACGACTCGGCCTCGCCGTCCCTGCATATGGCCGGGTCAGCGTCGAGTCGCCACCCCTACGCACCCGAACTCCACGACCTGCTCCAGCCGACCGACTCGGTCGGCGTTCAAGCCGTCTTCGATGTTGAAGGGGTGCCTACGGTCGGCTTCCTGGTCGACGACGGCTCACTGCTGCTCGATGAAGCGCGCCTTACGACGCTGCGTCAGCGCGTGTGGAACCAGGGGCTTTTGTCCGTTCTCTTGGTGTGCACGGCAGAAACCGTCGTGCCCGTCCCGGTCGTACCCAAGCGGGCCGCAGGCACCGCCCTGTCGCTCTCCGACGCACGACCGGATGGCCCGCTCTCTTGTGCTGATATCCAGTCCGGCGACGTTCGTGAGCGATATCCCGATTGGTTCCGGCAGGAAGAGCGCGTAGACCGCAAGCTCCTCGCCAATCTGCGTGAGACGGTACGACACCTGGCAGCCGAGTCCCCCAAGGGGGCAGCGTTGTCGCGCGACGATGCACAGTACCTGGTGGGCCAGGTGCTGTTTGTCTCGTATCTGGAACACCGCGGCATCGTCAGCCCGGTCTATCGCGACAAACGCAAGGTCGGCGTGCTGCGTGCACTGGTGGCACAACGTGACCGGGCCGGGCTGGAGCACCTTCTGGCGCGCCTGAAGAAGGACTTCAACGGCGACTTCCTCGAGCCCGAAAACGGGACCACCTCCCTGTGGGTGGAGTTGTCCGACCGCGGGTACGAGATCATCAGCGACTTTCTCGATGCCACAGACCTGGAGCGAGCCCAGCCAAGCTTCTTCCCGTACAACTTCCGCTACATTCCGGTGGAATTGCTGTCGGGTATCTACGAGTCGTTCCTGGGACGAGACTCGAAGAAGCAACTGGCGGCGTACTACACCCCGCGGCATCTGGCCAACCTGGTAGTGACCCAGGCGCTTGAGCACTCGCGCGACGTGCTCGCCGAGCGCATTTTCGATGGCGCCTGCGGTTCGGGCATTCTTTTGACCACCGCCTTCCGCCGCATGCTTGGCGAGGCCGAGGCACGCCGGCAGGGTGTGCAGCTGTCGCTGCGCGAACGCATCACGCTCCTAAAGGAACACATCTTCGGCAGCGACCTAAGCAGGGCCGCCTGCAAGGTGACCGCGTTCAGTCTGTACTTGTCGTTGCTCGAACGACTGGAGCCGAACGACATCGTGGCATTGCAAGAGGACGCGCAGGTCAAACTGCCGACGCTGCAAGGCAAGAACCTCTTCAGCGGTGATGCCGAGGGCGACTTCTTTTCCCCGACCAATCCGCACTTGAAGCGGCGCGACCTCACTTTGTGTTTGTCCAATCCTCCGTGGATGGAGCCTGATCCGGGGGAACGCACCTCGGCGGATACATGGGTGGAAAAGGTGTCGAAGGAGGCACAGGAGAAGGTGCCACGCGCCTTGCGTCAGATGGCGGCCGATTACGCCTGGCGCGCGGAAGACTACCTGGCGGAAAACGGGCGCCTCTGCCTGATCCTGCCGATGAGCCTCTTGCTGAAGTCGACCAGCCAAGAGTTTCTGGCCGGCTGGTTGACGCGTGTCATCTGGCGTCGCGTGATCAATTTCGGTGACCTCAAGGAGCTGTTGTTCGACGACGGGCGCTTCTCCTGTGTGGTCTTGCTCGCAGAGCGTCGGGGCCCGGACGCGACCGGCCAACACACCATTCCGCCCACTGAGACCTTCGAGTATTGGGCACCCAAGGCCGACGTCGGCCTAGCCTTCGGTCGTCTGACCTTGCATGGAGTGGATCGTCACGAAGTACAGACCCAGGCGATCGCCCATTCGAACCGGGAGCTGGTGACCCGGATGTGGGGGGATGATTTCGACTTGGCGCTGTGGGCCAAGCTAAGGCTGCGCGGCACCTTCGGCGACCTTTTTCGCGGTCCTCGGCAACGGTGGCGGCGACGCAAGGGATTCCACCGCACCGACAATGCCGTACCGCGAACCGACTGGGTCAGCAGTCGACCGCTCTGGGATCGTCCGTTCATTCGTCCGTCGCATCTCTACGACTGCCCGGTGGCGTTGCCCGCGGAAGCCGAGCCCTTTCCGCGACGCGAGATCACACACCTGCCTCGCGATCCGGACGACCTGATGGATCTCTTCAATGGGCCGCGCATCCTGTTCCCGGACGGACCCGCCCCGGATCGCTCAGTGCGTGCTGCGTTCGTGAACGGCCCGGCATCGTTCATGAGCAGTGTGGGTGTCATCGTCGGCCCGGTCGAGGACGAAGACCTGCTGCGGTTCGCGGCCATCTACTTGCGCTCGGATCTGGTGCGTTACTTCATGGTGACGCAGCTCTACCAGTTGCTCAGCGACCGTGACCGCGTGTCGTTGACCGACATCGACCGCTTTCCGTTCTATCCGCCGGAGCGGCATCCGCAGCCGGAGGCCGCCCGGGCGATCGTTCGGCAGGTGGCCGACATGACCCGCGTGTTGGAGCGCACGAACCCCTTGCAGCGCGAACAGCGCTGGATGGAGCGGCGGCCCGACGTGGAACGCTTGCTGGAGAACTACTTCGGCCTCAATGACGATACCCAGGCGATGGTGCACGAGACGGTGGAATCCATCCTGCCGGCGATGCGCCCCTATGGGTTGTCGCGCGTCTTCGAACTGGCACGCCTGCGCGTGTCCGAATCCCAGGCCGCGGCCTACACGACTGCACTGCGAACCGAATTGGAGGCCTGGCGTGATGCACGCGGCGGTGAGGGGGGGTTTGCCGTCGAGGCTTTCCTGACACGACAGGATCGCAGCGGCCCGTTCGGGATCGTGCGCGTCTCGCTGACTCCCACAGGCAAACCCAAGGCGCATAGCACCCATGACGATGCCGTCGTGCAACAGGTCTTGGCCCAATTGCGGCAGCGTGACCTTCTCCCGCTGTCGGTGAGCGACGGCCTGTATTTCGTACCCGACGTCGTGCTGGTGGCCGGAGACGCCGTCTACCTCATCAAGCCGCAGGCCGAACGCCTCTGGCTTCGCCGGCAGGCGCACCGCGATGCCGAGCGCATCGTCGAGGCGACCACCCAAGTGCCACGTGCCAAGGAGCGGGCCGCTTGATGACTGACAGGACGTCGTGGCATCGAGCATTCAAGGCGGGTGATGCTCCCACGGTCGTCCGTGCGCTTCACGCTGCTTGGGACGAGCTGGTAATGAGCAGCCCGGAGACGTTCAATCCCCACGAGAAGGAACCGTGCCTGACCGAATTACTGGGTCAGCATTTGTATGACACTAAGGCCATTCACAAACTCACGGGCCTGTGGACCTATGAGACGCGACGGGGGAAACTTCGACGCACCACGCCCAAAGGCGTGCGTATAGTCGAGCGCAAACGCACGGATATTCAGTATTTCTCCAACAAGGAAGATCCGGCCCTGGAGCTCGTGTTTGAGTTCAAGAAGCTGGGACACCAGAAGTCTCACCGCGACTATTACGTCGGCGAAGAGGGCATCCTGCGTTTCGTCACGGGTGAATACAGCCTGCGCCAGCCACTGGCCGTGATGGTCGGCATCCTGGTCACGCACGCGGACGACTGTGTGCCGCCGTTGGCCCAATGGCTCAACGGCTCGGAAGCCAAAACCTTGTTGTACATGGAAACCGTCGGCGGCAAGCAGACCCGTGCACCATCAGACTTTTTCCCTGACGAATCGCTATTCGACACCGAGCACCTGCGATCGCGTGAGAAAGCGCCGGCTCATGGCACTATCGTGATCTCACACATTTTCCTGGGCTTCCCAGGGCTGCCACGAGCATCCGTACAGCGCGGTCGGAAGCAAGCCGTTCGCGACGCCCTCGAGAGTTGAATAGCCCGGGCTCTGTTCGCCTGTGGCTCATGTATAACGCGTTCAGGACTTGATGCCGACTGATTCGTTCAGAAGGGTGGAGGTTGGTGCTCATGCAATGCCCCCAAAGCTAATCAAGAAATCCGTGCATGGCTAGCTGCACCGTCGACAGGGCATCGACACTACGGCCGGCAACGACCCATCCTGCAAGCGAGTCGCCCTCCTTACCAAGTTAGCAGATCCACTGTGCCGCATTAGGCTCATCGAGTCCCATTTCCAGGATGGCATCGGTGAGTTCCGGCTCGGCTGCACGGAGTTCATGCCAGACCACCAAGCAATCGACACAGTACGCCTCGCGCGAAGTATTGGCGCGTCAAGGGCAATGCGACGTTTTTCGTGCATGCGGATCCCCACAGCGATGTCTTGTGACCGAAGAAAACTACCGTGCGTGGGTCGCACCGAATGAGACGGTGCCGGAGGGTGTCGACCGATGCATATGGATGGGTTGGTCGCAACTCTTGCGACGATTTCAAGGGAAGCTATGTCACACAGTTTCCACGAGGATCGACCATGACCATGCCGAATGAAAGAACCCGAGCGTTGGTATGGGCTGGCGGCTTTCTGATTGAGCTTGCCCGGGATCGCAGTTTGCCACTTGATGTCAGGAGGAGCGCAGTTTCCATCGCACGACACTTCCCAACCCTTGAGGATATTTCGAGCATGGCGTTGTTATACCATCCGCTCGGATTTGGCCCGATGCTGAAGTCTCCAGATGAGGTCGATCCGGGGATTGAAGCGGGTCGCTTCGGCCCCCTTCGTTACTCCACTCGACTTGCTTGGCCGGAGGAGGCGTGAGTTGCCGAAGAAGTTGACGACGAGTTCGCGATCCAGAAGGACCAGCCCTACGCTAGGGCAACGTCGCATGACAACGTATCCGCATCTTCGTTGACCAGGTCGATCACGGTTTGAGAATCGTTCGGGAAGACCGTAGCAGGGGGACGCCCGTCAACCAACTTCGCGGTGATCACGTCATGCGCATTGGCTCCCCGAGGTGCCGCAGCATGCGGCGGCCTTTTTCAGTGCTTCCTTCATGTGCACGACTGCCGCGGGTGCGATAGGCGACGGCGCCTCGACAACACTGGCCGCGGCGGACACTGCCTTGTCCTGGGCCGCTCCCTTGGCGTTGACGCCACCCATTGGCGTCATCTCTGCGCGGATCTGTCGATCCTGAACTGACAAATGCCGCGCTGGCCGCGAGGTCGCCGACTGCCGCACAAGGGCGGGACGCAGGCAACGCAAGACCGGCCCGGCCCGTCAAGACTTCGCCATTGCCCAGAATTCTCTTAGGATGTCGGTAGCGATGCTCCGCCGACCCAACATCAGCGTGAAGCATCCTGATGTGTTAACGGGGGAAGAATATGGCGCTGTTAGAGGGGCGGGTGCAGGAGCAGTTGCTGCAGCTGCAGGCGTGGGTGGAGAAAACCGCGTGGGGCGAAGCCTATCAGTCCTTTCGCGAACTGCTCGATAGCGCCAGCCTCGATCAGCTTCGTCTATTGCAGCCCACGCTGCGCGGACTCGTGGATCAATTCCATAAGCGCAAACGGCGCGACTTGACGGAGCTGCTGGACCAGCGGCTGGAGCCGCCGGCACCGATCGAATGCGCCGCCCTGCTCGTGGCGTGGCAAAACCACCTGGATGGGCTTCGCGACAAGCACATCTTCCAGTGGAACACCTTCTATCGCGAGAGGATGAATTACATCCTTCAGGATGCGTACCGGCGCTTGCATGACGCGCCTGAGCGGGCGGAGGTGATTGATGGTTTGAAGCTGCTGTTCGCCAGGCACTCGACGGACATCTACACCCGCGGTTACGCGCATGCATGCGGCCGTGGCTTGGCGATTGAGGTCGTACATGCGAAGTCCATTCATGGGCTAAGGCAGTTCCTCTACTTGCTCATGGCGCTACTGGCTGAGCACCGTAACGTCATCCGCAAGGCGCACGACGCGGCCCTATCTTGGGACCTCATCTCAATGATGATCGTGGGTGTGCTCCAGGGTTATGCAGACGCCTCGTTTGACGATGTGCCCGGGGCGGCGCTCTTGGCCCAAGATCTGACCTCTTGGTTGCCCGCCCTTGGATTCGTGCGTGGCTCGGAGGCCCTCGAGCTGCTGGCTTCGCATCCGGGATTGTTCGACGAGCCTCTGCGCACAGTCGTGCCTGCGCTACTGGCCGTTCAGCACCAAACCAGCCGGGTGATGGGCGACCAATACGTGCTCCCACGGCTGAGTCGCGTGGGCATCAACGTGCCGCGTCTAGACCTCATTTATTCCATCGACGGGGTCAACGTCCCGCGTGACCTTCTGGTGTGCTGCTATTACAACGGCACGGTGGACGATACCCGATTGTTGGACGACAGCCTCGCTTTGCGTGCGGCACTCACCATGGCAACACTGGACAAGCCGGTTCGTGAATGGGTCGACAAGCAAGGACACGAGCAGGTCATCGACGCCTCTGCGACCCGTCCCGAGGCCAGCGATATCGAAAGCCTAGCTGAGCTCGCTGCGGTACCCCTAGGCGCTTACCTGGCGATCCAGCCCGGGACCATCGACGCCTCTCGTATCGTGACGAATCATGCCCGGGATTTCCCGCTGGACGAGCCACAGTCCCGTGAGCAGTTGACGGTCGAACGCTATAGCGTTCGTAAGGTGTTCCAGGATCTGCAGCGCGGCATCGGCGTGTTCGTCTGGTGCAGCGTCCGCCGCTCAGGTAAAACCACCGCAGCGCGCCGGCTGGCCGAGATGGGGCCGGAGACGCAAGTGATCTATCAGACCATGGACCATCAGCCGGCTGCGCTGGACCAGAACATCTTCGAGCGACGCGTCAGCCAGGCTTTGACCGCCGGCAAGATGGTTGAGCCGCATTTTTTTGAAAGCATTGTCGCCGAATGCCAACAGGCCCATACCCGGTTAGCTCCGGCCAAGAAGCAAGTCTTCCTGCTGGACGAGTACGAGAGCCTGTTTGGCCTACTGCTTCATCTGGGCAATCGCGATCCCTTGATCCGCTACGTCGTGGCTCAGCCGTTGCTGAGTCAGATGCTCGCCTTCTCACAGAAGAACGTGCTGATCTTCATGGGTCAACGTCCAGACGCTCACGCCATCTTCCTGGCTCAGAACCAGCTGACCCCTAACGTCCGTGAGCACAGCTTCCCGCTATTTAGCCACGAGCACGCGGCCGAGGGAGCCGAGTTCAACCAGTTCCTGCGCAATGTGCTCTCGCCACGCTTGCCCTTTACCGCTCCCTTCGCGGATGCGGTGTACCAGGAAACCAACGGTCATCCCTATCTGACGGTCAATCTAATGACCGATTTCTGCGACTGGCTGATCGTGAAGCAGGCCCACTATCCGGGAGAGGGCCTGCAGGCGCACACCTACAAGGACTTCGCAAGGGAGTGCCTCACGGTGGGACGGCTGGCACGCAGTCCGCATTACGGCCTGTTTCAGAACATGCTGGCCGAGTATCTCGGCGAGCAGTGCTGCCACGACACCCCTTGGCTGTACGCCATCACAGGAATTGTACGAGACATTGCTCAAGCCCATCCACAGAAGCTTCGCTGCACAGCAATGGCCTATCGCGGTATAGCAGCCAAGTACACCCTGGCGACCAATATCATGCCCGACCGGCTGCTGGCCCAGGCCAAGTTCGCTAACTTCCTCCGGGAGCATGGCGGCCAAGTGCTGTTGGGTATCCCGCTCATGGGGCGCCTTGCAGCCTCCGTTATGCCAAGGATCAACTGATGCAGTTCACCCCCGAACGCGTGCTTGAATGTGTCACGCAGGCCCCTTGGAATCCGGGGCAATGCCTTCGGCTGTTTTGGATTCAGGTCACAGACCAGCCACGTGGCTGGTTCGCCAAGGAGCTCCATAACGTCTCTGACGATGGTGAGGCCGTGATCGGGTTGCCCCTTCGAGACCCCCTGTTCACAAACAGCAACATCTTGATGAGCGATGCCAATCAGTTCTTCGATTTGCATCGGGAGCTGCTTGAGTCGCTCGCGCCCTGTAGCGTCAAACGACTGAGCATCGTTGTGGTGGCGACCACCGAATTCCGGTTGAGCCAGGGCGGTTCACCGGTGGCGTTGCCGCCTTGGTTTCCTGTGGCACCCTCGCGCGAAACCTACTTCGCGTTCGAAGATTTCGGGGCATCAGCTCTGGTGTTGCTCAATGCGCCCGAAGCGCGGATCGAGAACGTTGCTGAGCTGGTCTTTGATTTGGAATCGGCCTTGCTGGGCCGTCTTTATGGTCAGCTGGCCAGCCACAAAGCAGCCGTCGAGGCGTTGCTGGCGGAACTCCACGACGGGAACGCCGTCAACGCCACGAGGATTCTGAGCGATTATCGGATTCACCTCGACAGTATTTCCAACGTTCGAGGATATCGGCCTGGTGCCAAGAAGGACGTGCCCTCTTTAGTGTCTCAGCTGCTGCGGCGGATCGTGCGCGTCGATCCTAATAAACTGGTGGCCCTAGCTTGCAAATTGGCTCAAGCGCTTTCACTGCCGACTAATACTCGGCTTAAACCGGTCGCCTTCACCTGGTTACTTCGCGTCCCGCAGCCCATGGTGCGCGAGGTGATGAACGCACACGCCATTTTGCTGGCTCTACTTGCCGCCTATCAGGCACAAAACGCATCCGCCCATGCAGGCGAGTACGGCACCTATCCAGTGGCGCTCGTCTACCACGCCAGTATCGACCTGAGGCGATGCTTGAGGGAGGCGGCGGCAGCGATGACGGCACCCGCATAGGAGGTGGAGTCGATGGTGCGCTCGGCGATCAGAGTGCTGGTGCTGGATCCTGCTCCAACATGCCGCATGCAACACTCCGACCGCTGCCGAGCCATCAGTGAGCTGCATTGACCGGCTGAAATCGCCGTCGAAAGCGGAAAGACGAACGATTAACCCAAAGCCACGCCCACTGCGGTACGTGAGACACGCGCAGTGGTAGATGCCGACTGATTCATTCGGATGGTGTTGACGTCGGCGCTCGTGCAACGCCACCAAAGCTCGGGTGTATAGTGCGAGCCAGCCGCGAAACGTCGGCTTGCCCGCCCGCGCTGGCGAAGCTCGAAAAGCAACGTGAACTGCAGCATGGCTGCAGCTATGTGGTCGACCCTTTCCGGTTGCCGCAGGATTTGGTGTGCGGGCGCATCGATCGCTAGCGGCGCAACCAGGGAAGTGTCATGCGATCAAACTATTTTCCAGCCCAGATCGAGCAGCTCAAGCGCAAGGCGAAGCTTCTCGCTCGATCATCGAGCATCTCCCATAGCAAGGCCCTCGACCAAGTAGCCATCGAAGAAGGTTTCGCGAACTGGTCGTGGTTGATGAAGCGCAATCGAGATTTTGTTCCCTACCACTTCGAGCGATCTGAGGAAGCTTGGAAGGAAGCGCTGCGTCCAACCAAGGGTGGTGAAGAACGTAGGCCGCAAACGTTCGGTCAGCACCTGAAATCCATCCACGCCAACTTCGTGTCACCGTGGCATGCGACCCAGTTTGCCATCGACTACATGCAGTCGATCCTGTCGCGTCCCCGCTATCGGATCAATAGCAACAGCTTGGCGATGGCGGAGATGCGATGGTGGTTACCCTACGTGGTTCACGAGGTCGTGGACGACGTGGGAGACAGGATTGTCCTCAATCGGCACTACAAGCCGGTTGGCTATGTGGTGAACGATCATGTCGACTACAGCCAGTTCGGCAACCTGCATGCGCGTCCAAGCTTCGACCAGCTCAGGAGGTTTTCGAACAAGGGCGCGGGGACAGGCTACCTGTTTAACGATGGCAATCCGCCGTGGCGGAACCGAAAAGACGCCGTCGAGTATGTCGGCAGGTTGGAACGCCTATGCGAGGCGCTTGGTGACGCTGATCCGGAGGAGCAGTCGCTAGGCTGGACCTACACGCAGAATGTCATCTATGAGGAACTGGTGCCGTGGGCGCGTTTTCCGACGTGGCACACGTCGCATCCTGCAGACGAGAAGCGACTGGACGCGGTGATTGCATCTCTGCGACGGCGCGTAGGTCAGCGGCTGCGCGAGCAGGATATCCGGGCAGCGCTTCTCCAGCATCGCAGGGGGAATGTTGAAATCCTGGGTGGAAAAATATCGGATAGCAGGCTTGAGTCCTATGTGCAGCGAATCAGGGCCCTGGTGAACGAGTCGACCTAGGACTATCACGATAGCTCCGGTTCCGGACGAGCAGATGCGGCTTTCGGCCGAGGGCGGCATCGCCGCACGGACGATCTCCCCATGCAGATGAATAACTGGTTGGATGGATGAGCTACCGCTGGCGCCCAACGGTCGAAGGTGAATGGGAGTACGGCAACATCACCTTTAGCCGAGGCCCCGACTTCTTGCGATAGGCGCGTGGCAAAAGAAACCCCCGGAGTGAACTCCGGGGGTTGTAGCGTTCCTTGCGGGTCGATATCAACAGATTAACTGAACGCCTAGACTGGAGGGGCCGCTTTTTTTGTGCCGCCAGACATCGATCCTTCGTCACCGTGTCATCCCATGGCGCTACGTATTGTCAGCCTAGGCCTCGGGTTGTAGGGGAGGGTCGGGATTTCACATCGAAATTACGCCCCCTTGGTTCACGATATGCTAACGTCAACGTCACGGAATCAGGGGATGTCCATGAAACGCCTTAGTGTTCTAGTTGTGCTTTTCCTGGCAGCTATGGTAGCCGGCTGCGCTTCGGTGGCGCCGTCGACCCAGCCGCCGAAGGTGAATCCTGACGCCATGGCGGTCAAGGACTACCGCATCGGTGTCGACGACCAGCTCCAGGTCACCGTGTGGCACAACCCGGAGCTCAGCGTGTCCGTGCCGGTGCGCCCGGACGGCAAGATCACCGTGCCGCTGATCGGCGACGTGCAGGCGGGCGGCCAGACGCCCGAGGAAGTGGCCGCGACGATCCGCGACAAGCTCCAGGCCTACGTGCGCGACCCCCAGGTGGCGGTGATCCTGACCCAGTTGCGCAGCCACGAGTACCTGGCCCGCGTGCGCGTCACCGGCGCCGTGCGCACTCCCGTCTCGCTGCCCTACCGCCCCGGCATGACCGTGCTCGACGTGGTGCTCGCCGCCGGCGGCGTCACCGAGTTCGCCGCGCCGGACCGCACCGAGCTGTTCCGGCATGCCGGCCAGGGCGACAGCCAGGCGTATGCCGTCCGGCTGAGCAAGATCCTCAACAGCGGCGATCTCGGGACGAACTATCCGCTGCAACCCGGTGACGTGATAACGGTACCCCAGCGCAACTTCTGAGAAGAGGCTGCGGGGCTCAGGAAGAGGCGAGCGCCATGAACGAACAACCGGTATCCATCCAGTCCCTGCTGCCCGTGTTGCTGGAGGAGGGCCGCCGCCGTCGCGTCGCGCTGGCGCTGGTCTTCGCCGCGATCATGCTGGCGGCGCTGGTGCTGGGCCTGCTGTGGCCGAAGAAGTACGAGGCCTCCACCACCATCCTGGTGCAGGAGAGCAACATCATCGCGCCGCTGATGAAGGGCGCGGCCACGCCCACCGGCACCACCAACCGCGCCGACATCGCGCGGGCGGTGATCCTCAGCCAGAAGGTGCTGGACAAGGTGCTGGCCGAGGGCGGCTGGCTGGCCAGCCACCCCAACCCGGTGGAGCTGGACCGCATCACCAACGGCATCAAGTCGCGCACCCAGGTGCGGTTCTCGCGCGACAACCTGCTGACGATCAGCTACCACGACTCCGATCCCGCGCGTACCTACAAGGTCACGCGCCTGTTCGGCCAGCTGTTCATCAGCGAGAGCCTGGCCTCCAAGCAGCGCGAGAGCCGCGACGCGTTCGAGTTCATCAACAGCCAGGTCGAGGCCTACAAGCGCAAGCTCACCGGCGCCGAGGACAAGCTCAAGGTCTACCGCGAGAACAACGTCGATGCGCGCCCCGGCACCGAGGCGGCCACCGCCGCGCGCATCAACGAACTCCGCGCCCAGGTGGAGAACACCCGCATGGACGTGATGGAGAAGCGCTCGCAGGAAGCCTCGCTGGCGGCACAGCTGTCGGGCGAATCCGCGGTCTCCGCGGTGCAGACCACGGCCAGCCTCTACCAGGCGCAACTGGCCGACCTGCAGGCGCAGCTGGACAAGCTGCTGCTCACCTACACGAACGACTATCCCGACGTGGTGCGCGTGCGCCACCAGATGCAGGACCTGCAGCAGCAGCTGGCGCAGGCCGAGCGCAGCCGGCAGAACCCCGGCGGCAGGTCTCCGTCGCTGGGGGGCAATGCGCAGTTCAACCCGCTGTACCAGCAGATCAAGAGCCAGCTCGCCGACCTGCGCGGCCAGATCGCCGCCGGCACCGCGCGGATGAACGCGAGCCAGGCGATGCTGGCGTCCGAGCTGGAGCGCAGCCGTCGCATCGCCGGTTCCGAGAATGCAACGGCCGAGCTCACGCGCGACTACGACGTCAACCGCGACGTCTACCAGGACCTGCTGAAGCGCCGCGAGAACGCGCGCGTGTCGATGGACCTGGACGCGAACCAGCAGGGGCTCACGTTCGCGGTGCAGAACCCCGCGCTGATGCCGCTGATCCCCACCGGGCTGCGTTTCCTGCACTTCGCCGTGGCCGGCACCCTGCTGGGCCTGGCGCTGCCGCTGGGGCTGCTGTTCGGCGTCGCGCGGTTCGACCCGCGGGTGCGCTCGGCGGAACAGCTGGAGCGGCTCACCGGCCTGCCCGTGCTGGCCACCGTGCCCTACTACGCCACGCCGCAGGACAAGCGCCGCGAACAGCTGCGCAACCTGATGCTGGCGACGATCCTGGCGGTCGTGGCGGTATCCTACTTCGCCCTGTTCGTGTTCAAGCTCAAGGGGGCGGCATGAAGCCCGATGAATCGATGTCCGGCACCGTGCTGCAGGCCGGCGAAAACGGGGCGGGCGAGATCGACCACCTGCCGCAGCAGGTGTCCGCGCACACCATCGCCCTGATGGCCGAGCCGCGCGCGCTGGCGCCGCGCCAGCTGGAGGAGCGTCGGCTGGTGCACCGCGAGGCTTCGTCGCGGAAGGAATCGGACACCTTCCGCGAGATCCGCACGCGCCTGCTGACCATGGCCGGACCCGGCAACTTCGTCACCCTGGTGGTGGCGGTGAGCCCGCGCTCGGGCGCCAGCTTCGTGGCGCGCAACCTGGCCGCCGCGTTTGCGTTCGACGAGGCGCGGACCAGCCTGCTGATCGACTGCAACCTGCGTTATCCGGAGCAGCACCACGCGCTGGGCGTCGATGCGGCCAACGGCGGCCTGATCGATTTCCTCGAGCATCCCGCCCAGGGCATCGCCTCGAAGATCTACGCCACCGGCGTGCCGCGCCTGCGCCTGATTCCGGTGGGGGACGCGCGCGAAGCCAGCGGCGAGTACTTCTCCTCGTTCCGCATGCATGCGCTGCTGGATTCCATGCGCCACCGTTATGCGGACCGCTACCTGTTCCTAGACGGACCTCCCGTCAAGGGTTCGCCGGACGCGCGCATCCTTTCGGAGCTTGCCGACTTCGTGGTGTTGGTGGCCGGCTACGGTCGCGACACGCCGGCTGCGATCAGCCAGGCGGCGGCCCAATTCGAACCGGAGAAGCTGGCCGGCGTGGTGTTCAACCAGGTGCCTTGAGGCCCCGCGGCGGCTGCGGGTTCCGGTCGGGGGGCCGGACGCAGGCCATGGCCGCGCAACATATGCAGGAGCGCCACCCATGTCCTCGACCATCCGGCTCGCCCGTGCCGTCTCGCTGGCGCTCACGCTCGCCGCAACTCCGGCGTTCGCCGGACAGTTCGACTACTCGTTCTACGGCGGCGTCGAACACAGCGACAACGTCACGCTCAGCGGCCCGGCGCCGGTGAGCCAGTGGGTGCTGGTGCCCGGCTTCGGCTTCGATTACATCCAGCAGGGCGCCACGGTGCAGGCGCGCGTGTCCGGCGCCGCCGAATACCGCAATTACATGGGCAACACCTATTCGGACCAGAAGGTCGGTTCGCTGGCCGGCCAGGTGAACTGGATCGTGCTGCCGCAGCGGCTGGACTTCGTGGCGCAGGATTACGCCAGCGTGCAGCCGATCAGCGCGCTGTCCAGCGACGCGCCCGGCAACCAGCAGCAGACCAACGTGCTCACGGTGGGCCCGACCCTGCATTTCGACCTGGGCAGCGCGACGCGCGGCCAGGCCGAGCTGCGCTACATCAACAGCCGCGCCTCGCGCACCACCCAGTTCGATTCCTCGCGCGGCGAGGCGGCGCTGCGCCTGATCCGCGACGTTTCGCCGACCAGCCAGCTTTCGCTCAACCTCGAATCGCAGAAGGTCAACTTCGACGATCGCGAGGAGGTGGACTACAGCCGCGACCAGGCGTTCATGCGCTACACGCGCAAGCTGGCGCACCTGGACCTGGACGCGTCGGCCGGCTGGTCGCGGATCCGTTTCCAGCGGGGCTACGGGTCGGTCTCCGATCCGATGGGGCGCATCGCCCTGACCTGGCACGCCAGCACCCGCAACGAGTTCGGGATCGCCTACACGCGCAGCTATTCCGATGCCGCGCAGGATCTCATCAACCTCGCCGGGCCGCCGACCACCGGCACGCCGACCAGCCCGCCGCTGGGCATCCAGACCGGCGTGGCGGTGATCGGCAGCGGCGTCTACCTCGAGCAGCGCCTCGAGGGCCACTACGACTACAGCAACGAACGCCTCACCGCGAGCCTGTCGCCCTGGTACAACAAGCTGCACTACCTGGAAGGGTTGCAGCCCGACCAGACCGGCCGCGGCGGCGCGGCCGGCCTTGATTACCGGATCAGCCCCCGGCTGACGGCCTCCGCCTTCGCGAACATCGAACGGGTGACCTACACCACGCTGCTGGGACGCCGCGACACGACCACCAACATCGGCGTGGCCGTGCGCCAGTTCATGAACAGCCACTGGAGCTGGCGCGCGTCGCTGGTCAACCGCCGCCGCACCAGCAGCGCGCCGGGGCAGGGCTATCGCGCGAACGAAGTCTACGTCGGCTTCGTCTACCAGCGATGACCCCGGCATCGGAACCCTGCCAGTTCGGTCGCGATGGAGCGCTGATGGGGATGTACCACGGCGTTGGCGGCCACGCTTCCGTGGGCATGCTGCTGTGTCCGCCGTTGGGGCAGTCGCTGCTGCGCACGCACCGGCTCTATCGCCAGCTGGCCACCGGCCTCGCCGCGCAGGGCGTATGCGCGCTGCGTTTCGACTATCGCTGCAGCGGCGATTCGGCCGGCGACAGCGGGTCGCTGGACTGGCAGAACTGCGTGGCCGACATCCGCCAGGCGGCGGCCGAGCTGCGCGTGCGCAGCGGCTGCAGCATGGTGATCGGCTTCGGCGCCCAGCTGGGTGGCAGTCTGGCGCTGGCGGCAGCGCCGGCGGCGGGCTTCGCGCAGCTGATCCTGTGGGACCCGGTGCTGGACGGCGCGAGCCACGTGGCCGAACTGGATGCCTGGCAGGAAACCCTGCGCAACGATCCGCTGCACTACGTGCGTCCGCGCAGCGCGGAAGAGGCCGGCGGGCAGTGGCTGGGTTTCCCGGTCAGCCTGCACTGGCGCGCGCAGGTGGCCGCATGGCGCGCCGCACCGGTTCGGGTGCCTACCCTGATCGTCGATTCGCTGCAGCAGCCGGAGGCCGGCCGCTGGTCGCCGCTGGCCGAGGCCGGCGCGCGCGTGGTCGCCATGCGGCCAGGCACGCAGTGGGGCGACCTGCACCGGCTGGAGCACGCCATCCTCGCGCCGGACCTGCTGCGCCTGGTCGTGGATGCCGCAGGGCAGCCGGCATGATGCCGGAGCGCGCGTTCCGCTTCGGCCGCGCCGGGCATCTGGTGGGCATGGTGGGGTTGCCGACCGGCGCCCACGGCGCGGTGGGCGTGATCGTGCTGAACACCGGCCTGATGCATCGCGTGGGCCCGTTCCGCCTGCACGTGGACATGACCCGGCGGCTCAACGCGCTGGGCTATCCCACCCTGCGCTTCGACCTCTCCACCATGGGCGACAGCGGCGCCAGCGCGGAAGCCGCTTCGCGCGAACAGCAGGTCCGCGCCGACGTCGGCGACGCGGTCGCGCTGCTGCGCGCCCAGACCGGCTGCACGCGCTTCGTGCTCGTCGGCCTGTGCCGCGGCGCGCAGAGCGCGCACGCCGCGGCCTGCACCGAACCGGCCGTGGCCGGGGCGATCTTCCTGGACGGCTACATCTACCGCACCACGGGTTTCAAGCTGCGCCACTATCTGCCGCGGCTGCTCAGCCCGGCGCGCTGGCACGGCTTCTTCGCGCGCAAGCTGCGCCAGGCGGTGGCGCCGGAGGAGGTCACCTTCGGCAGCGTCTATCCGCCGAAGGAGCAGGTGCGCGGCGAACTGGCCGCGATGCTGGCGCGCGGGCTGAAACTCTACTTCGTCTACAGCGGCGGCATCGGCGAGCAGTTCAACCATCCGCGCCAGTTCCGCGAATGCTACGGTCGCGAGGTGGCCGACCATCCGGCGCTGCGCATGGACCTGCTCGACGGCACCGACCACACCTACACCCTGGTCTGCGACCGCGAGCGCATGTTCGGGCATGTCGAGCGCTGGCTGAAGGAACAGTTCCCGCCGCCCGCGCCCCGGGTGGCGGCCGGCTGAGCTACTCCGCCGCCGCGCCCGCGGTGGCCGGCGCCGGGGCGCGCATCCTGTGCGGCGGAGGCGGCAGTTCGAAGTCGCGCCAGTCGTCCGGGTTGCCGCTCTTGCCGGCTTCGGCGGCCTTGATGATGTTGTACATCTCGCGCGCGGTGACGTAGTGCAGCACGTGGCTGGTGCCGTCGTTGTACGCGCGCTCCAGGTGCGCATGCATGCGTTCGGCCGCCTCGCCCAGCAAGGTGTCCATGTCGCGTTCCTGGGTGCCGTGGGTGTGCACCTTGACGAAGATCCACTCGGGCCGCCCTTCGACGTGGACGCCGGTGCGCACCCAGTGGTCCACGCGTGCCGGCGTGGGCGGGCAGCCGCGGCGCACGTCGGCGTTCTCGATGCGCGGCATCACGCCCATGCGCCGTTCGCGCCAGTTCAGGCCCAGCGGACCCTGCACGATCATCAGGTCGCCGCTGGGCGAACCGCCCACGCGCACCGGCACGCCGGTGTCGTGCGATTTCGGGCGCAGCGGATCGTCGGTGGCGTAGTAGATGCTGTTGACCATCCGCGTCTGCGTGTCGCTGGGCGCGGAGGGCAGGGTGAAGTCGGCGTAGCAGCCCAGCTCGCGCAGCAGGATCAGCTCGTTGTTGATGCCGCACCAGCGGCCGTCGGCGCGCGAGTTGTCCAGGCACCAGTTGCCGTGGATGAAGCCGAAGCGCAGCTGGCCGGTGCGCGGGTCGCGCGGCAGCGCGCCGTGGCGTTCGTGCAGCAGTTTGTTGAAGCGGTCGATGGTGGCGATGAAGTTCGCCGGCGTGTCGTTGTCGTGGTGCAGGTGGATCTCGATCTCGCCGTAGCCCTCGGCGCAGAGCGCGGCGATCTTGTCGAGGTGTTCCTCGACGTATTCCTCCTCGGGATAGAAGAAGCTGTGCTGCGGCGGCCGCCCGTCGGCGTCGCGGTGGCGGCCGGCGAGGGCGCGGTAGTCGTGGCACCAGCGGTCGACGCGGGCGCGCTGGGTGGCCAGGTCCACCCTGCCCCAGTTCGGCTCGAAGTGGTCGACGAAGGCGAACATCACGTGCACCGGTCCGCTGGCCGGACGCGGCGGCGGCCGGCGGCGCAGGTAGCTGCCCAGCCAGATCTGCATGTTGCGCGAGCGTATCGCCAGCGCCACCGCCGCGACGGCGAGCAGGGCCAGCGCCAGGACGACGAGTACGACGATCTTCATGGCTGCGCCTCCGGCAGCAGGCCGAGCAACTGCTCGGCGTTGTTGCGCCACTGCCGCTCGCGCACGATGTAGTCGCGGGCGGCGGCGCCGACGTGCCGGCGTTCCTCGGGCTGGGTGGCCAGTTCCAGCACGCGCTGCACGCAGGCCTGCAGCTGGCGCTGCGGGAACAGCCAGCCGGTGCGGCCGTCGCTGACCACCTCGGCCACCGGCGCGTAGTCGGGCGCGACCATCGCCACGCCCATCGCCATGAACTCGAACAGCTTCACCGGCGAACCGTAGTGGTTGGAGTCGGGCAGCACCGCGTAATCCATGCAGGCGATCCAGGCGGGAATCTCGTTGTGCGGCACGCGTCCCGGCAGCAGGATGCGGTCGGCCAGGCCGTGCGCCTGCACCAGCGCGCGCACCTCGGGCAGGCTGCGCCCGTCGCCGACCAGCACCAGCACCAGTTCGGGCGTCTCGGCCAGCCGCGCGGCCACCGCCTCGACGAAGCCGTTGACGCCGTGCCAGTGCACGAAGGCGCCGACGTAGCCGCACACCACGCGCCCCGCCACGCCGCGCTCGGCGCGCAGGCGTTCGCGGTCGTGCCGGGCCGGATCGAAGCGGGTCAGGTCGGCTGCGTTCGGCGACACCACCGAGGGCGCGATGTCGCCGTAGGCGGTCTCGGCCTGCTGCTTGAAGTAGCTGGAGATGAACACCAGCCCGGTGGCGTTGCGCAGGCACCAGCGCTCGATGCGCCGCGCCAGCGACTTCAGCCGCAGCGGACGCACGCGTTCGACCAGGGCCGAGTCGTTGATCTCCAGGATCACCGGGATGCCGCGCCGCCGCGCCAGCCACACGGTGGCGCACAGGAACAGCGAGTAGCGCTCGTAGACCAGTTGCGGCTTGAACTGCGCGAACACACGGCGCATGCGCACCGCGGTGACCAGGTTGTAGCCCAGCTCCAGCATCTCGAACAGCACGCCCGGCATGCGCGAGACCAGGGCGCCCAGGCGCCCCTGCCGGCTGGGCTGCGCGGGGCCGGCGGGCTGTTCCTGCTCCGGGTCCGCGCCGGGGAAGGACAGCACGCGGACCTCGTGGCCCAGTTCGCGCAGGCCGCCGACCACGCCGCGGATGTGCACGCCCTCGACGTCGCGGCCGCGCGTGCGGTGGTGGTAGAGGATCCTCATGCCGCCACCGGCGGCAGCGCGCGCAGGCTGCGGCCGGCGCCGCGCCAGGCGGGCAGCAGGCGCGCCAGCACCTGCGCCGCGCAGTCGCTGTCGTCGTGCATCAGCAGCACGTCGCCGTCTTCCGGCGGATGGCGTTCCAGCCGCGCGGCCAGTTCCGCGGACGGCCGCGACTGGTAGTCCAGGCTGTCGTAGGACCAGTAGGCGAGGTTGCGGCCGCGCCGCGCGAACGCCAGCAGCAGCGACAGCGACAGGTCGCCGCGCGGCGGCCGGAAGCGCGGCGGGCCGCTGCGGTCGAAGTCCGCCAGCAGGCGGTCGGTGCGTTCCACCTCGTCCAGTTGCGCGCGCAGGTCCAGCTGGCGGAACAGCGGATGGCTGTACGAGTGGTTGCCCACGGCATGGCCCTCCGCCACGATGCGCTCGACCAGCGCGGGATACCGCTCCACCCGCTGGCCGACCAGGAAGAAGCTGGCGCGCGCGCCGTGTTCGCCCAGCAGGTCCAGCAGCCGCGGCGTGTGCTCGGGATGCGGGCCGTCGTCGAAGCTGAGGTAGAGCGCGCCCGGATCGCGCGGGCCGTGCACCAGCACCAGGCGCTCCGGCAGCAGGCCCAGCAGGTGTTGCCGCATGGGGCGCTGCCTCATCGCAGCACCTCCGCCACGGCCACGGCGGGCGCCGCCTGCTGCAGGATGGCGTCGAGCTGGTCGATGTTGGACTCCCAGTTGAAGCTGCGGGCGTGTGCCGCGATGGCGGCATGATCCCATGTCCGGGCCGCCGCTTGCGCCAGCGCGTCGGCCAGCGCGGCGCGGTCGCCCAGCGGCACCAGCCGCCCGGCGTACTCCGGCACCACCTCGGGAATGCCGCCCACGCGGGTGGCCACCACCGGCGTGCCGCAGGCCATCGCCTCCAGCACCACGTTGGGCACGCCTTCGTTGTGGCTGGGCAGGCACAGCAGGTCGGCGGCGCGGAACCAGTCGGCCAGCGACGCGTGCGGCATCGCGCCGGCGAGGCGCACGCGTTCCTCGATGCCGAGCGCGCGTGCCTGCGCGACCAGCAAGTTGCGGCACGCGCCTTCGCCCACGTAGACCAGGCGCGCCTCGGGCTGCGTCGCCGCGAACGTCGCGAAGGCTTCCAGCAGGTCCAGGCAGCCCTTGCTCTCCTTGAGGTTGCCCACGTACAGCAGCAGCGGACCGGCGATGTCTTCCAGGCCCAGCCGCGCGCGCGCCTCGCCGCGGTCGCCGGGGGCGAAGCGGCCGCCGTCGACGCCGTTGTAGATCGTGTGCACGCGCGCCGGGTCCACGCCCAGCGCGACGGCCTTGGCGGCCAGCGCCCGGCTCACCGCCACCACCGCGGCGGCGGCGCGCAGGCTGGCCGCGATCTGCGGCCGGCGCAGCGCGTGGGTGGCCTGCACGTTGAGGTCGCTGCCGTGCACCTTCACCACACAAGGGATGCCGAGCAGGCGCGCCAGCCCGCCCGCCGCCACCGCGTCGGGGTATGCCCAGCTCGCCAGGATGCAGTCGTAGCCGGCCGCGCGCAGCCGCCAGCCGCGCTGCAGCAGCAGCGACAGCAGCCAGCACGCCGCATGCAGCGCGCGCCCGAAGCGCGGCGGATAGACGAACACGAAATGGTCGGTGCGCAGCCCCGGCACCTGCACCTCGCCGCGCCGCCCGCGCAGGCGTTCGCGGAAATCCACCGCGGTCAGCACGTCCACCGCGTGGCGCCGGCCCAGCCGCTCGAACTGCTGGCGGTTGAACGCGCCGCGCAGCGGGTCCCAGGGCGTGGGAAACAGGTTGGTCAGCACCAGCAGCTTCATGCCGCCGACCTCCGCGCCTCGTAGAGCGCGGCGTAACGCACGGCCATCGCCTCCAGCGAGCCGCTGGCCTCCATCATCGCGCGTGCGGCCGTGCCGTACCGCGCGGCGCGGGCCGGCTCGCGCAGCAGCAGCAGGATCGCCTGCGCCAGCGCATCGACGTCGCGCGCCGGCACCATGCTGCCGGTGCTGCCGTCGCGCACGATCTCGCGGTTGCCGCCCACGTCGGTGGCAACGATCGGCAGCGCGGTGGCGGAGGCTTCCAGCAGCGCCATCGAATAGCCCTCGCTCACCGAGGACAGCACGAACACGTCCAGCCCCTGCAGCAGGTCGCGCACGTCGCTGCGGTCGCCGAGGAAACGCACGGCCGCCGCCACGCCCTCGTCGCGTGCGCAGGCTTCCAGTTCGCCGCGCAGGCCACCGTCGCCGATCAGCACCAGCGCCGTGTCCGGCAGTTGTTCGTGCACGCGGCGGAAGGCGCGGATCAGGTTGGCCTGGTCCTTGGCCCAGTTGAGGCGACCCACGGTGCCAACCAGGCGCGTCTGCGGCGGCAGCCCCAGCGAGGCGCGCAGGCGTTCGCGCGCGGCCGGCGAGGCGACGGTGAATTCCTGCACGCGCAAGCCGTTCGGCACCACGCGCAGCTTGTCGCGCGGCACCAGGCGATGTTCGAGGGCGCCGTCGCAGGCGGCCTCGCACACCATCGCCACCGCGTCGGTGCGGGCGAGGCTGGCGCGATAGAGCATCTCGGCGCGGTTCCAGCGCTGCATGCCGCCCATGCCGTGGCGGGTGTTGACGACCTTGCCCACGTCCAGTCCCACGCTGGCCAGCACCGCGAGGTAGTGCGCCACCGCGTTGTGGCTGTGCAGCACCTCGGTGCGGTGGTCGCGGATCAGCCGGCGCACGCGCGCCAGCGCGCCGAAGTCGATGCCCCTGCCCTTGTCGCAGGCGTGCACGGGGATGCCGGCGGCGTCCAGCTCGGGCGCCAGCGAGCCGCGCTGGAACAGGCACACCACCTGGCAGCGGTGGCCTTGCTGGTGCTGCAGCATGACCAGGTCGATCACGACGCGTTCCAGCCCTCCGCGGTTGAGGTTTTCCACGACGTGGGTGATGTTCATCGATGCGTTCAGGGCGTTCATTCGTTGAGGGCGGAGACGGTGACGCGCAGCTTGCCGCTGGGCGTCAGGGGAATGTCTTCGACGAGGCGGCAATCCAGCGTGACGCCGTCGCCGACCACCTTGGCCAGCTCGCGGCGGATGTAGGCCAGCGAGTCGTCGTCGAAACGCTCGTCGCAGACCATCGACAGCTCCAGCCGGTCGAGCCGGCACTGCACCAGCTGGAAGCGGCGCAGGCCGGGCACGTCCTTGAGCATGTGCGGGAAGAACTCGCCGGGCAGCAGGTGGCCGTCGGGCGTGCGGATCGCGTCCAGCTTGCGGCCGTCCACGTGCGCCAGCAAGGGCAGGCCGCGCCCGCAGGGGCAGGTCTCCGTGCTGGCCGTGGCCATGTCGCCGTTCGCGTAGCGCAGCAGCGGCATGCCGTAGTTGGACAGGTCGGTGAGCAGCACCTCGCCGCTGGCGCCGGGCGCCGCGGCGCCGTGCAGCTCCACCACCAGGTGGTCGGCGTTGACGTGCAGGCCGTGCCGCTGCTCGCACTCGGAGGCGATCAGCATGACCTCGCGGCAGCCGTAGGTGTTGTAGGCCGGGCAGCCGAACGCGCGCTCGATGATTTCGCGCTGGAACCCGTGCAGCGCCTCGGCCGCGCCCAGCACCGACGCCGGCCGCGCGACCTGCCGCTGCTGGTCCAGCAGCCATTGCGCGAGGCGCACCAGCGGGCCGACGTAGCCCACGATCACCTCGGGCCGGTAGGCGTCGATCGCGTCGGCGTACTCGCCGAGGTTCGCGTCGGTCATGTGGAAGCTGTTGAGCATGCGGCGGCCGAACGCGGCGTGGTAGATCCGCTCCTTCAGCTGCTTCACCGGATGCGGCTGGCCCACCGCGCCGCCCCACAGGAACAGGGTGCGCCGGCCCATGCGCGCGCCGGCCCAGTCGTAGCCGCGCCACATCACCGCGGTGCGCCGCTCGTTGCTCTCGCGGGTGTAGCCGAAGCGCATCGGCTGGCCGGTGGAGCCGCCGGTGGCCTTGTACAGCAGGCGGTCGTGCCAGCCGTCCGCCTTGAACTCCTCGAAGTGCTCGCGGATCTCGTCCTTGCCCAGCACCGGCAGGCGCGCGTAGTCGTCCAGGCTGCGGATGTCCGCCGCCGCGATGCCCAGCTCGCGCCAGCGCTGGCGGTACCAGGGCACGTGCTGTTCGCAGTGGCGCAGCAGCTGCTGCAGGCGTTCCAGCTGCAGCGCGCGGATCCGTTCCGGCGCCAGCCACTGGTCGCGCTCGTAGGCGGCGATCCATTCCATGGTGCGGCGGCGGCGCAGGCCGGTCTCGTAGGCCGGATACAGCACGCGGCGGAACAACTGTTCGTAGGCGCTCATGGCCGCTGCTCCGCCCGCGTGCCCGACCAGTCCAGCAGCCGCCCCAGCACGAGCGGGCGCCCCGCGGCGAAGCGCCGGTGCAAGTCCTTCAGCTGCTCGATGTCCGCCAGCGTCCAGCAGCGCAGCCACAGCGTGAGCAGCGCGTAGGCGCCCAGCAGCAGCGGGCCGCCCAGCAGCAGGGTCGCCAGCGGCGGCAGGCGCAGCGGCAGCACCAGCGCGGCGACCCCGCCGGCCAGCGCGGCGGCGAGCAGGATGCGCCCCAGCCGGCGCCAATCCAGCGGCTGGCCGCCCACGCGCATGCCCAGCAGCAGGTAGGCCCCGGAACTCACCACCGCGGCGACCACGATCGCGGTCATCGCCCCGTGCAGGCCGTACGCGCGGATCAGGGTCACGTCCATCGCCATCTTGAACACGCCGAACAGCAGGGTCAGGGTGAGGATCACGTGCTGGCGGTCGGCGCTCACCAGCAGGCTGGTCGCGCCCTGCGCGGAGGTATTCAGCGCGCTGGCCAGCATGCACAGCGCGAACACCGGCGCGGCTGCGGCATAGGCGTTGCCGTACAGCAGCCCGATCACCGCGCTGGCGAAGCAGGCGCCGAACGCCACCATGGGCGCGCCGAGCAAGGCCAGGTACGAGGTCGCCGCCACGAAGCGGCGGCCGCCCTCGCTGCGTCCCTCGCTCAGCGCCTTCGCCATCATCGGCAGCAGCACCGCGCTGAACACGCCCGGCACCAGCAGCATGATGCCGCTGGCGAGCTGGTAGGCCACCTTGAAGTAGCCCGCCGAGTCGGCGCTGGCGAACATGTTGAGGAACAGGATCTCCACGTCGCTGGCGATCACGAAGCTCACGATGATGGTCAGCGAGACGATGCGCAGGTGACGGCGGATGCGCTGCAGCAGCTCCGCCGGCAGGCTGCCGCCGCGCGGCAGCGGCGCCAGCAGCCGGCGCACCTGGTACTGCGAGGCGAGCAGGAAGATCACGCTGGAGGCCGAGTACATCACCACGAACCACAGGATGTCGCCGTGCAGCAGCATCGCCGCGACCACCAGCGCGAGGTTGGTGGGCGCGGCGATCAGGGTGATGCGGGCGGTGGCGTCGAACGCCTCGAAGCCCTTCGCGATCGACACGTTGAACATGTACGGCGCGCGCATGCCCACCGCGGCGGCCAGCAGCGCGAACTCCAGCGTGCCCAGTTCGGCGGCATAGCGATGCCCGAACAGCAGGAACAGCGCCAGGCCCAGGCCCAGCACCACCACCAGGTGCCAGCGCTGCACCATGCGCATGTGGCCCAGCATCGGCCGGATCAGTTCCGCCTGGCGGCTGCCGCGCAGCTCGGCGACGAACTTGATCACCCCGGTGGTGATGCCGGAGTTGGTCACCACGATGCCGATCGCGGCGAACCAGATGAACATTCCGTAGATGCCGTACTGGTGCGGCCCCAGGTGGCGCGCGATCAGCACGGCGCAGACCATGCCGAGGAAGTACTCGACGTAGAGCCCCACCGAGGAGAACAGCGTGTTGCGCAGCGCGAGCGAGCGGGAGTTCATGGCGTTCACAGCAGGACCGCCACCAGCATGTACAGCGCCACCACGGCCGCCATGGCGATCGGCAGCCAGCGCCAGCCGCTGACCGACAGCGTGAACAGCGGCAGCGACTCGTGCTGCTTGCGCATGCTGGTGTAGTGGCCCACCACGATCGCGGCCAGCGTGTACAGCATGATGTTGTAGCTGCGGCTGAGGAAGAACGCGGCCAGGAAGAAGCCGCACAGCGCGCAGAACAGGGTCAGCGAAAGCGCCTGCTCGGCCGCGTCCCCGCGCACCGCGGCGGCGGCGTCGGCCACCTTCGCCGCGGGCGGCGGCGGTAGCGCGGCGGCGACGCGGCGAAGGTGGC
>NZ_NJIC01000010.1:122316-125883 GCF_013620825.1 Rhodanobacter sp. PCA2 | reverse complement strand
GCGCCTGCGTGGTGGGGGTCCCCCGCGCCCAGCCCCGCCGGCCCCGCCTTGCCCCCCGGCGCAGCCCCCTGCCGCTCGGTGTCCAGCTCGGCCTGCTGCGCGCGCAGGCCCAGCACCTGGTCGAACAGCAGGCGCGCCTGGGCAATGGTCTGCCATTCCGCCCACAGCAGGTCGAGGTTCACCTGCTCGGCCTGCGCGTTCGCCGCGCGCTTGCGCGAGGAGCGCAACAACAGCGCGCTCACGTCCTGGCTGATGCCCAGGCTGTAGGCCTTGGTGAGGCCGCTTTCGGAATGACGCGGCAGGTCCGCGCCGAAGCTCAGCTGCGGATCGGGCAGCAGGCCCGCGGCGAACGCCTGGGCGCGGGCCACGCCCAGCGCATCGCGCTGCACCTTCAGGTCGGGGCTGTTCGCCACCGCCAGCATCGCCACCTCGGTGACGTCGAGGCCGTCGGCGGGATCGAAGCGATGCGTCGCAAGCTCGGGCAGCGGCATCGCACTGGCCGGCACGCTGAGCTGCGTGGCGCTGGCGGCGCCCACGCCCTTGTCCAGCGGCAGGGGATGGTAGGTCGCGCAACCGCCCAGCAGCGCGGCGAGGCCCGCGGCGAGCAGGCCGCCGCGGGCGAGCCGCGCATGCGGGCGCGGCGGCAACGGTCTGGCAGTGGGAGCGTCCGTAATCATGGGCACAGAGTGCCGGGACGTTCTTAGCAGTTACTTAAGCCGACTCCGTCCATGGCCCGGGGAAACGGCCGAACGTGCGGCGGGCACTGACCTGCACGCATGTCGGCGCCGCGCAGGCGCCGCCGCAGGGCAACAAAAAGCGCCGCGCCGGACAAGCCGGCGCGGCGCTGATCGAGGCGATGTTCCGCTTCAGTTCTTGCGTGCGGCGGCGGCTTCGGCGTCCTCGCGCTCGCCCATGCGCTGGCCGAGGCGATCGAAGTTGTTCATCGACATCAGGTGCGCGTAGATCCAGCCGGCGACGCCTTCGCGCAGGAATTCCTGGGCGGTCTTCTCGTCGAGCTGGCGCAGCTTTTCCTCATTGACCACGAACAGGCCGTTGAGGTTGATCACGTGGCCGTCCGCGCTGTCCGGCGGGCCCTTGCGCAGGCTGATGTTGCGCGACTCCAGCAGGTCGTGCTTGCGCAACTGGTCCATGAACCAGCGCGTGCGCGCCACGTGCTGCTGGAACTCGCCGAGGAAGCCCACGGCGCGGCTCAGCAGTTCGGTGTCGCTGCCGTCCTCGTTGAACAGGCGGTCGCCCTCGGCGGTGCCGAAGCCTTCGTAGCCCTCGTCCAGGAACACCGCGAAGTCGTCGCCTTCCTGCCCGGCCGGCTTCTCGGCCAGCACGAACGGATAGCGGCGCACGAAGGCGGGGATGTAGACGTTCGGCGCCCACTGGCCTTCGGCATCCACGAACAGGTTCTCGTTCTGGCGCAGGCCCAGCAGCCCCACCGGACCGGCGTCGCTGAGGTCGTTGCCGGCGAACACGATGGGCAGGTCGCGCGCGGCCAGCCCGAATTCCACGCCGGTCAGCGGCACCGAATGGGCGCTCAGCGCGAACTTCATGTTCGGGATCGGCTTCAGGCGCAGATCCTTGTGGTCGTTGCGGTTGAGCGGCACCGGGCGCTCGTAGAAAAGGACTTCAGCCACGTTGTTTACCTCTGCCCCGCCGTGCCGGGGTTGCCAACGTGGCTCCCCCTCCCAAACCCGGCGTCGGGTCTACAGATGAACGATCACTATATCAGCGGGCGGGCCGCCCGCGAACCCCCCGCCGCAAGAGCTATCTGATTGACCGCAAAGCCTTTCGCATACGTTCTGACATGAAAATGTTCTATGCTGCGCTGCATCCGAGCACCGTTGCATGGCCGCAGCGCTCTTTCTCACCGGAAGGACGAACCGCATGCTGATGGAAGTCACGAACCGGGCCGATCTCTTTTCGACCCGCGTGCTGTCGCTGGACGCCGCCGGCCGCATCCTGGACTGGATCAGCTGGCAGGACGCCGTGTGCCTGTATGTGCGCGGCGCGGTGGCCTGGACGCTGGGCGACCCCTGCCTCACCGTGCACGGCGGCCACAACCGTGCGCTGGGCGCGCAGAGCCTGCTGGAACTGCACCCCATCGTGGCCAGCAGCGGCCACTGCCACGAATGCGCGATCGATCCCGCGCCCGCCCTCACCAACACCGCGCTGTTCGCCCGCGACCGCCACCTGTGCCTGTACTGCGGCGAGCACTTCAACCGCGGCGAGCTGACCCGCGACCACGTGCAGCCGGTATCCAAGGGCGGCCGCGACGAGTGGGAGAACGTGGTCAGCGCCTGCCTCGCCTGCAACCTCAAGAAGGGCAGCCGCACCCCGCAACAGGCCCACATGCCGCTGCTGGCCGTGCCCTACCGGCCGAGCTGGGTGGAGCACCTGATCCTGTCCAACCGCAACATCCTGGCCGACCAGATGGAGTTCCTGGTCAGCCACCTGCCGCGCGACCGCCGCCACGCGATGGCCTGAACGGGCCGCCAGTCGTCACATCCCCGCCCTTGCCCCGCCCCGCCGCTGGTTCAACAATACGGGGATGAAAGATCCCGCACGCTACCCCCACCTGGCGGCCATCGAGGCGCCGGCCGATTTGCGCCTCGTCCCCGACGAAGATCTGCCGGCGGTCGCCGACGAGCTGCGCCAGTACCTGATCGAGTCCGTGGCCAGTTCCGGCGGCCACTTCGGCGCCGGCCTGGGCGTGGTGGAGCTCACCGTGGCGCTGCACCACGAATTCGACACGCCCACCGACCGCCTGGTGTGGGACGTGGGCCACCAGTGCTACCCGCACAAGATCCTCACCGGCCGCCGCGACCGCATCACCACGATCAAGAAGAAGGACGGCCTCGCGCCGTTCCCGCGCCGCGAGGAAAGCGAGTACGACACCTTCGGCGTGGGCCATTCCTCCACCTCGATCTCGGCCGCGCTGGGCATGGCCATCGCCGCGCAGCGCAAGGGCGACCCGCGCAAGGTGGTGGCGGTGATCGGCGACGGCGCGATGACCGCCGGCATGGCCTTCGAGGCGCTGAACCACGGCGGCGGCATCGAGCCGAACATGCTGGTGGTGTTCAACGACAACGGCATGTCGATCAGCGAGAACGTGGGCGCGCTGACCAAGATGATGGCGCGCGCCATGGCCAGCCGCCGCCTCAACGCGGTACGCGAGCGGGCCAAGCAGGCGATTCCCAAGCAGTCCTACGCCGGCCGCTTCTTCAAGCGCTGGGAGGAACACGCCAAGGGCATGTTCGTGCCCTCCACGCTGTTCGAGGAGCTGGGTTTCCACTACACCGGCCCGATCGACGGCCACAACATCCCGCAACTGCTGGCCGCACTGCGCACGGTGAAGAACCTGCCCGGCCCGCAGCTGCTGCACGTGGTCACCACCAAGGGCAAGGGCTACGCCCCGGCCGAACAGGCGCAGATCGAATACCACGCGGTGGGTCCGTTCGACCCCGACGCCGGCCTGGTGAAGAAGGGCGCACCCGCCAAACCCACCTACACCGACATCTTCAGCGACAGGCTGTGCGACCAGGCCGCCGCCGACGA
>NZ_NJIC01000010.1:80032-122306 GCF_013620825.1 Rhodanobacter sp. PCA2 | reverse complement strand
TCGCTGAAGATGTCGGTGTAGGTGGGTTTGGCGGGTGCGCCCTTCTTCACCAGGCCGCCGCCGACGAACGCCTGCTGGGCATCACGCCCGCGATGCGCGAAGGCTCGGGGCTGGTGCGCTTCTCCAAGGAATACCCCGAGCGCTACTTCGACGTGGCGATCGCCGAGCAGCACGCGGTGACGCTGGCCGCGGGCATGGCCTGCGAAGGCGCCAAGCCGGTGGTGGCGATCTACTCCACCTTCCTGCAGCGCGCCTACGACCAGGCGATCCACGACGTGGCGCTGCAGAACCTCGACGTCACCTTCGCGATCGACCGCGCCGGCGTGGTGGGCCCGGACGGCGCCACGCATGCCGGCAGCTTCGACCTCAGCTTCCTGCGCTGCCTGCCGAACATGGTGATCATGGCGCCGGCCGACGAGAACGAATGCCGGACGATGCTCAGCACCGGCTTCCAGTACGCCGGCCCCGCCGCCGTCCGCTATCCGCGCGGCACCGGCCCCGGCGTCGCCATCCACCATGAGCTCGATACCTTGCCGATCGGCAAGGCCGAGCTGCGCCGCCGCGGCCACGGCCTCGCCCTGCTCAGCTTCGGCGCGATGCTGGCGCCCGCCGCGGTGATCGCCGGCGAGCTCGACGCCACCCTCGTCAACATGCGCTTCGTGAAGCCGCTGGACGAGGCGCTGATCGTCGAACTGGCCAGGACCCACGACGCCTTCGTCACGCTGGAGGACAACGCCGTCGCCGGCGGCGCCGGCTCCGCCGTGGCCGAATGCCTCGCCGCGCACGGCATCGTGAAACCCATCCTGCATCTCGGCCTGCCGGACGCCTACCTCGAACACGGCAGTCGCGAGGAAGTGCTCAGCATGGCCGGCCTCGACCTGCCCGGCATCCGCCGCGCGATCCACGCGCGCTTCCCGCAGTCGATCGGCAGCAGCATCGCCCACGCGAGCTGAGTTCGCCCGCTGGTCATGCAAAGCCGCCCCGCCTGCGCGGGGCGGCTTCGTTCAAGGGATCGCCCAGCGACCGCCGCTCACCCGGTCGCGCGCTTCCAGATCCTGCGCGGTGAACACCTGGACATAGCCTGCCTCGCGCAGCAGCGCACGCGCGGCTGCGCCCTGGTTCCAGCCATGCTCGAACAGCAGCCAGCCGTCGGCGTCGAGATGCCCGGGTGCGCCGGCGACGATGCGCCGGATGTCGTCGAGGCCGTCGGCGCCGGAAGCCAGCGCGGAAGCGGGCTCGAAGCGCAGGTCGCCCTGCGCGAGATGCGGATCGGCGGCCTCGATGTACGGCGGGTTGGAAACGATCAGCGCGAACCGCTGGCCCGCCAGCGGCGCCAGCCAGTCGCCCTGCGCGAAACGCAGGTTGCCGACGCCGAGCCGCTGCGCGTTGCGTCGCGCCACAGCCAGTGCATCCGCGCTCGCGTCCGTGGCCAGCACCTGCGCCTGCGGGCACTCGCTGGCGATCGCCAGCGCGATCGCGCCGCTGCCGGTGCCGAGATCGGCCACGCCTGCCGCCGCATCGCGCGTCAGCCGTTCCAGCGCCAGTTCCACCAGCAACTCGGTCTCCGGCCGCGGGATCAGCGTGGCCGGCGTCACTTCCAGCTCCAGCGTCCAGAAACCGCGGCGACCGGTGAGATAGGCCACCGGCTCGCCGGCTTCGCGCCGCGCGACCAGGGCCTCGAAGGCCGTCTGGACCTCCATATCCACGGCATCGTCCGCATGCGCGAACAGCCAGCCGCGCGACTGCCCGAGCGCATGCAGCAGCAGCGCCTCGGCATCGGCACGCTCGCCGAGACGGTTCGCGGCAGCCCTCAGCATGGCGCGCGCATCAGCCACCCGGCGACTGCTCCTTCGAGGGCGGCAGGGGCGGCACCGGGGTTCCCGCTTTCGGTTCGCGCTTGCGCCAGTAGCCGCCGTGCGTCCATGCGGCGAACGCCCACTGCAGCCAGCCGATCAGGGTGAAGGCCAGCCACAGCGCCCACGCCAGGATGGCCAGCTTGTAGAACCACAGCGAGACGCTGAGCACGCCGCCGACCGGCAGCACGCCGTTGCCCTGGTCGGCGAACCAGCGCAGGCGCCATGCGTGGGAGCCATTGCCGACCACGTGCATGTCGGGTACGCCCAGCAGCCCCTTGGGCACCGCGGCCACCAGCACGGCCAACGCCACCACGGTGAGCAGGGCCAGTCCGAGCTGCACGAGGTTGAACCGCATCGCCGGTAGCTTTTCCGCCGGCGTCCAGCGTGCGCGCAACCCGGTGAGGATCAGCCACGCCACCACCAGCGCGAACGCGCCCCAGGCGAAGGCGGAGAAGCCCAGCCCCAGCAGCAGCCAGTGGCGGAAACGCAGCGGCGTGGGCGCATAACGGGCCAGCAGCCATGCAACCAGCAGCAACACCACCAGCTGCGACCAGTACGTCACCGCCGGGCCGGTGGTCGGTCCCCACGTCCATAGCACCCAGCGGTCCTGCGGCAGATGGAGTTCGCTGCTGATGTTCGCCACCGGCGCATCCAGCGCGAACGATGGCGTGACGATGCGCGTCGCCACGCCCTGCGGCACGCGCAGCCGGATGCGGTAGTAGTGCGAGCCGGGCAGCAGCGGCAGCCCGAGCTTGCCGTTGCGCACGGCAAGGTTCACCGGCGCATCGTCGCGGCTCGCCTCCAGCAACTCCGCGCCTGCCGGCAGCGCGATCGCGTGCTCGCCGCCGCGCGTGCTGCGCGCGGTCAGCGCGAGCGTAGTTTCGGTGCTGCGTTCGCCCGTGTCGGCCTGCACGTCCACCGCATCGAACGCGAGACTGCCGCCGTCGATCGCCACCGGCTGGCTGAAACCGAGTTGCAGCGTTTCGCCGGGCAGCGGCTGGAAGCGCAGGCCGTCGTCGCTGGCGCTGGTCGGCACGCCTTGCGCATCGACGTGCCACATCGGTGCGGCGACCACCTCCCAGACTTCCGCACGCTCGCCCAGCGCCGGCGCTGTGAGCGCGAGCCTGGTGGCGTGATCGAGCCGGCTGGTCCAGCGTACCTGGCGGCTGCCGGTGTTGAAGGCGATGTCGATGCGGCCGTTCTTCACCAGCGCGCCGTCGCCCTGCGGATGCTCGCCGGGAAGCAGCGGCAGGCTGAGGCTGAAGCCGCCGTCCGCGGGCGCGATGCGCTCGACGGTGTTTTCCACCTGCCAGTCCACGCCCAGCAGCAGGCGGCGGGTCAGGCGCACGTAAGGCGGGAAATCCTGGGCGGCCAGCGCCTGCTTGCCGTTGTCGTCGACGCGCACGCGCTGCAGCGCGAGGCTGTCGCCCAGCATGCGTCCGGCATCCACGCCGTCCAGCGACCAGCCCTGCCCGCTGAACGCCACGCGTTGCGGGCGCAGGGCGAAACGCAGGCTGGCGCTGTCCGCCGCGCCGATGCGATAGCGCAGGCCGATGCGATGCACGCCGCGGTCGAGGCGAAGCACGGCGGTGTCGTCGTCGCGGGCCAGCACCGCGGGGTGGCCGTCCACGCTGGCATCCAGCCATTGCAGCGCCGCGTCGGGCTGCGGCAACGGCAACGCCACGGTGGCGCCGGCGTTCACGTCCAGCGCCACTTCCAGCGCGTCGCCGCTGGCCTTCAGTTGCGCCTGCGCCACCGCGGCGCAGTCCGGCGCGCATTTCGGCGCCTCGGTGAGGCGAGCCTTCAACTGGTCCAGCAGGCGCTGGTCGGGCAGGTTCTGTGCGTGCGAAACCGACGGCAGCAGCGCGATGGCGAGCAGCAGCGCACCTGCCGCGTTGGCACCACGCGCGGCAGGCCTGGCAACGCGCCACGGACGCAGGCTGGCGAGCAGTTTCGCCAGCAGGGCCGCCAGCAGGGCGACCATCGCCACGCGCAGCAGGCGCACCAGCCAGCGCGGTGCGATCAGCAGGCGCGTGGTCTGCTCCGCGCTCACCGGGCCGGACCAGCCGAGCTGGTAGTTGTTGCCCTGATCCCAGTTCGGCGTACCGGCGCCGGCCTGGATGGGGCTGCGGCTGTCGAAGTCGGCGAGTCCGGGGCCAGACAGTGCGTTGGCCGAGACGGCGATGGAATCCAGCTTCGCAAGCTTGGCTGCGCTCATACGCAGCGACGACGGGGCGGGAGCAGCCGCAGGTGCGGGCGCCGATGCTTGCATTGCCTTATCAGCTTCCTCTTCCTGTGCTTGCGCTTCCTGCCTCGACGGCTGGCGCAGTTGCGCTTCGGCATACAGCCCTTGCGCGAAGGTCCCGCCCTCCAACGACGGATGCAAGGCGTACTGCAACTGTCGCGCCGCAAACGGCAGCGCCCACAGCACCGCCAACGCAAACAGCGCGAGGGTGGCGCCGCGTACCACCACGCGCAGGCGTCCTTCCGGCAACGCACGCAGCAGCAGCGCCAGCAGCAGTCCTGTCGCCAGGGTCCACAACGGTGCACCGCCTTCATGGCGGCCCAACGCCAGGTACAGCGCCGCCAGCAGGGCCCAGCGCCAGCCGAGCAGGCGGCCGGCCAGCAAGGCGACCAGCGCGAGCACGAACAGGTCGAGCAGGCTCCATTGCGCGACCCAGGTATCCGGCGCGCGATCCGCACCGGGCGCCGCGACCAGGCGGTAACCGGAAGGCAGATGCAGGTTCGCATCGATGCCCTCCAGCGGCAGCTGCCAGCCGGAACTGGGGATGGCGCCGCCGTGTGCGGACAGGCGCAGGCCGGCGTCCAGATCGAGCTTGCTGGTGCGCAGTTCCACGCCGCTGCGGCCGTCGCCGCCCTTGCTGACCAGCAACGGCTTGCCGCCCTCGCTGGCGTGCTGAAGCAGCCACGGCGCGCTCGCCTCCAGCCGCTGATGATGACGCAGCTCGCCGCGCAGATGGTCGGCCGCGCGCAGGCCGCTGCCGTCGAAATCCAGCCACAATTCGCGCCGCAGGCGGATCTGGTCGCCCTTGCCGCCCTCGTTGCCGCGTGCGCCGGCAGCGATGGTCAGGCCCGTGTCGTCGTTCAAGGCGAACGCGGGCAGATCGCTCCAGTCGCCGGGCACGCCGGCCTGCGCAGCGTCGACGGCCTGCCCTTCGGCGCGGCTGCCGCGCAGCGCCGGATCGTCGCGATAGCTCCAGGTTTCCTGGCGCGGCCAGGGCGCGGCGGGCAGCTTGAGCGCCACCTTTTCCAGCGGCGCGGTGGCGCGCGCATGCAGGGTCAGCACCCAATGCCCCGAGCGCAGCTGCACGCGCAGGCGGCCGTCGTTTTCCAGCCGCGCCGGCAAGTCGCCGTCGAGCGCGGTGGCAACGAAGCCTGCAGGCAGGACCGGCCCGAGCAGGACCTCGCGCGCGCTGCCGGCCACGTCGAGCTGCAGTTGCGTCTGCAGCGTGGCGGGCAGGCCGTCGCCGAGCTCGCGGTAGACGCGCAGCGACAAGGCATCGGCGGTGCGTTGCGCGGCGGCGGCTTCGCCCAGCGTAAGTTCGTCGCCGTTGCGTTCCACGTGCGACACCGCCGCGCCGTCCAGGCTCAGCGCGACCAGGCCGATCTCCGCCGGCACGCGCAGGCGCGACGGCCGTTCCGTCCACGGCAGCGAGCCGCGCAGCTGATAGTCGCCGGGCGCCAGCCACAGCATCGGCCGATCGTCGTGCTGCAGCACCACGGCAGGCTGGTTGTTCGCCGTCACCGACTGCGGCCACGCGTGCTCGTCGCCCGGCAATGCCACCCAGCTCGGCGCGTCCACGTGCACATCGAGGCTGAAGCGCGCGCCGTCCTTGCCGGCATCCAGCGCAAGCCAGCCGGGCCATGCGCACTGGCTGCCGTCGGCGCCGGGCGCGTGGCCGGCGGGGAACGGGCAGGCATGCTGCGGCACGTCGTGCAGCACCCAGCCTTGCCAGTCGCGCAGGGGCGCCGGTACGTCCTGCGCCGGCAAGGGCGCGGCCAGCAGCAGCCAGAGGGCCAACAATCCTGTCAGTCGAGCAAGCATGCGTTTCTCTCCATGTGTCACGCGTCCGTCAAGTGTAAGGGCCTGTGCGATACATCTGCACGGTGCGTGCCGCTTTGTCGCGTCGCAACCCGAAGACCCGGGAGTGGCTTTTGCCGAAGTGAGGGGGGGGGGGGGCGACAGCCAGGGAATATCCGACTTTGCCCGTCATCCCGGCGAAGGCTGGAATGACGGGCAAGCCAGTCGATTGATCGGACCATCCCTGGCTGCCGTTGCTACCGGCTCATTCCGAAACCGCCAGCACGCATTCGTCGGCGCCGAAGCTGCGGCAGCAGACGGGAAAGATCGACAGGCCGCCCGGCGCGATGGCCGGCCCCAGCAGGCCCTCCAGGAAGCCGCCGAAGAAGCTGCAGCCCGAATGGTCGTTTTCGGCGCACAACGGGCTGTGCCTGATGTGCAGCCGGCCGCCCTGCTGGTCGATCTCGGCGAACGCATGCAGCGCAGGCACGCCGATGGAAGCGAGCGCCGCCCCCAGGCCCAGCCCGGTGTCGAGCGCGTATTCGCGTGCGAACAGCCATGCACCGACGCGCTGCCCTGCCAGTTGCAGCGAGGCTTCGCGTGCTCCGGCAGGCACGGCGCGATCCAGCGCCAGCAGGCGCGGCACGATGCGCGGGTAATCCTGCTCCAGCGCGGCAAGCGCCTGGTCGACGGCCGGCACATCCGCCGGAAGCACCGGCACGTCGATGAACGGCTCGGGCGCCGGTTCGGCAGGCAGGGCGGGCGACGGCTGGCGCGGGCGCACCACGATGAATTCCTCGAACGATTCGGGCGTGGTCGCGTCAACCGCGGCTGCGGGTGGCAGCGACGGCGGCGCGTCACCCTTGTCCACCACCGGCGTATCCGCATCGGCTGTCTCCACCGCCCCGGCGGAAACGGGTTCCGGCGGTGGCGCCGGCGGCGGCGTGTAGTCGGTGTCGATCCGGCGCGTGGCGGCGAAATGCGGCCGCGGCTCGCCGTCGACGGCAGGTTCGAGTTCGAAGCTGACGAGTCGTTCGCAACTGGCCAGCGCGGCACGCAGCGTGCGCTTCTTGAACCACGAGCCGCGCACGACCATGGACAGCAGGGTTCCGTGCGGGTCCTGCACCAGCCGCTGTCGCACCAGCGTGTAGCCGCAGGTACCGGCCAGACGGCCAACCTCGACGAGCAGGCCCTCGCGTTGCAGCGCGAGCGCCTGGATTTCCAACTCGATCATGCGTCCCCCTGTAGACGATGTCGGTGGGTTGATTGGGCGCCCATGCTACGACAACGGCCGTGGCAATGGCTTGCATCGCGGCGCGCCGGACGGACGCGCGAACGCCCGAAACGACAGGCCCCGCCGAGGCGGGGCCTGTCGCCATGCCTGCACGCAAGCGATCAGCGCGTGATCGATGCCGGGTCCTGCTTCGCGGTCAGCGCCGTGCACAGCTCGATCGACTCGGTGGTCTGTGCCAGGCCGCGGGCGATGCCGGCGGCATCATCCACGCGCGGCTTGAAGAAGGCCTGCAGGCGCTGCGCCTCGGCCGTCGAGCAGCCGCCGCCTGCGGCCAGCATCGGCAGGAAACCGCCGGCAAAGCTGCCGGTGCGCTTGATGATCTGCGTGTAGTGGCCGTTGAACCAGGTCCACATCGCATCGCGGCGGGCCAGGGTATTGCGGCCGGCGCGCAGCAGCGAGGCCATCTCGCCCACCTTGACCGGCTTGGTCAGCGCGAAGTCGCGCACCTCGTCGGTGAGCGCGGGATCGTCCACGCTCGCGAGGCCGCCGAGGATGCCGTTGCGCAGCGCCGGATCGCTGGTCTGCGGCAGTTCGGCGATCAGCGCATCCACCGCCGGCTTGCCCTGAGTCTGCACGGCCACGCCCAGCGCGTCGCCCAGCAGGTCGGGGTTGGCGGCGGCGAGATTCAGGCGGCCGTCGGCGTTCTTCTGCAGCGCGGCCTCGCCCTGCTTCAGCAGTTCCGCGCGCACCTCAGGCAGCTTGAAGTCGAGGCCGAGCGCAGCGGCGAGCGTGCTGCGCAGCAGGGAATCGTCCTCCGACTCGCCGGCCTTGCGCTGGTAGCCGAGCTGTTCGAGCTTCGGCAGGTAGGCGGCCTTCGCCCAGTCCGCGATATGCGCGCGCTGGGCGTCGGTCTTGGCGATGCGGTGATAGATCCATTCGAGCTGGCTCAGCGGCGCGGTGAACACCTGGCGCGTCTTCGATTCGGTGAGCGGCCTGAGCGCGGCCAGCACCTGGCCGGCGTCGAGGTCGCCGTGCCTGAAGCTGGCGTCGATCGCGTCGGCATAGGCGAGCTGCTCGGTATCGCCGAGTTTGGCGACCTGTTTCTCCAGCGCGGCGAGCTCGCCCTTGTCGAGGCTGAAGCGGTAGTAGCCGGCGGCGTTCGCGTTCGGCATCACCCACGTGGGCTTGCTGGCGCCGGGCAGCGCCACCGAGCCGGAGGCCTTGTCGAGCATGTCGCAGGCCACCTTGCTGGACGGCGCTCCATCCTTGCCGCTGGCGGGAGTGCCGTAGCGCACGCACACCGGAATGCCCCAGACGCGCTGGCTGTCGCCGCGGCTGCCCAGCGGCAGGTAACGGCTCTGCTTCAGCTCCAGCACGGCCTGACCGTTCTTCTGTGCCAACCTGGTCTGCACGTAGGGCACGCCGGACTGGTCGAGGAAGCTCTTGAACGCGTGCTTGAATGCATCGCCCTTGCCTGCCGCGGTGGCGATTGCGCCGACCAGGTCGTCGGCGGTGGCGTTGCCGAACTTGTGCGCCTGGATGTAGGCGCGCATGCCCTTCTGGAAGGTCTGCTCGCCCACGTAGTTCTCGAACATGCCGATCACCGCGGCACCCTTCTGGTAGGTGATGCCGTCGAACGCAGTCATGATGTCGCCGTTGCCGGTGATCGGCTGGCGGATCTCGCGCGCGCTGACCAGGCTGTCGCTGCCCATCGCACCCTGCGCGCCATGGATGCGGTCGAGGTCGGCGCGGTATTCGGGATGCACTTCCTCGGTGACCTTCTGCTGCATCCAGGTGGCGAAGGCTTCGTTGAGCCAGATGTCGTTCCACCAGGCCAGCGTCACGGTGTCGCCGGTCCACTGGTGGGCCAGCTCGTGCGCGGTGACGTTGAACGAGCCGCGCACGTTGCGCGCGGGCGAATCCTTGTCGAGCAGCAGCAGCCAGTCGCGGAAGGTGACCAGGCCCGCGTTCTCCATCGCGCCGGCGGAGAAGTCGGGCGCGGCGAGCACGTCCAGCTTGTCCCACGGATAACCGAAGCCGTAGTAGTTCTCCAGCGCGTGGATGATGCTCGGCGTCTCGGAGATCACGTGGCTCATGCGATGCGCCTCGCCGGCGGCGGCGATGCCGCGCAGCGGCAGCGGCGTGCTGCGGTAGGTGTCGGGCGCGATTTCCGAGGTCCTGGTGATGTCCCACGGGCCGACGGCGAAGGCCACGAGGTAGGTCGGCAGCGGCAGGGTCTGCGCGAAGCTCACCGTCTTCCAGCCCTTCCCGGCCGGCTGCTCGCTCACCTGCTGGGTGTTCGCCACCGCCACGTCCTTCTCGGGCAGGGTGATGGAAATGTCGAACGGAGTCTTGAAGCCGGGCTCGTCGAAGCTCGGGAACGCGAAGCGCGCGCTGATCGGCTCCATCTGCGTCATCGCGTAGGACTGGCCCTTCGCGGTGACCTTGTACAGGCCCTGCAACTGCGCGTTGAGCGGCGCGGTGTATTCGAACCGCAGCGTGATCTCGCCGGGTTGCAGCGTGCTGCCGAAATCCACGCGCACCACGCCGGCCTTCGGGTCCACGTCCACGTATTTCGCGTCGTGCGTCGCACCCTTGGCGTCGGCGACCGTCACCTTCGACACCTTCAGCTCGGCGCCGTCCAGCCACACGTGGTCGGAGGCCTGGCCGAGCTTCACCTTGATCGTGGTGGTGCCCGAGAAATCCTGTTGCGCCGGGTCCACCTTGAACGCGATCCGGTAGGACTGCGGCACCGCCCACGACGGCAGGCGCCCACGGGGCGCCTGGTCGGCGCCGGCGGCAAACGCCAGCCCGCAGCCGGCGGCCAGGGCGGTGAACAGGAGAGGGCGGATGTGGCGATGCATGTGCGGTTCCCCGGAAATCTGTACAGGAGCCAGCCACGCTAGGCGGCACATGACTTTCCACACAGTGCCATAAGGCATGTCCGGCCGCCCGCAGACCACCCTGGCCCTCCCGTCTCGGCGCGCGGGCATACAGGGTCGGCGCAGGAAATTGCTATAGTCCGACCATATGTAGCTCGTCGCCGGACCCGCCGATGTCCCAGCCCCCCAGCACCGTCCGTACCGGCACGCAGCCACTCCGCATCGCCCTGCTCGAAGACGATGCCGAACTGCGCGAACGCATCCTGGTGCCGGGCCTGCAGGACTACGGTTTCGACGTCACCGGCACCGGCACCGCCGCCGACCTGTACCGCAGCATGCTGACCCGGGCCTTCGACATCGTGGTGCTGGACATCGGCCTGCCCGGCGAGAGCGGCCTCACCGTGGCACGCCACCTGCGCGACATCTCGACCATGGGCATCGTCATGCTGACCGGCAACCACGGCAGGCGCGACCAGGTGCATGCGCTGAGCGTGGGCGCGGACGCCTACCTCTCCAAGCCCGTGGACATCGAAGTGCTGGCCGCCACCCTGCACAGCCTGGGCCGGCGGCTGGCGGGCGCCGCCGGCGCCCCGCCCCTGGCGCCGGCAGCCACCACTCCTGCCCCGGCAGCATGGCAACTGGACACCGATGGCTGGCGGCTGGCCTCGCCCAGCGGCATCCCGCTCGCGCTGACCGCTCCCGAACGCTCGCTGCTCAAGGCGCTCGTCGCGGCGGAAGGCCAGCCCGTGGCGCGCGACACGCTGATCGCCGCGCTGTGCTCGGACGTCTACGACTTCGATCCGCACCGCCTGGAAATGCTGGTGCACCGCCTGCGCCGCAAGGCGCTCGACGCCGGCACCGGCGAGCTGCCCCTGCTGACCGCCCGGGGCTTCGGCTACCTGTTCGTCAGCCGGCCCTGACCGGCATCAGCGCGACACCCGCGCCATCGCCCGCACGCGGCAGGCGGATGTGGAAGCTGGTGCCGCGCCCCGGCACGCTGTGCGCGGCAATCGTGCCGCCCGCCGCCTGCACCAGGTCGCGCACCACCGCCAGCCCCAGCCCGGTGCCGCTGCCCGTGGGCTTGGTGGTGTAGAAGGGCTCGAACATGTGCTCCTGCACCTGCGCCGACATGCCGTGGCCGGTGTCCTCCACGTCGAGCTCCACGACATCGTCCAGCAGATGGACGTGCAGGTGGAAACAGCCGCCGTCCGGCATCGCGTCGCGCGCGTTGGCCGCCATGTTCATCAGGGCCAGTTCCAGCTGGCCTCGATCCATGCGCACCCAGGCAGGCGCCTCCGCCTGCACCTCGACCTGGATATCCGCCTCGAACAGCTGGCGCAGCATCGGCTGCAGCTCGCGCAAGGCCTGCGCCGCGTCGAACAGCACCGGCTTCGGCACTTCCTGCCGGCCGAAGCTCAGCAGCTTGCGGCTGATCGCCAGCGCGCGCCGCGCGGCCAGTTCCACGCCGCCCATGGCCTCGACCAGGGCCGGCACGCCGCGATCGGCAAGTCGCTCGCGGCGCATCGCGTAACCGAGCACCACGTTCAGCACGTTGTCGAAATCGTGCGCCACGCCGCTGGCGACGCGGCCGACCACTTCCATCTTCTGCGCGTGGACGAGCTGCTGCTGCGCGCGTTCGCGTTCGGCCATCTCGCGTTCCAGCCGCTCCGTCTTGGCGATCGACTCGGCCAGGGCCTCGCGCAATGCGGTGACGGTGCGGTCGACGATGATCGCGATCAGCAGGTAGGCGCCGGTGGTGGCGATGATGATGCCCGTGGCGACCAGCGCGGGCCGCTTCTCCGGCACGAAGCCCAGCAGGTTGCTGGCCAGGCAGATCAGGTAGCCGAGCACCTGCAGGGCGGCGATCGTCCACAGCGCGCGGCGGCCCAGCACCAGGCCGCCCAACGCCAGCACCATCATCGGGAACACTTCCACCGAGACGTTCTTCACGTCGACCACGGCGTAGATGGCCACCATCGCCACCAGCGCCGTGCCCAGGAACAGCGAAACCGCCGGGCGGAAACGCCCGCGCCGGATCATCCACACCGCGACGCCCGCGGCCACGCACATCAGCAGGTCGGTGGCGGCATCGAAGGCCAGCGCCGTGCGCCCGTACCAGCGCCCGCTGAGCACGGCCCACAGATAGAGAGCCTTGTTCAACGGCACGAAGACGCAGAAGAACAGCAGCAGCACCTGCACGAAGGGCGCATTGCGGCGATCCACCGGGTCGGTGATGGGCGCGGCGCCAAGCCAGCGATGGATCGATGCCAGGACGGACTTGATCACGCCGCCCGCGCCCCCGGACCATGCTTCGCGCACGGGCGATCGGCTGTCGCCGCCGCGCCAGCCGTGCGAAACGAAACGGCCCCGGCAGACGCGCCGCGCCGCGTGGCCCCATCCGCAACAAGGGTGCGTGCCGCCCCTGAGCGGATCCCGCCTGAAAATTGCCTGCTCACCATCGAACCTCTGCGATCCCCACCCGCTTTGTCTCATTTGGCGACGCTGCAATCAAGCGTGAGATTCGGTGAGGCTCACCGATACGCACGAAACCGCGCAAGGAACAGTGCGTGACTTGCCCGCGCCACCTGGCGAATGCTCGTCCATAAGCGACGCCATGGCCCATAGCCGTCTAGGCGTCCAATCGCGATGCGCGCCACGCATGGGGATGCGGGTGCACATCGCCGTGATGCCGTCCGCATTGAGCGGCGCCACGCCATGGTCGTGCGATTACTCATCAGATGGGGAGCAATACGTGAACAAGATTTACAGCAAGGTCTGGAGCAAGTCGCTCAACGCACTGGTGGTCGCCTCCGAATTCGCCCGCGCCAACGGCAAGGCCCGCGCATCCCGCCGCCTGCGCGCATCGCTCGGCGCGCTGGGCCTGGCGACCGGCATCCTCGGCAGCGCCCACGCTGCCACCGTCGACCAACCGGCGGGCGCCCAGACGGTCGCAGCACCCGCCCCCATCGACGCCACCCCCAGCGAAACGGCCAATCCGGTTGATGGCAGCTTCGCCACCGGCAGCGGCACCGCCACCGGCGCAAACGCCACCGCCGTGGGCAAGGGCGCCACCGCCACCGGCAACGGCACCACCGCCGTGGGCGGCGCCAGCAAGGCCAGCAAGATCAGCGCCTCGGCCTTCGGCAGCAATGCCAACGCCGCCGACACCAACACCACCGCCTTGGGCGCCAACACCCAGGCGCTGGCGGCCACCGCCAGCGCGATCGGTTCCAACGCCCAGGCGCGCGCCAGGGGCGCCACCGCCGTGGGCTACGACAGCCGCGTGCTGGATACCGCCGACAATGGCACTGCAGTCGGCAACGCCAGCCGCGCCAACGCGAAGAACAGCGTGGCGCTCGGTGCAGGCAGCATCGCCGCTCGCGAGAACAGCGTGTCGGTGGGCATGGTGGGCGCCGAACGCCAGATCGCCAATGTTGCGGCGGGCACGGAAGCCACCGACGCGGTGAACAAGGAGCAGTTGGACGCAGTGGCGAATGCGACATCGGCATCGAGCCACTACTTCGCCGCCAACGGCAACGGTGACGGCAGCGACGACGCCCAGGCGCTGGGCGACTACGCCACCGCCATCGGCTCGGGCAGCTTCGCCATGGCCGCCGGCACCACCGCCGTCGGCAGCGGCGCCAACGCCATCGGCCTGTTCGCCACCGCCACCGGCTACGGCAGCGTCGCCCAGGGCGCCCACAGCGCCGCCTATGGCGAGAACGCACAGGCCACCGCCGCCAGCAGCATCGCCATCGGCTCGAACAGTTCCGCACAGGGCCCTTCCAGCATCGCGATGGGCTCCCTCAGCCAGACCCAGAGTTCCGGTGCGATCGCCATCGGCCCGTCTTCCGTCGCCGCCGGCATGGGCGCTACCGCCGTCGGCATGTTCGCCACGGCCAAGGGCTTCCAGAACACCTCCGCCTTCGGCATGGCCGCCACCGCCACCGCCTGGGAAGCCACCGCGCTCGGCGGCGGCTCCCTCGCGAGCGGCCTGTTCTCCACCGCCGTGGGCGCGGAGAGCCAGGCCACCAACCTCGGTACCGCCGTCGGCCAGAAAGCCATCGCCGGCACCGCCGGCGCCGCCTTCGGCGTGCAGGCCGTGGCCGGCGTCACCGGCATCGCGATCGGCAACAACAGCGTCAGCGACGAGGCGGGCACTGCCGTCGGCTTCAATGCGCTGGCCGGCAAGGACGCGAAGAGCGCGACCGCCGGCAAGGCATCCACCGCCGTGGGCAACGAAGCCTGGGCCACCGAGGACGGTGCCAGCGTGCTCGGCTACAACAGCTATGCGCAGGCCGTGAACGCCACCGTGCTCGGCTCCAACGCCTGGGTCACCAAGGACGCCGTGAACAGCGTCTCGCTGGGCGCCAACTCCCTTGCCGACCGCGCCAACACCGTCTCCGTCGGCGCCTCGCACGACTGGACCGATACCGCCGGCGTGGTCCACGCCGCCAACACCCGCCAGATCGCCAATGTTGCCGCCGGCACCGAGGGCACCGACGCGGTGAACGTGCAGCAGCTGCAGGATGCGGTCGGCGGCCTCGATGGCCAGATCGCGAATGCGGTCGCCTACGACGACACCGGCAAGGCCAAGGTCACGCTGGCCGGCAGCAACGGCACCACGCTGGCCAACGTCACGGCAGGCATGCTGAGCGCCACCAGCATGGAAGCGGTCAATGGCGGCCAGTTGTTCAAGCTCGCCGACGATATCGCCCAGGTGCTGGGCGGCGGCGCGAGCATGGGCGCAGCGGGCTTCCTCGGACCCGTCTACACCCTGCAGAGCGGCAGCTACTACAGCGTGGGCGACGCGCTGGGCGCGCTGGACGGCGCGATCGGCAGCCTCAGCGGCCGGCTGGACGGCATGCAGACATCGCTGACCGGTGGATCGTGGAAGCTTCCCGAGGGTATCGGCAACGGCATGGCCATCGGCAACAGCAGCGTGGCGAAGGACGGCGGCGACATCGCAATCGGCCATGGCAGCGCGGTAGATGCAGACAACAGCGTCGTGATCGGCACCGGCGCCAGCTCCACCGCGGCAGCCACCGATTCGGTCACGGTGGGCGCCTACGCCAGCAACGATGCCGCCTCCGGCGTCGCGCTCGGTTCCGGCGCCAGCGTGCAGGCCGGCGCGGACAACGCGGTGGCGCTGGGCGCGGGCTCGGTAGCCGACCGCGCCAACACGGTATCGGTGGGCGCGGGGGGCAGCGAACGCCAGATCACCAACGTGGCGGCCGGCACGCAAGGCACCGACGCAGCCAACGTGAGCCAGGTGCAGCAGGCGGTGGTCGACGCCAAGGCCTACGCCGATGCCGGCGACCAGGCGACCCTGTCATCCGCCAAGTCCTATACCGACACCAAGCTGGCCAACACCGTCAGCACGGCCGACTACAACTCGTTCAAGAGCGATGTGAACACGCGCTTCAGCGTCCTGGACACCCGGGTCAGCCGGGTCGGCGCCATGGGCAGCGCGATGTCGGGCATGGCCGGCGCGATCGCCGCGGCACCGGGCACCGACAACCGCGTGAGCGCGGCGGTCGGCGGCTACGGCGGCCAGGGCGCGCTCGCCGTGGGTTATGCGAAACGCATCCCGGGCAACGGCGCGGTGCTGGTCGGCGCCTCCATCGCGGGCGGCGGCGAGTCCAGCGGCACGATCGGCGTCAGCTTCGGCTGGTAAGGCGTCGCGCGCACCGCTCCGCAACGGAGTGGTGCGCGGGCGCGGATTCACCGGTCGCTGCGGCGTCCTTCCATTCCACCCGACACGCAGCGGGCCACCCATGGCTGGCGCACCACGCCGGCCGGACATGGATGTAGGCAGGCCACCCGGCCTTTTCTCGAACCACGATGCGGGGAGCATTGCATGAAGTCATACCGTTCCATCCAACTCGGCGCGCTCGCGGCCGCCCTGGCCCTGGCCCTACCGGTCGCCCACGCCGTCAGCAACGGGCCGCTGCCCACGCCCAAGGTCAACCTCAGCACCACGCAGGCCAACGCCAGCTACGACCGTTTCATCATCACCTACCGTGACGGCAGCGCGGAACGCGGCAACCGCAACGCCGTGGTGCAGAACCTCGGCGCAGCGATCGGCCGCACCGGCCTCGTCCACGCCTCGACGCAGAGCCGCGGCGCGCAGCCGCTCGGCGTCAGCTACAAGCGCCACCTGGCCGTGGGTTCCGAGCTCGTGCACACCTCGCGCAAGCTGAGCCAGAGCGAGGCCAGCGCGCTGATGACGCAGATCGCCGCCGACCCGGCCGTGGCCCATGTCGAGGTCGACACGATGATGCAGGCCGTGCGCGACGTCCAGGCGCCGACGCTGCTCGCTCCGACCCAACTGCTGAACGGCGCCCCGAACGATCCCTACTACGCTTCGAATCAGTGGCACTTCAACAACGCCGTCGGCGGCGCCGACGTCGAGAAAGCCTGGAAACTCGCCGACGGCAACGGCGTCGTGGTGGCGGTGCTCGATACCGGCATCACCCAGCATCCGGACCTGGACCTCTCGCTGGCCGATGCGGGCTATGACTTCATCGTCGACGCCTTCGTCTCGGGACGCGACGCCAACGGCCGCGTGCCCGGCGGCTGGGATACCGGCAACTGGACCAATTCCGAACCGTGGCAGAGCCAGTGCACCGACGCCAGCCATCCGCCCACGACCAGCAACTGGCACGGCACCCACGTGGCCGGCACGATCGCCGAACTGACCGACAACGGCCAGGGCCTTGCCGGCATCGCGCACAATGCGAAGGTGCTGCCGGTGCGCGTGCTCGGCCATTGCGGCGGCTACAACTCGGACATCGCCGACGCCATCGTGTGGGCTTCCGGCGGCCACGTCGACGGCGTACCGGACAACCAGAATCCGGCGCAGGTGATCAACATGAGCCTTGGCGGCGCCGGCGTCTGCAGCGCCAGCGACGTCACCGGCAAGGCGATCGCCGACGCGATCGGCCGCGGCACCACCGTGGTGGCAGCCGCAGGCAACAGCAATGCCGACGCGGCGAACTTCACGCCCGCCAGTTGCCCCGGCGTGATCACCGTGGGCTCGAACGGCATCACCGGCAAGCGCGCGTACTACTCCAACTACGGAACCACGGTGACGATCTCCGCTCCCGGCGGCGGCGTCTACCAGAACGACGACCCCAGCAGCGGCCAGGCCGCCAATCCGCAAGGCTTCGTGTGGTCCACGATCAACGACGGCACAAGCGTGCCCGGCAATGCGGCCTATGGCGGCATGGCCGGCACTTCGCAGGCCACGCCGCACGTGGCTGGCGTCGTCGCCATGATCCTGAGCGCCACCAAAGGTGCGAGCCTGGCCACGCCGACCCCGGCGCAGATCCGCACCCTGCTCACCACCACCGCACGGCCGTTCCCGGTCAGCATCGACAAGCCGATCGGCGTCGGCATCGTGGACACGTGGGCCGCGGTGAACAAGTCGATCGGCGGTCCGGCGCCGGTGGAGACCGTCAAGGCGCTCGCCAACGGCGTGTTGCTCGGCGGCCAGAGCGGCGGCGCAGGCGCGACCTCCCTGTACTCGCTCAACGTGCCGGCAGGTGCCCGCAATCTCAGCCTGCGCACCATGGGCGGCACCGGCGACGTGACCATCTACGTGTCCACCGACACGCCGCCGGCCATCGATGGCAGCGACGCGCTGTACAAGTCGGCGAAGCCGGGCAACAACGAGGCGGTGGTGATCGCGGCGCCGGTGGCCGGCACCTACTACATCCGTGTGGTGGGCGTGGCTGCGTACGCCAAGGTTTCCGTGCTCGGCAACTACCAGCTGTAAACCCGCACGGACGGCTGCAACAGGAAAAGCCGGGACTCCCGGCTTTTCTTTTATCATTACTCCAAGGAATGGTTATTCTCATCACCATCGATTCTGGCTATTGAAGCCGAGAGGTGCCGCGATGAACCTGCGTGACCTGCACTATCTGGTGGCCCTTGCCGAGCAGCGCCATTTCGGCCGCGCGGCGGAAGCCTGCTTCGTCAGCCAGCCCACCTTGTCCACCCAGATCAAGAAGCTGGAAGAAGAGCTGGGCGTGGCGCTGGTGGAGCGCACGCCGCGCAAGGTGCTGCTCACCGACGTGGGCCGCGAGATCGTCGCCCGCGCGCGCGACGTGCTGAACGAGGTGGAGCAGATCAAGGGCATCGCGCGACGCACGCTGGACCCCGAGTCGGGCACCGTGCGCCTGGGCATCTTTCCCACGCTGGGGCCGTACCTGCTGCCGCACGTGGTGCCGCGGGTGCGCCAGCGCTTCCCGCGGCTGGAACTGCTGCTGGTAGAGGAGAAGACCGAGGAGGTGCTGCGCCGCCTGCGCGAAGGCCGCCTCGACGCCGGCATCCTCGCCCTGCCCGTGCACGAGGACAGCCTGCACGCGGAATTCCTGTTCGAGGAACCGTTCCTGCTCGCCGTGCCGCAGTCGCATCCGCTGGCGCGGCGCCCCTCGCTGAAGCTGGCCGATCTCGGCGACCAGAGCCTGCTGCTGCTGGAAGACGGCCACTGCCTGCGCGACCAGGCGCTGGAGGTCTGCCACCTCGCCGGTGCGGGCGAGAAAAGCGGCTTCCGCGCCACCAGCCTGGAAACGCTGCGCCAGATGGTGGCCGCCGACGTCGGCATCACCCTCCTGCCCACGCTGGCGGTGAAACCGCCGGTGGCGCAGGCGCCGAACGTGCAGCTGATCGAATTCCGCGGCAGCCACCCGCCCAGCCGGCGCATCGCGATGCTGTGGCGCAAGAGCTCGGCTATGGGCGGCTTCCTCAAGCAGCTCGCCGGCGTGTTCCGCGACCTGCCGGCGGGCCTGCTCGACCCGCGCGACGTGACCGCGCCAGTCGCAATGACGGATGGGCGCGCGAAACCGCACCGCAATAGCCGGCAACGATCGGACTGATAAGTACAATCAATTTCAACGAAGGCCGGCGCGGCGCTAGTCTCCGATGGTCGCGACCGCTCTGGAGCGTGGGTGGCAGAAACCAGGCGGGCGAGGCAGAGTCGTTTTGAGGCAGGTTTCGTGGCGACTTGAAGGTCCATGGTGGTTCCATGGGCCGAAAGCCGACGCGGAGGATGCCCAAAACGACGAAGCCGCAGCCGCTTGTGTTTCTGCCACCCATGCTCCCTGGCCGCTCCCGCATTTCCCTCCCAGCCCGACGCCACGAGGTGATGTCATGAGCAAGCTGAAAGGCTCGAAGACCGAGCAGAGTCTGAAAGACGCGTTTGCCGGCGAATCCATGGCCAACCGCCGTTACCTCTACTTCGCCGCCAAGGCGGACGTGGAGGGCTACAACGACGTTTCCGCCGTGTTCCGCTCCACCGCCGAAGGCGAGACCGGCCATGCGCACGGCCATCTCGAGTACCTGGAACAGTGCGGCGACCCGGCCACCGGCCTGCCGTTCGGCGAGACCCACGCCAACCTGAAGAGCGCGATCGCCGGCGAGACCCACGAGTACACCGACATGTACCCGGGCATGGCCAGGATCGCGCGCGACGAAGGCTTCGACGAAGTCGCGGACTGGTTCGAGACCCTCGCCAAGGCCGAACGCTCGCACGCCAACCGCTTCACCAAGGCGTTGGGCGAACTGGGCTGAGCCTGGCATTCGAGTCCGCCATCCCCGCACAGGCGGGGATGGCGGCGTCTGAGCACGGCCACCCGGACAAGGACGCGATCATGTCGGAACCCGTCGACAGCAACCGCGAAGGCAATCTCGAGGCACCCACACGCCATCCGCTGGGCCAGGACGATCCCGCGTTCTGGAACCGGGCCGCGCTCGACGCGGAGCTGGAGCGCGTGTTCAACATCTGCCACGGCTGCCGCCGCTGCGTGAGCCTGTGCCACGCCTTTCCCACGCTGTTCGACCTGATCGACGAGTCGAAGACGATGGAGATCGACGGCGTCGACAAGGCCGACTATCCGAAAGTGGTCGAGCAGTGCTACCTGTGCGACCTCTGCTACCAGACCAAGTGTCCGTATACGCCGCCGCACCCGTGGAACGTGGATTTCCCCCACCTGATGCTGCGCGCCAAGGCGGTGGATTTCCGCGAACACGGCGCGCCGCTGTCCGCGAAAATCCTGTCCAACACCCGCGCCGTGGGCAAGCTCGCCTCGATCCCGGTGGTGGTGCAGGCGGTCAACGCGGCCAACCGCAACAAGGCCGCGCGCAAGCTGCTCGAGAAGACGCTCGGCGTGGACGCGGATGCGCGTGTGCCCGAATACCATGCGCCCACCGCGCGCGCTCGGCTGAAGAAACTCGACGGCGCGGGCGAAGCGCAGCCGGCCGGCCGCACGCGCGGCAAGCTGGCGATCTTCGCCACCTGCTACTGCGACCACTCCGAACCGGGCGTGGTGGAAGACCTCGCCGCGGTGCTCGCGCACAACGCGATCCCGAACCGGCTGGTCGAACAGGAAAGCTGCTGCGGCATGCCCAAGCTGGAGCTGGGCGACCTCGACACCGTGCGCAAGTACAAGGAGCGCAACATCCCGGTGCTGGCGAAGATGGCGCGCGAAGGCTGGGACTTCACCGCGGCGATCCCGTCCTGCGTGCTGATGTTCAAGCAGGAGCTGCCGCTGATGTTCCCCGACGACGCCGATGTGGCGCTGGTGCGCGAGCGCTTCTTCGATCCGTTCGAATACCTCGCCGAACGCCACAAGGCCGGCCTGCTGCGCACCGACTTCAAGGCCGCGCTGGGCAAGGTCGCCTGGCAGGTGCCCTGCCACCAGCGCGTGCAGAAGATCGGCCCCAGGACGCGCGAGATCCTGCAACTGGTGCCGGACACCGAGGTCGTCACCATCGAGCGCTGCTCCGGCCACGACGGCACCTACGGCGTGAAGCACAAGACCTACGCACTGTCGCGCAAGCTGGCCAGGCCGGTGGAAAACCGCGTGGCCCAGGCCGAGCCCGCGCACTTCACCAGCGACTGCCCGATGGCCGGCGGCCATATCGCGCACGGCCTGGGCGACAAGCCATCGGCTGAACATCCGCTCAGCCTGCTGCGCAAGGCCTACGGGATCTGACGATGGACAAGCTCGAACGCGGCGACCTGCTCAGCCTCGAAAACTACGCGCTGGAGCGCATCGAGTTCCGCGCCCGCGTGATGGCGCACAAGAAGCAGCGCACCGCGCACCTGGGCGGCCACCTCACCCTGATCTTCGAGGACCGCCTCAGCATCCAGTACCAGGTGCAGGAGATGCTGCGCATCGAGCGCATCTTCGAACCCGCCGGCATCCAGGACGAACTGGATGCCTACAACCCGCTCATCCCCGACGGCGACAACCTCAAGGCCACGCTGCTGATCGAGTACGACGACGTCGAAGAGCGCAAGCGCGAACTGGTGCGCCTGCGCAACATCGAGCACGCGATCGCGCTGACCGTGGCCGGCCACGCGCCGGCCGTCGCGGTGGCCGACGAGGACATGGAGCGCAGCAACGACGAGAAGACCGCCGCAGTGCATTTCCTGCGCTTCCCGCTGGACGCGGACCGGATCGCCGCATGGAAGGCGGGCGCGGCGGTGACGCTGGCCTGCACCTTGCCGGCGCTGCCGGTGGCGATGCCGCTGTCGCCCGAGCAGTGCCGCGTGCTGGCCACGGATTTCGACTGAATGCGGCGCCCCTGGCTGCTCGCCGCCGCCCTGCTCGTGCTGTGGGGCGGCTGGTCGTGGCTGCAAACGAGACCGCTGCATCCGCCGCCGGGCGTTCTCGCGCCGGATGAGCCCGTGCAGATGCCGCTGGACTCGCCGACGGCGACCATCCGCGTGGGCGACTTCATGCTCACTCCGCGCGCCCGCTTCGAACTCGCCGCGCGCGTGCTGTCCACCGAGCGCTACCGCTTCGACGCCGGCGCCGCGCTGGCGCCCGAGGACTTCGCGCTGGGCTGGGGGCGCATGTCCGACAGCGCCGTGCTCGCGGACATCGCGATCTCGCAATCGGCGCGCTTCTATCGCTGGAGCGTGCGGACATTCCCGATACCGGGCCGCGAGATCGAGACGCACAGCGCGAACATGCACCTGATTCCCGCCGATGTCGGCGTACGCCGTGCGCTGGGCCGCGTGCGGGTGGGCCAGGTGGTGGCGCTGGACGGCTACCTGGTGGACGCGAACCGTGCCGACGGCTGGCACTGGCGCACCTCGCTGACCCGCGCCGACACCGGCGACGGCGCCTGCGAGCTGTTCTACGTCACGTCGATCGACATGCACGGCGGCCAGGCCACCCCGGTGCCGCCCGGCCCGCCGTAGCCGTCCGGATGCCGGGCGAGGCATGGCCGGTGCGCATCCATGGCGCAATGGAACGGACCGGCCAGCGCGATCCCTGCAGTGACCGCGCCACGCCGTGCGACCCGACAGCGCCGGGCGGACGCTACGGCCGCCACGCAGGCGCACAGCCCGGCAACGGCGCGTCGCGGCAAGGCAAGCGCAGCGCTCCCGCATCGCTGCCGACCATGGTCCTTCCCCCTGATGCCCTGCCTGCGAAGGCGGTCAATAACGCAGCAGCGCGTGCAGGGGTTGGCCGTTGGTCCAGCGCTCGCGTCCGCGCAGCGCCGCCAGCTCGATGACCACGCTGGCGCCCACCAGCTCGGCGCCGAAGCGCGCGACCAGCGCCTGCGCCGCCGCGAGCGTGCCGCCGGTGGCGAGCACGTCGTCCGCCAGCAGCACGCGTTCGCCGGGCTTCAGCGCATCGCTGCGCGCCTCGATGCGGTCGCTGCCGTACTCCAGTCGATAGTCCACCGCCAGCACCGGCGGCGGCAGCTTGCCCGGCTTGCGCAGCGGCACGAAGCCCGCAGCCAGCGCCTGCGCCAGCGCCGCGCCGAAGATGAAGCCGCGCGCCTCGATGCCGCACACCGCCTGCACGCCGGCGTCCCGCCACGGCGCAGCCAGCGCGGCGATGCACTCGGCGAAACCCCGCGCATCGGCCAGCAGCGGGGTGACGTCGCGAAACAGCACGCCCGGCTTGGGGAAATCCGGTACGGCGCGGATCAGCTCGGCGAATGCGGGCATCGAAACTCCATCTTCAAGGGTCGCGGAAGCTCCGGTCGCGAGGGCGTCTCGCACACGCGGGCGGAGCCCATGGCTTCAGCAGGGCAGCAGCAGCGGACCGTCCGGCGTGTCGTCGCGCTCGAGCTCGCGCAATGCCTCGCGCGCCTCGGCCAGTTGCGCCTCGACGCCGCGCACGACGCCCTCGGCGACGTCCACGCTGGAATCCGGCACCATCACCGCGAGAAAGTCCAGCGCGGGCAACTGGCCCACGCCCCCGGTCAGGTACTCGCCGGCGATGAAGGCGGGGATCTCCGCGTGCTCCAGCGCATCCTTCACCAGATGCGCATCGAACAGGTTTTCGGCGCGGTAGACGGTGTGCATGCCTGCACGCTAGCCCCGTCGCGGGCCCGCGGCAAGCCCCAACCCGGGCCCAGTGGCGGCGTGGCGGCCTTCTGCTCTATCGTCGGGCCAGCGACGCGGCAGCGTCATGGGTGCCACAGGGGGCAGCCGGCCGATGGGGAAACGCGAGGAAGGCTTGGGGTTCGTGCGCCTGGCGCATCGCCTGCGCACGCTGGGATTCGCGCTCGGCATGCTGCCGGTGGCGGCCGTGCTGCACCAGCAGCAGGCACCGGCCTGGCTGTGGCTGCTGCTGTTCGCGAACTGCCTGCTGTGGCCGCATCTGGCGTGGTTGCACGCCGTGCGCGCCGCGCGCCCGGTGCAGCACGAGCTGTTCAACCTGGTGGCCGACTCCGCGATGCTGGGGGCATGGGTCGCCGCGATGCGCTTCAACCTGCTGCCCTGCGTGATGCTGGTTTCCATCATGACGATGGACCGCATCAGCGCCGGCGGCTGGCGGCTGGCCACCCGTGCGCTGCTGCTGCAGGCCGTCGCCTGCGCGCTGGCCGCGTGGGCCACCGGCTTCGCGTGGCAGCCGGTGAGCGACATGTTCGTGATCGTCGCCTGCGTGCCGATGATGACGATCTATCCGATCTGGCTCAGCACCGTGACGTTCCGGCTCGGCCACCGCATCCGCCAGCAGAACCGCCTGCTGGAAGAGCTCAATCGCACCGACGCGCTCACCGGCCTCGCCAATCGCGCGCACTGGCTGGACGTTGCGGCGCGCGAGATGCACCGCTACCTGCGCCACCAGCGGCCGGCCTCGCTGATCCTGCTCGATATCGACGGCTTCAAGCTGGCGAACGATCGGCATGGCCACGCCACCGGTGACGCCCTGCTGCAGGACCTCGCCACCGTGCTGCGCGAGAGCCTGCGCAGCGTGGATACCGCCGGCCGGCTGGGCGGCGACGAATTCGGCGCGGTGCTGCCGGAAACCAACCTCGCCAGCGCGTGCGAGGTGGCCGAACGGATTCGCGAACGGGTCGAACGGCTGGGCCGCGCCGAGGACTCGCACGTGCAGTCCTGCACCGTGAGCCTGGGCGTGGTGGAAGCGGGGCCCAGGCACCGGGACGTGGAGGCCTGGATCAAGCAGGCGGACATCGCGCTGTACCGGGCCAAGAGCCAGGGCCGCAACCGCGTCTGCGCCACGGCACCGGAAACCGCGGCGCACTGAAGCCGGCGCCCGGCGACACGCCGGTGGCGGCCGTCATCGCGCGTGGACGATCTCCCGGGGAAAATCGGCGGGCGTGCAGGCGTGCCCACGCCTTCGGCCTGCCGCGGGGACAGGGTAAACTCCACGGTTTCCGTTACTTTTCCGCGAGCCGCGCCCGATGTCGAGTCCTTCCAGCCCCGCCGAGTCCACCACCGCCGCCCCTGCGGCCGACGGCCCGCGCGACTTCATCCGCCAGATCGTCCGCGAGGACCTGGCCGCGGGCAAGCACGTCGCCATCCATACCCGCTTTCCGCCGGAACCGAACGGCTACCTGCACATCGGCCACGCCAAGGCGATCTGCCTGAGCTTCGGCATCGCCCGCGAGTTCAACGGCTGGTGCAACCTGCGCCTGGACGACACCAATCCCGGCAGGGAAGACCCGGAATTCGTCCAGGGCATCAAGGACGACGTGAACTGGCTGGGTTACGGCTGGCACGAACTGCGCCACGCCTCGGACTATTTCGACGTGTTCTACCGCGCCGCGCTCAAGCTGATCGAGGACGACCTGGCCTACGTGGACGACCTCAGCGCCGACGAGATGCGCGAATACCGCGGCACGCTCACCGAGCCGGGCCGCAACTCGCCGCACCGCGACCGCACGGTGGCGGAGAACCTCGACCTGTTCAAGCGCATGCGCGCAGGCGAGTTCGCCGATGGCAGCCGCACGCTGCGCGCGAAGATGGACATGGCCGCGGGCAACATCAACCTGCGCGACCCGGCGCTGTACCGCATCCGCAAGGTGACCCACCAGAACACCGGCGACGCGTGGCCGATCTACCCGATGTACGACTACGCGCACGCGCTTTCCGACGCGATGGAAGGCATCACCCATTCGCTGTGCACGCTGGAGTTCGAGGACCACCGCCCGCTGTACGACTGGTGCGTGGACAAGGTGGACCTGCCGAATCATCCCGAGCTGTGGCAGTCGGTGGTCGCCGCCGGGCTGGAAGCGAAACCGGCCAAGCCGCGGCAGATCGAGTTCTCGCGCCTCAACCTCAGCTACTGCATCACCAGCAAGCGCAAGCTCGCGCAACTGGTCGCCGAAGGCCACGTGGAGGGCTGGGACGATCCGCGCATGAACACCCTGCGCGGCCTGCGCCGGCGCGGCTTCACCCCGGCCGGCATCCGCCTGCTGATCGAGCGCGTGGGCGTCTCCAAGCAGAACAGCGTGATCGACTACGCGATCCTCGAGAACTGCGTGCGCGAGGATCTCGACGCCACGGCGCCGCGGCGCATGGCCGTGCTCGACCCGCTGAAGCTCACCCTCGTCAATCTTCCGGAAGGCCACACGGAGACGCTGGTCTTCGCGAATCATCCCAAGGACGAAAGCTTCGGCACGCGCGAGCTGCCGTTCGCGCGCGAGCTGTGGATCGAACGCGAAGACTTCGCCGAGGTGCCGCCCAAGGGCTGGAAGCGCCTGGTGCCGGGCGGCGAGGTGCGCCTGCGCGGCGTGGGCATCGTGAAGTGCGAGGAGGTGCTGAAGGACGGCGCCGGCATCGTCACGGAACTGCGTTGCACGCTGGACCCCGAATCCCGCAGCGGCCTGCCGGGCGCCGACCGCAAGGTCAAGGGCACCATCCACTGGGTCGGCGTGCCGCACGCGGTGGCCGCCGAGGTGCGCCTGTACGACCGCCTGTTCGACGTGGCCGCGCCGGACGCCGAGGACGACGGCCAGCCGTGGACCGCGCACATCAACCCCGACGCCAAGCGCGTGGTGCAGGGCTGGGTCGAGCCGGCCGCCGCACGGGCGGAACCGGAGCAGCGCTGCCAGTTCGAACGCCTGGGCTACTTCGTGGCGGACCGCGCCGACCATCGCGCCGAGGCGCCGGTGTTCAACCGCGTGGTGACGCTGCGCGACACCTGGTCGAAGCAGGGCTGAGGCGGCATGTTCCTGCCGCTGCAGATCCACCTCACCCTGCCGCCGTGGATCGGCGAGGTGGTCGACGACAGCCGCCGCTACGCCAGCGACGAGGAACGCGTGGGCCTCGCTATCGCGCTGTCCAGCCGCAACATCGATTCCGGTCCGGGCGGCCCGTTCGGCGCCGCGGTGTTCAACGCGGACGGCCGCGTGGTGTCGGTGGGCGTGAACCGCGTGGTGCCGCAGACCTGCTCGGTGGCGCATGCCGAGATGATGGCCTACATGATCGCCCAGCAACGCCTCGCCAGCTTCCGCATCAACGCCGGCGGCGGTCGCTACACGCTCGCCACCAGCGCCCAGCCCTGCTGCCAGTGCTTCGGCGCCACGGTGTGGGCCGGCGTCGACGAACTGCTGATCGGCGCGCGCGCCGAGGACGTCGAGGAGCTCACCGAGTTCGACGAAGGCCCGCTGCCCGCCGACTGGGTCGGCGAACTCGCGCGCCGCGGCATCGCCGTGCGCCGCGACATCCTGCGCGACCAGGCGCGCGCCGTGCTCGCCGCCTACGGCGCCCGCGGCGCCTCGTATTGAAACGCCTGCGCGCCGCGCTGCCGCTGGTCCTGCTGCTGCTCGCCGGGATCGTGCTGTACGCGTCCGGCTCGCTGGACCGGCTGGGTCCGCAGCACCTGGTCACCCATCAGGAGGAACTGCACGCGCACATCGCCGCGCACCCCTGGGTGAGCCGGCTGGCCTACATCGGCCTGCTCGCGGCGGCGATGTCCACCGGCATCCCCGGCACCATCGTGATCATCCTCGCCGGCGGCTTCGCGTTCGGCGTGGTGGAAGGCACGCTGTGCTCGTCGGTAGGCCTGACGCTGGGTTCGCTGATCCTGTACCTGGCCAGCCGCTACGCGTTCAGCGCCGGCACGCGGCCGCCACCGCCGTTCGCGGCCCGGCTGCACCACGGCTTCGAACGCCACCCGGTGAGCTACACGTTCTTCCTGCGCTTCGTGCCGGTGATGCCGTTCGGCGCGGTCACCATCGGGCTGGCCTGGCTGCGCTGCCCGCTGTGGCTGTTCCTGGGCGCCAGCTGGCTGGGCGGCACGGTGTCGCTGGTGTTCGAATCCTCGATCGGCGCCGGCCTGGGCGAGGCGCTGGGCCACGATGGCCGGTTCGGCGCGGGGCTGTTCCTGCATCCCTCGGTGCTGCTTCCGATGGGTGGGCTGGCCCTGCTTGCGCTGCTGCCGCTGCTGATCGAGCGCATCACCCGGCGCTGGCGGCAAGCCCCGCCGCCCGAGCCGCCGGGCTGAGCGCCCACAGCGTTTGCTAATCATCCGGCGCGCATGCTTGCAGGGACCCCTGTCGCCCTTCCCGCCGGAGCCAATGATGAAATCCTTCGCCTCCCTGCTGTTCCTCGTCGCCGGCGGCGCCGTCGCGGCGACGGCCGCCGCCGCGACGCAGTACGCCGTGCTGCAACGCCATCCGCTGGGCGGCAGCGGCGGCTGGGACTACCTCACCATCGACGCGGCCACGCATCATCTGCTGATCGCCCGCAACGACCGCGTGATGGTGGTCGACACCCGCGACGGCAAGCCGGCCGGCGAGATCTCCGGGATGCAGCACATCCACGGCATCGCGCTGCTGCCCAGTCAACGGCGCGGCTACGTCAGCGACGGCGCCGCCAACAGCGTGCGCGAGATCGACCTGGACACGCTGAAGGAACTGCGCAACATCCCGATCGGCGGACAGGGACCCGACGCCATCGTGTTCGATCCGGCCAGCGGCCACGTGCTGACCATGAACGGCCACAGCGGCAACGCCAGCGTGGTCGATCCGGCCAGCCACAAGGCCATCGCCGACATCGCCCTGCCCGGCCGCCCCGAGTTCGCGGTCAGCGACGGCCGCGGCCACGTGTTCGTCAATCTTGAGGACAAGAGCGAACTGGCGCGCATCGACACCAGGGCGGACAAGGTCGACGCGGTGTGGAAGCTGGCGCCCTGCGACGCGCCCAGCGGCCTCGCCCTGGACCCGCAGACCCGCCGCCTGTTCTCGGTCTGCGACAACCAGCTGATGGTGGTCACCGATGCCGACAACGGCCACCAGGTCGCCGCCGTGGCGATCGGCAAGGGCCCCGACGCGGCCGCCTTCGATCCCGCCACGCACCTGGTCTACAGCTCCAACCACGACGGCACGCTGACCATCGTGCACGAGGACGATGCCGATCATTACCGCGTGGAGGCGAACGTGCCCACCCAGGTCGGCGCCCGCACCATGGCGCTGGACGAGGCCTCCCACCACGTCTGGCTGGTCGCCGCCGCCCCGGCGCCGCGCCACGCGCCAGTGAAGGAATTCACCGCGCTGGTGGTGGGAGCGCATTGAAGCGTTGCGATCGTTCTCGATCGCGATGATCAAATGGGCGGCCATCCATGGCCGCCCTCTTGGATAAAGAAAAAGAGCGCCCATGGGGCGCTCTGGAAATTCTGGTGGGCCGTGACGGATTCGAACCGTCGACCAATAGATTAAAAGTCTACTGCTCTACCGACTGAGCTAACGGCCCGCACTCGGGACAAGCGGGTGATTTTATGGGCTGGTCGTTGCAGGCACAAGCAAACCGGCCCTAGGCATAGCGCGTGGGATCGGGCAGGCCGGCTGCGTGGAAGCCCTGCGCGCGCAGGCGGCAGGCGTCGCAGTGGCCGCAGGCGCGACCCTGGTCGTCGGCCTGGTAGCAGCTCACCGTGGCCGCGAAATCCACGCCCAGCCGGGCGCCCTCGCGCGCGATGTCGGCCTTGCTCATCGCCATCAGCGGCGCGTGGATGCGGATGCCCGCGCCTTCCACGCCCGCCTTGGTGGCGACGTTGGCCAGCCGCTCGTAGGCCTCGATGAAGGCGGGGCGGCAGTCGGGATAACCGGAATAGTCCACCGCGTTGACGCCGCACCAGATGTCGCTGGAACCCAGCACCTCGGCCCAGCCCAGCGCGATCGACAGCATGATGGTGTTGCGCGCGGGCACGTAGGTCACCGGGATGTGGCCGTCGCCGTCGTGCGCGCCGTCGTCCAGCGGCACCGCGATGTCGGCGGTGAGCGCCGAGCCGCCGATGCTGCGCAGGTCCACGTGCACGGTCTTGTGCTCGACCGCGCCCAGCATTTTCGACACGCGTTCGGACGCTTCCAGTTCGGAACCGTGGCGTTGGCCGTAGGCCACGCTGAGCGCGTGCACCTGGTAGCCCTGCTCGCGGGCGATGGCCACGGTGACGGCCGAATCCATGCCGCCGGAGACGAGCACGACGGCCTTGCGTTGCGATGTTTCAGACATGGGTTTCATCCACCGGAGTACGGCCGGTCACCGGCCGGAAAGCGCTCGCGGCGACACAGGCCACGGCGCGGATTTGCTGAAAAGCGCAGTCTTCGATCGTCGCCTCCGGGCACGAACGCATCGCCCGGGCCTATCGCCCCGGCGCGTCGTTCCACAGCAGCTTGTGCAACTGCAGCTGGAAGCGCACAGGCAACTTGTCGGCGATGATCCACTCGGCCAGCTCGCGCGGCTCGACCTTGCCCCAGACCGGCGAGAACAGCACCATGCAGCGCCGCTCCAGCGCGTGTTCCGCGACCACGCCGCGCGCCCACTCGTAGTCGGCGCGGCTGGCGATCACGACCTTCACCTGGTCGTGCGGCAGCAGATGGTCGAGGTTCGACCACAGGTTGCGCGCGCTTTCGCCGGAGTCCGGCGCCTTCAGGTCCATCACCTTGCGCACGCGGGGATCGACCGCGGCCACGTCCAGCGCCCCGGAGGTTTCCAGCGAGACCTCGTGGCCGGCATCGCACAGGCGTTGCAGCAGGGCCAGGCAGCGCTTCTGCGCCAGCGGCTCGCCGCCGGTGACACAGACGTGCCGCGCGCCGTGGCTGGCCACCTCGGCGAGGATGTCGTCGATCGCGCGCCATTCGCCGCCGTGGAACGAATACGTGGTGTCGCACCACACGCAGCGCAGCGGACAGCCGGTGAGGCGCACGAACACGGTGCGCCAGCCGATCGCGTCGGCCTCGCCCTGGATCGAATGGAAGATCTCGGTGATGCGCAGCCGCTGGTCGGCCGCCGGGAGCGCGGCGTCGGCCGCGCTGGAGCTGGTCACGCTCACCGCACGGCCCTCAACCCGCCGTGGTCTGGATGCGGCGCAGCCGCTCCTTCGCCAGACCGGCAGCCTTGGAGCTGGGGTATTTGCTCACCACGGACTGCAGCGTGGCCTTCGCGGCGGGTACTTCCTTCAGCTCGTACTGGCAGTAGCCGACCTTGAGCAGCGCGTCGGGCGCCTTCTCGCTCTGCGGGAACTGGCCCAGCAGGTGCTGGAACGCGTCCAGCGCCACCTTGTAGTTGGTGGTCACGTAGTAGGACTCGCCCAGCCAGTAGAACGCGTTGGAAACCAGCGGGTGGTCCGGATACTTCTCGATGAACTGGCGGAACTCGCGCGAGGCGCCCACGTAGTCGCCGCCGCGCAGCGTCTTGAACGCCGCGTCGTAGGCGGCCTGGGCCGCGGCGTTGTCGGCGGCGGAAAGCGGCTTGCCGGCCTTGGCCGGCGGGGTTGCGGCAGCCGTGCCGTTCGCTGCGGCGCTGCCCGCGGCGGCCGCGACGGCGGCGCCCGCAGTGCCCGTGGCGGCAGGATTGCCGTTGCCTGAAGCGGCGGGCGCAGCACCCGCCTTGGCGGCGGCCTCGAGGCGTCCCATGCGGGAGTCGAGGTCGATGTATTGATCCTTGCTCTTGTCCTGGAGCTCTTGCAGCTGGTGCTGCAATTCCTCGATACGGCCCTCCATCTGCTGCAGCTGCGACTGCATCTGCTGCATCTGGTTGAGCAACTGCATGCTGCTCTGGTCCTTGTTCTGCGCCCGTTGCTCGAGCTGCGCGACGCGGTCGGCGAGGCTGAGGCGCGAGTCCTGGGCGAACGCCGGCAGCACGAACAGCATGGCGGACGCGAATGCGCCCGCCATGCCTATCCTGGCTGCAAGTTTGCTGACCAGCATTTTCATCGCTTACTCGGCCGTGTAGACGATCTCGACGCGGCGGTTCTTGCTCCAGCAATCCTCGTTGTGCTCGCGGCACACCGGCTTTTCCTTGCCGTAGGAGATCACGCTGACCTGGCTGGCGGAGCCGCCATTGGCCTGCAGCGCGCTGGACACGGCGTTCGCACGACGCTCGCCCAGGCCCAGGTTGTATTCCTTGGAGCCGCGCTCGTCGGTGTTGCCTTCCAGGCGCATCTGGGCCATCGGGCGGTCCTGCAGGTACTTGGCGTGGCAAGCCATGATCTGCTGGAACTCCGGCTTGATCTCGGTCTTGTCGAAGTCGAAGTACACGACGCGCTGACGCAGGCAGGCATCGGTGTTCAGGTCGGCAGGGGTGTACTTGCCGCTGGTGGAGGGGACTTCGGTCTGGGCCTGCTGCTCCGGCTGGGCGGGCTGCGGCTTGACTTCCTGCTTCTTGGAACAGGCGGCCGCGCCAACGCAAAGCAGGGCGACCAGAGCGACGCGAACGGTCTTATTCATGGTGACGATCCTTCAAACGTGTTGAGTTCCGGCATACAGTGACGGACTGGTTACGGGACAAGTCGCCGGTGGGCCGGCTGTTCTTTATTCTGATGTAGCAAAATCACTAGCAAAATCAACGGCAAGTGGTGCACGCCTTCAATGGCTGACCCTGGCGCGCGAAGGCGTTGCGGCCGGCGAAACATGCCGGACGCGGTCCTCGCGGGCCGCTCCCGGCATCCGGCTGCCGCACGCGAATGCGACAGCACGAAAACTCACTGCTGTCGGTACGGTCCCCATGCAGGATCGCTCACGCTGCCGTTGGCTAGCGCGAGACGCTGGCGCACCATGCCGTCGGCCGAAGTGGCATACAGCACGCCGCGCGGACCTTCAGTGGCTCCGTACAGCAACATGCTGGCGTTCGGCGCCCAGCTGGGGCCGAAATCCAGCGGCCCTGGCGAGAGGTAATGCACCTGCCCGCCCAGGCCCAGATCCATGACCGCGATACGATACACGTTCCCGCTGCTCTGCACCATGGCGAGCTCCTTGCCGTCGTAGCTGATGTCGGCGTTGGAGTTGCTCTGGCCCTGGAAGCTGACGCGGGTGGCGCCGCCGCCGCTGGCGGAGGTCTTGTAGATCTGGGCACGGCCCGAGCGGTCGGAGGTGAAGTAGATGGACTGGCCGTCCGGCGCCCATACCGCCTCGGTGTCGATCGCGAGGTTGTTGGTCAGCCGGGTCTCCTGGCGCGAGCCCAGGTCGAGCACGTACAGCTCGAGGTTGCCCACGTAGGAAAGCGCCACCGCCAGCTTGCGGCCGTCCGGCGACCACGCCGGGGCGCCGTTGATGCCTTTCTTGTGCGATTCCACCAGCTGGCGCGCGCCGGTGGTGAGGTCCTGCACGTAGATCTGCGAGTTGCCGCTCTCGAAGGAGACGTAGGCGATCTTCCTGCCGTCCGGCGACCACGCCGGCGACATCAGCGACTCGTGCGAGCGCGCCACCACCTGCGGGTTGTATCCGTCGGAATCGGCCACCACCAGCGAGTAGCTGGTGTTGTTGCCCAGGCCGACCTGGGTGATGTAGGCGATGCGGGTCCAGAACGCGCCGCGCACGCCGGTGATCTTCTGGTAGATGGCGTCGGCGATCTGGTGCGCCACGCCGCGCAGGTCGCCCGCCGGGGCGGTGTAGGACTGCGCCAGCAGGCTCTGCTGCTTGTTCACGTCCCACAGCTCGTAGTTGATCTTCAGCATGCCGCCGCCGGCTTCGCTGATGCTGCCCACGGTGACGAAGTCCTGCTTGAGCAGGCGCCAGGTGGGGAAGCGGATGTCCGCACCCCTGGCCGGGAACTCCACGATGTCGCTCTTGGCCAGCGAGCGGAACTTGCCGCTGCGGTTGAGATCGTTGCGGATCACGTCGGCCACGTCGGTGGGCAGCGGGGCCACGCCGGGCTGGGCGAACGGCACCACCGCGATCGGGGTGGCGGTCTTCACGCCGCCGACGATCTGGATGTCCAGCCCCGAGGACTGGGCCGCCGCCGGGCCGGCGAACAAGGCGGCCGCAAGCAGGAGGATGAGGGCGTACAGCGGACTCGGTTTGCGCATCGGGCTATCCCTGCGGCGTGAAGGTAAAGGTCAGATTGCGCTGGAACACGTTCTCGAAACCCTTGTACGGCAAGGTCTTGGTGCGCAGGACGGCATTTTCCACCGAGCGCCGTCCGGCCTCGTCGTACGGACAACTGGAATCGACCGTGGCGCTCATCACGTCACCGCCCGGCAACTGCACGATATGCACCTTGCATGGAGCATTCGGCATGTTATCCGGCCTTAACCAATTCGGCGTGACCGCATTCTGAATGGCCGCCGCATATTCGTCGGCGAGGTTGCTGTTCTGGGCGTTGTTGCCGGTCTGCCGCTGGGCGGCATTGGGCAGGTCGGCCTGGCCGTTCTCCTGGGCGTTCTTGAGGTCGGCCAGCTGCTGCTTGGCCTGCTTGGCCTTGCTGTCGGCGCGCTTGGTCTGCGCGGAGGCGGCGTCCATCTTCGCGAACAGGTCGTCGATCTTCTTCAACTCTTCCTGCTTCTTCTTCGCGGCGGCCTGGGCGTCCAGCTCCGCCTGGCGCTGGCGCTGCTTCTCCTCCTGCAGCTTCTTCTCTTCGGCCTGCTGCACGCCCTGCTCCACCACGCGCTCCTGGTCCTTGATGTCCGGATGCACGGGCGGCGGCGGCAGCGGCGCCACCTTGGGCTTCACCTCGGGCGGCGGCGTGGGCGGCGGCACCGCCGGCGGGGGCGGCACGGTGTCCGGGATCGGCTTGGCCTTCACCGCCTTGGGCGGCGGGCTGCCGGTGGGGCCGATCAGGGTGGCCTCGATCACCGGCCCCTGCAGTTGCAGCGGGCGCGAGCAGGCGATCGGGTTCATCCACGCCGGCAGGTGCAGCGCGTTGAAGAACGCCTCGTAGCTGGCGCACGGCAGCACCGCGAGGAACAGGAACGCCACGATGCCGAGATGCAGCAGGGCGGACATCACCACCGCCCGCGGGATCGCCTTACGGTCGTCCATGGGACCCCTGACCCGGGCTGGAACCGTCGCCGGGCGTGCTCATCAGGCCGACCTTGTCGACCCCCGCCTGCTGCAGGCTCGCCAGCACCTTGTACACGCCGCCGTAGTTGCCGCCGCTGTCGCCGGCCACCAGCACGCTGAGCTGGGGATTGGCGTCCCTGAAAGCCTTGACCTTGGCCTGCAGCCCGGCGTCGTCCACGGACTCCGGCTTGCCGCTGCCCAGCACGAGGGAAAGCTGGCCGTCCTTCGACACCTGCACGATCAGGTTGTCCTTCTTGGCCTGCAGCGCCTTGGCGTTGGCCTGGGGCAGGTTCACGTCGACGTTCGAGTTCAGCATCGGCGTGGTGACCATGAAGATGATGAGCAGCACCAGCATCACGTCGATGTAGGGCACGACGTTGATCTCGGATTTCAGCTTGTAGCGCCGTTGGCGCTTCGCGTTGCGCATGGCAGGGCTCCGCTCAGGCCGCGTCGTCGGACTGGATCTGCCGCTGCAGCACGGAGGAGAACTCCTCCTGGAACACGTCGTAGCGCGAGGCGATGCGCTCCACCTTGGTGGCGTAGCGGTTGTAGGCCCACTGCGCGGGGATCGCCGCGAACAGGCCCATCGCGGTGGCGATCAGCGCCTCGGAGATGTGCGGCGCGACCACGGCGATGGTGACGTCCTTCATGTCGCCCAGGCCCTGGAACGCACCCATGATGCCCCACACCGTGCCGAACAGGCCCACGTAGGGGCTGATCGAACCGACGTTGGCGAGGAATTCCAGGTTGCGCTCGAGCAGGCCGATCTCGCGGGTGCCGGCCACCTGCATCGCGCGCTCGGAACCCTCGATGGCGCTGCGCGCGTCCTGCGTCTTGCGCTGGCGCTGGCGGGCGAACTCGCGGAAGCCCGACTCGAAGATGTTCTCCATGCCGCCCTCGGCGCCGCGGTGGCTCACCTCGCGGAACAGCTGGGCCAGGTCGCCGCCGGACCAGAAGCGCTCCTCGAAGCTCTCCGCGTTTTCCAGCGCCGCCTTGGTCTGGCCGTACTTGCGGATGATGATGACCCACGACATGAAGGAGAACACCAGCAGGATCAGCAGCACGCCCTTCACCGGCAGGCTGGAGTTGGCGATCAGGTCGAAAACATTGAGTCCGCCGTTCATTGGCTTGGGGTACTCCGCACGGGCAGTGGGGTCAGGGGGCAGGTTCTGGGATCAGGTCGGCGGGTATCGCCACGGCCCGCATGCGTCGGGTATCCACGCAGGCCACGCGCACCTCGGCGCGAAGCAGGCAGGCACCGTCGGCGCGGGCTATCGTCTGGCCGAAAAGGATACTGGCTGCGCGCCTTTCCTTGACAGCCACCGTTACCGTCAGTTCATCGTCCAGCAGGGCTGCGCGCAGGAAATCCAGTCGCATCTCGCGCACCAGGAAGGCCAGTCCGGTGGCGTCCTTGAACGCCATCTGGCCGATGCCGAGCGCGCGCAGCCACTCGCTGCGGGCACGCTCCAGGAAACGCAGGTAGCTGGCGTGGTAGACCACGCCGCCGGCGTCGGTGTCCTCCCAGTACACGCGCACCGGCCAGCTGAAGGGCTCGCGCTCAGCCATCGAGGGAGTCCCCCGCGAACAGGTCGGACGGCTGCGGCTGGCGCGGCGGCGGGTTCAGGCCGAGGTGGCGCCAGGCCCGCGCGCTGGCCATGCGGCCGCGCGCGGTGCGCACCAGGAAGCCCTGCTGGATCAGGTAGGGCTCGACCACGTCCTCCAGCGTGCCGCGGTCCTCGCTGAGCGCGGCGGCCAGCGATTCCACGCCCACCGGGCCGCCGTCGAAGTTCTCGACGATGGTGCCCAGCAGGCGGCGGTCCAGCTCGTCGAGGCCGTCGGGGTCGATCTTCAGCATGTCCAGCGCCGCCTGCGCCGCGGCGAGGGTGATCTGGCCGTTCGCGCGCACCTCGGCGTAGTCGCGCACGCGGCGCAGCAGGCGGTTGGCGATGCGCGGCGTGCCGCGCGAGCGGCGCGCGATTTCCTGCGCGCCGTCGATCTCGCAGGCGATGCCGAGGATCTTCGCGGCGCGGCGCACGATCGCGGTGAGCTCGTCGGTCGTGTAGAACTCCAGCCGCTGCACGATGCCGAAGCGGTCGCGCAACGGGGCCGTGAGCATCCCGGCGCGCGTGGTGGCGCCGATCAGGGTGAACGGCGGCAGGTCGAGCTTGATCGAGCGCGCGGCCGGCCCTTCCCCGATCATGATGTCGATCTGGAAATCCTCCATCGCCGGATAGAGGACTTCCTCCACCGCGGGCGAGAGCCGGTGGATCTCGTCCACGAACAGCACGTCGTTGGGCTGCAGGTTGGTGAGCAGCGCGGCGAGGTCGCCCGCGCGTTCCAGCACCGGGCCGGAGGTGGAGCGCAGGTTCACGCCCAGCTCGTTGGAGATCACGTGGCTGAGCGTGGTCTTGCCGAGGCCGGGCGGGCCGAAGATCAGCACGTGGTCCAGCGCGCCGCCGCGCCTGCGCGCCGCCTCGATGTAGATCTCCAGCTGCTCGCGCACCGCCTGCTGGCCCAGGTATTCGGCGAAACGGCGCGGGCGTATCGTCGCCTCCAGCGCCTCGTCGTCGAGCTGGGAGACGGGGGTGATCAGGCGGGGATCGGTCATGAGGGCAATTATGGCGGTTTGGGCCCGTGGATGGGACTGGCGCCGGGAGCGGCACCCGCCGGCCGGTCGCCAAGCGACCGGCCGGCGTGCGGGCGATGCAGGGACCGCCAGCTAGATTTCCACCTGCGCGCCGAGTTCTATGAGGCGGTTGCCGGGAATCTGGAAATACGCGGTGGCCGGCAGCGCGTTGCGCGCCATGAACACGAACAGCTTGTCGCGCCACAGCGCCATGCCGGGACGGCGCTTGTCGGCCACGATGTTCTCGCGCGACAGGAAGAACGTGGTGTCCATCATGTCGAACGGCAGGCCTGCGCGGGCGCACTGCCCCAGCGCCAGCGGCACGTTCGGGTCCTCGGCGAAACCGAAGCGCAGCTCCAGTCGGTAGAACTCGTTGCCCAGCGCATCGATGCGCAGGCGTTCCTCCGCATCGGCCACCGGCGACTCCAGCACGTCCACCGTCAGCAGCACGTTGCGCTCGTGCAGCACCTTGTTGTGCTTGAGGTTGTGCAGCAGCGCATGCGGCACCGCGTGCTTGTTCGCGGTGAGGAACACCGCCGTGCCCGGCACGCGCAGCGGCGGGTGCTCGTGCATGGCCTCGATGAACGGCGCCAGCGCCAGGCCGCCCCGCCTGATCTCGCGCACCACCAGCTCGCGGCCGCGGCGCCAGGTGGTCATCCAGGTGAACACGGCCAGGCCCAGCACCAGCGGGAACCAGCCGCCGTACTCGACCTTGATCAGGTTGGCGCTGAAGAACGACAGGTCGATCGCCAGGAACAGCACGCCCGCCGCGATCACCACCGGCAGCTTCCAGCCCCACTGCCGGCGCGCCACGATCAGCGCCAGCACCGTGGTGATGCTCATGGTGCCGGTCACCGCGATGCCGTAGGCCGCGCCCAGGCGCTCGGAGCTGCCGAAATGCAGCACCGCGAACAACACCATCAGCAGCAGGAAGCCGTTGACCCACGGCACGAAGATCTGCCCGGACATCTCGCGCGAGGTGTGCACCACCGGCATGCGCATCGAATAGCCCAGCGAGATCGCCTCGCGGGTCATCGAGAACGCACCGGAGATCACCGCCTGCGAGGCGATCACCGCCGCCGCGGTGGCCAGCACGATCATCGGATACAGCAGCGCCGTGGGCGCCAGCTTGAAGAACGGATTGTCGATCGCCTCCGGATGCATCAGCAGCAGGGCGCCCTGGCCGAAGTAGTTCAGCACCAGCGCCGGCAGCACGAAGCTGAACCAGGCCACGCGTATCGGCTTCTTGCCGAAGTGCCCCATGTCCGCGTACAGCGCCTCGGCGCCGGTCAGCGCCAGCACCACGCCGCCCAGCGCGATGAACGCCTGCAGGCCGTGGCTGTAGAAGAACTTCACGCCGTACCAGGGGTTGAGCGCCAGCAGCACCTGCGGATGGCGCACGATCATCTGCAGGCCCAGCAGCGCGATCACCACGAACCACACCACCATCACCGGCCCGAACAACCTGCCGACCCGGTCGGTGCCGTAGCGCTGCAGCAGGAACAGGAAGATCATGACCACCACGGTGATCGGCACCACCCACTTGCCCAGTTCCGGCGCGATCACCTTCAGGCCCTCCACCGCGCCCAGCGTGGTGACCGCCGGCGTGATCACGCCGTCGCCGTAGAACAACGCCGCGCCGAAGATGCCCAGCGTCACCAGCACCCAGCGCAGTTTCGGCTGGTCGCGCAGGCAGCGTTGCGCCAGCGCCATCAGCGCCATGATGCCGCCCTCGCCCTTGTTGTCGGCGCGCATGATGAACACCACGTACTTCAGCGACACCACCAGGATCTGCGCCCAGAAGATCAGCGACAGCACGCCGTAGACGCTGGCCGGCGTGGGATGCATGCCGTCGTGGCTGAGCGTGATCTGCAGCGTGTACAGCGGGCTGGTGCCGATGTCGCCGTAGACCACGCCGATGGCGCCCAGCACCAGGGCGGTCAGCCGCGGCGGGAGCGAGGCATCCTGGGGCGATGCGTTGGAAGTCATGGCGTGGGGGGGGCCTGGTGGGATTCGGTCAGATCTCGACCTGCGCGCCCAGTTCGATCAGCCGGTTGCCCGGAATCTGGAAGAACGCCGTCGCCGGCAGCGCGTTGCGGGTGAGGAAGGCGAACAGCTTGTCGCGCCAGAGCACCATGCCGGGCCGGTCCTTGTCGGCCACGACGTTCTCGCGCGAGAGGAAGAAGGTGGTGTCCATCATGTCGAACGGCAGGCCCAGGCGGGCGCACTGCGCCAGCGCCAGCGGCACGTTCGGGTCCTCGGCGAAGCCGAAGCGCAGTTCAAGGGTGTGGAAATCGCCGCCCAGGTTCTCGATGCGGATGCGTTCCCCGGCATCGGCCAGCGGCGTCTCCAGCACGTCCACCGTCAGCAGCACGTTGCGCTCGTGCAGCACCTTGTTGTGCTTCAGGTTGTGCAGCAGCGCGTGCGGCACCGTCTTCTGGTTCGCGGTGAGGAACACCGCCGTGCCCGGCACGCGCAGCGGCGGATGCTTGGCCATGGCCTCGATGAACGGCAGCAGCGCGAGGCCGCCCTGCTTGATCTCGCGCAGCAGCAGCTCGCGGCCGCGGTGCCAGGTGGTCATCATCACGAACATCGCCAGGCCCAGCACCAGCGGGAACCAGCCGCCGTCGGGGATCTTCAGCGTGTTCGCGCCGAAGTAGCTGAGGTCGATGCACAGGAACACCAGCGCGACGACGATCACCAGCGCGCGGTTCCAGTGCCACATGCGGCGCGCCACGATCATGGTCAGCGTGGTGTCGATCGCCATCGTGCCGGTCACCGCGATGCCGTAGGCGCCGGCCAGCGCGTTGGACGAGCCGAAGCTGATCACCGTGGCGATCACCGTCACCATCAGCGAACGGTTCACCCACGGCAGGAAGATCTGCCCGATCGCCTCGCGCGAGGTGTGCACCACCTGCATGCGCGGGATGAAGCCTAGCTGGATCGCCTGCCGGGTCACCGTGAACGCGCCGGAGATCACCGCCTGCGAAGCGATCACCGTGGCCAGCGTGGCCAGGCCGATCATCGGGTACAGCGCCCAATCCGGCACCGAGTGGTAGAACGGGTTCGCGATCGTCTCGGGATGCTGCAGCAGCAGGCCGCCCTGGCCGTAGTAGTTCAGCAGCAGCGCCGGCATCACGAAGAAGAACCATGCGGCGCGGATCGGGAAGCGTCCGAAGTGGCCCATGTCGGTGTACAGCGCCTCGGCGCCGGTCACGCACAGCACCACCGAGCCCAGCGCGAGGATCGAGGTCTTGCCGTGGGTCATGAAGAACTGCACGGCATGCCAGGGATTGAGCGCCCACAGCACTTCCGGCGCCCGCACGATGTTCCACGCCCCGATCGCGCCCAGCGCCAGGAACCACAGCACCATCACCGGTCCGAACACCGCCCCGACCCTGGCCGTGCCGTGGCGCTGCAACCCGAACAGCAGCAGCAGCACCGCCACCGTGATCGGCACCACCCAGTGCTTCAGTTGCGGCGCGGCCACCTGCAGGCCTTCCACCGCGGACAGCACCGAGATCGACGGCGTGATCACGCCGTCGCCGATGAACAGCGCCGCACCCAGCAGCGCCATCAGCACCACCAGCTTGCGCATGCGCGAGGAACTGCCCACCGCGCGCTGCGCCAGCGTCATCAAGGCCATGATGCCGCCTTCGCCCTTGTTGTCGGCGCGCATCACCAGGCTCACGTACTTCACCGCCACCACCAGGATCAGCGACCAGGTGACCATCGACAGGATGCCGAGCACCGTGCTCGGATGCGGGTGCAGGCCATGCTCGGGCAGGAAGGTCTCGTGCATGGTGTACAGCGGGCTGGTGCCGATGTCGCCGAACACCACGCCGACCGCGCCGAGGATCAGCGCCCTCTTGCTGCCGTGCGAGGGGTCCTCCTCGCCGGTGCCTGCGGCGGGCCGATCTCCCCTGGCTGCCGCGCTCATGGGGATGCCGGCCATCTAGCCACCCAGCGCGGCGCGCAGCGCCTTGCGGATGATGGCCTCGGCGCTGTCGCCGTCGGCGGCGGCCTTCTGCACCAGCCGCGCGACTTCGGCCGGCTTGTAGCCCAGCTGCTGCAGCGCCACGGTGGCCTCGCCGGCCGCATCCACCGGCATGCCCGGCGACGCGCCGCCGGGCAGCGCGACGGCGATGCCGTCCACGCGGTCGCGCAGCTCCACCACGATGCGCTCGGCGGTCTTCTTGCCGATGCCGGGGATCTTGGTCAGGGCCACCACGTCGCCGGCGTGCACCAGCCGCGCGAAGTCGGCGGTGGACACGCCGGAGAGCACCGCCAGCGCGATCTTCGCACCTATGCCGGAGACCTTCTGCAGGTTGCGGAACAGCGCGCGCTCGGCTTCCTGCAGGAAACCGTACAGCGCCACGCTGTCTTCCTTCTGCGCGTAATGGGTGAGCAGGATCACTTCCTTGCCCAGGCCCGGCAGGTCGTAGATGGTGGACATCGGCGCTTCCAGCTCGTAGCCGACGCCGCCCACTTCCACCAGCAGCCACGGCGGCTGCTTCGAGACCAGCACACCGCGCAGACGGCCGATCATCGGCGCCGCCTCCAGGCCGTGCGTGGTATGCCCACGCGTTCGAGGCTGGAGCGGGTGTGCGCATGCGCGACCGCGATCGCCAGCGCATCGGCGGCATCGGCCTGCAGCGGTCCCTTCAGGCCCAGCAGGACGGCGATCATGTGCTGCACCTGGGCCTTGTCGCCGCGCCCGCTGCCCACCACCGCCTGCTTCACTTCCGTCGCCGCATATTCGTGCACTGCGATTCCCCGGCTCACCACCGCGCAAATCGCGGCACCCCTTGCCTGGCCCAGCTTCAATGCCGAGTCGGCATTGCGCGCCATGAACACGCGCTCGATGCCGCACTCGTCCGGCCGATGGGCGGCAATGATGTCATTCAACTCGTCAAAAATGCGTTTCAGGCGCAGCGGGAAGCTGGCCTCGCCCGCCACCGCCAACGCGCCATGGAACACGTGCGCGAGCCTGCCCGCGGCATCGACGTCGATGATGCCCACGCCGGTACGCTGGCTGCCGGGGTCGATGCCCAGGATGCGACGGGATCCGGGATTCGGGATTGGGGATGGGGGATTCGGTCTGAGTACGGAGCCGGTGTGGCTGCGTGCTCCGGG
>NZ_NJIC01000010.1:42649-80022 GCF_013620825.1 Rhodanobacter sp. PCA2 | reverse complement strand
AGCGACACCTTTATCTGCTTCGCGATCCCGGAGCACGCAGCCACACCGGCTCCGTACTCAGACCGAATCCCCCATCCCCAATCCCCAATCCCGACAACGCCTTGCTGCCCTAGGGCAGCAGCGCGTTGTGATACACCTCGCTGACGTCGTCAAGCGCGTCCAGCTTGTCGAGCAAGGTGTTGAGCGCATCCAGCGTGTCGCCGGCCACCGCCACGCGGTTGTTCGGGCGCATGCCCACGCCGGCGTGCTCGGATTCCAGCCCGGCCGCCGCCAGCGCCTGCTGCACCGCCTCGAAATGCTCCGGCGCGCACAGCACCGTGCTTTCGCCGTGCTCGTTGACCACGTCGTCGGCGCCGGCCTCCAGCGCCGCTTCCAGCACCTTCTCCTCCTGCGCCTCGTCGCCGTCGGTGGGGAACACCAGCTCGCCGCAACGGCTGAACTGGAACGCCACCGAGCCCGAGGTGCCGAGGTTGCCGCCGTGCTTGGTGAGCACGTGGCGCACGTCCGCCACGGTGCGCACCGGATTGTCGGTGAAGCAGTCGACGATCAGCGCGATGCCGCCAGGACCGTAGCCCTCGTAGCGCATGTCCTCGCCGGCGCCGTCGGCGCCCGAGCCGCGCTTGATCGCGCGCTCGATGGTGTCCTTGGTCATGTTGGCGGCCAGCGCCTTGTCCACCGCCGCGCGCAGGCGCGGGTTGCTGGCGGGGTCGGCCACGCCGGCGCGGGTGGCGACGGTGATCTCGCGGATCAGTTTGGTGAACACCTTGGCGCGCTTGGCGTCTTCGGCGTTCTTGCGGCCTTCGATGGACGGACCTCTACCCATGGCAATACCCGGACGTGCGTGAAAAGGACAAGCCGGCGATTTTACTGCAAGTCGGGCGAGCTGCCGCCAGTCTCCGCCCCTGCGTCGAAGCGCCCCAGCCGCAGGAACGTGTCGACCCGCTGCGCTACTTCCTGCGAAAACAGCAGGCCGGTATGGTTCGCCTCCACCACGCAGTGGTCGGCCACGCCCGGCAGCCGGGTTTCCTCCACCGCCACGGTGCCGTCGTGCTCGCCGGCCAGCTGGCCCAGCATCGCGCCCAGCCCCAGCGGCATGCGCCCGGCGATCACGCCCACCTCGCGCGGACCGTCCCAGCGGTCGAAACCCTGCTCCAGCAAGGTGCGATTGTGCCCCAGCAGCACCTCGCCGCTGCGCCCCCACGCCGCGAATGCGCGCGCCGCGGCGCTGCCCTTGAGCGGCGAGCCCAGGCAAACCACGCGCCCCGGCGGCAGCGTCGCGGCATCGAGGCAGGCGCGCAGCGCCAGCAGGCCGCCCAGGCTGTGACCCACCAGATGCACGGTATCCGGCGCATAGCCGCTCATCCGCGCCTGCAACCCCGCGAGGATGCGTTCCTGCGACGAGGCCACGCTGAGGTAGTCGAAGCGGTGCACGCGGTAGCCGTCGGCGATCAGCCGGCGGTGCAGCATGCCCAGCGCGAAGCCGCGCATCCACAGGCCGTGCAGCAGGATCACGTGTTCGATCATGAGCTTCCCGGGGTGTGCCCTCCTTCCGGGAGGAGGGTCGGGGCCGGCATCCGGTGTTGTGCCAACACCGGCGCCGCCCCTCATCCGGCCCTGCAGGCCATCATCTTCCCGCGCGCGGGAAGGAACAAGGTCAGGCCTTCTGGACCGCCACCGCCACGTGCAGTTCCTTCAGCTGCGCGTCGCTCACCATCGACGGCGCGTCGGTCATCAGGTCCTGCGCGCTGGTGGTCTTGGGGAAGGCGATCACGTCGCGGATCGATTCGGTGCCGGCCATCAGCGCCGCGATGCGGTCGATGCCGAACGCCACGCCGCCATGCGGCGGCGCGCCGAACTTCAGCGCCTTGAGCAGGAAGCCGAACTTCATCTCGGCCTCCTCGGCGCCTATGCCCAGCAGCTCGAACACCGCGCTCTGCATCTCGGGGCGATGGATGCGGATCGAGCCGCCGCCGATCTCGTTGCCGTTCAGCACCATGTCGTAGCCGCGGCTCACCGCGGTGGCGGCGTGGCTGCGCAGGTCGGCGATGTCGTCGATCTTCGGCGCGGTGAACGGGTGGTGCAGGGCCACGTAGCGCTGCGCCTCCTCGTCGTACTCGAACATCGGGAAGTCGGTGACCCACAGCGGCTGCCAGCCCTCGTCGACCAGGCCGCGGTCCTTGCCGACCTTGATGCGCAGCGCGCCCATGAAGTCGGTGACCGTCTTCCACTTGCCCGCGCCCACGAACACGATGTCGCCGGAGGCCGCCCCGGTGGCCTGCAGCACGGCGTCCAGCGCCGCGTCGTCGAGGAACTTCGCCACCGGCGAGTTGATGCCTTCGCGGCCCTTGTCCAGGTCGTCCACCTTGATCCAGGCCAGCCCCTTCGCGCCGTACTTCGCGACGTACTCGGCGAGGCCGTCGATCTCCTTGCGCGACAGCGCCGCGCCGCCCGGCACGCGCAGCGCGGCCACGCGCCCGGCCGGATCGTTCGCGGGCTCGGCGAACACCTTGAACTCCACGTGCTTCAGCGCCTGGGCCACGTCCACCAGTTCCAGCGCGATGCGCAGGTCGGGCTTGTCGGAGCCGTAGCGGCGCATCGCCTCGGCCCAGGTCATGCGCGGGAACGGCTGGGCCAGTTCCACGCCCTGCACTTCCTTGAACACGTGGCGGATCATCGCCTCCACGAAGTCCTGCACGTCCTTCTCTTCGACGAAGGCGAATTCGAGATCGAGCTGGGTGAATTCCGGCTGGCGATCCGCGCGCAGGTCCTCGTCGCGGAAGCAGCGCGCGACCTGGTAGTAGCGGTCGAAGCCCGCCATCATCAGGATCTGCTTGAACAGCTGCGGCGACTGCGGCAGCGCGTAGAACTGGCCCGGATGCACGCGGCTGGGCACCAGGTAGTCGCGCGCGCCTTCCGGCGTGGCCTTGGTCAGGATGGGCGTCTCGATGTCCTGGAAGCCGCGCGCATCCAGGTAGCGGCGCAGCGCCTGCACCAGCCGGATGCGCCGGCGCATCATCGCCTGCATCTCGGGACGGCGCAGGTCGAGGTAGCGGTAGGTCATCCGCATGTCCTCGTTCGGATTCTCGTGCAGCGCGAACGGCAGGTCCTTCGCGGCGTTGAGGATCTCCACCTTGTCCGCCAGCACTTCCACCGTGCCGGTGCGCAGCTTGTCGTTCGCCGCCAGCCGCTTGCGCAGCGTGCCGGTGACGCGCACGCAGTATTCGTGGCCCAGCTCGCCGGCCACCGCGAACGCATCGGCGTTGTCGCGCTCCACCACCACCTGCGCCAGTCCCTCGTGGTCGCGCAGGTCGATGAAGGCCACGTGGGCCTGCAGGCGGATCTTGTTGACCCAGCCGCACAAGGTGACGGCCTGGCCCGACATCGACTCGTCGATGAGGCCGCAGTAATGCGTGCGCATGCGCTTGGAACTCCGGGCCGCAGCCCCTGGAAACGGGAGGAAAGACCCGGAATGTTAGCATCACGGCGCCGCGGGCCGCCGCGGGCCGGCCGGCGCACGCCGCGTGGCGGCGCCGGCGAAACGGCCGGCGTTATCGGCCCCAGCGGCCTTCGCGGAACTGCGCCCGGCAGCCGTCCTTCACCCATACGCTGTAGGGATCGGAACCCCAGGTGCGACCCTCGATGCAGGCCGCGCTGGACATCTGCCGCGACAGCGCCGAGGAGCGCCACGGCATCCTGCAGCGCGTGCCGCGATTGTCGTTGCTGGCGCAATAGACTTCCTGGCCGCCGTAGCCCGGACCGCCGCCATGGCCCGGGCGGCCGCCGTAGCCACGCGCATCGCGGAAGTTGGCGCGGCAACCGTCCTTCACCCACACGGTGTGGGGATCGCTGCCCCAGGTGCGGCCCTGGATGCAGGCGGTCTTGGACATCTGCTGGGCCAGCGACGAATCGCGCCACGGCATCTGGCAGCGGGTGCCGCGGTTGTCGTTGCTGGCGCAATAGACTTCCTGCCCGCGGCCGCCCTGGCCCGGACCCTGGCCGTCGCCCCAGCGTTGCGCCAGCGCGTCGCCGGAGGCGAAGCAGCCTGCGGCCAGCAGCACGGTGGAAGCCAGCACGATCTTGAGCGCGTTCTGCATGACGGCCGTTCCCTGCGAATGGATGGTGCGGACAAGGTAGCCGAGCTGTACTCCGTCCGGTATCACCGGGCTGTCGCAACAGCCTGCGTCGATTCAGCTTGCGCGATCAGTCGCCAGAACCGGCCGCCGGAGCGGGTGCGGGCGCCGGGGTCGGAGCCGCGGCAGCAGGCGCAGGCGCGGGAGCGGGAGCGGCGCCGCCATCGCCGGCCAGGTTCCGCTTCCGGTCGCCGTCCTTCTTGAAATCGGTCTCGTACCAGCCGCCGCCGGCGAGCCGGAACGCGGGCGCGCTGACCCGCCGGTGCAGCTTGGGCGCGCCGCAGTGGGGGCAGTCGACGGGATCGGCATCGGACAGTTTCTGCAGGTGGTCGAAGCGGTGACCGCACTGGCTGCATTCGAATTCGTAGATCGGCATGGGTACTCCGGAAGCTGGCGCCCGCAACGTCCGGACTGGCCGGACGGGGCACACAGCGCCCCATTATCGGCCCGTTCCGTGGCTTTTCAATGCGCCATGCGGCGCATGGACACCCGGGTGCGGCGGGGTCAGGCTGCCGGCGCGAGGGAATTCCGGACCGCCGCATCCGCGCCAGGGAACGCGCCAGGCCGCTCGTTTTGGACGTCTATACGTCTATTGACGAAAAGTTTCTGCGGCACTAGCCTGCAATTGTTGCAATGCATCATCCACTTCCCTGGGGACCCCCATGAACAAGAAAACCAATACCCTGATCCCGGCCGCCCTGGCCGCCGCCGTGCTGCTGGCGCTGGCCAGCGCCCCGGTTGCCGCCCAGGACGCCAACGCCGCCGGCAGCGCCGACGCGGCCGCCAAGGCGAAGCAGTTGCAGACCGTGATCGTCACCGGCACCCGCTCCGCCAGCCGTACCGAAAGCAGCTCGCTGACGCCGATCGACGTGGTCTCGGCCCAGGCGCTGCAGCAGACCGGCACCACCGACCTGCCCACCGCGCTGGCGCGCATCATCCCCTCGCTGAACTTCCCGCGCCCGGCCGCCGCCGACACCGCCGACACCCAGCGCCCCGCGCAGCTGCGCGGCCTGTCGCCGGACCAGGTGCTGGTGCTGGTGAACGGCAAGCGCTGGCATCCCGGCGCGATCCTGCTCAACAACGGCGTGATCGGCCGCGGTTCGCAACCGGTGGACCTCAACACCATCCCGCTCTCGGCGATCGACCATATCGAGGTGCTGCGCGACGGCGCCTCCGCCCACTACGGCTCCGACGCGATCGCCGGGGTGATCAACGTGATCCTGAAGAAGGGCGCGGCGGGCGGCGACGTGGAAGTGAGCGGCGGCCAGTATTCCGCAGGCGACGGCCGGCAGTGGCTGGGCTCGGCCAACTTCGGCATTCCGCTCAACGGCGACCAGGGCTGGCTGCGCCTCACCCTGGAAAGCGGCAACCAGGACCACACCAACCGCGCCGGCCCGGACAACCGCTCGCCGGCCTGGGAAGCGCTGGGCGTCAACTTCCGCCAGGGCGACCCCGACGTGCACAGCAACAACGTGCTGCTGAACGCGCAGTACAACATCACGCCGGACGTGGAGTTCTACGCGTTCGGCCACTACGGCCACCGCAACAGCACCTCGCCGGCGTTCTTCCGCTACGGCCTGAACAGCCCGAAGCCGAACAACCCGCTGATGGCCTCGCTCTACCCGAACGGCTTCCTGCCGCTGGAGAACGCCGACTCCACCGACCAGTCGCTGGTGGCCGGCGTGCGCGGCACCGTGAACGGCTGGCGCTGGGACGTGTCGGCCAACTACGGCGGCAACCGCGTCTCCTACGAAACGCGCAACAGCCTGAACTACGCCTACCTGCACGACTTCGGCAACACGCCCACGGCGTTCCAGGACGGCATCCTCAAGGCCACCCAGCAGTCCTTCGACATCGACATCGCCAAGGACTTCCGCCCCAGCTGGCTGCCCAACCCGCTCACCGTGGCCTTTGGCACCGAATACCTGCGCCAGGGCTACCAGATCGCCGCAGGCGCGCTGCCGTCCTGGTACGTGGGCACCTCGGGCACCGCGGGCGGCGCGCAGGGTTTCGCGGGCTGGCAACCGGCCAACGCCGTGAACGCCTCGCGCCACGACGTGGCGGAATACATCGACTTCGAGACCAACCTCACCGACAAACTCGGCGCCTCGCTGGCGGTACGCCACGAGAACTACTCCGACTTCGGCAGCACCACCTCGGGTTCGCTGTCGGCGCGCTACGACTTCACCGACAGCTTCGCCCTGCGCGGCGGCGCTTCCACCGGCTTCCGCGCACCGTCGCTGGGGCAGGAATACTTCTCGCAGATCTCCTCGCTGTTCTATGCCGCGGGCAGCCTGCCGGGTCTTCCCGCAGGCATCTACAACCGCGGCCTGGTGCCGGTGGGCAGTCCGATCGCCACCCTGCTTGGCGCCGAACCGCTGAAGGCCGAGAAGTCGAGGAACTTCACCCTCGGCGCGGTGTGGAATCCCACTGAAGCGCTGAACCTGAGCGTGGACGTCTACCAGATCGAGATCGACAACCGCATCGCGCTCTCCGGCGCGATCTCCACGACCACGCCGAAGGTGGTCTCCTACCTCGCCGCCAACGGCATCACCAACCTGCAGTACAGCAGCGTCAACTACTTCACCAACGCCGCCGACACGCGCACGCGCGGCGTCGATTTCGTGGGCACCTACGTGGCGAAGCTCGGCGACGCCGGCACCCTCACCAGCACGCTCAGCGCCAACTACAACCAGAACAAGGTCACCAGCGTCAAAGCCAACCCGGCCGTGCTGGACAACCTCGGCGTCAGCTTCGTGCGCCTGAACCGCCAGGACATCAAGGGTTATCTGGCCAACACCACGCCGCGCAGCAAGCTGATCCTCAGCGAGCAGTACGACGTCGGCAACTGGGGCTTCACCGGCACGCTCACCCGCTACGGCCGCTACACCAGCTACGTGAGCAGCCTGTCCACCTACAACCCGGCGGCAGGCATCGTCGACCAGACCTTCACCCCGAAGTGGATCCTGGACCTGGCAGGCAACTACCGCTGGCAGCACTGGACCTTCACCCTGGGCGCGGACAACGTGCTGAACAACCACCCGGACAAGAACATCGCCAACAACACCAACAACGGCACGCTGCCCTATTCCACCTACTCGCCGTTCGGCTACAACGGCGCCTACGTGTACGGCAAGGTGCGCTACAGCTGGTGACGGCAGGTATCGCAGTCCGCTGAAACGAAAACCCCGGCGCACGCCGGGGTTTTCGTTGGGTGCCGCGTCGATCGCCCGTCGCTCAGGACGCCTCGAACGCCAGGTGCCCGCCCCTGGCATCCACCGCGATGGTGCTGCCGGGCGCGTAGCGGCCTTCGAGGATCTCCTTCGCCAGCGGGTTCTCCAGCTGCTGCTGGATCGCACGCTTCAGCGGCCGCGCGCCGTACACCGGGTCGAAGCCCACGTTGCCGAGCAGGTCCAGCGCCTTCTCGCTGATTTCCAGCTTCAACTGGCGCTCGGCGAGGCGCTTCTCCAGCGCGGTGAGCTGGATCAGCGCGATGCGGCGGATCTGCTTCTTATCCAGCGGACGGAACACCACCAGCTCGTCGAGGCGGTTGATGAACTCCGGACGGAAGTGCGCCTGCACCACGCCCAGCACCGCGGCCTTCATCTGCACGTAGTCGGCCTCCGAATCGCCGGCCTGCTCCTGGATCAGCTGCGAGCCGAGGTTGGAGGTCATCACGATCACGGTGTTGCGGAAGTCCACCGTGCGGCCCTGGCCGTCGGTGAGGCGGCCGTCGTCCAGCACCTGCAGCAAAATGTTGAACACGTCAGGATGCGCCTTCTCCACCTCGTCCAGAAGGATCACACTGTACGGGCGGCGGCGTACCGCCTCGGTGAGGTAGCCGCCTTCCTCGTAGCCCACGTAGCCCGGGGGCGCGCCGATCAGGCGGCTCACGGCGTGCTTCTCCATGAACTCGCTCATGTCGATGCGCACCATCGCGTCCTGGGTGTCGAACAGGAATTCGGCCAGCGCCTTGCACAGCTCGGTCTTGCCCACGCCGGTGGGGCCGAGGAACAGGAAGGAACCGCTGGGCCGGTTGGGATCGGACAGGCCCGCACGCGCGCGGCGCACCGCGTCGGACACCGCGCGCACGGCCTCGTCCTGGCCCACCACGCGCTTGTGCAGCTCATCCTCCATGTGCAGCAGCTTCTCGCGCTCGCCTTCGAGCATCTTCGACACCGGGATGCCGGTCCAGCGCGCCACCACCTCGGCGATTTCCTCGGCGGTGACCTTGTCCTGCACCAGGGTGAATTCCTGCTTCTCGGCGGCCTGCGCGGCGGCGAGCTGCTTCTCCAGCTCCGGCAGCTTGCCGTACTGGATCTCGCTCATCCTGGCGTAGTCCTGCTGGCGCTGGGCCGCTTCCAGCTCAAGGCGCGCCGCCTCGATCTGCTCCTTCACCTTGGTGGTGCCCTGCAGCGCGGCCTTCTCCGATTTCCATATCTCGTTGAGGTCGGAGAACTCGCGCTCCAGCTTGGCGATGTCGGTTTCCAGGTCGGCGAGGCGCTGCTTCGACTCGCTGTCCTTCTCCTTCTTCAGCATCTCGCGCTGGATCTTGAGCTGGATCAGCCGGCGTTCGAGGCGATCCAGCTCCTCCGGCTTGGAGTCGATCTCCATGCGGATGCGCGAGGCCGCCTCGTCCATCAGGTCGATGGCCTTGTCCGGCAGCTGGCGGTCGGGGATGTAGCGGTTGGACAGCGTGGCCGCGGCGACGATGGCGGGGTCGGTGATCTCCACGCCGTGGTGCACGGCGTAGCGCTCCTTGAGGCCGCGCAGGATCGCGATGGTGTCCTCCACCGAGGGCTCGCCCACGTACACCTTCTGGAAGCGGCGCTCCAGCGCGGCGTCCTTCTCGATGTACTGGCGGTATTCGTCCAGCGTGGTGGCGCCGATGCAGTGCAGCTCACCGCGCGCCAGCGCGGGCTTCAGCATGTTGCCGGCGTCCATGGCGCCGTCGGCCTTGCCGGCGCCGACCATGGTGTGCAGCTCGTCGATGAACAGGATGATCTGGCCTTCGTTCTTGGCGAGATCGTTCAGCACCGCCTTGAGGCGCTCCTCGAACTCGCCGCGGAACTTCGCGCCCGCGATCAGCGCACCCATGTCCAGCGACAGCACGCGACGGTCGCGCAGGCCTTCGGGCACTTCGCCCTTCACGATGCGCTGGGCCAGGCCTTCGACGATGGCGGTCTTGCCGACGCCGGGCTCGCCGATCAGCACCGGGTTGTTCTTGGTGCGCCGCTGCAGCACCTGGATGGTGCGGCGGATTTCCTCGTCGCGGCCGATCACCGGGTCGAGCTTGCCGGACTCGGCGCGCTCGGTGAGGTCGATGCAGTATTTCTGCAGCGCCTGGCGCTGGTCCTCGGCGTTCTCGCTCTGCACCTTCTCGCCGCCGCGCACCTGCTCGATGGCGGTTTCGAGCCTGGCCTTGGTGGCGCCCGCGGCCTTCAGCGCCGCGCCCAGCTCGCCCTTGTCCTCCAGCGCCGCCAGCACGAACAGCTCGCTGGCGATGAACTGGTCGCCGCGCTGCTGCGCCAGCTTGTCGGTGAGGTTGAGCAGGCGATTGAGCTCGTTGCCCACGTTGATGTTGCCTTCCTGCCCGCTGACCTTGGGCAGGCGGTCGAGCAGCTCGTTCACGCGCTGGCGCAGCGCCGGCACGTTCACGCCCGCGTGCGTGAGCAGCGGCGCGGTCGAGCCGCCCTGCTGGGCCAGCAGCGCCGCCATCACGTGCACGGGTTCGAGCATGTTGTTGTCGCGGCCCACGGCCAGCGACTGGGCGTCGGCCAGCGCCTGCTGGAAACGCGAGGTGAGTTTGTCCATACGCATCGGTGCAATCCCCACAAAGGTTTGGCGGCCACGCCGCCACTGCCCACGGAAATGCGGACGACGCCCGGCGATTCAAGCAGATGCAGCGCGCCAGCGGCATCCTGGCGCGCGGATCAGCCGCCAGCCAGCCAGATCAGGCTCGCGAAACGTCCGCTGCGCGCGCCGTCCCGCCGGTACGAGTAGAACCGCTGGTCGGTGAAGGTATCGAAGCCGCCTCCGTGCACCCGCGCGATGCCGGCGGCGGCCAGCCGCTGCCGCGCCAGCGCGGCCAGGTCGCAGCGCCAGTGTCCGGGGCGCGTGGCCTGGAAACAGGCGGCAGCCTCCGCCGAATGCCCCACGAAGGCGCTGCGTACTTCCTCGCCCACTTCGTAGGACGGGCCGCCTATGCACGGCCCCAGCCACGCCTGCAGGCGCCCGGGCGCCAACTGCATCTGTTCGACGGTGGCCTCCAGCACGCCGGCGGCAAGGCCGCGCCAGCCCGCGTGGGCGGCGCCGATCGCGCTGCCGTCGTCGGCGCAGAACAGCACCGGCAGGCAGTCGGCGGTGAGGATGGCCAGCACGGTGCCCGGGATGCGCGAGACCGCGGCATCGGCCTGGGGTTCGCCCGTGCCGGGCAAGGGGCCGAGTTCGGCCACCGTTGCGCCGTGCACCTGGTGCAGCCAGCGTGGCGCGCTGGGCAGGTTCAGCGCCTGGCGCAGCACGCCGCGGTTGCTTTCCACCACCTCGACCGCCTCGCCGCTGCGCAGGCCCAGGTTGAAGCGTGCGAACGGCGGCGCCGAAACGCCGGGGCCCGCGCAGGTGCTCACCGCCGCGTGCACGCGGGCGGGCGCCGGCCAGTCGGGGAAGATCCAGGTGTCGGTCATGTCCATCGACGCGGGCGAAGCTGGGAAGCGACAAGCATCGCATAGGCGCGCCGCCGATGCCCGGACAGACTGGACGCGGCAAGAGCAGCCTGCCCCGGCCCTCCCCTGCATGCAGGGAAGGGCGACACGTGACGCTCAGTCGTCGTCGTGGCCGTGGGCCGCGAGATCGTCGCGCAGGGCGGCGATCAGCGCCGTCATGTCGGCCGGGCGTTCGGCCGCGAACGCCAGCGCCTCGCCGCTGACCGGATGCGTGAACGCCAGCCGTTCGGCGTGCAGCGCCTGGCGGCGGAAGCCGCGCAGCGCGGCGACCAGTTCCGGCGTGGCGCGCCTGGGCAGTTTCAGGCCGCCGCCGTAGAGCGGGTCGCCGACCAGCGGATGGCCGACGTGGGTGAGGTGCACGCGGATCTGGTGGGTGCGCCCGGTTTCCAGGTTGCACTGGATCAGGCTGTGGGCGCGGAAGCGCTCGCGCAGCCGGTAATGGGTGACCGCGTGCTTGCCGCTTTCGTCGTCGCGCACGGCCTGGCGCAGGCGGTCGCCCATGCTGCGGCCGATCGGCGCATCGACGGTGCCGCCGGCCACCAGGCTGCCCAGCACCACGGCTTCGTACTGGCGCTCCACGTCGTGGCGCGACAGCATCTCCACCAGCGCGGTCATCGCGGGCAGGGTCTTCGCCACCACCATCAGGCCGGAGGTGTCCTTGTCCAGCCGGTGCACGATGCCGGCCCGCGGCAGCTCGGCCAGCCTGGGGTCGTGGTGCAGCAACGCGTTCAGCAAGGTGCCGGAGGGGTTGCCCGCGCCAGGGTGCACCACCAGGCCGGGCGGCTTGTCCAGCACCAGCAGGTGTTCGTCCTCGTGCACGATGGCCAGCTCGATCGCCTCGGGCGCGCTGGCCACCTCGGCCTCCAGCTCGGCCTCCAGCCGCACCTGTTCGCCGCCCCGCAGCAGTTGGCGGGGCGCCGCGGTGGCGCCGTCCAGGGTGGCCGCGCCGGACTTGATCCAGGCGGACAGGCGCGAACGCGAATAGTCCGGGAACAACTCGGCCAGCGTCTGGTCGAACCTGCGTCCGGCCGCCGTCAGCGGCACCCGGGCTTCATGGCGTATCGCGGTCATGCGCGGCCTCCCGCAGGGCAGGCGGCGGCAGGCCGCGGTGCGGCGCCGGTTTCGGCTATCATGCCTTTTCGATCAAACATCAACGACCCTTTTCCATGCGTCCAACCTTCGATTCGCTCAAGCTGCCGACGACCACGCGGTCGTGCCTCCGGACGCTCGCCGTACTCGCCCTGGCCTTGGCCATGAGCGCATGCTCGCTGTTCGGCCACAAGCGCGACAGCATCGATACCATGCCGGTAGGCGCGCTGTACAACAACGCGCACACCTCGCTGGAGAACGCCGACTACGCCGCGGCGATCAAGGCCTACCAGCGCCTGATCGCCCGTTTCCCGTCCGGCGACTACAACGAGCAGGCCCAGCTCGAACTGGCCTACGCGCAATACAAGGACGGCGAGTCCGAGGACGCGTACTCCACGGTCAACCGCTTCATCAAGACCTATCCGGCCAACAAGCATGTGGATTATGCCTATTACCTGCGCGGCCTGATCAATTTCGACCGCACCACCGGCTTCATGGACAAGATCTCGCACGACAAGGAAGCGCAGTCCCGCCGCGACCAGGGCTACAACCTGCAGTCGTTCGACGACTTCGCGGAGCTGTCGCGCCGCTTTCCGAACAGCGCCTACGCGGCCGACGCGCGCCAGCGCATGATCTACCTGCGCAACGTGCTGGCGCAGTACGAGATCAACGTGGCGGAGTTCTACCTGTACAACCGCGTCTACATCGGCGCCGCCGACCGCGCGCAGTACGTGATCGAGCACTACCAGCAGGCGCCGCAGACCGGCGACGCGCTGGCCATCCTCACCCGCAGCTACCTCGCGCTGAAGCAGGACAAGCTGGCCGACCAGACCCGCCAGGTGCTGGCGCTGAACTACCCGGACCATCCCTACCTGAAGGATCCGAAGTGGCCGCACGAGGTGGCGATGTGGCGCAAGATGATCCCGTTCATGCGCCACCACTGAACACCGCAACCGCACACGAAGACACCGGGCCTGGCCCGGCGTCTTTTTTCATGGCCGGCGCACACGGGCGGCCAGCGCCGTTCAGCGCCAGCCGGAGGTGATGGGATAGCGCCGCTCGCGGCCGAACGCGCGGGTGGTGACGCGCGGCCCCGGCGCCGACTGGCGGCGCTTGAATTCGTTCACCAGCACCAGCCGCACCGCGCGGTGCACCACGTCGGCGGGAAATCCGGCCGCGACGATCTCGGCCTGCGACTGCTCGCCTTCGATGAAGCGTTCGAGGATCGCGTCCAGCACCTCGTAGGGCGGCAGCGAATCCTGGTCGGTCTGGTTGTCGCGCAGCTCGGCTGAAGGCGGCCGTTCGATCACTTCGTGCGGGATTGGGGATTCGGGATTGGGGATTGGGTAAAGCGCCCCCCCGCCAGCCGGAGGCTTTTCCCGAATCCCGAATCCCCAATCCCGAATCCCGGCTCCATTCCGCCAGCGCGCGAGGCGATACACCACCGTCTTGTAGACGTCCTTGAGCGGCGCATAGGCACCGCACATGTCGCCGTACAGCGTGCAGTAGCCCACCGCCATCTCGCTCTTGTTGCCGGTGGCGAGCAGCAGCTTGCCGTGCTTGTTCGACAGCGCCATCAGCATCACGCCGCGGGTGCGCGACTGCAGGTTCTCCTCGGCGGTATCGGCCGCCTTGCCGGCGAAGGCCGGCGCCAGCGCGTCGAGGAAGCTGCGGTAGGTCGGCTCGATGTCGATCACGTGGTAGTCCACGCCCAGTTGCACGGCCTGCGCCCGGGCGCCGTCCAGCGACAGCTGCGAGGTGTGGCGGGTGGGCATCATCACCGCGGTGACGCGCCCGGCGCCCAGCGCGTCCACCGCCAGCGCCAGGGTCAACGCCGAGTCGATGCCGCCGGACAGTCCCAGCAGCACGCCGGCGAAGCCGTTCTTGTCGATGTAGTCGCGGATGCCGCGCACCAGCGCGGCGTACAGCACGGCCTCGGGCGGCTGCTCCGGGCGTGCCGGCCAGCCGTCGGCGCGCAGGCTGCGCGTGGCCGGGTCGAATTCGGCCCACAGCAAGGCATCGACGAAGGCCGGTGCGCGCGCGGCGATGCTGCCGTCGCCATTCACCAGCAGCGAACCGCCGTCGTACACCACCTCGTCCTGGCCGCCGACCAGGTTGAGGTAGACGAGGGCGCAGCCGGTTTCCTTCGCGCGCTCGACCAGCACGGCCTCGCGCCCGGCCTGCTTCTCGTCGTCCCAGGGCGAGGCGTTGATCACCACGATCAGCTCGGCGCCGGCGCGGGCCGCGGCGGCGGCCGGCTCGGGCTGCCACACGTCCTCGCAGATCAACAGGCCGATGCGCACGCCGCCCAACGTGGTCACCGCGCTGGCGTGGCCAGCGCGGAAATAGCGCTTGTCGTCGAACACGCCGTAGTTCGGCAGCGCCTGCTTGTGCGCGATCTGCACGACGCGGCCCTCGCGCAGCAGCGCGGCGGCGTTGAACACCTCGCCCTCGCTGTGCGGAAAACCGACCAGCGCGGCCAGCCCGTCCGTCGCGGCCGCCAGCGCCTGCAGTGCCTCCTCGCAGGCGGCGAGGAAGCTGGGACGCAGCAGCAGGTCCTCCGGCGGATAGCCAGACAGCGCCAGCTCGGGGAACACCACCAGTTCGGCGCCGCCGGCGCGGGCCTGCGCCATGAGGTCGCCCATCTTCGCGGCGTTCGCCGCGACCGCGCCGACCGGGAAATCGTGCTGGGCCAGCGCCAGCCTGAGAACAGCCATGTATCGGGTCCCTCGGGGAACGGCGGAATCGCGGACGAAATGGTAGTGCATCGCCCCGCCGTGGGAACCGCGTGCGCCCGCTCCCGGTCGCCAACCACCGCTCCCTCAGGCCATGGGCTGCAGCAGCAACAGCGCGGCCAGCGTCCACATCAGCAAGGCCACCAGCAGGTCGAACACCCGCCACGCCACCGGACTGCGGAACACCGGCAGCAGCAGCCGCGCGCCGTAGCCCAGCGCCGTGAACCACAGCACGCTCCCCGTGCCCGCGCCCGCGGCGAACCACCAGCGGCCGCCGCCGTCGTAATGGGTGGACAGGCTGCCCAGCAGCACCACGGTGTCCAGATACACATGCGGATTGAGCAGGGTGAAGCCCAGGCAGGCCAGCACCGTGCGGCCACGGCCGCTGGCCGCCGCATCGGCCGGGCGCAGGCCGCTTTCGCCGCGCCACGCGCGCCTGGCCGCCAGCAGCCCGTAGGCGGCGAGAAACGCCGCGCCGACGAAACGCAGCACCTGCAGCAGTCCGGGCTGCTGTTGCACGGCCAGTCCCATGCCGGCCACGCCCAGCACGATCAGCGTGACATCGGCCAGCACGCAGACCAGCACCACCGTGCCCACGTGCAGGCGCTGCAGGCCCTGGCGCAGCACGAACGCGTTCTGCGCGCCGATCGCGACGATCAGGGCGGCGCCGGTGCCCAGCCCGGCGAAATAAGCGGATGGAAACATGATCGACCTCACCAAGGGAGGCCCACTTTCGGATGGACGCCATCATGAGTAAAACTGTATTTTCTTAACTTGATGCAGTTTTTCTTACCAAGTGGAGCGCCCGTGCGCCTGCTCAACCCGCAACTGGCCGCCTTCGTCGCCGTGCTGGACGAGGGCAGTTTCGAGGGCGCCGCGCGGCGGCTCTCGCTGACCCCGTCCGCGATCTCCCAGCGCATCAAGGCGCTGGAGGACCGCCTGGGCCAGGTGCTGGTGCTGCGCCAGTCCCCCAGCCGGCCCACGCCAGCGGGCGAGCGCCTGCTGCGCGGCGTGCAGCAGATGCGCCTGCTGGAAGCCGAGATCCTCGGCGACTTCCTCGTCGAAACGGAACGCGCCGCGCCCGTCACGATATCCATCGCCGTGAACGCGGATTCGCTCGCCACCTGGGTGCTCGGCGCGCTGGCCGAACCGCATCGGCGCGACGGATTGCTGTTCGACGTCCGGGTGGAGGACCAGGACCACACCGCCGACCTGCTGCGCGACGGCTCGGTGCTGGGCGCGATCACCACGGACGCCCGCCCGGTGCAGGGCTGCACCGTGAAGACGCTTGGCGTGATGCGCTACCTGCCGGTCGCCGCGCCGGACTTCGTCGCCCGGCACTTCGCGAAGGGCCTCGATGCCGCCTCGCTGGGCGCGGCGCCGATGCTGGTGTTCAACCGCAAGGACGCCCTGCAATGGCGCTTCGTGCGCAGCGTGACCCGCGCCCGGCTGAGTCCGCCCATGCATTACCTGCCCTCCTCCACCGCCTTCGTCGAAGGCGCGGCGCTGGGACTCGGCTGGGCGATGGCGCCGGAGTCGATGCTGGAGCAGCCCTTCGCCCAAGGCACGCTGCAGCCGATCGCGCCCAGGCGCTGGCTGGACGTGCCGCTGTACTGGCAGCACTGGTCGATCCGCTCCACCGCGCTGGCCAAGGTCACCGACGCGCTGCAGCGCGCGGCCCGGCAAAGCCTGCGTCCCGCGCGGGCGCATTGAGTGGACGGAAAACAAGAAGGGCCGCACGGTGGCGGCCCTTCTCGCATCGGTCGGAAAGACCCGATTACTTCTTCATCAGCCCGGCGAGCGTCTTGCCGAGGTCGGCAGGCGACTTCACGGTGGTGACGCCGGCCTTCTCCAGCGCGGCGAATTTCGCCGCGGCGGTGCCCTTGCCGCCGGAGATGATCGCGCCGGCATGGCCCATGCGCTTGCCGGCCGGGGCCGAGGCGCCGGCGATGAAGGACACCACCGGCTTCTTGACGTATTCGCCGATGAATTCGGCGGCGTCTTCCTCGGCGCTGCCGCCGATCTCGCCGACCATGATGATGCCCTCGGTCTGCGGGTCGTCCTGGAACAGCTTCAGGCAGTCGATGAAGCTGAGGCCGTTGATCGGGTCGCCGCCGATGCCGATGCAGGTGGACTGGCCCAGGCCTTCGTTGGTGGTCTGGAACACGGCTTCATAGGTCAGCGTGCCGGAGCGCGACACGATGCCGACCTTGCCCGGCTTGTGGATGTGGCCCGGCATGATGCCGATCTTGCATTCGCCCGGGGTGATCACGCCGGGGCAGTTCGGCCCGATCAGCACGGTTTCCGGATGCTGCGCCAGCACGTTCTTCACGCGCAGCATGTCGAGCACCGGGATGCCTTCGGTGATCGCCACGATCACGCGGATGCCGGCGTCGACCGCCTCCAGGATGGAATCGGCCGCGAACGGCGGCGGCACGAAGATCACCGACGCGTCGGCGCCGGTGTCGTCCACCGCTTCCTGCACGCTGTTGAAGACCGGCAGGCCGATGTGCTCGCTGCCGCCCTTGCCGGGGGTGACGCCGCCCACGACCTTGGTGCCGTAGTCCAGCGCCTGCTGTGCATGGAAGGTGCCCTGCTGGCCGGTGAAGCCCTGCACGATCACCTTGGTGTTCTTGTTGACGAGAACGCTCATTGCTTTTAGCTCCTCACTTCGCGGCGGCCACGGCTTTCTGCGCCGCGTCGTTGAGATCGTCGGCCGGCGTGATCGCCAGGCCGGAGTTGGCCAGCAGTTCGCGGCCCTTCTCCACGTTGGTGCCCTGCAGGCGCACCACCACCGGAATCTTCAGGCCCACTTCCTTCACCGCGGCGATGATGCCCTCGGCGATCATGTCGCAGCGGACGATGCCGCCGAAGATGTTGACCAGGATGGCCTTGACCTTGTCGGAGGAGGTGATCAGCTTGAACGCCTCGGTGACGCGTTCCTTGGTGGCGCCGCCGCCCACGTCGAGGAAGTTGGCCGGCTCGCCGCCCGCCAGCTTGATCACGTCCATGGTGGCCATGGCCAGGCCCGCGCCGTTGACCATGCAGCCGATGGTGCCGTCCATCGTCACGTAGTTGAGGTTGTTCTGCACCGCGGCCGCCTCGGCGGCATCCTCCTGGCTGAGGTCGCGCATCGCGGCGAGGTCGGCGTGGCGGAACTCGGCGTTGTCGTCGGAGTTCACCTTGCCGTCCAGCGCGGCGAGGTTGCCGTCGGCGAGGATGGCGAGCGGGTTCAGCTCGACCAGCGAGAGGTCCTTGTCGTTGAACAGCTTGTACAGGCCCAGCATGATCTTGGTGAGCTGGTTGACCTGCTTGGGGTTCAGGTCCATCGCGAAGCCGAGCTGGCGGCACTGGTAGGGCTGCAGGCCCTCGACGAAGTCCACCACGATGGTGTGGATGTCCTCGGGGGTGTCCTTGGCGACCTGCTCGATGTCCACGCCGCCGTGCTTGGAGGCGATGAAGGAGACGGCCCTGGAGTCGCGGTCCACCAGCACCGAGAGGTACAGCTCCTTGGCGATGTCGGTGGCGTCGGTGACCAGCACCAGGTTCACCGGCAGCGCGCGGCCGGCGGACTGGTAGGTTTCCATCTTCGTGCCCAGCATGGCCTTGGCGGCGGTGCGGACGTCGTCGAAGCTGCGGCAGAACTTCACGCCGCCGGCCTTGCCGCGGCCACCGGCGTGGATCTGCGCCTTGACCATCCATTGGGAACCGCCCAGCGCCTTGGCAGCGTCGACGGCGGCGTCGGGGGAATTGGCGACCTTGCCCGGCGGCACGGCGATGCCGTACTGCGCGAACAGTTCTTTGGCCTGGTATTCGTGGAAATTCATTCGATAGCCTCGAGCGAACGGGGAAACACGGGCTCGCGCAGATGGAACGCGGCGCGGGCTTGCGGGGAGTCGGACGGCGCGGACGCTGCCGGCTTGCGGAGTGCGCGGCGGTGCCCCGACGAGGCAGGAACCGCGCGAAACGGCCGCCCATTTTCGCGGAAGCGCCCCCTGATGGAAAGGGGCGCCGCATATTCCGGCGCCGACACGGGCCCGGCCGGGGGCGTCCGGACGCCGCGCCCGCGGCCCGGCGGCGGGTCCCAAGGTTCACGAAACTGCAACCCGCCTATAAACTCCGCCGGGATCGCTCCGGAGTGCCGCACATCGTGTCCAGCACCACCTTCCCACCGCTGCGCGTCCAGCGGGTTGTTCCGGCGGCGACCCGCCACGAGATGCTGTTCCTCAACACCTTCCGGCTGATCCAGGCCCTGGTGTACATCGGCCTGGCGTTCGCGCCGATGCAGATCGGCAGCGCGCAGACGGCTTCGCCGCAGCTGGTCCTGCTGGTCACCCTGCCCTACCTGCTGTTCGCGGTGGTCGCGCTGGGGCTGACCAGCCGCGCCGTGTTCCACGTAAAGGCCGCCGTGTCGATCTGGCTGGTGGTGGACATCGCCGCCGCGCTGCTGTCGCTCAGCCTGATCGACTACGCCCGCATCGGCATCTCCATGATGCTGGCGGTGAACCTGGGCGTGGGCGCGCTGATCCTGTCGCTGCGGCTGTCCAGCTTCTTCGCCGCGCTGGCCACGCTGGGGCTGCTCACCCACGCCCTGCTCTCCGAGCCCGGCAGCCCCATCGCCGACCGCAACCTGCTGGAGTCGGCGCTGTTCGGCCTGGCCTACTTCTCGATCACCTCGCTGTGCAGCGTGCTGGGGCGGCAACTGCGCGCCAGCGAGGCGCTGGCCGAGCAGCGCAGCACCGACCTGGCGAACCTTTCGCAGGTGAACGAGCTGATCATCCGTCGCATGAAGACCGGCGTGCTGCTGGTGGACGACGCGAACCGCATCCACCAGATCAACGAGTCGGCGTGGATGCTGCTGGGCAACCCCAGCGCCGAGCAGCGCGACCTGGGCCGGCTGGCGCCGGAGCTGTCGCGCCGGCTGTACCACTGGATGACCTCGGGCAAGCTGGACGAGACCGCCACCCAGCTCGCCGACGGCGTGCCCGAGGTGGTGCCGCGCTTCTCCCGCCTCGCGCCGAACGACGATTCGCTGGTGCTGATCTTCCTCGACGACACCTCGCTGCTGTCGCGCCGCGCCGAGGAGCTCACGCTCAGTTCGCTGGGCCGGCTGTCGGCCTCGATCGCGCACGAGATCCGCAACCCGCTGGCGGCGATCCGCTATTCGGCGCAGCTGCTGGCCGAGTCGGAGAGCATGGACAGCACCGACCAGCGCATGGTGGAGATCATCAACAACCACTGCGTGCGGCTCAACGAGATCATCGAGAACATCCTGCAGCTGTCGCGCCGCGAGCGCTCGCGCCCGGAAACGCTGGACCTGGGCCGCTGGGCGCAGGCCTTCGTGGACGAATACAAGCTCGGCAACGACATCGGCAACGACACCCTGCGCGTGGTGGTGGGCGGCGCCGTCGCGGTGGCCGCGGTGGCCGACCCGCAGCAACTGCAGCAGGTGATGTGGAACCTGGTGCAGAACGCGCTGCGCTACGGCCGCCTGCCCGGCGAGCCGGCGCGGGTGATGGTGATCGTGCGCAACGGCGAACACGGCGAGCCGATCCTGGAAGTGACCGACCGCGGCCCTGGCATCGCGCCCAAGGTGGCCACGCAGATCTTCGAGCCGTTCTACACCACCCACGAATACGGCACCGGCCTGGGCCTGTACCTGGCGCGGCAGATGGCCGAGGCGAACCAGGCCTCGCTGGAATACGTGCGCGTGGCCGGCGGCGGCAGCTGCTTCCGCCTGCTGCTCACGCCGCCGCAGATGAACCGGCTGGCCAGCGAAGCGGTCGCCGGCTGAGGTCCGGTTTCAGGTCGCGCGCACGATCAGGCTGGTCGGCAGCATCTGCGAGGCCACCGGCTGGCCGTCGATCAGCGCCAGCACCTTGCGCGCCAGCAGCACGCCGCCCTCCTGCCAGTTCTGCCGCACGGTGGACAGCGGCGGCAGGAAGCTGACGCCGTGCGGCGTGTCGTCGTAACCCACCACCGATACGTCGTTCGGCACCGACAGGCCCAGCTCCACCAGCGCCCGGATCGCGCCCATCGCCAGCAGGTCGCTGCAGGCGAAGATCGCGTCGAAATGCACCTTGCGGCTGGCCAGCGAGTGCACCGCGGCCACGCCGGACTCCAGCGTCCAGTCCACCCGCTGCAGCAGCAGCGGCTTGATGCCGTGGCCGGCCAACTCGTCCACGAAGCCGTGCAGGCGCTGGGCCATTTCCGGGTGGTCGGAGTTGCCGATGAACACCGGGTGGCGCCGTCCGATCGAGAGGAAGCGCTCGGCCACGCTCACCCCGCTCTGGCGGTTGTCGCTGCCCACCACGATGTGGTTGTCGTGGTCGGACTCGGCGCCCCACACCACCATCGGCAGGCCCATGCGGTCGTACAGCTTCACCGCGTCCTGGTGCACGCCCTGGCCCAGCAGGATCAGCCCGTCGGCGGCCTGCACCGCGGCGTTCGCCGCGTCGTGGCGGGTGGTCAGCAGCACGCTGTAGCCGGCCGAGGTCAGTTCCTGCGTGATGCCGCCCAGCAGGGACAGCGGGTAGGGATCCCACATGGTGCGGCTGGACGAGGGCTTCATCTCCACGATCACCGCCACCGTGTGGCTACGCCGGAGACGGAGGTTGCGGGCGCTGACGTTGAGCTTGTAGCCGTGCTTGCGCGCCAGCGCCTGGATGCGCTCGCGGGTTTCCGGCGTCACCAGCGGACTGTCGCCCAGCGCCCGCGACACAGTGATCTTGGACACCCCCGCCAGCTTCGCCAGGTCCGCCATGGTCAGGCCGGCCTGGGCCGCGACGGGCTGCTTCTTCTTGGCAGGACTCACGGGACGGCCCTCCGGGCGGCGATGGACGCGGGCGCAAGCGCCCTCCTCAAGCGGGGGCTAGTGTCGCCCGCGAACGCAGCATGTTCAATGCATCATCACCGGCCCAGAGGCCGTCCAAAGCCGTTTCAAATGTAATGATATCGATATCTTGATATCGATATCATTCGCCCGTATGCTCGCCACCGAACGGGTGTCGATGTCGCTTCGGCGCCCTTTGCGACCATGCGAGGGGATTCATCACGTGCGGACTCATGATGCGGCCGCGACTGCCCTGCCCGCCGATGCGGGCACGACGGCGCACGCCACCACCGGGGCCGATCCCTGGCAGCTCGTCCGCCATGGCCACGACCGCGCCGGCTTCGCCCAGGACGAAAGCCTGTTCGCGCTCGCGAACGGCTCGCTGGGCGTACGCGGCGGCCTGGAAGAGGACGAAAGCCCCAGCCAGGGCTGTTTCCTGGCCGGCGTGTGGGAACGCTCGCCGATCGCCTACCACGAGCGCTTCACCGGTTTCGCCAGCCATACCGACACCCGCGTGCCGGTGGCCGATGCCAGCCGCATCCGGCTGCGGCTGGACGACGTCCCCGTGCACCTGGACGAAGGCGAGTGGCTGGCGCTGGATCGCCGGCTGGACCTGCGCACCGGCTGCTACCGCCGCACGCTGCGCTGGCGCGCGCCGCGCGGCGGCACGCTGGAGATCGTCGCCGAACGGCTGGTGCCGCTGGACCGACCCGGCGTGCTGGCGATCCGCTACTGCGTCCGCTCGATCGACTACAGCGGCCCGATCGCGCTGGACTCGATGATAGACACCGTGCGCACGGCCGCCGCGCAGGGCGACGACCCGCGCATCGGCGCCCACCTCAGCGGCGGCCTGCAGTTGCACGACGCCCGCGCCACCGCAGCGCTCGCCTGGGTGAGCCAGCACACCACGCACAGCGGCATCCGGCTGGTCTGCGCGCAGATGCATGCGCTGCCCGATCCTGCACTGGGCTTTCACGGCGCCACCCGCACGCTGCGCGGCGTGGTGCAGACCTACGCCGGCACGCTGGTTCCCGGCGGCGAGGTGACCCTGGAGAAATTCGCGGCCTGGGCCTGGTCCACGCCCGGCGCTGCGGCAAGCGTCGACCCTGTCCTGCTGTCCAGTGCCGCGGAAGCACTGGAATCGGCCGGCCACGCAGGATTCCCCTCCCTGCTGGCCGGCCAGGCGGGACAACTCGACGCGTTGTGGCGCGCGGCCGACCTCGCCATCGACGGTGCGCCGGACACGGAGCAGGCGCTGCGCTTCAACCTGTTCCAGCTGTTCCAGTCCGCCAGCCGCGACGACGGCGGCAGCGTGGCCGCCAAGGGCCTCACCGGCGAAGGCTACGAAGGCCATTATTTCTGGGATGCCGAAGCCTTCATGCTGCCGGTGCTGGCCACCGCGGCGCCGCGGCTCGCACGGCACATGCTGGCCTGGCGCCATGCCACGCTGGACCGCGCCCGCGCCCACGCCCGCGAGCTGAACCATGCGCGCGGCGCGCTGTATCCCTGGCGCACCATCGCCGGCGACGAATGCTCGGCCTACTACCCCGGCGGCTCGGCGCAGTACCACATCAACGCCGACATCGCCTGGGCGATCCGCCTGTACGTGGACGCCAGCGGCGACGAGGCGTTCCTGCGCGACATGGGCGCGGAGATGCTGTGCGAAACCGCGCGCATCTGGCTGGACCTCGGCCACTGCAACCCGCGCCGCGGCGGCGCGTTCTGCATCCACGAGGTGACCGGGCCGGACGAATACTCCGCCCTGGTCGACAACAACCACTACACCAACCGCATGGCGCAGCGGCACCTGCGCGACGCCGCCGCCACCGTCGAGTGGCTGGCCGCGACGCACCCGGCCAAGCATGCCGCGCTGGCGCAGCGCATCGACCTGGCCGCGGACGAAGCCGCCCGATGGCGGCGCGCCGCCGACGCGATGTACCTGCCGGTGGACGCGGAGCTGGGCGTCTTCCCGCAGGACGACGGCTTCCTCGACAAGCCGCGGCTCGCGCCCGCGCAATTGCACGACCCCGCGCTGCGCCCGCTGCTGCTGCACTGGCACCCGCTCACGATCTACCGCCACCAGGTGTGCAAGCAGGCCGATACCCTGCTGGCGCTGATGCTGGCCGGCGATGACGTGGACGTCGCCGCCAAGCGACGCAACTTCGACTACTACGAAGGCGTCACCGTGCACGACTCCACGCTGTCCGCCTCCACCTTCGCGGTAGTCGCCGCCGAGGTGGGCCGCGGGGCGCAGGCGTACCGGTATTTCCTCGACACCTTGCGGATGGACCTGGACGACTCGCACGGCAACGCCGGGCACGGCCTGCACATGGCCGGCATGGCCGGCAGCTGGCTGGCGCTGGTCTGGGGCTTCGGCGGCCTGCGCGTGACCGGCGGCCGCCCCGCGCTGGCGCCGCAGCTGCCCCACGCCTGGCAGGGCTATCGCTTCGGCCTGCGCTGGCGCGATGCGCAGCTGCGCGTGGAAGTGGATGCCGACGGCGTGCGCTATACGCTGGTGGATGGCGAGGCGCTGGACTTCCTGCATCGCGGCCAGCCGCAGCATGTGCGCACGGGCGAGTCGCTGCAGTTCGCCCATCCGGCGACAGCCACCTGTGCGCCGAAAGGCGTGATCTTCGACCTCGACGGCGTGCTCGCCGACACCGCCGTGCTGCATCGCGCGGCCTGGCAGCAGCTCGCCGCCGAAATCGACGCGCCGTTCGACGAGGCGATCGCCGAGCGCATGAAGGGCGTGGACCGCATGGGCTCGCTGGAGATCCTGCTGGAACGCGCGCCGCGCCGCTACGACGACGCGGAAAAGGCCGAACTGGCCGCGCGCAAGAACGCCCGCTACGTCGAGCTGATCGACCGCCTGGACCCGCAGCACCTGCTGCCGGGCGCGCGCGCCGCGGTGGAATCGGTGCGCCGCGCGGGGCTGAAGACCGCGCTGGCCTCGGCCAGCCGCAACGCGCCGCAGCTGATCGAGCGGCTGGGCATCGCCGGGCTGTTCGACTACGTGGTCGACGCCAGCCGCATCGCGCGCTCCAAGCCCGACCCGGAAATCTTTCTCGCCGCCGCCGCCGGTCTCGGTCTGGCGCCGGCGGAATGCCTCGGCGTGGAGGACGCCGCGGCAGGCATCGCCAGCATTCATGCCGCGGGGATGGCGGCGATAGGCATAGGCCGGGCGGAAGCCCTGGCCGACGCCGACGTGCTCTTGTCGAACATCGCCGCGTTCGACATCGGCCGGATCACAACGACAAGCGGCCCATCGGCCCGGCATCCCGCCGCCGCCGCATCACCCAGCAACCAGACCTGACGGGGAGTCAGAACATGAGCACTCGGCTACTCACAAGCTTGACCCTGTCCGCGGCGATCGCGGCGGCCCTCGCCTCCGGCAACGCCCAGGCCCAGGACAACGGACAGGCCCAGTCCCAGGCCACCACGCCGGCCGCCCCCGCCACCGGGCAGAGCCCGGACGGCAAGTCGAAAAACGGCAAGTCCGTGCAGTCGCTGGAACAGGTCGTCGTCACCGGTTCGGCCAGCACCACCGGCGTGCGCAAGGTCGACGCCAGCTATTCGATCACCACCGCCACCTCGGCGCAGATCCAGCAGGCCAACCCGCGCAGCTCCGCCGACCTGCTGAAGCTCGCGCCGGGCGTATGGCCCGAGTCCACCGGCGGCGAGACCGGCGCGAACATCGAGATCGCCGGCTTCCCGGGCGGCGGCGACGCCCCGTTCTACACCAACCAGATCATGGGCACGCCGCTGTACGGCATGCCCTCGCTGTCGTTCTTCGAGCAGAGCTCGATGTTCCGCCTCGACGACACCATCGACCACGTGGAACTGCTGCTGGGCGGCCCATCGGTGGTGTTCGGCGACGGCCAGATCGGCCTCACCTCCAACTACATCCTGAAGCAGGGCACCGACACGCCGTCCGGCAGCATCGGCGTCACCTACGGCACCGGCAACCTGCGCCGCGTCGACGGCTTCTACGGCTTCCCGATCGGCAAGAACGGCTGGTACGGCAGCGTGGGCGGCTTCTACCGCGTCTCCGACGGCGTGCGCAAGCCGCAGTATCCGTCCGACAAGGGCGGCCAGCTCACCGCCACGCTGACCAAGGACTGGGACAACGGCTCGCTGGTGTTCTGGGCCCGCGGCCTGGACGACAAGAACCAGTTCATCACGCCGGTGCCGATGATCCAGGACCGCCCCGGCATCTTCTCCGCCTATCCGGGCTTCGACCCGCTGACCAGCACCTACTACAGCCGCGCCATGCAGCACACCTACCTGGAAAGCTATCCGGGCGGCGGCACCAGCGTCGACCTAGCAGACGGCCGCGGCGCGCAACTCGGCTTCCTCGGCGCGAACTTCGACTGGGACTTCGGCAACGGCTGGACGGTGAGCGACAAGTTCCTGGTCAACGGCGGCAACATGGACACCAACGCGCTGTTCTCCGGCGCGAATCCCCAGTCGCTCAGCGCCTGGGAAAACACCGCCGGAACCTATCCCGGCAACGCCGTTCCCGCCGGCGCCGTGTACACCGCCAGCTACGCCAACGGCGCGGGCGTGATCACCAACCCGAACCTGGACGTGATCAGCCAGGGCCTGTGGCACATCCACAAGAACCTGAAGAGCGTGATCAACGACTTCCGCCTCAGCAAGGAACTGTTCGAGGGCAACACGCTGACCGCCGGCCTGTACCTCGCGCACTACACCGACAACGACCGCTGGTCGCTCGGCAACCCGATGCTGATGACCAACACGCCGAACGCGATCCCGATCGCGGTGAGCTACGTGCAGGGCGGCCAGACCTACCAGGTCACCAACGGCCAGGGCCTGATCTACAACGGCGGCTACAACATCACCGAGAACGGCGTCGCCACCAACAAGGCGCTCTACCTGTCCGACATGTGGAACCTCGACAAGTGGATCCTCGACGCCTCGGTCCGCGTGGAGAACGAGGACGCGCACAACACCGTCTGCAACCTGTCCAACGTCGACCTCGACGGCAACCCGAACACGCTGTACAACAACGCCGTCTCGATGTGCAACGGCACGTACGCGCGCACCAACTACGACAAGACCCACACTTCGTGGACGGTCGGCGCCACCTACAAGATCATGGACAACATGTCCGTCTACGCCCGCGCCAACAAGGGCGCGCACTTCAACAGCTTCGACGACATGCGCGGCAGCGTCACCGGCGACACGCCGCCGCTGCTCAAGGTGCAGAACTTCGAGGTGGGCTGGAAGTACCAGGCGAACTGGCTGAACGCCGACGTCTCGTTCTACCACCGCCAGTTCAACGGCCTGAGCTACCAGCCCTCCCTGCTCGGCGTGCCGTTCGGCAGCAAGTCCACCTACGGCTCGGATACCCGGGGCATCAACTTCAACCTGATCGCCACCACGCCGGACAAGATGTTCTCGATGATCGCCTCCGGCGACTGGATGGACGGCCACTACTCGCACTTCAAGGGCAACGCGGTGTTCTACGGCCTGCCCACGCCAGGCAATCCCACCGGCGAATTCGTGGGCACCTACCAGGGCATGCAGCTGCAGCGCCAGCCGAAGTTCCAGGTGCGCCTGACGCCGACCCTGACCCTGCCCACGGCCCATGGCGACCTGCGCCTGTGGGTGACCATGGAATACGTGGGGGCGCACACCCAGGACCAGTTGGCCCTGCAGCAACTGGGCAGCTACACCGACTTCAACGTGGGCGCGCAGTACACCTACGACAAGCGCTGGGTGTTCACCCTGCTGGGCTCCAACGTGACCGACACGCTGGGCCTGACGGAGTCGAACTCGCGCATCGCGGGCAATGCCACCGGCTCGTCGGGCGTGCTGCTGGCGCGCGCGCTGGAAGGCCACCAGTACAGCTTCCAGGTGAAGTACCAGTTCTGACGAGGCAACATTCCCCCGCGTGGCGGCCCGGATCGTGCGATGGCGGTCCGGGCCGCCGTTTTCGACGTGGACCACGGCCGAGGTGCGCATGAATCGTTTCCGCATGATCGCCGCGCTCGCGCTGACCTACGTGGTCTTCGCGATCCTGCTCAACAGCGTGGGCACGGTGATACTGCAGTCCATCGCCAGCTTCGGCGTGGGCAAGACCGAAGCCAGCCTGCTCGAACTGTTCAAGGACCTCACCATCGCCGTGGTCTCGTTCGGCGTGGCCTCGTTCCTGCCGCTGATCGGCTACCGGCGCGCGATGATCCTGGCGCTGGCGCTGCTCGGCGCGGCCTGCGTGCTGATGCCGCTGTGGCCAAGCTTCCGCACCACCGAGGCGCTGTTCACCTGCGTCGGCGTCTCGTTCGCGCTGGCCAAGGTCGGCGTGTATTCCTCGATCGGCCTGCTCACCGCCGACCGCGCCGCGCATGGCCGCCTGACCACGACGATCGAAGGCACCTTCATGCTCGGCGTGCTGGTCGGCAACTGGCTGTTCAGCGCCTTCATCAACCACGCCGCACCGGCCGACCTGGCGTGGCTCGACGTGTACTGGGTGCTCGCCGCGCTGTGCGTCGTGACGATCGTCCTGCTGGCCGGCTCGCGCATGGACGAGTCCGCGGCGCACAACGCGCACACCTCGACCATGAAGGGTTCGCTGGTGGAGATGCTGCAGCTGTTCGTGCGGCCGCTGGTCTACGTGTTCCTGATCTCGGCCTTCCTCTACGTGCTGATCGAGCAGAGCTTCTCGACCTGGCTGCCGACCTTCAACAACGAGATCCTCAAGCTGCCGAACGCGATGAGCATCCAGCTCGCCAGCATCCTGCCCGGCGCGATCGCGCTGGGGCGCCTCGCCGCCGGACAGGCGCTGCGGCGCCTGCACTGGTACACCTTGCTCAACATCTGCGTGGTCGGCATGGCCGCGATCGTGCTGCTGAGCCTGCCGCTGGCCCGCGACGTCGCGCCGGGCGCCGTGGCCGGCTGGCGCAACGCGCCCGTCGCGGCGTACCTGTTCCCGCTGGTGGGCCTGCTGATGGCGCCGATCTATCCGGTGATCAACTCGGTGGTGCTGAGCTCGCTGCCCAAGCCCTCGCACGCGGCGATGACGGGTTTGATCGTGATCTTCTCGGCGCTCGGCGGCACGCTGGGCTCGCGCATCACCGCCATCGTGTTCGCCCGCTCCAACGGCATCGACGCGTTCTATTTCTCGCTGCTGCCGATGTGCCTGATCCTGGCCGCGCTGTTCTTCTTCAAGCGCGAAACCGATCGCCATGGCGTGGCCGCGGCCACGCCGGGCATCCGCCTCGTGGCGAAATAGCGCCGGCGACATCACCGTGCCCGCCCCTGCGCCCATGCCGCTCGATGCCCTGCGCCAGGTCGGTGCGCTGCTGCAGGGCGGCGATCTGCGGGGCGCGCACGGGCGGCTGCAGGCCATCGTCGTGGAGCATCCGGACTGCGTGGAGGCCCTCCGCCTGCTCGGTGGCCTGCGCCTGGGTTTCGGCGACGCCGCCGGCGCGGAAGCCTTGCTGCGCCGTGCGCTGGCGCTGGACCCGAACTGGGCGCCCACGCTCGCCACGCTGGGCGAACTGCTGCTCAGTGCCGGCCGCGCCGACGAAGCCGAACCGCTGCTGCGGCGTGCGGCCGCGAAACTGCCGCAGGCCGCCCTGCTGCTGGCGCGCCACTGCAACGACAGCCAGCGCCCGGCCGAGGCCTTCGCGCTGCTGGCGCCGCTGTGCCGGACGAGCAAGCCCGACGCCGCGCTGGTGACGCAACATGTGGCGGCGCTGGTCGCGCTGGGCCGCCACGACGAAGCCGTGGGCTTCTGGCGCCGTGCGGCCGAAGCCGCCCCGAACGAGCCGTCCGCCGCGCATGCGCTGGCCATCGCGCTCGCCGCGACCGGCCGGCATGCCGAGGCCGAAAGCGCGGCAGCACAGGCGATCGCGCTGGGCACGCCGGATGCGGCCACCTGTTTCACCCGTGCGCGCAGCCTGGTCGCGCTGGGCGAGTTCGCGCGCGCCGAAACTGCGCTGCGCGACGGCCTTCAACTCGATCCGCGCAACGCCGGCGCGCATGACCACCTCGCCCGGCTCACATGGATGCGTACCGGCGATCCCGCGCAGACCACCGCCGCGCTCGATGCCGCCTTGCAGACTTTCCCCGGCGATACCGCCCTGCTCGCCGCGAAGGCCGCCATCCTGCAAGGCGCGGGCGATGCACACGGCGCCTACGCCTGCCTCGCCGCGCCCACCGCGCATGCGCAAGCGGCACCAGCCCTGCTGGTACGCGCGGGACTCTCCGCCCTGACATTCGATCCCGCCAACGCACGCGAGTTGGCGGAACGCGCGCTGCGCCTGTCGCCCGCCAGCACGGCGGCACGCAGCCTGCTCACCGCAGCCCTGCTCGGCACCGGCGATGCACGCGGCGCCCTCGAACATTGCGAAAGCCTGCTGGCCAACGCGCCCGACGACCAGTACCTGATCGCGCTGCAGACCACTGCCTGGCGATTGCTGGGCGACCCGCGTCACGACGCGTATTGCAATTACGCGCAACTGGTGCAGCCCTACCGCCTGCCCACGCCGGATGGCTGGCCGGACCTCGCCAGCTTCCTCTCCGACCTGAAGCGCAGCCTGGAACGCCTGCACGATCCGCACGGCCATCCGCTGCTGTTCCAGTCGCTGCGCCACGGCACCGAGACCACCGGCGACCTGGCCCGTCACGCCGACCCGGCGATACGGGCGCTGTTCGCGGCGTTCGATGCGCCGATCCGCGACTACCTCGCGCATGTCGGCCACGGCGTCGATCCGCTGCGCCGGCGCAACCGCGGCAGCTACCGCTGGAACGGCAGCTGGTCGGTGCGGCTGCGCGACGCAGGCTTCCATGCCAACCACGTGCACCCGCGCGGCTGGATCTCCTCGGCGTTCTACGTGGACCTGCCCGACGGCATGGCGGCAGCATCCACGCAGGACGGTTGCCTCGCGTTCGGCGAGCCCGGCATCGCCACGGCGCCGCCGTTGCATGCGCAGCACGCGGTACGTCCCGAGCCCGGTCTGCTGGTGCTGTTTCCTTCCTACGTCTGGCACGGCACCGTGCCGTTCCGCAGCGAACAGGCGCGGCTCACGATCGCCTTCGACGCCGTACCGGGAGTTCCCGCATGAAAAGCGCTCTCGTCGCCACGGCCTTGCTCGCGCTGGCGGCCACGCCTGCGTTCGCCGCCACCGACCCCAGTTTCGTGCTCAAGGCCGGCGCCGCGGACTGGGCCAGCTATTTTCCCGGACAACTCGGCAACGGCTACGCCTCCACGCTGACCGCGCCGCGCGGCACCGAGAACACGCCGGCCTATCTCGCCGCCTTCATGGATCGCACACCCGGCGACATGGCGCGCCCCGCGGTCGTGCCCGCGTGGAGCGGCATCGATTACCGCGCCGACGGCGGCGCCTGGCTCAACGCCGCGCCGCTGGACGCCGCGCACTTCCAGGGCTACGCGCAGACGCTGGACATGCACGACGGCACGCTGGCTACGCGTTACACCTACCACGATGGCGCACGCGCCACCGATGTCGAGGTGCTCTCGCTGGTGAGCCAGGCCTCGCCGCACCTCGCCGGCAGTCGGCTCACGCTCACGCCGCATTTCGACGGCCGGGTGGAACTGTCGTTCGCGCTGGACGCCTGGGTGCCGCACCAGCCGCGCTTCGCGCTGGCCCGCATCACCGATGCGGAGATGCACCGGGAACTGGACAAGTACCACCTGAAACTCGAACCGGTAGCACCCGCCACGCCGGACCGCGCCGCGCTGTGGTATCCCGGCACCACCGAAGTGCTGGCGCACGACGGCGATGCCGCACTACTCACCCTGTGGCTCGACGGCCGCGCCGCGAGCAGCGCGGCGATGGCGGAAGCCGTGGCCGTGTCGCTGCCGCAAGGCATGCACCCGGTCTCGGCGAGCGTGGTTCGCGACGGCCTGCGACTCGCGCTGAACGTGGTGGTGGACGTGCGGAAGAACCATCCCTACCGCTTCGCCAAGTTCGTCGCCGTCTCGCGCGAAGGCTGGGGCGGCGACGCGCAGGCCGATCTTGCGCTGGCCGTACAGGCGCGCACGCAGGGCTTCGACGCGCTGCTGCACGCGCACCAGGATGCCTGGCATGCGCTGTGGACATCCGACGTGGTGATCGACGGCGACCCCGCCGCGCAGCGCATCGTGCACGCCGACCTCTACTACCTGCTCTCCAACGTCACGCCCGGCACCGCCTGGGGCGCCGGCGCCTGCGGCATGACGCCGGGTTACGCGGGTCACGTGTTCTGGGACAGCGACACCTGGGTGTTCCCCGCCCTGCTCCTGCTGCACCCGGAGCGCGCGAAGTCGCTGGTGGCGTTCCGCGCACGCACGCTGCCGGCCGCCGAGGCGCGCGCCCAAGCGCGCGGCCTGCACGGCGCGATGTACCCGTGGGAGGCCGATCCCGACGACGGCAGTTCGCAGACACCGCACTCGGCCCAGGTGCTGGATGAGCACGAGATCCACGTCAACGGCGACGTCGCCATCGCGCAGTGGCAGTACTCGCTGGCCAGCGGCGACAAGGCCTGGCTGCGGCAGCACGGCTGGCCGGTGATCCGCGCCGTCGCCGACTTCTGGGCCAGCCGCGCCACCTGGGTGGCGGCAAGGCAGCGCTGGGAGATCGAGCATGTCACCTCGGTGGACGAGGACTACGCCGACGTGCCGAACGACACCTACACCAACGCCGTGGCGCGCAAGGCGCTGCACATCGCCACCGCGGCGGCAGCGGCGGTGGGCGCAAAGCCCGATCCGCGCTGGGCCAAGGTGGCGGACGGCCTCTACCTGCCGTTCTCCGACAAGGACGGCCACCATCTCGACTTCGATCCGTCGGTGCCGCACGACCGCGACACCTGGGGCGGCAGCTCGCTGCCCATGCTCGCGCTGCCCGCGCTGGACCTGCCGATGAGCGAGGACGTGCGCCGCCGCGACTACGCCTACGCGCTGGGGCCGATCGAGCATTCGAGCCGCGATCCGAACAGCATGGGCCTCGCGCCGCTGTCGATCGCCGCCGCCACCGCCGGCAACCACGCGGATGCCGCCATGTGGTTCGAGCGCAACATCCGCGCGAACGTGGTGAAGCCGCCATTCGACGTGCGCACCGAAACGGCGAACAACAACACCGGCTACTTCCTCACCGCCAGCGCCGGCATGCTGCAGAACATCCTCTACGGTTTCACCGGCCTGCGCATCGAAGCGCAGGGCTTGCTACCTTCCTATCCGCCGATGCTGCCCGCGCACTGGAAATCGCTGACGTTGCGCAACCTCGTTTTCCGCGGGCAGCACTACGACATCGCCGTGCGACGCGATGCCGACGGCAAGCCCGTGCTGTCGATGACCGCCCTGCCCTCCACCGGGAATCCGCACCGATGAACATCCGCATCCGCCTGTCCGCCCTCGTGCTGGCCCTGCTGTCGGCACCGCTCGCCTCCGCAGCCACGCCCGATGCCGCGAAGACGCTGGACTACATCCTCCACGCGTGGGGCACCCTCACACGCTCGATGGACAACTGCGCCTCGCTGGCCGACCCCAAGATCGAGGGCCGCCCGGTGATCTACGTGCCCGCGCAATTCGCGGTGCCCGCGGACCTTCAACGCACGGCGAAACGCTGCAACGTGGAAGTGCGCCCGCTGCCGCAGGTCATCCGCGAACTCGGCGAGGTGGATGCCACGAAACTGCCGGAGCAGGGCCTGCTCTACCTGCCGCATCCCTACGTGGTGCCGGGCGGCTTCTTCAACGAGATGTACGGCTGGGACAGCTACTTCATCGTGCTCGGCCTGCTTGCCGACCGCCACGCCGAACTGGCGCGCGACATGACCGACAACGCGCTGTTCGAGGTGCAGCACTACGGCGGCGTGCTCAACGCCAACCGCACCTACTACCTCAGCCGCTCGCAGCCGCCCTTCCTGAGCGCGATGATGGCGGCCGTGCTCGCCGATCCGGCGAGCTTCGCCAACGCGGACGAAAAGCACGCATGGCTCGCGCAGGCCTATCCGCTGGCGGTGCGCAACTATGAAATCTGGACGCGGCCCGAGCACCGGGCTGGCGACACCGGGCTCGCCCGCTACGACGACCTCGGCAATGGCCCGGTGCTGGAAGCGCAGGACAGCTCGTTCTACCGCGGCGTCATCCAGTGGCTGATCGCGCATCCCGCGCAGGATCCCGGCTACCTGCTGAAGGCGTCCGAACACCCGGACGATGCCGAAGCCGCGCGCCTGAAGACGTCGAGCTGCGACGTGCGCGCCTCGAAGGTCTGCGCCGGCAACTGGGTGGGCGGCTACCGGCTCACCGCCGACTACTACCGCGGCGACCGCGCCATGCGCGAATCCGGTTTCGACACCAACTTCCATTTCGGGCCGTTCGGCGGCTCCACCCACCACTACGCCGGCGTGGGCCTGAACAGCCTGCTCTACCGCTACGAGCTGGACCTGCGCGACTTCGCCCGGCAACTGGGCAGGACCGCCGATGCACAGCGTTGGGAAGCGGCCGCCGCCGCGCGCAAGGCGGCGATGGACAAATATCTCTGGCAGCCGAAGCCCGGCATGTACCGCGACTACGACTTCGTCGCCGGCAAGCCCTCGGACGCGCCCTACCTCACCACCTTCTATCCGCTGTGGGCGGGCGCGGCCTCCCCGGCGCAGGCGCGGGCCGTGCGCGACCAGCTCGCCGTGTTCGAACTGCCGGGCGGACTGAGCATGGACAACCGCCCCAGCGAAGTGCAGTGGGACGCCCCGTTCGGCTGGGCGCCGACCAACTGGCTCGCCATCGCCGGGCTGGACGCCTACGGCTTCCACGACGACGCGCGGCGCCTCGCCGGCAAGTTCACCGCCACGGTGGATCGCAGCCTCGCCGAAGACGGCACCATCCGCGAGAAATACAACATGGCGCTCGGCAACGCCGACGTGAAAGTGAGCGCCGGCTACAGCACCAACGTCATCGGCTTCGGCTGGACCAACGGCGTGTACCTGAAGCTTCGCCAGTTGCTCGACGGCACGGCCGGAAAGGACGCCGCCCGGCCTGCACCGCTACACTGATCCGTATCGGCAACGCGCATCGCCTCCCTAGCACGCCCATCGGCACCCAGCGAGGAACCGCCATGAACCGCCCACGCCTTTCGCGCTTCATCCCGATGTTGCTGCTCTGCGGCGGCCTGTTCGCCACCGGCGCCTGCGCCCAGGACGTCCGGCCGGGCGTGCAGGCCGACGGCACCGTCACCGCGTCGTCTGCCAGCGTGCCGTTCTCCGCGCTCGCTTCGCCGGAGGCGCGGGCGTTCTTCCCGAAGATGCTCGCGGAGGGCGCCAAGGCGCCGTCGCTCCTGGCGCCCATCGCCGACAGCCGCGCCTTCTACGACCGCATGAACAGCGACCGCGCCGCGCGCATGGAGAAGCTCTACCCGGTGAAGGCGCGCAGCGACACGATCGCCGGCGTCAGCGTCGAAGTGGTGTCGCCGGCGCAGGGCGTATCGCCGGCAAACCGCCACCGCGTGCTGATCAACCTGCATGGCGGCGCCTTCATGTGGGGCTCGCACAGCGGCGCCCTGGTCGAGGCCATCCCCGTCGCCAGCCTCGGCCGCATCGAGGTGATCGGCATCAACTACCGGCTGGGCCCGGAAAATGTCTTCCCCGCCGCCAGCGAGGATGTCGAGAAGGTCTACCGCGAGCTGCTGAAGACCCACAAGCCGGGGCAGATCGGCATCTACGGCTGCTCGGCCGGCGGCGTCCTCACCGGCGAGGCGGTGGCGCGCTTCATCACCGACAAGCTGCCGGTGCCCGGCGCCATCGGCATGTTCTGCGGCGGGCTGACCGACTTCGCCGGCGACTCGTCCTTCGTCGCCCCCATGCTCGGCGGGCAGGGCGTGCCCGCGCATCCGCTGGGCCTGCGCGTGATCCCCTACTTCCTCGGCGCCGACATGAACGACCCGCTGGTGCAGCCGGGCGTGTCACCCGCGCTGCTGGCGAAATTCCCACCCACCCTGCTGATCGCCGGCACGCGCGACATGGCCATGAGCTCGGTGGTGCACAGCAACGAGCTGCTCCGCCAGGCCGGCGTGCCCACCGAGCTGCGCGTGTGGGAGGGCATGTGGCACTCGTTCTTCTCCGACCCGGAGCTGCCGGAGTCGCGGCAGGCGTACGCCGCCATGGTCGACTTCTTCGAGCGCCGGCTGGCCCGTTGACCCAGGTCAAGTTCGCCGCGCCTGCCGCTTTGCCCCCCGGCGGCGGCGCGCTATCCTGAACGGCAACGCCACCACCGCGACAGGCCATGAGCCAACAGACCGTCCTGGTCATCGACGACGAACGCGACATCCGCGAACTGCTCACCATCACGCTGGGTCGGATGGACCTCAAGGTCGACGCCGTCGGCACCGTCGCCGAGGCGCGTCGCTCGCTGGGCGACAAGGCCTACGATCTCTGCTTCACCGACATGCGCCTGCCGGACGGCAGCGGCCACGAGATCCTCGAGCACATCGCCGCCAACCACCCGGAGATGCCGGTGGCGATGATCACCGCCTACGGCAACGTGGATGCCGCGGTGACCGCGTTGAAGGCCGGTGCGTTCGACTTCGTCTCCAAGCCGGTGGACATCCAGATGCTGCGCCAGCTGGTGCGCACCGCGCTGCGGCTGGCCGAGGAGCGGCGCAGCGGCAAGGCGGCGGCGAAGGCCGGCAGCGCGGGCGAGCGGCTGATCGGCGCCTCGCAGGTGATGGAGCAGGTGCGCTCCACCATCGGCAAACTCGCGCGCAACCAGGCGCCGGTGTACATCGCCGGCGAATCCGGCGTGGGCAAGGAGCTGGTCGCGCGCCTGATCCACGAACAAGGCCCGCGCGCCACCGGCCCGTTCGTGCCGGTGAACTGCGGCGCGATTCCGTCCGAACTGATGGAAAGCGAGTTCTTCGGCCACAAGAAGGGCAGCTTCACCGGCGCCGGCAGCGACAAGGAAGGCCTGTTCCAGGCCGCCCACGGCGGCACGCTGTTCCTCGACGAGGTGGCCGAGCTGCCGTTGCACATGCAGGTGAAACTGCTGCGCGCGATCCAGGAAAAGGCGGTGCGCCCGATCGGCGCGCGCGAGGAAGTGCCGGTGGACGTGCGCATCCTCTCCGCCACGCACAAGAACCTCGCCGCCCTGGTCGAACAAGGCCAGTTCCGCCAGGACCTGTTCTACCGCATCAACGTGATCGAGCTGCGCGTGCCGCCGCTGCGCGAGCGCCGCGGCGACGTGCCGCTGCTGGCGAACTTCATCCTGCAGGGCCTGGCGCGCAAGGACGGCGGCAACCCGCGCCAGCTGAGCCCCGAGGCGCGGCAGGCGCTGGACGCCTACGACTTTCCCGGCAATGTGCGCGAACTGGAAAACATCCTCGAACGCGCCACCGCGATGTGCGACGGCGACCTCATCGACGCCGGCGACCTGATGCTGCCGCAACGCCTGCCGCGCGCGGAAGCGACGCCCGCAGCCAGCAACGGCCATCCGCCCCCCGTACCAGCCGCGCCATCACCCGGCGCCACCGGCGACGGCGGCCTTGACGACTACATCAGCAACCTGGAACGCAGCGCGATCGTGAAGGCGCTGGAAGAATCGCGCTACAACAAGACCGCCGCCGCGAAGAAACTGGGCATCACGTTCCGCGCGCTGCGCTACAAGCTCAAGAAACTCGGCATCGATTGATGCCCGCTGCTGACCCTCTCCCCTCCGGGGAGAGGGTTGGGTGAGGGGCCGCCCTCGCCACGCCGCCATTGCATGCATGCCTGCCTTTGCTTGCTCGCGTGAGAGGACTCTGCGCAGCGGTTCCGTATGCTCATTTTGCATATTTCAGAGCGGTTTCGTGCGCCTGACGGCGCCCGAGCTACTTTCTCTTTGGCTACTTTCTCTTTGGGCACGCAAAGAGAA
>NZ_NJIC01000010.1:13535-42639 GCF_013620825.1 Rhodanobacter sp. PCA2 | reverse complement strand
TTCTCTTTGCGTGCCCAAAGAGAAAGTAGCCAAAGAGAAAGGGCACCCCGGTTGGCGCTTTCCGTCCATCCATGGACGGAAAGTGCGTGAGGTGGGGCCGGGCTTTTCGAGCGGGCTCCTGCCCGCGCGAAAAGGCGTTGCCGTCCCTGGCAACGCCCGCTGCGCGGCCTGATCGTCCGCGACTCACCGCCGCCGAGGGGCCCCCGTAAGAGCAGGCGCGCATCATGCGCGCCAGAAGCAACAGCACAGCAACAGCAACAGCAACAGCGAAGCGCAGCGAGATCGCCGCGCTTCGCTTTTGATTTTGCTCGTCATCCCTGCGAAAGCAGGGATCCAGTGCCTGCACGCCTCGGAACACAAAGGCACTGGATTCCTGCTTTCGCAGGAATGACGAGCAGGCAGTCGATTGATCCGGCCATCCTTGGCTCTGGCTGTGCTTTGGCCGTGGCCTGCTGTTGCTTCTGCGCGCCGGGAGCGCGCTGCTTTACCGGGGCCCCTATGGCGCGGCGGGCGGGTGAAGGAAAGTCCGCAGGATGGCCCGCAGGGATGCGGGCCAGTTTTCCGCCGGCACACGGAGGTGCCGTCGGAAAACCCCGTAACCCGCCCGCGCACCCGGAGCCCATGGATGGGCGTAGGGCGCGCCATCGGGGTGCCGTTTCTCTTTGGTTCCTTTCTCTTTGGGCACGCAAAGAGAAAGGAACTCGGGCGCCCATAGGGCGCTCGAAACCGCACTTCCAGGAGCCGACACGGCAAACAGAAACTCCATGGCAAGCGCGGTCCCTCACCACAACCCTCTCCCCGGAGGGGAGAGGGAGCGACGCGCCCCCCTCAAGGGGAAAGCCTGAGCCTCAGGCGCCCGCCAGCGCCAGCCTCAACGTTCGCAGCAGCTTGCGCGTGGTCACCGGCCTCTCGAGCAGATGCAGCCGCGACAGGTGCGGCAGTTCGTCGAGCTTCGGCGGCGATTCGGGACGCACCAGCATCACCACCGCACCCGTGTAGCCCTGGTCGATCAGCGCGGCCAGCGTGCGCGCGCTGGTGAACAGGTTCATGTCGGCATCCATCAGCACCAGGTCGGGAAGGCCGTGCGCGCTTATCCACTGCAGCGCGGCAGTGCCGCTCTGGCTGGCGCTGGTCTGGTAGCCCCAGGCATCCAGCGTGTCGCTGATCAGGGACAGTTCGCTGGCCGCCTCGGCCACCACCAGCACGCACTCGGCGGCGCCCTCGAGGGTCTCGTTGTCGCCACCGGTCGCCACGGTTTCTTCCGCGGCCAATTCCTGCAGCGGCATGTACAAGTCGAAGCGGGTGCCGCGGCCCGGCGCGCTGTCCACCCGCATCACGCCGCCGTGGCTGGTCACGATGCGCCGGCAGGACAGCAGGCCCAGGCCGGTGCCGTGCTCCTTGGTGGTGAAGAACGGCTCGAACAGCCGCGCCAGCACCGCGTCGCCCATGCCGGGGCCGTTGTCGACCACGCCCAGGCGCAGATAGCGCCCGGGATTCGACTGTTCCTCCGGCAGGAAGAAATCTGGGGCGAGCCGCAGCTGCACGGCCTCGATGCGCAACTCGCCGCCGTCCGGCATCGCCTGGATCGCGTTGAGGCACAGGTTGAGCAGGCATTGCTGCAGCTCGGTATGGTTGCCGGCGAACACCAGGTCGGGGTTGTCGACCACGATCTCCATGCGTATGGTGCGCGGCACGCTGCCCTGCAGCAGCAGGGACAGCGCGTCCATCAGCGCCCCCAGCCGCACCTGCTCGGCGCGACGCGCGCCGCGGGCGAAGGACAGCATCGACTGCACCATCTCCAGCCCGCGCTTGCCGCAGTCGCGCACCAGCATGCCCAGGCGCGCGAGCTGCGGGTCCCCCGCATGGTCGCGCAGGCTTTCGCCGGCCAGCAGCAGCGGCTGCAGCAGGTTGCGCAGGTCGTGGCTGAGGCCGCCGGCCAGCATCGCCAGGCTCTCGAATCGCTGCGAGCGGATCAGCTCGGCCTGGGCGCGCTGCCGGGCACGCCGTTCCGCCGCCTCCGCCAGGGCGCGGCGCACCGCGCTGGCGAGGCGCGCGGGGTTCTGCTTGAGGATGTAGTCGGTGGCGCCGGTGCGCAGCGCCTCGATCGCCGCCTCCTCGCCCAACGTGGCGGAGACGTAGATGAAGGGCAGGTCCGCGTCGCCGTAGCGCAGCAGTTCCAGCGCGCGCTGCCCGGAGAAGTCCGGGAGGCTGAGGTCGGACAGCACGATGTCGGGCGCGAACTCGCGCAGTGCGGCAAGGTAGGCGTTCTCGCTGTCGACCAGGCGCGCCTTGTACGCAATGGCGTCGTTGTCGAGCTCGACCAGCATCAGCTCGGCATCGTTCCGGTCGTCCTCCACCAGCAACACCCGGATCGGGCGTGCGTCGCTGCCGAGCGAACCGTGCATAGTGCCTCCCTCTCGTCTTGCGGCTGACGCCCTACTCCTGCTCCGGGGCCTGGTTCAACACCGCCCAGAACTGGCCCAGCGTCCGCACCGCGGTGAAGAACTGGTCCGCGCCGACCGGCTTGATCACATAGGCGTTCACGCCCAGATCCCAGCTGCGCGCGAGATCCCTTTCCTCCCGCGACGAGGACAGGATCACCACCGGCACGCGTCGCAGCCGCTCGTCGGCGCGCATCCGGGTGAGTACCTCGAGGCCGTCCATGCGCGGCATCTTGATGTCCAGCAGCACCACGGCCGGATCGCCCGGAACACGGCCGGCCCACTCGCCGCGGCGCTGCAGCCAGTCCATGCATTCCACGCCGTCCTGCAGGTGCACCACCGGATTGGCGAGGTTCGCGTCCTTCAGCGCGTCCAGCGACATCTCGGCGTCGGCCATGCTGTCCTCGACCAGCAGGATGGTGCGAATATCGTTGTGGATCATGCAATCCCCCCTGAAGATGCCGGGGACAGATCCCGCGCCGGCAGCGAAAAGTGGAAACGCGCGCCGCGGTCGGGCTCCGCCTCGGCCCAGACGCGGCCGCCATGGCGGGCGAGGATGCGCCGCACGTTCGCCAGGCCAATGCCGTTGCCCGGGAAATCCGTCGCGCGATGCAGGCGCTGGAACACGCCGAACAGCTTGTCGGCATACTGCATGTCGAAACCGGCGCCGTCGTCGCTCACCGTGAATTCGTAGTCGCCGTTGCGGTCGCGCCGCACATCCACCGCGATGTGGGCGATCTCGCGGCGGCCAGTATACTTGACCGCGTTGCCGATGAGGTTCTGCCACACCGTGCGCAGCATGTTCTCGTCGCCGACCACGATGGGCAGCGGCGCGATCGTCCAGGCGATGCGCCGGCCGGGCACCTCCGCCTCGCACAGCACGCGCGCTTCCTCGGCCAGCGATTGCATGTCCACCGGCTGCAGCCGCAGCGCGCCGCGACCCAGGCGCGAGAACACCAGCAGGTCCTCGATCAGTTGCGCCATGCGCTGCGCCGAGCTGCCGATCACGTCCAGGTAGTGGTTGCCGGTATCGTCCACCCGCTCGCCCAGGTGCTGGCGCAGCTTGCCGGCGAAACCGGCGATGTGGCGCAGCGGCGCGCGCAGGTCGTGCGAGACGGAGTAGCTGAATGCCTCCAGTTCGCGATTGACGTCGGAGATCTGCGCCACCTTGCCCTCCAGCTGGTGGTTCAGTTCGCTGACCCTGTGCTCGGCCAGCGCGCGCGCGGTCACGTCGCTCACCGTCAGCAACAGGGTCTGCGCATCGCTGTCCTGCTGCTGGATGCGGCGCGCGTTGACCACCACGTGCCGCTCCACGCCGTCGGCGGTGCGTTGGACCAGCTCGTAATCCCACAGCTCGCGGTTGCGCAGCAGCACGTCGTTGAGCCGCTGCAGCAGCGCGCCGTCGCTCCAGGCGCCGTCGCCGATCTGCGGCAGCGGCAAGGCATGCTGATGCTTCGGGTCCAGCCCGTACATCTCGCTGAAGGCGGCGTTCACCAGCAGGCTGCGCAACTGCTCGTCGAACAGCGCGATCGGCTCGCGCACCGCCTGCACGATCATCTGCGCACGCAGCACCGCACGGCCCTCGCGGGTTTCCGCGAGCTGGCGCTTGCCGATCTGCCGCTCGGACGACGTCACCACCACGATCAGCAGGATCAGCTGCGCCAGCACGGTGAGCCCGAGCACGACCTGGCTGTGCCTCACCCGCTGCTGCGCCTCAAGGGAGCGTGCGTGGAGCAGGCGGTCCTCGGCCTGCGCGATGCCGTCGATCAGCCCGTACATGCGGAACAGGTCGTCGGTGTCGCGCAACGACTGCCGCGCGCCCGCGGCATCGCCCTGCCGCAACCGCACCAGCGCCTGGTCCACCAGGACGATGCGGCCGCTGGTGATGCTCTCCAGCGATCCCAGGCGCGCCTGCTGGTCGGGATTGTCGCGGGTCAGGCCACGCAGCTGCGACAGCATGGCCGGCACTTCCTGCTTGGCGCGGAGAGTGCGGCGCTCGGTGGCGGCATCGCCGTCATGGGCGAGGATGCGGTAAGTCGCCGCCTCGCTGTCGCGGACCAGGTAGCCGATGCGGTAGGTGAGCGCCTTGATCGTGCTGGCGTGATTGAGCCAGAGGCTGGCCTGCTGCGTCTCGTCGACCATCATCCGGGTGGCGACGTACGGCAGCGCCACGATGACGACCATCGCGACCAGCAGGCCGGCCACACGCCAGCTCAACAAGCCATGGACTTTCATTGGACACGCAGCATAGGCAACTCTCGTCGAGGAGCGGTCGGCCGTACACGGCTGTGGATATTTTGCGCAGGTTTGGCGCCCGCAACCAGCCCGACGGGCCGGCCGCGGGCGTGCCTTCACGGAGTGTAGACACTCATCGCCGCGGGTCGTGCCGCCACGGCCGTACCCCATTGCCGGTTCGGTTCAGCCTGCATCACGAAGCGCAGCTCGCCGCCCGCAAGAATCTCCCGGTGGCGCAGGAAAACGCGATCGAGCGGCTTGCCGTTCAGCAACACCTGGCCGACATAAGGGTGGGCGTCGTCCAGATGCTCCGCCACCACGGTGAAGGTATGGCCGTTCTCCAGATGTATCGCGGCCTTCGGCACGAACGGCCGCCCGATCGCGTATTCGTCGCTGGCCGGCGTGACCGGATAGAAACCCAGCGCGGTGAAGATGTACCAGGCCGACATCTGGCCCAGATCGTCGTTGCCGGTGAGGCCGTCCGGGCGCGCCGCGTACTGGGTGTCCATGATCTGCTTCAGGCGCTGCTGCGTCTTCCACGGCGCCCCGGCGTAGTCGTACAGGTAGGCGATGTGGTGGCTGGGTTCGTTGCCGTGCGCGTACCAGCCGATCAGGCCGGTGATGTCCTCCACGTTCTTGAAGTGCGCGGGGTCGACCTTGGCGTCGAACAGCTCGTCCAGGCGGGCGACGAACTTTGCGTTGCCGCCGTTCGCGGCGATCAGGCCGGCCACGTCCTGCGGCACGTACCAGGAGTACTGCCACGCGTTGCCTTCGGTGTAGTCGCTGCCGTAGCCGGCGAAGGTGGGATCGAACGGGGTGCGGAACTGGCCGTTGCTCAGCCTGGCGCGCATGAAGCGGCTTTCGGGGTCCCACGCGTTGCGCCAGTTCGCGGCGCGCTTGTCGAACTCGCTGGCGATCTTCGTCTTGCCCATCGCCTTCGCCATCTGCGCCAGCGACCAGTCGTCGTACGCGTACTCCTGGGTCTTGGACGCGGCTTCCGGTTCCTTGTCGATCGGCACGTAGCCGAGCTTCATGTAATCCGCGAGGTCGCCGTAGGGGCCGTAGGTGGCGCTGGCCACCATCGCGTCCAGCGCCTGCTCCGCGTCGAAGCCGCGCACGCCCTTGACGTAGGCATCGGCGATCACCGGCACCGAGTGGTAGCCGATCATGCACCAGGTCTCCAGCCCCTGGTACGCCCACACCGGCAGGATGCCGAACGGGCTGGCCTGCCGTGCGGCGATCAGCGAGCGGATGAACTGCGTGCTGAGGTCGGGCCGCAGCAGCACCATCAGCGGCTCCTCGGCGCGGTAGACGTCCCACATCGACCAGCTGGAATGGAAGTCGAAGCCGTCGGCCTTGTGCACGGCGTGGTCGGGGCCGCGGTATTCGCCGTTGACGTCCATGCTCAGCGTGGGCGCGAGCATGGCGTGGTACAGCGCGGTGTAGAACCGGGTGCTCTGTGCGGGCGTGCCGGACACGTCGATCACCGACAGCGCCTTGTCCCAGGCCGCGGTGGCCTCGGCGCGACGGGCGTCGAAGTCCCAGCCGGCGCCGTCCTGGTCGAGGTTCGCGATGGCGTTCGCGTCGCTCACCGGCGAGATCGCCACCTTCACCAGCAGCGGCCGGTCCAGCTTGCCGAAGTCGAACACGCCTTCCAGCGCGCGACCGTTCTCGGCGTCATGATCCTCGGGCTGGTAGCCCGGCCCCTTGAAACCCTTGTAGGCCACGTCCGTCTCGCGGTCGTACAGCGTGCGCGAGACCATGGGCTGGTTGAAGCGCATCGCGAAGCACAGCTCCCGCCCCGGCGCCCAGCCGCGGGTGGTGCGGCAGCCGCTGACGGTGCCGTCGGCGCGCACGCGCAGGCGCGACCACAGTACCTTGCCGGGGTAGTCGTAGATGCTGGGCCGCAGATCCAGCAGCAGGTGCGCGGGCTGGCCCTTGGGGAAGGTATAGCGATGCCAGCCGACCCGGCGCCCCGCGGTCAGTTCCGCCCGCACGCCGTAATCGGACAAGGTGACCGCGTAGTAACCCGCCTGCACCGTTTCGCTGGCGTGGCTGAAGCGCGAACGGTAGCCGCTGCCCGGCTGGTCCGCCTCGCCCGGGTCCAGCCTCACCGCGCCGGCGATGGGCATCACCAGCACGTCGCCCAGGTCCGAATGGCCGGAACCTGAGAAGTGCGTGTGCGAGAAACCCATGATGGTGGGGTCGCCGTACTGGTAGCCGGCAGCCCACTTGTAGGCGTGCTTGAAATCCGGCATCGCGGTGTCGGGCGAGAGCTGGATCATCCCGAACGGTACGGTGGCGCCCGGAAAGGTGTGGCCGTCGCCGCCCGTGCCGATGCGCGGATCGACCGCGGCCGCGTGCCCGGCGGCAGCCGCCGCCGCGGTGGAGGTCAGCATCAGGGCCGCGGCCATCACGATCAGGCCCCTGGAATGGTGACTACGCCGGTTCATGTGCAACCCCCCTTGCATCCAAATTTGGATCGTTCCAAGCTGCACACGCTATCATCCGTTCGCACAACGATGCATGCTGCATCGCGGAACCATCCGGCAGCGGGTTCCTGTACATTTGATCGTTCCAATCGAGCAATCATCCAGCATGGCAACGGACAGTACGCCTCACGCCAATCGCAAGGTCACCCTCGCCGATATCGCTGCAGGCTGTGACGTTTCGCGAGCCACAGTATCGCTGGTATTGCGCGGCAGCCCACTGGTCAACAAGCTCACCCGCGCACGGGTCGAAGAGGAACTGCGCCGCCAAGGCTACGTCTACAACCGCGCTGCGGCCAACCTGCGCCGGCGCACCTCGTCCAGCATCGCGCTGGTGCTGAACGACCTCGCCAACCCGTTCTTCGCCGAGTTTGCCACCGGCGTGGACGAAGCGCTGGGCGGCAGCGGCTACGTCACCCTGCTGGGCAGCACCAGCGAGTCGATCGCACGCGAGCAGGCGGTGCTCGGCTCGCTGCTGGAGCACGATCCGGCCGGCATCATCCTCTCCCCCGCGGAAGGCAGCGCCGCCTCACGCGTGCTGGCCGCAGTGGGCCTGCACACTCCGCTGCTGCTGTTCAACCGCGAACTCGCCGGCGAGGCGCCATCCAGTGCGCCCTGGGACCGGCTGATGCTGGACAACCAGCGCGGCGCACGGCTCGCCACCGAGCACCTGATCTCGCTGGGCCAGCGGCGCATCGCGTTCTTCGGCGGCCACGCCAGCTCCAGCTCCTGCCAGCAGCGCCATGCCGGCTACGTCGAGGCGATGCAGGCCGCCGGGTTGCCGATCGAGGCGCACTGGCGCATCGAATGCGCACCGAACCGCGTGGACGCCGCGGCGCAATGCGGCGCGCTGTTCTTCGACGCGCCGGCGCCCACCGCGGCGGTCTGCTACAACGACGCGGTGGCGCTGGGCCTGATGCTGGGCCTGTACCAGCGTGGCGTGCGGCCGGGGCGCGACTTCGCGGTCACCGGCTTCGACGACATCGCCGAGTCCGCGCTGAGCGCACCGCCGCTCACCACGCTGGCCTCCAAGCCGCGCGCCCGCGGCCGCCAGGCCGCCGAGCTGTTGCTGCAGCGCCTGCGCGATCCGCAAGCGACGCCACAGCGCACCATCGCCCCGGTGCAGCTGGTGGTGCGCGCCAGCAGTTGCCCACCACCCAGCGCCTGAGCGCACTCACAGCAAGGGGAGCCGCATGGCCTTCGCCGCCACACCACCGCCAGCAAAAACCACCGGTACGGGCGCCGACAGCGGACGCTACACCGACTATCCCGGCGCGATGGCGGTGACTACCGCGGTGTTCTTCATGTGGGGCTTCCTCACCGCGTTGAACGACAGCCTGATCCCGCACCTCAAGGCGGTGTTCGAACTGAACTACACCCGCGCGATGCTGGTGCAGTTCACGTTCTTCGGCGCCTATTTCCTGATGTCGCTGCCCTCGGGACGGTTGGTGGCGCACCTGGGCTTCAAGCGCGGCATGGTGGCGGGTCTGGCGATCGCCGGCGTGGGTGCGGCGGCGTTCTGGCCCGCGGCGCAGTGGCACAGCTACCCGCTGTTCCTGGGCGCGCTGTTCGTGCTGGCCACCGGCATCACGGTGCTGCAGGTGGCGGCGAATCCCTACGTCGCCCTGCTCGGGCCGCCGCGTACCGGTTCCAGCCGGCTCACGCTCGCGCAGGCGCTGAATTCGCTGGGCACCACGCTGGCGCCGCTGTTCGGCGGCTGGCTGATCCTCTCCAACACCGTGCTGGGCAGCGCCCAGGTGGCCGCCATGCCGGCGGCGGAACAGCTGGCCTACCGCACGCACGAAGCGCAGTCGGTGCAGGGGCCTTACCTGGGCCTGGCCCTGGTGCTGGTGCTGCTGGCGGTGATCGTGGGGCTGTTCCGACTTCCGGTGCTGGCCGAGGCCACCGAACAGGCCGACACCGGCAAGCACAGCTTGCTCGATGCGCTGCGCATTCCGCACGTGAAGTACGGCGTGCTGGCGATCTTCTTCTACGTGGGCGCCGAGGTGTCCATCGGCAGCTTCCTGGTGAACTACCTGTCGCAACCGGAGATCGGCCACATCAGCGAGCAGCAGGCCTCGCATTACGTGTCGCTGTACTGGGGCGGCGCGATGGTCGGCCGCCTCGCCGGTTCCGCGCTGCTGGCGTGGCTGGACCCGCGCAAGCTGCTGGCCGCGTTCGGCGTGGCCACCGCGGCGCTGGTGCTGACCAGCATGCTCAGCACCGGCAACGTCGCGATGTACAGCATCATCGCGGTGGGGCTGTTCAACTCCATCATGTTCCCCACCATCTTCGCGCTCGGCATCGAGCGGCTGGGACCGCTCACCGACAAGGCGTCGAGCCTGCTGATCATGGCGATCGTGGGTGGTGCGCTGGTGCCGCTGGCGCAAGGTTTCCTGGCCGACCGCATCGGCATACAGCATGCCTTCGTGCTGCCGCTCCTGTGCTACGCCTACGTCATTTTCTACGGCCGCAGCGGATCGAAGATCCGCGACGCCGCCACCAGCCCCAGGTAACCCCGCCGCATGCGTTCCGTACTCTGCTTCGGTGAAGCGCTGATCGATTTCCACGCCGAAGGCCGCGACGCGCACGGCTACCCGCGCGCGTTCGTCCCGTTCGCCGGCGGCGCCCCCGCCAACGTGGCGGTGGCCGTGGCCAGGCTGGGCGGCGATGCGCGCTTCGCCGGCATGCTGGGCACCGACCTGTTCGGCGACCTGCTGCTGGACAGCCTGCACCGGGCCGGCGTGGACACGCGCGACGTGGCGCGCACCGGCGAAGCGAACACTGCGCTGGCCTTCGTGGCGCTGGATGCGCACGGCGAGCGCAGCTTCAGCTTCTACCGGCCGCCGTCCGCCGACCTGCTGTTCCGCCCGCAGCATTTCCGTGCCGACACCTTTGCCAATACGGCGATGTTCCACATCTGCTCCAACAGCATGACCGAGCCGCAGGCCGCGGAAACCACCCGCGAAGGCATGCGTCGCGCCCGCGACGCCGGCGCGCTGGTGAGCTTCGACCTCAACCTGCGTCCCGCGCTGTGGCCCAGCGGCATCGAGATACGCCCGCTGCTGTGGCCCGCGCTGCAACTGGCGGACCTGGTGAAGCTGAGCGCGGAAGAATTCGCCTGGCTGGCGGAAGCGGATGGCGAGGAGTCCGTGCTCGAACGCCTGTGGCAGGGCGATACGCGCCTGGTGGTGGTCACCGACGGTCCGAATCCGCTGCGCTGGTTCCATCCCGACGCCGAGGGCGAGCTTCCTGCCTACCGCGTGCCCGCCGTGGACACCACCGCGGCGGGCGACGCCTTCGTCGGCGGCCTGGTGCAGCAGCTCGCCGAGCAGCAGATCGGCCCGCGCGACCTGGACGCGCTGGTCGCCACGTTGCCGCGCCTGCACGCGTTGCTGCGTTACGCCGCCGCGGCCGGCGCGCTGACCGTGACGCGGCAGGGCTCGTTCACCGCGTTGCCCGATACCGCCGAAGTCCACGCCTTCATGGAGTCGCACTCTTGAGCACGACCCGCACGCATTCCGTCCTGCCGGCCACGCCGCTGCCGGACTTCCGTTCGCCGGCGTTCCTGCGCCGGCACATCGCCGACACCATGCAGTTCTACCATCCGCACGCGATCGATCCGGCCGGCGGCTTTTTCCACTACTTCAAGGACGACGGCACGATCTACGACCGCAGCCACCGCCACCTGGTGAGCAGCACGCGCTTCGTCTTCAACTACGCGATGGCGGCGCTGGAGTTCGGCGACGACGCCACGCTCGCCGCCGAGTACCGCGAAGCCGTGCACCACGGCCTGCGCTACCTGCGCGACGTGCACCGCAATGCACTGACCGGCGGCTATGCGTGGACGATCCGCGACGGCGTGCCCGAGGACCGCACCAACCACGCCTACGGCGTCGCCTTCGTGCTGCTGGCCTATGCCAGCGCGCGCAAGGCCGGCATTGCGGAAGCCGCCGCGTGGATGGACGAGACCTGGGAGCTGCTGGAACGGCGCTACTGGGACGCCGAAGCCGGCCTGTACCGCGACGAGGCCGATGCCGACTGGCACTTCAGCACCTACCGCGGCCAGAACGCGAACATGCACATGTGCGAGGCCATGCTGGCCGCCTACCAGGCCAGCGACGAGCCGCGTTACCTCGACCGCGCGCTCACCCTCGCCGACCACATGACCCGCCGCCAGGCCGCGCTCGCGGACGGGCTGGTGTGGGAGCACTACGACGCGCAATGGCGCATCGACTGGGACTACCACAAGGACGACCCCAAGCACCTGTTCCGCCCCTGGGGGTTCCAGCCGGGCCACCAGACCGAGTGGGCCAAGCTGCTGCTGATCCTGGAATCGCTGCTGCTGGAACGCAACCGCGAGGAAGCCTGGCTGCTGCCCACCGCACGCCACCTGTTCGACACCGCGGTGAAGCACGCCTGGGACGACACCCACGGCGGCCTGTGCTACGGCTTCGCGCCCGACGGCAGCGTGTGCGACGACGACAAATACTTCTGGGTGCAGGCCGAATCGCTGGCCGCCGCCGCCCTGCTGCATGCGCGCACCGGCGACGCCGCCTACGCCACGTGGTTCGACAAGCTGTGGACTTATTCGTGGCAGCACTTCGTCGACCACAGGTACGGCGCGTGGTACCGCATCCTCACCCGCGACAACCGCAAGTACAGCGACGAGAAGAGCCCCGCCGGCAAGGTGGACTACCACACCATGGGCGCCTGCCACGAGCTGCTGCAGGTGTTCGCGCACTGATCCCGCCGCACCTGGCTGCCACCCACCCGATGCCCGCGCAAGCGGGCATCCTCTTTTCCGTCCGGATGAACCGTCACGCAGCCCGTCGGCGCCGGGTGCCGGGTCGAGCGCGGCAGGACGGGCGCCGGCATGCAGGCGGCGCCAGAAAAAGAACGCCCCGGCCGAAGCCGGGGCGGCGGAACAAGCCCGACCTGAGAGGGATCAGTTGAGCTTGTAGTCGAACGTGAGGAACCATTCGCGGCCGTTGTATTCGCCCGCGGTCTGCCCTGTCGGGACGAACTCGAAACCACCGGAGTAGTACGCGATCCCGGCAACCTTGTTGAAGATGTTGGACACCGCGAGAGTCAACTTGGTATCGCGATTGATCTGCCAGCCGACCGCGGTATTCCACACGATCCACGGCGGGATGCGGCCCTTGTAGACCGTGCAATCGGGATCGCCGATGCCCGGGAAGGTGCCGTTGGGCAGCACCTCGCAGCCGCCGTAATTGTTGGCGCGCAGGGTGCCGACGCGCTGGCCGGAGAGCGAAACGTTCCAGTCGCCCTTGGTCCAGTCGCCGATCCAGCTGACCTTGCTCGCCACGCGGTCGTAGCGGGTGTTGATCAGCGGATCGCTGGCCACCGTGCGGTTCTTGTAGGCGAGGTTGTTGGTGTAGATGACGTTGGCGCGGAAATCGCCGTAGTTCTCGGTATGCAGCTTGTAATCCAGCGAGGCGTCGACGCCGCTCACGTACGTCGATGCCACGTTGATCGGGCCGGAGTGCACCGAGGTGATGTTGCCGGCCGCATTGCGCTGGACCATCGCCTCCACCATGCGACAGTACTCCGACCCCTGCGGGTAGCGGATGTACGGCGCCAGACCGCTCGAGCCGACCGGCAGCACACCGGTAAGGCAGCCGGCTTCGTCTTTCAGGACGGTGTCCTGGCCCAGGTATTGGATGGTGTTGTCCACGCCCATGTGCCAGTAGTCGGCAGAGACCGACAGGCCCTGCACGCCCGGAATCTGCCACACGAAACCGTAGGTCCATGAGTGGCCGGTCTGGGATTTCAGCAGACGGTTACCGGCGGTGTACTGGGTGTAGTACTGGGACTGCGGGCGCTGGATGCTGCCGTTGCACCAGGTGCTGTTGGTATTTCCGGCCTTGATGTCGTTGATGCAGCTCAGGTAATCCTCGTAGATGCCCACCGGCACGGTGGAGCCCGTCTGGTCGATCGCCTGCATGTCCGGCGCCTTGAAGTTGGTGCCGTAGGAGCCGCGCAACAGCAGGCTGTCGATGGGACGCCACTCGATACCGGTGCCCCAGGTGCGCGCGATGTCTGCGCTGCTGGAGTCATGGTACTTGTCCAGGCGACCGGAGATGGTCCAGGTCAGCGAATCCAGCACCGGCACGCGAAACTCCGTGCCCAGCGAGAAGCGCTGGCGGGTACCGCCGCCCGTGTTGTTCGCGTAGAACGGGTTCACGAACGTCGACGAGTCGCTGCCGCGCGGGTCGGGCGAGAGCAGGAAGCCGTTGTGCGCCGCTTCCAGCACCGCCGCCCAGCCCACCGACTGGTCGGTCCACGGAATGCGGAACAGATCGCCGTTGATGCGGAACTGCGCCTGGTCCAGCCACGACGACGCGCTGTTCTCGCCATTGACGGCGAACTGGCTGTACTGCTGCGGGGTGATGGGGTTCCACCACTGCTGCCAGTTCATGGCATAGACGGGCAACACGATGGGATTGCCGTTGCCGTCGTTGTAGCCGGCGACCGTGGTGGTGCCCTGTTGCTGGCCGAGGAAGAAGTTGTTCGTGGCCGTCTGGTTGAACGCCGTGTAGTCCTCGCGCACGATGTACTTCTGGGTATTGAGGCTCAGGTCCCAGTTGAAGTTGCCGCCGAACATGGTGCCGCGCAGCCCGGCGGTGATGTTCCAGTTCGTCTCGCGGTCGTGGGTATTCATCGAGGTACCCGTTTCCTGCGCGGTGAACTGACGGACGGCCTGGCTGATGACCTGCCCGGTGTTCTGGTCGTAGAACGCACCCGTCCCCACGCCCCACATCTGGGTGTTGGAGATGCCAACCGTCTTGTACAGGGCCGCCGAACCGTAGAGTTGCAGGCCGTTGCTGAAGTCGTACTCGCCGGCCACGTAGCCGTTGTTGCTGCGGCTGCCCGGCGTCAGCACCCAGTTCTGGAACAGATGGGGCTGCGAGCAGTAGTAGCCGTTGTCGGTCACCCCGGTGATCTGGGTGCCGCTCGTGCTGACGCTGTACGAATGGCTCAACTGCGAATTCGTGAACTTGTCGCAGGTGCCCGCCGGGGGCGTGATGTACTGGCCGGTGAGGCCGTTCGTCGCGGAGAGCGCGATGCCGCCGGCCGTGTCGTACTGGTAGCCGAACATGCGGGCCGCCGGGCCCCAGGCGCCGTAACCCGCATCGGACACCGAGTCCTGATAGGGTCGATTCTTGCCCCACAACGCCGTGCGGTTGGACTTCTCGAGGTTGTAGAGAAGGTGCCAGTTTTCGCCGGACTTGCCGCCGAAGAAGTTGATGTCGCCGTACGACCGGCCGCCACGGGTGGCGCCGCCGCCGGTGATCTGCAGCTCATCGCCCTGGTAGTTCTTCTTCAGGATCACGTTGACCACGCCAGCCACCGCATCCGAACCGTAGATCGACGAGGCGCCGGAGGCGAGGATCTCCACGTGGTCGATCATCCCGGTCGGGATGTTGTTGTAGTTCTGGAAGTTGCTCTGCGCGTTCATCGGCTGCGGGTAGTCCACCACGCGATGGCCGTCGATCATCAGCAGGCTGAATCCCGGCCCCAGGTTGCGCAGGTTCACCGAGCGCGCATTGACCGAGGTGGAACCCCAACTGGCCGGGTCCTGCGTCTGGCCCATCTGCGGCAGCGAGTCGAGGAACTCCCACATGGTGGTGAAGCCCTGGGCCTTGATCTGCGCGCCGGTGATGGTGACCACGGGCGCCGGGCCCTCCACCTCGACACGCGGAATCATCGAACCGGTGACCACGACCTCTTTCAGCTGCACGGCCTTTTGCTGGCTGGCCGTGGAAGACGACTGGCCGGCTGGCGTGCCGGTCTGCGGCGCGGCGGCCTGGTCGCTGGCGGTCGAAGACGCCGCCTGCCCGTAGGCAGCCAACGGCGACAGCAGCGCGACAGAGAGCGCGCTGACGAGTGCATTGCGGCGCATTGCGATGGCGTGACGCATGGAAACCCCTCCCTCGAACGTGTTTTCGGTGTGCTGTCGTCGCTTCGACCGGCGTGCCCCCTGCTGGCTGGTCCGTCGTCGCACAGCCTTCTTGGATCGTGCAAATCGCATAGAGCTCTACGCCCTCGCATGCCGGACAGGCGCAAACCGCCTTTCCACGCATGCCTTTCCTTGGGCACAAGCCATTGCCCTCGATCTCTGTTTGGATCGATTCATATCTAAACTACATATTCACTAGTGATGATGCAAGCCGCATTGCAATATGGCGCCCGCCCCCGGTCGGCGAGCTGCGGGAACCGGTGGCGCGCCATGGCGGCCCTCGATCAGCCGCGCAAATGGCGCACCGGATCGCCCGCGCCGATGCAGGCTCAGCAGCACCCGGGACGGGTGGGACTGGCGTGGCGATGCATCGCGGGACAGGCACGGGCGGCCTTTCCGCAGCCTGCCGGCCTCCGCGTATCGATCAGGTGATTCCGACATCGACGTGCGCCCTCGGCGCAGGATTCACGCCGCCCAGGCGAAGCCGAAGCCGCTGCCTCCCGCAGCATGCGGCGATGAGGCACAGCGCGACGCGCATGGCGTTCGCGAATCGGGCCGGCGGGGAAATTCAGCGCGGCGGGTCGGCGCTGCCGCGTGTGGCAGCCGTCATGAACGACCACGACTGAAACGCCGCCTGCGCGACGATGGTCGCGCAGGCCGATCCGGCAGAAGGATCGAGGCGGGCAGCGTGCTGCCCGCCTGCTCGCTCAGGCCTTGTCGCGCGGTATCGACTGCGCGGCCGGCAGGCCGTAGGACGGCGGCCGGTCTTCCGGTGCGGCGCCGAACTTCTTGTTCGGCGTGGCGCCCATCTCGAATGCCAGCGTGCCGCCGGCGGCGAGTTCCTTGTGGCTGATCCAGCTTTTCGTCCACGGCTTGCCGTTCCAGGTCACCGACTGGATATAGGCCTTGCCCGGGCCGTTGCCCTTCGTCTCGACGACGAGTTTCCTGCCTTCGCCGAGCTCCATCTCCGCGTGGTCGAACAGCGGGCTGCCGAACACGTAGTCCGCGCTCACCGGATCGACCGCGTACAGGCCCAGCGAGCTCAGCACGTACCACGCCGCCATCTGGCCGCAGTCGTCGTTGCCGGCGATGCCGTCGGGCAGCGGCGGGTACATGGTTTCCAGCAGCATGCGCACGCGCGACTGCGTCTTCCAGTGGTTGCCGGTGTAGGCATACAGATAGGCCACGTGGTGGCTGGGCTCGTTGCCGTGCGCGTACTGGCCGATCATGCCGGCGATGTCCGGCGGCGCATCGGCAGGGAGCTCGGAGCTGGTGGTGAACAGCTCGTCCAGCTTGCGCTCGAACGCCGCCACGCCGCCGAACATGCCCATGTAGCCGTACAGGTCGTGCTGGTTGAGGAAGGTGGCCTCCCACGGGTTCGACTCGGTGAAGTCGCGCCACTTTTCGAAGTGCCCCATCTCGCGCGGGTCGAACGGCTCGATCCACTTGCCCTTGCTGTCGCGCGGGCGCGTGAAGGCAAGCTTCTCGTCGAACACGTTGCGGTAGTTACGCGAACGCTCGCGCAGATGCCTGGCATCGTCCTTCGCACCCAGGCTTTCGGCCAGCTGCGCCAGCGCCCAGTCGTCGTAGGTGTATTCCAGCGTCTTGCTCACCGACTCCGGTTCCAGGTCGGCGGGGATGTAGCCGTGCTTGCGGTACAGCGGCAGGCCGCGGTAGTCGTCGTCGAAGGCGCGCTTGCGGTAGATCGGCCACGCCTTGTCGTAGTCGATGCCGGTGAAGCCCTTGGCCTTCGCCTCGGCGATCACCACGGCGGAGTGGTAGCCGATCATGCAGCCGGTCTCCACGCCCTGCAGCGGCCATACCGGCGGGCCTTCCGGGCTTTCCGCGGCCATGCGCACCAGGCCGTTGACCATGTCCGGCACGCGCGCGGGCTGGTGCAGGGTGTAGAACGGATGCAACGCGCGGTAGGTGTCCCACAGCGAGTAGGTGCTGTAGTTGTGCTGGCCTTGCGGCAGCTCGTGCACGGCCAGGTCCATGCCGCGGTAGCGGCCGTCCACGTCGTTGAACAGCGTGGGGGCGAGCATGGTGTGGTAGAGCGAACTGTAGAACGTGCGCTTCGCCGTGTCGGACGGCGTGTCGATCTGCATGCGCGAAAGCTCGTTCTCCCAGGTTTCCCCGGCGGCGTGCCGCACGCGCTCGAAGTCCCAGTCCGGCAGCTCGGATTCCAGGTTGCGCAGCGCGCCGTCGATGTCCACGCCGGAGATGCCGACCTTCACCAGCAGCGGCGCTTTCGCCGCGTCGTCCAGGTGCAGCGCGGCCTTGAGATGCGTGCCCTTGGCCTCGCCCGTGCCGCTGGGCAGCGGCTGGTTCTCGCTGTACAACGTGGCCTGCGCGAACGGCCGCGACAGCTTGAGCGCGAAGTAGATGTGGCGCCCGTTCGCCCACTGGTGCACGCGCCGACCGCCGACGAGGGTGTCCTTGCCCACCAGTTTCAGCGTGGCGTCCGACACCTTGCACGGTACCTTGGGATCGTCGTGGTAGCCGTGCGCGAGATCGACGATCAGGTGCGCCTTGCCGCCCTTCGCGAAGGTGTAGCGATGCAGGCCCGCGCGCAGCGTCGCGGTCAGCTCGGCGAGGATGTCGTGGTCGGTGAGGCGCACGCGGTAATAGCCGGGCACGCCCTGCTCGGAAGCCCTGTCGTAGCGCGAGCGGTAGCCCTTGCCCGGATGCGCCACCACGTTCGCGTCGAGATGCGGCCCGCGCGCCGCGCCGTCGAACTTGGAGTAGTAGTTGTACGTCGGCAGGCCGCGATCGCCCGCATCGAGCAGCACCTCGCCCTGCGCCGGCATCACCAGCACGTCGAGCATGTCGCTCGCGCCGGTGCCGCTGAGGTGGGTGTGCGAGAAGCCCATGATCGAACCATCCGCCTGGTGGTAGCCCGAGCAGGCGTCCCAGCCGAAGTCGTTGGTGTCGGGCGAGAGCTGCACCATGCCCCACGGCAGCGTCGCGCCGGGATAGGTATGGCCGTGGCCGCCGGTGCCGACGAACACGTCGACCCACCTCGACACGCCGTTCTTCGCCAATCCGGTCAGCGCCGCCGCGCTGCCCTGGCCGCGCGGCGCAGCCAGTGCGCTTCGCTGGGCCATGCCGCCAAGCAGGGTCAATGCCGCTGCGCCTTGCAGGAATCGTCTGCGGGTCACCATGGTCGTGGGCTCCAGTGGGGGTGTGGGGTGCGCGTTTGTCAGCGCAGCAGTTCGGGGTGGCTTGCGGCCAATCCGGCGATCAGCTCGCCGAACAGGCTGTTGGCCCAGGCGAACCAGGACCGGGTGAATTTCGCCGGATCGTCCTGATCGAAGGCCTCGTGCATGAAGCCCGTGCCGGCATGGGTGGTCTTGAGCCAGTGCAGGCACTGGCGGATCTCGCCGGCGTCGTCGGTGGTGAGCGCGCGCACCATCAGCGACATCGGCCAGATCATGCGCAGTCCCTCGTGCGGGCCGCCGATGCCTTCCGCCGCCTTGCCGCGGAAGAAGTACGGATTGCGCTGGCCCCACGCGCGATCGCGGGTGCGGCGGTAGCGCGCATCGTCGCGCGCGCAGAAGCCGAGGTACGGCAGCGCCAGCAGGCTGGGCACGTTGGCGTCGTCCATGAACAGCTGGTTGCCGTAGCCGTCCGTTTCGTAGGCCCAGAAATCCTCACCGCCCTCGTGCATCACCGCGTGCCGCTCCAGCGCGGCCTGCACCTCGGCGGCCAGCGCCTCGCAGTCGCCGGCGAACGCGGCATCGCCATGCAAGGCGCGCGACATCTCCGCCAGCTGTCGCAGCGACACCACGGCAAAGGCATTCGCCGGCACGAACAATGGATAGATGCAGGCATCGTCCGAGGGACGGAACATCGAGAAGATCATCCCCACCGGCAGCGCGGGATTGCCGTAACCGCCCAGCGGCACCGTGTCGGTAGGCACCGCCGATGCGCGCTGGAAGTGGTAGGGACCTGAACCATGTTTGCGCTGCTGCTCGCGGAATGTCGCCAGCACCAGGCGCATCGCGGCGCGCCAGTCGTCGTCGAACGGCGCGCGGTCGCCGGTGGCTTTCCAGTAGCCGTGCGCGATGCGTATCGTCCAGCACAGCGAGTCGATTTCCCACTTGCGCTCGGCCACGCCGGGTTTCATGTCGGTGAGGTCGTGCTGCGCCCAGTCCAGGTTGGTCCTGGCGCGTGGATCGGGCAGGAAGGCGTTGGCGTAGGGATCGATCGAGATGCATGCCGCCTGTCGATGGATCAGGCCGCGGTACAGCCGCCGCAAGGCTTCGTCCTTCGCCGCCAGCGGAAGATACGGCGACACCTGCGCCGAGGAGTCGCGCAGCCACATCGCGTCGATGTCGCCGGTGACGATGAAGGTATCCGGCTTGCCGCCCACCGTGCCCATGTGCACGGTGGTGTCGAGCGTGTTCGGATAGCAGTTGCCGAACAGCCACGCCAGTTCCGGGTCGCCGATGCGCGCCTGGATGCGCGCGATCTCCGTCTCCACCGCGGGGCTGCTGAACTTGCGCCTGTCCGCCGGTGGGCGCCGGCTGGCGAACGGCTTCGCCGTCGCCGCGGAAACACGTGGCGCAGCCAGCGCGAACGCGCCGGTTGCGGCAGCGCCGCCGATCAGCTTGAGCAGGTTGCGTCGGGTCATCATGGCGTGCGGAATATCTTCGTTGGTCATGGTGCCAGTGCCTCGCGGCCCTCGATGGTGAATGTGGCGGCGACACCGGCGGCATCGCCAGGCTGGCCGCCGCCGATGAAGACACGATAGCGGCCGGGCTCGACGGCGCGCGCGCCGGCCGCATCGACGCTGCTCAGCTGCCGCGGCGTCAGCGCAAACTGCACACGCGTGCGTTCTCCGGGTTCAAGATGCACTCGGCGGAAGCCGACCAGCGCATGCCGCGGCGCCAGCGGCGACGGCGGCACCTCCAGATATACCTGCACCACCTCGTCGCCCGCACGCGCGCCGGTGTTGCGCAGTTCGGCGCCGACTTCCAGGGTGGCGCCAGCCTTCAGCGTGCTGGCCGACACGCTGGGCGCGGCATAGGCGAAGCGGGTGTAGCTCAGGCCGTACCCGAACGGATACAGCGGCGTGCCGCGGAAATAGCGGTAGGTCCGCCCCTGCATCGCGTAGCTGGTGAACGGCGGCAGGTCGCGCACCGAGCGATAGAACGTCACCGGCAGGCGGCCGCCGGGATTGCTGTCGCCGGCCAGGGCCTGCGCGATCGCGGTGCCGCCGGCCTGCCCCGGATACCAGGCGACGAGGATCGCGTCGGCATGTTCCCGTGCCCAGTCCAGCGCCACCGCACTGCCCGACATCAACACCACCACCAGCGGCTTGCCGGAAGCGGCCACGCGCTCCAGCAGCGCACGCTGTGCAGGCGGCAGGCCGATGTCGGTGCGGTCGCCGCCTTCGAAACCGGGCACCTCGATCTGCAGCGCCTCGCCTTCCACGTCGGGCGACAAGCCCACGAACGCGACCACCGCGTCGGCCTGGCGCACCGCGCGCTCCGCCTCGGCCAGTTGCACCGCCGGCGGCGCCAGCCATTGCAGGCGCACGCCCTCGTCCGGGCTGGCGTGCAGCAGCTCCAGGCGGATCGCCTGCGGGCGCGCGTCGGCGAAGTGCACGCGCGCCTCAAGCTGGCTGGCATCGCCGCCCTTGCCCGCGGCTCGCGACCGCAGCTCCACGCGCTTGCCGTCCAGGAACAGGGTCGCCGCATCGTGGCTGCTGCAGTCGAAGCAGCGGTCCACGTGCACGGCCAGCACGTAGTCGCCCGGCCCCGGCGGCAGCAATTCGCCGCTCCAGCGCACGGCGTAACGCCCGGCATCCAGGCCCGGCGCGGGCGCGGCGCGATTCCAGTCGAAATCGATCACGCGATCGGTGCGCACGAGGAGCGGCTTGCCGTGGAAGTCGGCGCCCGCGTAGTACTCGCCGGTGAGTCCCGCAGCGCCATCCGGCGTGCGCAAGGCCGTCTCCGGCACCGGCACCGGTACGCCGGCGGCTACTGGCGCGCCTTGCGCGTAGCTCACGCGTTCGGCGCCGAAGCGCGCGCGCAATCCCGCCAGCGGGGTGACCGGCGCGCGTGCGGTGCCGTGGTAGTTCGCTTCCAGCGTTTCCAGCGTGTCCGCGTTCGGCCCGATCACCGCAAGCCGCAGTCCGGCGCGCAGCGGCAAGGTGTCGTGCGCGTTCTTCAGCAGCACCAGCGATTCCTGCGCGGCCTGCAACGCCAGTTGCCGGTGGGCCGGGCTGTCCACCGACCCGGGGCCGAGGTCAGCATGGGGATCGTCGCCGGGACCGCCCAGCTCGCCGAGCCGGTAGCGGACGGCGAACAGGCGTAGCAACGCCGTATCCAGTACCGGCTCGGCCACGTCGCCCGCGCGCACGGCCTTCGCCAGGCTGGCGTAGGTGTGGCCGCAATCGAGATCGGTGCCGGCACGCAAGGCGACGGCGGATGCCTGCGCATCGTCGGGCTTGTAGTGATGGAACGCGGCGATGTCGCCCACCGCGTCGCAGTCGGACACCACGTAGCCCTTGAAGCCCCAGTCCTTGCGCAGGCGCGTGTCCAGCAGCGCGGGGTTCGCGCACATCGGCACGCCGTCCAGCGCGTTGTAGGAGCACATCAGCGAACCGGCGCCGCCCTCGACCACCGCGGCACGGAATGCCGGCAGGTAGGTGTCTTCCAGGTCGTGCGGCGACACCCTGGCGTCGAAGCTGTCGCGCCCGGTTTCCGGGCCGCTGTGCGCCACGAAGTGCTTGGGCGTGGCGATGGCCAGCGGATGCCGCGCATCGTCGCCCTGGATGCCGCGCACGAAGGCCACCGCGAGGCGGCCGGCGAGGAAGGGATCCTCGCCATAGGTTTCCTGGCCACGGCCCCAGCGCGGGTCGCGGAAGATGTTGATGTTCGGCGACCAGATGCTCAGCCCCTGGTACTGCCCGTGGTCGCGGCCGGCGCCGATCGCGTTGAAGCGGGCACGCGCCTCCACCGCCACGGTGCGGCCCACGTGTTCCAGCAGCGGCGCGTCCCAGCTCGCGGCAAGGCCGATCGCCTGGGGAAACACCGTGGCGTAGCCGTCGCGGGCATGGCCGTGCAGGCCTTCGTTCCACCAGTCGTAGGCGGGCACGCCGAGACGCGGAATCGCCGACGCGTCGTTCTGCAACTGCGAGACTTTTTCCGCCAGCGTCATCTTCGCCACCAGGGCGGCAGCGCGTGCCTCGGCATCCTGTGCAGGCGCCGCGGTGGCGCCTGCCGACAGCAGCAGCGCCACCGCCGCGATGCTGGCGACCGTCTTCCTCATGGCCCGGACTCCGTGGCGCCATACAGGCTGCGCACCGTCAGCGCCTTGCGCAGCGCGGCGGCATCGGCCGCACTGGCTACCTGCAAGGTCACCGACTCGCCGGGCAGCAGATCGAACGCATTGTCGGACAGCCGCGCATCGAGGTCGCCGAAGTCCACCCACACCTCGCGCGCGAAACGCTGCGCGCTGACGGTGACACCGTGGCCATCGGCGGAAAGTTCGGCATGCAGGCCGGGGTCGGGCAGCGCCAGGTTCTTCGCGGCATCGAAGTAGGACAGATGACGGCTCAGCGGCTTGCCGTGGTCCAGCAGCTCGAACACCGCCACGGTACGGCGCGGGTCGGCGCCGTGCAGCAGTTGCGCGTCGGTGTAGTCGCCGGCGGCGGTGCTCGCCAGCGCCGCCACCTGCGCGTCCTGCGTGTGCTCCCACACCAGCTTGCCGTCCATGCCCAGCACGCGCACGCGCAGCTTGGCATCCAGCGGCGTGGTGCGATCGGAGACCAGCGACACGCGCGTGCTGCCGTCCTTGCGGATCGCCACCACGCGCAGCGGCGCGTAGAAGCGCTTCGCGTGGTATTGCAGCGCCTTCCAGCGGCCGTAGTAGTCGACGCTCGACCAGGTGACGCCGGGCCAAACGTCGTTGAGCTGCCAGTACAGCGAGCCCATGCTCTGCGGCCGTGCGGCGCGCAGGTGCTCGGCGGCGAGCTGGATGCCCTCGGCCTGCATCACCTGGCTGAGGTAGACCAGCGCGGCGAAGTCCTTGGGCTTGCCGTACTCGCGCTCCACGTACATCAGCAGGCGCTGGTTGCCCTTGCCCTTGTCGAACTTCTGGTGCGCGCGCAGCACCGGGGAATCGATGGACAGATCGGCCGGATCGAGCACGCTGTGCAGCGTCGCCAGCGCGGGGAAGGACTGCAGGCCGTACTCGGACTGGAAGCGCGGCGTGACGTCGAGGTAGGCGCTGGGCGGCAGCGCCTTGCCCGACCACACGTTCCAGTAGTGGTAGTCGCCGTTGTCCAGCACGTTGGCGGCGCCGTCGTAGTCGCTGCCGGGCGAGCTGGGCCAGTACGGCACCTCGGGCGACCGCGACGCGACCACGCCGCGCAGCGTGCGGTCGAACAGTTCGCGCATGCCCTGCTCGATGCGATCCACCTCGGCCCTGGGCTGCGTGGCCTTGAGATGCGCACCGCCGCCCCAGGTCTCCCACGCGGTCTCGACCTCGTTGTTGCCGGCCCACAGCACGATGGACGGATGGTCGCGCAGCCGGTCCACCTGCTGCACCGCCTCGACGCGCGTGTTGTCGCGGAACGCCTTGTCGTAGGGCGGAATCGCGCCGCCGAACATGAAGTCCTGCCACACCATCAGGCCCAGCCGGTCCGCTTCGGCGTAGAACGCGTCTTCCAGGTAGTAGCCGCCGCCCCACACGCGCAACATGTTCATGTTCGCGTCGCGGGCGGATTCCAGCATCGCGTCGATGCGCGCCTTGGTGACGCGGTTCGGGAAGCTGTCCATCGGGATCACGTTCGCGCCCTTGGCGAAGACGGGCACGCCGTTCACCACGAACTCGAAGCCCTTGCCCCACTGGTCCACGGGCCGGCGCAGCTCGACGCTGCGCAGGCCGGTGCTGCGCTCCGCGCTGGCCGCGACCTCGCCGTGCAGCGCGACGTCGACGTGGAAGTCGTACAGGTCCGGCGCGCCGTAACCCACCGGCCACCAGCGCTGCGGATGGGCGATCTCGAACGGCAGCGACACCTCGTTGTCGCCGGCCTTCAGCGTCACGTCGCGCACCAGCGACTGCGTGCCGCCATCCGGCGCGCGCCAGCGCAGGCGCACCTGCGCCTTGCCGGCTGCGTCGGCGGCGATCCGCAGCTGCGCCTGCAGCCGCGCGACGTCCGCGTCGACCCTGGGTTGCGCGATGTGGAAATCGGCCAGGCGCAGGGCGCTCCAGCTTTCCAGCCGCACGTCCTTCCAGATGCCCTGGGTGACGATGCGCGGACCCCAGTCCCAGCCGTACTGGTAGGCGGCCTTGCGCACGTAGTTGGCCGTCTGCACGCCCTCGGCTTCGTCGCCGAAGGCCGAATCGAACTCGCCGGGCAGCGGATACGGCTGCTTCTGCAGCCAGGGCTGCAGGCGTGCGATCGGGGAATGCAGCGTGACCTCCAGCGTGTTCGCGCCGGCGTGCAGCCACGCCTTTGCCGGCACCCGCCAGCGGCGGAACATGTTGTCGGCGGAGAGCAGCTTGTGGCCGTTGAGCGCGACGTCCGCAAAGGTGTCCAGCCCGTCGAACACCAGGTCGACGTGCTGGCGCGCCAGCGTGGCGGTATCCACGTCGAACTGCATGCGGTACTGCCAGTCGGCCAGGCCCACCCACTGGATCTTCGCCTCGTCGTCGCGCCAGTACGGATCGGGCACCAGCTTCGCCGCCAGCACGTCCGTCTGCACCGTGCCGGGCACGCTCGCGGGCAGCCATTGCGCGGCGCGCGGATACGCAGCGGCGTGCTTGTCGCCGGGCACCAGGCGCACCTGCCAGCCGGCATCCAGCGTCTGCACGCCCGGCGTTGCGGCCCGGCCCGCGCCGGGCAGCAGCAGCGCGAAGACACAAAGAGCGACCGCCGCCAGCCCGGCTCCGCGCCGGCCCGCGGCCACGCGCGTCACCGCGCTCATGCCGCCCCGCCCAGGTGCGCTGCGCAGCTCCGTCCGGTGTCCCGCTTCGTGGCTGGTCATCATCCATCCCCTCCCGTTTCCGTTGTCCGGTGGCGGCCAACCTTGCCCGCCGCGCGCCGAAATCCCGCACCAGCTGTCCGGGCTGCGAGCCCGACCGATGCAGCGTCCATTTAGATCGATCCATCCGCACGCTAACATCCGGGATGCCTCGAAGCATGCCGCACTGCAAAAAATGCTGCGCTCAGCCGGGCAAAGATGACCGCTCCAGCTTCAACCGATCCAAAGCAGCATCAGGCATGCTTCACGGGAGCCGCGATCACGGCTTGCCCGGTATCTGGATGCTGGCATCCCGCATGTGGACTTCCGGTACAGCAACGCGCGACGGGGCGGCCACGCCACCGATCCGGCGAATGCGGGCAACGCTGCGGAGGCGGCGCTTCATCGGCCGTGGACGGCTGCCTTCCGAGCCGGCCAACAGCCATGGAAACCGCCCGACGAAACACATCCGGACCGGCCCCATGGGGCCGGCCCGGACGGGGTGGCGCGATGCTTCAGTAGGTGGGTGTGAGCGTCGCGATCTGGGCGGAATCGGTGAACGACGGTGCGGCCAGTCGCCATCCGCTGCCGACCACCACCTCGAGCACGAGGCCGCTGTTGCGGTTGACGATCTTGTAGCGCTTCACTCCCTGGAGCGACGTGTTGGTCGCTGCGGCGATGACCGCGGTCGTGGACGTCGGCGAGAGCGTGGCCGGCGTGTCGTTCGCCACCGGCAGGAGATACCACTGGTCGCTACCGCCCGGCGAGCCCGCGCCGCCGTTCGCCGAGGCGACGAAACCGCCCTGGATCGGATCCACGTGGATGGGCGCTCCCACCGCGCGCCGGGCCGCCACCGTGGAACCGGAGGCGTCGAGGTAATTGCCGTTCCAGACATTCTTGATGCGATAGAACCCTCCGGCGACCCCGCTGTTGTAATCGTCCGCCACCGGCTCCAGGTACCAGCGGTTCGCGCCCGAGGAATTGTTGGCGCCGCTCGCCGAGATGGTGATCCCGCCGGCGGAGATCATGTAGGTGCCCGTGGTGGTCAGCGGATTCCCGTTGGCGTCGTAGTAGGTCGCGGCGGCGGAGTAGTTCGTCTGTCCGGAACCCGGCGCGGCCGTCGTCAGGTCCCAGAATTTCCCGGGGTTGTCCGAAATGAGCCGGAAGGAGTAGCCGGTTACGTTCTGGTTCGTCAGGCTTCCCACATCGAGCGTCGTGAGGTAGCTCCCCGTGCTCGCCGTCGATGGCAGCGCGCCCACGATGCCGACGCCGATCGGATTGCCGAGATCGGCCTCTTCATAGACATTCCGGTCGTAGCCGACGAAGCGGTAGCTGCCGGAATACGTGTTGTAGCTGATGGCGCTTTCCTGGATCCTGTTCTGCGGGGTGATGTACAGGCGGTTCGTCGTGGCGTCCCTGAAGACGGGGTAGCCGATACCAGGTGTGTTCGTGACGGTGCGGCCGGTGCTGTCGGTCTGCGTGAACTGGATCTTCCCGCTCGCCACGGCCACCGTGAACGTGCTGTTGGTCGCCGGGTCCTGGTAGCTCACCGACGGCACCGAGCTGCCGGAAGCGTTCGCGATCGTGCCCGTGGAGACGTTCGCCGTGTAGGCATTTCCGCTGGCGTCGTTGAACGCGAATGCCCCGTTCGAAGGCACCCACTTCGCCTGGATGTTCAGGCTCGAGCCGTCCGCACCCGTGCCGGCCAGGGAGAACGAATCGGTGGATGGGACGAAGGAGGCGACCAGCCCCAGCGGGTCGTCCACATTCCCGTCGAGGCCGCCAATGCCGGGCTGCGTCCAGGTGTGGTTGTAGTACTTGTTCCAGCTGCCCCTGGCCATCTTGCCGCTGATCGGCGCACGCGCGATGGCCGCCCAGCTCACGAAGGTCGAATAATTCGGCTTGACCTTGATCGAGTTGTTGTAGACGACGTAGAAATATCCGGTGCTGTTGTCGACGAACAGCCGGCAGCCCGCGACGCCGTACGACCACAAGCCGTCCGGAAAGGCGGTGTTGTCCGCCGCGTCGTTGTGCTGGTAGGGCGAGGTGATGATCTCGTCGATCACCGACCAGCTCGCGCCCTTGTCGGTCGATTCCACGGCGAGAATGCGGTTGCTGTGGATGCCCGAGCTGACCCGCTGCGTGACGGTCTGCGTCGTGTTGAACGGATTGAAGTCGTACTCGTCGTTGGCGATGCCGTACCAGGTGCCGTCCGACGGGTCCACCCACATGCCCACCAAGTCGCAATGGTCGTCGCCGTAGGGCGATGCGACGGGATTGTTCGCGCGGGAAGAGAGGTTGTTGCAGAGGGTTCCGGACGTCCCGTAGAACGCATCCGCCTGCGTCAGGGTCGTCGTGCCGTAGTTCCCCGTGAGCGCTCCGAAGTCGGAGTTCTGGAACGCGCGCTCCCACGCCGTGCCGTCGTCGGTGGCGTTGTAGCTGGTGAACGCCGTCGTCCAGTGGAACGTCCCGTCGAGATCGACAAACGCCGAGCCGACGATGTCTCCGGTCAGGTTGCCGTTGAGGGTATTCGTGGAATTCGCCGTGTAGGTCGGATAGCTCCGGGTCTGCGCCATCGCATGGCCGCCGGCGAACAGGCAAAGCGCGGCGATTGAACCGCAAGCCACGACGCCACGCCTGCCCGCTGTCTTTTTCGACATGGTCACTCTCCTCTGCAAGTGGACGCGCCGCCCGGCTGCGTCGCCGGTTGGCACGAGGGTTCACGCCGGGGCGCATGCCCTCCGGGCCCGCCCGACGGTTCGCAATCCGGCCACCCGTTTGCGGCTCGACCGGAACGCTCCGCCGGGGCCTCCGCCATCTGCGCAGAAGCCCCGGAAAGCAGCTGTCGCGAAGCCGACAGCCGCCTACAGGAACTTCTGGCTGTAGGTCACGAAGAAGTAGCGGTCCGGCACGCCGTAATTGACGTTGAAGCTGGCACCGCCCGAAGTGACGGAGAACGGCGGCCGCTTGTTGAAAACGTTGTTCACGCCGAACGTCAGGCGGGCATCCCACGGCGTCTTCCAGTACACGCTGAGGTCGTGATAGGTCGAGGCGCCCAGGCGGTTCGCGCTGCCGCCCTGCATGAACGGCAGGAACTTCGTGCCGGCGGCGTTCTGCGCCGGGCCCAGGTCGTTGCACAGCGAGACGATGGCCGTGCCGACGAGGGTGCACTGCTCACGCAGGCTGGAGAAGTAGCGGATATTCCACGTCGCGCCCCACGAACCGAGTTCCCAATCCGTCTGCAGGTTCGAACGCAGGCGCCAGTACGGGCCGCCACCGCTGCTGCCGGCCATGGTGCCGGCGTAGTTCTGGTTCGGGATGGGCGTGTTCGGCGAGGAGTTGTCGATCAGGTACGCGTTGGTCCACTTGAAGCGGAAGCTGCCCCAGGGCGTGTCCTGCAGGCGATAGCTCAGCGTGACGTCGAGGCCCTTGTCGCGATTGCCGTTGATGGCATTGATCGGGCTGTTCTGGAAATAGGCGAGGTAGCCGCCCGCCCCGCGGGTGAACCAGCTCGACGGACACGACGAGTTCACCCCGTAATTGTTCAGGCAGTTCTGCATCATCTGCAGGGTGCTGAAGGTCGTGATCTGCTTGCGGAACGTGATGCTCCACCAGTCGGCGGTGATGTCCAGCCCGGGCACGTACGACGGACTGTAGACAACGCCCCAGGTCAGGTACTTGTCCTGTTCCGGCTGGAGCAATGCGTTGCCGCCGGTGACGATGGTCGTCTGCGGCGCCAGCGCGGTGTTGTAACCGCCGGCAGGCACGCCGTGCGCCTGGCACGTCTGCTGCTGCGCCGGCGTCAGCTGCCCGTAGCGGTTTGAGATGACCGTGCCGCTGCCGTTGGTCGTGAACGAGCACGGATCCAGCGGCACGCCGCTCGCGTCCGACACCACGCCGTAGCCCACTTGCGGGTAGGCGATCGAGGAGGCCAGCGAGTAATGGAATGCCGTGCTGTATCCGGCGCGCAGGGCC
>NZ_NJIC01000010.1:0-13525 GCF_013620825.1 Rhodanobacter sp. PCA2 | reverse complement strand
GGCGCGAGTCGAAGTACGATTTCGGCGCGCAGGGCCAGGTCGTCGGTCACCTTCCACTTGAGCGTGTATTGCTTGTTGAAGGCCCGCGCGCCGAAATCGTACTTCGACTCGCGCCCGGCCACGTCCAGGTCGAGCTGGCGCACGCCCGGGAGGTTGCTGAGCAGCGGGATGTTCAGCTCCAGGTATTCCTCGTTCGTCGCATACGATCCGGACGCGATGCCGCGATTGTTGTTGAGCACGTCCTTGGTGAGGAAAGGTCCGTAGCCATAGGTGTAGCCCGACTGGCTGTTCCGCTCGAAGCCCAGCGAAAAGCCCAGGTTGCCGGCCGGCAACTCCAGCAGGTTCGCGGAACTGATCTGCGCGAACGTGTCGTGCAGGTGCATGACGTTGCCGTCGGTCGGGCTCGGCGCGAACCGGCCGTATTCGATGTAGTCGAGCATCGACGGGGTGATCGTGTTCTGCCCGAGCAGGTTGAGCGGGACGCAGCCGGCGATGACGTTGCCCGGCGTGCCGCAGACGACCTGGCCGTTGGCATCCTTGAACGAAGGGCCGAGCGCATTGCCCAGGCGGCTGATGCTGAGCTGGTTGAAGAAGGTGGTGAGGGCGTCGGTCTTGCCGTAGACGGTGCCCACTTCCCAATCGAAGTCGCGTCCGCCGAGGCTGAAGCTGCCGTCGAGGGTCGGCGTCAGGTTGATCGTCTTGTCGGTATAGCTGCTGCCCTGCAGGCCCGCCTCGGTCACCATGCGCTGGGCCACGGCGATCTGCTGGCCGAAGGGGTTGTAGAAGCTGTCGGCCGGTATCGTGATTGCCCCGGCCGTACCTGCCGCGCCGCCGGCGCCCAGGTTCATCGCGTTGTAGTTGAGCACCCTCGACGAGCTCGTCTTCGTCCAGCTGCCGATGAGCTTGAACTTGATGTTGTCGGTCACGTCGTAGGTGAATTGCCCGAACACGGACTTCACCTTCAGCGGCAGCTCGAGGTAGTAGCCATACCGGTTGTTGTAGCCGTCGGCGCTGCGGCTGTAGGGCGTCCAGTTGCTGCCGCCCTGCCCCGGCGCATAGGTGAAGAAGCCGTGGCTGCCATCCGGCTGCGTGCGCGACGCCGCCGGGCACACGCCCGCGTGGTTCGGGATGTTGCAGACCTGGAAGGAGCCGGCCGGCGTGGTGTCGGTGTACAGGGCCGTGCCGGAGCCCCACAGGGGCGTCGCCGTGAACGGATAGTCGCTGACCGGCACATCGTGGCTGTTGCTGTAGGACACGCCGCCGAGCAGCGAATAACGGTCGCCGGTGTGCCCCGCCATGACGTTCGTCGTCGTGGTCCGGCCGCCGCCCTTCTGGTACTGGCCGTAGGTCGTGTTGAATTCCACGCCGTCGTAGTGGTCGCGCAGGATGATGTTGATCACGCCGACCATCGCGTCCGAACCGTACAGCACCGAGCCGCCGTCCAGCAGCACGTCGATGTGGTCGACGGCCATCAGCGGGATCGTGTTCAGGTCGACGTTGCCGTCGATGCTGGCGCCGCCGGGCCAGCGATGCCCGTTGACCAGCACGAGCGTGTAGGAGCGGTTGATGCCGCGCAGGTTCGCATACGCTTCCTGCGTGTATCCGCTCATGCGGTCCAGGCCCACCGCCGATACCGTGAGCTGGTTGACCACGTCGGTGACGGTGGCCGCGCCCAGCTTGTCGATCTGCTGGCGGGTGATCGTCGTGACGGGCACCGCGTCCGCCAGGTCGACGCCCTTGATCTTCGAACCGGTGACCACGACCGCGTTCAGCGTGACGGGCTTGGTCTTGCTGCTGTCGCCCTGCTGCGCTGCCGCCTTGCCGCCGTCGACGCCCTGGGCGTGCGCCGACATGGCCTGGAATATCGCGAGCGAGAGCGCTGCCGAAACCAGCGCGCGCCTCCCGACGCGACCCTGCATCTGCTTGGTCATACTTTTTTCCCCGACGAGTTGAGCCAGCCGTACCGATCCACCGATCGGATCCCCGGCCGCAGTTGTATTACGTCCAGAAACTCATTGCAAGTATGGGAATAAGGTTCATGGATATGAATCTATGCAAACCCTGTCGCGACCCGCCGCGCGGTTATTTTGCGGTCTGGTTTCCGGCACCGGGCCGCAGCGGCGACAGGTCCGGAGCGAGCAGGCGGAATGCAAGCAGGGCCGCGAGATACGCCCCGCCGGCGATCGCGAACACCGGCACGTAGCTGCCGCTGACCTGCAGCAGGTGCGCAACGCCCCAGGCGATCAGCATGCCGCCCACGGCGCCGAACATGCTGCCGAAGCCGGTGACCGAACTGACCATGCGTTGCGGAAACACGTCCGACACCACCGTCAGCAGATTGGCCGACCAGCCCTGGTGCGCGGCGGCCGCGAGCCCGATCATCGCGACCGCGAGCCAGGTCCGCGTGACGAACGGCGCGAACCACACCGGCGTCACCGCCAGCGCGCACAACAGCATCGCCAGCGTGCGCGCGCGCCCCACCGCCACGCCGCGCCGGATCAGCCACGACGACAGCGCGCCGCCGAAGATGCTGCCGACGCCTGCGGCGAGATAGACCGCCGCCGTGGGCAACGAAAGACGCTGCAGGTCCAGGTGGAACTGGCGCGAGAAAAAATCCGGCAGCCAGAACAGGTACAGCCACCAGATGGGATCGGTGAGGAACTTCGCGCAGGCGAACGCCCAGGCCACGCGCTGCGGCAACACCTCGCGCCACGCCGGCGCCCTCGGCGCGGCATCGGGATCGACCTCCGCCTCCGTCAGCGCGCGGTCGCGCACGCGCAACCGCGCGTGCAAGACCAGCCACAGCGCAATCCACACGAAGCCCAGGCTGCCGGTCAGCACGAACGTGGCGCGCCAGCCGAACGCGGCAATGGCGTACGGCACCATCAGCGGCGTAATCAGCGCGCCCAGCGTGGCGCCGGCATTGAACACGCCGGTCGCCAGCGCCCGCTCGCTGCGCGGAAACCACTCCGCCACGGTCTTGATCGCCGCCGGAAAATGCGCCGACTCGCCCAGGCCAAGCCCGAAGCGGGCCAGCGCGAAACCCGCCACGCCGCGCGTCAGCGCATGCGCCGCCGCGGCCAGGCTCCACACCGCGACGGCGAGGGAGAAACCGCGCCGCGTGCCCAGTCGGTCGAGCAGCCGTCCGGCGAGCACGAGGCCGATCGCGTAGGCGGTCTGGAACGCGAGCACGATGTTGCCGTAGTCGATCTCGCTCCAACCCAGCGTGCCTTGCAGCAGCGGCTTCAGGATCCCGATCAGTTGGCGGTCCATGTAGTTGATCGTGGTGATGATCAACAGCAAGGCGCAGATCGACCAGCGATGGCGCATGCCGCGCATGGGCTCCTCGTCCGCCGCCACGATCGTTTGCATCAGCCGCCTCCTGCGCGCAATGCCGCGCGGATCGCGTCCAGCCGCGCCCGCGAAGCCAGTCCCGCGTGGTAGATGTGGAATTCCTCGACCCCCGCGCCCGCATAGGCATCGAGTTCCGCGTGCAGGGCGCGCGCGTCGCAGGGGCGCGGCGGCAGGGCGAGCACATAGGCGGCCAGGCGGCGCGATTCCCGCCAGCGCATCAGCGCGGCGATCTCCTGCAGTCCGGCATCCGGTCCCGTCCAGCAATTCGCCACCAGGACATCAGCCGCCGCGTCGACGCGCCCGGCCACGGTCGCGAATGCGCCGGTGGCCCACGGATCGGCGCTGGCGTGCAGCACGATCCGCAGGGAGGGTGCGATCCTGCGCAGCTCCCCGATCACGCGCTGGCGCAGCCCGCGCGCGAGCGCGGTGCGCACGCCCGCGACGGCTTGCGCGAGCGGCTCGCCCAGCGCCGCCTCGACACTGCCCCCGGCCCCGTCCAGTCGCGCCGCGACGCGCTGCCGCAAGCCAGCGACGTCGATGCCTTCCCGCGCATAACGCGAAGTGCAGGCGTCGCAGAAGCACAGCGAAAGCAACTGCTGCTGGACCGCGTCGAGGTCCGCACCGTCCGTCTTCTCGTGATGGCCGCCGTGCACGAAGCCCATCGGACCGGCGGCCTCCAGCACGACGCCGTCGGGCCGCCCTTGCCGCACCACCTCGAGCGCGAGCGTCACGCAGTACTCGACCACCTCGTCGTGGGCGGGACACAGCGCATGGCGATAGACGTCGCCGCAGACGTTGCGCACCGCGAACCGCGGCCACTGCCCGCCCAGCCGGCTCGCATGCGTCAACACCAGCCATGCGTACACCGGCAGGCCCGCTTCGCGCAGCGCCGCGGCCGCGGCGCCGAACGGGTCGGGCCCGGCGACCCAGGTCGGCACGGCCGGCTGCAGCGTCTTGCGCTCCCACGCCTGCGGATCGAACGGCACGTAGATCGCGGCATGTCCGGCATCGACGACGCGATGCCGGGGATGCAGCGGCGTCGCCGCACGCACGCTGTGGTAGGCCGCGGCCAGCGCCACCGCCCCCACGCCGAGATCGCGGATGCGCTGCGCGGCATCGGGATCGCCGATGACGTCCCAGGGGTACAGGTGCGCCAGCGCGAAGCGGCCCATGCGCTACCAGCGCGGCAGCTTGCCGGAATACTCCGGGCGAAAGCGCTGCAGGTAGCCGGTGTCGTCGCGAACGCGTATCCCGCAACGCTGGTAGCGCTCGTGCGCACGCGCCAGCGCGTCGCGGTCCAGCGTCACGCCCAAGCCCGGCGAAGTCGGCACCGGCAACGCGCCGTCGACGAACTTCAGCGCGCCGCCGGCGACGATCTCGTCCGCGCTGTTCCACGGGTAATGCGTGTCGCAGGCGTATCCCAGGTTCGGCGTGGCGGCGGCCAGATGCGTCATCGCCACCAGGCTGATGCCCAGGTGCGAATTGGAATGCATGGACATGCCGATGCCGAACGTCTCGCACAGCAGCGCGAGCTGGCGCGAGCGGGTCAGGCCGCCCCAGTAGTGGTGATCGCCCAGCAGCACACCGATCGCCTTGCGCTCCACCGCCGGCGCGATGTGGTCGTAGGCGACCACGCACATGTTCGTCGCCAGCGGTATCGGCGTGCGCGTCGCGACCTGCCCCATGCCGTCGATGCCGGGCGTGGGGTCCTCCAGGTACTCGATCACGCCGTCGAGTTCGCGCGCCACGCGCAACGAGGTCTCGACGGTCCACGCCGCGTTCGGATCGATCCGCAGCACGTGCTTCGGAAACGCCTCGCGCAGCGCGCGCATGGCGGCGACTTCCTGCTCCGGCGGAAACACGCCGCCCTTCAGCTTGATCGCGGAGAAGCCGTGCGCGGCGATGAAGGACCTGGCCTGCTCGACGATGCCCTCGGGGTCCAGCGCCTCGCCGAACCGGTCCGGCGCCTCGCCCGGATGCGCGGCCCACTTGTAGAACAGATAGGCGCTGTACGGCACGCGGTCGCGCACCGCGCCACCCAGCAGGTCGCTGACCGGGCGCCTCAGCAACTGGCCCTGCAGGTCGAGCAGCGCCACTTCGAACGAGGCGAACACGCGGTCGACGGTGCCGCTGAGGTTGATCTGGCCGGTCAGGCCGTGGCGGTCGTCGCCGATCGCGCCGCCCAGCACCCGGGCCACGCAGGCGCGCGCATCGTTCAGGGCGAATACGTCCAGCCCCACCAGCGCGGGTGCGGCCTGGTGCAGCCGCGCCAGATGCCCCTGGTCGCCATAGGTCTCGCCCAGTCCGATCAGGCCATCGTCGATGCGGATTTCCACGATGGTCCGCAGGGCCCAGGGTTCGTGCAGCCCCACCGCGTTCAACAGCGGCGGGTCGCGAAACGCGATCGGCGTCAGGACGATCTCGCGGATCGGCGTGCGCGCAGAACTCATGCGTGCTTCCCGGGCTGCTCCACCAGCGCCCGGCCCGCGGCGATGATGCGCTTCAGCTCCTCGACATGCTTCGGGGCCGGCGGCACCAGCGGCGCGCGCACCGATCCCGTGGCGATGCCGCCCAACTCGGTGGCCGCCTTGACCAGCGACACCGCATAGCCCGGCACCTTGTTGCGCAAGGCCACCAGCGGCGCGTAAAACCGTTCCAGCAGCGCGTCGACGCGCGCCTGGTCGCCAGCCTCGACCGCCGCGTGGAACGCCAGCGCGACCTCGGGCGCGAAGCAGAACACGGCCGACGAATACAGTGGGACGCCGATCGCGCGATAGGCCAGCTGCGACATCTCGGCGGTGGGCATGCCGTTGAAGAACTGGAACGGCTTGCCGCCCAGCGCGCCGCGCACCGCAAGCACGATGCGCTGCATCGCATCCAGGTTGCCGAGCCCGTCCTTGAAGCCGACCACGTTGGGCAGGCGCGCCACCTGGACCGCGGTCTCCGGGGTGAAGACCGCGTTGTTGCGCTGGTACACGATGATGGGCAGCGCGGTGGCCGCCGCGACCTGCTCGACATAATTCGCGATGCCCTCGGGCGGGCAGCTCACGAGATACGGCGGCAGCAGCAGCAGCCCGTCCGCGCCGGCGCGCGCCGCCGCCGCGGCAAACCGCCTGGCCAACGGCAGCGCTCCGCCGCAGCCCGCATAGACCGGGACGCGCCCGGCGACTGCCTCCACCGCGACGCGCACGACCGTCTCGAACTCGCCCGGCTCCAGTGCGTTGAATTCGCCGGTGCCGCAGGCCGCGAACACCGCACCGGGGCCCGCGGACGCGCCGCGCGCGACATGCGCCCTGAGCGCCTCGACGTTCACTTCCCCATCGAGGCCGAACGGCGTGACCGGGAAGAACAGCACCCCGCGCAACTGCCCGGCAGCCGCTGCGTCACCCCTGGCAGCGCTACCCTTCGTCGTCGAGCGGTGATTTACAAAGTTCATATGTATGAATTACTATCCTATCTGTGAACGCGATTGACTGTAGGAGCCGTCTTGTGGACTGTCAAGCCATTCACCCAACCGAGGCAACGGGTTCTCGACCATGACCAGGAAACAGGAAACCAAAGCTGCGGCGCCCACCGCCGTCAAATCGGCGGACCGCACCGTGCTGCTGCTCGAAGCGCTCGCCGCCAGCGGCCACGCGCTCACGCTGACGGAACTGCAGCAACTGCTCGACATGCCCAAGTCCAGCCTGTACATGCTGCTGCAGACGCTGGTCGCGCGCGGCTGGCTGGCCTGCGACACGCGGCTGGGCACCTACGGCATCGGCGTGCGCGCGCTGCTGGTCGGCACCTCCTACCTGGACCACGACCGCGTCGTGCAGACGGCGGCGCACGTGATCAGCGAGCTGCGCGCGCAGATCAACGAGACCGTGCACCTGGCGCGGCTGGACGGCAGCGATGTCGTCTATCTCGCCAGCCGCGAATCGCAGCACCACCTGCGGGTGATCTCGCGCGTGGGCCGGCGCGTGCCCGCCTATGCGACCTCGCTGGGCAAGGCCTTGCTGGCGGCGCGCTCGAACCAGGAGGTGGACGCGCTGCTGCCGGACAAGTTCGTCGCGCTGACCGCCAATACCGTGCGCAACCGCCGCGCCCTGCACAAGCAGCTCGACGAGTTCCGCGCGCTGGGCTACGCATTCGAGCGCGAGGAGAACACGCCCGGCCTGTGCTGCTTCGCCGTGGTGCTGCCGAACGCCACGCCCGCCGTGGATGCGATCAGTTGCTCGGTGCCAATCGCGCGCCTGGACAAGAAGCACGAGAAGGAAGTGGTCGACGGCTTGTTCAACGCCATCCGCACCATCAACGACACCTTGCGCGGCAGCCTCTAGCCACGACGACCGGCCGTCCATGAAGCACGGAGAACCGATGCACCGACACGCCTGTCCGCTCCCGCCGCCAGCGCGTCCGGCCGCCCCGGCCTGCACGCCATGAGCCGGCCGCAACGCGTCCTGATCACCGGCGCGGCGGGCGGCATGGCCACGCTGCTGCGCCCGCGCCTCGCGCAGCCCGGCCGGGTGCTGCGCCTGCTGGACATCGCGGAGGTTCCGACGCGGGACGATGGAGCGGAGATCGTCCGCGCGTCGATCACCGATCCGGCGGCGATGGAAGCGGCCTGCGCCGACGTCGACGTGTTGCTGCACCTGGGCGGGCTCAGCACCGAACACGGGTGGGCGAAAATCCTCGAGGCGAACATCCATGGCGCGTACGTGACGCTGGAAGCGGCGCGCCGCTGCGGCGTGCGGCGCGCGATCCTCGCCAGTTCCAACCACGCGATCGGCTTCGTCGGCACGCAGGACGGCGAAATCGATGCCGCCGCATTTCCCCGCCCCGACACGAACTACGGCGTCAGCAAGGTCGCGCTGGAAGCGCTGGGCAGCCTGTATGCCGACCGCTACGGCATGGAAGTCATCGCCGTCCGCATCGGCTCGTGCTTCGAGCGCCCCAGGGACGCGCGCATGCTGCGCACCTGGCTCTCGCCGGACGACGCCGCGCGCCTGGTCGAGGCCTGTATTGCGGCGTCCGCGCCGGGATTCCGCGTGATCTGGGGCGCCTCGGCGAACACGCGCCACTGGGTGTCGCTGGCCGGCGCCCGCGCGCTGGGCTACGTGCCGCAGGACGATTCCGAACGCTACGCCGCCGGGTTGGCCGCTCCGCAGCGCAACCTCGACCCCGCCGATCCCTCGCTGCAACGCGTGGGCGGCGCGTGGTGCGGGCCGGACTGGAACACCGCAGAAAAGGAACCGGAGAGGCAATCGTGAGCATCCAGGGATTCGACCCGCGCACCGGCGCCGCCACGGGCGCACCGGTCGCGGAAACCACCGTCGCCGAAGTCGACGCCATCGCTGCGCGTGCCGCGGCCGCCCTCGGGCGCTGGGCGCGAACCCCGGCGGCGGTACGCGCCGCCGCGCTGGAAGGCATCGCCGCGGCGATCGACGCCGAATCGTCCGAGCTAGCCGCGCTCGCCGACCGCGAAACGGCGCTGGGCCTGCCGCGACTCACCGGCGAGATCAAGCGCACCACCAGCCAGTTGCGCCTGTTCGCGGACGTGCTGCGCGAAGGCAGCTATCTGGAGGCGACGCTGGACGCCGCCGACGCCTCCAGCGTGCCGCCCCGCCCCGAGCTGCGCCGCATGCTGCAGCCGATCGGACCGGTGGCGGTGTTCGCGGCCAGCAATTTCCCGTTCGCGTTCTCCGTCGCCGGCGGCGACACCGCATCGGCGCTCGCGGGCGGCAGCAGCGTCGTCGTCAAGGCGCACGAGGCGCACCCGCAGACCTCGCGCGCCACGGCGGCCATCGTCGCCCGGGCCCTGGCCGCAGCCGGCGCGCCCGCCGGCACCTTCGACATCGTCTACGGCGTGGCCGCCGGCGCGCAGCTCGTGCGCCATCCTGCGATCAAGGCGGCCGGCTTCACCGGCTCGACGCACGGCGGCCGCGCCCTGTTCGACCTGGCGAACGCCCGGCCCGATCCCATCCCGTTCTACGGCGAACTCGGCAGCGTCAACCCGGTGCTGATCCTGCCGCACGCGGCGGACGAACGCGCGAAGGAAATCGCCCGGGGTTTCGCCGCCTCGCTCACCCTGGGCGCCGGCCAGTTCTGTACCAATCCCGGCCTGGTGTTCGCTCCCGCCACGCTGGTCGACGAACTCGCCGCAGCGGTGCGCCAGGCCAGCGGCGGCGCCATGCTGACCAGGCGCATGCGCGACCAGTACCTGGCCGGCACGCAAGCGCTGGCCGCCGCGGCGGAAGCCGTAGCCACCGGCGCCGAATCCGACGCCGCGTTCGGCGCCACGCCGCACCTGTTCCGGGTCGATCTGCAAACCTTCGCCGGCGACATCGAGCGGTTCGCCGAGGAATGCTTCGGGCCGGCCGCGCTGGTGGTCGCCTACCGCGACCCGCAGGACGCGATCGCCTTGCTGGGCCGCCTCCCGGGCTCGCTGACCGCGAGCGTGCACGCGGCGCCGGCCGACGCCGCGGAAGCGATGCAAGCCGCCGACGTGCTGCGCGGCATCGCCGGCCGGGTCGTCTACAACGCGTGGCCAACGGGCGTCGCCGTCGCCTGGGGCATGCAGCACGGCGGCCCCTGGCCGGCCACCACGAATCCCCTGCATACATCGGTGGGTGCGACCGCGATCCGTCGCTGGCTGGTGCCGGTCACGTTCCAGGACTGGCCGGACGCGCTGCTGCCCGACGAACTGAAGGACGCCAATCCGCTGCGCATCCCGCGGCGGCGGAACGGGGTGCCGGGTGCGGGGTAAGGCCCATTGCCCGTTTCCCGGCAACGCCTTCCTGCGCCCGGTCGATGCCCGCGGCGAACGCACCGATCCAGCAAAACGACCACGCGGGTTTCACGCCCAGACTCCGCACCTGCCCTCCGGCAGGTGCGCCCACAGCGGTTTTCAAGCTGCGGCGCAGTCGAAGCCCGGCACGGAAATCGGCGGGAAGCCGATTCACCCGAAGCGCCAAACCGCCACGACTGGTTCTACACCGGGCAGCTCAGGTCTTGGCAGCACCCGGATCGATCCATCCGCCAGTTGCCGGCCTGCTGTCACCGCTCTGCCACTGCAGGATCACCTGCAGTCCACGCATGCCGGGGCAGAATGTCCGTCCAACCTCGCGAGGCTCGCGGTCATGCCGGCGCAGTATGTGGCACCTTCGAAATTCGGCTTGTTCCGCATCGTGCAACACGGGGGGCGCTGGCGCAGTCTGCTGGGCGACTGCGAGCTGGCGCGGCATGCGGACACGGCCGCAGCGCTGGCCTATCTGCAGATGAGCTGCCCGCGCGCACGCCTGCCGTTGGCGCTGGAGCACTGGCGCTACCTGGCCGGGCCACCGGCGCGCCTGGCGCAGGCCGGCGCCAACGATGGCGACTGGCTGCTGACCGGCTGAGCCGTCGCGGTCAGGCTGTGGTTGCGGCCGTTGCCGTCGCGATGCCGTCCGCGACGAGGTGGTCCGGCATGCCGCGCGCCACTCGTTCCCGCCCGACACCACCTGGTTTGAGTCGGTGCGCCAGCGCGGCAAATACGAACGCCAGCACGATGGCGGGTCTGGCTGGATGGACCTGGCGGATGCGCGATACCCGGCTGCGGGGTCCAGCGCATTCACTCGGCGGCGTTGATCACCGCGAGGAAATCGCGTCCGTAGCGCTGCAGCTTGGCTTCGCCCACGCCGCTGACCCGGGCCAGCTCGCCCTCGTCGGCGGGCATCGCGCGCAGCATCGCCAGCAGGGTGGCGTCGTGGAACACCACGTAGGGCGGCACGCCCTGCTGGCGCGCGAGTTGGGTGCGCAGCGCGCGCAGCGCGTCCCACAATGGCTGCTCGTACGCCTCGATGCCGAGATTGGCGCCGGTGACCATCTGGCTGTCGCGGCGGCGGCGCGCGGATCGCACGGGCTTCGCGTCCTCGCGCAGTCGTACCTCCTGCTTGCCCAGCAGCACGTCGCGGCTGGACGCGGTGAGCCGCAGCGTGCCGTAGCCTTCCGCGTCGGTGGCGAGCAGGCCGGCGGCGAGCAACTGGCGGAACACCGAGCGCCAGCCCTTCTCGTCGATGTCGGCGCCGATGCCGAAGGTGCTGAGCCGGTCGTGGCCGAACTGGCTCATGCGCTCGTTGTCCACGCCGCGCAGGATGTCGATCACGTGGCCGGCACCGAAGCGCTGGCCGCTGCGGTACACCGCCGACAGCGCCTTCTGCGCGGGCACCGTGGCGTCCCAGGTCTTCGGCGGCTCGATGCAGTTGTCGCAGCCGCCGCAAGGGCCGTGGTAGTCCTCGCCGAACGCGCCCAGCAGCAGCTCGCGCCGGCAGCGCGTGGCCTCGGCGTAGGCGAGCAGCGACTCCAGCTTCTGCCGCTCGATGCGCTTGCGCTCGTCCGCGGATTCGGACTGCGCGATCATCTGGCTCATCGTCACCACGTCGGCGAGGCCGTAGATCATCCACGCCTCGGCCGGCAGGCCGTCGCGACCGGCGCGACCGGTTTCCTGGTAATAGCCTTCCATGCTGCGCGGCAGGTCGAGGTGCGCCACGAAGCGCACGTCGGGCTTGTCGATGCCCATGCCGAAGGCGACGGTGGCCACCATCACGACGCCGTCTTCGCGCAGGAAGCGCTGCTGGTTCTTCGCGCGCGTGGCCGCATCGAGACCGGCGTGGTACGGCAGCGCCTCGATGCCCGCCTCGGCCAGCCATGCGGCGGTGTCGTCCACCTTCTTGCGGCTGAGCGCGTAGATGATGCCCGCCTCGCCGCGATGCCCGTCGAGGAACTGCATCAGCTGCGTGCGCGGGTTGTGCTTCAGCATCACGCGGTAGCCGATGTTGGGCCGGTCGAAGCTGGAAACGAACTGGCGCGCGTCCGACAGCGCCAGCCGCTCCACGATCTCCTCGCGCGTGCGCGGATCGGCGGTGGCGGTGAGCGCGATGCGCGGCACGTGCGGAAAGCGCTCGTGCAGCACCGTGAGCTCGCGATACTCGGGGCGGAAATCGTGGCCCCACTGCGACACGCAGTGCGCCTCGTCGATCGCGAACAGCGCCACCTCGATCTGCTCCAGCAGGCCGAGGAAACGCCCGGTAAGCAGGCGCTCCGGCGCCACGTAGAGCAGGTTCAGCTCGCCCGCCAGCACTTGCCGCTCCACCTCGCGCTGCGCCTGCGCATCGAGACTGGAGTTGAGATAGGCCGCCGCAACGCCAGCAGCACGCAATGCATCCACTTGGTCCTGCATCAGTGCGATCAGCGGCGACACCACGATGCCGGTGCCCTGCCGCAGCAGCGCGGGAATCTGGTAGCACAGCGACTTGCCGCCGCCGGTGGGCATCAGCACCAGCGCATCGCCGCCTTCGGCTACGTGCTCGACGATGGCCTGCTGCTGGTTGCGAAAACCGGGATAACCGAAAACGGTGCGGAGGATATCTAGGGGGGTGGGGGGCATTCTTGGAATGCTAGCAAATGAGGATGGTTTGGTTGCTGACGCTGTGTAGGGGATGCTTGCGCTTCGTCGCGGCAAACCAAAGCGGTTTCGTGCGCCCGTTGGGCGCCCGAGCTACTTTCTCTTTGCGTGCCCAAAGAGAAAGTAGCCAAAGAGAAAGAGCACCCCGGTTGGCGCTTGCCGGGCATCCATGCCCGGCAAGTCCGTGAGGCGGGGCCGGGCTTTTCGAGCGGGCATCCTGCCCGCGCGAAAAGGCGAGGCCGTCGTGGCCTCGCCCGCTGCGCGGCCTGATCGTCCCCACCTCACCGCCGCCCAAGGGACCCCGTAAGAGCAGGCGCGCATCGTGCGCGCCAGAAGCAACGGCAAAAGCAAGAGCAACGGCAACAGCAAAGTGCCGCGAACTCGCGGTGCTTTGCTTTGGGGAAGGTCTGCTTTTGCTCGTCATCCCAGCGAAGGCTGGGATCCAGTGCCTCTAAGCCACGGAACACAAGGGCGCTGGATGACCAGCTTCGCTGTTGTGAAGCGCCTCCTGCTTTCGCAGGGATGACGAGCAGGCAGTCGATTGATCAGGCCATCCTTGGCTCTGGCTCTGCTGTTGCTTCTGCGCGCCGGGAGCGCGCTGCTTTACCGGGGCCCCTATGGCGCGGCGGGCGGGTGGAGGAAAGTCCGCAGGATGGCCGGCAGGGATGCCGGCCAGTTTTTCGCCAGCACAGGATGTGCTGTCGAAAAACCCCGTAACCCGCCCGCGCACCCGGAAGGCAGGATGCC